>NZ_MJIL01000093.1 GCF_001939735.1 Photobacterium proteolyticum
TATCTCCGATTCATTAAGGGAAATATGATGATAAGTGCACTGTAGGGTTATTTGAATGTGGTGATCATGGAGCGCTTACAAAGAAGCAGAATATGGTGTCATTAGCAATATGTGTATATGCAGTATTGACTGATTTCCTGCGATAACCGGTGATTGAGTGGCCAGAGGTGGACACAAGCCCTAATTAAAATCATTTATTAGGGGCGGTGTCCGCCTGTCAGTTTCGTTGCTGTTGATAGTACCTATCTATTGGCTGGCTAATAACCAGCTACAAGATTCGATTGCTAAAACATGAATGACCACGGAGCAGAGGTGGCTGCGAAGAACAATATCGTCATTTGACGCCCTGCATAATATTCTAATCAGTGAAAGGGGCACCATGTCCAACTAGTTGGAGTCAATGCTGAGTACTAATGATAGCCGCTGTACTCATGGTGTGAAGAGTACAGTTCGATATGTTAATTCAGTCAGTACCTCAGATCTCTATTTTACTGCTATGACTAGTTTTCTGGGCGTTGTGAGAGCTCATCCATCTAAATCAATCATCTCATTGCGCGCTTAAATATTGTTCAAGTTTATGATTTATATCACATTCTAATAGGTATAACTATTTTTAATAGATGAATTGGAATATATACTCTAATGCTATTCAATTTTCACCTATGACTAGATTTATTTCTGGGGCGGTAGCGTGTTTGGGATTCATATACGGTACGCCCTAGCGTAGTATTATTTGTATGATAATAAGCTCATAATAAGTAATAAACGGCTCTACTAATTGATAGATGAAAAGGTGGGGATTTGAGTTCTCTTTTATTTATATATGAAATACTAACTTTAAGGTTAATAAGAATGAATAAGTTAATAATCGCTTCTTTTTTTATATTGTTTTCACAAATTGCAGCTGCTGGCGGTAGCTGGCACAGCAACTTGCATGTTACCGAGGTGTGGAGTGCCCATGATAAAGAGCGAGTTGTATTCAAGATAGAAGGGGGGAAATATACTAAGCCTCCTCGTTGTTCTAAGTCTGATTATTATGAGGTCTCTCACCCTTATGATTACAAAACGGCGCTCTCTATTTTGTTGACCGCACTGACAACACAGAAAACCGTTAAGGTGGTTGTCGTGGATGATCAATGTGGTGTTTTTGATAATCCTCTTGTCTCGACGGTTGTTATCGAGCGGTGAGCACAGCAGTGGCTCCGATCCCGTACAAAATTGACTGGCACCGATGCCTGATTATAGCGGTTCACCGGTGATTCGGAGAGTTGTTTTATCAGGCTGACAGGCCGTGTCATACCTAATCTGTTATTTCTTATCGGTGTGCAGTCAGTGCCTGCACCTGCGTATTCTTGTGGCTACTCGACGGCAACAATCAGCTTGGGATCGGAGGCAAGTATCAATGCTTTGGGGTTTACCCCCCGGTTAAAGGCGTACAGATGAAAGGGGGCCGATTACGCCTGAGGGCGCGGTCAGAGAAAAACACGGAAAACAATGGCGTTAAACCTCGGATAACGCACCCCGGATTCCTCTCCTTCGGGTTGCTCACGAGGCCACTTGAAACGTTCCGTAATGGCATTGTCCTATCAGGCAACGTCGTTGCGGCAGTAGAAAGCGTTCGTACCTTATTAAGCATACGCTTGGCTACCTATCTTGAATTATTTCATTTTATTGGGCAGGAAGAGTGCGTGAAATACAAATATCTATTTTATGGGCTCGTTGCTATCTCCGCTTTAGCAATGACGAACCTCTATTTATGGCGGCAAGACGCCGCGGTCAGGGAAATCCCCGAGGCCGCTGAAACAGGAAAAACTAACGGCCAACCGCAGCCAAAGACAGTCAGTGAGAATTTTGAATACCCGGCCCCCGTGAAACAGCTGCAGCAGGTCCTGGCGAAGTCCTACCAGCCTCCCGTTCATGAGGGGGAAGATATTTTCCCCGATGGGCTGTTAAACGCGGACGACGAGACATCGGTACCCGTCGAGGCTAAAAAGGAAATGGATGATCTACGAGCGCGTATCGAGGCGATGAGTCTGGCGCCACAAGGGGAGAGTTAAGCCGTGAAGCGATATAACAATAATAATCTAAAGCGTTTGTTGTCAATCTTGTCCCTGGGGGTACTGCTCCCCTATCAGGCTGATGCCACTATGGTCATGCTGAAAGGGGACTTTGATATAAACGGTGGCCAGGTCGATTATCAGATCCCGATACAGGTGGCCCCCGGCCGTGCAGGGCATGCCCCGTCATTTCAGCTCGCCTATTCGAGCGATAATCCCAATGGTATCGCCGGTGTCGGCTGGCAGCTGCAGGGAATGTCTTCGATTTACCGCTGCGGCAAGAATTTGTCGATTGACGGTCATTGGGGAGGCGTTAACTTTGACGATGACGACCGTTTTTGTCTCGACGGCAAGCGCCTGATTGCCGTAACAGGGAAGCCCGGCGAGAATGCGACCGAGTACCGTACCCGGAATAATGACTACCGAAAAATTGTGTCGTATGGCCGCCTGGGCAACGGGCCGTCCTATTTCAAGGTCTGGTCAAAGGACGGGGGGGTATACGAATACGGCAAAAGCCAGGACTCTCGGGCTGAGCTTCCGGGAAAGATCAGTATTTACAAGTGGGCGCTTAGCAAGTCGCTTGATATTACAAAAAAGAATGATATCAGCTACGAGTACACCGAGGACGAAAAAAACGGTATTCACCGGCTGGCAGCCGTGCGCTATACCGGCGGCAGTGTCAGCATTGCCTATGAAGGGAGAAAAGATCCCCGTTTTAGCTACCTGGCCGGCAGCCGGATAAACAACAACTACCGTATCAAGTCGATCACGAGCCGGGCACAAGGCGGCGCAGAGATCGCGACCTATAAGCTGGCGTATACCTATTCAGCCGGGACCGGGCGCTCGCTAATAACCTCGGTGACGCAGTGTGTCCAGGGGGCGTGCAGTACCCCGGTATCCCTTGGCTGGCAGGCCCGGGAAAAACCGGTATTCAGCGGCAAGGCCAAGATATTCCCTTATGACGCGAAGAAAACGAAATTGTACGATCTGGAACGTGACGGGAATATAGAGATTTTTGCGCTCAGCAAAGACCAGCAAACGGTTGTCCAGAACTCCGATGCTAAACGAAAGGCCTCCGGCTGGAAGCACATCAACTCCAGTAACAAAAACGCCGCGTGTTATGACTTTACCGTCGCAGACTGGGCCGCCAACAATGCGCCTTACTTCCGTCTCTTCTGTTATACCCCCTCGTCCCCCGGGTCTTATTTCGCCTATCCAGCGGGAAAAGGGCGTTACGCTGAATTTTATACGGGTGGTGCCAAGGCGTACCCATGGGCGAGATCGGATAAATACCCGATAGACAAAAATGGTAATGGAACCTATTCCATCGAGCCTCAGTGCGCGGGGTGTACTTATCATGACATCAACGGTGACGGCAAGACGGATGAGTACCTGAAATATTCCAATGGTACGCTGGATTATTATAAATCGGGCAAAAAAATACAGACCGTGTTTAAGGGTAACAACCGATTGTTGCTGGTAGCTGACTTCAACAACGACGGCTACCAGGACCTGTTGGCCAGTTGGAGAGTATCTAAAGCTGGTACTATCGACGGGGAGATAACAAACGAATTAAAGACGTATTACTTTACAGGAAAAGAGTTCCAACGTATTGGTGATAATCTTTCCGTAAAATATAAAACGCAATTAGACCGCGAAAGATACGGCTGTCATGGTGACACCTGTTATCGGTATTATCATTATTTCTCGCCTGAAGAAACAACCGTTACTGATATCAATGCCGACGGCCTACCGGACATTGTCTATGCAGACCAAGCCTTTATCAACAAGGGCGGGATTTTCTCGAATACCCGCCAAGGCACTAGTGGCTACTCCCAACTAGAAATTGTTCGCAATACCAATAGTAAAGGCGGGGTCAGCATTGCTGATGTCAATTCTGATGGCTGGCCGGACAATATCGACGGGGCCAACGTCAAGCGCAGCAAGCCTTTTGCGCAGGATAAAATAAATACGATTGGCGAGTATGGCGTCAGCTATGTGGTCTCCTATGCGCCGCTGGTAAGCAGTGTCCATAAGCAGGAGCCCTATCACCAGTACCCGATCGTCAACACGACACCGACCAAGTACGTTGTCTCGCAGTATGTCACCAAGCCCCTGGGTTATGACGACGTCAAGACATCGTTCAAGTACTATGGGGCCAAGTCTCACCTCCGGGGCGAGGGCTTCCTGGGTTTTAAACAAATTGACCGGATCCGCCACGGCCTGAATACCGAGAAAACGGTGACAAAATTTGAACAGCGGGATCCGATCCTGGCCGGGAAAATCAGGGAACAGACAACCTACCGAAACGACAGTCGCTACGTTAAAACCAGCTACCAGTATACCCGCAAGGAACACAAAGGCTTCAGGGCCAAGTACTACTCGGTTACCCTGAACGGGAAGACGCAGATTGCATATGACAGCCGCGCCCGGATCGAAAAACAGACGGTATCCGCCTATACCTATGATGCCTTCGGTAATATTTTAACCCAGAAAGACACCCTGACCAGTCAGCTTGCCGGGGCCGGAAAGGTAACCCGAACCGCTGAGAATGCGTATCTGAGCCGCGGCACCAATAAAATCAACACGATCATTAACATTGACACCTCAGAAAAACCGTCGTTTTTTGACGATTATGACAGCTTTCAGGTCAAGTGCACCCCGGACGGGGGGAAATACGTCAAGCCGATAGACCAGTTTGTGCTGATCCACGGTGATGTCAGTACTCCCCTGATCACAAAGCGTTACCGGGAGTACTACAGGCTAATGACCCACCCTACGACCGGCGCGAACGGGGTGACAGTGATCGACAGAGCCGAATTAATCCCCGTTACTGCAAAAGAGTATAACTCGGTTCACAATACATCGTGCGGCAGCCTTGTCGTGAGGGATACAAACGGCGACGGCAAACCCGAGCTGGTGAACGCCAGAAAAACGGTGACCTCGCTCATTACCGAGTCCGGCGATAACTACTGGAAAGTCAGTGCCCCGACCAGCACGCGCCAGACCGTCTCTGAGGGCAATTTCACGCGTACTGTCGCCAATACCTTCAGCTATACCCCGAACGGGCTGTTATCAAGCTCCGTACTGAAGCCGCAGCAATACGAGGCAGGGGATGCCAATCTTGGCAACACCAGCAAGCAGGTGGTGACATCTTACACCTATGACCGCTTCGGAAACCCCCTCACCGAGCAGGTGTCGGGTACGGGTACCGGAACGACAGCGCGTACGACTACGACGGTCTATGACGGGGACGGGCTGTTCCCGAAGTCGATCACCAACGGGGAAGGCCACGAGACCCGATATGAGTATGACGGCCGGTTCGGCCTGGTCAACAGGACGGTCAGCCCGGTCAAGGGCAGGCTGACGGTTTTTGACTATGACGGGTTCGGGCGTCTCCAGAACGAAAACCCGCCGGGCAGCAAGGGCAAGGACAATACAGCTTATCAATACCGCTTAGGCAGGGCCTGCCCGGAAAGTACCGCCAGGACGACCAGCTGTGTGATTGCCAATATGGCCAACGGCAAGGGGGGCGTCTACACGGCGGTTACCCATTATGATTTTGCGGGCCGTGAAATCCGCAGCATGCACCAGGCCTTTGACGGGCGCTGGGTATACCGGGACAGCCGGTGGGACAAGGACGGCCGCAAGGTTGCCGTCACCCGGCCGAGCTTCAAGCGTCCCGATACCCAGATTAACCCGTTGCCGACGGTCTATTTTGGCTATGACGAACGCGACCGGGAGATCTCCAAGACCGAGCCGTCTGCAAACGGCCAGCCCGTGAAGAGCAGGACGCTGTACGACGGACTGGAGACGATCCTGATAGATGCCAAGGGCAACAAAAAGCGCATTTACTATAACCTGCTGGGCCATATTACCGCGACCGTAGAGCCGTTGGGTGCGTCGCAGACCTACGTCAACTACCCCGACGGAAAGCTCAGGGAGACAAGGGACGCAGCCGGGCATGTTACTGAAATACGCTACGACAACCTCGGCAACCGGACATACCTCAAGGATCCCGATATGGGGGTATGGACATATAACTACAATGTCTTCAGCGAGCTGACGTACAAGCGGGACGCCAACGGCGTCGAGACGCACATCCGCTATGACAGCGTCGGCCGGAAGACGGCTGAGCGCCAGGGCAACCATACTTCGTCCTGGGTCTATGACGAGCGGAAGAAAGGGGTCGGATTGCTGTCTTATGTTACCGGCCACGGCTCCCGGCGCGAGTTCTACTATAACGATCTCGGCCAGGTCAAAGAGGTGCGTATCAATGCCAAGGGGCAGCAACTGCTCACCCGATATACCTACGACGGGCTAGAGAGGGTCGCCACCGAGATTCGCCCGAACGGTCTCAAGCTGGAGTACCTGTACAACCCATACGGCTACCAGGCTGCGGTGCGCAGCCCCAAGGACTATGCCGATGATGTCTTCAAGAGCGAAAGTTTCAAGGGGGATGTGCAAAAACTGGTCGAGGCCGCGCTGGCACAGGCCCGGGCATACCTGGCCAAGGCCGAGGAGTATGCGGTAAAAGAGTCTTTCTTCAAGCAGCAGGCCGGCAACTATGCCAACAGGGAGATTGACCTTCATAACCTGGACAGCCAGTCTGCCCGACTGCTCAAAGGCGCCAACCGTTACAAGAAGTATTGTGCCGCCAACGGCGAGTGCTACCTTCAGGCCGCTGCCTGGGTGGCGCTACACGACGATGTCACGATCCCGCTGGATATCGACCTCAAGCAATACTTCAAGATCTCCAGCCGCCGGGCTGGCTCGGCCCCCGGACGCGTGCTGTTCGAGTCGACGGTTCACAAGATCAGTGCCCAGACATTCAAGAGTCTCGGTCTCACCCGGCCTGAAGAGTGGCTGCTGAGAGACTATGACCGTAACGGCTCCCTCGATCTGATCGACAGTGACGATGTGTATGCCGCTACCGTCGGCGGCGATGTCCGCAAGGAACTGATCTATACCTCTGAGGAGCTTAGCCTTGCAGCAGAGATCTCGGCAACCCGCTACCAGTACTATTATCGACTGGCCGAGCAACTGACATCGCTGGCCGAGCAGGTCGGTGACCTTTCCGGGCTGTACTGCGATGATGCCAACCGTCTAGCGGGGAACCACTTAACGCAGCGGCGGCATTGTACCAATAACCAGCGGGTCAGTCAGGCCGACCACCTCGAGACGGTACTGACGCAGATCGAGCTGGGCAAGGCGGCGGAAGACGACAGTTATATCTTCTACTGGCAGCGGCAGAGTACCGATGCCTATGACCATACCCTGGCCGAAACCCTGGGGAACGGCCTGGTCAATAGCTACGTCCACAACCCGGCAACGGGACGTCCCAATGTTATTGCGACCCACCGGGCCAGCAGCGTTGTCAGCCATCGCAACCACCTGAACCTGAAGGCGGGTCAGAACGTGCGTTACCTGCGCTACGCCTACGACGCCAACAACAACGTCACCCGGCGTGATGATCTTGAGTTGGGCATTAGCGAACGCTTCGAATACGATGCGCTGGACAGGCTGAAAGCGTCTGTTCCTATGCTCGACCGTGCAGATCGACATGGGCCGAATAACCCTGACTTTAACCGTCGGTTTAGCTACGACTACGATAAGCTGGGCAACCTGGAAAATAAAACCGATATTGGCAGTTATCAGTATGGAGGGGCAGGGCCTCATGCGGTTTCCAAAGCCAACGGGATAACCTTTACCTATGATAATGTCGGTAACTTGCTGAAGGGGGAAACGGGTACAACCAAGAAAGTAGTCGAACGTTCATTGGAGTGGAGCAGCTTCAACAAACCCACCAAGATCACCCGCAATGGTCATACGGTTGAGTTTGAGTATGATGCTAACCATCAGCGCTACTATCGTAAAGACAGCACAGGCAAGGAAACCCTGTACTTCGACAAGCTCTATGAGCAGGTTAAAGACCTGAAAACAGGTGAAGTTGAGCATAAGCAGTACATCTATGCCGATGGCAAGCTGATTGCGCTGAATATTACCCAGCACGATAGCGCGGATAAGCCTAGTGATCGCCAGATCCGCTACCTGCACTATGACGCGTTGGGCTCTATTGACCTGATCACGGATGGCTTTGGCATCATTGTCGAGCGCCGCAGTTTTGACCCTTGGGGTAAAGCGCGTAAGGTGCAATGGGACGATGAAAGCAACGCAAGCAACCTGCTCCAGTTTACACTGACTAACCGCGGATTCACCGGACATGAACACTTGAAAGAAGTGGGTATGATCCATATGAACGGCAGGGTGTATGACGAAGAGCTTGGCCGATTCTTGAGTGCTGACCCAATAATTCAATCTCCGTATAGAACAAATAGCTTTAACCGCTATAGTTATGTTATGAATAATCCAATGAAGTATATTGATCCGACTGGGCATATGTTTGGTGAAAGTTGTGATGTGAATACTGGCGATGCAGGAGAATCTGGTGAAGATAGTAAAAAAGGTTGTAATAATGGAAAGCAGAATGGTGCTCTAAATCGAAGGAATTCGAAAAACGATGGGAGCGAATCAACAGAAACAGTTGATGATGTAGGTTACCAGCAATATCGAGGTGGAAAATTTGTTGCTGATGATGAACAGGAGTTTGAAGGATATGTTAATCGGAATGGAAAATATCGACCAGGTATAATTGATGGTAGAGTTGAAACAATAGAATTAGCAGAGGATGTTGAGCAAAGTCTGAATGTTACTACTGAAGTACAAGCTAATCAGCCAAGGCATAATACTGAGTTTACAGATTCAGTATCAGAAGTGGCGCAAGGTATTGCAACAGTCACCCTTGGAGCTATTGGGCAACTTACTGTCAATGGAACTGTAACGGTTATAAAAGCAAATCAAACTGTTAAAGTTGATGTTGTTACAACAATAACTCGAACATATGACGTTTATAGTCAAAAAGCGAAGCATTTTTCTTCAACAAATGAGACACATATAACGGGAGAACGTGTGAAAACAGGTCGTCGAGTATCATATACAACTGAAATTGATAGGGAAGAAGAAACAAGAAATGTTCGCGATGCAGGCCCCCAACCAAGTGTTACTAACGCTTCAATTTCACCCCCATCAAAATATCAAGGGATAATATCAAAATGGTAAGAATTCTTATATTAGTATTATTGACTTTGTGCCATTATTCTTATGCTGAAAGTATTAATGTGAAACAAGAACATTTGCTAAAGGCCTTTAGTTGTCAGGATAAAAGTAAAACAATTTGTTTTGAAGGGGCGGAGTTTTATTCGGAGTATAATATATACATCTTTAATTTCAAAGTTGAAATCTCTGATGAGAACCTTAAAGGACTGACCGTTGAACAATATATAGATGATACTATGGGACCTATATATGGATTGATTAATCCTAAAGCCGCTGAGTTTTATGGCATAGATCCAATTATGAGAGAAATTATTGATGAGCGAGAACATCCAGCATCCAATATAATATTGGGTATGACAACTAATTATAAAAATGATTCCTATGTAAGTTATATTAGAGTAGCGGAGAAAGATACTTTATCGTTACTGTCGAAAATAGAGCTATCAAAAGATAAACCTGCAGACTTATTAATTAATAAGTGTGAAAAAATCAAAAAATCGCTTGGAAGCTTGACAGAAAAGCAATTAGAAGAGTATTGCAAGTTCAATTTAATATAATTTAGGTCTTAAAAGCAAGCTTACGATAGGTAAGCTTGCTTTTTTATTTTTACTAATCATGTTAACTAGTGAAGTAATGATCTATTAGGTGATATAAACAATAAATACAGGAATTAAGATGAAAAGCTATTTCTAATCTTAAAAGTATGGGGAATAGCTGCAGTAAAAATAGTTTATACATAAGCTTTGAAGATGAAGCTTTGTTTTCATCTGCACTAGCAAATTACATGGCGGATAAGACTGTTGATGTTATCTACAATGTAGATACACCGAAGAAAACAGCTAGAGGCCATGCTGCAATAACTTGTAAGTTAATTAGTATCTTTTAATTCATAACTAAACATAATAAAAATATATGATTTTTATTATGTTTATTACTCAATTAGCCTTTTGAGGGGGAGGCTTAACAGAAGTAATTGTCAACATCAGACTAGAATAATGCCAAGCATTAATGGGAATCAAGCTCACGCTATATATGGATTTAACAGCGTTCAACTAATGAAGTATTAAATCCACACGTGTAAATTTTAAGGAATTATAATGAAGGTTTTATTATTTGTTTTAGCAACACTAACCTTATATTCGCCGTTTAGTTTTGCAAACTGGGTAGCGAACTATGAGGGCCATGTTGAGTCTATTCACATTACAGGTGGAGGTAATATGGACCTTCGAGTTGTGTTAAAAGAGAGATATAAGTTGTGTCAGAATGAACATGATTGGGATTATATTAATGAACACAACGATAATTATGATTCTTTTTAAGTGTGTTGTTAGCAGCTCAAGCATCTGGGAGAAAGGTGAAGATTTATACAACTAGAGATAGTGCAGGATATTGTAAAATTGGTTACCTGACAATTTTCTAATATTAATTGAAACTGCTAATTTAATTAAAAAGTGGACACCAACCCTAATTAAAGTATTTATTAAGATTCCGTGTCCGCTTTTCTCTCAAATTCCCGCCTAAAATCTCCTGTCAATTTCAGGTTCTACTGAGTCAGAACGTCGCTATTATTGTGTGAAATTACCTGTGCGTGAATTTGTGCCGAGATTTAGCCGCTTTAACTAATGTGCGTTAGCTAGTCTGAAGTTAGCACTACTTATCGCAATCAAGTATTGCGTGCCCTGGTGGTGGAATTGGTAGACACAAGGGATTTAAAATCCCTCGACGTTCGCGTTGTGCCGGTTCAAGTCCGGCCCGGGGCACCATCTCCTTTTGCTTTACCATAGAGGCAAAAGTAGCAAACCAAATATGGCGCGTTGGCAGAGTGGCTATGCAGCGGATTGCAAATCCGTGGACCTCGGTTCGACTCCGGGACGNCTTTTGCTTTACCATAGAGGCAAAAGTAGCAAACCAAATATGGCGCGTTGGCAGAGTGGCTATGCAGCGGATTGCAAATCCGTGGACCTCGGTTCGACTCCGGGACGCGCCTCCATATTGATGGCTAAGCCATACAAATCAAACCAGCCTAGTGCTGGTTTTTTTGTGTTTAAAGAAAGCTAAATTCATTTCTGGCGTAGTGATAATAACTAGTTTATAGATAGCTGTATTATGTATCATCCAAGCTTTGCTGTGGTTTACATGCTTCCTCAACAGGTTGAAGGGTTGGCCAATTAGATAGTTGACAAGATAGTTTCTCACGCCATTGTTCATCGTTCCAAATTGTATTGTGGCCTTGCTGCTGTGAGATCCAGAGCTGCTTGGGGGACTTTGCAAGGTCGAAGAGTGTTTCTGCGTGCTTGGAGTTAATAAGTGGGTCATTGGCACTATGTACAAACAGCAGGGGTATATCCTTAATTTTGACGATGGCTTGATCAGGGGAATATTCGGTTGTTATTGACCAACTGAGAGGATACTGAAATAGCCAGGTGATCCAAGACTTACCAAGAGTCTCTTGCATGATCTTACGTGGCGAACTGAATCCGCTATCAATAATAACTCCTTGTGGAAGGTCTTTGTGAGGAAGGCTTGCGGTCAGATTTATTGCGATAGCAGCTCCTAGGCTTTGTCCCCAAACTATTATAGGAAGATTGTCAGGTTGTTGGGCAAGGAGTGCTTTGTAGCCAGCTAAGGCATCCTGTTGAACCGCTCCAAAGTTTGGACTTCCGGCAGAACGGCCGTATCCGCGATAATCGATAATAACGACGTCCCACCCTTTATCGATGAGCCAATACACATTGGCCACATGATAGCTGAGGTTTTGTGCATTGCCATGCAGGAAGAAAATGGTGCCGCGCTTTTCTTTTGATGCAGGAAGGTGCCAAGAGTGAATAATGGTGCCATCCTCAGACGTAAAGTATCTATCTTGTTTAGTGAAATTAAAATACTCTGGGGAAGGTACCATTTTTTTTGATGGCCAGAAAAATAAACTCTCACATCCTGTAAGAAATAATACGAAGATTAAGTAAACGAGTAATTTCTCTGGCTTAGACAAGTGCATAATCCTTTATGTATCAATACAAAAAGTGTAGATGCAAAATGAGGACTTACCAGTAATAGCTGTATGATATGCTTATTTCTTATGCGCCATCGTAGCTAATACTAGTTCGGATATCCCAATCTTTAGCCTGACCGAATCTTTGTTCCCATTCTATAGTATGATCACGTTGTTCTGTGTTATCGAGGTAGTAATGATAGCCAGTGGCCAGAGACATTCGCCAGGTTGGTGTCACTCGTGAAACCATGCCTGCAGATATGCCTGCTTTGATATTTCTTACATGAAATAGGTCCCAACGTTTTAAGCTTCATTGGTTATCTCGATAGAGAGCACGGAGGTCAACTATTGATAGCTCCCAGTGATTCTCAAGTAGCTCGCTGCTTTCTTGGTTGTTTAGCTTTATTAATAAGTGACCGTACATTGATGCTGGCTTGCCTAAATACCCGGAAGTACCTGACTTAACCATAATTTGCGAGCAGGAAAACGGCATTGAGCAGATTTATTATCTTCGGGTTCATCAGCTAACATTGCATCTATTGTTGCTTTTTCCTCAGCGAACGAAACAGGAGATGCAAGAACTGCTGAAGTAACAGTAGCCGCTACAATGATATTTTTCATTATTATTCCCTAATTTATGCTGTATTAATAACAGGCTTATGCATATAGCTGGGCTGTCTTGTTTCTGTTTCTCTTACATCACCATACACAGCAACTGGCTATTCATACACACTTGTACTTAACGATTGAATGAAAATGGCATACTTGTCATAAATCCTTTGAAGAAGAAGCGTGTTGTGAATAAAGTTATTGTTGGCTCCCTGGCTATAGTTTTTGCCGCTATTTCAGGCTGTAAATCGATCTCTGCATCTCAACCCAGTACTCATCGGGAGCTGTCGGCTCAAACACTGGCGCTTGAAATAAACAATGTGCCTGAAGAGTTCTCCGAAACCTATAGCAGACGACTTGGCTTTAATCGCTATACCAAGGTGACTGCGCCAAACGGCAAGGCAATTCACCTCATCGCGCAGGATAAGCTTTCCGATAATCAGATCATCAGGGCGCGTTCGGTACTTGAGCACTACTTGATGCCATATCCCGGTTCAGAGTACGGCGCAGATAAAACAGCTGTAGCCAATAGGATGGCTGAGAACAATGCGATATTACTGCTGCTTAATGGTAGGGATGATGGTACTAATCGTGCGGCTGAACTAGACGGACAGCCGTTATATCAGGATGAAATTCAAGTTGAGGGGCATCAATGGTACATAGAGCAAAACTATGACCACCGTGATGCGACTTTCGAAGAAATACTTCATTTGGTCCATGATACCGGTATTGGCGTAGACCAGTACGAGAGCTTTATGGGGGTGTTACCTGCCTATCAGGCGGAAATACGTAATGCACAGGTATCAGCGCTTGCTGCTGGAACCTGGGGGATAGGTTCAGAAAACCAGGACTGGATTGAAGAGCTCAGGGATGAAAATAGCCTGTCACAGGAATACTTAGCTTCTGTTGTCGATTCCTATTATGGACTGTGGGGCGCATGGACGGATAGTAAAACCTATGGCATGTGGGGTGTATATATTGCAAAAACGCGTGATGAGATTATGTCTGAGGACAATTTGGGTGCTCAGTTAATGCGAGACAAGTTCTTTCATCCTTACCTTACCTATAATGCAAGAATCGATGATAGCTTCAGTGGTGATTTCAGTTTGCGCTTTGATCAGAACAAGCCTTATACCCATCATTCACAGTATCTGAAAGATATCACCTTGACGGGAAACAACGATGTTAATGTGATTGTTAATCAACTCGATAATCACATCACGGGTAATAGCGGGAAGAACTCGGTTATTTTTACTGGAGACACCTCTCAATATCATATATCGAGTAACCAGGATGGTAAGGTAGTGATCTCTGATCTGGTTGACGGTCGGGATGGGGTAAATACCCTTAGCCATGTCGAGCTGGCTGAGTTTAAAGATAAGATTGTGTCTTTGTAATGCGAATCGATTTTGATTTCTATCGTCACTTCCTTGGATGCTCTCACACAAGGCTAGTATTAACGTAAGTTCGGCTAGCACTATGTAATGTCATGGGATGCATGAAATGTGTAGTGGTAGCCGGTGTGGTTAAGAGTGATGGAGAAATAAAATGAGAAAGACACATCTTGTACTAGCGGCCATGGCCGTGACTTTTTCGTCAGTCTCTCTGGCAGATCTCAGAGTCTCGAGTATGTCGCATGGCGCCTGGGTAACAGTGACCGAACAAGGTCAGCCTGCTGCGAACGCAACTGTGTCACTGGTGAATGTGCCTCAGGTACGACAAACGTTCCAGACTGACGAAAATGGACGGGTTTTCCTTCCGATCTCAATCAACAACTCAAGATCAATCAAGTTTAAGGCCGTGACCGAAGAAGGGAGTGTGTATAGTCGTTTCGCCTTCCATAGTGACAAAAAGCAGTAGCCCTTTTTTTATTTCTAAAGGTTCCAGTGCTGGCGCTAGGTGAATACTACTGCCAGCACTGGCGTGTTACGTAACACCAAGTGATTTCAAAATTTAGTACCATTTTATGGTGAATTCAGGTGCGAAGGCATACAAACGGTCAGTCAGGTTAGTAGGAGGCTCTATAGTGACAGTCTATGGATTATTACTTCCCTGGGAAAAGTGATTGTCATGAAAACCATTATTACGTCATGGTCACGAGTGAATAACCTCCTTAGTTGAGTCATCTTCCGTTCCTCTTGTCGTTTGTAAGCTTTTGATCGAGAGTCAGAGGGCATTTGAGATCTTGGAATACTTTGATGAAGCGCAGGCTATATGGCTTTATCGTGACTACAGGGGGGCGTGAGTAAGTTTGGCTCGGATGAAGGTGCCAGAGATAACATAAGACCTGTTTGTGATCCTAGTTTTGCAGAACGAAAAAATCGACCTGATCTCGGAGCAAATTGAATACAGCTATTGACTTAGCTTCAGAAGTTTTAAGGTTTCGAGTTCCGGTAGTAAACAAGTGACGATATAATTTAATAGATTAGTCAGACACAGAGTAACGTGTTTTTTGCATATTTTTCGACTGATGTTGATGTTTTTTTTACTATTTACGGTGTATAAAGAAAAGTAACTTTAATAGGTTCTGGTAAATTACATATATTCTATACTGCAGCTTTTCTCAGTACTGTTTACCAGATGGGTTTTAATGGCTCTACTGTTATAACAGATGATAGCTCATTGGATATAACATCTGATAGCTTGATGCCTGAGGCTTTTAGTTTACATTCGATTAAAGGTTGACGGATAAAACGAAGATGTTCTTTTTTTAATGGGATGAAGCAAATAAGGCTGAAACGTTTCAAATTTGTTGTCATAGTTCGGAGTATTCTAATCATTCTGAACCTATAGGAGAGTCGGTATTAACCACCTCTCAAGAATTATCAATCGATAATGAATTGTTGAATAGTGATTTAGAGTTATTTGTCATTGCATCTAATCAAAACAATAATATTAAAAGTAATGCTTTAACATTATCCACAGAGAATTTATTAGCATATGTTGGCACTATTCAAGGCCAAGAGTTAAAAAGTTCTGTGGGGTGGGGTATGTCATTAAGTGAAGATGGTAATACTTTATCCGTAGGGACTGATGTAAGAGGAACTGATAAGTTTGTTTCTGTTTATATATTAATTTCAGCTCTAAACCGCCTTCTTTAGATACTGGATGTTAATGTAAAGAGAAAACTAGATTACATTTGATTTTAGTGTTGATACAGATTTACCATTATAAACTAATGGGAGAATTACAAACTTCATGTTTCACATAAAAATGTTTTGAATTATTTCTTGTTGAGGTGTAGCTGTTCTTTATTTGGAGTTTTTATGTTTTTAAGGTTTATTTTTAAAATTTAAATTACATAGATTTACAGTGTATAAACAAAGATTGACTTTTTATTTGGTAACATAAATACGCTTTGTCTCAAAGTTTAAAATCTTGAAAAAATAGTTTAAATTTATTGATTAATAACATTGTTTGGTCGACTATGAATAAAATAACAAATATCAATTTGGTTTGTGTGTTGTCCGTCACTCTTACTGCGTGTAATTCCAGTGGGTCCTCGTCAATAGTTGCTGAAAACTCTGATACAATTACACAGTTACCTAGTGACATTTTAATGGTAGATATTCCAGGTGGTAGTTTTGAAATGGGGGGAGCTTCTATGCCTGGTGATAGTCCAATTGTTAATATAACTGTATCTGATTTTTCTATATCGGATACTGAAATTACCAATGCCCAGTACATTGAATTTTTAAACAGCGCATATAACAATGGTTTGATAAATGTTGAATTAATGACAGCGACAGATCCATGTGGTTCTTATGACGAATACATGGTCGTAGCTACTGATATTGCCCCTCATGCTGGTGAAATTTATTTGCAACTAGGAGAAACAGGTGGCTGTACCAGTGATGGACATGCAGAACATATTGATAATAAAAGTTGGATAACTTTTACGGGTGAAAAATTTGAACTATTGGATGACGATAAATCAGATTGGCCTGTTAATTGGGTGAAATGGTATGGTGCTGATGCTTTTGCTCAATACTATGAAGTAGCACTTCCAACAGAAGCACAATGGGAATATGCAGCAAAAGCTGGATATAATTATGAGTATCCAACTGATGATGGCACCATTGATCTTAGTAAGGCTAACTATAACGGTGATACGCCGGGAGTATACAATCCGGATGGTCATGCAGTCGCGGTGCGGTCTTATGCTCAAAACCCTTTCACCCTCTACGACATGGGAGGGAATGTTTGGGAGTGGTGTGCTGATTATTATGATGCAAATTTTTATAGCAATGATGCTGTTGACCCGGTAAATACAACTCCAAATGTAGATAACAAGCGTGTCCGGCGCGGTGGTTCTTGGAATTATCATGCTTCAACGTTAGCAAGCTATGCACGCGCTTCAGATTTTGAAAACCGTGGTAATAACCATTTTGGTTTCAGGGTTGTTAGTAATTATACCAATTAAGTTGTGTTGTTCATGTCTGTTTAGCTATATGAAAGAAACCTTTAATAAAGAGTTAAACACCCTAAAAATGATGCTTTAGGGTGCTTTTGCTGTACTCTCATTGGCCATTTAAATAGTTTGTCTTGGTGAAATGGTTTGTTTGAGATGTTGTATGAATAGAAATAAGATAACTTCAAGTTTTTAAGTTAAGATGGTGTAAATGGCTTGCATATCGCATACCCTTGAACACAGTCAACTCCAAGATCTCTCAGTGTTGAAGTAAGTGTTCGACATTCAACACCTTCAGCAACCAATCGAAAGGTACGGTCCTTAGATACATTAATTAAAAAATCTATTAATTGAATGTAATTTATACTGCTGTGGATGTTTTGAATTATTCTTTTATCTATTTTCACCTCATCAAAAGGAAGGTCAAATATACTAAATAAGGAAGTGTAACCAGAGCCAAAATCATCTAGGGAAAGAGAAAAACCACAACGTTTCAAATCATAAATTTGTTGTCTAACCTTTAATTCATCATCGATTGGTACTGATTCAGTTAACTCTATAACTA
Organism: Photobacterium proteolyticum; assembly: GCF_001939735.1. Classification (GTDB taxonomy): domain Bacteria; phylum Pseudomonadota; class Gammaproteobacteria; order Enterobacterales; family Vibrionaceae; genus Photobacterium; species Photobacterium proteolyticum. The sequence goes on from NZ_MJIL01000093.1 coordinate 17,748, forward strand.
TACGGTTCGTATCAATATTATATTCATCAGCCATAATTTTAGCTTTTTCCACAAAGTTATGGCTGGTCAGGAAATCGACAGAGATGTTTATATTAATCGAATTATTGAAGCTCGTTTCTTTTACAAGGAATTCACATGATTTTCGAAATATCATCCAACCAAAAGAGGATGTAAAACCTTGTTTGCTGATTAGTGGGATGAATTCTGCTGGGGAGATGTTACCGATTATAGGATGTTGCCATCTAGCCAATACTTCATGACTACGAGTTTCTCCTGTACTCAAGTTTACAATAGGTTGTACCGCAATAGTAAATTTATCGCCACGAATAGCATCTAACAATGAATCCTTTATAGTCAGATGGCGAAATATAGCCTCATGGTTAACTTTGGATAAAACAAGAAATTTGTTTATACAATTTTCATGTGCATAACGGCTATAGTTTACTAGGGTCTTATCAAGATTATCTAATTTTAATGTAATATTGTTAATCTCTAGGGCAACAAGGGAGATTTCTTCTCTAGTAAAAGACAAGCTTAATTCCGATTGAACAATTAAGCTTTCTGATAAGCTAAAAGCAAGCTTATCAAGGGTATTTTCATATTTAGCTATAGGACAAAGGGAAAAAAATGTCGAGTCATTTATATAGTACAAATTCCAGCTATTTTTAAAAACAGACTTTATTGATGTCTCTATGAAGTCGATAAAATTCAAATGTATGTTTGTTCCATACTTTCTTGTTTTTCTAGCAAGGCGTTCACTGCTAATAATAAATCCAATATAATCTTCCTTGTCTGATATAATATGGCATAATTCTTCACTTAAGCTATGAATTGTCTTTAGTCCAGTTTCGGTATGTCGAGTTTTGTAACTGTTAGGTGATGTTATAACTCTATGTTGACCAATCCATTTTTCTTCTTTATTCTCAATATATCTTAAACCTACAGACTCTAATTCTATGTAATCACCATCTCTGGTCTGAACTCTATATTGAGACCTCCCTATCTCTTCTTTTTTAGCTCTGTGTGCCTCTATAATCGAAGATAATTTATCCCTATCTTCTGGATGAATAATGGACATCCAGTTCTTAAAGCTGACTTTATTGTTAGGTAAATTTAGTAATCTGTAAAACGTACTTCCATTAAGGTATACGCTGCCCTTTTCTGTCCGCCATATTCCAGTTGAGTTGTCTATTGTAGACTCTAACAATTTCGCTATTGTACTGATGTTCATGTTTGCCTTTGGTATCTCTCTTTACATACACACTGCATATAATATGCAGTGTGTATTATTTATTATAATTGAAATGAATTTGCAAGGGCCTTCATTTTTCTGGAGTGAGATGAGATCTGCTGCGCCATATTTTGGTTTTGTTGAGCTGCAGCTGAAATATCTTTTGCTACATCACTGATTTGTGAGATGCTTGTATTAATCTCTGTTGATACGTGAGTTTGCTCTTCTGTTGAAGTAGCTATCTGATGACTCATATCTAAAATTGTTTCAACGGCAATACTAATCTCTGAAAGAGCACTATTTACATTATTTGATTGCTCTATAGTACGCTTAAGAACGCTTTCATTATTGTCCATCAGTTTTACTGATAGTGTGGCTTCCTTTTGAAGTTCTTCAATGACTTTTTGGATTTCACTTGTGCTATTTTTAGTTTTATTTGCAAGGCTTCGAACTTCATCTGCTACAACGGCAAATCCCCGCCCCTGCTCTCCTGCTCGCGCAGCTTCAATTGCAGCGTTAAGTGCAAGTAAGTTAGTTTGTTCTGATATGTTGTCAATAACCTCTAGTATGCTACCGATGTTTTGTGTTTGTTGTTCTAACTTCTGGTTAACAGCTACAACTTTATCTATGCCAGACTGAAGTGTGGTGACCTCATCGTTCATTTGATGCATAACTAATTCACCGTACTCAGATTTTTCTTTAGTTTGAGCCGCTGATTTTGATGCTTCTAATGCGTTACGCGCAACCTCGTCAACAGTAGCTGTAACTTCGTTCATTGCTGTTGCCGTTTGTTCTAATTGACTTGACTGCTCTTCTGCTCCGTCACTTAGTTGTTCTGACTGGGCTGATGCCGAAATAGCAGTATTTTCAAGGTTATCAGCAGCTAAGTTGATTTGCTTTAAGATCTCTTTTAAGTTCTTCTGTAATATGCATGCGCTTTTATAGATTCCTGTGTCGGCAGTGGTATATTCTTTTATATTAGTTAGATCACCTTCTGCAATGTTTTTTAACATTACTTCAACCTCATTAGGCTCACCGCCAAGTGGTTTATATATAGCTTTTTGAATCACAATATAAATAATAGCTAGAGATAATAAGATAAGTAAAAAAGCTATTAGTGTCGATTGCTTTAGATTGTTTAATGATGGGGCTTCAATTTTATGACTTGCCTCCCAAGACCAAAATGTCCATCCTAGGCTATCTAGTTTGGAAGATACAACAAAAAACTCTTCTCCATCTTGAGTATATAAATGGTGGCTTTTGTTTTTGTTGCTATATTTGGCATAGCTTGGTCTTTCTGAATAAAGGTTTTTCCCAATCATCTCGGGATATTTTGCTGCCAGAATGTAACCATCGTCTCGAGCAACGAATATTTGATTGTCTCCACTGTAATTTTCTAAGAATTTGCTTAATTCAGTAACAGATATATTTCCTGAAAGTACAGCGACAGTCTCACCGTTATATTTTATAGGTACGGCAAGCGCCATAACAATATCCTCTCCCTCTATTGTATAGGGGGTGGTCATAATTTTAGACTTTTTTTTGTTAAAGATTTCTACATACCATTCTCTGCTTAATTCTTTTGCGTTGAAGTTAGGTATTTTACCTGTTGATAAGTAAGTCTCACCACTTTTAAGACCAAAATAAATGTTATTAAATCCGGCTTTTTGCTGTAAGTTATTCATGGCTTCAGCATAGTTTTCTACTTGAGCTAAGTCTTCCTCCGTTGTCGACATTTGGCTTGCTAGTAGTTCTAATTTTGAGAAGTAAGCGTTGATCTTATGTTCAGCTAAACTCCCTAACAATTCGCTTTTAGAAGATAATGAATTTCTAGCCGACTGGACCGAGCCATCTTTGAAATTGATGTAATTTATGGTGGATAGTGTAAAAATCAGGCTGAAACTTAGCAATCCAAAGATACTTAGGAGGATGTGTTTTAACTTCATTGGTTTTTAGTCTCTTCGCTTTCTTTGTGTTTTACATGTTATTTCATTTTCCTTCATTTTCCTTCGTCATGCAACAGTGAACTGAAATTGTTGTTAAGATTGTGTTGACGGGTTGTCATTTAACGAAAGTGACTAATAACATGTATACTTGGGGTTCTCCTCCTTTGAATGCAACATCCGATATCTATTGTGGAATTGTGCTCTTGTGATTGATATAGCCTTATGGGAGCTTTACTCGTAGAACGCTGTAGACTGATATGTGTACGCTTATTATCAATGATGCTTGGTTTATGAATAGGGCAATGCAGAAGCAATCTCACGATCAGGATGAGCCTGTTTACCACTTTATAGCGATGTGTAGGGTTATGATTTGTATAAGTGCAGAAGCCTAACAAGTCGGCTTCATGACATGTCCTTGTTACTTGTTGTTAGAATGCCCAATTAACAGATGCACCAACAACAGGAGTAGACCAGTTGTCGGCATCTGAGCCTGCGACAGTAGCGCGAATGGCCGTGTATTAGATTCTGTTGTGGCTGCGATGGTGTATGCTGTTAGCTGATTTTGCAATGATGTGACGGTTGATTTGTCAGCTTTTGATGCAGTAGCATTATCTGCTAAAGATTTCGTTGTGCCGTATTACAAGGTCGGAACATTAATTACATCGTCAACAGTACGGTCGTTTTCGATAACTGGGTTGCTGTGTTCGTCCAGTCGTGTTGAACAAATTGCAAACTATTCCGATAGAAAGATAGTTCGACGTCTTTATTGCCATCTTTTACGGTCATGCTTGCATGGCCTTTTTCATATTCTTATGTTGAGTCAGGATTGGGATAGAACCAACCTTCTACATTACTATTACTAAACTGTTCAGCAGTTTGAATAGTTGTGATGCCAAGATCTGCTGCCATAGTCGGTCAAGAAAAAACTGATGCGATAGCAATCGACAATATAACGTTTTCATGCTTAACCTCATTATTCTTTCTGTTGGTATATTCTCAAAATGACTGAAGTTAATAACATATATGTGTGGTTTACATAAACAGCGATAAGGCTGCGGTATGCATTGTGATGTCAAATTAGAGCGGAGAATATATTTAGTTTGTTATCTGGAAGATAGATTAAAAGCATTAATATGCTGATTAATTATACTTAAAATGTATATTTTATTGTTTGAGCTTGTTGTTTACTCTTTTTGGTTGTTTTTTGTATGTGCTTTCTCTGTAAAATATCACTTATGTTATGGTTAATTGTTTTGCTTGTCTTTTTCCATTAATTGCTCTTGATAAATGATAAGACTTACCACTTTTAAGGTGTTTTTATTGTATATTTTAAACCGGATTCAAGGATATTATCCCTGTATAAAGGTAGTCGCTCTTACTATTTGAACCCAAGGGTTAGTTACTCTCAAATAATATAATCTTCCAGCCGAAAATAATGTTTGCTGTTTGTTGACACTGGGAGCAGGGTTTCTGCAAATGGTGTTGTTTGCCAGTTGGCTAGAGCAACCATTCGCTGCCATTCAGTCAATGACTCAAAGTGATATGGCGATAATTTTGTATATGGGGATATGCGGTACGCTGGTGGCTTATTATTTTTGGATGCAGGGTACACAGGTGATCGGGCCACGAAAAGTGACCTCGATGTTCAATCTCATTCCTGTTTTTACGCTTGTGATCAGTATGGCACTGGGAACAATGCCACACTTCACGCAATTGGTTGGGATTGTGCTGGTAACATCTGGTGTCGTGATAGCAAACAGTAACGTTCGTATTAAGTCGTTTGTTCAAACTAAATTGAACACCTCCAGGGCAGTCCCAAGAGAGCTATAGCCGTTACGAGCACACGCACTCAAACACTTCTCGCAGGTTTTGGTTCCAGCGAGTAACAAACTTCTCCTGAATATGATCTCTCAGCCATTGCAAACCTGCATCCTCGTCCTGGCGTTTGTGCCACCACATCGACACAGAGCCGCGCGGGATTTCAACTGGACTGTGAGTGACGGATAGCTTGCCGCTGGTAACGTGTTTATAGGTTGCGGCGGCAGGCAGGATTGCGACGAGATCGCTATCAATGAGAAGCGGTGCGGCCGAGGCAAAATGGTTAACTGTAACGGCTACGCGGCGTGTCATACCAAGCTGATGAAGTGCTCTGTCTGTCGCGCCATAGCTGTCACCGGATAACGACACCAGCAGATGGTCGGCACTGGCAAACTCTTCAATGGTTAAATCTGGTTTAGCCAGCGGATGGTCTTTGCGCATGGCGCAGACGTGACAGATATCGAGAAGGTGAGTCGAGCGGATACTTTCAGGTGCTGGAATCGTTCCTCCCATCACCAGATCGACTTCCGCATCATCCAACACCTGCTGGGCATTGGTAATGGTATAGGGCACAGCATGTAGGTTAATACCCGGTGCATGGGCTTCAAAATAACGGCGCAAGTCGAGCCATACGGTATCGACGACAATATCACTGACAGCAATCCTAAATGTGCGTTTGGCTTTTTGAGGATCAAACACATCAGGCTCAATGGCTTGATTGAGGTTGTGCAAAGGATCGCGGATTTGGTCCCAGAGATTCTTGGCATAGGTTGTCGGTTGGATGTTGCGGCCGTCTTTGACAAACAAATCATCCTTCCATGCTGCCCGCATTCGGGCGACAGCATTAGAGATTGCCGGCTGGGTCATTGATAATCGCTCGGCAGTACGAGTGATCGATTTCTCGGTCATGATGGCATCAAAAATCACCAGCAGGTTCAGTTCTTGTGGGCGCATACTGTCGTTCTGTTTATCAATTGAGGTGCGATACATCATAGTATTTTATGTATTTAATGGCTAGCCCTGCCGAATACATCACAAAAAGTTATGTGTGTGATAAAGATTTAAAATTATTTGTGATGTATTAATCGACATAGAATGCCTCCAAAGAACGACATTCCATGGAGAAAATAATGAAAACCCAACAAGGACTACGCAACCTGGTTCTCGCCACTGTCGCTGCCAGCGTGCTGATGGCCTGCCAACCACAGCGCGAAGAACAGGCCGGGATGAATCAACCGCCTGCTCCGCAAATCACGGTAGCGCAAGTGATAAGTGAAAGGGTTACCGAGTGGGATGAGTTCACCGGCCGCCTCCAGTCTCCACAGACCGTTGAGCTGAGACCAAGAGTATCGGGCTACGTTGAGCAGGTTGTCTTCGAAGAAGGGGCACTGGTCAAAGCAGGTGATATCTTGTTTATTGTTGATGCCAAGCCGCTTGAAGCACAGGTTAACCGACTGAAAGCCGATCTGGTTGATGCTGAAAGTCAGGCGCTACTTGCTCAGCGCCAGCTAACACGCGGCAAGAAGCTGATTAAGAAAAATGCGATTTCTCAGGAAGAGCTAGATAACCGCGCGGCAAGCTATCAGCAGGCCAATGCAAGAGTACAGTCCCGCAAGGCAGCCTTGGAGCAGGCTAAATTGGATCTTGAATATACCCAAGTTAAAGCACCGATTTCTGGCCGAGTATCTAGCGCGCTAATTACCAAAGGTAACTATGTTACGGCAGGGCAGAGCCTGCTAACAACGGTGGTATCGACTGACACGATTTATGCCTATTTTGATGCCGATGAACAGACATACCTTAAGTACAAGCGCTTGGCACGAGAGGGTAGCCGTCTTGATTCCCATGACAACAAATCACCGGTCATGATGGGACTGGCTGATGATCTGGGTTTCCCTTACACCGGTCATATTGACTTTATGGATAACCAAATCAACGAGCAGACCGGTACCATTCGTGGCCGTGCCGTGTTTGAAAATATTGATGGTCGATTTACACCAGGCCTGTTTGCACGGATCAAAGTGGCAGGCAGTGCCAGCTATCAGGGCGTTCTGATAGATGACAAAGCTGTCGGTACCGATCTAAACACCAAATTTGTGTTGGTATTGGATCAGGACAACAAGGTTCAGTATCGCCCGGTTAAGTTGGGTAAAAAACACAATGGCTTACGATTGGTCAGCGATGGCCTGCAGCCTGGGGATACGATTGTGCTGAAAGGGCTGCAACGTGTTCGTCCGGGAGCCGCTGTGAACCCGACTTCGGCAGCAATGGCCAGCGACGAGGCATTGGCACAGATAAAACGCCAGCAACAACGGGTTGATGAGCTACAGGCAGAAGTCACGATAGCCAGCAGTGATCCGCTTGCAGGTAAGCGCGGCTAAGGAACAGTAACAATGAAGTTTTCTCAATTCTTTATATCACGGCCGATATTTGCAGGGGTCATCTCTTTGATGATCATGATTGCCGGTGCCATCGCCGTCTTTCAATTACCTGTTACCGAATATCCGGAAGTGGTTCCACCAACAGTAGTGGTAACGGCCAGCTATCCTGGAGCTAACCCGACAGTGATCGGTGACACGGTAGCAACGCCATTGGAGCAGGCTATTAATGGTACGGAAGGCATGTTGTATATGTCTTCGCAGGCTACGTCGGACGGTAACCTCAGCCTGACGGTGACGTTTGAGCTGGGAACCGATATTGATGATGCGCAGGTACTGGTACAAAACCGGGTAGCACGTGCATTGCCGCGGTTGCCGCAGGAAGTTCAGCGCCTAGGGGTGGTGACCGAGAAGTCATCGCCGGATCTGACGATGGTGGTTCACTTAACCTCGCCGGATGATAGTCATGACATGTTATACCTGTCGAACTACGCCAACCTCAATGTAAAAGATGAGTTGGCGCGTGTTGAAGGGGTAGGTAGCGTTCGTCTGTTTGGTGCCAGTGAGTACTCGATGCGAATATGGCTCGATCCGCCAAAACTCGCCGCTCTGAATATGACGGCAATGGACGTTGTAAATGCGATCCGTGAGCAGAACCAGCAAGCGGCTGCCGGTAGTCTTGGCGCGCAGCCAACGGCCGAAAATAACTTCCAGTTGCTGATCAACCTAAAAGGCCGTCTGAGCACGGAAGATGAGTTCCGTAATATCGTGATCAAAGTTGGTGAACAAGGACAAATTGTTCGCCTTAGCGATGTTGCACGAGTTGAGCTGGGGGCAAACAGCTATTCTTTGCGTTCGCTGCTGGACAACAAACATGCCGTGGCTATCCCTATTTTCCAGCGTCCGGGTTCAAATGCTATCGAGATCTCTGATGGTGTCCGCGCCAAAATGGCCGAGCTCAAAGAAAATTTTCCACAAGGCGTTGATTACTCAATTGTCTATGACCCGACAGTGTTCGTCCGTGGTTCTATCGATGCCGTAGTGAAGACGCTATTTGAAGCCTTATTGCTGGTTGTCGTAGTGGTCGTTTTGTTCCTGCAAAACTGGCGTGCGGCAATTATTCCTTTGGCAGCCGTTCCGGTTTCGCTAATCGGTACCTTCGCCATCATGCATGGCTTGGGCTTCTCGCTAAATGCGCTTTCGCTGTTTGGCTTGGTGCTTGCCATTGGTATCGTGGTCGATGATGCGATTGTGGTGGTCGAAAATGTTGAGCGAAATATCGAAAATGGTTTACCGCCGGTAGCGGCATCCAGACAGGCGATGAAGGAAGTAACGGGCCCGATCATTGCAACGACCCTGGTGCTGGCAGCGGTATTTATCCCGACAGCGTTCATGTCCGGTCTGACTGGCCAGTTCTATCGCCAGTTCGCCCTGACGATTACCATCTCGACGGTGATTTCGGCATTGAACTCGCTGACATTGAGCCCGGCGCTGTCTGCTTTGCTCCTGCGCAGTAAAACTGCACCGAAAGACGGTTTGAGTAAGCTGATTGATTGGCTGTTCGGACGCTGGTTGTTCGTTCCGTTTAACCGTTTCTTTGAGTGGGGCAGTAATGCCTATTCCGGTACGGTGAAACGAGTGATCCGTGGTGCGGGTATTGTCATGGTGTTGTATGCCGGCCTATTGGCTCTGACAGGCTACCAGTTTGTTGAAACACCAACCGGTTATGTACCATCGCAGGATAAGCAGTATTTAGTCGCGTTTGCTCAGTTGCCTGACGCATCGTCGCTGGATCGGACTGAAGATGTGATCCGTGAAATGTCGAGCATTGCGCTGGCACATCCCGGTGTTGAATCGTCGGTTGCCTTCCCGGGCCTGAACATCAACGGATTTACTAACAGTCCAAGTTCAGGAGTGGTATTTGTAACGCTGAAACCGTTCGCAGAACGTCAGGAAGAGCACCTGTCGGGGAATGCCATTGCCTGGGCGCTTAACGGTAAGTTCTCAAGCATTCAAGATGCCTTTATTGCGATTTTCCCGCCGCCGCCAGTGAATGGTTTGGGGAATATCGGCGGCTTCCGCCTGCAGATCCAGGATAAAGGAAATCTGGGTTACGAGGAGCTCTATGCCGTCACCCAGCAAGTGATCATGAAAGCCTGGCAGGCACCGGAGCTGACAGGTGCATTTACCAGCTTTCAGGTGAATACGCCGCAGATTGATGTCGAAGTGAATCGTGAAAAAGCCAAAATGCAGGGTGTCTCGGTGGATGACATATTTGCCACTATGCAAATAAATCTTGGCTCACTGTATGTGAATGACTTCAACAAGTTCGGTCGTAACTATCAGGTTAATGTTCAGTCACAGGATAGCTTCCGGCAGGAGCCCGAGCAGATTGCTCAGCTGAAGGTGCGCAATGCCAGTGGCGATATGATCCCGCTGGGATCGTTTATTTCGGTTCATCATTCAGCTGGTCCGGATCGCGTTATGCACTATAACGGCTTTACGACCGCCGAGGTGAATGCTTCACCAGCACCGGGATTCAGCTCCGGTCAGGCTCAGGCGGCCATGGAGAAAATCTTGGCAGAAACACTGCCACATGGCATGAGCTATGAGTGGACGGAACTGACCTATCAGCAACAGCTGGCTGGTAATACGGCGATGTATGTTTTCCCATTGGTTGTACTGTTGGTCTTTTTGGTGCTGGCTGCACAGTACGAGAGCCTGAGCTTGCCGCTGGCCATCATTTTGATTGTACCGATGACGTTACTGTCGGCTATTACCGGCGTGATCATCTATGGTGGTGACAACAATATCTTCACTCAGATTGGCTTTATTGTTCTGGTGGGTTTGGCTACGAAGAATGCGATTTTGATTGTCGAATTTGCCCGCGAGAAGGAACATGAAGGGTTTACCGTAAGGGAAGCTATCCTTGAAGCCAGCCATCAGCGCTTAAGACCGATCCTGATGACCTCGATAGCCTTCATCATGGGGGTACTGCCGATGGTGATCTCGACAGGTGCCGGTGCTGAAATGCGCCAGGCGATGGGGGTTGCGGTGTTCTCCGGCATGATTGGTGTCACCATCTTTGGTCTGTTGCTGACGCCGGTATTCTATGTGCTGATTCGCAAATATTTGGGTAGGGCCTCGCTGAATAAAGTAGAAGCGAAAAGTCATGTTGGGCCTGACGGAGTGATTGAGGCGAGCTAAATGGATATGTTCAGATACTGTTTGATTGCGTCGGCATTGTTACTGACTGCATGTAGCTGGGTTGGGGGGGATTGTGATCCGCCTGAGATATTTGCGAGTGATTGGGCCCGTATTCAAATGCGCTCGGTGGAGCAGCACTTGTGGCAAGTTGGTGATATTGAAGCTGGCAGGTTACCGAACCAGCGTATTGATGCTGGGGGGCAGGATTATCGATTACTGCAGGTCGGTATGAGAGGGCAAGTACATGAGGATGATAATTGCCAGAGCGAAGCGCCAGTTCAACTGACGGTTGGTTCAGGGTGGATCATTGAGCCGATTGGAACCAGTTTGTGTGACTATGATCCGAACAGTACTGAACACCTGGCGAGTGTCGATAGCTTATAACGGCTAAATGTTTAATCAGCAACGGGGAAGTATCTTTTTAGAGACTTCCCCTTTTTTTATTAGCGGCTTGCAGTCCATTGGTTGACTGCGGTATCGGCCTCCAGGAGCGGAGCCAACTCCGATAACTCTTCGCTATAGAGAGGGGGACGAAGTTCTGCACTTGCAATGCGCCCCTGATGTTTCATTAATGCTTTCACCGGAATGGGGTTTGCGGCGCAAAATAGGCTGTTCCCTGCTTGTTGCCACAAGGTTTTGAAACTTGGCTCGGATTGGTTGGAGCTGCCAGCCAGATCAAGGCTCTGTCTGACATATCGTGCTGTGGCTTCTGGCCAGGCATTGGCAGCCACAGATACCAGGCCGCATGCGCCTTTGGCAATAAAATCAACGAGCAGGCCGTCATCACCACAGAAGAACTTGAGCGATGGTGCAGAGTGGTAATAGCGACTGAAATTCTCGGCACTTCCACTGGCTTCCTTCACTGCCCAGGCATTGGGGTGATCTGCCAGTAGTCCCAGTACTTGCTCATCAAGTGCGACACCGGTACGAGATGGCACGTTGTAGATCATGCAGGGCCATTTGCTGGCATCGAGCAGGCGGCTAAACCATTTTTGCTGACTGGTTGCGCCGGGCTTTGCATAAAGTGGCACGGGTAAGAGCAGGGCATCAATTGGATAATTTTTCAGGAAATCCAGCCACTGCAGCTGCTGGTGCAGCTGAAAACCGCCGACACCAACCATCAAAGGTACAGAAAGTGACATATCACAAACATGCCGGATAATGGCTTGTTGCTCGTCTTGGGTCATTGCCAGTGCTTCGCCGGTACTGCCTAGCAGTAGGATCCCGTTTCCGGCGGCGTCTTGTTCCTTGGCGAGTTGGCTCAGGGTTGCAAAATCAATAGACTCGTCAGGCAGGAACGGGGTGATGAGGGCCGTCCATAGTGTAGTCTGTTGCAAGCGTTCATTCCCGTAAGCGGGAGCAGTAGTGTGATTAGGCATCTCTCATCCGAACTTGTTGCTATCCGTAAAGAGAGCTTGGTATTGCGAAGGCGCCAGGGGCTAGAGGCCACAAGAAAGGCGAAAAAACACAAACACCAGAAGCTCTCCACCATAGGTGACAGTCCTGGGGATTCAGCCCCAGCAACCGATAAGTGTTACGTCCAAACGCAAACCTATCTCGGCGTTAATCCCCCTAATCTGCTGTCATTGGTATTTGGATACCTCGAACAGACTCCCTGGTTAACGCACCTCTTCTGATCCCATTATTTCGGGATGCCTTGATTCAAACATCTAACAAGGCAATGTGTCAATAATGTTGTGAATATTTATGCAGAAAGAGTTCAATAAGCTGTCATGGTGCAGAAATATACAGTCGAAGAGGGCACAAAAAAGGCGCTACGGCATGCGTAGCGCCTGGAACATATTTAAGGGCGTGTTGGCGAGATAGTCAATGGTTCAAAGGTAGCAACGGCATTTCCACCGGCTCCCGGGTGATCAACATACGAGGTATCTTGCATTAATGTATAATAAACATCGACATAGTCATCATCATTAACTAGCAGGCCATCAGGAATGGCGGCAATGATCTTGCCTGTAATTTGCGGAATGATGGCATAAGCCTGAACCTCGGGATCCGGGATCATTTTTAGGACTTCTTCCGCGACTTTGACCAGCAATTTAGCTAATTCTTTATAGTCCGTCCCGTCATCCTGCTCCATTAAGATCATATCTGCAGCGCCCCAGCGGTAGCGAGACCAATAGATGGCAATCTGGTTTGGATAGTAATCGGTGTTGTCATAATCAAGGTACGGCATTTCAATCAAGTCGAGTGTTGGTTCGTCTCTGCTTGGGTTAACACCGGTAACGATGGCATAGACCTCCGCTTTGCCAGAAATCCACGGCTCTTCGTCATCTGCCAGGCGAATTTTCTTGATGGCTGTGGTTGAAATCGGCGCGGTTGAGCTGCTTTTGAACGTAGATTTAAACTCAGCCTGTTGAGTTGCGTCGCCTTCACTCTGCAATACAGCAGGCTGCCCTAACTTTTGCATTTCTGCCTGCATGGCCTGAAGTCCGGCTTTCAGCTCTTTAGCGCTATTGTTGTCGACGACAAACACAGGCACGTCAGGCATTTGGTAGGCATCAAGCTGATGAAGCTGGCCGTAGATATCGTAGGCTTCGATATATTGCCATGATTCGTCATCACCTTTTGGCTCAAAGGCAAACAAAGGGCTCATGCCGTCTTTCCACTCTTGCACCATCGACTTGTCAGCAAGTCTGATTTCGAGAAGTTCATCTGTGTAGTCAGAAACTCCCTTCATCGTCCTGATACTAGTATCGGCTTTGTACATTTGTTGGGTAAAGGATGACTCAGGTTCTTCGGTTAGCAGTGTTGATAGCGAAATTGTCAGATTCTGATCAGTGATTTGAGATTTAAGGGTTTGTTCAATGTCTGCGTAACTTGTACTCAGCTGCTTAGCCAGCCCCTGTTTGTGCTGTGCAATGACTTCGGCATTTTGAGTGGGAGATTGATTGGTAGCCTGTTCATCAGATTGGCACCCAGCCACTGTCAAAGCGAGTAATAAGCATATTGGTGTTATTTTTTTCATTGTATGCCTCTGGATAGTTTTTATTGTGTGTAGAGCTTAAGCTCTATGGCTAATAGTCCGTCATGGCATAGGTCAATTCAATATAATCTCAAAAACAAAGCAAATTATTGCTGACAAGATCAAAAACAGCGCCCTTCAATGGCTGGTGCTTCACCCAGATGTCACACTGAGCGTGATTTGGCAAAATTGTGGTTTTTTAGAAGGGCACGAAGCCTAAAGGCCTTAGGCTTCCTGCTATTCTTTGAGCTGAAGGTGGATTATCGGGACTTTAATGTGTTCTTTGGATACTCACCAAACATCCTAAAGTAGTCTTTGCTAAATCGACCTTGGTTAACTACACCGTACAGGCTCAATAATTGAGCAATGTTATTGCAATTTTTAGAGACTAGATCCTGCCTGATCATATACAAGCGCCGAATTGTTAAATACTGCTTAGGTGTAACGGAAAGCAGCTGCTTAAAGGCGTATTCTAATGTTCTGATACTGCAAAAACATTGTTCAGCGATATCTGGTATAGATACATAGATGTCATGACTGCTGTTGATATATTCAAGTGCTCTTGTGACAATGGCATGTCGTTTGTTGTATGGAATGCTTGTTTTTTTTAACTCGTTGTTATCATCTTTAAAGAGTATTCTTATTGCGTTGGCTATATAGCATTGTATGTCTAATACGGCCATTTCGGATAGGCTGTCACTGTGTTTGAGCGAGTAATCGATGTTTCTGAACAGCTGTTTTTTGAAATTTTGGTATGAATTTAAATTGGCCTTCCCTGATCTTACAATCTCAGACTTGTGTATCAATGAAGAATGTAGGTCATGGCCGATATGTTTAGCAAGAAATTTGCTCTCAATACTAAAATGGTAGCCATTTAACTCTTGTTCAAATAAAGCGACGATCTCTTCTGATGGCGGCATAATGTACAAGCTATTATCGGCATTAACTTGTATGCCGTTAACTCTTATTGCTGTGTTATTGCTAGGAATCGTAAATGCAAAATGGTCACTATGGCAAACACCATGAAACATGGCTTGCTTCCCTATACTAATTCTCGACAGCATCGCTTTGGGGAATATAACTAAGTTATTGGAGAAATTAAACGTGCGTCCAGATAATTGTTTTACAGTCTGATCAAGATGAGCTAAAGAGGCGGCAAACTGCTCTATATCATTATGATTCAACGAATCCTTTGTAATCATATTGGTATATTGTTATTAAGGCTGATATGTTGTTTTGGAATGAATGTCACGTTCTCATATGTAAAATGTAATGTCCAACCCTTAATTTCTACACTGTGAAGTTCAGTTTTGACAAAACTTTGTACTTAGAACAGATTCATATATTAATGCGTTGTTTTTAGTATAAAAATAGAAATAAATGCCTGTAAAAAACCAAAATGTACAAAACGCGCAAATTTGCAGGGATGGAAAGTATTATTGGTTAACATGACAGTAATTAATCAAATGACGCTATTTGTATGATGAGAATAGCTATTCTTAGCTGGAATTGTCATACTATTTAAGCGATCTGTAGAGAGGATAGTACGAGGTGATTAAATGAGTACGAATCACCGTTCAATTAATTACTTCACCTGTTACGTTTTTATTGGGATCGCTGGTGGGGGAATTTTTTAATGGATAATGTACAAAAGGCGAAATTATACTTTGAATCATATATTGTTCGTTAATTATATGCTACTGTGATTGATGTTATGATACATAAGTCATACAGGGTAACGTATGTTTTATGAAGGTTAGGAACGGCTATGAGTTTAGATATTACTCAACTTGTCTTTGATACTTTTGACGTGTTTTTGTTTTATTGTTTTCTAGGTTATTCATTTATAGAAATGCTATAGAATAGCCTTGTTTGCATCTCTCCTTATTGGGTATGTTTAGATACTTAACCCTCTATCCGTTATCATATTTTTAATAGTCTAATATTGTCTTTCTTTGCATTTATTTGTCAACAGGTGAAGTCGAAATGATGTCTGATAATCAGCAGAAAATGCAAAATGTATATACAAGTGATTGCTTATATGGTTGGCTGTTATAAAAGCTGTTAGCTGATAAATATATCAGTTATAATAAAGCTGTTTGTTGTTTATGGATATGACAGGCATCTCAACCCACGGATTAATAGCTCAGGAATTTCATGTTTTCAGGTTCAAGCCCAATAGAAAAGCTTCTATTTATGTTGCTTACTGCGTTTTTCGTGGCTGCTTCTGTATTTGTCGTGAACACTGTAACTGATTTTTTTGTTGAACTAGAAATTAGGGCGTGTTGATCTTTCGTGAGTGTTTTTTGAACAGCATGGTAAAGAGTTATAATTTGCTTCGCCAAAAGTAAAACCAT
>NZ_MJIL01000094.1 GCF_001939735.1 Photobacterium proteolyticum
TTATCGCTGGCATTCATGTTAATGTGGCTACCGATGTATTGTTGAACGCGAAATGTACAGCAAAGATCAACACGCCCTAGCAACTGGTAGTTTTACGCTCAATTTTTTTGTGGCTTAGATCACATTTGTTTTGTATGATAAATGAGTCTCTTCGTTAGGAATCAAGGCTCATGGCATATCTACGTTCCTTTTCTGTCATTCTCATTTGTCTGTTTATCGGCAAGGCGATACAGCACCTTACCCAGCTGGCCATTCCCGGTAGCATCATCGGCATGTTGCTTCTTTTCATCGTGCTCTCTATGGGTCTCATCCCTTCAAGCTGGGCGAAAGAAGGCTGCCATCTGCTCATTCGTCATATGGCCCTGCTCTTCGTTCCCGTTGGTGTCGGCCTGATGAACTACCTTGATTTACTCACTGCGAATACCTTACCGATTTTACTCAGCACCATTGGCAGCAGCCTGATTGTTTTTCTGGTTATTGGCGTGGCGACTCACTACAAGGAAAAATAATGATCTGGTTGGCTACAACATTAATTGTTTTCTATCTTGCCCGGTATATTTCAAAGTACATTCAACACCCTATCGTTAACCCACTGTTGATCTGCCTGCTTATCATTATTCCTCTGCTGGTATGGTTGAACGTGCCATATGAGACCTATTTTGAACAAAACAAATGGCTGAACGCGCTGCTCGAGCCTGCTGTCGTCGCACTGGCGTTTCCCCTCTATGAACAGCTGTCTCAAATCAGACAAAAATGGAAAGTCATCTTCACCGCGTGTCTGGCTGGCAGTGTGCTGTCGATGCTAACCGGAGCTGGCATTGCTCTGTCGCTTGGTGCCGACCCTCAGCTAACGGCAAGCATTTTGCCTAAATCTGTTACAACACCTATCGCAATGGCGGTTTCTGAGCAGATTGGCGGTGTTCCGGCGATTGCGGCCATCATGGTGATTATTGCGGGTTTGTTCGGTGCGGTATTAGGTTACCCGCTATTTCGGTTAGTGGGCATTGAAGCCCCTATCGCCAAAGGACTAACGATGGGGACAGTATCCCATGCCCTTGGCACGGCAAAAGCTGCGGAAGAAAACTATCAGGATGGCGCATTCAGTTCACTGGCGCTTGTGATCTGCGGGGTAATGACATCTATCCTTGCACCGGCTATTTTTCCACTAATCTTAAAGTTA
This sequence comes from Photobacterium proteolyticum, assembly GCF_001939735.1. Taxonomy (GTDB): domain Bacteria; phylum Pseudomonadota; class Gammaproteobacteria; order Enterobacterales; family Vibrionaceae; genus Photobacterium; species Photobacterium proteolyticum. Next base: position 1,181 of record NZ_MJIL01000094.1, read on the forward strand.
TTCAGCTAGGACATTAGTATTCACAATATATGCAGGTAATCGAATACATAGTTAACTTGTTGATAAATAAAGGCGCGAAAATTAAAATCTGTGTGACACCACTCTCATTTATGTAATGCGTGTAACGGTGATTAGGTATCTGTGACAAAGATCACACATGAAATTAATCACTGCGCCTACAATGTTTCTCCATACACAATACGGAGTAACACTCATGCATACTAAAGTGATGGATGCTTTAGGCACTTTACCCTCTGATCTGGCGACTGCAATTAAGCCTGTTTTAGAAGATGCAAACTTTGATGCAACTTTGAGCCCAGAAGTATTCGAACAGCTGCTCGCTAAGACACAGATGACGGACAGTGAACTGCGTGTTGCTCTGCTTCCTCTTGCTGCTGCCTATTCCGTTGCTCCGATTTCCAACTTCTTCGTCGGTGCTATTGTGCGCGGTGAGTCTGGTCGCCTTTACTTTGGCGCTAACATGGAATTCGTCGGTGCTTCTCTGTCGCAAACCATTCACGCCGAACAGTCTGCAATCAGCCATGCCTGGGTGAAGGGTGAAAGAGGAATTTCTGATATCACCATTAACTACAGCCCTTGCGGCCACTGCCGCCAGTTTATGAATGAGCTGACCACAGCACAGAGCCTGGTTGTCCAGCTACCTGAACGCGCAGCGAAAAAGCTTCAGGAATACTTGCCTGAGTCATTCGGTCCAGCTGATCTGAACATTACCGATGCCCTGTTGGCGAACGTTGACCACGGCTTGAAAACCGATGCAACCGAAGCACTGATTAAAGAAGCATGTGCGGCGGCCAACGGCTCTCACGCGCCATACACCAACAACTTCAGTGGTGTTGCTCTAAAAGCCAAAGACGGTAAAACCTTCATTGGTAAGTATGCCGAGAACGCAGCGTTCAACCCAAGCCTGCCACCACTTCAGGTTGCACTGGTTAACATGAACATGGCTGGCTACCCGCTTTCAGACATTGAAGAAGCTGCACTGGTTGAAAAATCAGACAGCACTATCAGCCACCTGGCAGATACCCAAAACACCCTGGAAGCGCTGAACCCAGATGTCCCTCTTACTTATGTAGCGGCTTAACAGTAACCCAGCATAATCTGACTATCCAAAAACCGCCGAATGGCGGTTTTTCTTTTTAAATCAGTTTCATCCTCTCTTATGCAGGGGTATGATGCCGTAAGATTTTATTACCTGTACTGATAATATTACCCATGTCTCATCACCACAATCCGCTCCAGGGCGCCAGCTGGATGCTAACCGCAGGGCTTGCATTTGCTATCGTCAACAGCCTGGCTCAGTACCTGAGTGTCATGCTTCACCTGCCCTCAACCACTGTTGCACTTATTCAATATTTCATTGCCCTTATCGCTATCTTCCCTTGGTTAAGAAGCCTGGGTCTAAGGCAGGCACTGCAAACCAAACACTTTGGGATGCACTGTTTACGTGTGTTCCTTTCAGTCATTGGTATTCAGCTCTGGCTGTGGGCACTCGCCTATCCGGTGCCTATCTGGCAGGGTATTGCGCTGCTTATGACCTCGCCATTGTTTGCCACTATCGGTTCTGGGTTATTCCTGAAGGAAAAAGTCGGTATTGCACGCTGGGCGGCAACATTAGCAGGCTTTGTTGGTGCGATGATCATTCTTGAGCCATGGGCCGACTCGTTCAGTTGGGCAGCGTTACTGCCTGTTGGTGCTGCATTCTTCTGGGCTTGCTATTCACTGATGGTGAAAAAGATGTCTGTCGATGATTCGCCAACGACGATGGTTGTCTACCTGCTGATTCTGATCACGCCATTCAACCTGTTTCTTGCGGTACCGGACTTCACTATGCCTGCAAGCGGCCTGACATGGGTACTGCTTGCCGGAGCCGGATTGCTGACAGCATTGGCACAATGGTCGATTGCCAAAGCCTACGCGGTTGCCGATGCCTCATTCGTTCAGCCGTTTGACCATGCCAAGCTTCCTTTGAACGTACTGGCTGGCTGGGTTGTCTTCGGCTGGGTACCGCCGGGCCGTCTATGGCTTGGTGCGGCTATCATCATCGCTTCCGTTGCTTTTATTACCCAGTGGGAGAATAAAAAAGCCGTCGTCAACAGTGAAGCGGCGTAATCATTCCTGCTAAAATCCCCGCTCCGTCGGGGATTTTCTTTTTCTTGCTAGCCAATTAGAACAACTGCTGATTATTACGAAGAATCTGAGTGAGTTACGGTATCTCTTCTATACTTTTCAATCGTACGGAGAAATTTGTTACTCAGAGGAACCTGATATGAAGCAACTTGGTTTAGCGTCTCTTTTCATTAGCCTTTTTTCTTTGCTCTTCTCAATCACGGTACGCGCAGAATCATTCATCACCATTGGTACTGGTGGCGTTACAGGTGTGTATTATCCCACTGGCGGCGCGATTTGCCGTCTGGTCAACAAAGACCGTGACGCTCACGGCATCCGTTGTTCGGTAGAAAGTACCGGCGGGTCAATTTATAACATCAATACAATTCGGGCCGGTGAGCTTGATCTGGGGATTGCCCAGTCAGACTGGCAATACCACGCCTATAACGGAACCAGCAAATTTACCGACAACGGCCCTTTCAAATCACTTCGTGCGGTTTTCTCTATTCACCCTGAACCATTTACCGTTGTCGCCAGAGCCGACTCCGGCATTAAAAAGTTCACAGACTTAAAGGGCAAACGCGTTAACATCGGCAATCCGGGCTCCGGCCAACGAGGAACAATGGAAGTACTGATGAAAGCCCTTGGCTGGACGAATAAAGACTTCGCGCTAGTTTCCGAGTTGAAGGCATCCGAGCAATCTAAAGCCCTTTGTGACAACAAAATCGATGCGATGATCTATACCGTTGGCCACCCTAGCGGTGCGATCAAGGAAGCCACTACATCCTGTGACAGCGTGATTGTCGAGGTGGCAGGGCCTGTGGTCGACAAACTGATTGCCGAGAATGACTTTTATCGTGTAGCAACAGTACCCGGTGGGATGTACAAAGGGTCAGCCAATGATGTGAAAACCTTTGGTGTCGGGGCCACGTTTGTTTCATCGGCCCAAACAGACAAAGCGTTGATCTATCAGGTCGTCAAATCCGTGTTTACCAATTTCGATACCTTCCGCAAGCTTCACCCGGCCTTTGCCAACCTGAAGAAAGAAGAAATGGTCAAAGATGGCTTGTCTGCGCCACTTCATGATGGTGCTAAGCAGTACTACCAGGAAGCAAAACTCATAAAATAGAGTTAACAGGGTTAGCAATAGAACAACGCTTGTGACGGCGTGACATAATGCAACTTACACACGGTACCAGCATTCACGGAACAAGCATTAAAAACGACAAAAGGCTGGATACTCCAGCCTTTTTAATTTTCAGCCAAATCAAATCCACTTAGAAGCGATAGCGAACGCCCAGTGCGCCTTCTAGCTCCAGGTCAACATCTTCAACAAAATACAGTGTCGGGCCAACTTCACCGTAGAGTTCAAACTGGCTTACCGGCACCTGGAACCCTACTCCTGAACGCACACCCAGTTTGTCATGCTTGTTATCAACATACTGTGCACCAACGAAGGTGTACATGCTATTTAGATCAGGATCATTGACGAGTGAACCTAAGTTAAACGTCTTGTCTACCGCTACACCAAAATCATCCAGGCCAAGAGAAAATCGAAGATCGTTTGTCTTGTACTGGATACCACTCATCGGGCTACCAAAAAACACCCCGACGCTTTGTGAAGCGTGTGCAGAAACGGAAAGAGTAAGTGCCAAGCCTAGTAAAACTTTTTTCATCGTAATCATACTGCCGTAACGAATAATGGGCTTACGTTAACTAAAAACCTCTCAAGACTCGATAGCCCCAATTCAATCATGACAAAACTTTTACAAAGAAACGTCTAAATACAGACTCAAACCACAATACAAAAACCAAGTAAAAACAAACAACGCAAACGTTTGCGTGATGATTAAATTCCTGTATGATCGCGCTCAGTATCAATACTTATCGTAAGGAAATTCGATGTTAGGTTCAGCGACTCGCACAGATGCAACCCGTGTTCTACTGCTAGGATCCGGCGAACTAGGAAAAGAAGTTGCAATTGAATGTCAGCGTTTAGGTCTTGAAGTTATCGCTGTTGATCGCTACGCCCATGCCCCGGCGATGCAGGTTGCCCATCGCAGCCATGTTATCGATATGCTCGATAGCGAAGCGCTCAAACAAGTTATTGCCAAGGAACAGCCTCACTATGTGGTGCCGGAAATCGAAGCAATTGCCACCGATACGCTGGTTGAGCTTGAGGCCGATGGCCTGAATGTTGTACCAACTGCCAATGCGACCAAGCTCACCATGAACCGCGAAGGCATCCGCCGCCTTGCTGCAGAAACACTGGCTATCCCAACCTCTCCTTATGAGTTTTCAGATCAGTATGATGATTTCGCCGCATCAGTTGAGCGCATCGGTACACCGTGTGTCGTCAAGCCAATCATGAGCTCTTCCGGCAAGGGGCAGAGCGTGATCAAAACACCGGCAGACATCGAGTCAGCCTGGCACTATGCACAGGAAGGCGGACGTGCTGGAGCCGGTCGGGTCATCGTCGAAGGCTTTGTCGAATTTGACTACGAAATTACCCTGCTGACCGTTCGTGCCATTGATGGCGTGCATTTCTGCGATCCTATCGGTCACCGTCAGGAAGACGGCGACTACCGCGAGTCTTGGCAGCCACAGCAAATGTCAGCTACCGCTCTTAAGGCCGCTCAGGAAGTTGCCGAAAAAGTAGTGAACGCACTAGGTGGCTATGGTTTATTTGGTGTTGAGCTATTCGTCAAAGGAGATGAGGTTCTGTTCAGCGAAGTCTCCCCTCGCCCGCATGACACCGGCATGGTCACCCTGATCTCTCAAGATCAATCTGAGTTCGCCCTGCATGTTCGCGCTTTCCTTGGCTTGCCAATTCACGCTATCACCCACTACGGCCCGTCAGCATCGGCTGTTGTGTTGTCTGAAGGTGTTTCCGACAACATCCGGTTTGATAACCTGGCAACTGCACTGGCCCGTCCGCAAACGCAGGTTCGCCTGTTTGCCAAGCCAGAAATTAACGGTCGCCGTCGTTTAGGCGTTGCCCTGACTCGCCGAGACACTACAGATCAGGCAATCAGCGACGCGGTTGAAACAGCTTCGGATATCAAAGTCGTTTTCTAACGAAAATACAAATACGTCAAGCATGAAAAAAGGAGCCACAGGCTCCTTTTTCTTATTAGTTCAACTGAAAGCAGCCCGAACGATTAGAGTTCGATTAGCCACACTTCTTCAGCAAAGCGTGACAGTCCACGCTGACGACGCGGGTGTGATTCATCGGCATCATCCCGATCAAGATGGGTGATCTTACAGCCTGCGAACAGCTGTTCGACCTCATTTTTGGTCACACTGAACGGAGGGCCATCCATTTCTGGCTGCGGATAGTCCAGAGTTACCAGCAAAATACGTCCACCAGCCTTCACCATCGAAAGCAAGTGCTCTGTATACATTTTGCGCATGTTCTCAGGCATCGCAATCAATGCCGCACGGTCATAAACCACATCGACAGGCTCAACGCGGGTTGCAAAAAAATCACCGCAATGAATGGTAATTTCATCGAACTCATAGAGCGTCTGACCATTGCCTATCGATGTCACCATCGGTGTATAAAAGTGCTCGGAGAAAAACGCTCGTACCGCAATATCACTGAGCTCAATGCCGACAACATTATCATGCTTTTCTGCCAGCCACGCCAAATCAACTGATTTGCCGCACATAGGCACCAACACTGTGTCCGAGCGTGTCGTGTTTAGCGTTGGCCAAAACTTCGTTAGTACAGGGTTGATATCACTTAAATGAAAACCGATACGATTCTCCGCCCAGCGGCTATGCCAAAATTCTGCATCCATCTTATTAGAATCTCTTAACTGACTTTATTTACGTTTGTATTTATCTCTATGGCCGCTATCTGACCATAGTTTGTTGCTCTGATCCAGCTTTCGGTACATACCCGGCTAGCCAGAAATACTAACCGTAAAATATGCGCCTCAGTGGCCTTCTGAGCGCCTCAAACGAATCACAAACAACAATGCGCACAAAACACCACCAAATCGCTCTAGAATCAATCACAGCCGCTAATGGAGCTATTATCAATAAGTATTACGGAAAATGACCGATTCTCAGCGTTCAGATGCAAAAAAGGATGCCGAAGCATCCTTTTCTACTAATCTGGCTTAGACTGCGCTAGGCGAGATTATAAATATGTTCTTCAATTTTTCTTTTATGAGAGTCATTGAACAAACGATACAAACCGGACAATTAAGAAATTCTGAACAGCTTGATCGAATCACGGCGTACAGTTACACCGCGGAAAGTCACAGGCTCAAGCAACGTCATCAGCTGCTTAGAGACAAAGAACTTACCACCGTAGCTGCGATCGCCACCACGGTTTACCCAATCTGCAAATTCATCTGCCAAGTTGAACATAGAGTTTCCGACAAGCAGAACTAGGACTTTAGCGACTTCACTGTCATTCTGTTTATTAAACTCCGCGTCACGAACTTTCTTTCGGTATTCGTCGACAATTCTTTCAAGGCACTCAAATCTGCTCATATACACCACCACAAAAAAAGAGGAGCGGATACTACTGCTCAAACCCAATGAAATCAACCCATGCATGGCGATTTAGTGCGATAAAAGCCATAATTTTTTCATGTTCATAACAACATTCAGCATTCTTGTCATATAAATCACGATTTAGATCATGTTTTCGGCGTATACTTGTAGGTATATTATAAATATATGTTTAGTTTATCTCAGTAAGATTTATGCTGTAGAGAAACCATTATGACCCAAGCAGACCAAACAATTATTCTATTCGGAAGCCTTCAAACCGAATATAAAACCATCGAGGCAATGGTTAAAATCTACTGTAAAGATCACCACAACACCGCCGGGATTTGTGATAAATGTGAGGATTTTCTCCAGTATGCCCATACACGACTGGATCGATGTCCGTATGGCGAAGAAAAGCCAACATGCCGTCTTTGCCCTATCCATTGTTACAAAACCGACTACAGACAACTGTCACGGGAAATCATGCGCTATTCAGGGCCGAGAATGTTATTGAAGCATCCTGTGTTGGCCATACGTCACCTTGTCGCGGAAAAACGACCGATTCCCGACAAACCGGCAGCCAATGCGTCCAATCGCCACAAACGTAAGCAAGCAGAAAAAGCAGATAAGCATTAACGATAATAATCAACAACCAGCAGTTTTGATGGCTCGGGCTCTCCGGAAATATCCAACGTAAATGTATTCTCATCGACCATCACTACAGATGAGCCCAGCTTACCAGTTACACTGACACCCTCAATTTTCTCGAAAGCTCGCGAACCACTGTAGTGCATATTGACGGTGATGTTAGCCCGCTGGTTGGCCGTGACATCGAACTGACAGATCCCGGTTTGGCAATACACATCAAGCTGATTAAGATCGGTAACCTGCACACTCTCGACATTCTTAACGGGAGTAACCGTTAGCTTCAAATCCTCGCCACACCCCGTCAGTGCCAAGGCAGACAACATAAAACCAGACATGTGCATACCAATTGCAAAAGCTCTCTTCACTTTCATCTCCTGATATAAGGGAAAAATGACTCACATACCCCAATCATATCGCGTTTTTATGTGCTTCATTCTAAATAATTTTTGCTCAACTACGCTACAACGGACTTCAAGTCACTCTCAATTAATAAACCATTTCATCAGTGAGGTTATTGCAGTTTCGGGACATTTTCTCCTTTTTACCCGACCTAAACTAAGTCTGTTTTATTAGGCATTATATAGAAACATTTAACGGGTAATCCTATGGGCAATATCCAAACAACAATTAGTTGGCTTACTAATTATTATCAAAAAAAACAGCGAAACAAGCTGGTATCCCCCTACCTAATGACGGGCGCTATAATTATCTGTTGCCTGTTCATTTTTAGTTCGTTTAAGTCCCATGCCACATCAGATATGCAAAAGTGGCTAAAACCTCACAAACCAGAAACTCAACAACAAATTGAACAACAAATGCCATTCTATCCATCACGAGCAACAACGAATGGCAAGCAACTCACCCCAGATATGTTCGAAAACCCTGAAATCTGTAAAGGCTGTCACAATGAGATTTACCAGCAGTGGGAACGTTCTGTGATGGCAAACTCGTGGGAGGATCCTATCTACAAAGCGTTATTCAGGCGAGCCAGCAAAGCCACAGAAGGGCAAGTTGATAATTTCTGTATTGCCTGTCATAGCCCAATAGGAATGACCAGCATGCAGGCAACGGCAGAAATGCTTGATAGCGACGAGCATCTTCCCGGCGTCAACTGTGAAGTTTGCCATAACATTGTAGGCATCAGCGGTAATGATAACGGCGCCTATATACTCTCTCCCAACAAAGAGAAGCACGTGAAGTTAGGGCCGCGCACTGATGCGGTATCACCTTACCACAAAACCGAGTTCTCCGATCTTCACACTAAATCAGAGTTTTGTTCGGTCTGCCATAACGTCTCCCACCCTTTCAACAGTACGCCCATCGAGCGCACCTACGACGAATGGCAAGAAAGTGCATACAACGAGCAAGGTATTCATTGTCAGGACTGTCACATGACACCTGGGCCTGGCATTAAAGACAATCCGGGCCGCTCTGCCATTATGGGCAAAGAACGCAAACACATTTATTCTCATGAATTTACCGGCGGTAACTCTACCCTGCATCAGTATTTTGGAAATCCCGACAGCGCCGAGCTTGCTCGCGGAATGCTTCGCTCAGCCGCGACCATCGAATTTATCGAACTACCTGAGTCACTCACTCCCGGCCAGCTGGCAACCATCAAGGTCAAAGTGGCCAATGTCGGTGCCGGGCACAAACTGCCAACCGGCTTTCCTGAAGGACGAGAAGTGTGGGTAGATTTCGATGTCAAAACCGAAAACCAGGTTTCAATCTATCGTTCTGGGGCCATCGTAGACGGACACACCGAAGCAGGAACACAAAACTTTAAAGTCACTCTAGGCGATGCCAACGGCAATGTGGTTGATCTCAATGTCTGGGAAGTGGACAGAATACTGTCGGACACTCGAATTCTACCTAACGGATACTCGGTCGTTGACTACACCTTCCTTGTTCCGGAAAAAGTAACAGGCGATATCACCCTTAGTGCCAACCTGAAGTACTGGCCATTCCCGCAAAAACTGGTCGATGAGTTACTGGGCAAGGGAAAACTGAAAGTCGATATCGTCGACATGACATCAACCAAAGCCACCATATCGGTAAAGGCCAAGGACCCTAGCAGTGCAGTAGCAATGAAGCAGTAACTGAATATGGGCTGAAAACACAAACGCCAGCCTAATGGCTGGCGTTTGAAGCTTATTACCGGGTATTAGTGATCAGTCGCAACATCCTTGCCTGATGTCTGTTGCTCCAACTCCTCACCCTTACGGATCAGTTTCGCAATCACTTTAGACAACAGCAAGGTTACAAATGCCATCACTACAGCGAGAATCGCTAGATTATAGAAGTAGCTGGTATACACGCCTTCAATGATCTCTTGAGTCAACACCTGATCTTTCGGCAGTGCAATCCTTGTCGAGATCACAGCGGCCAAAATGCCGCTGAGGGATAGCGCAACAGAGCGTAGACCGATAGCAAACGCCGACAGGTAACGTGGCACCATCTCAAAGATAAAACCGACGCCTAGCGCACCAACAATCAACTCAGCCAATGACTGGAAGAAGTGGACCCAAAGGATCCAGTCTGCTGAGATCTTGCCATCATCACCGACAAAGTGGGTAGAAAGGCCCAACAAAGCAAAAGCCATGGCACTAAATACAAAGGCAGCCGCGAACTTGGTTGGAATTGTTGGTGAAAATCCTTTTCTCTCCAGCCAAGCATAAATGTAAATCACAGGCGCACCAAGAATGAAGCACCATAGCGGGTTGAACGCCGCATTAGATTCAGGACGGATTGGAATGAAGCCCAGTAGCTGATCACCCATCAGATTTATCGCGTAGATGTTCATTGAAGTGAGCATCTGGCCATAATAGAAATAGAAAACAATCAGAATAAAGATAGTGATCAGAACGCCACACATCTTATATTTGTAAGCTGCGGTTGCACGGGTAATTTCATAAATGAAATACATGATCGCACACGCCCCCAGGGCGTATAGCAGGTATTTACCAGCGTCCAGATTTGAGAACACCCAGAACACCAAGCCTAGCATTGCCGCCGAACCTACTACGAAACAAACCCATGTTTTAAGATCAACCGGACGACGGTCAATATCGTTGCCCACCGCCGCAAATTGCTTACGGAAGATAACGAACAGCACCAGTGTCAGCGACATTAAGCCGGATGCAATGTAGAAGTTACCTTGATAGGCAAGGAAGGCAACCAAAAACGGGAACAGATACTTGGAAGAAAACGACCCCAGGTTGTTGATTGAATAGTTAACCGTTAAGCCCTGCTGGAATGCTTCACGGTTAGTTTCCGAGTAAGAGTTCCCGAGCAAGACGGTTGGGCTGGTTGCCGAAAGACCTCGGGCGTAACCTATTAAGGCAATGGAGAAAATACTCAGAGGAACATTAAGATCGCTGGCCCCTAGCCCCAGGAGGAAGAAACCAATGGTGTAAGTCGTATAACCAATGTAGACCGCTCTGAACGAACCAATATATCTGTCAGCAACAAAGCCGCCGACAGCGGAAAAGACCGGTCCCACAGCACCAAAAGCACCCATCATCATGATGGTATCTGCTTCGCTGTAATTTAACTCTTCAAGAAAAAACTTTGTTAGTAGTACATAAGTTCCGTAAAAAGCCGCACCCCACAAGAACTGACGTAGGATTAAAATTCTGGCCATAAACGGAAATCTAGCGTTTGCATCTTGCATGCCATTCTCCTTCAATATTATACGCTGCGAAAAGTAGCATAATGCAAGATATCGTTTCATGATCGAAACCTTGTTATTAGATTAATGGCATATCGGATATGCACTTTTTTGCATTTATGAGATCTTGATATGAAAAGTGTCAATAGCGAATGAAAGGCTTTGGAAATAAATGACACATATTGCAAAGAAGGGATACTTATACCCAAGCTACCTCAAGATGCAGGATTCAGAGTGAGACCAGCGAGCTCAGTTCAAGGAAAATGACGGTAGGAATGGTAGTCCCTTTCAACGTCATTTGACACAGAAATGGGTTCGCTGGCTCACTCCCAAAGGGCGAGTTTACTTGGCCACTATGCGTTGTTTCCGATTATTAATTTAGAACCACTAGATCTTCTAATCGGTGCCTAGCCTAGTGGCCAAGTAATTCTCGCTGAAACGAGCATCTTGAGGTAGCTTGGGTATAAAGGGAATCTGACAACAGGCAAGGCTGGATAATGCCAATAGAAAGCGCCAGCCCACTGGCCGGCGCTCGACATGATTAAACGTTGTTATTAATGATCAGTTGCAATATCCTGCCCTGCTTCCTGTTGTTCCAATTCTTCACCTTTACGGATCAGTTTGGCGATCACTTTAGACAAGCCCAAGGTTACAACGGCCATTACAACCGCAAGAATAGCCAGGTTATAGAAATAGCTAGCGTAGACACCCTCGATAATTTCAGGCGTCAACACCTGATCCTTTGGCAAGGCAATCTTGGTCGAAATCACCGCCGCGACGATGCCACTCAATGACAACGCCACAGCACGAAGCCCCATCGAGAACGCAGACAAGTAGCGCGGTACCATTTCAAAAATGAAACCGGCACCCAGCGCGCCCACAATCAACTCGGCAAACGACTGGAAGAAATTCACCCATAAAATCCAGTCGGCAGAGATTTTTCCGTCTTCACCGACAAAGCTGGTCGATAGACCCAATAGCGCAAATGCAATTGCAGTTAGACCAAATGCAGCCACAAATTTGGTCGGAATTGTTGGTGAAAATCCTTTTCTCTCCAGCCAGTCATAAAGAAAAATAACCGGTCCGCCCAATACAAAACACCATAGCGGGTTAAAGGCGACATTTGATTCAGGTCTAATTGGAATAAAGCCTAACAGCTGATCACCCATTAGGTTAATGGCGTAGATATTCATCGACGTCAGCATTTGGCCATAGTAAAAGTAGAACACCATGAAAACAAAAATCATGATGAGTACGCAGCACATTTTATAGCGGTAGGCGACAGTAGCGCGTGTTATCTCATAGATGAAATACAAAATAACCACGACACCTAGCGAATACAGCAAGTATTTTCCAACTTCCAGGTTATCGAAGATAAAGTACACCAAGCGAAGCATGACCGCCGAGCCGATAATGAAACCAGCCCACACCTTAATGCTAACGGGACTTTTATCTAAATCGTTACCGGCATCAACAAATCGTTTTCTGAAAGTGAAAAATAAAACCAGCGTTAACATCATCAGAAATGATGAAATAAAGAAGTTGCCCTGATAGGCAAGATACGCAACCATGAACGGGAATAAATATTGCGATAAAAATGAGCCCAGGTTGTTTATCGAGTAATTAATAGTTAAACCCTGCTGGAACGACTCTCGATTCGTCGCCGAATAAGAGTTACCGAACAGCACTGTAGGACAAGTTGCTGACAGCCCTCGGGCATAGCCAATTAAAGCAATGGCGAAGATACTCATCGGAATATTGAGTTGGGAAGCGCCAAGGCCAAGCGTAAAGAAGCCGATTGTATAAGCGGTATAACCGATATACACCGCCCGGAATGCACCGATATATCGGTCGGCGACAAAACCGCCGACAGCTGAGAATACAGGGCCAACCGCACCAAATGCCCCCAGCATCATAATCGTGTCGGCTTCACTATAATTTAGCTCAACCAGAAAGAATTTCGTTAATAAGACATACGTACCATAGAAAGCGGCTCCCCAGAGGAATTGCCTTAGGATTAATATCCTGGCCGTGAGAGGAAACCTAGCGTTTGCATCTTGCATATAATACTCCTTCAACATTATGCACCACAAAAGCTAACACAATGTAAAACATAATTTCATGATCAGATCTCAATATTAAACAAATAGCACATCACTAATGCGCTTTCATTTGTAATTGAGATCTGGATACGAAATTGAGGTTAAGGAGTCGATTGTCACAAAAGCCGCATAACATAGAATTTTATCTATTGTATGCATCCATTCACGCTGCTTTTCTCAGTGCTTTTTTAAACTTAGATTTGACTGAGCGCCAATGCGTCATTGGCACTGTCGGTGCCCGTTCGAGCAAATAATGAAACTCTTGCTCGGTGGGATAAACTTCGCCACCATGAGCAAGAATAATGGATGAAGGCGCTAAATCGATAACCTTCTTTATTGAGTTTCGGTATCGATTGGGATAGAAGACAGGAAACGGGGGAATAAAACGGCCTTTCACTTTAACCATCAGATCGGCGACATAGATACAATTCGTGGGCAAATGATGCAATGACAAATCCCGATCGGTATGGCCCTGAGTAAAAAGCGCCACCCATTCCGGGAAACCAGGCAACGGCTCGCCATCATCCAACCTGTAATCAGGTTCTAACCAACACGAATACCATATATTACGGCGTGGCTTCCTCATTCGCTTCGCTACCCACTTTGCCAGTAACATATCGGTAAAGTGCATTAGCTTCCCGTCAATGCCAGCATACCACTGACCCGAAACATTCGCGGCAGCAATTTTACAGCCCGTTAAATCACGCAGCGTATTGGCTGCTCCAGCATGATCCGGATGCATATGCGTAACAACAACCAGTTTCAAATCACTAAGTGGCCGATGCAGTTTTCCGACAATAAAATGTTTTATCAGGTGTATATCAGCACGGCTACATCCATCAAGTAACAACAACTTGTCTTGATACTCAACTAAATATATCGACTGAATATAGCCTTCCAGTTTATGTAATTTCATATGGGCAGTGTTTTCATCCTTGAAAATAAATCGCTCAATTAAACCAGTATGGTTCAACTCATCCGACCATTCAAGAATGTCGGCACTCTTCATTGTCTGTACTTACAGTAGGAACTTCATCAAATTCAATCTACTATAAATTTAGCTGGTTAAGTTCAGGATGACACACATGTCTCAGCCAATACTCTACTCTTTACGGCGGTGCCCTTATGCCATGCGCGCAAGAATAGCGTTGCTGCTTGCCAGGCAGACTGTCAAGCTGCGTGATGTTGTAATGAAAAACATACCAGCAGAACTACTGGCGGCTTCACCCAAAGGCACCGTGCCGGTATTAGTCTTTGAGGATTCTCGTGTCATTGACGAAAGCCTGGATATTATGCTCTGGGCTTTACAGCAAAATGACCCAAACGACTTGTTAAATAGCAAGCGACCTGATGCCCTAGCGTCAATGCTGGCCATAATAAAGCGCAACGACATGGAGTTTGTCGATGCTCTGGAGAAATACAAAACGGCTGCTCGCTATCATGATAGCGCCGAGAAGACTTATCGCCAGCAATGTGAAGACCTCATTTCCCCGCTAGAGCAAAGCCTCGGCAAAAACGACTACTTAATGGGGGCGCGTCCGACTTTGGCCGACTACGCCCTCCTTCCCTTTCTTCGCCAATTTTCACGTGTCGACCGCAAGTGGTTTATCAACGCCCCCTACCCAAACCTGCACCGGTGGCTAAACACCCACTATCAGAACCCGATCTATTCTATCGCAATGACCCAGTATCCACAGTGGGCAGATAGCCATCAGGAGTTCTTATTTGGTGGAGGTTAGCACTAGCACTTAAGATCTCTGTTTATTACTAAAGATCATTATCCGAACAGGTTTAATCCAAAGGCTTTCTTTACGCGGTTTAGTACCTGATTCGATTCGTCCTGTGATTTCTCGCTGCCTTGTCGCAAAATGTCAATTAACTGTGCTTTGTCAGCAATAAACATCTCCCGGCGCTCTCTTATCGGCTTTATAATTTCCTGAAGGCACTCCTCCAATATTTTTTTCGTCGTCCCGTCGCCCAAACCACCCTGCTGGTATTTAACCTTTAACTCATTGACATAGTTTATATCCGGGTGAAAAGCATCTAGATAGGTGAAAACAACATTTCCTTCTACCTGGCCGGGATCGTCAATTCTGAGGTGATTAGGGTCGGTATACATGGATTTTACCGCTTTCGTTATCTCCTTTTCGCTTGAGCTCAGCAAGATGCAATTTCCCATAGACTTAGACATTTTACTTTTGCCGTCTGTACTAGGAAGTCGTGGCACCTTGCTTAATAGCGGGCGACATTCCACCAGTATTTCTTCCTGGGCAATACTGTTGAGCTTTCTGACTATCTCATTCGTTTGCTCAATCATCGGTAACTGATCATCGCCCACAGGGATTAATGTTGCTTTAAATGCTGTTATATCAGCCGCCTGGCTTATGGGGTACATTAAAAAACCTGTCGGAATTGAACTACCGAAAGATTTGCTGGCAATTTCATTTTTGACCGTCGGATTTCTTTGTAACCTCGCCACCGATACCAGGTTTGAATAGTACATGGTCAGTTCCGCCAGTGCCGGGATCGCTGATTGCAAACAGATAGTGGTTTTCGACGGATCTATACCAACCGCCAGGTAATCCGCCACGACATTCAATATATTGGAAGAAACTTTACGCGGGTTATTGCCGTTGTCTGTGAGCCCCTGAAGATCGGCCACTAATATAGTCTGTTGATATTTGTGCTGTAACTCGACCCGTTGCTGCAGCGAGCCAATATAATGACCAATGTGAAGTTGTCCTGTTGCACGATCGCCGGTCAGTATTTTCTCTACCGGATCATCAGGCTGTAATTTAGATTGAAATTGATTTTGCATAATTGTCTCCTAAATAGACCGCCGGAGACATAGTGAGGGTATTCATTGTCAGTCTTCCGACGGCAATGAATAGATGTGATTCAGCGCCGCTCTATTTAATAGAGCGCCACCAAGAAATTGAAATGATTAGATGCGTATGATTTAAGTTCATTGCTCGAATCTATCAAGCAATAAGCCAGGCTTCAAGATATTATTTCGTCAAATTGCTGAACTTGTTTTATCTACCTGCCAAATCAGATTTTTTGCCGAGCCAATTTACTGTAAATGACCGTACTGGACAGCTCTCCGGAGGGCAGACGACGATCATTCACCAAGGTGGCATCAAGATGATAACTACATCTTTCGGCAACCGCCCGGCTATTCCTGTTAGTTTCTGCAGCCCGAATTTCCAAACGCTGCGCTTTCAGCTCGTTAAATGCATAGTCTTCTATCAGGGAAACTGCTTCGGTAATATATCCCTTCCCTGTTTCTTTGGTATTTAACCAGTAGCCAATTTCAAAAAATGGCACGGATTTATCGCGAATAATTAGCCCAATCGCACCAAGAAACTTCGCATCACTATTTCGCAGAATGGATAACCTAAGCTCACCGTCAAAGCGCTCATACTTATCGATGGCTTCTTGCATGTTTTTAATCGATTCAGCCTCTGTGAGTGCATGAGGTACCCAAGGCAAATATACGCTAAGTTCGTGCTGACTTGCTCTAATGGCCTCCAGCATAGGCTGGGCCAAATCCATCGACGGTGGCACTAGTTTGATTCTCTCACTCTGCATATACAATCCACTCCTTATCATTTGCAGGTAATTAAGTATGGAATTCATGGCTAGTTAGCAACACCAACTTACCATTTTCTTTACTTTCTTGTAGACTACGAGCCGTTTTATGTCCCTCTCATTCATGGTCCATCATTTTGCACACACTATCTCAGCTAAAATCTGGTGAATTATCAGAAAACCTAACGACTTTCCCTGAGTAAGACAAGCTAAATAAATACATCCAGCTTAAGCTGCAAATAGTTAACTAAGCGATATACCAGAAAGGCATTGCTTAAGTACTCTTGCAATGCCTTTTAACAATAAAGCATTCCACCAGATTGTTAAATATTTTTCATTCCCCACTAATTAGAGACAAGCTATCACCCGTTATAAGTTCACCTCACCGCAAACTGCTGATCACTGATAATTTTCAACCCTTTCTTTTGAACAAAAAATCAACACAAATAACATTCATCTTTAAAAACAATACAACTTCCCAATTATTCATTTGAATTCACTCGCAGATACAAAAACAAGCACACCTTCACCCCATCAGAATATTAATCTGAATTTTCAGAGCGGATTAAATTTCACACCACCCTTTCTTTTCAAACTTATAACATTTAGACAAAAAACCTTTTAACTTGGTCCTTTGAAGATGATTTTAATGAAGAACAAAATATTGAGAATGTTCAATTTTAAGTTCTATAGTGAAGTCGCTGCGTGGTTAGACAGTAATTAAGACTGAAAGCTGTGAGTGATATTCAGTCTCTTTACCAAAGGCGATCATGATGAATAAAAGGAAGTGCTTTTAATCCTTGATTTACTGTGTGTCACAAACTCATCCTCTCCTCAGGTATAGGTACTGCTGTCAATCGTAGTAATAACACATCCAATATCTGTCCCTTACAAGGAGTTTCACATGTTAAAGCTAAAGCTTCTGTCTACCTTAATCGGCTGCAGTATAGCGGCAAGCAGTTATGCCATGAACCCCCAACCCGATCCGCAAAACCCAACTGGCTATATTGTATCGAAAGCTGACGTCGTAGCCGCAGAACAAGCCAAGACGGCAGATCCTATGTATAAAGTCTGGGCTAAGGCGCTTGCGACTCGTCCGAATACGATAGTAGAAGCCATTGAACCCGGCCTTGCCAGCAATCCTGAAAATGTCAAACGCGTTGAACGCGTTTTCCCTCAATCAGACTGGGACTTCCTGACTCATATGGCAGCGCCCGAATACACCTATACCCGCTTCCTGCGCGCTATCGGTAAGTTCCCGGCATTCTGTGGTGAGTATACCGATGGCCGTGATTCTGACGCGATCTGTAAGAAGTCAATTATCACTGCATTCGCCCACTTCGCACAGGAAACGGGTGGTCACATAGCGAAGGACAACTATTGGGACAACCCACTTGGACTTGAGGAATGGCAACAAGCGCTGGTTCACGTTCGTGAAATGGGCTGGCAGGAAGGCCAACCGGGCTATACCACAGGCTGCGGCCAGAATGACTGGCAAAATAAGCGCTGGCCTTGCTCACCAGGACAGGGATACTTTGGTCGCGGTGCCAAGCAGCTATCCTACCACTTCAACTATGGACCTTTCTCTGAAGTCATGTACGACGGCGATGCCACGGTGCTGCTGAATAACCCCGCTCTCGTTGCTGATACCTGGCTCAACCTCTCTTCTGCTATCTGGTTCTTCCTTACTCCTCAGGCCCCTAAACCTGCAATGCTGCACGTTATCGACCGTACTTGGGTACCATCCAAAGCGGAGAAAGAAGCCGGAATTGGCTACGGGTTTGGTACCACAATCAATATCATCAACGGCGGTATCGAATGTGGCGAGCAAAACAGATACAAAGGACAGCCTGTAAACCGGATCCGTTACTGGGAAGGCTTATCTGCACACTACAATATTCCTATCGAAGCGGATGAAAGCAACACCTGCTGGCAACAGACGCCTTATGGCAGCCTGAACCTGAACGGCTCGACTGATGTGCTTTACACTAACTGGGAGGCTAACTGGAAATACTACCCGGATCGCCCTGAAGGCGTTTCTTTCGAGTGTGAACTGGTTGGGTATCAAACGGCCTACTCGGCGCTGGTTCCCGGCGACTACGAGAAGTGTATTACCAACTTCTATGAGTCCCATGCCAACTGGCCTCAGGTACGAGTCGTCGATACTATGCCGCCAACAGATCCTGGCACAGGTCCGACAGACCCTATAGGCAATGCCTGGGATTCAAATAAAGTCTACAATACCGGCGATCGTGTGGTTGTGAATGGCGTGACCTACGAGGCCAAATGGTGGACACAAGGTGATAACCCAGAAACAAGTGGAGCTTCAGGCCCTTGGCAAAAAGTGTAAATAAAAAATAGTTCATCGTAATAAGCCACCTTTGCTGAAGGTGGCTTCGTCTTTTTAGTTTGCTACCCTTAACGCTATTTACGGAGTTTAAGCAGCTGTAGCAAATGATACTTCACGAAATAGTTTTTTCCCGCACTATAGCGATCAGGATTATTATCACACTCAAGTGCAACCTTCTTCTTTAGTTCACCATATTCGATTGCTATCTCAGGATGAGCAATCAGGTAATCTCTAAATGTAATGTGCAACTCTCCGTTATTATCCCCGACCTTAAACACATGGATATGATGGGTACGATGATTTCCCCCCTTTTGGAAAAATCGGCGCTCAGCTATCCCAAATTCACCCATCGCTTCATAGCCAAGTGAAACCAACTCTGAAGTAAGTAAATCCACAGAATTCAAATCAGTCACTTCTACAAGAATATCGATAATGGGTTTAGCCGCTAACCCCTTTACCGCCGTACTACCAATGTGGTGAACGTTGACAGCCGCATTTCCTAGTACACCTTTAATCGCCGTTGCTTCTAATTCATACAACTCGACCCACTTAGGATCATAGTCAACTACTTCTATTATTCGCTTACTCACCGTTTACCCTATAGCTTTTATCGCCAGCATGAGCGATGCGAAGAATACACTCGCCAAATTAAATACGATTAAACCCAATATTCGCCCAATCAGAGGTATAAATCACTCTAGCCGACAAATCATCGGTCGCAGAAGAAATTCACGCCATAAAAAACTGAATTTAATTGGGGGTTCATTAAAGATCTGAAACTTTTCACGTGCAAATACTAAATCAATACTGCAATACTAGCGAATAAAAAAGTCTAACATCAACCAATAATGTGAACGCAACCTATACGATAGACGACAATTGTAATACTTTATTTCAAGCGTTAATTTAAGGTAACAACCAAACTAGCAAACAGCGGTTTTATTTGCTTTTTGAACCATCAACTTCGGGGTGGCCAATTAACCGACCATGGAACTTAGATAACCCTACAGTTCGGCGTGTTTTCTCTGCCCAAATAATACCCAATACGACACCAAACCCAGTACAGATCGTAATGACGGGGAGAACCATTTCATTCAGTGCAAAACAAATCATCCCACCAATAAACGCCCCTAATAAGGCTGGCGATACCGCTACTTTCAGCCAAAGCAGTATATGCACAAAACGTGCGACAAATTTCATTACGCAGCTCCCTTATTTATCAACCTATTAATACCTTATACACTTGAAGGCCAATCATAATATCAAGCTAGTTGAATATTAATTTGACGAAGCTCTTATAAGTCTTACAAACTGATGAAATAGAAAGGGAAAATTTGATTTCAATAACGGAATTAAGCTCTGACAACAATACAACCAAGCCAACACAGAAAGCGTCTATAGCTTGAATAACTGGGCAAATAGTGCCATTGGCGGCACTATCTGGCCGCCAATCCTTGATGGAAAGCTAAATTAAACGGGCCCAAAAAGGTCTTAAGCTCCATAGCGAAAAGAACATCACCGACGGGGCATATTTCTTCTTGCTCCATAAAAAACGAGATTGCTCTCTTAGAAAGTCCGCGCCTAGAAAAGCATCAGCAAGTTGTTCGGATTCCCGAGCGTTAACCTTTTTCAGATCGTCCAACTGACTTCCAGCCATAAATTGTCGCTGTTTTTTGCTAGTCACCCAATCTCGTGCAATGCGTTCAGCTTCATCCATTAATTGCTCATGGGGTACAACCTTCTGAACCAAACCGGCTTCTAACGCTTCCTTGGCCTTAGGTTTCCAGCCTTCGCTCCCCAGCATACGCTGCGCATTCTTTTCTCCCATTAGACGGGGAAAATGAACACTTGAGCACCCTTCCGGCGTGATACCCAGTGCCGCAAATGGTGTTGAGAAAGTCGCATTTTCGGACGCAATAATACTATTCGCCAAGGTGGATGCAGTAACACTGGCACCAATTGCCGGGCCATTCACAGCAATTAACAGTGGCTTTTCACAGTTAAGGAAAAGCTCAAATAAAGCCTTATTATTTTTTACGATTAACTCGCGCAATTTTTTGGGGTGCATGAGCTTAAGAGAGCCCCCCAGATTAACCCCGGCAGAATAATAATTGCCGGTGCCTGTTAGAATAACGGCTTTGACGGCCTCGTTAGTATTCGCCTTTACAAAGGCTTCACCAAGTGCATCCATCATATCCAATGTCCAACCATTGAGTTTCTTTGGTCGATTCATTGTCATGATAAGCACCCCATCGGTGAGATGGGTTAAGAGGTGGCTGGCTGCAATACTTGTTAAACTCAGGTCATTCACAATACCTTTCCCTGTTAAAACAATATCGTAACAATTAGCCTACTACATCACTATCCAAATGATAAGCAACAGAGGTCACAATAACACTATCCTAATCCTTTATACCCAAACAACCTCAAGGTGTTTATGGGAATAATTAAGGATTCTCCTTCATGTAGAACCTATCTAAACGGCTCTTCAATCCAGTTAAAATGCTGGTATCAATTTCCCGTTGTAGAACATCTGGCTCATGGTAGCTTAACAATGTATCGACAGACTTAGTCAAAGCAGGGATTAAGTGCCTATTTGTATTATCCCAATACCATCTATCGGCATTTTGCAGCAAAGTAATGAGATCACTTCTATCCGTTAAGACCTGACTAATTACAATGTTGCAATCGGTATGATAAGACGCTGTATTTTCCAGGTGTTCCGAAAAGTCCAACAACCACTCACTAGACTGAGATTCGAACATCAAGAAACAAATATCCCATTCTTTCCTTTCTTCAACTTGTTGTAATAACGCTTCCAAAGGATATAGCGGGTCGCTTTCCTGTACCTGAACATGCCCTAGCCCATCAGAGTGATAAACCGGTTCGCTAAACTCATATTGCTGCAGTAAGTGGATGGGATCATCACCATTACATGAATCTGAGCCCAGTTTCTCTGGCTGTAATGCCTGAAACTGGGTTAATTCACCGTATACCTGATCGATACGCTGCAGAAGACGAGACTTCTCATCACATCCCGCAAAATACAGTTCAGCCTTAAGTGTTGGCAATAAATCAAGCAAGGCTTTTGTTTGAACTCGAAATGTGTGTTGTTGGTTAACGATTTTATTGTTCATGCTTTTGTACCGTTAATATATATTCCGCATAAGGCGTTGCTGACACACCAATACTA
Source organism: Photobacterium proteolyticum (assembly GCF_001939735.1). Taxonomy (GTDB): domain Bacteria; phylum Pseudomonadota; class Gammaproteobacteria; order Enterobacterales; family Vibrionaceae; genus Photobacterium; species Photobacterium proteolyticum. The sequence goes on from NZ_MJIL01000094.1 coordinate 23,371, forward strand.
ATCCAGGTTTGGGAGCCCTGAACGGTTACCCTATCACCGTGTTTTTCCCTTACTCTTTCAAACCCATCGCCATACAACGAGTACCCTGCCTCACCTTCTGCTGACTCGAGCGAAATAATAAAGGAATCACCTTTAAAACCTAGGATATGGTACTTATTCTCATGCTCGCCTCCGACTATATCCTGAACCTGAAACGGCCGTGCAGGCTTTTCGATATGCACGTAGTAATAATCTCGGCTAAGGGCTTCAATGTGCCGTAAAATCTGACTGTCTGAAGCTAGTACTGGCATGGTTCGGCTAACTAGCATCAAAGATATCAGGGTCAATGTGCATCGATTCATCCGTTAACTCCCAAAAAGCACATATTCATTCTCAGTCTCGAAAAAGAACAACGGGTTATCATTGTCCAGCTCGAGCTGAAAAGCATTATGGATTAAGGGACTAATGGGAGGCTCATAATTTTCATCAATCTCAAGCCTTATTCCATTATGTATGATCCCAACATCTGGGTTGCCAGAGTTTATTAAAATATCGTCTAATGCAACGTTTATATGCCAATGAGTTTCACTCTTTACAGCTTCTGCCGGAACGATACTTTCGCAGCACATTGCCACTGAATAGATCAGCTTGTCGTCAATCAAATTATCTACATTTTCAGGACGTATCTCCTCCCAGTTCAATTCCTCCATATACCTGAGATAATGGCAGAACAGAATCACAAAGGCTTCGAGTTCGCCCTGGCACCGATGTTTTGAGAGAGTGAAGTAAAAAGGCTTGCCCACTTCGCAGATTAAGGGCTCGTAAATCAATTCTTCACCATGATGCTGATCCAGCTTCAGCATAATCTGAGTCACCATGTCAGGTTGTTCCAAAATAATTTCTAGCGGAGAGTTCCAAAACCCATCTCTATTATCTTCACCCTCTGTGTTCTCACTTTCTTGTTCAAGATCGTACAGAACCTCAAAGTTGCCGACAGGCTCGCCGGTCTCCAGCCATTCCAGCATATCCCGAATATCAGTTCGCTTGGAGGAATGAGGCAAGCGAAAGTGTAGTTCACCATCAATATCCTTAAGCAAACATTTCACTTCTTTCAGCAATTTTGATTGTTTCTCATTCAAGTCCATTCCTCACCCTTATACTCTAAAGCTCGCACCTGTGACTTTGTGATGCACGACAAAGACTCTATTAAATGTTCAGGCATAAAATCTACCAGCATAGGCAACCATTCAATAAAGCTCACAAGAACTGGCACCTGCCTGTTATGTAAACAAAAAGGAACTTCCGAACTTGCAGAACAACGCTAACAGCCCAATTAACGAAACCAATCTACTGCATCGCACTCACCTATTACTTGAACAACATCGAGCATTTTCCAATCAACAAGGAGAGCGTTTTAATATCTTCAGTATATTAAAAATGGAGCGAAAAGAAGTTGAAACCCATTCGAGATTTATCTATGAGTTACTCAACCCTCATGGACGCCACGGAATGGGGACAACTTTTCTGGAATTGTTTATCGCTGATGTCCTCTCTCTAGACAATCAGCGTGGTAAGTACACGGTAAAACGTGAAGACGGCACTGATGAAGGCCGCAGAATTGACTTTACCATTGAATCAGCAGATTCAATGATTGGCATTGAGATGAAGATTGATGCTGCCGATCAACACAACCAATTGTATGACTACTTTCTGGAGCTAAAGAAAAGAGCGACCAATAAAGAAGTTCGTCTTTATTATCTCACCCTCTTTGGTGCTCAACCAAGTACAGGCAGCCTCAATAGCCTTACTGATAAACAATATGAGCTTATTGCATTTAGCAGCCACATCGTCGACTGGCTCACGGCTTGTATTAAAGAGGCGGCAATGAAACCAGTTCTTAGGGAAGCATTAGTTCAATACAAACTTCTCATTGAGAAATTAACCGGGCAACGACAGGAATTTAAGATGGAATTGGCTAAACAACTGGCATCAAACCCTAATGACTTACAAGCAGCTCTTGCCATCGAACATGCAATTGTAAAAAGTAAGATAATGCTTCAGGAGCGTTTCTGGACAACACTCAAACAAGCTTTGGAGAGTCAGGAAAAAATCGTAGCAGTCTATGGTGGTAAATCGATAAAAGATATATCGGAGAACTACTATCAAAATAGCAAAGGTAACAAAAATATCGGACTCAAGTACCCTGTTGGGCAATACGCCGATATGAGCGTATACATGTATATCAATCTATATAGCTGGGTTCATTATGGGCTGCGTGTTTGTGATGAACATGGAAATGCTGTCAGCAGACGCGACATCAAAAACGATATTGCGCCTCTCCTACCTACTGGAAACGCTGTTAACAGCAAGAAAGATGACTGGATTACCTGTTACTACAATGATGAGCAATCTTCGCAGCCTATCGTAAAGTTCGCAGAATTTGGGGACGCTTTTGATACCGACCCTGTACTCCTTTCTCTGACCAACGAGAATGAAGTGCAGAAGCTCATCGAGAGTATCGTTTGCCATCTGTTGAAGATCGAAGAGCAGTTTTCAAAACTGCAGAAAAACTAGCTTCTCAGCCGACTTAAGATACTGTTTGATCATATGAATGAGACAGTATCTTAAGTCAATTTCAATAAGAGCCTAGTCCTAACTACGAGTATAGTCTCTGGTAACAGAGATTATCCCAATTCACCTTTTACGCTTACATCTTTTATTCCAAGGTATGACTCTATCTCGTGCTCTAAAAAAAGCGCTTGTTCACTTGTCTCCAGCCCTGAGACTAAACACGTATTCTTGCGGTCCTTTTGTATTACTCTGACCTCAAATGTCACACTCTCACCGTTCTTAGAGCTTTTCGTCACCTCTTTACAGTAAACCTGCTCAATTGAAGGTGCTGGTATAACTTTTTTTAAACCAAAAGGTATTGGTGATATTTTCGACTCAACATTACTGTGGCTAACAGTAACAGTTGTTTTGTTCAAAAAACCTGCAACAACGTAATATATTAAGCCAACGCCAACTGCCACATGACCCACAGGAAATAGATAAGTCATTATATTATCTTCAGTCAATGCGTCAAATCCCGGAAACTCTCTGTACCAATTAAACAGAAAAGCATTCCAAATAACCGCAAATCCCGCATAAAATAACGTTTTACTTGTATACCACCTACGCTCAATTGTTAGTCCGTCATAGCCCGAATTAATGGTCATTCCTTCAGGAATACCAACATTCATTCTTGCTTTTTCCACCTAAAAAACTCCTTGTTATTGATTATTGAGCGAACACTAACTAATAGTGCTTGTGTTTTTCTCAATCCAAACATGCTGAAGTACATACATAATGACGTTCCGTAAATATAATGCGATATCAAAATCACTCTGGTATTCACAAGAGTCCTGCACTCCAAATGACATCACTCGGCTATTGCCAACTGCTTGCCACGCATTCACGCTAAAAATAAGTATGCTAATAATACCAATAGACTCAATATGCAACTTGATTTGAGTCTAATTTATCAGTAAAAAAAGCCGAATTATCAGTCAGCAATTGTGAGGTTTGACACCCTCTGCTTACTGCAAGCATAAACAAGCGCCCCGTAACAGATGCAAAACCAATTACCACTGTATAAACCACTGTATAAACCACTGTATAAACCACTGTATAAACCACTGTATAAACCACTGTATAAACCACTGTCATTAGTGTGATATACCTCAATATTATCAACTCAATACATAACCAGCCCATTTTAACTTAGATACCTACTCAATTTGAGTCTGTACTAATATTCATTAATAAACAGTTGCTTATATTAAAAACCAGTCTTAGGGCGAAACTTCATTATCCATTGATTGCGATTTTAACGACAAAAAGTGCTTGCAACCCTGCCTGAATAAAACTACTGTATAGGCATACAGCATGTATAAATAACCACTAGTAAGGATGACGAACAATGACAGCACTATTTGACAACCTACAATCGGTTTCTGCATCACAAGTCTATAAATCTTCTTTTGCAACCCTTACTAGTTCACCAGCGCTTGTCCAACCGGTAAAGTGCCCTATTGAGGTTTGCTTCTCAGATGAAAAGCAGACCCAACTGGCCTACTTCCTCCGTATTTTGAAGCAGGCCAGTCAACAAAGCCGCTGGATCATGTTTATCGGTGATGAAGCCATGCTTGACAAAAACCTGCTTCAAAGCGCTGGTGTCGACTTGAACAAAGTGCTGTTGTTAAAAAATAAAAAAGGATTGTCTGATCAGGCATTAATGGAAAAGGCACTACACACAGGAAATTGCAGTGCTGTTATTGCAACGGGTGATGTTGAGGATTTCGAGTGCGCGGGCATTCGTCATGCTGCAGAAGCTGGTTCATCTTATGCTTTTGTCATTAATCGCCACAGCAAATCAAAAGTGACCATACATTAGTTAACCTGTGCAAATTCCAACCAGCAAGGAGCCACTAAATAATTATTATTGGTGGCTTTTTTGATCCAGTACAACAAACAGTGCTATTAACTGCCTTTTGAGCAATATGCGTCGCATTTCTTGTGCAATAAGCAGTGAAACCATAATAAAATGCCTAGCACGTACAAAATGTTAGTCATTTAAACCGGATCTATAAAATGGAAAAGAAACTAGGGTTGGGTGCATTAACAGCGCTCGTTATCGGTTCAATGATTGGAGCCGGAGTCTTCAGCCTTCCCCAAAACATGGCCAACGTGGCCAGCCCTGCTGCCGTGATGATTGGATGGACAATCACGGGAATCGGAATGATTTTTCTCGCACTCTCCTTTCAACATTTATCCAGACTTAAACCAGAAATTGAAAGCGGCGTATTTGGCTATGCCCAAGCCGGTTTTGGAGACTTCATTGGCTTTTGTTCAGCATGGGGCTACTGGTTGAGCGCCATGCTTGCCAATGTCTCCTACCTGGTTATTGTCTTTAGTACGCTTGGAATGCTGTTTGACCAACCAGACATGATATTGTTCGGTGATGGCAATACCTGGCTAGCCGTCGCAGGAGCATCCATTCTGCTCTGGGTAGTTCACGCTCTCGTGAAACGCGGTGTCCAAACTGCCGCAGTGATCAATATGATCACAACCATTGCCAAACTGATCCCGCTGTTTCTTTTCATTTTCTGTGCTCTGATTGCCTTCCAATGGGATACCTTTGTTTTTGACTTCACCGGCATGCATTTTGACGAGCAGCATGATTTGCTGTCTCAGGTTAAAGGCACCATGCTCATAACAGTGTGGGTATTTATCGGTATCGAGGGTGCGGTTGTTGTTTCAGGCCGAGCTAAGAGCCGCAAAGATATTGGCCGTGCAACGATATTAGGCTTACTGACCGCCCTTACTATCTATGTGCTGGTGACATTACTTTCTATGGGCGTGATCAGTACCGAACAGCTGGCTACCTATCAGAACCCGTCCATGGCGCGAGTACTGACAGAAATTTTAGGCCCCTGGGGTTCAGTCATCATTGGCTGTGGGCTATTGATTTCTGTTTGTGGCGCCTTCTTGAGCTGGACAGTATTGGCTTCTGAAGCCCCTTACCTTGGCGCAAAAGACAACATGTTCCCGAAAAGCCTAGCCCGGCAAAACAAAGCCGGCAGCCCGGTGAATGCCCTACTGCTGACAAACGGCTGCGTTCAGATTTCATTGTTTTTTGTTGTTTTTGCGGGTAGTACCTACGATATGCTGCTGGCAATCGCATCTGAAATGATTCTGGTTCCTTACTTCCTCGTTGGTGCCTATACGCTGAAACTGGCTATCGAGCGAAAGGATCGAGGCTCATTGTTCTGGGTCGGTTTGGGTGCAAGCCTTTACGGTATTTGGTTACTCTACGCGTCTGGCCTGAACTACCTGCTACTGTCCGCGTTGCTGTACTTGCCTGGGTTATATTTCTATATCAAGGCTAAGCGAGAGCAAAATACAGATATCTTTGTCGGCTCTGAGAAAGCTGCAGCCAGCCTCCTGACCGTCGCAGCATGCCTTGCAGTGGGCATGCTATGGCAGGGAATGATCTGAGTTATCACCAATCAAGAAAAAAGCCAGCTTAACAGCTGGCTTTTTATTTGATTTCAAACAACTCGGCATTTAAGGCTCAACCATGTGAACTCTCAGTTCCTCACCATTATCAGACGCCATGGTAATCCTACAACTGGCTCTGCTTTCAATCTGATCAAGCTGCTCACTTTCCAGGGCATACGGCAAAGTAATCAACAATTCGTCAATCTGTTCAGCTCGTGCCAAGCGCAGCAAACGGATCAAATTATTCGAATCACTGGTATTGGTTGACAGCACTTTTAATGCCTGCATCTGTAATTTTTCTGACTCGGTTAATTCTTTTGGCAATGAAGATGTCCATGAAATTTCAAATGCCGGAATTAACGCCTTTAATGCATCGCTAAAAGTCATCCTATGTTTACAAGATGCAGATAAGAACGATGTGTAATCAAACACGACGTTACTATTTTTTGAGATTTCAACTGATGTTTCCATAATCATCCTTAAAAGAAACATAACCACTGTTGTTGCGACTCAGTGTGACGATTGGCATCTACTTGTAACCGTATTCAACTATACGACTAACTTGTTTCTGAGGAATTGTTTATTTTTCAAAATTTGCGTCTGATCTTACTTTTATAGCCTAAAAACCAATATTAAAATACCTAACAAACAATTGATTAACATCAACAAAACTTTCAAAACACATGCTTCACGTTGCTGAAATATTGACCTAACCTACAATTTTCTTCACTTTCTTTCGCGAAACCGCATAACAAGCACAAACAAAGCAACACAGATAAAACATATGGTTAACAATTAATGTTCTATCTATTATTACTTTGCTTAATATAATTTTATGCTGATAAGATTTTATTCCCTGAAAGCATCCTTATGACTGTGTTATCTAGGAAAATTGTTGAGGCGCAGAAATAACAACCACACCATTTTCTGACACGTGAAATCGTTCTTTATCTTGCTTTTTATTTACACCAATTATGGTACCTGGAGGAATATTAACATTTTTATCTATAATACAATTTTCAAGGTGTGAGTCAGCCCCAATGGTGACGCCTTCAAATAAAATACTGTTTATCACCACTGCTGAATTTTCGATTGTAACCTGTGGAAATAATATTGAATTTTGTGCTGAACCGCCGGAAATAACGACGCCACTTGAGATAATCGAATTAATAAAAATACCCTCGTTACCAGCCGCCGATGAAACGGTACGTGCCGGAGGTAGTTGAGGCTCATAAGTACGGATCGGCCAGTCCTGCTGGTACAGTTGCAATGGCGGTTGTACCTTTAACAAATCCATGTTCGATTGATAATACGCATCAATTGTGCCGACATCACGCCAGTAGGCGTCCTGGCTTACACGTCCCTCTTCCCCACCGAACTGATATGCAAAGACACTTTGATTGTCGATTAGCCCCGGAATGATATCTTTACCGAAATCATGACTAGAATGCGGGTTGATAGCATCACTCTCTAACGAACTGATCAGAGCATCAATCGAAAAGATATAAATCCCCATAGAAACCAAACTGGAATCCGGCTTATTGGGAATAGCAGACGGGGTTTCAGGCTTTTCGGCAAACTGTGTCACCTGAAACTGATTATTGACAGCCATGACACCAAAAGAACGTGCTTCATCCCTGGGCACTTCCATACAGGCGACTGTCAACTCAGCACCTGACTCTTTATGGTGCTTCAGCATTGGTGCATAGTCCATGCGATAAATATGATCACCAGAAAGGACAACGACATACTTGGCTGCACTACGAGAAAGCAAATATAAGTTCTGGTAAATAGCATCAGCTGTGCCCTGGTACCAACTATCACCGGTACGCATCTGCGGCGGAACAGCAGTGATGTACTCACCCAGCTCGGGATTAAAGATCGACCAGCCATCACGAAGGTGCTTCTGAAGTGAATGGGACTTATATTGTGTCAGTACCAGTATCTGCCTTAATCCGGAATGCAGACAGTTCGCCAGGGTAAAATCGATAATCCGATACTTCCCGCCGAAAGGTACCGCTGGTTTTGCGCGATTATCTGTAAGCGGTGACAAGCGCTTCCCTTCTCCACCAGCCAGAATGACTGTTATGGTCTCATCTTTCATCGGATAACCCCTTTTTCGTTTGACTTGAAACATTAACAGCAAAGATCAAGCCAGTATTTGGATCCTCTTCGACTTCAGCACAACCTTGTTGCTCTTCTGCTCTAGTACCGCTTTTGGCGGACGTACGACGAACAAACACGTCGCTCCGTTGCACCATAACCGGGATGACAGTAGTGCATTGCACTTAGTTGGAGCACCATCAGTTGAATATAAAAGAAAAAGCCTTGCAAAAGTTTGATCCGAAGGCTTGTGTTAGAATCGCTGACCCACGTACGATATGGCAGTTAAGTGGTGCGAATGATTCAATGCCGTATATGAGTCTACTGACTTTAATAACTCACTTGCCAAAGATAAATTTGTTGTTCTAACCGTATTCTTTACTTTCAATTTTGCTCACATTTTCTAATGCTACTCTAATTAACCCTATAAACGTTACCAGTTTAATACTGTTGTGTTAGTCATAATTCTTATAAAAGATAATTTTATTACTTTTGATATAATTAATCATTATTGATTTATAACATAGCCTATATCCAGCATAATATTGACAAGGCTACCAGCCTAGGCTTAACTTCGTTCTGAGGCCTTTCCACTCTATTTCTCATATAGATAATCATTGTTCAAATAGCGATTAATCATTATTTACCGAGGGGTTAAAATGAAGATTTTTGTTCTTATTCCTACGCTAATTGTAATGAGCGCTATGGTTTATGCTACAGAAGAAAATCTTAGCGAAAAGCAAGTAGAACAAATTGTTTTCAAAAATGTCGCTATTTTTAATGGCATCGAAAATAAACTGTTTGAAAACCACCATGTCCTCGTTGAAGGAAATATCATCAAAACAATTTCTGCCGAGGAGATTGATTCGCGAAGCGATGCGACTGTCATTGATGGTACAGGCAAAACCCTCACGCCTGGTTTTATTGAAAACCACGCCCACTTGATGCTAATGGGACCCAACTTACCGGCCATGGAGGCCGATAAAACGTGGGAAGATTTTGCTATCCATGGCACTCGGATGGCTAAAATGTATCTCATGCAAGGCTTCACAACAGTACGCGATGCTGGTGGCGCTAACGGCGGTCTGAGAAGAGCTATTGATGCAGGAGAGATTATTGGTCCTCGTTACTATCCATCAGGAGCATTTCTTGGCACTCGAGGAGGGCACGCTGACTTTGCAAACTACTCGGCCCCTGTTGGTACGGAAACAAACTTCGGCCGCTTAAATCTTTCACAAGAAGTCGATAGCATTGCAGAGGTTAAAAAGTACGCCCGTAACAACTTTCGTATGGGCGCAACACAGCTAAAGTACATGCAATCTGGCGGGGTGGTATCTGCATTTGATCCCTGGCAGCTTCTGGCTGGTTCCCCTGAAGAGATTGAAGCCGCAGTAGCTGTTGCTGAGAGTTATGGCAGCTATGTCATGGCTCACTCTTATCGTAAAGAGGCAATCCTGAATGCGCTCGATGCCGGGGTCCTTTCTATCGAGCATGGCTTCGCTTTTGACTGTGAAATAGCTGAAAAAATGAATGAAAAAGGCGCATATATAACCACGAACCTGACAGCATTTGACCCTGGCCTGTTAGATATTCCAGCAGTAAAAAATGTCCCTTCTAGCCTGGCGAAAGCGAAATCAGCAACCGAAACATTTAAAAACTACATACCAAACATGAAGAAATGCCCGGTTAAACGAGGGTTCCAAACTGACTGTGTAGGCTCTGTCGATGCATGTAACATTCAAATCGCTTACGAAAAGCACTTAAATAACGAGTTCTTCGGCTCTTATGAATCATTAAAAACGATGACGTCAATCGGCGGGGAGATTTCTAAACTGACAGGTGACTTCACCAACCCTTACCCTAGCGCTAAATTGGGGGTAATTGAAGCTGGTGCTTATGCCGACATCCTATTGCTAGATGGCAACCCGTTAGAAAACTTTTCTGTGGTCGGTACTGGCGACAAATGGTTTGGCGCAGAAAAACGCCCGGAAAGTCCCGAGACGATTCGGCTAATCATGAAAGATGGTGTTATCTATAAAAATACTCTCTAGCTTCACCTACCTTTCGCTCTGTTGCTTTAGAAATTAGAAGTAAGGAAGCATAGTGTTGACGAGACTTATTCCATTTCTACTTACATTGGCATCTTTTAGTATTTTTGCCAATGAGATGATCACTCTTGACTGGCAAAAGCTCAGACCTGAAACGGCTCAAAATATGGTGACTCTTCCTGATCTCAGTTACGAAAACAGGCTGAAAATCCAACAAATATTCACCTTGATGAACTCTAGCTCCCAGCATGACCTGGAGCGTTTGAAATCAATGAAAGTGCAATTAAAATCGGAAGGTATCGATGCCGATGAACTGCTTGAGTTGCGAGAAGTATACATACAAACCCAGAAAAAGGCGGCGGAAACAACCACTAGGGCGTTCGATGGTAAAAAAGTTCGGATCCCTGGCTTTCTTGTCCCAATTGAATTTTCTGACGCTATGGTAACAACTGACTTTCTACTCGTACCGTTTGCTGGTGCGTGTATACATATGCCGCCACCTCCGCCAAACCAGATTATCCGCATCTCTTTCCCTGAAGGATATAAAATGAGAACGGTTCAACACCCAGTATGGGTCGAAGGAACCATCATCTCAAAGATCATGTCTGAAGAAGTCTATATTCTTGACGGCGCTAGTCACATCACTATGGGCTATAGTCTGAATGCTTCAAAAGTGTCTGATTATAGATAGTTAAAGGTAGATTATGCTACACACTAAGATCAACGTCAGCGTGGTACTGTTTGCGTCGTTGCTCCCAAGCGCTGTCTCGGCCGCAAATTTTGGTGGCCCTGATTCCGTAGACAATACTATTCAGGAACAGACTGCCCAAAAACGCTCATGGCGTGAAGAACTCGCAAAAGAAGGCGTTACTCTCGGAATCGATTATAATGCGGTTGGCTTTAATTCTGCTAATGGTAGCGAAGGGAATAGTGTGAATACCAGTGGTGGCGTGGCTCGTTTCTATGGACAGTGGGACATCGTGGGGCGTGATACTCAAAATATAGGTTCCTTAGTATGGAAAATTGAGCACCGTCATGCCTACTCTGATATCCCTCCTAAAGATTATGCCTTCCTTTCTAGCTTCAGTGGTAAAGAAAGCTTAGGCTACATAGGCCTTATTCAGCCAGCATTTAATGACCAAGGTGGTCGCCTTACGAACCTTTATTGGAAGCAACGTCTAAACAACGGTAAAACCTCATTCATTGTGGGCTTTCAGGATGTAACCGACTATGTTGATACCTACGCTCTGGCTAGCCCATGGACTGCATTCTCTAATTTAGCCTTCCAGACAGGTGCTGGAACAATCGGCCTACCAGATGATGGCCTATTGTCCCTCTCTGCAGGCCATATGATTACCAACAATATCTATGTCGTTGCGGGGATGGCGGATGCTAATGGGCGTTCGGATATTGAAGATGTGTTTGAAGGTTTTGATACTTTCTTTAACGACAACGACTTTTTTACCTCTGTAGAACTTGGCTGGACCGCCTCACAAGAACAGATATACACCGATAACATCCACCTAACCTACTGGCATATTGACCCGACATTTAATGATGACGGAAGTGCCAGGCATAGTGCCCTTACAAGCCAAGGATTGAACTACTCATTCAGCTACTTTGTCACGCCGCATATCATGCCGTTCTTGCGCGGTGGTTTCTCACTTGAGGGCGATGCTGCACTGTATGAAACCTCGATATCGGCTGGATTTGGCTACTTTTCACTAGGTGCACAAAATAATAATCTTGGCCTTGCCATTAACTGGAGTCAGGCAAACAAAGAGGCTTGGGGAACGAATGATAGCCAATCCGTCGTAGAGGTCTTCTACAACATGCAGTTTGGCGACTACTTTCAGCTCACTCCGGATCTACAGTGGATCAATAACCCGCTGCTTTCAGGCGAAAGCAATGCCTTTGTTCTTGGCCTTAGAGGGCGAATATTTATTTAGCATGTTGAAGTATGTCTAAGACATTAATCGTATGTAAGCGCTTTACTGTTGATACGGCTTATGGACGTTCAACGCTCACCAGGCTGCTGACTTTTTCCTCACAAGCAAAGGGGATGGCTTTGACCATCCCCTTTACGTTAATTCAACCTGTGCTGAGCTCTATCGTCGGTCGTCCGACATTACATCATCTTCAATATGCCGGTAGTCACCTTTCTCCTGCTGCTCCCACCTTGCATCCAGCGACGCCAGCTCCTTTTTCATTTGAGATAACTCGCGCTCCATATAAGAAATATTCCGAATCAGCATTTTTCTTTCCATAATCTATTCCCTATGAAATTAGGCTCATTATGACAATATCAATTTGAATGGATCAAAACGCGGCTATCTATTCAAGAATCTTTTTTTGCACTGATTAAAAAACTAGCATTCAGTATCGGTTAAGTATTGTATCAATTTGAAGTTTTGCCAGTTTAAAACAGCTTTCCCAGAAAGATAAAAGCCCGCAACGATGACAGTCACGGGCTTACCGTTATAGGTTTTCAATACTCAGAGGAACAAGTTAACTACACCTTGAACTGGTTTATCGCCTTTTGTAGCTCCCCGTTATTATGATTGAGCTGCTGAGTTTCACTCACCGCCACCTCCATCTGGGCGCTGGTTTCATCAGCCATATCATTAACACGATTAACATTGCGGCCGATCTCCTGAACCACTTCAGTCTGCTCGGAGGTCGCGCAGGCAATCTGCTCTGTCTGTGCCTGGATGTTTGAAATGGCGCTCATAATTTGATCCAGTACCTCACCGACGTTTCGTGACTCCGTGGTTGTCTGCTCAGCCTGAGTTCGATTACGCCCCATCACAGAAGCCACGTTTTGAGTATTAGACTGCAATTGCTCGATGATTTTCCGAATATCAACAGTCGACTGCTGCGTCTTGCTGGCAAGGCTGCGTACCTCATCGGCAACAACGGCAAAGCCTCGGCCATATTCACCCGCACGGGCTGCTTCAATCGCCGCGTTCAAAGCCAGCAAGTTCGTCTGATCAGCAATGTCACTGATAACACCGAGAACCTGACCAATCTGATCAGCGTCATGACGAAGATTCAGTACGAGTTCTTCGGCATTGAAGATCTCTTCCGACAACAGTTCTACATTCCTGATAGCCGACAGCACTGTGCTATGGCTTGTAGAGACCAGCCCTTCAGCATCTTGGGTCATGGTACGCGTTTGCTCGGCGTTTGCGGAAATCTCACGAACGGCGTGCCCCATTTCAGTAGCGGCGGTAGCAATCTGGTCCAGCTCATCTTTTTGCACCTGAACAGCATCATTGGTTGCCTTGATAGTCTGTTCCATCCCGCGACTGTTCTGCTCTACATGACCGGCCAATTCACGGCTATGTTTAATCAAACCTTGGATCTTGCAGGCAAAATCATTAAATGCCACAGCAACGCGGCCAATTTCATCTTCACGCTCCATGCTCAGACGCTGGGTTAAATCACCGTCACCATGAGCGATATCCCGCATAGCCATCGCCGCTTGATTCAGCGGAGCCAAAGATTTCATGCAGAACAAGCCCAACGCACCCGCCAGCACCACTACACCTAATACTGCGAATATAATGGCTTGCGTTCTGGCGGCACTGACCGGCTCTTCGACCATAGACATAGGCACCATCAGAGCAAGTTTCCAGTCCATTTTCGGGTAGTCAAGAGCAATATCCTGAATGGCCACCAGCTGCTTGTGTCCCTGCCACTCGACTTCCGAGAACCAGGTGGCCGTATTGTGTTCAGCCAGCCGCAACTGTGAGAACCCTGCATTTTCTCGATCAAGCTTTTCTAGTGTAAGCTCTTTAACTTGCTCAGTATCCATGCCTGAAAACAGCATCACATCGCCATTACCGTTGAATAAAAAAGGCGTTCCTTGACCTAAATAACGCGTTTCATCCAACAGGGCTTTTTGCAAAGCGGTAATTTTTATGTCGGCTCCACCGATGAATTTTAATGCACCTGAGCTATCATAAATAGGCATATAAATAGCACCATTTAGATTACCGTTTCGCACATCGATCGCCGTTGTCAACCAGGAACCTTTATTATTTAGCGTTGTTTTCCACCATGGACGCTTCTTTAAATCAACACTTGGATCAAAATATCGCCCAGAGGAATCAAAATACTCTCCCGTTTTATCCAAAGAGAAAAACAAGCTGAATAAATTAGAGTCTATTTCATTCATCCTGTTTATGTATTTCAATATTGAATTGTATTCCTTTGAATCTAATGACTCTTCGTGATTATTTCTTTCCTCGATAAAGTCCTGCAAATCAGGACCATTAAGAAATGTATCTACAACTGCCTGATACTTAAGGATATAACCTTTTGCAAACTGAGCTTTTTCGCTCACTTGCGTCGCTAATCCATTACGAATATTGGTTTGCGTCAAGTCTGAAATTTTATTCACCGCCATCCAGGTACCAATTGATGCAATGAGTAAGACCAATAACGAAACACCCGTTATTATTTTCTTAACAAGAGATAAACTTGCCATTTCTAAGCCTTCACCTTCAAAAAATAGCCGAAAAACACCTAAGGAGCATGCCGCGCACAATTGTTAAGGAAAAGGTTGAAAAAGATGTAATTATTAATTCCCTAACAATTACAAAGAATACTAACAGTAAATCCATAAATACCAGTTAGCTATTATAATAAGAATGTGTGCTTATTTATTGAAATTATGATCGACATCACGAACAATAATATCACAGTTATTTTTCGGCTTTTCCTGATGCATTGGAATGCTTTCCTATGTACATTCGGTTTGTGCTCTCTGCCGCTAAAAAACGTGAGAGAGAGGAGAAATAATGATAGCGCTCATCCCGAAGTTCTCATAAAATCCCCCTGTTTGGGGAGTAGTCACCAATTGTTCGCCTGTCGTCATCCCGAAGCATCATGCTTCCGGCAGTCGAGAATGGATTTGCTTGTTATTTCATGACATTTAGCACCATTCTGACGAGACCAACGCCATTATTTATGCACACTTGTGCTGTGTTGTAATGCGCGGAAGGTCAGGCTTTTCTTACGTCACCCGTCCCTTCCGCGCGCATTCGGAAGGAGAAAACCATGAGCCTTTTTAGCTATGAAGGGTTCGCTGTTCTAACTGTCATCATGCTGGCGCTGGACTTGTACCAAACCCGTGGCGGTAAGGTCACTATCAAAAAGGCCGCTATCTGGAGCCTATTCTGGGTTGCACTCGCTTTGGCCTTTAATGTTGTGCTCTATCTGTATTGGCAGCAAATGGCCCCAAACAGTAGTTATAGCAACAGTGAGGCTGCAACGGCTTTTCTGACAGGCTATCTATTGGAAAAATCGCTCAGTGTCGACAACCTGTTCGTATTTGCCCTGATCTTCGGTCAGTTTGCCGTCCCTGAAGCGATTCGTCCCCGGGTACTGATGCTTGGCGTGGTCGGCGCACTAATCCTTCGCGGGATCATGATTGCAGTCGGTGCCGAGCTATTGACCCAGTTCCACTGGGTACTCTATGTGTTTGCTGCATTCCTGCTATATACGGGCTATAAATTATGGCGCGAAGATGACGACGAGCAAGAAGACTTCTCGGATTCGGCACCAGTTAGGCTGGTTAAGAAATGCTTCCGGGTAAGTGATAACTATCAGGGTACGAAAATCCTTATCAGGGATAACAAAGGCTGGATAGCGACACCGCTAATGATTGTTATCGCCGTTATTGCACTGACAGATGTGATGTTTGCTCTGGATTCGATCCCGGCGATCTTTGCGGTAACCAAGGAACCATTTCTGGTATTAACTGCAAACGTGTTTGCCCTGCTCGGACTGCGTTCATTGTACTTTGTTCTAGAAGGTATGCTGACACGGTTTTGTTACCTGCGTCCGGCGCTTGCGTTCATCCTCAGCTTTATTGGTATCAAAATGCTGTTGATGGAAACCAACTGGGCTATCCCGACACCTATTTCGTTGTTTGTCATCATTCTGACAATATCGACAGCGATAATTGGCTCGCTATGGAAAACACGAACCGCAACGGCTTCGTAATAAAAAGCTAGCTAGGGTATACACTAAAGCCTGAACTCTATAAGGGATCAGGCTTTTTCCTTGCTTTTCCCTGGTGAAATCAGGCTAACTAATACCTGAAGTCTTTCAAGGTGATATATTGCGGCTCGACACTCTTCTCTCCGGGACGATCATAGCCATAAATATCCTCACGCAACTGGAGCTGCTCATTTTCATCAACCCAGGCTGTCAGATACATGAAGTCAACATTTACCCTTCGTGCCAGACTCACCGTGTCTTGTTGCTCATCGCTGACCATCTTATGGTAAGGCGCAATTCCGTCACGACGTTGATGCTGCAAGATTAACTCTGCCAGTTCATCGGCTTTCTCTACTCTTACGCAACCGGAACTAAAATTGCGCCTTTTCTTGTTAAACAGGCTTCGTGCGGGCGTATCATGCAAAAACACGGAGTAGTCATTAGGCATCAGAAATTTCACCTTTCCCAATGCATTGGCCGGTCCTGGCCCTTGCTGAAACTCGTAGGGGAAGGTCTCAGGATCCACCGTGCTCCACTCGATCTGCTCTGGCAAGATAACGCTGCGATCTCGCCAGCTTTTGACGATCTTTAAGTTCTTCTCAACCAAGTAATTGACTGATTCTTTCACCTTCGGTATGACATCTTCCTGCTTAATGGTCGTGGGCACATTCCAGTAAGGGTTAACGACCATGGTATTGAGCGAAGATGAAAACAAATATGTTGGCCGGCTTGTTCTGCCAACGATCACCTTCGATTCAAAAAGCACCTGGTCTTGCTGAGTCATCCTTAGCATATAGTCCGGAATATTAACTTGAATTAACGGCCTGTCTGCCGCTTTGGTTCCGAAACGACTTCGCTGCAAATTCAGGGCAATTACCCGGGCAACCTCTGAATAAGGCAAGGCAAGCTGTCTCGCTGTCGCCGGACCGATAACACCGTCATCTTCGAGCCCGTTCCGGCGCTGGAACGCTTTAATGGCATAGGTGACCTCGCCTGTATTCCTGATCTCCTCATGATCACTCAGTACCTCATAATCAATTTGGCTAATGTCGCCATAGCTATAGAGCACATCAAGCAGCAAATGACCTTGAACGATGGGTTGATCCTCTTTGATCAAACGCTTGTTCCCGGTGAAAATCAATTGGTGAGGAGTCTGGCTGTGAAGCCGCTCGGCAAGTGCAACCGAGCGTTCGAAGCGCTTGGTTTGGGGACGAAGACGATTGAGCTCATCCCTTATCGATGCAGCAGATAGTGAATGATGTCGCTCGATAGATATACCCGAAGGAACCGTTAAATAATGGTGCTTAAACAACAAACTAGGGGTAGCTTGTATCTGGGCAATGATTGCCTGGTAGACCAACAGAGAATCCGTGGCAAGAAGATCAAAGCTTCGTAGATCATGGAATTGAGCAAGGCTCTCAAGTTCAAAAAGGCGCTTAGCCAATCCCGGAACCAGTTCGGCATAAACCAATGACTTCAACTGAACCAAAAGTTCTTGACGTGATGCGTCGTCTGTCCAAATTGGAAAGTAGTCATTCTCCGCATAGATTGTTGCAACAGCGGCAGGGAAGCAGACGTTGTAAGCATAATGATTAGATTGGATGGAATCCCGGCATAACTGATTTTGACTGGTTAATTCGTGCTGATTAAGCAACTGCCAACCTAACTGACTGCGAGCTGCCTGAGTTTGACTGGCTTGACTTTGACTTGATTGGCTTTGGACGGCCATCACTACCGGGCTGGCTACCATCATAAGGGAAAACAAACTAAACCCAAGTCGAGTTGTCTGAATCATTTTGAACATTATATACAGTCCTTAGTTTAAGGAAGAATGCGCTTAATGCTCTCAGTCCATGATTGCTTTAATCATATAATTACCAGTCTAATTACGACATCCTATATAATTAGTCTGTATGTGAAAATTTAGTCAAGAAAATCACATTGTGACAAGTTTATAGTTCCACCACCTTCACAGATAATAATATTCCACTTTAATATCAACAAGTTAAAACACACAATAAAATTATTAACTTAATTCGATAATTAGTACTTTTTTATTATTAATAACATGGGCAATAGTAATTTTTGATTAATTTATCCCTTTCGTTTCTATTACAAAAATACTCATTAGTATTAAATGAAGGTTTATACACTATTCATTTCGAAAAATAACAACCAGTACGAGGTAACTTGGGTATAAGTGAATTTGTGACCCTTGAATGCGGATTTCCATTTTGCAAAAGCAAGCTTTTCAGACTTTCACTTCAGGAAATCAATCAAAAACGGTAGTGTGGTAACCATAAGTTTCAAATGGGTATTAGTTATGACCATTCAGGCAAAACTCCACCAAATCGTCACCGATCCTACACTGACACCAAAGCAGAAATCTTCCTATCTGGCTTTGGAGGCCGATGCCAGTCTTCCCAATGTTCCAGTTACTTACGCAGTTAAGGCCGCAATGGATGAAGGCATCATCTGTGATATGTTCGAAGGCAACGCGCCGTTCAAACCTCGTTATGTTTTGCCTGACTATGCCAAGTACCTTCAACAAGGTTCTCGATATTTAGAGCTATCGGCACCTAAAGATCTCGATGAAGCAATTAACGCCCTGACGATTATCTACCACCATGTTCCATCGGTCACCAACATTCCGGTATACCTCGGACCACTCGACGACTTACTGATGCCCTTTGCCGAAGGGGTCGATGAAGACACCCTTTATCGAAAACTAAAGCTATTTTGGATCATGCTCGATCGCACCCTGCCCGATGCCTTCATGCATGTTAATATTGGACCAACAGACAACATTGTCTGCCGTACCATCCTTCGCATTGATGCAGAACTGAAGCAGGTAGCGCCAAATTTAACCTTTATGTACGACCCGACAGTCACGCCGGATGAGCTACTTCGGATCGCAACAAAGAATATCTGCGAATGCAGCAAGCCACATATCGCCAACTATCCGGTACATGCCAATACCTATGACGAAAAAGGGTTTGGTATTGTAAGTTGCTACAATTCGCTCCCGCTGGCTGGTGGAGCCAACACTCTCGTTAGAATGAACTTGAAAGAAGTCGCCCTCAAAGCGCAGAGCCAGGAAGACTTTTTCTCGAAAGCGCTGCCACACTACGCCTCACTTATGTACGAACTGATTGAAGCCCGTTCGGCCTTCTTGCACCAAGACTCTCACTTCTTTGATAGCTTCCTGGTCGACGAGCAGCTAATCGATGAATCCCGATTCGCCCCTATGTTCGGAATATACGGTATGGCCGAGGCCGTTAATATTCTACTCGAAAAAGACCAGGTCCAAGCAAGCTACGGCCATGACGAAGTAGCCAACAAGCTTGGTTATCAGATTTCATCAGCACTGAACAAGATCGTCAAAACAACGCCAGTGACATACGGCTACAATGATCGCGCGCTGCTACACGCTCAAGGTGGGATCAGCCTCGATCTAGATGTCACACCGGGAGTCCGCATACCTTACGGCACAGAGCCGGATCCTGTCAGCCATATTCAGGCTCTTGCCGAACACCACCAATATTACACATCTGGTATCAGCGATATTATCACTATCGATGAAACGGTGAAGTCCAACCCCGAGGCGATGTACCAGCTTTGTAAAGGTGCACTAAGCCTGGGTATGCGTGAGTTTACCGCCAACGTTGATTCGAATGATTTGATCCGAGTAACAGGCTATATGATCAAGCTTTCGGATATTGCCAAGTTCAAAGAAAACGGCTCGCGCACCAACACCACCGGTCTTGGCGCAGAAGCAGCCAGCAATACCGGCATCTTAAACCGCAAACCAAGAGTCGCTTCGCATGAGCAATCGCCTTGCTACTGCAACGGTCAGTAAAATACTGCCCTTCTCTTGCGTTGACGGGCCTGGCAACAGGCTCGTCATTTTCCTGCAGGGCTGTAACTTCGATTGCAAGAACTGTCATAACCCACATACCATCGGGCTATGTGATCATTGCGGTGACTGTATCGAGCATTGCCCATCTAATGCGCTTAGCATGGTTACAGACGCAAAAGGAAAAGACCAAATACGCTGGAACAACGATGCTTGCACCCATTGTGATACCTGCCTTGCTGTCTGCCCTCGCCAGTCGAGCCCGAAAACACGGCAGTATACCGTTGATGACATGCTGGCAGTCATTCGCAAGAATTGCCTGTTCATTAGCGGCATTACGGTTACAGGCGGCGAAGCGACCTTGCAACTTAATTTCATCATTGAGCTTTTCCAGGCAATAAAATCGAATTCGGATCTTCAGCATCTAAGCTGCATGATTGACAGTAACGGCAGCCTGAGCGAAACCGGCTGGAAAAAAGTTATCCCATATATTGATGGTGCGATGATCGACTTGAAGGCCTGGCAGGAAGACACTCACCGCTGGATAACCGGCCGTGATAATCACAGGGTATTTGAGTCAATCCACTTACTCAGTCATCACAACAAACTGCACGAGCTTCGTCTATTAGTTATTCCGACTATTACCGACTTCGAGACAGAAATTGCAGCACTGGCCGACTATCTCGTCATGTTGCCTGATGAGAACACCCGCATCCGCCTCAATGCCTTCCAGCATCATGGCGTTTCGGGCGAAGCACTGAGTTGGCCTACATGTAGCAAAGAAGAGATAACAGCATTTGCCGAGCAACTTACCCAGTTAAGCGTGAGAAATGTGGTTTTGCCAGCAGTTATCCTAGAAAGCCAGGCAGATAATGAAAATCACTAATTCTCTATTTCCTCTGTTGCCTCTGCCTCCCGGCAGCACTCCAGAATCTGCTCGTATAACCAACGATGTGCGGGATCATTCATACTGGGCTGGTGCCACACCAAACTGTATGACACCTCGCCATAATTGAACGGAAGAGGTTTGGTGATCAGGCCTTTTGCCTGCATCGCTGTACTCGCCCACCGCTTTGAGCAGGTAAACAACAAATCGCTGTGATGGCACATTAATGCCGCACTGCCAAAATCAGCAACGTTTATTGCAACCCGACGCTTACGGTGTTGCTGCGCCAACTGCATTTCAAAAAAAGGGACACTCAAGTCCTGATCCATGATGCTGACATGACCATAGCTGAGGTAGTCATCAATGCTTAATGACTTCTCGACCAACGGGTGTGCCGGATTCATCAGGCACACCATCTCATCATCGATCAGCGTTTCCCACACCAAGTTATTCTGGGAGCTTGGCGGCTGACTACGATCATGCGGCAGCATAATGAAATCAAGCTGCCCTTTTGTCAGCCCCTCAAAGCCCATACTGTCCTTCGACCAGATTTCCAACCGCAGATCCGGTGCCTGTGCCAGCACTCTGGCACTCAGCTTGGCAGCAAGCAGCTCAAAGGTACTTTCCCGCATCGCAAGAGAAAAGCGCCCTTCGTAACGGGACGGATCAAACGCTTCCTGAGTCAGCATCTGATTCATCTCGTTGATCATCTGATGAACTGTTGGCCCTAACCGACGCGCCAGCGGCGTGGCCACAAGCTGATTGCCATGGCGATAAAAGAGCTCGTCATTGAGACTTTCCCGGAGCTGTGCCAAGGTTTTGCTTACGGAGGAAGGACTCAGGCACAAGCGCTCTGCACTGGCTGTTACGCTCAGCGTATCCAGCATCACATGCAGCGTGACCAGGTGTTTCATACTGATTCGGGAAAGCTTAATCAAATCCATAGATAAACAAGGCTCGGAGACAAAAAAGCCAGCTGGTAACCCAACTGGCATTTAGTAAATTCATGCTAGACGATCATGTCTAACTCTAACGAAGGCCGTTCAGAAATTCTGCTCGGGTCGCTGGGTTGCGCTTGAAAATACCACCCAGCGCAGTCGTAGTGGTCGAACTGGTTGCGTCCATGACGCCGCGTGCTTTCACGCAGTAGTGCGTCGCGTCCATGGTAATCGCCACATCATCGCTTTCCAGCAATGTCTGAAGAGCAACCAAAATCTGCTGGGTCATGCGCTCCTGTACCTGCGGACGCTGAGCAAAGAAACGGACAATACGATTGATCTTCGACAGACCAATAATTTTGCCTCGAGGAATATAGGCCACTGTCGCCTTGCCGTCGATAGTTACCAGATGGTGCTCGCAGGTACTGGTCAGCGTAATATCTTTAACTCGAACCATCTCATCACAGTTCATCTTGTTTTCGATAACGGTGATTTTAGGGAAATTGGCATAATCCAGACCAGAGAACACTTCATCCACATACATCTTGGCGATGCGCTGCGGCGTTTCCATCAGGCTGTCATCTGATAAGTCTAACGAAAGCAGCTCCAGGATCTCACGCATGTGATACTCAATTCGCTCTTTCTTCTCCTCGCGGCTTACCACCTTGTCAGTCATAGGTGTTTCAAGTCCGCGCTCTACCAGTGCCTGACGCACCTTCAATGCAGATTCACTTAATGCTGTCATTCTTTCCCTCCAACCGGCCTGGGCGTAATGCTGTTTAAATGCCCGAAATCAACTGCCAGCGATAATTCAGCCCGCAGGATACCTGTAAATGACACAAAATACACTACGAATTTACTAAGGTATTAGTGATGAACCGTTTTTTTTGTCATAATAATTCCTTATGCAAATCATAATAAGCTAATGACTTATAACGGATACCACTTATGGGATGTTGTGACGCGCCAGGCTTGATGCCTATTGAAACCGCTCTGACCAAAATTTTGGCAGAAGTTAAGCCACTGGAAACAGTACAAACTGTTTCGTTGTCTGAAGCGATGGGACAGGTGATCGCCGAAGATATTCTCTCTCCAATCAACGTACCGCCTTTTGCCAACTCGGCAATGGACGGCTATGCGCTACGCAGTGCTGGCCTCGAAAAGTCTGACACTTTGACGATGGCGGGTAAATCTTTTGCCGGTATCCCGTTTGAGGGTGTTTGCGGCGAAGGGCAATGTATCCGCATCATGACGGGTGCCCAAATGCCTAAAGGTGCCGACACGGTTATCATGCAGGAAGAAACCGAAGTTGACGGCGACTCCATTCGATTTCTGATTAAGCCACCAGCTAACGATAACGTCCGCCCTATCGGTGATGACGTCCGTTTAGGTGATGTGGTTGTGTCCAAGGGTAATCGCGTAACTGCTCGCGAAATGCCATTGCTGGCTTCACTGGGCATTGCCACTGTCAGTGTTTACCGTCGCCCTAGCGTTGCGTTCTTTTCAACCGGTGACGAATTGCGTTCTGTCGGTGAGCCGCTTGAAGCCGGTCAGATCTATGACAGCAACCGCTATGGTATCCGTGCACTACTAGAAAAGTTTGGCTGTGATGTGATTGATCTTGGCATCATCCCGGATAACCCGGAAAAACTGCGCGAAGCCTTTGATAAAGCAACCAAAGCCGATGTACTGGTTACTTCTGGTGGCGTAAGTGTGGGTGAAGCTGACTACACCAAAGATATCCTCGACGAGCAAGGTGAAATTGGTTTCTGGAAAATTGCCATGAAGCCGGGTAAGCCTTTCGCCTTCGGTACCATCAAAGACACTTGGTTCTGCGGCCTGCCGGGTAACCCTGTATCAGCTATGCTGACGCTCTATCAGCTAGTTCAGCCAATGATAGCCAAGCTTGCTGGCCACAGCCAGTATCAGCCACCTCAACGCCTTAAAGCCAAAACGACAACAGTATTCAAAAAACGCCCAGGCCGAACTGACTTCCAACGTGGTATTTACCAAATCAGCCCTGAGGGCCAGATTGAAGTAGCCACAACGGGTAACCAAGGTTCGGGGGCTTTCAGCTCGATGCATCAGGCTAACTGTTTTGTTGTTCTCGAGCAGGAACGCGGTCGCGTTATGCCTGGCGAAGAGGTAACAATCGAGCTATTCAACCACACTATGTATTAACCTTTACCGGACAGGAAAACACGGTGGTAGAACTAACCGATGCAGAAATGCTGCGTTACAACCGTCAAATCATTCTCAAGCAGTTTGATTTTGACGGTCAGGAAGCTTTAAAAGCTTCCTCGATGTTGATCCTTGGTGCTGGCGGCCTCGGCTGTGCCTCTACCCAATACCTGGCCGCCGCCGGTGTCGGGAAGCTGACTTTGATCGATGACGACAAGGTCGAAGTATCTAACCTTCAGCGCCAGGTACTGCATAACGACAGTACCGTGGGTTGCTTAAAGGTCGAATCTGCCAAGCAGGCTCTGGCAACTATCAATCCTAATACTCAGATTGATACTATCGCCAAACGTCTCGATGATGAGGAGCTACTAGCGCTGATTGAGCAACATTCTATTGTTCTCGACTGCAGCGACAACGTCTCCACCCGCAACCAGCTCAATCGTCTGTGCTTTCAGAGCAAAACACCTCTTGTCTCTGGTGCAGCGATTCGTATGGAAGGCCAGATCAGTGTCTACACCTATCACACTGACGAGCCTTGCTACCAGTGCTTGAGCGCCCTCTTCGGCGAGCAGGCTTTGAGCTGTGTGGAAGCCGGTATCATGTCGCCTGTTGTCGGCATTGTCGGTGCTGTTCAGGCGATGGAAGCAATAAAGGTCGTCGCGAACATGGGTCAGCCGCTCAGCGGGAAAATTTTGATGCTCGACGCAATGAGTATGAGCTGGCGGGAAATGAAGCTCAGCAGACAACCTCACTGCTCTGTATGTAGTGAATAGTCGCATAATGAAAAGGAAGCCGATGGCTTCCTTTTCTTTTATATGGTTAGTGTTTTGACTACTTGAACAAGTCAAATTTTGGGGTGATTCGCACTTCGATACGACGGTTCTCCTGCCGTCCCGATGCCTGCTCGTTGCTTGCGATTGGACTCCACTCACCTACGCCAAAACTGTTAACCCTCTTTGAATCAATTCCCTGCGCAATAAAAAATTCAGTCACTGCAAGTGCCCTATCCTCTGACAACTGTTGGTTAAACTCAGCCGACCCAGTACTGTCGGTATGGCCGACAACAAAGATGGTAGACTTTTGGTTCTCCGACAAATAGTTCGAGATCTTTTCCAGTACGGCCAATCCGTTAGTCCTTACCTCTGAACTTCCATGACGAAAACTCTTATCACCGCTGAGAATTACAATCACTTGTTGTTCTTCTCTATTTACTATACCTTCTTCGGCCGTAATAAAGTGCTCAAGCTGCTCTTGAGTCTCATTCAAAAAGGCATCAACTTTCCTTTGGGATACTTCATTTTGTCCACTCGACGCACAGCCAACCAGCAGTGCCGACATCAAAAACAAAATGGCAATTTTCGCTTTATGCATGAACCTAACCCTATCCAACTTATTCACTGGCAACTCTATCAAATCGCAAAGATCCTTCGTGCTCAGAAACAGTTATCATGGAGACACTTCACAACATATGTCGCTAATATCGCAAAGGTTTCAGCAGAATAGATAATGTACCCAACTAAGCAACTGCTGACATTTTTATAAGCAAAACAGAAAGACAGGCACAAAGAAAAAACTGAGCAATGATGCCCAGCTTTTCATCGCTTGTTAAACAGAAAAAGCGTTACTTCGTGATATACAAATCACGGGTGTATCGACTTTCCGAGGCATTCTTCAACGAATAACCACCAACCTCAGGCTTCTTAAGTACTGTCCGTGTGTAGTGATAGACAGGAATTGCCGGCATCTCCTGAGCGAAGACTTTTTCGGCCTGCTGATAATAGCTGATACGCTCATTGTCTGTTGATGCTGTCGATGCCTGTTGCATCGCTTTGTCAAAGGCCTCATTACTCCACTTCGAGTAATTCATGCCGCTTGTTTCAAAGTAAGACAGGAATGTCGAGGCTTCGTTGTAATCCCCCATCCAGGCATAACGTGCGACGGTAAAGTCTTTCTGCCTAAGCTTCTGCAAGAATGTCTTCCACTCCTGATTGGCCAGTTCTACCTCTACCCCCAAAGTCTTCTTCCACATCGAAGCCATTACGATTGCCAGTTTCTTATGTGACTCGTTAGTGTTATAAGCTAACTCAAACTTAAGCGGGTTCGTCTTGTCATAGCCGGCTTCTGCCATTAACTGCTGAGCTTTAATAATTCGCTCTTTCTGGTTCATCTCACTCCATGCTAATTCAGGAGCATCAAAACCGGCGACCGATCCAGGCGTCACACCATAGGCTGGTGGCTGACCCTGGCCGAGAATAACTTGCGTAATCACATCACGATCAAGGGCGTAGGCAAGCGCTTTACGAACTCGCGCATCATCAAACGGCGCTTGACCGATATTGAATAAGTAATAATAGGTACCTAAGGAAGGTACCGTCAGCAACTCATCCGGGCGCTGTTTCTTGATGGTATTGTACAATTCCAACGGGAAGGAAGAGGTAATATCAATTTCACCAGTGAGGTAACGGTTGTATTCTGATTTGAGATCCTGGATTGGCAGGTAAGTGACTTTATTAATGACCGTTTTAGTATCATTCCAGTATGACGGGCTTCGCTCCAGAACAAGCTTTTCGTTAACCACCCAATTCGAGAGCTTGTAGGCGCTGCTGGTGACGATATTCTCTGGCTTGGTCCACCGGTCTCCATAAGTCTCAAGTGCCTTACGGTTTACCGGAAACATCGACTCATGAACCAGCATTTTCGTGAAATGCGGCACCGGCTTATCGAGGGTAATTTGTAACTTTCTGTCATCAATAGCTTTGACACCTAGGCTGTCTACAGCCTTCTCGCCACGACTAATAGCGTCCGCATTGGCGATATGCGCGGTTGAATAATACCAGGCATAAGGTGCAGCTGTTTTCGGATCGATAACTCGCTTAAAGCTGTACTCAAAGTCATGAGCCGTAATCGGCTCGCCGTTTGACCACTTAACATCGTCACGCAACTCAAACGTGAAGACTTTACGATCGTCTGATGCCTGCCAACGAGTTGCCAGTGCAGGAACAATGTCGCCATTGAGATCCTGTGTCACCAAGCCTTCAAACATGTCCTGAATGACTCGGGAACTGGCGTTATCTGAAGAGTATGCAGGATCGAGTGTCGGCACCTCGTCACCGTTACCACGGACAATTTCTTGTACTTTTGCTAAGGTCACACCAGCAGGAACATCTGCCGCCATCGCCGGCGCTGCAACCGATAACGCGATCAAAGCTGCGAGCTTTGACAATCTACTTCCTTGCATATTATGCCCTCGTTTGTAGGCTTCTATTAGTTGCTACAAACATACATGCATAATTGGCAGTATAATACGCCAGTAGTCACAAAAAAGCCGGTGAATATCACCGGCTTAGAAATAACTTTAGTTGTCGTTCAATCGGATACCTTCTTTCTCGATAACGATCAGACCTTGCTTGTACAAGCCTCCGATCGTTTTCTTGAAAGTCGCTTTACTGGTACGGAATTCTTTGAAAATAGCGTCCGGTGAAGACTTGTCACTTAGCGGAACAAAACCGCCTTTCCGCTCTAGCGTCGTCAGGATCTTATCCGCCAAATCATCAACCTTGCCTTTACCTGCTTTCTGCAGGGAAAGGTTAATTTTGCCATCCGGACGGATTTCTTTGATGTAAGCCTTCAGTTTCTTGCCCGGGAACAGTTTTCCGAATGCTTCAGTTTTGAAGATCAGGCCCCAGTGCGCTTCCTCAATCACGGCCTTATAGCCAAGATCGGTCACTTCAGCAATCATCACCTGCACTTCCTGACCAACCTTGTAGTTTGCCGGCGTTTTATCTAGGAAGCGGTTGAACTTTGTCGAACCCACAATGCGGCCAGATGCCTTGTCGGTATAAATACGGACCATGATGTCCTGACCAACTTCAAGGCGGCGACGCTGTTCGCTAAACGGTACCAGCAAATCTTTGTTCAGACCCCAGTCAACAAATGCACCAACGCCACAGATGCCAACAACACGCAACAATGCAAAATCACCCACCTGTGCCAATGGCTGTTCAGTCGTCGCGATAATGTCATCTTCCGAATCAAAGTAAATGAAGACTTCTAGTTTATCTCCCAATTCAGTGCCTGCCGGAACAGAGGATTTCGGCAACAAGATATTGCCAAAGTCTTCACCACCATCAAGGAAAACGCCAAAATCTACTCGCTTGACGACCTCTAACGTGTTGTATTGTCCTACTTTAATCATTTCTTCGACACTCTCTGGGTAAATAAAACTCGATTATCAAATCCGCATCTCTGGCCCACATGTTGCCAATACACGGTAATCGCTATCTTCATATTCTTTAGGCCGCGCATTATACGTGATGTTGGTTCATCACGCCTGACCTATCTTCACTAAATTGACTACTTTTCATCCTTTCAACGCGGTAATTCGTTATTAGCTCTGCTAATAAATTGTTAATTCATCTAAAATTAGTCTCATCGCTGATATTATTGTCAAACATGAGTTAAGCTCAGCGATCAGTTGACTCAAACCACAAAATCATTTTCTCCTCGAGGTATTAAAACATAGTGATCACTGTTGAAAAGAAAGACGGGCATAAAGTTAAAATTTCCCATGTTATTCAAGAAACAACCAATCGACAGCTAGATCTCTACATTTTTGTGCCTGGCGAATTAGGCCTGAACTCCAATATTATTTCGGAAGATGAGTTCTACCATAATGCCATTCTCGGCAAACGTACCTATTACAGTGATGTGAACCACCTCCCTTTGGTGCATAGCCGGCTTGCCAGCCGCGGCAAGCTCTCGACGGAACAATACCGCCTTAGTCTAAGTTTATATGCTTACCAGTATGCTTTGGCTCTTGAGCAAACTGCCCACCAGCTACTGGAAGATAAACAGGAACGAACACTCGGCGAAGTCGAAGAGGTTGCCGAGCTTGCAGTGCGCATCCTGAAAAGGTTACGTCGTAACGTACCTAGCGATAAAAAGCTGCTGAAATACTACGAGAACATTGATAACTACCTGTCGTGGTTTACCGAACAACGCTGCCTGTCGTTGATCTCCCACCTGCCTCGCACTAGCGACTACTCGGAGATCAAAGCAATGCTGATTGCAATTTGCGAGAAGGAAACCCAACACCGCATCGACAATAATTACAATTCCAGCAAAGCAACCAAAGACCAAACCCGAATGTCCAATAAGATGCGCTTGTTAAGACGCCTGATTGAATATCCGGTAACGATGAAAGAGAAAACCATTGAGCTGGGTAAAAACACCAAAAAGGTTGTGACAGGGTTTGCAGCAGGCTTTGTGATGATATTTGTCACCCTGATGTTGATCCAGGCTCGTGGTGTACTGGGAGACATTACAGCTTCGTTCATTCTTGTACTGGCCTTTATCTACGCTGCCCGCGAGGTATTTAAGGACGATCTCAAGGTCATGCTCTGGCGCTGGGTGCGAAAAGGAAAGCCCAAATGGCGTAAGCAGTTTTTTGACGCTAACTCAAACCGGTTAATTGGACGCCAGCTCGAGTGGCTGGAATATATTAATTACAGCAAGATTGATGACGAAATAAAGAAAGTCAGAAAACACAAGGTATCGCAACGAGAAGAAACCATCCTGCATTACAAAAGTACTACCCGTATGTCGACCACCAAGTTTATGACAGGTTACGAACAAAGCCGAGAGTCGATTATTCTTGACCTCAGAGTGGTAACCAAACTGATGGAGCGAGGCTCACAAAAAATCTATCAGCTAAAAGACGGCCAGGTATCGAAAGAATCCGTGGAAAAACGCCACCTGATCAACCTGATCACACGAGAAACGGATGAAGATAAAACCGTAAGGATCCAGCGCTGGAAGATCATCATGAACCGCTCAAAAGTGGTTGATATTGAACCAATCACCTAACTGTCCACTTATATCTCGCCGGACTATTCTTAAACTGATACAGGGCTAGTCGATGAGAGCACGATTAACATTGGTCAGCTGATACAACGGCCTTGGTTGTTACCTGCATCATTTCGAATAGCCCTACTTTTTGTCTCTTGTTACCGACGGGCAAGTTGCTAGTCTGTCAGTAATAAATCACAAATCTAGGCTGGCTCGATGCGAACTCTTACCGAACTTAAGTTCAACAATACCTACAGTGAACTGCCTTCAGTTTTCGGCACCCAGATCAACCCGCAACCACTGGCTGATCCGTTTCTCGTCAGTATCAACCCGGGAATTTGCGACTTGCTCGAACTTGATGTCAGCGAGGCAAGTACTGATTTCTTCGTCGACCTGTTTACCGGTAACGATGAGCTACCCGGCTTCTGTCCCATCGCCATGAAGTATACCGGCCACCAGTTTGGTCAATACAACCCGGATCTTGGTGACGGACGGGGGCTGCTCATGGGGGAAGTGCTGACTAGCCAGGGCAACAAGTGGGATGTCCACCTTAAGGGATCGGGTACTACCCCCTACTCTCGCCAAGGTGACGGACGGGCCGTATTGCGTTCAAGTATACGCGAGTACCTAGCCAGTGCCGCAATGCATGGACTTGGCATAAGAACGACTCATGCCCTTGCCATACTCAGCAGCGCAACACCTGTCTATCGAGAACAAGTCGAACGAGGCTCGACCCTTATCCGAATAGCCGAGAGCCATCTGAGGTTTGGTCACTTTGAATACCTGTTTTATACCAGCCAACATGCCGAACTGAAACTTCTGGCGGATTATCTGATCAAGCACCACTTTCCAGATTTGCTGAAACAAGAAGAAAACGTACCAAACCGCTATGCGGCGCTGTTCCACCGAATTATCAGCCTGACCGCCGAAATGATTGCTGACTGGCAGTCCGTTGGGTTTGCTCACGGAGTAATGAATACCGATAATATGTCGGTGCTGGGGCTGACCTTTGATTACGGTCCATACGGATTTCTCGACGACTATAACCCAGGCTTTATTTGTAACCACTCTGATTATTCTGGCAGATACGCCTTCAACCAGCAGCCCTCCATTGCACTATGGAACCTTTCGGCGTTAGGTTATGCCTTCTCTCCGCTCATCGACAAGGCTCTGATTGATGAAGCTCTGAATACCTATCAACCACAGCTCCAGCAATACTACAGTCAAAAAATGCGTAGCAAGCTCGGGTTGGCAGAAAAGCTAGAGCAGGACTCTGCATTGTACAGTGAAATGTTTAGCCTGTTGGCCAGTCAGGCGGTCGATTACACCTTGTTTTTCAGAACGCTTTCAACGATCCCAAAAGATGCATTGACCGACAGCACCCCGCAGTTTGAAGAGCTATTTACTTGTACAGCAGCCTTATCACAATGGTTGCAGCATTATGCAGAGCGCCTGGAACTTGAGTCAGCAGACGATCAGACCAGGCTCAAGCAGATGCAAGCAGCGAACCCTAAATATATCTTGAGAAACTACCTTGCCCAGCAAGCCATTGAGCTTGCAGACAAAGGTGACTTCAGTATGGTTGACCAACTCTTGTTGGTGTTGGGGAGCCCTTATTCTGAACATCCTGAGTATGAGAACTACGCAGCACTGCCACCACAGTGGGGAAAAGAGCTTGAAGTGAGCTGCTCTTCATAACCAACCTCAAAACGGCATAGCCATACGAAAAAGCCGGCAGAGAAAATGCCGGCTTGATGTTACGTATTAATATCGACTTACTATCGACAATGACATGCCCCTACTGGCTGATCACCGATTGCACTTCATGCTCCAACAACCATTTTTGCAACTTCGGTGCCTTATGAATGTAATGGCTCACAACCTCACACACTTTACCGGCACTTTCTGCCGTTTTGAGGGCATGTTTGACTAGCTGCAATACAGCTTCATTCTGATCGTCATGTAAATAGTTAAGAGATTTATGCTCTTGATCGAGTCCGAGCGCAAACTGACCCAGCTGATCAATATCGATCACAAGGCCATCAAAATACGGCAGGAACTTTTCGCTCATCAAGGCATTGGCTGGCAGCTCACACATCAGGTGAACCTTCAGCCCATTTGCTCCTCGGCACAACCCCTGCTCTGCCAGCAAGTCAATCGCAGTTGCAGCCTCACTGCACGTTCGAACAAAAGGCACCACCAGCTCGATATTGGCCATCCCTTCCGAGTTTCTTGCTCGCTTAATCACTTCGCATTCCAGATTAAAACTCTTTCGGTGCGACAGATCAGCAAACCGGGAAACGCCACGCAGCCCAATCAAAGGATTCACTTCTATTGCTTCCAGCTCGCTGCCAGGCAGTGTTCGTCGATAATGTGAATCCGCACCTGACAACCTAACTCGCAGTGGTTTGTTATCTGCGTTCTTTGCCGCTTCGACCAATATATTCGTCAGTGTTGTCACATACCATTCAGTCGGTGATTCATAATCGCCTGCCGCTTCTAACACGACTTGCTGCTGTTGTTCAGTAAGCTTGGTTGTTTCTGCAACAGCATAGGGGTGAATACCAATCGCGCTATTAATAAGGCCATCCATCGACACTAAGCCAATGGTAGCAGTCGACTGCTCCAGCTGAGCAGGATCTAATAATATTTCGGTGAAAGAAAATCCAGACTGATTGTTGTTTGTCATACGGCACCACTACTACAAATTTACGCCAAAGTCAGGAAGTTGTATCAAATACGCGCAGGCTAAAACAAAGTTGCCTACAGTGAATGAATAACTAAAAAGCCAGCCCTGCCAAATTATGCGAGGTAATACTGACCAATCAATATAATCACCACTAAGTGCCTGTTAACAAT
This sequence comes from Photobacterium proteolyticum, assembly GCF_001939735.1. Classification (GTDB taxonomy): domain Bacteria; phylum Pseudomonadota; class Gammaproteobacteria; order Enterobacterales; family Vibrionaceae; genus Photobacterium; species Photobacterium proteolyticum. Next base: position 56,119 of record NZ_MJIL01000094.1, read on the forward strand.
CTTCCTTGTGTCATGTTCGACATTACTTTTTCATTCTCCGCATGGCAAGTAGAAACATACAAAAGTGAAAATATATTTACTTAAGCTGCATAAGTTATACCAAGGCGTTTCTCACTCCTGTTACATCCCGGTTCAAGGGGTTAGACACATTTTTTCGACCAATTCATCTCAGCTTAGTAACGATCACACAGCATGACACCCTCTATGCTTACAAAAGCGCGGTCAAATGAGATAAAAACTTAAGTCATATCACAAGTTTGGTTTATTCCTGCTGTCTTTTGGGCTATCTTTACGCGTCGTTATTTTTTGAGTTACCGAGATAGGCAAACGTATTATGCCAATGAAAACAGATGAACTCCGCACGGTTAGCCTAGGGCTAATGCCAACTCCTGCAGAGGTTGAAGCCGCTTACCCGATTACAGATGAAATTGCAGAGCATGTCGCGAACTCTCGCCGCCAGGTTGAAGCGATTTTAACGGGACAAGATTCTAGGCTGCTGGTAATCGTTGGTCCTTGCTCGGTACATGATCCTGAAGCAGCTCTCGACTATGCACAGCGTCTAATGCGTATTCAAGACAAATACAAAGACGAACTGTGTATCGTAATGCGCACCTACTTTGAAAAGCCGCGCACTGTGGTTGGATGGAAAGGGCTGGTTTCCGATCCGCATCTGGATGGTAGTCTGGATCTGGTAACAGGTTTGCATACTGCCCGTAAACTGTTGGTCGATATCAACAAGCTAGGCATGCCAACAGCCACTGAGTTTCTGGATATGATCACAGGACAATACCTGGCAGATCTAATTTCGTGGGGGGCAATTGGAGCCCGTACTACCGAGTCTCAGATTCACCGAGAAATGGCCTCTGCCCTTTCTTGTCCGGTCGGCTTTAAGAATGGTACCGACGGTAATATCAAAATTGCAGTTGATGCTATCCGTGCCACCCGTGAGCCTCACGTTTTCTGCTCACCGGCCAAGAATGGCGAGATGACTATCTATCGTACTTCTGGTAACCCATACGGCCACGTCATCCTTCGGGGCGGTAAAATGCCAAACTACCATCAGGAAGATATTAGTGCCTCGTGTGAAACACTAGCCTCCTTTGACCTGCCGACTCGGCTTGTTGTTGATTTCAGCCACGGCAACTGCCAGAAACAGCACAAGCGCCAGCTTGATGTTGCTGCTGATATTTGTGAACAAATAAAGTCTGGAAGCAACTTCATCGCCGGCATCATGGCAGAAAGTTTTATCGAAGAAGGTACGCAGGCAGTCGATATCAAGCAGCTTGATAAACTGACATACGGTCAATCAATTACAGACCCATGCATAAACTGGACGGATACTGTCGCCATGCTTGATATGCTGGCAGACGCCATCAAAGCGCGCAACTAAGCTATAAATTAACAAGTGCAGTGACCGGATATATCGGCGAATCCGTCACTGATGACTAAATTTTGATATACTCGCCGGTGAATATGACAATTACGGATTAGGATTGAGCAAATGCCATCTTTTGATATTATTTCTGAAGTCGATTTAGTTGAAGTACGAAATGCAGTAGACAACTCGTCACGTGAACTCGATACCCGTTTTGACTTCCGAGGTGTCGAAGCTAGCTTCGAACTGGATAAAGAAGTTGTAAAAGTCACGTCTGAGTCTGACTTTCAAATCACTCAGCTCGTTTCAATTCTCCGTAGCAACCTTGCCAAGCGCTATGTTGATGCCCAATCAATGGAGCAGAAAGAAACGGTTCGTTCGGGAAAACTTTTCACCTGTAGCGTTGCTTTCAAACAGGGCATTGAAACTGCCGTTGCGAAAAAACTGGTTAAACTCATCAAAGACTCAAAGCTGAAAGTACAAGCTTCCATCCAAGGTGATAAAGTCCGCGTCACGGGTAAGAAACGTGATGATCTTCAGGCCACGATGGCGCTTGTTCGCGAGGCTGAACTAGACCAGCCTTTCCAGTTCGATAACTTCCGCGATTAAGCCACTGGCTAAGTTTACGACATCATGAAGGAAGGCAATAAGCCTTCCTTTTTTTATGGTTATTACCTAGATGGCTCCTAACCGGTCAATCATTAATCATCCCCTCTTTATACGTGCTGATATATCGAACAATAACGATGAACCAATATTCCATATTTCTTGGCTATGGCATATAGTAGCGCCATACTTATAAGAAATGATTTTCTAACGTTGTAGATATAGCACCATCTAGGGGGAATACGTGATAGAGTCGGTTTTTTCTGACAAGCGCTACACCAAAGAAGCACAAGCCGCAGCATCAGAAATTAGTCGCCAGGTAAATAGCCGACACGCTAAGTGGATGGTGAGCCTACAATATTTAGTCAACCAAGATGATGTTGATCATGTATTAAGCCGTGAGGGTGAATTTTGTGACACCATTATTCTCTACGAAAAAGAACGTGTTACAGATAATCAACGCCTTTTGCTTAACTGTGAAACCGATAAAGTTCTAGAACGCCGAGCTGAAAATATCGTCAAGCAGCAGCGCCATCAAAAGATCCTCGAACTGGTTCAGAAAACAGCGCAAAATGTCATGGAATCCCGCTTTGAAAAAATGGACATTGCACGACTGCTGAATCTTCACTCTGGCTTTGCTGATTTTGCCTCGTTTGCATATACACCCACACTTAACTTTCAAAAACTTGGCTCACTTGCGATTCTCTATAATTCCCTGGGCACTAACATTCTTGAACTTGTTAATAACACGCAGTTCTGTAAGCAAATGGGGAAGACACCAAGGAAGATATCCGATCCCAAAACAGCCATCGGCTTTATCGGGGTTGATAACTGCCGGATGCTTTACCCTGTTCTGATGACAAAGCCACTCCTTAAGTGGGCAGACAGCAATACAAAGCTTATCGCCCCGAAAATGTGGCAGCATGCTATCACTATGGCGAACGTAACCCGCATGCGTTTAAGTGATGCTGGCTATAAAGAGCCTGACGAAGGCGTTTTGCTGGGGATGTTACGCGGCATCAGTCAATTCGCTATATGTAACCACTTTACAAACTGCTATGATGACGCTTTGGAACTGGTCATGACAAGGTTCCGAGAAAATGATCAGCGCGAGGAGTATTTTGCATGCGCCGATGTCAGCTACTCGATGGAGTTTCTGCCTACTGTACTCGAGAAGTGGGAAAAGAGGCTAACTCAACGCATTGTTGACTATATCGATTGGGGCCCTAGAAACCTGCACTTAAAAAATGCCCTCTTGGAAGATATCAATGATGTGTCTGTCTATGAGCGTAATCTGCATGGTGTCGCACTTGGTCAGGCAAGATCATATGCTATCTACGATATGATGAAAAAGAGTAACGCATTTCTAACCGATCAAGCCCCATATTGGTTTGCACATATGCAAATGGACGGAAAGATCCTAAAAAGTATTGGTGCTCGTAATCCAGGAAAATTTATTCTTTCGGTTAAAGATGATTAATTTTCCACACTGAATTTTCTTAATATACACCGATTCCCCTCTGCTTGAGACGGTATCGGTGTACTTGTTATATAGCGCTATCAACTACCACCCTGTTATATTCGCAACACCAATAATTAATAGCTCACTAATACAGCAGCTACAAATTTAATTATTCTAACTTGTAACAACTCTTCACCATCGCTCACGCTATTTCATAACTACTCTTTTTAGGTATTGATACAAATGCATATTCTTTATCCAAACAAACAGCCACAAGATTAAAAAAATAGTTGTACCACAAAGAATCCCCTATACTCCTTTCGTCGTCTAGGGTTCCAAAGTATTTATAAGGTTTTATTAATTTAGCGATATAGCAGACACTAATACCATTCAGCTTAATTTCTTTGTTCATTCGAACTAATTAGAATCGCTCTCTTTAAATATCCCAATAAAGGGTAAAGAGAGCTAACTGCGCTCTGCCTATATTCCTTCGCGTTTCGCGAAGCATGGAAGATATACGACTTGAACCCTTTGAAGGCTATAGACATTATACCTAAAAGGAGATGTCCATTATGGACACTGTGAAAAACAATACTGCTAATCATTCTGCAATAAAAACAGCCAAGATGGGCTGGAGTAAAAACGATACTGTTTGGGCTCTGGGTCTTTATGGTACAGCTGTGGGAGCCGGTACATTATTTCTACCCATTAACGCCGGTGTTGGTGGCCTGATTCCTCTTGTCGTTATGGCAATCTTAGCTCTGCCAATGACTTTCTTTGCTCACCGAGGCATGACTCGCTTTGTACTTTCCAGCTCTAACCCCGGTGCCGATATCACCGAGGTTGTTGAGGAGCACTTTGGTACGGGGATGGGCAAGGTCATTACTTTGCTGTATTTCTTTGCCATCTACCCAATATTACTGGTTTATAGTGTTGCACTCACCAATACGGTAGAAAGCTTTATGGCGCATCAGTTAAATGTCGCTCCACCCTCTCGTGCCGTTTTAGCATTGGCTCTCATTGTTGGCCTGATGGCTATTGTTCGTCTTGGTGAGCAGCTAATTATTAAAGCAATGAGTGTATTAGTCTTTCCTTTCGTTGCTGTACTACTGATGCTGGCTTTATACCTAGTTCCCCACTGGAACGGTGCAATTTTCGATCAGGTAATACCAACTGAAGGCGGTGCTTATACAATTTTCATGGCAGTATGGTTAATCCTTCCTGTTATGGTTTTCTCATTTAACCATTCACCGGTTATTTCCTCATTCGCCGTAGCCAAACAAAAAGAGTATCGAGAAAACGCCGAAAAGCAGTGTTCACGTATTCTTATTCGTAGCCATATAATGATGGTTGCCACTGTTATGTTTTTCGTTTTCAGCTGCGTGCTTAGTCTCTCTCCGGCAAACCTGGCAGAAGCCAAAGCGCAAAATGTTTCAATTCTCACCTACCTTGCTAACTATTTTGAGACACCGGTAATCGCCTACGTAGCACCAATCGTTGCCATTATTGCGATTACCAAGTCTTTTCTTGGTCATTACCTGGGAGCCAGTGAGGGCTTTAACGGTCTAGTTATCAAAGTCGCTCGTAGCCAAGGCAAAAAGATTAAACCCAAAGCGCTTGATACATTTACAGCACTATTCATGCTAGTAACAACTTGGGCTGTTGCAACTATCAATCCAAGCATTCTGGGAATGATAGAAAGTCTTGGCGGACCTATCATCGCTATGCTGCTCTTTATCATGCCGATATATGCCATCAATAAAGTACCTAGCATGCGACAATACTCTGGTGCGCTGAGCAACGTCTTCGTAATGGTAATTGGTCTAATTTCAATCTCTGCCATTTTCTATTCGCTGGCTCAATAATGTTTGTTTCAATCTGATATTTAGGCCATCAGTTGATGGCCTCTTTTATACCCAAACTACGAGAATCTAGTTGCTAACTTCTTCATCCTTCATTTTTCTGCTACGCTGGTTTTAAATTCAATGGGAAGCATATTAGCAATGGATCTAGATAAGTATACCGAATACGACAATCCTTTGATCTGGCCGATTATCTCGCTACTGCAAGCGAAACCTACCGGTTGGATGATCCATACTTTGGCTGATGCACTCAGACAACAAGATATTCTCGAAACACTAGACGACGATCCGGAAAAAGACCTCTTTAAACGCAACTTTCTCTTGATGAACGCTCTCTATCAGCTTCAGGAGATGTTGCTACCAAAGCAATGGCTTCAGGCTCAGGCGATGGACATTCGCTTGTCACATAATTTGGCTTCTGACCATAACCAGATCGATGTTGACGATCCGTTAAGAAGCTACTATCTCGACTGGCGTAACTACAACACGGATGCCGAAGCCGTTAAAGCCTTGCTGTCTTCATTCTGGCGTCGCTACCAAAGCCATATCGGCTCTTCACAAAGTGCTTCATCTGCATCGATTTCAAGCGGCAACCATCAGGATCTAGCTATTCTGGAGCTCCCTGCTGATGCAACAGCCAGTCAGATTCGTCGCCAATGGCGGAAACTTGCCCTGCGCTGGCACCCTGACAGACCTAACGGTGATGCCGAACAATTCCGTAAAGTATGCGAAGCATGGCAGCGGCTAGGTTCTAGGTTCTAGCAGTCCAAACCTATTCAGTTTTTTCTAACAAGCTGCTCATCTTTATGCTCTGTTAACCACCCGTCGTCCCATGGCGATGGGGTTAACAACTGCTGGCAGCAAAAAAGCCAGAAAATGATCAATGCGTTGATACCACCGGTCTATTTATGGTCTACGTCGTGAACACGGATTCAGATAATAACCTATGCTTAAAGCGATTTTTTCATTGACTGGGAGCTAATCTATGAGGGGCTGGAGAGATGGAAAAGTAATCGTGATGGCTGCTTTACTCTACATATGTAACTCCACGGCCTCCACTATAGCTGAAGAGGAGTGTAGTGGTCTAATAAAGCCGGACACCATTTTAGGTGGTAAAGTTACCACTCATTAAGAGGTGTTCAATGACCAAAAAACG
>NZ_MJIL01000095.1 GCF_001939735.1 Photobacterium proteolyticum
TGTGGTGAATTCATTAGATCAGAAGGTAAGGTGCGTGTCTACTTATTGAACTACAAAGGTATTTTGTGGGGATTCGTAAGTGGCGGGCGTTAGGCCTCGAGAGGAAAATATGAAGAAAGTATGTGCTTTAGGTTTGTTAGTTTCGATTTCGGGAGTAGTTAAGGCGTCCGAATTAGATTTTAAGGCATTGGAAAAGCTCAACCCTGGAACATCTGTCCATGTGATTGAAAACTCGAATGTTAGGCTGGATTCTTTCCAAAAATCAGCACGGTGGTCTCTTCGTAATAGTGACGCCGAGGTTGAAATTCTATCTTGTTCACAATTGTTAGAGGTCAGCTTGTCTACAGCACGAGGTAATACTAGCTACGGTGGACTTTGTTCAATTCTTGATATCAAGTTTGAAGTGCAACACTTAGCTGTAATATCCAATGAAGCATTTCTCTGGTGTTTTGAAGCCCAACCGTTTCCGTGGGCGAGTGTTTAATCGTTTAGCAATGGCGTCGCATTTTGCTTGTGTCAGTGTCGTCATTGACGTTCCTTTTGGTAGGTACTGGCGGATCAGTCCGTTGGTGTTTTCATTGGTACCTCGCTCCCATGAGTGGTGTGGATTTGCAAAGTAAAAGCGTGTTCCAGTGGCTCTTTCTATCTCTTTATACTGATGAAACTCGGTACCGTTATCAGCAGTAATACTGGTGAACAGGCCATCGAGTCTGTTCATTATTTTAATGGTTCGCCGGTTGAGTGACGCTGTAGTTCTGTCATCCAACTGACCTATCAAGGTGTGACCTGTTTTGCGTTCGACCAGTGTCACGATGCAGTGTTTGGAGCCTTTACCCATCACGGTATCAATTTCCCAATGGCCGCGAATCTTGCGGTTTTCGGCGTTTCTTGGTCGCTTGCCTGAGGTGCTTCCAGAGGCGGCCGCCATTGGCTTTGTCTGACCATACAAACAGGTAGATCGTCTCATGGATAATAGTAGGTTTGCCCTCTGCTTTCAGGTATCCGGTAATTTGTTCCGGACTCCAATCTTTAATGAGCAACTGTTTAATTTGTCGAAGTTGTTCTACCGTGATGCGCTTGTTTCGTCTAGAGCGACGCCTTCTACCGTTGGTTCGCTTTTGAGCTTTACTTGGCCGGTATACGTTATCAATCCTGCATGAGCTCCGGTTCACCTCGCGGGAGATAGTACTTCAGTGTCGACCAAGGGCGTTGGCAATTTGAGCCTGGTTATAGCCTTGCTTTCTAAGCACAGAAAGCGTATACCTTTCATTCTCAGTGAGCTGTTTGTATTTCATGTGTTTTTTCTTCTTGGCGGGAGGAAAATACAAGGATTATGACAGCTCACTGTTTTAGTTTTGAGTGTTGCACTTAGTATATGAATCCAAGCCACAGAAAAGATTTTCTATCTCAATAGGTAATTATGAAACTTACAGCTTTAGTTGATAACTCACGGTTGAACAGCAGACCCGATCTCGCAGTTGAGAGAGGGCTATCTCTCCACGTAGAGACAATGGGTCAGCAGATTTTATTTGACGTCGGTAGTGGTAAAGCGTTTTGCGATAATGCTGCATTACTGGGTGTTGAAATTCGAGACATAGATGTTGCAGTTATTTCACATCGCCACCATGATCACTGCAATGGTGTTACTCATTTTCTGGATTGCAACGCTAAAGCTCAGGTGTACTTTCGAGACTGTGAAGAAACCGATTATTCTTTTAGGGTATTTGGCTTTAAGAGTAATATCGGTATTGATAGGGAAATATTTGAGAAAGCACCAGAACGATTTTCTTTCGTTAACGAGATGACAGAAATATTGCCTAACATTTATGTTGTTACGAATATAGGCTCCAGGTATCAACAACCAAAAGGTAATAAATACCTGTTTGTTAATTCAGGTAAGGATTGCAAGCCAGATACTTTTGACCATGAACTACTCCTGATTATCAAAGAAAGCGATGGTCTCGTTGTTTTTACAGGTTGTGCGCATAGTGGGGTTATCAATATGGTTCAAACTGCTGTTGAGCTTTTTCCAAGCGCAAGGATAAAGGCTGTTGTGGGTGGTTTTCACCTTGTCGGCTTACCGATATATGACAGTATCGGAGGAACCAAAGAAGAGATTAAGGCTATCGGGAAGGCGTTGGAGAGTTATCCAATAGACAAGCTCTACACAGGTCATTGCACTGGAATGAAAGCGTTTGGCATACTTAAAGCTGTATTGGGGGATCGCCTTGAACACCTCCCTACCGGGCGTAGTGTAACTATCTAGTTTTGTAGTGAGATTTAGTATGCTACCAAGGTATCTCTGAGCCATCATAGCTAAAGAATTTACCAGAATCAGCAGGCGCTGCAGTATTTAATACATTCAATACGCACTGGGCTACATAATCTGCTGTAAACAGTTTGTCTGGTTGTACGTTTTTCTGAAATGGTTTTGATAGATCAGTATCGGTAGTTCCTGGATGAAACGCGAGTACACAACAGTTAGGTAGCTTATGTTTCCACTCTATGCTAATGGTTTTAATGGCCATGTTCAGCGCTGCTTTTGAGCATCGATAACTGATCCATCCACCGATTTTATTGTCCTCTATGCTCCCGATTCGAGCAGAAAGTGAAATGAAGTATGTTCTATGCTTCGACTTTAGCTGAGTAGAAAAGTATTTTGCTAGGTAGATAGTAGGAAGGACGTTTGAATGAATGTTCTGGTCGAAAAAGTCACGAGTAAATTCATTGATAGATTTTTCTGGTTTTGTGTCCGGTAGGTGCAGAAATCCAGCTGCATTGATTAGTATATCCAGTCTCGGAATGCTGTCTGTGAGTGAGCGAATATCAGGCTCAGACGATGCGTCTATGTTGAACCAATGAATACGATCATTATCAATTTCAGGTTTGTTAGTTCGGTAAGTTGCATAAATAATGGCTTCAGTGTCAGATGCAAGGAACAGGTTTACCAGAGCTGAACCTATACCGCCAGAGCTGCCAATAATGAGAATTCTCAATGTTTAACCACCTTTATATTATAGATTCTGTAAGCATAGGACATGGGAGTTGGTAGGGCTAATAAGGCTCCTGATCATTTGATAAGTCGGTATAGGTTGAGGGCTATCTAGTTATACTCGGTAGTTAAGCAAATAGTGTACAAGCAACGGATGATCTGTATAACGCTATTATCTGAGAATATTTCTGAACGTTATTATGTCTTGTTGATACTTAAAGTATTCTGTTTTTGGTTATTGTTAATAATAAGAGGTTAGATTATAAATAGCTTCTTATTATTGCAAGCATAGTACTCCGTGATTTTGTTGTTAGTGTAGGGTTAATGTTTTAAATTTGATGTAACTACTTTTGTTCTCAGTTAAGAGATGAAAGTCATAGAATTTCATGCACCACATATTTGTTGCAGTCATGCTTTGCAAAAGGAAATAGATAAATCAACTTTTCTTAGTAAAAGCCTTAATGAAACTGATTACTTATGTATAAATACGCGATTAGAAATTTATAAATTATTTAGCTAACAATCAATTTATGAGGAATCGCGAATGTGTAATGATAAATTTAATGCTTATGCTGTTATGGAAGCGGGAGGGAAGTTAGTTCCCTGGTCTTATACTCCTGAAGCAAGGGGTGATTGGGATATTGATGTCAAGATTACCCATAACGGTGTGTGTCATACGGATCTGCACATGAGGGACAATGACTGGGATATTAGTCAGTTTCCATTAGTAGCAGGTCATGAGGTAGTCGGTGAAATCGTAGGAACAGGAAAACTGGTTAAAAACCTCAATATCGGTGACCGTGTCGGCTTAGGCTGGATTCGAGACTCGTGCCGTTCTTGCGACCATTGTCTCAGTGGTCAGGAGAACATCTGCCGTGAAGGGTACACGGGCCTAATCGTTGGGCACCATGGTGGATTTGCTGACAAGGTGCGCGTCCCTGCCGACTTTGCCTATCGAATTCCTGATGGGCTTAGCTCTGCAGCCGCAGCACCGCTACTATGTGCCGGTATCACTGTATACACCCCACTTAGAACTCATATCGACAAACTTGGCATGAAAGTGGGTGTTATGGGTATCGGAGGTCTGGGTCATCTTGCGCTTCAATATGCCAATGCAATGGGATCTGAAGTAACGGCATTTTCGACGACCAAGTCGAAAGAAGAAGAAGCCCGTAGTTTTGGTGCTCATAACTTTCTCCAGTGGGGCAACGAAGAAGAAATGGCTGAGGCCAAAGGGACATTCGATCTCATTGTTTGTACTATCTCTGCTGATGCTGATTGGAATATGGCGTTCGATCTTCTTGCGAATAATGGAAAACTCTGCTTTGTCGGGTTACCTGTTTCAGAAATGAAAGTGCCATTGTTACCGTTGATTTTCGGTCAAAAATCAGTTGTTGGCAGTATCGTTGGTGGTCGTCACTTCATGCAGGAGATGCTTAATTTCTCTGCGGTACATGGAATTGAGCCACAGATTGAGGTAATGCCAATCAACGAGATCAACGAGGCAATGGATAAGGTTGCTGCCAACAAGGCTCGTTATCGTATAGTACTTGAAACGGCCTAATATCTTTGAGTAGCCCTCCATAGGGAGGGCTGCTTAAATTCACTGTTTATCCTCAAATACAACATCATTGACTCCTTGTTTAGCAACTTAGCAAACGATGTAGTGCAAGAAAACTCAAATAAACAAAGACGTATAGGGAAGTAAGTTTGATTTTCTTCTCTATTCTTGATGTCGTCGTTTGGCTATCTTGACTCGGTATGTTTCAGGGGCACATTCCAGAGTAATCACCCACAGGCAAAAGTTAACTTTGATTACACTCTCTAGAATGATTGGGAAGTCAGCTCGGATGGAAACTATTTCTATTCATCATAGGTATTAAGGAGTATATGTGAAAAATAGCGTATTTTTGTCGGTGGTTCTTCTGACAGTCTTTTCTTTGAGTGGTTGTGTCGGTGTCGTTCACACTTATGAAGGTGTGAAAAAGCCCGCTGAAGAAGTCGCTATTTTAAAAGGTGAAGTTACAGAGTTCGCTGGTCGAAACTATCGTGTAGTGTTTTCAAGTTATACCGATATCTCTAAAGATGAAAAAGACTTTAAGGATGTCGGTGATGCTATAGTAGGATATCCACGTGAAATTCATATGTTGCCTGGTGAGTATTTTGTATTGACTCAATGTTTAGTTGGTAATGAATATGCGTTTCCAGCAGTAAGAGCCAGTGTTAAGGCCGGTGAGGTATATGAAGTCAAATGTGGCCCAGTCCCGGGGAAATTAAGCACTGTTGGTGCGAAGATACAATTAGTTGAGCAAAAAACTCACTAAGAGGCTGAACAAGGTGCGTCTAGCGTGGTTTGAATGCAGCACGCACCTAGGAAGGTTTCAGTTTCTCCCACCTTTTACCTCTGCCGCTGTTTAGCTTTCAAGGCGGCTCAAGCGTTTAATAATCTCTTCGTGTTGAGGGTACATATCCAGCAGTGTTTCTTGGTTAAAGAGCTCGAAATCTTCGAACGTAAAGCCTGGCGATACCATACACCCGACGAGTGAGAATCCTGGTTTATTCATAGCTGAACCAAAAATACACCCTTTGGGTACAAGGAACTGAGGTCGTTCGCCTGCCGCGAGATCAAGGCCTAGCTGTGCTGTTGTTAACTCACCTTGCTCTGAAATCATATAGATAGTCAGTGACTCACCGGCATGGAAATACCACATCTCGTCGGCGGTTAAGCGATGGAAGTGTGAAACCTCACCTGTTCGAAGAAGAAAATAGATGCTGGTCCACAAAGAGCGTGTCTGGTCGAAATTGCTTTGTGAGTTATACGAGGAACGGTAGTAACCACCTTCGACATGTTGTTCCAGCTCCAGGTGTTGAATGAAGTCATCAGCAGTTTTCAAAGTAATACCTATAAATTATTGGATTGTTATAAAGGGAGAAAAGTAAATTAAATTAGGTGCTTATTAGCTCTTGGGTTTAGGCGTACGAATGTAGCAGAGCCATGACAATGAAGCAATTCGCAACAACTTGATATAGAGCATTATTTTGCTCATCACTTCCTCTTCTTTTAGGGAATTAAAACGATTGTCCATTAGTTTCAACGGCGTACACTTTTAATATGACTTGAAATTGATAGGGGCGCTGCTATGGGAAGAGTATTGCACACTTTATTGTTAATGTTTGCCGTGACGGCGTGTACAGAGCAGGGGCCGACGGAGGCTCTGGGTACACTTGAGCGTGACAGGGTCACACTGACCGCCACTTCTAATGAGATAGTTCGTCTGCAGCCTGTTAAAGAAGGTGAGTTCGTTAAAAAAGGTGATGTGTTAGTTCAGTTAGACAACAAGCAACAGCTTGCAGTTATTGCTCGCGTTAAGGCGGAAGAAGCTCAAGCTGCTGCATATTTGCTGAAGTTGACCAATGGTGAGCGCCCCGAAGATATCGCAGCTGCACAGGCCAGTGTTGAGCGAGCAAAAGCAACACTGACCGAAGCCGAGAGTTCCTATCGCCGTATAACCAAACTTGTTGCCCAAAAATTAGCAAGTTACTCAGAGCGTGATAGGGCGAGGGCGGAGCGTGATGCTGCCCAGGCTGATTACCATTCCGCTGCTGAGAACCTTGCCAAATTAACCAGCGGAGAACGTCCGGAAAATATCACTCAGGCCCAAGCATCCCTTGAAGCCGCCAGTGCGGAGGTTGCGCTGCAGCAGCAAATTCTCGATGATCTGACTATTATCGCCACCCGAGATGGGGTGTTAGACAGCCTGCCATATAATGTCGGTGAGCGAGTATCAACGAGCAGTATTGTGGCTGCCGTTCAGGCAGATACAGTTCCTTATGCGCGTGTTTATGTACCTGAGCCATATAGGGTGAAACTGAAGGCGGGTGATAAGCTGACAGTGCATGTCGATGGTATGGCGAACAGTTATACCGGTACTTTACGTTGGATTGCTACAGAGCCTGCCTTTACCCCATATTATGCACTGAATGAACAAGACCGTGCCCGTCTGGTTTATCTGGCTGAGGTCGATATGCCTGACGAAGCCAAAGATCTTCCTGCAGGCGTGCCTGCGCAGGTGGAGATGCCCCATGAGTGAGAATGCAATAGTCGCAAAGCAGCTCACTCGGAAGTTCAGTGATTTTACTGCTGTTGATGGACTTGATCTTGTGGTACCCACAGGCAGCATTTATGGTTTTCTCGGTCCGAATGGCTGTGGGAAGTCGACAACCATACGTATGCTGACAGGCTTATTAAGCCCAACAACCGGAGAGGTTGAAGTTCTCGGCTTGGAAGTGCCCCGGGAAGCAGAAAAGCTACGCCTTCGAATTGGCTATATGACCCAAAAGTTCTCGCTGTATGAAGACTTGACGGTTAAAGAAAATCTTCAGTTTATTGGACAGATTTTTGGTATGTCGACAAGGCCGCTTGCAAAACGCATCGATGAGCAGCTTTCGACCTACGGACTTGACCGGTTAGCCAGACAGCGGGCCGGCAGTATGAGTGGTGGCCAGAAGCAGCGTTTGGGGCTTGCCGCCGCAACCATGCACCAACCCAGTTTACTGTTTTTGGATGAACCGACCTCGGCTGTTGATCCTGAAAATCGTCGTGATTTTTGGGAGCAGTTATTTGATTTGAGTGATCAGGGAACGACAATTCTTGTCACCAGCCATTACATGGATGAGGCAGAGCGCTGTCATGGTTTGGCAATTATGGAAGCGGGCGTGGTTCGAGCGAATGGCTCCCCGGAAGAGCTGATGAAGAACATGGGTGTAACGGTTGTCGAGGTACAGGCAAATAATCTCCGCCAGCTCAAAACAGAGCTATTAAAGCGAGACGAAATACGCTCTGCGGCGCAATTGGGGATCCGGTTACGGGTGCTTGTCGAGCAGGATATTACTGAGCCGACAGCATGGCTGCGACAGCAGTATCCAGAGCTGGGTAACGCAGAATTAGCGATAGCACGGCCAAGTCTAGAAGATGTGTTCGTGACAAGTACGGGGGAGGGAAGGCAATGAATAGCCTGTTTCGTATGAGTGCGATAATGGTAAAAGAGTTTCGCCAGCTGTCACGAGATCGCATTACGTTTGGTATGGTCGTTATGATCCCGCTAATACAGTTGCTGTTGTTTGGTTATGCAATCAATACCGATGTTCGAAATATTCCTGTTGCGGTAGTTGATCAAAGTCATTCTGCTGTGGGGAGAGTAATAACCGAAGCCGTGAAAGCAACGCAAGTGGTCGTGGTTACTGAGTCTTACCCTACAGCGGCAGAAGCCGAACAGGCGATTACTGAAGGTACGGTAAGAGCAGCGCTGGTCCTTCCTTCAGATCTGTCACAGCGGATCGTGCAGCAGCGCACCGTCGGGCAGTGGCTGGTGGATGGTTCAGATACAATGATCAGTTCGGCCTTGCTGCAATTACAGACCATGCCATTGCAGGATCTCCTGACCTACCAGCCGCCTGCTGAGCCTACTTTTGATGTTGCTTTGTATTTCAATCCATCCAGACGTTCAGCTGTGAATATCGTTCCTGGTCTGCTTGGCGTGATTCTGACGATGACAATGATACTGTTTACCTCGGCAGCAATAGTGCGCGAGCGGGAGCGGGGCAACCTGGAGCTATTGATCACCACGCCGGTACATTCTCTCGAGCTGATGATAGCGAAAATCATCCCCTATATTTTTGTCGGGCTCATTCAGGTTGGGATCATCCTTGGGCTGGGGCATTTCATATTTGATGTTCCGATAAACGGTGAGTTATCGCAATTGTTGCTTGGTACCTTATTGTTTATCTCAGCCAGCCTGACTTTGGGGCTAGTAATATCGACGATAGCCCAGACTCAGCTTCAGGCCATGCAGATGACGGTGTTTATCTTGTTGCCCTCAATCTTGTTGTCGGGCTTTATCTTCCCGTATGAGGCAATGCCTGATATTGCCCAGTGGATATCCGAGGTATTACCTGCAACACACTTCATGCGCCTGATCCGAGGTATCGTTTTGCGAGGGGCTGATTTGATTGATTTGTGGCGTGATGCCGTTTGGCTGGTCGGATTTACCGTCATTGGTTTACTTGTTGCTTCGATGCGCTTTAAGAAGAGCCTCGACTGATTGCTTTTCGATGTCCGTTACTCAGTAAAAAGATGGTAGCCAGCATTCACTCAGGAGATTCACAATTGAATGGGGGTAAAAATGATCAGCTCTTGTACTGGCTACCATCGGAATCACTTTGTTTTTGTATACGTTTGATTTTAAGTTAAAATAGGAAGTGAAAAACAGAATAAATAAATTACAAAGGTTCCTCTTTTATGAGCAGTCAAAGGCTTAAAATTCAATTTCAGCGCCTCTATAGCCACTTTTCCGGAGAAGACTGCGAAACAAACCTGCAGGATATTGCCGAAGTACTGTTTTGTACCCGTCGTAATGTACGCATGGTGATCAACAAAATGGTTGAAAAGGGCTGGATTGATTGGCAGCCCGCGGTAGGGCGAGGAAAGCAGTCAAAGCTTGTTTTTCACAGCTCTGACAGTGAATTACAGTACATGCATGCGCGAAAGCTGGTAGCAGAAGGCAAGCTGGAGCCAGCGCTCGATGTGCTGGAAAACAACGCAGATAAACTGGCACAGCTCATCCAGGAACAGCTAGGACACACCACAGCACAAGGCAAACAGATTGTTCGTCTACCGTACTATCGAGCATTCAGTAACCTTAATCCGCTGTGTCCGCTTCGTCGTTCGGAACAGCACTTAGCCAGACAGATCTTTAACGGCCTAACCCGAATAAATGAGGAAAAAGAGGAAGTAGAGGGTGACTTGGCGCACCACTGGGAGTCTCTTTCTCCACGCCACTGGCGCTTTTATATTCGCCCCGCAGTCAGATTCCATGACGGCAAGTTGCTTGATAGTCAGGATATCATCACCACGCTTGAGCAGGTAAAAGTACAGCGACTGTTTAGGCATATTCAAAGCATTGATTCGCCTTTTCCCAATACCATTGATATCCACCTCCGAAGTGACGATTATCGCTTTCCCGAGTTGCTGAGCAACGTTAGTGCTGTTATTCAGCCAGCTGATGCTGAGCATGAAAGGGATAACGAACTTTTCCCTATCGGCACCGGTCCATACCGCGTTATCCAAAATGACAAGCAGCGCTTTAAGCTTGAGGCGTTTGATCATTATTTCGGTATGAGAGCGCTGATTGACGTGGTAGATATCTGGATGTTGTCTGAAGTCGCCTCATGTTATCTACAGCCTGCGGCAGATACGAGCCAGCTGAGTGGTGTCAGTGTTTCAACACGGCTTAAGCTGGACGAAGGATGTAATTATCTGCTGTTCAATCGAATGACTGGTCTGGCGAATAATGAGCAATGGCTAGCTTATTTTAGGTGTCGATTGGCGCCATTGAACATACTGCCATTGCTCGATAAAGATGAAATCGGTGATTTTCGTCTTACCAATGCCTACGGCATCCTTCCCGGTTGGGCTCATGTGCCTCTGGTTTCGGAGAAAGTGTCTGCTCCGGCAAAGCGTAATATCACATTAGCGTTTGCTGAGCAGCATCCTGTCTATCCGCATATTGCCTCAGTTATGCGCAAACTATTAGCAGAAGACGGCCTTAAGCTTAAAGTGCTGGAGTTATCGACGATGGAGATATTATCCGGTAAGCATGCAGACAAAATTGATATCTGGCTTGGGGGGATGAGCCTCAGTAACTACCGTGATGATGCCATCTTGTCTTGGTTTTATAATTTTGACCATATCGCACGCGCTATGCCCGAAGCGGAGTTTGATGAAATAGAGCGTAGCGTTGCACATTGGCGTGCTGACATTGCTATGGATTCACCGTGTCAGAGCATCGGCGCTAAACTCGTTCAAAGCGGGCAGATCCTTCCGCTGTTCCATAATTGGCTGGGGGTTGATGATACGGGGGTTATTCAGGGGATGCAGTCTAACTCAATGGGATGGTTTGATTTTAAATCGGTTTGGATGAAACCGGAGCACTAATGGCTAGGCTGTGGTTTTATTATTCTTGCATCATAGCTTCATAAGAGTGTCATCTTTGATAATGACTATGATTAGTCACAGAAATGTATGGTCCGCCCCGTTATTGAGAGAACAGGCCCGTAGGCCTGTTCTTATTAGTAGAAGCGAGTTATTTAGGCTCCCAATCTTGCTCGGTAAACCATTGGCCGATTGGTCGCCAGACAACGTCAATCATAGATTTATACCAGGGGGCCTTGCTGGCACTTTCAGCTGCTAGAATGGGTTGTTCTGTTAGCAATTCATCATTTAGATACCATTCCACTTTGCCTACCTGTGTTCCCTTTTCGACGGGCGCTTCAAGCTCATTGTTATAGAAGATCCTGTGTTCAATATTCTTTCGCTGGCGCCTTGGTACGGTGATTGTACCACCGTCGGCTACTTCAATGGCTATGGCAGAAGGGGAGCCATACCAAACTTTAAGGGTAGATAGTTCTTTGCTGCTAAATTGCGGCGTTATATCCTGGAAGAAACGGAAACCCCAGGTAAGTAATTTTTTGCTTTCGATTCGCCGTGTATTCACACTTTCTGTTCCCATCACTACGGCTATAAGTCGCTGTCCATTTTGCTCTGCAGAGGAGACTAAACTGTAGCCGGCTTTCTTTGTGTAGCCAGTTTTGACTCCATCGACGTTCAATGAGGTATCCCACAGCAGGGCATTACGGTTTCCTTGCTTTATCTTCTGGAAGGTAAACGATTTCTCTTTAAAAAAGGGATAGATATCAGGCAGGTCCTGAATGAGTGCCCGTGTCAGCAGGGCCATGTCATAGGCTGTTGTGTGTTGGTCTTCAGAATCCAGGCCGTGCGGGTTGGCAAAATAGGTGTTATCCATTCCCAGCTTTTCTGCCGTGCGGTTCATCATTTCGATAAAAGCTGGCTGGTGACCGGCAACATGCTCAGCAAGCGCAACAGTGGCATCGTTACCCGATGAGATAATCACCCCGCGATTGAGATCATCAACAGAGACTTCGTCTCCGACATTAAGAAACATTTTTGATGAGCCGGGAAACTTCTGACCCCACGCATTCTCGCTGATAATAACTTTGTCGTCCGCAGCAATATGCCCCGCATTGAGCTCTTTTCCCACCACGTAGGTTGTCATTATCTTTGTCAGGCTTGCCGGTGCCAACAGTGCTTGTTCATTCTCACTGGCGATGACCTGACCTGACTCGTAGCTCATCAGTACCCAGGCTTTTGCGGCAATCTCTGGTGGGCTGGGCATGGACTCTGCCTGTGCGGAAATACTAACGCTAGTGCTACAGAAAACAGAGATAAATAAGAAGTGCTTAATAATTGCCTTTAACGTCATAGTTCTAAGACCTTCAATAGCTTATTTGCTGCGCTATCTTTAGCTTAGTAAAAACTTGTGAAGAGAGGATTATTTTTACATCAGCCTTACTGTTTGGTAAGGCTGAGTATGTTACGGGAAATTACTTTTATGCTGGGTGGTTATCGGAGTAGGCAAGATTGAGGTTATTCTGGCCTTCCATGAACATCACGTGTAGATCAATGAGCTGTGTACTTTCTTGTTGCCATTTTGTCTCGGGCTGGCGTTGACAAAATTCCATGATGGCGACAATCATCCGGTCCAGCTTTTTCAGGCACCAGCGCTTCATATCACAATCAAGTTCTGGTTTGCATGCCATATCTTGCAACCTGGCATAGGCAAACTGCAGATAGCTGAAGGCTTTGTCCGTCTCTTGAAGATCTTGATAGTAGTAACTCAATCGCGTACAGGCATCTAACCAATAAGCTAAAGCCTCACTGTGAAGCTCACTTTCTATTGAACCGAAGATATCGTCCGGCGCATGACTGACTGCATTAATTAATATACAGATGTCAGACTGTTGCTGTGGGTGGTACCAGGATTTAATCCCGGTTAACCAGCTACTAAGTTGATTCATGCAACGTTTTCCTTTTCGTTCTCCCAGTTGACGACGAAATGGTTATCACTGATTTGCTGATAGCCATCGACTTCCTTGAGGCTCAGTGTACGAATTTTATCTGCACTCAATGAATAGTTTGGCTCAGAATCAACAAGCTGGTGGAAAGGAAGATCCGGATCCGGAACCGCCGATATCAATAATCGTGTATAAGGGTGGGTTGGATTTCTCAGAATAGAGCGGGTGTCTCCCCATTCCACGATACGGCCGCGGTACATTACAGCAGTCTCTTCAGCAATGTAATGCGCTGTAGCCAGGTCATGGGTGATATATAGAAAACCAATGCCCATCTGCTCTTTCATCTGTTTCATCAGGTTGAGGACGCCGAGGCGAATAGAAACATCCAGCATGGAGGTGGGTTCATCGGCCAGAATTACCTCGGCCCCAACGGCAATGGCACGGGCCAGGTTAACACGCTGTCGCTGACCGCCGCTGAGCTGGTGAGGATATTTACTCAGATCAGAAACCGGCAGCTCGACGAGCGTCATCAGCTCTTCCAATTTTGCTCGTAATGCTTGCTTATTGCTGACTTGCTTGTGGATGAGTAGAGGGCGAGTCAAGTGGTGCTCAATCGTGTGAGTAGGGTTGAGCGAGCCGAATGGATCCTGGAAGATCATTTGCACTTTACCACGATACTCAAGGAGTTCCTTTCTCGATGTGATCTCGGTAATATCTTTGCCGTTAAATAAGATTTCTCCCTGTGTCGGCTCATGCACTTTGGTAATGAGCCTGGCACAGGTACTTTTACCACAGCCGGATTCCCCCACAAGTGCCAGGGTACGTCCTTTATATAGCTTGAAACTGATATCATTGAGTGCGCGGAAGATGTCTTTCGAGCCCATGCCGCCCGCCAGGAATTCTTTGATAACGTTTTTTACTTCTATAATCGGCTGGCTCATAGGGCAATATCCTCTGTAACACGAATGTGCTCGGCTTCTTCATGAATATTCGGGAACGAAGCCCATAGCTGCTGTGTATATGGGTGCTGTGGGTTGTTTCTGATCTCTTTGGAACTGTTTACTTCAACAATTTTCCCCTTGCGCATAACGGCAACGCGATCACATAGCTGAGTCATGAGGGCAAGATCATGGGTGATGAACAGTACCGAGAAATCAAACTCTTTTCGTAGTTGATAGATTTGTTGCAGTATTTCTCGCTGGACAACCACATCGAGTGCGGTGGTCGGTTCGTCCATAATGATCAGCTTGGGACTTAGGCTTAGTGCGATAGCAATAACCAGCCTTTGCCTCATACCACCGCTGAACTGATGCGGATAGTCAGATAAACGGTCGCGCGGAATGTTGACCAAATCCAGTAACTTCTCAGCGCGATCATTGGCCTGTTCGTTGCTATATCCTAGATGGTGCCTCATAACATCGGCAAACTGCTCTTTAAGGGGGAGTACAGGATTGAGGGAGTTCATAGCACTTTGGAACACCATAGCAATTTCTTTCCAGCGAATAATCCCCATTTCTCTTTCGCTAAGCGTGAGGAGGTCGAGGCCGTCGTAGTGAATTTGACCATGAGTAATAAGGGCTGGCGGCTTATGTAGACGGTTAATGGCAAAAGCAATGGTACTTTTGCCACAGCCGGATTCGCCGGCGAGTCCAAAAATCTCGCTTTTACCTATATCAAAGCTGACGTTATCTACCGCACGAAAGTCACCTTGATCGGTAACATAGGTGACTTCCAACTCTCTAATGCTTACCAATGGTTCGGGGTGAAATGCCTGTTCCACGGTTCTCTCCCTAAGACAATATAAGTTAATTCGCAATGAAAATTATTATCATTTCTGTTTAATGTAAAGTGAATAAATAGAGAAGGTGATGGGGTCGACATTAATTAATTAACTGTTTCATTATTTGCGCTTTTGATTACTCATTTAGCCAAACAACTGAAGGTTGTTAAGGGTATGTTGCTAGTTTTGGTCGGCTTATCGGTATGCTTCACGTTAATATCTAATAGTTATGTGTACACTTGGGCGTAGATGTATTTTTCTCAAGGAGCAGAGAAACAGGATGAAAGTTCAACAGCTTGTATTATGTATAGCTGGATTACTGACAGCGACACCAGCAATGGCAGTGAGTTCTGAGGTTGATCTAACCCAGTCTTTTGTAGGGTATGTGGCTTTGTTGATATTTGCCTTGGCTTATTGCCTTGTGATGGCCGAGGAATATTTACAGCTTCGCAAGTCAAAGCCTGTACTGCTGGCTGCCGGTATTATCTGGCTGATGATAGGGTTTGTGTTTCAGGAACTAGGTCAAATAGATGTTGCAAAAAGTGCACTCGAACATAACTTGCTTGAGTATGCAGAGCTGTTACTGTTTCTCCTTGTCGCGATGACCTATATCAGCGCGATGGAAGAGCGTCGACTGTTTGATGCGCTTCAGGCCTGGATGGTGAGCAAGGGCTTTAATTTCAGAAGCTTGTTTTGGCTGACGGGCATTCTATCGTTCTTAATATCCCCCATTGCCGATAACCTGACAACCGCGTTGTTGATGTGTGCTGTCGTTATGAAAGTGGGGGGCGACAATACTCGCTTCATTAATCTTGCTTGTATCAATATTGTCGTGGCTGCCAATGCGGGTGGTGCGTTTAGTCCCTTTGGTGATATTACGACCTTGATGGTTTGGCAGGCTGGGTTGGTTTCATTCCTCGAATTTACCGATCTCTTTATCCCGTCATTGATAAATTATGTGGTTCCGGCTGTGATCATGTCGCTGTTTGTGCCGAAAACCCAACCAAATACGATTGGCGAATATGTTGAGCTAAAACGGGGGGCACGCCGTATCGTGGCCTTGTTTATTCTGACTATCTCTACCGCTGTTGCCTTCCACGGCATGGTTCATTTCCCACCGGTAATAGGTATGATGATGGGCCTCGGTTATCTTCAGTTCTTCGGCTTCTACCTTCGTAAAACCCTCCCGCGCTCGCTTGCCAAAAAGAAGGCCATTGCAATGGCCAATCATGACGAAGCGGCGTTAAAACGACTTGGTTCGGTCGTACCGTTTGATGTCTTCAAACGTGTCTCGCATGCAGAGTGGGATACCTTGCTGTTTTTCTATGGGGTCGTAATGTGTGTTGGTGGGCTTAGTTTGCTGGGTTATCTCGGTATGGTATCGGAGGTTATGTATACCCAGTGGAACCCGGTATGGGCCAATATTATGGTTGGGGTGCTTTCGGCCATTGTTGATAATATCCCTGTGATGTTTGCAGTGCTCACCATGCAACCCGATCTGACTCTCGGCAACTGGCTATTGGTTACTCTAACAGCGGGAGTTGGTGGCAGTATGCTGTCTATTGGCTCGGCTGCCGGGGTGGCCTTGATGGGAGCAGCGCATGGTAAATATACTTTCTTTGGTCACTTGAAGTGGATGCCTGTGATTGCACTGGGATATATCGCCAGCATCATTTGTCACCTGTTGCTTAACCATCAGCTTTTCTAATACATATTGTGAATTCGGGTGGTTTCATCAATAATTGGTGGCCGCCCGTTCATCTTTATCTCACCCACTGCTTCTTATTTCCTTATACTCCCTGGCGTGTGTTCCCATCTCAATTATCCTTCGAGCAAATTATTTATATTATAATGTTATTAACTGTCTGAAATTTTGTGGTTTTAAATATTACTGTGTAGCTTGTCACTAATGTCGTTGTGGCAGAAAGCAAGTTCGGGCTTTTCCCGATGAGCTATGCCATGGTAACGAGTAACGGAGAGTAGAAATTACTAGGTTATTTGCCCTAACAGGTATTATCCGAATATCATTGTTAGACAGGAAGTAGTAAAGGACAGCATATGCAAAAAAAAGGATGGTTTTGCTTTAGCATTGTTATGCTAAATCCGTCGCAATCGGTTCTTGCTTTAGAAGCTGAGACCCTTTTTCGCATGCCGAGCCTGAAATTAGGGATCGCTAAGAGTGCCGGTACAATAGACGTTTCAAGCAAAGGGCAGTTCGACGATGTGGCGTTTAGCTCGTCAACATCTTTCACGCCAGTTGTCACTCTGATTCAATCGCCGTTTTACTTTTCTGACGATAGCCGGTGGGGATACCACACAGAACTGAATGCTGCTTATTTTAAGCTCGATTATGATGATGATAACGGCCAGGGATTTCGTGATGGAGAGTTTGAAGGGTACTCTGTTTCTTTTACACCGGTACTTTTCTATCAGTGGAGTGACAAAACACTGTGCCGCGAATGTAAGAGTTGGCGTTTTGAGTTGGGGGCGGGAATAAACTACCTGAATGCCGACGGTGACTTGATTGCGATTAGTGGTGACAAAACAGCGTTTGAAAATTCAGGATTCGGTGTTAACGCGCATTTAGGAGCAGTGATGAACTACAAGCAATGGGAGCTTGGGCTAAGGTTTGCCGTGCCGACAAGAGTGGATGGTAACGATGTGGAAGTCAGGCATGCGTTGTCGACATTGAGTTTTGGCTACCGGTTTTGATAATTATACCTAAACTACCTCAAGATGCAGGATTCAGAGTGAGGCCAGCGTGTTCAATTCAAGGAAAATAACGGTAGGAATGGTAGCCCCTTTCAATGTTATTTGACACAGAAGTGGGCGCGCTGGTTCACTCCCAAAGGGCGAGTTTACTTGGCTTCTATGCGTTGTTACCGATTATTAATTTAGAGCCACTAGATTTTCTAATCGGTGCCTAGCCTANCACTCCCAAAGGGCGAGTTTACTTGGCTTCTATGCGTTGTTACCGATTATTAATTTAGAGCCACTAGATTTTCTAATCGGTGCCTAGCCTAGTAGCCAAGTAATTCTCGCTGAAACGAGCATCTTGAGGTAGTTTGGGTATAGCATGAGAGCGCCTTCATGCTATCTGCAACTATAATGACTTAATTACTCCATTGCTTTTTTCAAAGCGGCGATAAATTTGTCGATATCTTCGCGACTGATATCCAGGTGAGTGACCAATCGCATCGGGTTTCCCGCACTGATTAAGATTCCTTGCTCTTTTAGCGCTGCGACTAGCTGGGCTTGATCGATGTTTTTATCGACCTTAGCAAAGAGCATATTGGTGGTTACATGATCGATGTTAACCTCAAAACCATCGACTTCAGTGAGTTGTTTAGCAAGGTATTTAGCATTTGCGTGGTCGTCAGCAAGACGGTCGATGTTTTCTGTCAGCGCGATCTTGCCGGCTGCGGCCAGAATACCTGCCTGGCGCATGCCGCCACCCAGGACTTTTCGCCAACGGCGTGCTTTTTTGATTAGTGAGGCGTCGCCAAGAAGCAGTGAGCCGACAGGGGCTCCCAAACCTTTGGACAAGCAGATCGTCATCGAGTCAAAGTGTTTAGAGATTTCCGTAATATCGACACCTAAGGCGATAGCTGCGTTATAGACACGAGCGCCGTCTAGATGAAGCTTTAATCCATGCAAATCGACAAACTCTCGAGCCTGCTGCAGGTAGGAAAGCGGTAGGACTTTACCATTGATGGTGTTCTCAATACTCAATAGCTTGGTGCGGGCAAAATGCGCATCATCCGGTTTTATGGCTGCGGCTAATTTATTAAAACACAGGCTACCGTCTTTCTCATTCTCAATAGGCTGAGGCTGGATAGAACCCAGAACCGCAGCACCGCCTCCTTCAAACTGGTAGTTATGTGCCTGCTGACCACAAAGGTATTCATCTCCTCGCTCACAGTGTGCCATTAATGCGAGCAGGTTGGCTTGTGTTCCGGAACTGCAAAATAGTGCTGCTTCAAAACCGTGTCGTTTTGCCGCCCACAGCTCCAGATCGTTAACCGTTGGATCATCGCTGTACACGTCATCACCGACTGGTGCATTAGCGATAGCCTGACGCATTGCAAGCGATGGCTGAGTAACAGTATCTGAGCGAAAATCTATCATTACTTCGTCCTTAGGGTGCTTAACTGATTATCGTAATTAGGAATCTATCGAATGATTCATCTAATAGTGATTATATGGCTACATACTGTGATCTAAATCAAGCTTAACAGTGAATGATTGTGTTGTTTTTGTGAATCTTTATCGAGGGGGCTATATCTTGGCTAAAATATAAACAGGTTGGTTGAAGATGGAGGCAGAGATCATGTTAGCTGAATGTCGGCAGTTTGTTCTGCCGGGTCATAATGAGTTACACGCTGAAGTAACCGTTATTCCGACCGGGGAGTTAGAGGTAAACATTAAGGAGAATAATAATAGCCTTAAGGCTGATTTTGATGAGTTATATTTCTATTCAGCCGGTAAGGAAACTGAATTGGTTTGCCGTGACCAATTAGGTGCAGAATCTGTTCGGTGGCATCTAAATCTTGCAAATGATGATGCCAGAGAGCTAGCGAAACTGATCGAATCTGCTGAAGAAGAATATGAGACCTTAATGCGCGACCTGTGATAAACCGTTCTGATCTGGTGGTTCCTCAGAGAGACTGTCCAAAGCCTTGCTTATTGCAAGGCTTTGTTTTTATTTGCTGTTATGAAAGTAATGTGCGGATTTGTCTCATGAAGAAATCATACCGCTTGGGCAATGGGCGATGCTTTTTTCTGATCAGGTATAAGTTTTCATATACAGGCTTATCCAATGAAACTACATGGATTTTAGTTTGCAGAGGAAAGCAGGTTACGGCTTTTTCAGGCAGTACGGTATAGCCAAGCCCCAGTGAAACGGGGAGCAGGATCTGGTTGAGCTGATTGATATAGCCAGCAACTTTTAATGAATCGATGCTATTAAAGCTATGATCAAAATTAGCCTGAATAATTTGCCTTACGTAATGTTCGCCGTCAGGGTGGTTAATAAATCCAAGCTGGTTTAACTGTTCCATATTAATGACAACCTTTTCCATACCAGCGGGAATAACTAGGCATAATTGCTCGGCACCTACTTTTTCTTGCTCTAATTCTGGAATGGCTACATTTTGCGTAATTATGCCAAGTTCAATTTGGTTGGTATTCAGGTTATCAAGGATCCGCTTGTTCGGAGCTGCCTCAAGTTGAATGGCGAGGTTAGGGTGAGTTTGCTGGTGCTTGAGGAAATGCGGATAAAGATATGTCGCAAGCGAGCCTGAACAAGCAATACGACATTCACCCGTGAAAGGATCATCATTCTGCAGTGCTTGAAACAGTGCTAGCTCATCGTCACGTCTTCGCCGGGCGTAATGGTACAACGTTTCGCCAGCCGGGGTTAGCTCAAACCGTTTACCAAACCGTTCTAGTAAAGGCGTACCGGTTTGCGCCTCCAGCTTCTTGATATGCTGGCTGACGCCTGGTTGGGTCATAAAGAGTTTTTCTGCCGTCTGGGTGAAGTGTCCCACCTCGACCAGAGTAATGAAGGTTTGTAGCCACTGGGTATTGAGCATGACAAAATTGAGAACAAAATATTATGATAACAAGGATATTTGATAATTTTTGTTTTTCAAGTTTTTAAGTCCTCAATTGGTTATAGGGCTTTTTGTTATTTATCCGACCAATACCAGGCAGGCTCGTCCAGCATGCCTTGACCGCGAATATTCGTTTGCCCAAGCTCCTTGTCCAATTCGATGGCATGGCAATCTGGGTGCTGGTTTAGTGCCGCTATCAGGCGACTTGCGTGGGAGACAACCCATATCTGGGAGCTTTCCGAAGCATGGATAATGAGCTTGGCCAATGCCGGGAGCAGATCGGGGTGCAGGCTGGTTTCAGGCTCGTTCAATACCATTAGGCTGGGTGGGCGAGGGGTAAGCAGTGCCGCAACCAACAGCAAGTAACTGAGTGTCCCGTCAGAAAGCTCGCTACCTGTCAGTGGGCGTAATAATCCTTCTTGATAGAACTCCAGCGAAAATCGTCCATCTTGGTGCTGAACAATACTGATACTTGCGCCAGGAAAAGCATCATTGATGGCTTTGTCGAGGGCCTGCTTGTCACCGATTTCACGAATTGTCTGCAAGGCGGCGGCCAGATCTCTACCGTCATGATGCAGGACAGGCGTGCGTGTCCCGAGTTGTGGCTGCCGGGCTGGTGCCTCTTTGTCGGTACGGAAGTGATCATAGAATCGCCAGCTGCGAATTCGCTCTCGCATATGGAAAACTTCAGGTGCCGTAGTAGGATCAGCAATCTGATCGAACATACTGTTAAAATGGCTGATATGTTGTGAAGCGACTTTCCAGCTTCTATTCTCGCGGATTTTTATGAGCGGCCCCTGACGAGCCACTAGCTGGGTTGCCGGGCGGTAGAATGGCCCGCTCCAGATACTTTCCTGTTTAATTTCAGGATCAAGGCGAAATGCGGAGCGAGACGGCTCAGGTAATCCCAGGGAGATCGAGTAGCCGAAATCCTCGGTAGAAAAACCGAGTCGTAGCCGTTTGACTTCTTTCCTGACAACATCCTGAATCGGTACTTCACCGCGGCGCATCGCAGGTGACAGGCTTTCTGGCCCTGCCCAGAAGGTTGAATCCAGTCCGCCCTCGGCAGCCAATGAGTTGACAACACCACCTTGTGCCGTATCAGCCAATAACCGAAGCGCCCGGTACAAGTTGGATTTACCGCTGCCATTTGCTCCGGTAATCACATTAAGTGGGCCGAGCGGCATCGTTAGCTGAAGGATGGAGCGGTAGTTACTGATAGATAAGGTGGTGATCATTACTGGGCCTGTATAAATAAACAGTAATCGTGATGTTAGTGTAAAACGAATAAGAGAGCAACTTTTCTTTATGAATGTTGTGTTCATGTTTGATTCATTTTCATTCAGCTAGACTGCAAACCATAGAAATGAAGATGACTGAGAAACAAAGAGGCTCAATATGAAGAATTTTGTAGCAAGCGTTCTGGCACTTGTTGTTGGTTTTTTCACGGTGACATTTGCAGCGATTATGGGATTGTTCATTGGGATAGCAGCGCTTATCGCCCGACCATTTATTAAAAAGAAGGTCGAAGCCGCATATGCCGAAGCCGTTAAACAACAGGGCGGCGATTATACTGCCAATTCAACAGTGATTGACGGTGAATATGATGACATCACCAACAGGTCTCAGGCACAAAGCCAGAGCCAAACGGGCAATCACCACATGAACCAGATGGCTCAGTCACTTTAATCTAATAATTTCCAATTAAGCATTAAAAAACGCCAGCGATAGTATTCGCTGGCGTTTTTTCTTATCTTGAGCTGCCGGTTTTAAGGGGGACAGCTTCTCTTAGATCCTAAACTTGCTTACCTCGGAGTTAAGATGCTGCGCGATGTCATTAAGCTCTTCAGACATCTTCTGAGCATCCTGTGCTTCGGTAGAAAGCTGATCAGAGACATCATTGACTGCCTGAGTATTGCGGCTAATTTCATCGGTTACGGCACGTTGCTCTTCGGCGGCACTTGAGATCTGGGTCGCCATGTCAGAGATATGCTGAATAGACTCGGTAATGCGCTCAAGGGCATTGGTTGCATTCTTGGCATCATCAACACTGCTCGTGGCCAGAGACTGGCTCTGTTGCATGGTTTCAACCGCGCTGTGAGTGTTGCGTTGCAGTGTTTCAATCATGCCACGGATTTCTTCGGTTGAGCTATGGGTGCGCTGAGACAGGACGCGAACCTCATCAGCAACGACAGCAAAGCCACGGCCTTGTTCGCCGGCACGGGCTGCTTCGATGGCTGCATTGAGGGCAAGTAAGTTTGTCTGCTCGGCGATATCCTGAATAGTGGACAGAATCGCGTTGATGCCCTGCGCGTTGTTCTCAAGTTCTTTAATGATGCTTGCGGCATCTTCAACATGGTCGGCAAGGTAAGTGATCGATTGCTGGTTTCGGCTGATCACCTGCTTGCCTTCATTGCAGTTATCTTGAGAGGCAACTGCAGCCCCGGCAGTTTGCTCGGCGTGGCTGGCGACTTCTTGTGCCGTCGCTGACATTTCATGGATCGCCGTTGCAATTTGAGAAATCTCGTTTTGTTGCAGGTTTAACGCTTCGCTGGTTTGTAATGCCAGCTCGTGGCTATCTTTGGCCTGTTGTGAAAGATGTTCCGATGAGCCAGAGATACCTGTAATAGAAACGTGCAGCTTTTCAATGAATGCATTGACGTGCTGCCCAAGGCGACCGATTTCATCGTCTTGATCGAAGTTAAGGCGGCGAGTCAGATCACCGTTGCCGTGCGAGAGATCAGCCATGGCTTCAGAAAGGGTATCGAGCGGCTTCATTGCACGTGAAATAAGAGCCGTCGCTACACCTAATACTAATACCAACTGGATAATAGCGCTGATGATGGCATCGATAAGTGCTTCGCTAACATGAGCGAAAGCAACTGATTTATCGAGTACTAGCGAGAAGTACCAGTCCGTACCAGGAACTTGCTGAATACTCACCAGGCTATCGACGCCCGATACATTCAGTGTGACAAGGTCACTCTGCGATGCCACTTTACGGATAAGGCTAGCATTGAATGCCGGGTTCATCTCCGAGGTCGGCTGGAGCGTCAGAGATTGGTTAGGGTGGGCGATTATCGTTCCCTCATCGTTGAACAAAGTGGCAAAAACGCCGTTCTGATTAATGGCAAGAATATCTTTCACCAAGGCATCAATAGACACATCACCGGCAATAACACCGCTGTTCATCTGGGCATTGAACGGCTGAGCAATGGTAATAACCAGCTTTCCAGAGGAGGCGTCGTTGTAAGGTGTGGTAACAACGAGCCCATTTGCAGCAGTAGCATCTTTGTACCAAGGTCTTTGACGCGGATCGTAGCCAGCAGGAAAGTCGACAGGTTTTCCTGTGATCATATTCCCTTGGCGAGTACCAGCGTAGACCAAATCAAAATCACCGGAGGTAATAGCCTGAGCCAAAGCGGCCGTCGGTTCGGCATTTTGATTAAAGCTGTCGATCGAGGCCTGGACAATTTTTGTTTTACTCTCAAGCCACTGGCTGATCGAACTGATATTTGATTGAGTTAGTGAATTAGCTAACTGTTGGGTTGAACGGTTAGCTTCTTCAGTCAGTCGCTCGCTGGTAAGCCATGTTTGCACAGCGGCGATAAGAAGAATGATTCCTGCAAATGTAAGGGAAAGTTTGTTTTTAATAGAAAGGTTCAAACTACCGTTCCTCTCGGTTTTTGGTACTTATGTACTGCATCGTATGTGTTATCCATTCATCAAAAAATGGTATTCGCTTGTTATTGAACATGTTGCGGGGATAATTGCCCTGATGTTCTTGTCATGCCATTTCTTGCGGTATTTTGTCACAAATTTGACTATTGTTGGACTTTTATAATGTGGAATTTTCACGATATTAAGTGTTTTCAGCTTAAAAAGATTATTGATATCTTGCTTGAGATGTGATGGTTAATCATACGTATGGTGTGCTGGATGAGCAGCGTTGGCGTGGGTTGAGTGGTTATTGAGCAGGGTTAGGGCGTGCAGCTCTGTTATTTAATGCGAAAGGAGAAGTGGCATATTTTAGTCAATGCTATTTACTGCAACTCTGTGCTCAGTGCCGATGGTTTGTTTATTGGTTGGCGTCAAAAAAATGGTGTTAATTCTTTGTTGTCAGTTTCGGTAGTGTTGATTTAGGCAGCCAAGGAAGTCATTAAGATCTTTGTTGTTGGCGGTGAAATGATATCGCTTGTTAGAGGCTCGAAGTTCAAGGTGTCCTTTGTCTTGTTTTACCAGCTTAGTAAACACATCAAAAGCTTGTTTGTCGCTGGTTCCACCTAACATGACCAATCGTGTAACACTGTATTCATCTCTTTTCTTTCGCCAGTTCGCGGTGAAAATTTCTACGGGCTGTCCCATGCGATAATAGCTAATATTTTCGAACCCTTGAGGATGATTGATATCCGCTTTTATTGCTACGTAGCGCTGCCTGTGGATGTTATCCGTGATCATTGCAAGTTGGAGACTGCTTTCGAATTTTTTGTTTTCATTTTTCGTCAGGTGGTACAGATCAAGGCGACAGCTTTTTTCATTCAGCTGGGTTGTGCTGGTTGGAAGTAACTCTGCTTGAGTGTGAAAAGAGAACACGTAGAGGAAAAGAGTCGCCTTTTTGAACCAACGCATGAAAATGAAACAACACATACAGCCTAACCCCTATTTAAGAATGCTCAGGCAAAGCTTAGTAACGGAGTCTCTTTTGTATGTGTCTCATTTAAAAAACAAATCGCAAAAAAGCGAATCTTTACGGATTGTAAATTTTAGCTTTGACCATTCTGCGGTATTGACTTGGCGTTATGTCAAACTGGCGGTGAAAGCGGGTCGAAAAGTGGTAGGCGTCTTTATAGCCGACTTGTTCGGCCACATCTTGTACTGACATGCCAAAGTCCCGCAGAAGTTGCTGGGCGGCCTCCATTCGTATTTTCTGCAGGTATTGGTGCGGTGATTCTCCTACCTGATCTTTGAATTTGCGATTGAAGCTCCTAAGCGGCAAACCACAATGATCGGCGACATCCTGTGCGGTGATGCTACTGGATAGTTGTCGTTTCATCCAATCCTGGGCTAAGGCTATGGATTCATCAAACTGGAGCTGGCCGCCAATTTGATAAAAGGGTTGCTGGGTGGATTTGGATATTTCGTGGCCAAAATGCGTTTCTATAGTTCCTGCGATCTTCTGGCCGAAGTTTTCCGTGATCAGGTAGAGAATCATCTCTGACTGCGAGTTGATACTGCCGGTACAAAATAATCCATTGGCCTCAGTAATAGATGCCTGCCTGTTTAGGGTGATAGCCGGATAGCGGGCCGAAAATTGCTCGTAATAATACCAATGTGTAGTTGCCACCTGATTTGTTAACAGGCCTGTTTCGGCAAGCCAGATAACTCCTGTACCTGTAGCTACAAGCTTGGCACCTTGTTGGTACTGGCGTTTGAGCCAGGAAATGATTTCAGGATGCTGACGTATAGAGGCCAGCGGATTTCCCCACATTGGCGGTAAAATAACAAGGTCAAATGTATTCAAATCATCAAAGGTCGTATCAGGTTGCAGTTTAAGGCCTGCAGGTACTTTGGGTGGATTGAGGGAAGGAGCAACGACTTTGATATCGAAAGGTTTTTTACGTTGAAGCTGACGGGGGCGCAAGCTGGCAGCGCTGCTTAGCATTTCAGCGGCAAGAGAGATGCCGGTAATAAGTGCGCGGGGGTATAAAACAAATCCTACTCTCATGATTACATGCCTATTTTGTATATAATGGCTGGATTGTTGGTAATTTTGGCACGAATGCGAGGTGAATGAACAGTGTAAATTGGTACCCTATTGCCAACTGAATATATTGATGTAGGTTTAGGATGACAAAGTTACCTCTAATTGTCGGTTTTGGCGGAATGAATGCGGCCGGACGTAGCTCCGGTTTTCATAGCTATAAGCGCATGATTGCTGATGTATTATCCGATGATGAGATGAAGACAACCTGGCAGGATCTTGCCTTCCGGATGGGCCTGTCGGACAGTGATGTGCTGGATGCTGAAATTACCGATGCCATTAAGGCTGGCACTCTGGTACGCCGTATCGATTCGTTCGACCCTGATAATTTGCTATATCAATATAAAGCGTCGCTAACCAGTGAAAGCGATCAGATTTCATTCACCCTGCGTAAGTCTAAACTGCCAAATAAAATTCCGGAGAACTGGGTGGTTGAAGAGCAGGGGAGCAAGGTCAAGATCACTGTTAATGGTGAGTTAGGGGCTTTGCTTGAGGATCGCGTCTCATTTCCAGTGAGCAGCGGCGGTAATATCCCTGCAGGCTTTGATCCGGGCAAGCTCTACAACTCACGCTTTCACCCTCGCGGTCTAAAACTTACCGTTTATGGCGCTTCAGATGCCTTAAATTCAATGGGTATTAATTGGGAAGAAGTGCTGACTCATATCGAACCTGACGAAGTGTCTGTTTATGCTGGTAGTGGATTGTCACAAGTCGATGACCAGTCTTTGGCGGGAATGCTTGCTGCTCCCTTGATTGGTGGCAGAGTTAGCTCGAAGATGATGGCGTTGTCGTTGGCTGAAATGCCTGCAGACTTCATTAATGGCTATGTCATCAACAGTGTGGGTACAACAGGTACCAATATGGGGGCTTGTGCCACCTTCCTCTACAACCTTCGCCAGGGCATGTATGACATTCAGCATGGCAAATCGAAAGTTGTGATAGTGGGTAATGCCGAAGCTCCGGTTGTTGCCGAAGTAATGGAAGGGTTCCGTGTCATGGGCGCGTTGGCTGAAGATGATCAGTTGAAGGCACTGGATAATAGTGACAAGGTTGATAATCGCCGTGCCTGTCGTCCGTTTTCTTCCAATGCGGGCTTCACTATGGCTGAATCGTCACAGTTTGTTGTTTTGATGGACGATGAGCTGGCATTAGAGCTTGGGGCGACAATTTATGGTTCTGTGGCTGACGTGTTCATTAATGCCGATGCCAATAAAAAATCGATTTCAGCACCGGGTGTTGGTAACTATGTCACAGTGGCGAAGGCGACTGCGCTGGCAAAGGCCATTCTAGGGGAAGACGGCGTTAAACAGACATATGTGCAGGCGCACGGAACAGGAACACCACAAAACCGTGTGACTGAAAGCCATATCCTTAATGAAGTGGCTAAGACATTTGCTATCGATAATTGGCCTGTTACCGCAATCAAATCCTATGTCGGTCATTCCATGAGTGCTGCGGCAGGCGATCAGCTTATTGCTTCTTTGGGGGTGTGGCAGTATGGCTGGATCCCAGGGATCCAAACTATCGACCATATTGCTGATGATGTACATTCGTCAAATCTTAATATCCTGACTAACCATGCTTTTGCTGGTGAACAGGGAGAGGATTACAAGGGTGTTATCCTAAATGCCAAAGGGTTTGGTGGTAACAATGCAACGGGCTTAGTACTGTCGCCGGCACAAACATTGTCAATGCTTGGCAACAAGTACGGTGATAAGGCTATGCTGGCTTACCATGATAAGAATATGCAAGTAAAACACATTGCAGACAGCAATGACCAGGCGGCTTGTTCCGGTACTGAAAACATTCGTTACCAGTTTGGTGAGCGCGTAATGGATGAGTCATCGGTATCAATGACACAAGAAAGCTTGAAGCTGTCAGAGTTTGATAAGGAAATTGTGCTGCCGCAAACAAACCCTTACGCTGATTACAGCTAGTTGAAGTATCATTAAAAGCGTGAAGCCGTTAGTAACTAATGGCTTCACGCTTTTTTTTGGATTCAAGAAAATGCTTACTGATCCGTAAAGTGGGTATATAACTAATAGAATAATGATAATCCGACTTGTGTTTAAGTGGGTTTGGGAGAGAGTTTTTGGCAAATATAATGCTGATCGCAAATCTAAATTGTGATCGTGTGCTGCAGCTGGATAAGCCGCTGGTAACGGGTGGGCGTCATCACTATCTCGATGATGGTCGTCGCCTG
Source organism: Photobacterium proteolyticum (assembly GCF_001939735.1). Lineage (GTDB taxonomy): Bacteria > Pseudomonadota > Gammaproteobacteria > Enterobacterales > Vibrionaceae > Photobacterium > Photobacterium proteolyticum. Next base: position 28,282 of record NZ_MJIL01000095.1, read on the forward strand.
GGCGGTGGTGGGGCTAATACCGGGTTGGGGCTGGTATGGGCTGGCCACGATGTTGCCCTGGTTAGCCAGGTAGGTAAAGACGAAACAGCCGACTGGCTATTGGCCGAAGCGAGTCTGAGTGGTTTAAATTGTGCCTTGTTACACCGTAATGATGTGGTAACGCCGGAGCTACTGCTTTTGATGACGCCAGATGGCGAACGGACAATTATCCGCCCGCAACGACCAAGGTTTGTGCTGGGAACACCGCCTCGTTTTGCCAACTGGGATGCACTTTATATTAATTCGTCGGCAGAAGGGTGTGAATTTTGGGCACAGGAAGCATTGGATCATTCATTGGTTATTGCACAGTTGGCAAAAGATGAACGCTTACGCCCGTGCCATGTATTAATCACATCTGAGTCCGATCTGGCTGGGCGAACAACGCTCCCATTGTGGCAATATGGCCGGAGTATTGCCGGAGAGGCTCTGCGCTATTTCGTTGTCACAGATGGTGAAAATGGAGCTAAGGCCTATACGGCAGATGAAACCTATTTTGTTCCTGCTCTGGATACGGATGTGGTTGATACAACCGGAGCAGGCGATGCGTTTGCTTCAGGCTTGATCCATGCGTTGGTCAACAGGCACTCGATTATTGATGCTATGGCTGAAGGTGCAAGGTGGGCGTCATTTGCGGTGGGAACCCAAAGCTCTGTGCCGGGAGTGAAGTTGAAGCAGTATTTAAATCAATCGGTATAAGAATTTGATTATTCTTGCTGGTTAAGATCGCTTTTAACTTCGTTATGATAGTTAAAAGTGAAAAGCCCTGAAGATGTGTATCTTCAGGGCTTTTATTTAGCCGTTATTTTTTCAGCTTAGTGATCTTTGACTTATTGAGGACTGCGCGGCGAAGGCGGGCGCGTCGCTCGGCATCAGACTGATCCGTTGGGTTATTGGTGCGGCCTTGGCGATCTTTGAATGCCGATTTAGTATGCATTTTATGTAGCAATGCATCACGGTTGGCAGGTTCATAGCCGGCAAGCTGGATACGGCGAATACGTTGTCTGATCAGTTTTTCAACCTGAACCAAAGTCAGTTCTTCTTCGCGGCTAACAAAGGAAACGGCATGGCCTTGTTGTCCTGCGCGGCCAGTACGACCAATACGGTGTACGTAGTCTTCGGCCAAGAATGGCATGTCGTAGTTCACAACATGTGGTAACCCCTGAATGTCCAGACCTCGGGCTGCAACCTCGGTCGCTACCATCACACGGGCTTTGCCTTCCTTAAACTCATCCAGTGCGCGGCGTCGGGCGCTTTGTGCTTTGTCACCGTGGCAGAGCACTGCCTTGATGCCATCTAGCTTAAGTTCTTTAACCAGGTCGTTGGCCGTCTCTTTGTAGTTAACGAAAACCAGTACCTGCTGCCAGTTCTTCTTGCCGATAAGCTCAGAAAGAAGCTCGCGTTTGCGATCATCGTCTACCGGATAAACAACATGGGCAACCGTCTCGGCTGTCGCATTCTCAGGGCTTACTGAAATGCGTTTTGGTTTACGCAGGATCTCGTTGGACAGCTTGTTCATCTGGCTAGAGAAAGTTGCCGAAAACAGCATTGTCTGAGGCTGGGTACGGATATCATTCATGATCATGCGGATATCAGAAATAAAGCCCATATCCAGCATACGGTCTGCTTCATCGAAGACAAGAAACTCAAGGTTCGCAAGTGAAACGTTGTTCAGCTCCATGTGCTCAAGCAGGCGACCCGGTGTGGCGACAAGAATGTCGAGACCCTGCTCAAGTTTCTTTTCCTGAGAGGCCATTTTGGTGCCGCCGTAGATGGCCGCAACATTGATCGAGACATATTTGGTGTAGTCTTCAATATTTTTGGCAATCTGCGCTGCAAGTTCGCGGGTCGGTGCAAGAATCAGTGCGCGTACATTAAAACGACTACGCTGCTTAGGGTTATCACAGATCTGCTGGATAATCGGCAGGGAGAAGGCTGCTGTTTTGCCGGTGCCGGTTTGTGCATTGGCAAGAATATCATGCCCGCGACGAGCGTGTGGAATCGCTTGTTGCTGAATTGGCGTTAATTTCTCGTAACCGCACTCGGTAAGTGCGCGTACAATTTCCGGAGAAAAGCTTTGTGATGCAAATGACATTCGTTGTTCCTAAAGCAGACGGCTGAGCCTGACCAAAAATACGGTCGCCGATTATAGATGAATAATGCTTATCTGTGGGGACTAATTTTACGTGATTGGTTGAAAAATGTCCGATTTTTGCATTAGGTCTGTTCAATTACTTTGCTGAAGCTTGTTATAGGACGTTGAAACACCAGATTTTCGTTCAGGTTTGTGTAAATAATAGCTGGCTTGCTCGATGTTCTTCTTCATCAAACGACTGAGATCTCGAATAACCTCAAGCTTTGGTGGGTTGCCGGTATTGGCAACAGCCACAATATAGGTTGCCATTGCCTTGAGCGATGCAAGCCTATAATCCGTTGCAATTTGTCTGATGTTGTTGGCACTCAATGCGAGCTGCTGATAGCTATCGGAGCGATAATAGAGAGGCAGCGATTCATATTCACAGCTCATTGATGTAATAAAGTGCTGAAGTAATTGAAGGACTTTACGCTCGTTACCATCACATTGTTCAATAAGTTTTCGGTAGCTGATGAGTTCAGTGGCTGTCGAGCAAGCCACCGTTTGTTGATTTAGCTGCTCTTTAAATTGCCGAGAAAACTGTCTGAGTGTTTCCCGAAACTTAACGTCAAGTATCGGTTTGGAAAGAATGGTATCGGCACCAGCATCGAGAAACTCATTCTGGTTCTTCTTAAGGATGTCTGCGGTACAGGCAAAGATGATGGTATCTAGTTTAAGTTGCTGGCGAATAATTTTGGTTGCGGTCAACCCATCCATGGTTGGCATGTGATTGTCCATGAGAATTAGGTCGAAGTGTTCTTGCCGGAGCGTATCGATTGCCTGTGAGCCGTCCTTAGCTATTGTGACACGGTAACCTAAACGCTGGCAGAAAGACTGGGCAACCATTGCATTGATCTTATTATCTTCAACGATTAATACCTTTAGCTTCTCAGGCAATGGCTCAGAAGCTGGGGTACTGTCTGTAAGTGATTCGGCTTGTTCATTGCGCTGTGAATCAATGATATCGACGCGCATGCTAACTGTGAAAGTTGTTCCTTTGCCGAGCGTGCTTTCAACTCTGGCACTGCCGCTCATTAACCCGGTTAACTGTTTGACGATGGCGAGTCCGAGGCCAGTTCCGCCGTAGCAGCGCGTAGTGCTGGATTCTGCCTGAGTGAAGGGTTCAAAAATATGTTTCAGTCGCTCTTTTCTGATACCGATGCCAGAGTCTGAAATTGTCACAACCAGCAAGGATTCTGAGCAGGAGCCGCATTTTTCGGTATGAATAGATAGGTCAATCCCGCCGCTTTCTGTGAATTTGACGGCGTTGCTTAAAATGTTGTAAATCACCTGCCGAATTCGGGATTTGTCACTGCGAAGCATTGTAGTCAACGGAAGCGTTGTGTTTAGATCAAATGCCAGATTTTTCTTATGACATATCGGCTTATAGGTCGCTTCAATGGGTTCGATGAGATCGGCAAGCTGGAAAGTATGGATTTCAAGCTCCAGCTTGTTTTGCTCGATTTTTGAAAAGTCGAGAATGTCGTTAAGAAGAGAAAGCAAATGCTGACCAGATTCCAGCAATATATTGAGTTGCCGTTGTTGCTCCGGTTGTTGCTCCGATTGTTGTGAAGTGGACATGATTTGCGCCATGCCTAGCATACCATTGAGAGGTGTCCGTAATTCATGGCTCATCACAGCGAGAAATTGCGATTTGGCTTTGTTAGCGTTGTTGGCGTGCTGCGTGGCAACTTCAAGCTCTCTGGTGCGCGTTTTGACTTTGTTATCAAGCAGGGTGCGTTCTTGCTTTAATGATTGCAGTGAAGCATTGAGTCTGGAGGACATCTTATTGAATGTCTGGCTTAGGTGGCCAATATCATCATTTCCGGCTTCCGGTAATTTATCCCGGCAGATACCGTCACTGTTTGCGATTTTGTCCATGGCAGTTATACAGGCTGTGAGCCTTTTTTGAACCGCCGCCCTATACGTAATCAATAGCGTGAGGGTAATCGACAGCAGGCCAACCAGAAGGGCAAAAATAATATGGCGGCTGATCACAATACCATTCTGTATTGGCTGTGTGATGTCTGTCTTTACTTCCAAAATCCCTCGCAGGTCACCAATTTTCCATTGAGTGCCGGTGGGAACGGTAATCTGGTTATGGCAGTTCACACATGTCTGGTTGCTAAGCACATCGCTGACAGCCACACGAATATATGACTTTCCAGCAGAATGATATTCCTTGAAGTACGTACTTGTCGGATCCTTGGAGAGTGCCTCCCAGGCAGTTGTGCCGAACTCATCTAATTGTCTGTCTTTACGGTTTGGAAAAGGGTGAGGGCTATAGAGCCTGATTTGGGTTCCTTTATCATGAAGCCTTCGGCTTATTTCTTGAACAAGAGTGGCTGGGAGCGGGATAACACCATTGTCCTGTTGAACATCAGTACCGACAGATAGCGTGGTGTGGGCCAGGATCTCGGATAGAACCGTTTTTGAGTATACGTCACGTAAAATTTTAAATTGGGTGACGGTGTGTTCTGAAGAGGCGACAGCCTGCCGAACCGTGTTGGCCGCTATGATTTGAGGAATATACGAGTAGAGAAAGCCAACTATCACCATGAAAACAACAACAATGGGAAAAAGCAGCTTCTGGAAAGTGTTCACCTGCGCACCTTTCTATGAATAACGTATATATACGGCATAATTCATATTGATAACATTATAAACCTAGTCCAGTTGGAGGTACTTTTCCTGTGTTTAGATGAAATTTGCTCAATAAGTAGGACTATTTTGAGCATTTAATAAGAAATGGCTTATTAACTGATAATGAGAGTGTTTTTCATTTTCTTGTGGCCGTTACAATAGCGATGCTCATAAATGGATGGGAAGAAATGACACCTTTCCATACCGATACTGTGTTGCTAGGTACAAATGGTCATGTACGGGCAGCCTTTGTTGCGACAACCCGGGTCGCTGGATGTATCACTGCTATGTTATTGAGCATATGAAGACCGGATTAATGGGATATATCGAGGTTAGGTAAAAAGCAGGTAGATAATAAAAGAGAAAGGCCACCAGGGATGGCGGCCTTACTTTCGACGTTGCTTGTGCTATCGAGCGATAGCCCTAGAACCAATTTTTACAAAGAAATGATTATTACATTCGACACATTTAAATTTCTGGTACTGTCTATGAGTAATTGTTTTTTCCAGAAAATTTCTCTTAATACGATAGACGTTTGTGCCTACTTTACAGTATTCGCACATAATAAACCTCAGCCAATTGAGTGGGGCGAGTGTACAGACACTGTGCTACAACTGTCTGTGATACAGATCACTTATTGAATCTAATGAATACATCCAAATACATGAATTCTGTTAATTTGGTTGTTTATTTTTGAGTGTTGTATGTAACTTGTTCTAAGTTTGTCTGAGGTATTCCTGTGAGGTATGTCTCACGGGATTGGATTAGGATCGAATTCGTTCGGTCAATGTTGCTATCTAGCAGTGAATATTGAAGTTATTCGCAGCAAGCGATGAAAAGAGGGTACATACTGTATATACTATGCGGTCGGACAACTTATCAGCCAATGGGCTGCATTGGACAAAAATCAAGTTGTGGTAGTGTATTTTAAGGTAACAGCATGAATTTAAAGCAAGAGCTTCAGCAAATGAATAATCGTTTAGACAAGTTACGTCGTAAACTTGCTGGGGCACAAGAGCGTGGTGATAAGGCTATTGCTGGTCAGGCAACCCAAGAGATCGAGACGCTAACCAAAAAAATTAATAAAGTAAAATCACAGCAGAAGCGCCAAATGGGCAAGAAGGGTGCAGATGTAAAATCTCTGGCGTTTAACCGGGTGCTGACCAAAGCTGAACAGGCTGATATGGGTAAACTGAAGAAGTCTGTAAAAGGTCTGGTTGTGGTACACCCGATGACAGCGCTTGGTCGTGAAATGGGTATCAAGGAAGTAACCGGCTTTGCACCAAAAGCATTTTAATCACGTATTGTAGTTATTAAGATCAGTGCCGGTAGCGTCGTGCTGCCGGCACTGATTTTTTATTGTCGTCTTTACTTTAGTTGTAATAAAAAAGGTACTGTTTAATGAAGCTTGCCGTTCTGGATCAAACATTATTTGATCATCTCTATCGAGATATCCGTGAATTCCGTACAACGTTTGACCTGGATATTGAAACCCCATCGACACTAAATGAGAAAATGGACACCCTGCATACGTCATTGGCTGTCGAGGAGTTGACTGAGCTGGCTGAAGCAGACTCCTTGGTTGAGCAGGCTGATGCGATAGTTGATTCTGTCTACGTGCTTATGGGACGTTTGGTTCATCTTGGTGACAAGCAGGTTGAAGCCAATATCGGTATTAGCTATATCATCGACCTGTTACTTCAGGTTGCAGAGCGCCTGAACATTGATTTTGTCACTTGCTGGAATGAAGTACACTCCAGCAATATGAGTAAAGTGTGCCGTAACGAGCAAGAGTTTCGTGACACAGAATCTCATTACGCCAAGCAGGGTGTAGAGATTGTCGGTAGCCAAAAAGGCGACTTCATCATTGCGAAATGCGCAAAAGATGTTGATCTGGAAGGTAAAATCATCCGCCAGGGAAAAGTACTAAAGTCAGTTTACTACCGTCCAGCCGATCTCGTTAAGCTGGTTACGCTGTAACGGTACTTCTTTTGAAATAACCGTGTCGCGCTGTGCTTTGATGCTGTCTTGAGTGTTCAATTTCGCTAACACGGTTATTTCTGTATTCATACTGATTTCTTCTCGTATCCTTTTCTTTCCTTTAGCTCAGTCTTCAAAGAACGTACACTATACGGCTTGATTACCAATACCGTAGTGTGACATGAGTTCTCATAGTTTAACTAAATCCCAATCTGATTACCCCGATTTAGGCCGACAGCTGTTTAGCATGACCTGGCCGATGTTATTTGGCGTATTGTCGTTGATGAGCTTTCAGCTGGTTGATAGTGCGTTTATCGGTCAGCTTGGGGTGCTGCCACTTGCTGCACAGGGCTTCACGTTACCTATGCAAATGGTCATCATTGGCTTGCAAGTGGGCTTGGGTATTGCCACAACCTCGTTAATCTCGAGGGTGTTGGGTGCTGATGAAACATTGCGAGCCAAGCAGCTCGGTGGCTTGGTGGTACTTACTGGTGCTGTTAGCGTTTTTTTAATCTGTGTCCTTATTTGGTTTTTGCGCGGCCCGATCCTGATGTTGCTAAGTGCACCGTCAGATGTCTATTCCGTCATTGATGCCTACTGGCCTGTTTGGTTGGCAAGTTCATGGACGGGGGCGATGCTGTATTTCGCCTACAGTTTATGTCGTGCAAACGGTAATACTATGCTGCCGGGGATCATGATGATGGTAACCAGTGTGTTGAATATGGTGTTGGATCCGATTTTCATTTTTACTCTTGATATGGGGCTTGTTGGTGCGGCATGGGCAACAATTGCGGCCTTTGGTGTCGGTCTGCTAGTTGTTTATCCACTTGTGCTTAAACGTCACTGGATGAGTCTGGATTGGCAGGGGCTGGATATCTTGGTATCAATCAAGGAGCTGGTGAATATTATGGCACCGGCGATGCTAAGCCAGCTATTGCCACCACTGTCATCGATGTTGGCAACTAAGCTTGTGGCCGGGTTTGGGGCGGCCACAGTTGCCGCATGGGCTCTGGGGTCACGCTTGGAGTTCTTCTCTATTGTAGTGGTATTGGCCCTAACCATGTCAATGCCGCCGATGGTCGGTAGAATGCTTGGTGCCGGTGAAATCTGTAAAATAAAGGCTTTGATAAAGCTTGCAGTGAAGTTTGTTTTGGTCTGGCAGTTTGTGATTGCGGCTTCGTTGTTTATCGGTACGCCAGTGTTGAGTAACTTGCTGACCAGCGAGGTGTCGGTAAGCGAAATTCTGTCGGTTCACCTATTCTGGGTACCGGTAAGTTTGGGGCCGCTTGGTGTCTGTATGCTGATGGTTTCAATCTGTAACGCTTTGGCGCTGCCTATGAGGGCTCTGCTAATTTCAGGCTTGCGCTTGTTTGTGTGTTTCCTACCAGCGATTTGGTTAGGTGCTCAGCTAGGTGGGCTAGAAGGGCTGTTTGTCGGCGCCATGATCGGTAACGTAGCAGCGGGGATCACCGCCTGGGTGCTGTACCAGCAAGGGCTGAAGTGTGTGATTGCTAAGTATTGCAGAGAGTCAGCTTTATAAGTTGCTTGTCACTCGTTACCTTACATTGCTACGCCCGGTATATACCGGGCGTATTTGTATCTGCAGGTCGTGTAGTTAGTTCATTTACTTGGTATTATCTTGCGCGAATACTATTTGGGAAAAGGAACCGGATTAATGGGTACATTTACTATTGATAATAAGACCATGCACTTTCTTGACAAGGGTGAAGGGCCGGTACTCGTTTTTGGCCACAGCTACTTGTGGGATAGTGCTATGTGGGCACCGCAGGTTGAAGCCCTGAGCCAGCACTATCGCTGTATTGTTCCGGATTTGTGGAGTCATGGTAAGTCTGAATCGGCTCCGGAAAAGACCCGTACGCTACGCGATTATGCTGATGATATTCTGGCATTGCTGGACCATTTGAATATCGATAACTTCTCAATCATTGGTCTGTCTGTCGGCGGCATGTGGGGAGCTGAGTTGGTATTGAAGGCGCCTGCTCGTGTTAAGTCTTTGGTTCTGATGGATACCTTTATCGGTTATGAACCTGAAGTTACGCACGCGAAGTACTTCGCGATGCTGGATACTATTGCGGAGCTGAAGCTTGTTCCTGCCCCTATGATTGACATGATTACGCCGATGTTCTTTGCTCGAAATGCAGAGCAGAACAGCCCGGAACTGGTTGCTCAATTCCGAAGCCACCTGGCTGGATTGAGTGGGCTGCATGCTTTGGATATCACTCGAATCGGTCGTATGGTATTTGGCCGTCGTGATACGTTTGAAGAAGTGGAAAAGCTGACGTTGCCGACACTGATCATGGTTGGTGCAGAAGACTCACCACGCCCGCCGCTTGAAGCTCAGCTGATGCATGATGCCATTGACGGTAGCCAATATGTCATTATCCCGGAAGCGGGCCATATCAGTAACCTTGAACAGCCGGAGTTTGTTACAAAGCACCTTGTTGAATTTTTGGATGCTGCTATCGCTTAGCATTGCTGTGTGCTCTCAGCCTCTTTTGACTGATCGCTGCTAAAAAGAAACCTCATCAAAAATATTGGGATGAGGTTTCTTTGTATTTTACATCCTGGATGCTAACTAGGCACTTAGCGTTGGTAGTTCAGCCTGATATCTCTGAATGAATGCGATAGAGTGATGGTTGAATTCATCAGGGCGTTCGACATTACACACGTGACCACAGTCATCAAATTCAGTCAGGTAGCTATGCTCGTGCCTTTTTACCATTTCTTTTACCGGCTTGATGAACATGTAGTCGTTTTCTCCCATGAGATACAGGGTAGGGATTGATAGCTCCTTCTCCTTGAAGTACTTCATGATCGGATTGACATCTGCCGCCAGTTTGAACCAGCGCTTAAATTCTTGCTGGCAGAGTTTTTTGGCTTCATTGACAAACAACAAGCGTGACTCTTTTTGGGTTTTTTGTGGCATGACTATGTAGGCGAAGAGCTCATATAACCACATGTAGGGAATAATGTGTTTGCACAGGTTGCCAAGTTTGACCAAGATCTGAGAGCGAGCGTTCAAGCGAGTCACTGCACCGCCGAGTACCATTGTCTTTACACGCTCCGGTGCCAGTTCTGCCAGGTTTCGTATAATGATCGTGCCAAGCGATATCCCGACAAAGTGCGCTGATTGGATCTTTAGGTGATTGAGGACCTGAATAATATCAGTCGTCACCGCCTTGAATGTATAGGGATTGGCAATCATGTCCTTGAACATGGAGTTCGACTTGCCATGACCTCGAAGATCAAGGAGCAGTATGTTGAAATGCTCTTTGTAAGCCTTTATCTGCTTGAACCAGATAGACGAACTGCCCCCGGCTCCATGGACAAATACGACCCAGTCTTTACTGGATGGATGATGGAAAGTTTTGTGGAACAACAGTGTATCTGACATTCTGACCTCTATAGCTACACTGCAAAACTACCATAAATTGCAGCAAAAACGGAATTTTATCATGCCTGTTTTATGAAGGTGGCTGATAACTGTGAGAAGATATGTCAATAAGCGGAAGCCGGAAAGAAAAAAGCCCCCTGCAGCAGGGGGCAAAGAAAAGGCGTGGAATGCGTGTTACAAAATTTGCAGGCGGTCGACTTCGATTTCTGGGGTGTTGCCGCCTTCATATTCGCCAAACAGTCTCACCTGTGTTGTGGCATCGATGGTTTGTGGAAGACGCATGTCGTCATCGATTTCAACTTGAATTTCTTTGGTACCGTCACTAAAAATGAAGGTTTCAGCATTGATTTGTTTGATAAGCTTGCCTTCAACAACTGCATTTCTCTCGGTTAGCATGCCTGTATCTTCCAGTAGCTCAGCCACTGTTACGGTATCTACCGGCCCTGAGTATGAAAGGGCTTGTCCTTTCTCGTGATCGTCTGCCAGTGCCATTGTAGGTGCCATTACTGCGATAGTTGCGATAGCGATGATAGTTTTCTTAATCATGATTCTGTCTCCTTGTTGTCTATGGTGCTATTAAACAACAAGTGTTCTGAATTAGTGATGAGTTGAATATTCAGATTTCGTTCATATTCAACTATTTCCCTAGCGGATAAGTGAAGAACACCAGATGAAAAAGGTTAAATCCGAAATGTACTCCAACCGCCATACTTAAACGCCCCGTCCAGTGATAGGTCAGGCCGTAGAGAGCACCGGCAAAGCCTGCAACCAGAATAAACAAAGGGCCACCAGCAAAATGTGCAAGACCAAAGAGCATGCTAGCAACACTGATACCGATCCAGTGGTTAAACCGCTGAGTCAGCAGGTTTTGTACATAACCTCTAAATAATGTCTCTTCGGCAACACAGGTGAGTAACAGGTTATTGAAGGCAAATACCCATATCCACTCGGGAAATGAAAACTCGGGTCTGACGAGCATTAACAGGGCTGCTAGTGTTGGTGTCAGAACAAACAGGCCAGCCAATACTGCTACTTTGGATAGCGAGATTTCTCTGTGCTGGCCTAGCATGCCCGGAACAAGCAGAAATAAACCGAAGATAATAAGTGGCTTATCAAGGTTAAGATACATAGTAAACGGGATACTGTCAGGGCCGCTGACTACCTTATCGAGGATAAGAAGGTTGCCGAAGCCGGGAACAAGATGAAGCGCCAGGGCCGTGCCCCAGAGTATTACCCCAAAGTGTGCCAAAGCAAGCCATTTACCTGCCAGATTTTTAGAAAAGGCAGCAATCCCCAAACCGATAAGTGAGAATATTGCAGCAACAGGTGTCAGCCGTTCAAGCCAGAAGGCCAACGAGAGCGCGATTGCGAGAAAAAATGGCCAATACCGGGTGTTGTTAATAAATAGGCCGGTAATGCTGCATGCCAGCAGTAACCAGACGAGGCCGTCGGGAATCATTTGTGATGTATCGAACATAAAATCGGCTTGCCATTATAGTGGCAGTAGCAATGAAAGTGTTTAGATAGTAATGCTTTAGTGAGTGCCATACAATGGATAGTATTGTGGATTGAAAAGCGGTTTGTAAGTGGAGTGATGACGGGATTTATCGGAACAGAACTGATACTCGGTGGGGCAAGATCGGGTAAAAGCAGCCTTGCCGAAACGTTGGCAACTGAATCTGAACTGAAGGTGGTTTACATTGCAACAGCTACTGCCGGAGATGATGAAATGGCAGCCCGTATTGCCCGCCATAGAACGCAACGACCACAGCACTGGCTGCTGGTTGAAGAGCCGAGAGATCTGGCCGCAGTGATCCGGGAGTACAGCAAACCCGGCTATTGCCTGCTTATCGACTGCCTTACCTTATGGCTGACCAACTGTTTGTTTGATCCGGAGGCGGACCAATATCCCTGGCAGCAAAGAAAGCAGGAGTTTCTCCAGGCGCTTAATGAAGCGCAAGGCCGAATCATTCTAGTCAGTAATGAAGTTGGTCAGGGGGTGGTGCCAATGGGTGAGGTTTCGCGTCTGTTTGTTGATGAAAGCGGGTGGCTGCACCAGGCAATTGCCAAACAGGCTGAGCGGGTTGTCTTTGTAACCGCGGGTATTCCTCAGGTGCTGAAAGGGCCGGGCTTATTACCAAGCGAGGGCTAGGGAGGGAAAATGAACCAGACTTCAACAACACGTATCGACATTCTGCGCCATGGCTTACCAGAAGGTGATGGCTGTTTACGGGGACACACAGATTTTCCCATCACAACAGAAGGCTTGGCTCAAATGCATGCTGCCGTTGAAGGGCTGCATGATGTGGAGCAGGTTCTTTCATCACCCTTGCAGCGTTGTCATGATTTTGCCAAACAGTTTGCTGCGAATCTTGCTCTGCCGCTCGAACAATGTCCTGACTGGAAAGAGATGAACTTTGGCCGTTGGGATGGCCAAAGTCGTGACAGCTTGTGGCAAACAGAGCGAGAGCTGTTGAGCAGTTATTGGAAAGATCCCTGGCAGTCAACTCCCCATGGTGGTGAGACATTACAGGAGTTTGACAGCCGGGTAGTAAAAGCCTGGCAACTCTTGTTAAACCGTTATCAGGGCAAACGTATCTTGCTGGTCACCCATGGAGGTGTGATGAAGCAACTCCTTCGTATTTTGCTTGATATGCCAGAGAGTGCCAGCTATCTGCAACGAATCGATTTACCTTATGCGGCACGTTACCGTGTCACCGTCTATCGTGACAAAAATGGAGAGTATTGGCCTCAAGTGCAATGGCCGGTGCAACAGCAATATTAGTGAGAAGAAAATGCAACTAACGACTCAGGCACTTATGGTGCAGGGAACGACATCTGATGCCGGTAAAAGTGTGCTGGCAGCAGGCCTGTGCCGGGTACTGGCAAGAAAAGGTATCAAGGTCGCCCCTTTTAAATCACAGAATATGGCGCTTAACAGTGCCGTGACCAAAGATGGTGGTGAAATTGGCCGGGCGCAGGCTGTTCAGGCTCAGGCTTGCTGCATTGAACCGACCGTTCACATGAATCCGGTATTGTTAAAACCTAATACAGATATCGGCGCTCAGGTTATTGTGCAGGGCAAAGCCCTGGCTGATATGGACGCTGTTGGTTACCACGGCTATAAAAAAGTGGTGATGGGGCCGGTGATGGAGTCATTTGGCTTGTTGCAGTCAGAGTTCCAGACCGTGATTGTCGAAGGTGCCGGGAGCCCGGCTGAAATTAACCTGCGTGAAAATGATGTGGCCAATATGGGTTTTGCCGAAAAGGCGGATATCCCGGTTATCATCATTGCTGATATTGACCGTGGCGGGGTTTTTGCTCATCTGTATGGCACACTTGTGCTGTTGTCAGAGTCTGAGCAGGCCCGCGTTAAAGGATTTGTTATCAACCGCTTCCGAGGAGATATCAAGCTTCTTGAGTCAGGGCTTGACTGGCTGGAAGAAAAAACAGGCAAACCTGTTTTGGGTGTGCTGCCATATCTGCACGGGTTGATGCTGGAAGCTGAAGATGCGATTAACGTACAGCAGGTTGAGGCCGCCGAGCAGCAAATGAAGGTTGTTGTCCCTGTACTCACTCGAGTAAGCAACCATACAGACTTCGATCCGCTTCGTATGCATCCCCAGGTTAACCTGCAGTTTGTCGGCAAGGGTGAGCTAATGCCTCCGGCCGATCTTATTATTCTACCAGGCACAAAGAGTGTTCGAAGCGACTTGGCTTTCCTTCGCCAACAGGGCTGGGATAAACAGATAGCCCGTCATGTTCGCCTGGGCGGTAAATTGATGGGGATTTGTGGTGGTTACCAGATGCTTGGTGAACACATTGCCGATCCTCATGGTATCGAAGGCGAGGCAGGCGAGAGTCAGGCGTTAGGATATTTACAAACTGCCACTGTATTAGAACCGGAAAAGCAGCTTAAGCAAACAACTGGTCAACTACAACTGCCGGGACAGGAGCCTGTTGCCGTGCGTGGTTATGAGATCCATGCAGGTGTGACGCAAGGGGTAAGCGCCGATGCGCCGGTGCAGCTAGTTGATGGGCCGGATGGTCAACTGGGTATCGACAATCAGGTGTTTGGTACCTATCTCCATGGCATTTTTGAGCAGAAAGAAGCCTGCGGCGCCATACTGCGCTGGGCTGGCCTAGAGGCAACCCAAACACCCGATTTTGATCTGATGCGGGAGCAAGGGATCGATCGCGTTGCCGATACGATTGAACAATATATGGACCTTGCCAAGCTTTGGCCTGAGTGGGCAGATAAGTTTATAACGGAGTAATTCTGCATAGCCTAAGCGTCTGTTCATCTTTGAATGATATTCAGCAAAAAGCCCTTGAAGATTAGTTTTCTCAAGGGCTTTTTTATTAGTAATGCTGTTGGGGCTGATTAGCGTTGTTTGTGCTTTAATGTGTGCGCTTCGAGTTTACTGAAGAGTAAGGACATGCCGAGGCAAAGGAATAAGTAACCCGCACCGACCAAAAGCCAAATCTCAAAAATTAAGCCTGACGAGTTGGCAATTTCACTACCAACAAAGGTCAGTTCCTGAATTGATATCAGAGAGATAATGGATGAGTCTTTGACCAGGGAGATAAATTGCCCGGCCAGAGGCGGAACGATACCAGACAGCGCTTGCGGAAAAATGACGTCACGGAAGCGGTGCCAGCGAGAAAGTCCAAGCGAATCGGCGGCTTCCCATTGTCCTTTGGCGATTGCATCAATGCCAGATCGAACTATTTCGGCAATGTAGGCAGCAGCGATCAGCCCGACACAAAGAACGCCTGAAAACAGGTTTTCCCATAGTCTGGCAGGGCCGAACAGAAACTGTTGCAGGCTGTTAATCTCTCCGCTCTGATGGCGAAGTACTGATTCAAGGCCAAGCGCAGGGACTAGTTGGCTGGAAATGAAAAAGTAGAAGATAAACACAAACACCAGAGGTGGAATGTTGCGTACCAGCTGGATATAAGCCTGGGACGGCAGCCTCAGAATCATCAACGGAGAGCGACGGGCTAGCCCCAGTATCAGGCCAAGTATACCGGCAAACAGCATTCCCCATAGGCTCAGTCTAATGGTGGCGATAAATCCTTGGATGAAATAGGGCAGATCGCCATTTTTCCCGCTGGACAGAATGAGGTTAAAGGCTTTGTCCCAGTTCCACTGATAGTGAATACCGGCCGATGACCGGTACCATAACCAGCCGATGAAACTACCGACGATCACGATTAACAGCAGATCCAGTGTGTTCAACCGGGTCAGATTCGGGAGAGAGCCTCCCGACAGTTTGTTTGCTTTACCCTGTGACAAACGTTATTGCCCTTCTGCAATTTGGTTTTGCCAGTCAAGCGTGGTGAACCAGTAGTCATGACGCTCTTTTAGCCAGCCATCTTCGGTACGAAGTAAGATCCAGTTGTTGAAGAAGTTCAACAGGTCGAATTCGCCATGGCGAATCGCAAAAGCTTCAGACCCTCTGCTAAGGCGTTCAGAAAGGGGGATATAGAGCTTGTCTTTGTATTGAATCGACATCTGCTCAGGTTTCGGCGACGAGGCGAGCACGGCGTGGGCATTGCCGTTCAGTACTTCCTGAAACGCCTGGGCATCATCGTCAAATTGACGTAGCTTGGCTTTCGGAAAGTATTTCTTGGCTGTCTGTACCGTGAAAGCGCCGCGACGCACTGCAAGGGTTACACTGCGTTTGTTGTAGTCCGCAATAGCCGTTTTGTCTGCCGCTTTCTCTTTGTGCGCAGCCAATTGGACTCCTGAGTGGGCGTATGGCGAAGTAAACAGAACACTCATGTTACGTGCCGGGGTAATCGACATACCGCCGATGATGACATCGAATTTACCGGCAAGCAGTGCCGGAATGATGCCGTCCCAGGCGGTAGGAATGAACTCTACCTTAAGGCCCGCATCTTCTGCCAGTCTGCGGGCGACATCCACCTCAAATCCGACGAGCTCACCTTGTTTATCTCGCATTGCCCATGGCACGAAAGTGGACAAGCCCACACGCAGCGTACCGCGTTCTTTGATTTCTACCAGCGTACTTTTATCTGCCGCGAACGCAGAGGAGCCCGCTAGTAATAAAAATACAGCAATGCATGCTGTTATCAGACGTTTCATGCTTCCTTTCTCCAATTGTTGTAATAGTTGATAGCAAAATTAGTGCTCAGGGACATTGAGCCTGTGTTCAAGCCAGGCGGCAAAGCCGGATAGCACTAAGGTGACGCATAGGTAAATGCCGGCGACAGAGAACCATACTTCAAACGGCATAGCGGTATCGGCGACGATGTTCCTTCCTTCTGTCGTGAGGTCAAAAATCGCCATCACACTGACAATCGATGAGTTTTTAACAAGAGACACCGCCTCATTGGTCAGCTGTGGCAGGATCTTTTTGATAACCTGAGGAAGGATGACAAAGCGATAGCTATCGCTGTATGACAGTCCTAGGCTCTGGCTGGCTTCAAATTGCCCCTTGGCTATGCTGTTCAGACCGGCACGGAAAATTTCTGCGGTATAGGCCCCCTGAAATAGAGACAGAGCCAGAACGGCGGTGGTAAAGCGCTCCAGTCCGAGTACCGGGCCGAACACGAAGTACAGCAGGTAAATCTGTACAAGGAGCGGAGTATTCCGGATGAGCTCGATATACCCGCGCGCCAGTCCGCGGCCGATAATGGAATCAGACATCCTAAGCAGCGCCGTTGCCAGTCCGACAGCCAAGGTGCATACAAGGCTGACTGTTGATATTTTCAGCGTGACTAATAGTCCTTCCAGTAATTCTGCAGGAAACCATTCGCCATCTTCAACGAACCACAGGTACTGAGGAATACGATACCACTGCCAGCGGTAGTTCATTGCCTCGGCCCCGCTATTAAGCAGCCAGTACAGGCCCAGACCAACTAGTGCTACCTGCAAAAAGCCAGATAACACCGGTTTTAGGATTTTATACCCATAGCTCGCGGGCGCAGTCGGGGTGTTTGGATTCAAGTTCAAGGCTTAATAACTCAGTATCTGTTCAAGGAATTGTTGGGTACGAGCCTGGCAAGGTGTATCAAATAATTGGGCTGGTGGGGCGACTTCAACAATCTCGCCCTCGTCCATAAAGACAACGCGGTCGGCGACTTGTCTTGCAAAGCCCATTTCATGGGTGACACAGACCATGGTGATTCCTTCTGTGGCCAGCTCTTTCATGACATCGAGCACTTCTCTGATCATTTCCGGGTCAAGTGCCGAAGTTGGCTCATCAAACAGCAAAATATCAGGCTTCATACACAGCGAACGGGCAATAGCCACACGTTGTTGCTGGCCACCGGAGAGTTGGGCCGGATACTTATTGGCCTGGTGACCGATATGCACACGATCAAGGTATTCCCGTGCGAGCTTTTCGGCATCGGGTCGGGACATTTTAAGGGTACGTCGTGGCGCCAGGGTCAGGTTATCGAGCACAGTCATATGCGGGAACAGATTAAAGTGCTGGAATACCATACCGACCTGACCGCGGATGGATTTTAAATGTTTATTATTTAGTGGCTGGCCTGCAACCAGCAGTTCGCCAGTGTTGTATTGCTCGAGTCCGTTGATGCAGCGGATCAGGGTCGATTTTCCCGAGCCGGACGGGCCGCAAATCACCAGGCGCTCACCACGTTCAATAGTCAGGTTAATATTCTTGAGGGCATGGAAATCGCCATACCATTTATCGACGTTTCGAAATGAAACGACTGTATTATCAGGCACCGTAGCGACCTCGAAAATCATAAGTTGTTGTTCATATGCTATTGCTTTTACAAATTATTTTCAAAGTGATAGCACTCAAAAGGCAAAATAAGCTGTTTCATTGAAATACCTTTGCTTGAATTTTGAGCAGGTGTGCGGTGGTAAAAATTCGGCAGGGATAAATTTCGTAGCAATATTGTGCTATCCCATCTCGATAGAGCGAGAAATGTGTAATTTAATTTCAAATAGCGTTTGCACTACCGCTGTTAAGGCGATAAGTTAAAGTCAATGGGATGTGAGATTTACTGTCAACGATCTCTGTACATCTAAGTTTACACGTTGACAGGTGATAGTAATACGGGAAGTAATGAGCATGCATAAAACAGATGACGTACGCATTCGCGAGATTAAAGAACTTTTACCACCAGTTGCAGTATTGGAGCGTTTTCCGGCAACTGAAAATGCATCTGAAACGGTGTTTCAGGCACGTCAGTCGATCCACAATATCTTGAATGACGAAGATGATCGTTTACTTGTCATCGTAGGCCCTTGTTCGATTCATGATACAGAAGCTGCACTTGAGTATGGTAAGAAGCTCAAATCGCTCCGAGAAGAGCTAAAAGGCGAGTTGGAAGTGGTCATGCGTGTGTATTTTGAAAAGCCGCGTACTACAGTTGGCTGGAAGGGGCTGATCAATGACCCGTTTATGGATGGAAGCTTTCAGCTAAACGACGGTCTGCGTATCGGACGTAAACTGTTGCTTGATTTGACTGATATGGGAGTACCGACCGCCGGTGAATTCCTGGATATGATCACTCCACAGTACATGGGCGATCTGATCAGCTGGGGTGCAATCGGGGCGCGGACTACCGAATCACAGGTTCACCGTGAGTTGGCTTCAGGCTTGTCTTGTCCGGTTGGTTTCAAGAACGGTACTGACGGTAACATCAAAATTGCTACTGACGCGATTGGTTCATCAAGTGCGCCTCATCACTTCCTGTCAGTAACCAAGTACGGCCATTCCGCCATTGTATCAACGGCGGGCAATGAAGACTGTCATATCATTCTTCGTGGCGGTAAAGAGCCGAACTACAGTGCTGAGCATGTTAATGCGATCACTGATCAGCTAGATAAAGCAGGTTTGCGCCAGAAAGTGATGATCGATTTCAGCCATGCTAACAGTTTGAAGCAGTTCCAGCGTCAGCTGGTGGTTTCTGAAGATGTGGGCAGTCAGATTGCTGATGGCAATGATGCTATTTTCGGCGTTATGATTGAAAGTCATCTGGTCGAAGGACGTCAGGATATTGTCGACGGTAAAGTCGCTACCTATGGTCAGAGCATTACCGATGCATGCATTGGCTGGGCTGATACGGAAAAAGTGCTTCGCCAACTGGCAAGTGATGTCAGCAAGCGCCGCCAGAAGTAATCAATAACTGAATTGAGAATAACAAAGGCCTGATAGACAATCAGGCCTTTTGCGTTAGGGGTTATATGTCGATAATCACTGAGGCGGATAGTTTTTAAACATCTCGACAACTTGCTCGTCTATAAATTCATCCCTCGATTTTGATGTCATTGTTTCCGTGAGTTTGCGCTGTGATATCGAGCGCCAGACAATTTTATTGTTGTCATTATCGATCAGTTCGACGACTAATTTGCCATACCGGTATTCGCGATACTGCGATGGGCTTGTATAGGCCACTCCGACGTTTCGGTGTCTGTAACCAAAGCCGAGAGTGGTACCGTAAGAGCGGAAATCAGATTGTTGCTGTATGTAGTGCTTAACGGTGAGATCGGCTGCGTTGGGTTCAGCGGTAAGTCCTTTGTTATCAAGCTGCGCAGTGATGGCATTTTCGACTCGTGAGGAGTCCAGGGTGATCACCGTGTTAGCAGGAGAAGAGGCAAACTGATAGGTTTTGAATTGGTAGTAGTTAACTTGGGCATCATAGTCAGTGGCGACATCGGCGCTGCAACCAACTATGGCGACGCTGATCAAGATTGGACGAAAAAAAGGCAACATCGCTAGTATCCTTTGATAACGCTACATCACCAATTATAGCAAAGCCGATCTTGCCAACTGGCTGGGGTATCTGTTTGAAAATTAGATTGACAGTGGCTTGTCTTATTCCTATCATCGTCATTCGACGATGAACGAAAGGTGTGAAAAATGGCTTGTGTCACGGTATTGGACGGTATTGAAATCGATGAAACAAAAGAGCTTGCCTTGGCAAGTTTGTCGAAAGCATTGTCGCACCCGGCCCGAGTTCGAATTCTGAGGATCCTGACCCGGCAGCAAGGTTGCTTGAACAGCGATCTTGTCGGTGAACTGGGTTTGGCACAGTCGACTGTTTCTGAACACCTGCGGATTTTGAAGGCTGCCGGTCTGGTGATTGCAGAGCCGAAGCCGCCAAGAACCTGTTTTACGGTAAACCAGGAAAAGCTAGAAGAATTTCGAGAGTTGCTGTCGTATTTATAGCAACTTGTACAGAGGTTGGCCATCACGAATGGCCTTTTTTAAACAACAATATATCGTCAATCGACGATTAACTATGCGAGTGTAAATGCATGGGTATTTTTGAACGTTTTCTAAGTATATGGGTCGGGCTCGGCATGCTAGCGGGCTTGGTGGGTGGTTCGCTGTTCCCTGGCGTTTTTTCTTTTTTGGGCGGATTACAGTATGCCCAGATCAATTTGGTCATTGCGGTTCTGATTTGGTTGATGATCTACCCGATGATGATGCAGGTTGATTTTAAATCGGTTCGTGATATACACCGTCGGCCAAAAGGGCTGATCATTACTATTGCGGTGAACTGGTTGATCAAGCCTTTCACTATGGCTTTGCTTGCTATGTTGTTCATGCGTTATGTATTTGGTGACTGGATTTCGCCATCATTAGGTGAAGAGTACATTGCTGGTATGATCTTGCTTGGTGTAGCGCCTTGTACCGCGATGGTGTTTGTCTGGAGCCAGCTAACGAAAGGTGATGCAAACTATACGGTTGCCCAGGTAGCGATTAATGATTTGATCATGGTAGTTGCTTTTGCACCGATTGCTGCATTCTTGCTAGGAGTAACCGATGTCACTGTTCCTTGGGATACATTATTGCTGTCGGTAAGTTTGTTTGTAGTTATTCCGCTAGTTGCCGGTGCATTAACGCGTCAGTTTGTTCGCAACAAGTCTAAATTGGATAAGCTTTCTGCAACAATGAAGCCGCTTTCAATTATGGGCTTGGTGGGTACGGTTATCCTGCTGTTTGGTTTTCAGGCGCAGACAATTCTAGATAACCCGGTTGATATTGTATTGATTGCAATTCCATTACTCATCCAGACATACCTTATTTTCGCGGTGACTTACGTTTGGATGAAGAAGTGGAAACAACCACATTGTGTTGCTGCTCCAGGTAGTATGAT
Organism: Photobacterium proteolyticum; assembly: GCF_001939735.1. Lineage (GTDB taxonomy): Bacteria > Pseudomonadota > Gammaproteobacteria > Enterobacterales > Vibrionaceae > Photobacterium > Photobacterium proteolyticum. The sequence goes on from NZ_MJIL01000095.1 coordinate 49,602, forward strand.
TGGTGCGTCTAACTTCTTTGAGTTGGCAGTTGCAGTGGCTATTAGTTTGTTTGGTATTCACTCGGGGGCGGCGCTGGCTACTGTTGTGGGTGTGCTTGTCGAGGTGCCTGTAATGCTATCGCTGGTGGCTTATGCCAATAGAACAAAGAGCCATTTTGCATCTGACATGGACCTGAGCGGTGAAGCCAGTTCATAAACCTTACTGGCATTAACTTAGCGTTAATTTAGCAATATTATTGTAGTTCTATTATCCAAGACCTCTTATTCCAGATAAGAGGTCTTTTATTATGTCTGGTTATTTTCTTTGCAACCTGAAACCGTCGTTGAATTCAATAGAGCGAACTTCACGGATCCGGATATCGTGGAGCACTTTATTGCTGTGGGGGAATTGGCAATAAATCGCGAATTCTTTATGCAATCCGTTATCAACAAACGCATCTAAAATATCTTTAGTGTCTGCGATGAGTACTTTGTCTTCCATTTTACCGGCCCAGCTGTTGCACTTAAATTCAGTGTAGGGAGCTTGGAAGAGAAGAAATGTGTTAACTCTGAGACGTCTGAAAGACGGTACTGAAAATTACAGTTACCTAAGTTGGCATACAAGAAGGCTGACATACAAGTATGACAGCCTTTCGGATACTGAGCTTACGCCGTTAGTACAATTTTGCCGACAGCCTGGCCAGATTCCAGACGTTGATGGGCTGCTGATACCTCCCAGATTGAATGGTGTGAGTCATCGATCAGTGGTTTGATTGCTCCGTTATCAACCAGTGTTGCAATTTGAGCAAGGATCTCGCCATGTGAGCAGCGGTTCAGGCCGTGTACCAAAGGGATTAGCATGAGCACACTGTGAAAGCTCAAGCTTTTAAGAGCAACGTGCAGCACGTCATTAATTGGCAACGTGGTGGCAACTGAACCATTATATCGGGCGGCCTCGAAGCTGCGTTGAATATTCTCGCCGGCAATTGTGTCAAAAACAGCATCAAATCCATTGCCGCCAGTATATTGGGAGACGTAGCTTTGCACATCTTGCTCCGTCACGTTCACCAAGTTATCGGCCCCCAATGTTGCTGCCGTTTCAAGGTTGCGCGGTAATGTTGTGGCGGTAACCGTTGCACCAAGGTGCTTGGCTAGCTGAATAGCAATATGCCCGACACCGCCTGTAGCACCATGGATAAGCACGTTTTCTCCCGGCTGAACTTTTAGCTTATCGACCAGGGCTTCCCAGGCAGTAATAGATACCAGTGGAAGTGCAGCCGCTTCACGCATGCTTAGGGAGGATGGTTTCAGCGCCATTAAATCAGCATCAACTAGCATGAACTCGGCAAGGGCGCCGTCTGTTCCAGCAATGCCGCCGGCACAGCCATAGACTTCGTCACCGACCGTGAAGTTTGTTACGCTGTCACCCACCTCCACAACAACACCAGCGACATCACCATGTAATATTTCCGGTAGGTTTGCAGACCAAGGAGTCTCGGCTGAGCGCAACATGGTATCAAGTGGGTTAACACTCGTTGCCTTTACTGCAATAACCATATGTCCCGTCTTGGCCTGTGGTTTCTCCCGTTCAACCTGCTGAAAAACATCGCTGTTACCCAGGGATTTAATGGCCATTGCTTTCATAATGCGTTCCTTTTGAAACCTAGTGTTTAAGTGGTTGTCATCATAATTATTGCCCTTATGGCTAACAATATGGCAGCGGTAAATACACTTTTGTCTTTTGTGCAAAGGTGGTTTAATGTACTGAAAGCTAGAATATCAAGGTTCGATATGATCACCCGATTGCAATATTTCAACTGCGTGGTAGAAACAGGCAGTATTTCAGAGGCCAGCCGAGTTTTCGATGTGCAACCTTCATCGATATCTCGCCAAATAGCAACGTTGGAGCAAGAGCTTGGTGTGAGGTTGCTAAATCGTACCACCCGTAACCTGGGGCTCACCGAGGCAGGACAGCGTTACTATGACTATTCGCAGCGTATCGTTGCCGAGCTTGATGAGGCGAAGCGGGCCGTTAACGATTTACAGCAAAGTCCGAAAGGACGGCTGAGAGTCAGTATGACGGTTGGATTTGGTGAGTCTGTCATCTTGCCACTGATACCAGACTTCCTGGCTATGTATCCAGATATTGATGTTGATCTGGAACTCACAGAGCGGGTAGTTGATTTGGTTGAAGAAAATACAGATGTGGCCATACGCAGCGGCCGCTTGCCAGATTCAACCATGATAGCCAAAAAGCTGCTAGCCAATAATTTCTTGTTATGTGCCAGTCCGGAGTATCTGGCAAAGCGAGGAACACCTGACTCACCCCAGTCGCTCAGTAATCATCAGTGTATTCGATATGGTTATGCGGGATGGCGTGAGTGGTATTGGATGGAAGCGCCCATCAAGCGGCTCGATATTGGCAGTGCCATTACGGTAAATACGGTGAACGGACAAAAGCAGTTGTTGCTCAGTCATGCCGGTCTCGCGTTGATGCCTTTATGGGCCGTACAAAAGGAGCTGCAAAGTGGTGAGCTGATTAACGTGCTGCCACAACACACCTTCAGTCCCTATGAAGTACTGAGCTCTACCTATGCCATTTACCTAAAGCGTGAGCTGGTGTCTCCAAAAATTCGGGTGTTTCTCGATTATTTTAGCCGCCATATCTGATGGTGCAGGATTCAGTATTTCGGTGCCTTTGGGTATATGCTTAGTAACATGCTTGCGTGAAGATAGACGATGGCATGATGAGATGGCGTAGGGGTATTGCTGAATATGAGTAAAACCAAGATCTTGTTTGTTTTTGCATGTGTATTTACGGCATCGTGTATAAGTGATCTTTATTCGAAGCCTACCGCCAACACCTCTGATGATATTTCAACAATCTCTGAGCAGTTTGTGAAAGCGACCCGCGGGGGCGTATTGGATGTAACAGCTGTTATCCCCGGTAAAATATACCATCCGCGTGATGGTTACATTAGCTATGAACGGTTTTGGTGTATTGATGAAGAAAAAGGATCTGTGGAAGAATATATCGAGTTAATGGCACAGGTCTGTAAATTGAAAGATGGTGTTTTCAAAGGGGAGTGGTGTGTGTCGCTGAATCATCACCTTCCTTTGTTTAGTGCCACGATCGAGCAGAACGGCACCACGTGTACAGGCGGAGATCTCACAACCATTATTCACAATAGGGAGCCGATTTCTTCAGCAACAGCCAGTGAGTGGTTGATAACCGCCGAAGCCTTTGGTTTCGAACGGGAGGCTAAATAGCCCAATGTTGCTTTAGCTTACCACTTACCACATCGATTAGCGACTGAGTGCTGAGTGACAATCCAGCACTGTCTTGATTAATGATTTTCGGGTGTTGGTCATGTTTTGTCAGGTCGTAGCTAAGAAATTGTTTGATATCGTTGAAATAGAAAATTACACCTGTGGCGTCACTTTTATTCGGAATCGAGAAATACCCAGATGAAGAGACATTAAAGGAAAGCTCGTATGGATACTGGCGGATGATCTTTTCGGCATACGCATGGGTAAATCGCTGTTTGATATCCGCTGACTGATAAAGGTTTGCGAAGGGCTCAAGGGGAGAAACAGATAAGTTGAGCTTGCGAATAAAGGCCTCGGATTGTGTGTCAATGCGCAGGTGTTCATCGAGAAAAGCTAAGCTGAGTACTTCGTCTCGTTGTTGCTCGATATGGGCCAGCTCTTGTTGGTAGCGGTGAAGCAGCAATGCCGATTCACGTTCGTTGATATAAGTTTTTTCTCTTAGTGCCCGTCGGGCCTGCGCAAGTTGGTAGTTTAGATTCTTGGGAAAATGTTGTGTGTTATTTGCCGTATCAAAATAGCCATTGAGCTTGGTCATCGCATGCCATATATCAGCTGCATAGCTATCAATCACTTTCGATGCCTTGTCTTTCAAAGAGTCAGGAAAGGGTGCTAGCAACTGATCACGGTTAATGTATACACAGTTCGTTGTGACTGTTGTCAGTAGCTCTGACATCCCATGATATTGACGACAAATGTCATGCGGCCGGTTGTCAAAACTGAAACTGAGTTCATCTATTAGCTTGATGCTGGAATCATGGTTATTGATGGTGCGCTGTAATGCTTGACGAAATGCTGCTGAGAGTTGGTTATATCGACTAGATTGAGATTTTACCTTTGCTTCAAGTGAGTTAACTCTCTCTTGATAAGTGATCTCAGACGTTTTTAAAAAGTGAATCTTATTGCTTAGTTCATATATTGAATGGCGATAGTTCTTGAGATCTTTGTCGATTTGCCGCTGCATTCCTACTGCTATTGCGTCAACGTTATTGAGGTAACTGAGATAACGTTCCTTGGATTTATCCAGAGCGGTGATGAATGAAGCCGCTTCAGGTAGGCTTGTTTTCTTGAACATAGCCTTTAACTCGGCGAGATCACCAAGAAAGTTAGCGTGTTGCAACCAATGATGTTCGAACAGGTGAGAGGAAAGCGTATGAATATGAGTGTATTCATCAGGAACCGATAATGGGCTGTGCTGCTTTGTTACGACAAGACCTGAAATAGCAACTTCTCGATTGTATGGATTAATGCTCAATGAACTAAGATCGAGTTGGTTTTCAGTTTTGCATGCCGCCAGACCGTAAACAGCAGTGACTACGCATAACTTTTCAATAACATTCATATTTACTGAAACCTTGCTGCCTTTCTTCTTGTTTTTGGAAGAGTGTACCGAGAAAATATCAATATGCAATTGATTTATATCGTTGTTTTAAAGGGTGAACAACAATCGCCCAATATGCTGTTGTTTCTGGTATAACTCGACTCGGAGAAATAAATCTTGTCAATGGCATCAGTTATTCCGCTTAAAAGTTAGCCTTTTGTTTTCTTTGTGTTAAGTTTAACTGGACGGACCAGATAAGGGTATTATTCATGAATTGGAACAAATTGGAAGTGACGGAAGAGCAGGGCATTGTGACGGTGGCCTTAAATCGGCCGGAAAAGTTGAATGCGCTGGATATGGAGATGTTTCGTGAACTGGATTCGGTCAGTAAGCAGCTGAGAAAGAGAAAAGATATACGCGCCGTGATCCTGACCGGTAACGGAGGAAGCTTTAGTAGCGGGCTGGATATAAAAAGTGTCGCGACTTCGAAAAGCAAGGCTTTGCGATTATTGGCAAAAATTTTGCCGGGGAATGCCAACCTTGCACAAAGGGTCTCTCGGAATTGGCGTCAGATCCCTGTTCCGGTTATTGCAGTTATAGAAGGACGCTGTTACGGCGGTGGACTGCAAATTGTGATGGGGGCGGATTTCAGGTTTGTAACTCCCGACAGCGAGCTCTCTATTATGGAAGTCCGCTGGGGGTTGGTTCCGGACATGGCTGGATTACTGTCGTTAAGAGAGGTGGTGCCTAAAGATGTTGCGATGCGACTTACTATGACTGGTGAGATTGTCTCTGGTGAACAAGCGCAACAACTGTCATTAGTCACCGATGTCAGCGATGATCCGATGGCGGCGGCCAAGGCTTTTTGTCGCCAGATCTCGCAAGCATCCCCGGATGCACTGGCAGCCATTAAGCATACAATGAACCGCTGCTGGACTGGCAGTGAGCGCAACCTGTTGGCAAGAGAAACGTTTAGCCAAATACGACTGTTACTTGGGCGTAATTTCTTTATTGCCGGAAAGCGCCAGCGCTCCAAGAACAACATAGATTACCAGCATCGCCAATCGTTTTGGTAAGCCAGGTCAAAGCGGGGAGCTACTTGATATTGAAGCCATTCTAACCGTTACTGTCCTTGAATTGAGCTCGCTGGCCTCACTCTGAATCCTGCATCTTGAGGTAGCTTGGGTATATACCCAGGCTCCTTGAAGTAGTTCGGGTATAATTCACTGAATCAGATAGAAAAACGCCTTATACTAACAGTATGAAACTTTTGAGGGCGAGCTGTTGAGACAAAGTGATAAAGACTCACTAATACTGATTGGCTTCATTTGTTTGTTCACCACTGCGATACATATTGCCAATGTGTTTTTTCGTGGACAGTTGAATGATTACGGGCTATTGCCGAGGCATTTTAGTCACTTCACCGGTATTGTTGCTTATCCGTTCCTACATGGCTCATGGGCCCACCTCATAAGTAATTTGGTTTCCTTCTCGGTATTGGGTTACTTAGTATCTCGCTCGGGTTTAGCCCGCTTGATAGCAGTGTTTATGATCAGTTGGGCCGGGAGCGGTGTCGGGGTTTGGATTTTTGGCCGGATGCATTTTCATGTCGGTCTCAGCGGTATTATTTATGGTTTGTGGGCTTATTTGCTGGTCTACGCCGTTATGTACCGCAGTCTTAAATCAATAGCAATTGCAGTCATTGTGATGTTTTTATATGGCTCAATGGTGTGGGGGTTCATCCCGGCTCATAGCTGGGTCAGCTATGAAAGCCATTTCTTTGGTGCAGTGGCGGGCGTTTTGGCAGGCTATATTTTTGCTCGACGTGATAAACAACGGGAACTCGTAACCTAGTAGGGTGCTTGGTAATAAAACGATAGATTAAATATTGGAGCGAATATGTTAGTGACTTTTAGTTGCAAGGTGAGCGGCAACGTTGTCATGTTTGGCGATGTAGCTAAACAAATGCTGAGAATGATGGGACAGTGCGAGAATATTCCCGGTGCGATTGACGCTGAGCATATTTCGCTGGCGCTTTCTAATCTGCAGCAGGCGGCGAGCAGAATACATCAGCTAGAACTTGATTCCCGGGAGAACGGAGAATTACAGGATCGGGAGGTCGACGCGTGTGATGAGCAAGATGTAGAGCCTGTGATTAGCCTGAACACACGTGCCTTGCCTCTTATCGACATGCTGAAAGCGGCAGAAAAAGAGCAATGCTACATCATGTGGGAGTAACAGTCTGCATCGTAATATCACTGTACTAATGAACAACATGCAGGGGAGCGAAAGGGTCATCACTGGGATCATTGATCCAGATGTATTCAGCCTCTATCGCGGTTTTACGAGCGGTCTCCTCATCGAGTAGCTGTGCGATTACTGCCAGAGAGAGATCGATGCCTGCCGAGACACCGGATGAAGTAAACACCCTGCCGTCTTTAACCCAGCGGGCAACGGGATACCAGTTGATATCGCTGCCAATACCGGTAACCCAACGATAACGCTTTTTGTTTGTTGTGGCTGCTTTATCTTTTAGTATGCCAGCCTGCGCAAGCAAAGCAGCCCCTGTTCCGACCGAGCAAATGTAACTGGCATTGCTGCTCTGCTGCTGGAGCCAGTCAATGAGTAATGTATTGGTTATTGCCTGTTCTACGCCCTCACCGCCGGGAACCCATAAAATATCTGTTTTATGGGAGTTATAGATACTGAAATCAGCAACTAGTTTGGGACCTTGTCGACTGGCTACCGGGCGACCTGACTGCGAGACGAACTGAATGTCAAAATGCTCGGGCAGGGTGCCAAACATTTCAAGCGGGCCGGAGACCTCCAGCAAATCAAATTGGTCATAGAGCAATACCGTGATTGTAAATTGCGGTATAGATGGGACAGACTGGCTTTCTGACATAGTTATCCAATGAAATAAACGCTCGGTAGTTAAAGCATAGTGAATATATTATGACTCACTCTCAATCCAAAAGTATGAATTGAGAGTGATAGATGATGTTGAGGTGGGATTAAATATAAACGCTGATTAACAAGGTAGCGGCTGCCATCGCAACGAGAATGCCCAGTAGCGGCATAACAAACCGCAACCATTTATCGAAGGTGACATTCACCATGGCTAGTGAAGCGAGTACCAAACCGGTAGGCGTAATAAAGGCCATGAGCCCCATGCCGAATTGGTATGAGCTGACAATGTTGTCACGCGGAATCCCGACCACATCGGCCAATGGTGCCATGATAGGCATCGACAGCACTGCCAAACCTGATGAAGAAGGTACAAAGAACGATACGCCTGCGAACAGGAACATCATCACTACAATGAAGAGGCCTTTATCCATCCCCTCAACCATAGAGGCGCTGGCATGCAGAATAGAGTCACTGATCATGCCGCCATCCATCAATACCGTTACACCTCGGGCAATTGCGATAATGAGTGCGACACCTAGTAAGTCATTGGCACCCTGAATAAACTCGCAGACAAACTCTTTTTCCGGGATCCGGTCAACCAGGGCAATAATGATGGCAGAAACAAAGAACAAGGTGGTCATTTCTTCAAACCACCAGCCGAGGCTGGATACACCGTATACCATAATGAAGAAGGTACTGGCGAACAGAGTCAGAATAATTGAGTGACGTTTTTCCAGCTTAGTCGCCGATGCGTTGGTATCGATGTTTTTAAGGAAACGTTCTTCAATTTCTTTTTTCTGGTTATAGATCAGAGATTGGGTTGGATCTGCTTTTACCTTTTGTGCATAGCGGATGATATACACCATGCAGACAATGGTACCGGCAATTAACAATGCCATACGTGAGCCCAAGCCCAGGGTCCAGTTGATACCGGCTGCGTTCGAAGCAATGATGGTACTGAACGGGTTAACCGTCGAGCACATTGTGCCTATAGAAGAGCCAAGATAAATCGCGGCAAGGGCCACAATAGCGTCATAGCCAGCGGCAATAAAAATGGGAACGAGAATAGGGTAGAAGGCAATTGTTTCTTCGGCCATACCAAAGCTTGTACCGCCCAGGGCTATTAAGGCTGTCACTATTACAATTAGCCATTTTTCCCGCCCTGTCATGACTTGTGACAGGCGGTTGATACCGGAGCCAAATGCACCAGAGTGATTGACGATACCGATAAAGCCACCAATCACAAGAACAAAGAACACGACATCAATAGACTGATACATGCCTTGAATCGGTGCCTGGAATAAATCCATGATCCCTTGCGGGTTAGGATCGACAGTGGTGTAGGAGTTAGGTATACCCACTGGCTTATAAATATCACCATTGACGAATTTTTCCAGGTCAGCCTTAATGCCGACACTGTCTAATGTTTCCTGTGTCGCGGGCAGTGTCTCTGTCTGGCCATCCGCATAGGTGATCATAAAACTATCACCTTCGTAGGACAGCTTGTTGTAGACACCGGCATCGACAAACCAAGTCAGCATTGCCACCAGCGCGGCAACGCAAAACAGTACTGTATATGCGGAAGGAAAGCTGAGCTTTTTCTTTGTCGGTCTGTCGACAGTAGTTCCATCGGTACTCATAACAACCCCTTTGTTAATTAGACTAGAATTTGAATGGTCAACCTAGTTTCTTCTGTGGATATAATTGTGAATTCTGGATAGTTGAACTGCTTTGATTGTCTATTTTTGGGATTTTATTGTAAGTTTGTATTAAAAAACGGCCAAATATCACAATTAGATTATTTCGTGTGCTAGGTGCTAAAAAATTTGAGACTGCGAGCAAACTTTAAATACCTGTCGGCATTGAGACAGGGGATGTAATGAACTGACTTGAAAGTGAAAAGTTGATGTGGGGGGCGATTGTTGATTGAGAAGTGAGCACAAAAAAACCTCCGTTTTCACGGAGGCTTTGCAAGCATGATTTTACTTGTCTTAGGCTTTATTTAGAGCTTTGGCAATAATAAGTTCCCGCTCAATCTGCTCTTTAGCGGCCGCTTCAGTGCTACTGTTTAGCTTTTGCTCCATTTGGGCAACATAACGCTTGAATTCATCATTAGTCGTAAAAATCTTATCTTTTACGTTAATGGATGCCGTATTGGTATAGCGGCCATTCTTGCTGCTCGGCACTGAAATTTTACCTTCGTTGATAAGCGCCTTAACAATGTTGCGTTCTTTCTCAAAGCCTTCCAGTCCGCTCAGTGCCCAACGGTGCATTGGCTTGCCTTCGTACTTGCCGTTCTTCACTTCGGTCAGATAGCGGATGGTCAGGTTACGAATTGTGCCAGCGTCTTCACCGTATTCTTCTTCAGTATCGAACAGTACCGGGAAATCACGTCCTTCAAGTACACCGCCTGCTTTGGTGAGGTGTCCCATGCGGTAGCTATTCATACCGATACGAATAGGCGTGCTATCAGTGATTATGTTGCCATCGCTAAACTTCAGAGATTTGATTCGTTGACCCGCAGGTTCTGTTAGGTCAATGGTGTAAGTAACACCGGCAAAGAAGTCATTGGTTGAATATTTTGATGAACGGCGCTCAGGGTTAAAGCTGTAGGTAACATCACCTTCTTTAACGCTATTAAAGTAACCGGCAGACCATTCCATGTAGGTCTTTAGCTCTTTGCCCGTCATCTCATAAACCGTGATCTCGCCACCGGCGTATTGGTAGTTGTAGGCAATATCTTTTGCCTTGATTTTGCCTACATCCAGTTCTGCATTGTCGTTATCGATCTGCAGAGCTATAACATTGGCCTTAGGCGCATAGTACATGCTGGCTTCCTGGAAAAGTGTACTGATGCCTGTATCCTGAATGTGAACCTGAGGAATTCCCTTGATTTCATTCTCTGGCACCAGATCAACACCGGAAAGTTCAGCAATTACACGGTTTGCATTTTCACGCAGGCGCTTATGGTAAGGCGCATACAACTCTTCCATTTTTTCGTCGGAAGCTGTGCCTTTAATTTTGTAGGTGTAGCTGTCTTTGTTCACCAGTGTGAATTGGCCATTTCTTTCTTCGAACTGCAGATCGACACGGGAAAGGGCACGGCCGTATTTGTCCGGCTCGGTGATAATGACGCCGTTAATTGTAACCTTATCAATTCGGGTATGCATGTGACCGGCTACGATAGCATCGAGTTCCGGATTGACGTTGGCAATGTCACGGACACCGGTTGCTTCGATGTTATTTTCATTGTCGATACCCATATGCGCGACAAGCACAATAGCATCGACTTTGTCGTCAATCTGCTTGATGATTTTTTTCACTTCGAGCGCCGGATTGGTAAACGTCACGCCTTGAAGACGGTTCGTGCCTTCGGCAAAGACTTGTGTCATTGGTGTATCCATACCAATGAAACCGATTTTAACACCTTGCTTTTCTATAATTTTGTATGCAGGCAGGAACGGGTTGCCATCAGGACGCTTGATGTTACCGCCCAGCGACGTGCCTTTAAACTGAGTCAATGAACGATTAAGTACATTAAGACCGAAGTCGAATTCGTGGTTGCCCAGTACCCAAATATCATAGTCCATTTCGTTGAAGCCCAGCATCATAGGGTCAACCGGTTCGTCTTTGAACGTCTCGACGAAGTTACCTTGGATAGTGTCGCCGGCATCAACCAGGACCACATTGTCCTGTTTTTCACGGATTGATTTTACCTTGGTAGCAATCTGACTCAGGCTACCGCGCATATTGAGTTTGTCGCTGGCGTAGTCCCATGGCATAAAGTGGCCGTGAATATCTGAAGTACCAAGAATAGTGACATCAACGATGTCTCCATCTGCGGCAAAGGCCTGACCGGCAAGTGAGAGGCAGATAGCAGAGGCTAAGATATGTTTTTTCATCATTTAACTTATTATTGTCATTAAAGTTTAGGATGATGATTCTAAATCTAATACTTAGGGGCTAGAGTGATGGAGATCGCTAAAGTTATGCAATGCGTATCTGTGTTTTATAAACTTGTGAGCGCTATCGCACATCACCTGATTGAATAATGACTAATCTGTCATTTAAGGCTCTTTTAGGATGAGGGGAGAGCTAGGATAGTGATGCTTGACGCGGTTAGTGATTTGAAATGAAGTTAGTGGTGAGGAACAAGAAACCTTGCGGAAAGAATCGGTTAGGACAACTCACGTTGAAGAAAAGTAAGTTGTCCAGACAAGGTGCTTAGCCTAGTTTAGGTGCATCGTAGTTGCTTGGCTCATCGGAATAAACACAGACATTCCATTTTTCGGCAGCCCCTGTTTCGGCTTCACAGTGCTGGGCAAAAAAGCTCTGAATTTCTTCGCGCTGGCAGTGGGCCTCGAAGGCCGCCATATCGGCCCATATCTCATTGAAAGCTATCGGGAATGACTCTCCGGGAGCGAAATTGCTCGGAATGTGGCGCGTAACAACATATTGGATACAGCCATCTTCTCGCAGGGTGTTTGGCTCTAAGGCTTGCAGGGCCTGGAACAGTTCCTGTTCGCGCCCGGCCTTGGGCTGGAACTGGGCAATACAATAGACTTTCTTAGACATCGTTGATTTCCTTATCATTTATGAATTGCAGTGCTTGCCAGTAAGTCTGAAAAGGGACATAGCAATAATAGACTTAAAACGGATATCGTACCGAGAAAGCAAGCGTCTGATCGTTAACACCTTTAATTCGCCACTCTGCCCCCATAGAAAAAGCATCGCCGGTATGAAGGCGTGCATAGAGACTAAAGATGGTTATATCTTCCTCCGCTGCAATTACGCCAACCTTTCCGCCAGTTTCAAGCTGGGGCATTATCCAGGCAGATAAGCCGAAGTTTAGCTCAGAAGCCAGGCGCCCCATCGATTTATCATTTTCTTCATTCTTGAAGGACAGTAACTTGATTTGCCCGTTTAAGTCGGTGAACTGGTTAACGGCGGCATGGAAACCCAGTCCGGCACCGATTATCCAGTCATTTTCAAAATGACTCTCGGCCTCGGCAATCATATGGGCATTGGGATGAATTTCCTGGCTACCAGCAATACCTAATCCCCCGGGGCTTAACGGCACGCGAACTTCAAAGTAGTTGTAGGGGAAGTTGGCGGCGGCGTTCGCTGCGGAGCTCAGGCCGGAAGCGGCAAGAATAACTGCGCTGCAAAGCAGTTTGGTAGGGGATAAGGCATTCATTGATCAGTGTCGTACTCTTTCATATTGAGATATCTGATTATGCCAAAACAAGCGAGCAGATAGCTATTAGAAACTTTCTAAAACATGCTAAAAATCATAATGTTGAGAATTTTAAACCATAATTTGCTCGAGCAATATCACTTTCTTCTCAGAACCGAACAAAAGATTTAGAGTAGATCCGGCCTAAACTGATAACACAACATATTGCCTTAAAAGGGTTTTATTCACTTGCATCTTTGGCGGTGGTCAAAAGAGTAAGCGTGGTTTGTTGCTTGAAGTTCTCATGACGTTAAGGCAGGTGTACCGATGGCTGAGTCAATAGATAAGCAGGCACGTATCCAGGTGATTGGCGACCCGATTGAAGAATTGCCGACAAGTATTGATCGTGTTGACCAATGGGATATCTACAAATACCCCTCTGTGTTGGTTAATGTCGAACCTGCCCGACAAGATGAGATTCTGCTGAAGATTCGCAGTGATGAGCTTCGCCGACTTCAGCCGGTATTTTGTGTATCGCGGAGTAAAATGTCGGACGTACTATCAGACGGGTATCTGGAACAAATGAGGCACAGGATCCCGTCAATTATTGAAAAACTCTCGTTATTGCACAAGACTCCTCATCCTGAGCCTCTGGATTTGCTGGCCTGGTATTGTTGGCCTCGTTCTCATTTTCACCTTACACCTGTGTGGTCTGCCATTTATCAAAAAGGCTATCGCTATCCTTTATTGGACTGCCTGGTCGGAATTGAGGCTAACCTCGCTCTGATGAGAGCAGTGGAGCACCATTTGCTGCTGCCCGGTAAACTCATTGATAGAATTCGTCTTTGTCGAAACTGCCAGAGCGGTCGCCTGAACTATGTCGATGTTTGCCCTGAATGTAATAGCATCGATATCCACCTCAAACCTGGGGTGCATTGCTTTGTATGTGGTTACGTCGATGATCAAGACGTATTTATCCAGTCGGGAGTGATGAAATGCCCTAAGTGCTCAACTAAGCTCCGGCATATTGGTGTCGACTATGACCGGCCCTTGGAGCGTTATAGCTGTTACTCCTGCTATATCCGCTTTATTGAGGCTGTCGTCAAAGCGCGTTGCCACGATTGCGGAGAAGTACAGTCACCTGATGATCTGACGGTTTCCACAATTAGCGAGTTTCAGGTCGGTAAACTGGCTCGTCAAATTGCCCTTGAAGGTTCGCATCTGCTCCACCTTCCTCTTGCCTGGGGGGCTCCTATTACGGTTGACCATTTACCGTGGCTATTACAGTGGACCAGCTCGAATCAGAACCGCTACGGCGGCGATAATACGGTGATGTTGATTTGGCTCTCGAATTTGTCGGAGGTAAAAATCGATCTCGGCCTGTTACGGGTTCAGGAGCGTCTCAAGGAGCTGGTCAAACGCATGCAGGGAATTTTCAGGGAAACAGATGTGGTGTGCCAGTATTCTGATGACATCTTAATTTTACTGTTACCGCACACCAGTGAGCGTGTCTGGGAAGCGCTCAGAGACAGAATTGCCAGTTTAAGTGAAGTCGAAGGCCTCGATAAGCTAGAGGTGGTTGTGCAGGTGCAGGCATTGCCTGTGCCGGAAGGAAAAAAAGCGGAAGACTGGCTGAAGGAATGGATATCAACCGTGACTCACTATGACGGTGATGTCTCATGAATGAATGGTGGTTTACCGTCCGTTACATCCTGACTGATTTTGCCGGAAATATTGCCAATACGCCACTGGTCATGGCGATGCTGCTGCCGATGTTACTGGCATTCGAGGTTCCTTTGATGATCCTGACTCTGAGCGGAGTATTGAAGTGGTTTTCCCGGCAGTATAAGGAAGAAGCATTAAAGCACTCCGGTGAGCAGCCTGTTGTCTCTTGTATAATCACCTGTTATTCCGAAGGAGAGGCGATCAGGGTGACGGTAGATACCTTGCGCGAACAGCTTTATCCTGGTCAGATTGAAATTATTGCCGTTATTGATGGTGCACAGCAAAATGCTCATACCTATCAGGTCGCTCGGGCTTGCCTGCATAACTTTGAAGGCTGTAAAAACCGGCAGTTGGTACTGTTGCCCAAGTGGCAGCGCGGTGGCCGGGTATCGACCTTAAATTCGGGACTGGCGGTTGCAAAGGGTGAGATTATCATCAATGTCGATGGTGATACATCCTTTGACAACAATATGGTTGACGAGATAGTGCGCTGTTTTGATGACCCTGATGTACCGGCTGTCGGCGGAGCACTGAGAGTCCGCAATACATACGATAGCCTGATAACCCGGATGCAGGCGTTTGAGTATATGATTTCGATGCATGGTGGTAAAACCGGGTTGAGTGAATGGAATTTAATTAATAATATCTCCGGTGCGTTTGGGGCGTTTCGGCGTAATTTTTTACGCAGCATTGGTGGCTGGGATACTCATACTGCCGAAGACCTCGATCTAACCGTCAGAATCAAGCACTACCTTCAACGCCATCCCGGAATGAAGATTGCTTTTGCCCCAAATGCGATTGGCCATACTGATGTACCGAACACCATCAAAACGCTTGGTCAGCAACGGCTTCGCTGGGACGGTGATCTGTTGTTCTTATATCTGCGTAAACACATCTTTTCGCTGACACCTAGAATTCTAGGCTGGAAGACGTTTATCTACACCTTGGTGTTTGGTATTGGACAGAATATTGTTTTGCCTTTGTTGGTTACCATTTATATGTGGTGGTTAGTTTTTTCCTATCCCTCGGAGTTTGTGGCAGCCATTATTATTGGGTTGTATCTAATCTATTGGGTATTTTCGATCATCAATTATCTGGTATTTGTTATTGCGGTTTCGGAGCGGCCGCTGAAAGATTTGAAAATCGCACTCTGGATAGTGTTATTCCCCATTTATACTTTTGCTGTCAGGATGTGGGCAGCAGTCGCTTTGCTAAACGAGATCTTCCGCAGTTCTCATGAGGAAAGTGGAATGGCGCCATGGTGGGTGCTTAAACGGGGTCATCGCTTTCGCTGGTGGCAGGGGCGCACTGGCAAGAGGTCTCGATGAAGGTTACGTTCAACTCTCCCAAGCAGCAGGACGCCGCCAAAGAAGAAGGCGTCAGGGTGCCTTATGCGCCTGCTAAGCGGGTTGCATTCAATCTCCGTTGGTATTTTATACTGATACTGACATTCAGCCCCGTTGCCTTTTTGCTCTGGTATGTTGGCCGCGATTGGGTGATTACAACCGCGCCCGGCATCGTGACAACAGAGCCCCAGCTCGTGGTTGCCAGTGGTGAAGGGCAAATTGACGAAGTCTATGCGGTAATCGGGCAAGAGGTTGAGCAAGGAACACCTTTAATGAGGGTGACATCACCATTGCTTCGGGCGGGGATTGCTGAACGGCGTTATCAGCTCTCACAGCTGAAATTTGACTGGCGGCGTTATAATCAGGCCAAAATGGCAGCCCTTGACGAAGAGATCCGTATTGCTAAGGAAGGGGCGGAAAACCAAGAGACGGTGTTTAAAGAGTACGCCAAGTACAAAAAGCAGAACTTGGTTTCGAGTGCCGATTTTGCCGCTGTTTTGCAAATTCGCACTCAGTCTCAGTTGATCTACCAGCAGGCGCTGCAGCGCAAAGTAGACGAAATGAGGAAAATACAAGAACTAGTTTCTGCAGGGGCACAATCAATGGCGATGAACGAGCTGAAGCGAGATTTGGCTGAAATGGAAAGCCGGTTAACTCAGCTTCAACCTGTCGCTTTTAGCAATGGGCGAGTGGTTGATGTGTTGGTGAAACCCGGTGATTGGATTTTTGAAGAAACACCATTACTTCTTTTGGCGAGGGCCTATCAATATCAGGTCAATGCTTATGTGTTGCCGAAATATATTGAAAAAGTTCAGCAGGATGAGAAGGCTGTTATTCAGTTTTCGAGCGGCGAAGAACTCCGGGCCAGAGTCGGGCGGGAGGTAGAACTCGCCGATAAAATACCGCCTCAGTTGGCAGGCCCCTTTGAAGGCCACAAAAGTATGCTGAAGGTGAAGCTGATTCTGGAAGAGCCCATTCCCGACAAACTGAAAATTGAAGGTTTGCCGGTCATGGTAAAGTTCAATTAGACATCGTCAACCATCTTCTTAAGCAGAGTGATCAGGACTTTTTGTTCATCGCTATCAAGAGATGACAACATCATGTTATTGACAGCAACTGGAATTGGTATCAATTCGTCTTTAAGCGCTCTGCCTTTGTCGGTAAGGTAAATCCTGAAAGAGCGACGGCTGCTAGGGTCATCGCGCCTTTCAACCAGCCCGAGTTTTTCCAATTTGTCTAAAGTTCTTGTGGTCGTTGAGCTTTCTACCTTGGACTTTTTTGCAATATCACGTTGAGTGACACCTTCTTCTTCCCACAAACACATTAAGGTTGGCCAGAGGGCGATAGAAAGCCCATGCTTTTTTAATTCGGTATCAAAGGTTTTAGCGGCTTTATTGGCAACAACATTTATTAGCCAGCCAAAACTTTCTTGTCGATCAAAGGTTGTACTCATGAGGATCTTTTAGTTAATTCAATCGCTTTGGGCACTATAAGGGAAGTGCGTACGTCTTTTCAATCTGTATATGCTGATTTGACCTTCTTACGAGGCTATCAGGAAGGTCCCTGGCTTTTATAATTATTCTCCTGTTGCGAGGTCATTGTCGATTGTTTACACTGCAATCATTGCGTGCGCAATGATTTCAGTGTAATCTAAATGAAAGGAATAAAGGAAAGCAATTATGAAAACTAGCACTTTGAAGAAAGTACATAAATGCGCGGCGGTTTGCGCCTTCCTGCTAATCGCGACATTTTTTACCAGTACTGTTGTGGCCGAACTATGGGGAGATTTAGCTATTGTCACCCAGGTTAAGCAAAGTATCCTGGCTTGTGTGTTGTTACTTGTTCTTGCCATGATGGCAACAGGCATCTCGGCGAAGAAGCTCTATAAGGCAAAGGCCAAAGGAGTCTTTGCCAAGAAAGAGTTGCGTATGAAAATTGCTGCCACCAACGGCGTTATTATTTTGATTCCAGCCGCGTACTTTCTTGCGACATGGTCTGCTATCGGCCAGTTTGACCAAGTGTTCTGGACAGTACAAATCATCGAACTTGTTGCTGGCTTTACCAATGCTGTGTTAATCGGATTGAATATTCGTGATGGTATTCGGTTAGGAAGAACACGTCCGACTACGAACGCAGTGTAAGGCTTACCGTAATCACGGCGTGATCGGTACTTTGGCTGTCCCGCTCGAAAATTGGGTTAATCAAGTGCCGATCATAAGTATGATAGTTGCTAACTTCCGCCAGGCTTTCTTGGTACTTTGCATCAAACTCGCAAGATAGCAGAATGTAATCCAACACCGAGCCCTTAGTGCCGAAATAATGGCTGTAGGGGCGCTGTAGTTGTGTCGGCTCATCGTGCTCTGATGTTTGGCTGGCTGCCTGAAATAATGTCCAGCTGTCGTTGAGTTGATAGGGGGTTAACAGGTGGTTAATGCTGTCTTGATTGCGTCTTCGTACATGATGGGTCAGAAGATGCTGGAGCACACCATCTTGCAAGTTGTCATTGAAATCCCCCATTAGCAAGATTGGGTTTCCTGATTGCGCCCTTTGCTCGATGATTGCTGCCAGTAATAGCGCGGCCTCTGAGCCTCGCTGAATGGCTGAAGCCCAGCTCCCTGTTATTTCGGCTGTAAGGGCTTCTACAGCATAGCGACTACTGTCAACTGGTGTGTCGATTTCACTGTCGCCGGGGCGCTTGGATTTGAAGTGCACAACATAACAATCGCATGGACCAAAATGGGGAATATCGATTGTTGCCCTTATCGGTTGACGGCTGAATTGAAAGTCACCCTGTAACCCCATCGATTTTGCCAGTTCAGCGTTTGGCTTAACGGGTGATGTTGCATTTATCGGGTAGCGAGAAGCAATTGCTACAACCGGGCTCTGATAGATGTAATCATCAACGAGCTCAGCTTCATCTATCACGGTAAAGTACGGGTATCCTTGCTCCTTAACTAACAATTGCAATGATTCAGGGCTAAAGACTTCCTGAAAGCCAATGATGTCCGGCTGCTGCTCAATCAGGTAGTTGTTGATCCAGTCTTGCTTTTTCTGCCATTGATCCAGGCTGTAGATATTTTCGAAATCATAGAAGGCATAAGGTGGTTCAAGATAGTTGCATAAATTGAAGGTCGCCACTTTGATGGTGTCAGAGTGAGGAACAGATGAGCAGGCTTTGTGTGACAAAATAGGGCATCTCTGTGTGGAGTATACACAGGCATTATAACAGGCTTGTTATACGTTTAGCTTGCTCTTGAAAAATATGGCCCCAAAAAACATGTGGCCGCTAAAGTATTAGCAGCCACATAGTGGGTATGTTGCAGGTGTTTAAACTCTTCTCTTAAGCCATTAAGCGCTCAGGGCCTGTTCCAGATCTGCAAGAATATCTTCGATATGCTCGATGCCTACCGAGAGACGGATCATCTCCGGGCTCACCCCGGCTTGACGCTGTTCTTCTTCGCTCAGTTGGCGGTGAGTGGTTGATGCTGGGTGACAAGCCAGTGATTTGGCATCACCAATGTTTACCAGGCGTTTGAAGATTTTAAGGCTGTCATAAAAGCGAACACCTGCCTCGTAACCGTCTTTCAGTCCGAACGATAAAATGGCTGAGGGTTTACCTGCCATGTATTTCTCCGCCAGCGGATAATACGGCGAATCAGGCAGGCCGGCATAGCTAACCCAGCTTACTTTGTCATGATTCTTCAGGAACTCGGCGACTTTAAGTGCATTTTCAGTGTGGCGCTCCATTCGCAGAGGCAGGGTTTCCAACCCTTGGATCAGCATGAATGCATTCATCGGAGACAGGGCCGAACCGGTATTACGAAGAGGTACGGTACGAGCGCGGCCGATAAACGCGGCATCACCAAAGGCTTCGGTATAGACCACACCATGATATGAAGGCTCAGGTTGGTTAAACACCGGGAAGCGATCTTTGTGCTCCGTCCATGGGAATTTACCGGAGTCGACTATAACGCCGCCAAGGGTTGTGCCGTGACCACCAACGTATTTGGTCAGGGAGTGCACCACAATATCAGCACCAAACTGAATAGGTTTACACAGGACAGGCGTGGCAACTGTGTTGTCGACAATAACCGGCACACCTTGTGCGTGAGCCAGTTCGGCAATGCGTTCAATATCGACAATGTTGCCGGCGGGGTTACCGATACTTTCGCAGTAAACGGCTTTGGTATTGTCATCAATCAATTCTGCCAGGCTTTCAGGGCTATCATCTTTGGCAAATCGTACTTCGATACCTTGTTTCGGCAGCATATGGGCAAACAGGGTGTAGGTGCCGCCATATAGCTGGGGAGTCGAAATAATGTTATCGCCAGCTTCTGCCAAAGCGAGAATGGCATAGTTAATTGCTGCACTACCAGCACTGACAACAAGGCCGGCAATGCCGCCTTCCAGCGCAGCCATACGTTGTTCAAGTACATCGTTAGTCGGGTTCATGATTCGGGTATAAATATTACCCGGTACTTCAAGGTTGAACAGATCTGCACCGTGCTGAGCATCATCAAATTCATAGGCCACGGTTTGATAAATAGGTGTCGCAACAGACTTGGTTGTCGGGTCGGTTTCGTATCCGTAGTGTATCGATAGCGTTTCGTCTTTCATTTTTCTTCCTTGATTGAAACTGGAGGAAATACCGTTGGTATTATCATTAATCAGTATGTCAAAGGACGTTGCTAAAAACTATAGCTATGATTTTTAACGGGTTTGTTCGAAATAATGTTCGAGATAAATGATTGTAGCCAGCACATCATTTTTAGGTCTTTTAAAGAACTGGTGTTTTAGTGCGTCTTTAATATGGACAACCATGCGGTGATCAAGCCCGGTTTAACATTTTTTGCAGGTTGTAACGGTGACTTGAAAGTATTTGGGGCTACTTCTGTGAAGTGGGTTTGAGCATCATTGTCATTGGTGAGAACTGACGGGTAACAGTGTGAAATGACTCGTAATTAATTTTGTAAGCATGTAACTAAAGGTTAAAGGGTTTTATTGTTTATTGAGTTTGGTTATATCGAAAAAAGAGATGAGTTATTTAGCGTTAATAAGGAAATTGAATGTCTGACTATGGTTTTTGGTTGTTGTTTTTTTCGACGGCACTTGCATTGAATATCGCCCCGGGGCCAGATCTGTTTTACATCCTCACCAAAACCATAGCCAGTGGTAAAAAAGTGGGCATAGCCTCTGCGCTTGGAGTGTGTACTGGGGCTTTGTTTCACGTATTTGCCGCCGCCGTTGGGCTGTCGGCTGTATTGGCTTCATCAGCATTCGCTTTTACTGTAGTGAAGTATATAGGCGCAGGTTATTTACTCTATTTAGCCTGGCAATCATTCTCGTCATCCGGATCTTTGCTGAATCTCAACGCAAAACGCGCGCCGAAAGAAACGCTAATAGCTGCTTTTAAGCAGGGCGTACTGGTGGATATTCTCAACCCTAAGGTTGCTATCTTTTTTATGGCCTTTCTTCCTCAGTTTGTCCGCGAGGGACATGGTCCCCTAACGTTGCAACTCATGTATTTAGGGCTGTTGGTTATCGCGGTCGCCATTGTTGTTGAGGTTATCTATGTAATGGCTGCTTCAATGCTGACGCATAAGCTGAGAAATAACCAACGATTCAGTCAGTGGCTTGATCGTTTCGTAGGAACAGTCTTCGTTGTGTTGGGAATAAAGTTAGTTGCCGACAGCTAGTGCTGCTGTGAATAAAGAGCTGTAGATACATCTTGCTATACTTATGGCATCGAAATGATGTTTTGTCGGGCAGGTGATGATGTGAAGAGTTTCTACGCTGTTGTATTGATGCTTTCGATGTTCGGGTTCACTGGTTGTTCCAACAATCCTTACGGTGACTCGTATGGTGTTGCCGATACGCGGACAATCCAACAAGTGCGATATGGGACCATTATGAAAACTGAGCCGGTCAGCATTGAAGGCGAAGGGCAGGTTGTCGGTGCCATAGCCGGTGCTGCTGTTGGTGGTATTCTTGGTTCGAAAATCGGCGGGGGATCAGGTTCTGATATCGCAGCAATCGGTGGTGGTGTACTGGGTGGTGTGGCTGGTAGCAAAGCGGCCGAAGGGGTTTCCCGACGAGACGGTGTTAATCTGACCATCAAGATGGATGATGGTGAAACCATTGCGATCGTTCAGGAGGTCAACCCGAGCATGATCTTTCAGGTAGGGCAAAGAGTTAGGGTGAACATTGACGGAAACACGGCTCGGGTGGTGCCTGAATAGCTCGTTCACATAGTCGTATAACCGTTAAGTGATCAACAGAACCACTGTAATTTACGCAGTGGTTTTTTGTTATTCGTCATAGAGGTAGTGCCCGCTTTACGAACGAGGTGGTAAAAATGTTTCTATTCGGTGTAAGGTGAAGACACCTATCTATCAGAACTATCTAACAGACCGATTAAACATGACTTATTTATCGTGTGTTGAAGTAGAGCCAAGTGTTGAACCGACTGCTGCCGTGATTTGGCTTCATGGCCTCGGTTCCAATGGCCATGACTTCGAGGCTATTTTGCCTGAGCTGAACTTACCGCTAGATGCACCAGTTCGTTTTATCTTTCCTCATTCGCCATCGCTAGCCGTTACCATCAATGGCGGTATGGTCATGCCTGCCTGGTACGACATTCTGGAAATGGGGGCCGGACGTAAACTTAATACTGAGCAGCTTTTGGATTCAGCCAAAAGAGTGACTGACTTAATTGAACGCGAGATGGAGCGTGGTATTGATAGTGAGCGTATATTGGTTGCTGGCTTTTCACAAGGCGGTGCTGTTGCGTATCATGCAGCTCTGAGTTATCAGCACAAACTTGCTGGCCTTCTTGCTCTCTCTACCTATTTCCCGACGTCAGGCATTATCACAATTAGCGAAGCGAACAGGCAGATACCATTAGAGGTGATGCACGGCAGCTATGATCCCGTGGTATTGCCAACCATGGGTGAGGACGCTGTCAGTGACTTGCTGGCTGCTGGTTGTAAACCAAACTGGCGGACATATCCGATGGAGCACCAGGTTTGTATGCCTCAGATCCGTGATATTTCGGCCTGGCTACAAGATGTTCTGAAGTTGTAGATTCTGAATCGAGATATAACAAGCGAGTAAGTTGAATCTTACAGCACTAAAAAGCCACGCATCCGTGGCTTTTTGTTTCAATGTTCGAGTCGTATCTCAAGGCGATATAAGTTTACTTACTTGCCAGCAATTTTAGCCGCTAGTAGTCCCTGCATCGCGTAGACATTGGTTTTACCGTTAAATTCCAGAGCAATAGGCTCAGATTGACCAGAAATCCACAGTTTTAGCTCTGCATCTAGATCGAAATGGCCTGTCGTTTCGACTGTATACATAGTGATAGATTTAAAAGGTACCGAACGGTATTCTACTTTTTTGCCTGTCATGCCTTGCTTATCAATCAAGATCAAACGACGATCTGTCAGAACAATCATGTCTCGAATTAACTTGTAGGCAAGCTCAATCTGCTCATCGGCACCGAGTATGGTGGCAAGCTCTTCCGTTGCCTCTTCGTTACTCATTTCGCCGGCATTACCTAATAGTGCGTCGAATAGTCCCATCTTTATTCCTTATTGGTTTTATCAAAATGCATAGATGAAGTTGTCAGCAGGCTTGTTTTCTCAGGTAAGCAGTAACCGACGCTTTTGCTGTCCGGGAGAGCTTTTGCATCACTGAAAATTCAGGCATGGTGATCCGGTGATCTGATTTTAAATCTTCCAGCATTAATAGCCACAGTTTGGCCGTCATTTCTGAATCTGCCAGTGCTCTGTGGAAGACGCCGTCGTTGTCGATATCTTTATAGGCAACCAGCGATCCGAGCTTATGGTTTGGTGCCTGCTGGTACAAACGGCGAGCAATGAGCATGGAGCAGGCAAACTGCCCATCGTAGCTTCTGCCTATGCTATCGAGTTCGGCATCGAGAAAGCGCTGATCAAAGGAAGCGTTATGAGCAACAAGGTTATACCCGGCAATAAAATCGGCAAACTGATCCATTACTTCGTCACAGGCTGGTGCATGTTGCAGCATTTGGTTGGTGATACCGGTATAGCCTGCAATAAAGCTGCTGACTTTGAAGCCGGGGTTCATGAGCTGCTGGAAGCGGTCGACAATGATGCCGTTGTCTATTTTAACGGCACCTATTTCAATGGCACGATCGCCCATGTTCGGTGAGAGTCCGGTGGTTTCGAAGTCGAGGACGATAACAGTGTTGGCTGCCTGGGAGGTTGTCACGAAATAAGCCTTAGTCTGGCGATAAGAATGCCCTTATTGTAACTGTGCGCTTTGCTGAAGCCAATATAACCTTGTTTTTGTGTAATACTCATTCAGTTCTTAACCTATCCATTGCCGTGTAAAAAAGAGTCAATTCCCGCATTTATTGAATCAAGCCGATGAATGTTTCAGTCTGTATTTCAAATGTTTTGACAGATTTGCCCATCTGCTGTATCAAACTGAGCAATAGCACTAGTTTGCTAATATTAACCAATAATAAGAAGAGGTTCTTGATGAGGCACGCTCAGTCTTATCAGCGTATAGCTGTTCTGGGAAGTATTTGCTTGTTAACAGCTTGCAACGGAGGCGGTGAAGGTAGCAGTAGCAGTAGCAGTCCCGTTGTGAAGCCATTAGAGGCGGCCAAGTACGAGTTAAAGTCGGTCAGCTCTTCGGGGGGAAGCATTCTTCCGCAGAATGTTTCTGTTGTATCAGGGCAAAGCTATCACTTTACGATAACACCCGAGCCGGGGTTTACCGTACATTCTGTTACCGGGTGTAATGGGGTGCTTAACGGGCGGCAATATACTACGTCCGCGATTACAGCCGACTGTAAAATTACCGCTTCATTTGTAACCAATGCGCAGGCGGCAATCAACAACGAAGACCATCAGTTAGCTTCGGCTGCTGAACTGATTCAGTTTGCCCAGAATCACATTGAAAACATCCAGCAAGAACGCAGTGCCTTGCTGGATGTATTGTATCAGGGGGTAGGTACATCGATATCATGGCACCCAAGCCATGACAGTATTACGTTTTCTAGCTTCATGCCGGAAAACACATTCCTGGTGCTACGTTCAAACCAAAAAGAAAGCGGAACGCCCTCTTCCGAGGGGCTGGTTTATGCCGGTCATCAAGGGGAACACCGCTACGCCGCGATGAGCGCCAGTATGTTCTCGGTTGATACTTCAACAGCAACCGACCAACTTTTGAAGAACTTGGTTAATTGGTTGACAAAAAACAGTGATCCGCAGCGATCCCTGTCTATTGTGACAACGCATGTCTCGAGTAAAGCCGACAGCTGGTATTTCCCACATAATGAAGGCATCCGTACCTGGCTTAACAATCACTTTCCTAGCCAGCATGTGATTAATGTTGAGAACAGTTGCGATTACGAAGCGTTGTCGATTTGTATTGATGAGCAGCAGCCTGATCTTATCATCCTGAGTGATATTGACCGGGCAAATCGTGGCTATGCGGGCGTTAGTGCGGCTTTCGAGAAGGCCAAGCGGTTGCACATTCCGTTACTGGTACTGAACTATTGGCGCAATGAAAGCCCAATGGCGGCACCTGTATATCGTTATATGGGATTGAACACGGCCGGGAATTACTGGAGCGAGCATCTGGCTAGCAACTTGGCTGTTGATGACATTAAAGCTGCTGATCCTCAGCTGTTGGCAGCGAGCACTTTATTGACCAAGCTCGATGCGGGTCAGTTTGATATGGCGTCATTGGATCAGTGCAATAAAAACTTTATCAATTGCTCTGAAGCTGATTTTCTGGCTGAATTCAAAACTGGTGCCGATTGGTTCCGCAATGGCGCTATCGCGTTAGACAGCAATAATATCAAAGCATTTGATACCGATAACTTCCCGCTAATGCGTGCCGGTTTGTTGCTGGCAGACAAGTATCGTGCTGCGATTGACTATCCGATTGCTCAAGACAGCCCTTCTGATTGGCAGCAAGCCATGTTTGCGGACTGGACGGTCAGTTATGCCCGTGAAAACAACATTGCTCAACCTGACTTGGGAGAGTATGTCACTGATAAGTCGAATGTCGCTAAAGGTAGCAAGGCTCACTATGCCTATCCTGAGACAATTCAGGAGGGCCGGGTAGTGAAAGTGCCTTATTCCGGACAATGGACGACAACGGGTTGGTATGCGTTACCGGGGAAAAAGATCACGGTTACGCGAACTGATAATAGCGACGCCACGCTGGAAATTAAGCTCAATTACCACCGTAGCAATACTAACAGGGTGTTCAGTACAAAAGTGTACCGTGGGCCATTGGAACTCAACCAGCAACGTATAAAGGTAAGAGGCGCTGAAACCGTAACGTTCTCTACCCCTTATGGTGGGCCGATTTATGCGTATCTCGAGGGTAGTGCGACACCAGTTGAAGTGAGCCTGAATATAATCGGTGTTACTAAGCACCCGGCAATCATGGACTTTAGCGACCCGGGTGAAATTACGCGCTTTAATCAGCTGATTGAAAACACAGAGCTGCCGCATGTGGATTTACGTACTGATGGCGCGGAGCAGCACCTTCGCCGCGATCGTTTTCTTGGTGCCCTTGGCGCTGAGATCCCTTCCGTAACGGCGTTGTTAAAGTCAATTCAAGACGACCATATCAACAGCGTCTACACCTTGGCCGGGTATAAGATTCAAGGTAAAACGCTTGAAGAATCATTGCCAGACGATGTAAAAACGCTATGCAGTAATTTATATGGCAATACTGATTGTTTTAACTCTGACTTGCATACTCGCAAGATTATCCAGCATGCTAATTACGATCAGAATGCCCAGTGCGGCAGCGGTTGTAGTGGTAACCCTTGGGATGCCTCATGGACTATTTCGCCAACAGGTTGGGGAGACAATCATGAGTTGGGGCATAACCTACAAACTAAGCGGCTGAATGTGCATTATGCGGAAGCTGCTGATATCGAAGACTGGACAAAATACAGTTCTCGGGCAGGTGAAAACTCAAACAATATCTTCCCATACTATGTGAAATGGAAGTCTCACTACCAACGTGACGGTAATACCACGACGTTGACGGATGGGCATATGAACCATAAAGATCTTTTTTATGTTTTCATGTCTGATGCTGCCGAAATCAAAAATAGTGCAAACGAGCGTGTTGTACTAGGGAGAAAGTGTACGGTGATGGATGCCGGACATGATCGTTTCACTGTACCATGGAAAAGCAATGCGTATGCGACCCATAACGGCTATCGTATGGCGTTTTATATCCAGATGGCGCTTCGCACTGATCAGCAAGTGATGAGTACCGGCGACAGGCTAGATAATGGCTTCAACCTGTTTACTTTGTTGTACCTCCACAGTCGTATTTTTGGTCAGTATGCTGCCAATGAAACGGATTGGCTCAATAACCGAGAAAGACTTGGCTTTAGTTTGTTCCCTTATAGTGGTGACAGCACTTATGGCGGTAAAACAGTTGCGTCAGTGCCTGGTAACGACTTTATGCTGGTATCGCTCAGCAAGGCAACCAATCAGGATTGGCGTCCATATTTCGATATGTTCGGGTTACGCTATACCAGTTTGGCGGCCAGCCAGGTGAACGCTAACGCCAAGGGAGGTGCGGTAAACATGGGAATGTATGTACTTGAAGATGATCTGCCTTCAGCATCAATGAGTGCTGGGTTGCCATTTTTAGATTTGTCTTTGAGTAATGCAGCGACTCTATGGCCGAGAGATAACTCATCGCCAGTTGGCTGTTCGTTGTAGCACTTCATAAGGCAGTGAAAAGCAGGGTATCTTTGCCATTCTGAGTTCAAACGGCTCCTAATTTAGGAGCCGTTTTTTTATTCCGTGATTTCAGCTGAACCTATTAATTTGCATCAGAAAAAATCATATCAGGCACTTATATATATGCGTATTATGGTAAACGGATTGAATATAATGGGTTGAGTGTCTTTTTATGGAAAGAAAAAAGGTAGTTAGATGCTGGGGGGCTATTGTTGCTTCTCTAATGCTAGTGGCTTGTAATCAAGTGCCAGACTCGCAACCACTTGCTGAAGATAGCCTGTGGCAACAAGGGCAACTTAACAATGGATTGAGGTACCATTTATTGCCCGTTAGCGGAAAACCTGTTTCATTGCGATTACTGGTTCATACAGGTGCGGTAGATGAAACACCAGCGCAGGCTGGGTATGCGCACTTTCTTGAGCATATGGCTTTTTTAGGCAGTGACGGTTTTGATGCCGGAAAAGTTGAATCTTTGTTCATCGGTGCCGGTGTCACGTTTGGTGACGATCTGAACGCATTTACCTCGCATGATGTAACAAGTTATCAGATCGATCTGCCAAACGATAAGCGTATGGAAGACGCCATTATCTGGTTAAGCGATATCGCTACTGGAAAACTGACGTTGGATCCTGTTCTGCTTGAAAACGAAAAAGGCGCGGTATTAGGCGAATTCCGAACTCGCCATCGTGGCGATAAGCCTGCTGAGTTAAAGGCCTTTGAAGCCCTGCTCCAAGGCAGTCGTTATGAAGGTGTCGATGTGCTCGGCACTCAAGAGAGTGTTAAGAGCATAACCCGTGATGAGTTGCTGGCATTTTACCAGGCACATTACCTGCCACAGAATACTGAGCTGATTATTACCGGCGATATTGAGAACCAGAGTCTGGAGCCGATGATTGCTCGTTATTTCGAAAGAGCACGTTTTGCTGACGGGGAAGCCAGAGGCGACGTTGTAGCAGAAAACATCGCTATTGACTCTGGTGATGAAGGTATTGCGAACCTGACTGCTGAACCTTTATACCTCACAGGGGCAGCTGGCCAGCAAGCCGGAATGAGCCTTCTTATTGAATTGGGTGACAGTCAGGTAACAACAGACACCCAATACCAGACGGTCCTTCTTGAAGAAGCCGTGCTAAAGGCGATTAATCGTCGTTTGAATGACCGCCATATTGAAACCCAGTCACCATTGCTTGGTTCATATAGTTTTCCAACGCTTGTGATTAATCGTTACATTGGAGTGATAGGTATTGAGTTTGCCGAGTCTGATCGGTTGGTTGCACAGCAGTTCTTTGCCGAAGAGCTTGCCAGTTTACGGGAACACGGGATTGGTACTATTGAGTTCGAAGCTGTTAAGGATACATTTCTGAATGAGATTCAGAGCCTGGATACCCAGTGGTTGGGCAAAAAAGCGTTTGAGTATTCAGAGGATCGCCTTAACGCGCTCATTCAGGGAAAGACTCAGCAATCGAAAGAGGATGTTCGCAGTCAGTTACAGCATTTTGTCGAACACTTGGATCAAACAAAACTGAATGGTGCTATTGAGTTATACCTCAGTGCCGCAAATAATAAGCCCGTATTTGTCGTAACAAGGGGGGATAGTATCCGCAAAGCGGAAGTGACATTTGCCCAGTTCGCACAGCAATTTTCTGCAAAAGGCAAGACGCTGATTATGGCGTCTGCAGCGATGGATATTCCGATGCCTGAAAAGGGTGGTGAAATTACTTTCTACGAGGAGGTAGAGCCAACAACCCATCGTTGGACATTGGAAAATGGCATTGACGTATGGTTACGTCAGATGCCTGAAGCCGGTGACAGGGCCTACGTGTACTTGATGTCATCCGGTGGAATGGCGGCATTGCCACCTGAATTACGCTATGCGAGTACATTAGTCTCCCCGGTACTTGCACGTAGTGGGTTAGCGGGTGTTTCTGCCTCAAAACTTGAACAGTTGCTCGTTCGTCACAACACCTATATAGAACCACTATTATGGGAAACATCACATGGCCTATACAGTGAGACGGCCAAAGAGGAGTTGCCATTTGCACTCTCGGTGCTGCACCAGGCGATGACGGCTGTCAAAGTCGACGAGCAGTATTTTTCTGCTGTCCAGCAAGAGAGTGCTGTCAATCAGGAGAACTGGTTATCTTCTCCACTTGGTAGCTATGTTAACCAGGTAGTTGGAACGCTTTATCCTGCCGGTAGTACTTTGCAACCTCCTACAGTGAAGGATATCCAACAGGTGACTCCGGAGCAGGTACAGGCGGTTGTTGATACTTTGATGCACAATAAACGTAATTTCACCTTAGTTGTCAGTGCCGATATTGATGTCAGTGATTTCAACCGGATGCTAAGACGCTATGTCGCGGGCATTCCTTTTGAAGCTGAGTATGGGTCTGCTGAGATTGCCCCTGTCATAACGGACTATCGAACCAATCCAAAGGTGTCGACGGCATCTACGCAAGCTGCGGAAGCGGTAGATAATACGCTCACCTACCACGTACATTTATATTCTCAAGGACAGCCTAAAACAACCAGGGATAGATTCACGGCTGACTTATTAGGTCGGCTTTTAAATCAGCGTTATCGTGATGAGTTACGCAATACCCGAGGCTTAGGTTATGACCCGTCAGCGCAACTAATATGGTCTGATGGTAGTGGTGAGGCTCTGGTGATGTTTGGAGTCAATGCTGCGCCCGATAAGCTTGACGCCGTGCGAGCAAGCACTCGACAAGTACTGGAAAAGGCAAGAGCGGGCTTTACGGCGGAAGAGTTTGCGGTGGCGAAATCACAATTGGCGAAAGCGTTGACGCCGGGACTGACGAATCCGCAGGAACAGGCACGAATGCTCAGCAGTTACGTGCTGTTCGATGCTGA
Source organism: Photobacterium proteolyticum (assembly GCF_001939735.1). GTDB lineage: Bacteria > Pseudomonadota > Gammaproteobacteria > Enterobacterales > Vibrionaceae > Photobacterium > Photobacterium proteolyticum. Next base: position 80,031 of record NZ_MJIL01000095.1, read on the forward strand.
TCCACTCGCTGTTATTTATCCGGATAATGTGTTGTCTACGCTAACCTTGAAAGAAGTCAATGCATTGTCTGAACGCCTGATAGGTGAGGATACTCAGCAGATGGAGTCGATGTTAACGCCTAAGAGGGTTTCTTCGAAGGTCGCTGATCCTGATGCTTGATTAGTGCATTAATTCGGTAATTCGACCACTATATAAAAAGGCCATCTTAACCGATGGCCTTTGCTCTTAGGGGGAGGGTGTTTCTTTTTAAATCTTTCTAACTAATAACAAGTTATAGGCTCAAGTACTCTTCTAGTTCGTTTTTGACAATAGTGACATGCGGGCCGTAAATCACTTGTACGCCATTTCCTTTCACAACAACCGCGATGGCTCCCGTTGTTTTTAGACCGTTCTCATCAACCTTTGTGGCGTCGTCCAATGTCAGTCGTAATCGTGTTGCGCAGCAATCAACATCTTTGATGTTAGTGGCCGTGCCCAAGTGTTTAACAATCTCAATGGCTCGTTCTGTGCCGGTAATATTGGCCACCTCAGCTTGTGATTCATCTTCTCGACCCAAGGTTTTCAGGTTGAACTTGGTGATCACAAAACGGAAAGAGAAGTAGTAAAGGAAGAACCATGCACAACCAATAACGGGTACTGCCATCCAGTTTGTTTTGGCCTGACCTTGTAATACACCGAACAGAATGAAGTCGATGAAGCCGCCTGAGAAAGTTTGACCGATAGTGATTTCAAACATGTGAGCGAACATGAAGGCGAAACCATCAAATACCGCATGGATTAAGTACAGCACTGGGGCAACGAACAAGAAGGAAAACTCCAGAGGCTCCGTGATGCCAGTAAGAAATGATGTCAAAGCTGCTGATAGCATCAGGCCGCTGACTCTTGCCTTATGTTCCGGCTTGGCACAGTGGTAGATAGCAAGTGCCGCGCCCATCAGTCCGAACATCATGGTGATAAAGCGTCCTGACATGAAGCGAGATGTGCCGATGAAGTATTGCTGAACTGATGGGTCAGCTAGCTGGGCAAAGAAAATGCGTTGCGTACCTTCGACCATCACACCGTTCACGACTTCCGTACCGCCCAGGGCTGTTGTCCAGAATGGAAGATAGAAGATATGGTGAAGACCAAACAAGCCCAGCATCCGAAGAATAAAGCCGTATAGTAGGGTGCCTATATAACCGGTTGTTTCAATTAATCCACCCATGCCAAAAATGCCAGCCTGAATCTTTGGCCATACCAGGTACATAACGGCACCTAAGATAATCGCAGAGAAGGCAGATACGATAGGCACAAAACGCGAGCCGCCGAAGAAGCCGAGGAATTTAGGTAGCTCGATACTGTTATATTTCGAGTGTAGAAAGCTGGCCATAATACCTACAATTACACCACCAAACACACCGGTATCCAGTGTTTGAATACCGAGAATCATGCCTTGGCCAACGGCACCCAAATTACCGGTTGCCAGGCTCCCTTGTAGCGATAGCATAGAACCAATTGTTGCGTTCATCACCAAGTAAGCTAGCAAAGCGGCAAGTCCGGCTGTTCCTTTATCGCTTCGCGCCAAACCAACGGCGACACCCACTGCAAAGAGTACGGGTAGATTACCGAATACAATAGCACCTGCAGCAGTCATGATGGTGAATATTGCCTGCAATGCAGCAACATCTAAAAATGGGTACGCGACTAAGGTGTTTGGGTTTGAAAGTGCCCCGCCTATACCAAGTAGTAAGCCGGCAGCCGGAAGCACAGCGATCGGAAGCATAAAAGACTTTCCGAACTTTTGCGCAGCAGCAAAGAATGTAGAACCTGTCATGAGAGTGTAACTCCATACGTTTTTTCGTTATGGAGTATAATTTCACTCTCGGTTGTGATGATCCATCATGAATGAATCAATTTATGATATGGTTCACGAAAATATGTGCTTGAAGAAGGGGTGTTACATTCTAGGTTGTGGAGTTAAACTCCACTTTTTATGCATGCAGTGGTATTGAACGTCGTTTAAAATCCACGTCGTTTCCAGAACTCGGCTTCGTCACGCGCATAGACGTTAAAAGTCTTTTCTGCGACAACTTTGCCGCGTATTTCAATAGTCATGCGCCAGTTGCCAATCTTGTTTGTGATGGGCTCCCAAATGGTGTCGCCAAGGTAGAAGTCCCAGTCATTGGTGCGTACATGCAGTTCGCCGTCAAACGGATCCATGACATCACCGGAATCATCGGTAATATTTGGGTGATAGATGCAGTAGCGGATCTTCTCGCCGCGGGCTTTTTTGATATTGACGGTAAAACCAAACTCGATATCAATTTCCGCCGGCACATCTGTGGTGAAGGTTTTGATTTTAGGAAGGTGTTTTGATTCGGCATCCCAGGTCGTGTGAATTCCGTAAGTTTCAATGGTGACAACAGCTTTTGCTTTAGCCATGGCTATGATTTCATTAGGTTCATTATCTGTATGCATTCATGATACCGTAGCCCGCAGCATATTATCTACACCTTATAAGGCTTGGGCAAAAAGAAGGCCGATTAACTAATCGGCCAAAGTAACAGTGTAACTTGTTTAGGGTGAGGATTATTTAACTTCTATTCTTGCGCTGGTTGGATGAGTAGGTTCAATTTTTGGCACTTCAACTTTGAGCACGCCATCTTTGAATGAAGCACTAACGGTTTCATGTTGGAGATTGTGACCAAGGTAGAAGCTTCGCATCAGTTTGCCTTCATACCTTTCTTTGCGAATTACCTTATCACCTTCTTTCTGTTCTTCATCTTTTGATGTTGTCGCTTCGATGGTGAGGTTGCCGCTGTTGATTTGAACGGAGATATCTTCTTTGCGCACGCCGGGTAAATCGGCTGTGATTTCGAAGCAGTCTTCTTTTTCAACGATATCAATTCGTGGTGAAAATGACTCCGCATCAAACTTATGCCTTAGTGTAGGAAAGGCATGATCAAACATTTGATTGAAATCGAGCCATGAATCTCTTGGTATCAAGCTCATAATTGACCCCTGTAAGTCATATTGAGATGCAGTATTAGTGTAGTCAACTCTGCTGTTTTCACCTGTTAAAGTCGATATTGAGTTGATATAAGTCAAAGCTTGCTTATATGAAATATTGCTCAACGCGATTAATGCTTGTTTTTCTACTAAAGCATTTGATGTGCACTAAAGTTATTGAGTAATTGGTGCATACGCAGGTGGAGAAGAACAATGAGCACACATCTCGGTGGTACAGCAAAGCCTTTAGTCGTCGCTATCGGTCTGTTGACAACACTTTCATCTTACGCAGCTAATACCTTGATTAGCTATAAAATTGATCAGCCGATCGAATTGGATGGGGTAGCAGAAAGCACATGGCAAAAAGCCGCGCCTTTGACACTGGTCTTGGATAACCTCCCTTATGAACCGGCTGATTACAAGGGTATGCGTGAAACGAATTACTCAATTCAGTCACTTTACGATGATGATTTTGTCTATTTTTTTGTGCAGTGGGATGACCCGACAAAAAGTCTTGCCCGCTATCCATGGGAAAAGCAACAGGATAATACGTGGAAGCGGCTAATGAACCCAGATAAGACGGGACATGAGAATACTTACTACGAGGACAAGGCGAGTATTTATTGGAATATCAATACTAGAGGCTTTGATAAGAAAGGGTGTGATATTGCCTGTCATATGGCTGATGCTGGTGGTGTAGTAGCGGATGTCCAACAGAAATCAGCGGGTAGGAAGTTTACGCCAAGACAGGGAGAAACAATAGATATGTGGCATTGGAAGGCCGTTCGTACTGGTTTGACTGGTCAGTTTGATGATCAGTATGTTGACTCGACCATCGATCCTGTTGTGAACAAAAACTGGGGACGAAAAAGTGATCATAAAACAGGTGGTGGTTATAAGGATAATATTACTGATGATCAGTTAGCACCGGCGATGGGAACACGGATGTGGAATGAAACCGACAGCTATGCGGTCGTCCCTGAAGATCAGGTGTTATTTTTCGATACCTTTAAGCCGGGCCACCGTTTGGCTTCTATCATAGTGAATCCGTTTACGGGCTCCCGTGGTGACATTAGTGCGAGAGGTGTGTGGAAAGACGGTAGGTGGATGCTGGAGTTTAAGCGCAAGCGGGTAACTAAGGGTGAGATGGCCAACCAGCAAGATGTTCAGTTTTCTGATCTATCGAAAACCTATTACTTTGGTGTGTCTGTTTTTGACAATTCACAGATCAACCATTTGTTCAGTCATCGTGTACTGAAGATGAATTTCGAGCAGTAGGTTTTATTTGTGTGTCAGCTCTAGCGCAACTTTGTGGCTAGAGCTGTTATCGTAATAGTTCAGGTAACTATGTTTTAATAAATTGACAGCTTGTATTTTTGGATTCGAAGCTAAGTGAAATTATTCATTACTCTCTGCATCAGGATAGTTAATCGATTGCGATAACAGTTGTTTTAGATGGTTATAGAGTAATTAATCTAGTAATGTAGAATATTCTATTGGGGCATGCGCATTCATGAGTGATATTTTAATTCAAAAGAAGAAAACTGATAAATATGACATTTTATGAAGAGTATTTCATTAGTACATTTGGTGCGATATATACAGTCGTTGCTGGGTTCTTCACACTTTACATTTATATACGTGGTTGTCGTAAAATTTACGGTGCTTATAGTGAAGAGTATACGGTAACTGGAAGGGTTAACTGGTCAGAATATGGCAGGTTTGCAGAGGATGGGAACTTAAAAAAGAAGCTCTCATTACATTCACATATATTGTGGATGGCAAATCATATAGTGGTAAATACTATGTTCCAAGAAAAATAAGGAGATATGGAGACGGCGGAAAAAGTTTAGTTGAAAAGTACCCGAAAGGATCACCGATTAAGATTTACTATTCTATTAAAAATCCAGCAGAACATGAAGCTGAAAAATTAACTGACTTTATCGATAAAGCCATGTATGAGTTTTTCTTTGATGCTTCTCCGATTTTTATCTTTCTAAGTCTTATTGGTATGTTTTTTTATTATCTTGCTACCTTTAGCTATTAGGGAGGATAAATTAAATGATTGTGTAAGTTAATGATTAATAGAGAAATAACGAAAAATCTATAATCGTTCGCTTTGAGATGTTTTCGAATACTGCAACTAAAGTTTCGGTGAAGTGCCAGAGCTTCAGTTGCAGTATTGCAGCTACATTAGACCTTTACATACGAGCAGTTAAAAGAACTTTGATTGTTACAGTTTATCCGCTTCGACAGTTTTAATAGTGCTCCAGTTTGTATCAGCAGTGTTTATATAGCCTGGAACATCTTCCAACCAACGCTTCTGCACGCTTTTATCTAAGTTCAGATATAGCTTGTTATCGACCACTTTCCATGCATTCGGATCGGTTTCGAATTTTTTACCCATCGCAACACCAAATGCACAGTAACCGCCGTATTGCGGTGCGTATTTCTCGGGATCTGCCTTGAAGGCATCCCGATTGCCTGCGCTACTAAACTGGTAGATGGCATTTTTATAGGTTGCGGTGAAAGCTTGGTTGCCTTTGAGTGCCTTGCTTTCGGTAAAGTAGGCAACTGGGTCATATCCTTTGATTGCGACATCGTTACCATCGGCGCTAACGTCGATGTTTGCGCTGAATGCTGCCGTGGAAATACTCAATACAGCCGAGACGGCGACGAGGCGCAAGAATTTGATGAACATGTTCATGGTGAATCTCCGTTTTCTAATTACCGGTTGGCAATAACTATAATCTATATCCAAGTTCCGAACTTTTGAGATACTATGATTCGGTTTTTTATACCAATCGTACGGAGATGGTTATGGATCCGTTGTCGGAGGTGCTGAACAGATTTTCAGTATCAGCTGGTGTGTTTTATTCGGGACAGTTATGCGGGGTCTCGCCGTTTGAGCAAGCCCAAGATGCCGTCGGTCATTTACACCTGCTTAAGGCAGGCAAACTCACTGTCGTTAAAAACGGCAGTGAGAAAATTCAGTTAACAGAGCCTAGCTTGCTACTGTTCCCACAACCCATCCCTCATCGTTTGTTCGCTGATCAAGACGACCGAGCTGAAGTGGTTTGCGCAGAAATCAGCTACGGGGCAGGGAAGTATAACCCTATCGCTAATGCATTACCGGAAATGGTATTGATGCCGCTGGCTCGTTGTCCGGGTTTAACCGGGGTAGTGAGTAGCTTGTTTGAAGAGGTAAACAGCTGCAAGAACGGGCGAACATTGGTGATGGACAGGTTAACCGAAGTATTGGTCGTGATGCTAATGCGCGAGCTGGTCTCACAAGGGGTAGTTAAACAAGGGATGCTGGCCGGAATGAGCCACCCTAAACTTGCGCCGGTGCTGTTGGCTATTCACCAAAACCCCGGTTCATCAGAATCTATTTCGGAACTGGCCCATTTGGCGGCTATGTCTCGTACTACATTTATAGATACCTTTCGCAAAGTGTTGGGCGTGCCACCAGGAGATTACATTCTGGGTTGGAAAATCAGCATAGCGCAAAGCTTGCTGAAACGAGGGATGGCAATCAGTCGTGTAGCCGAGGAGGTTGGTTACAGCAACACTTCCGGCTTTGCCCGGGCATTCAGGAAGAAAACGGGGCAATCACCGAAAGCATGGGTGGAGTCATTCTCGGAAGAGGCGATGTGATGAAAGTGTTCGAATTTAATGGTGAAGATTTTGTCTGCATGGGAGTCGAGTAGGTTCTGTTGAGCGCACTCTTTTTTGGCCGACTCGACTCTCATGGCTTAGACTTTTATACCTAGGCTTACCTGTCGATACGTGACGGCGTCACCTTACTGATCGGTTTCATCCTCTGAAGAGGAACCTCGGGCAATATTCTCCTGCTTGTTACTGTCGCGTAATTCTTGTTCATCTGTTTGTTTCTCTACCAGATTGTCATCAGCTGTATCTTGTCTGGGAGAAAAGATGTTTTTTAGCCAATCGAGCATAGTCCAACCTTAGTGTTGTTTGTGCAGTGTTTAACACTCTATAAGCTTAGTCGTTTCCCATTTTCTTACCTTGTAATGTGCAACTTTAAAGGCGTGGAGTTGATTTTGGGCTGCGGTGTTTTAAGATGCGATGACTATGATGTCGTTTGGCAATACAAGATAAAGAGCTGAGTGAAATGGATTATTTACAACGGTTAACCCCAGTTATCCGCTACCTGGAACAACATTACGCCGAATCAGTGAACCTCCAGCAAGTTGCTGCAATGGCAAACCTTTCTCCTCATCACTTTCATCGGATATTTAAAGCCGTGACGGGGGAAACGTTAGCCAATCATATCAAACGCTTGAAGTTGCAAAATGCCGCACAACAGTTGTTTTTCAAGAAGTCTAGTGTGACAGAAGTCGCTCTCGATCATGGTTTTTCCAGCTCACAAAGCCTGGCCAAAGCATTTCGGCTCTATTTTGGTGTTACCCCAACCGAGATCCGAAATTGCACAACGCTTGAAGAATATTCAGCGCTGTTGAGAAATAGCAAGATTGGACACACCCTTCGCAAGTCTGGACACGAAAGCTCTCTCTCCGATGATTATAGTGGTGGATATCAACCACAAAGGAGTGAGAACATGAAAACTGAATTGTTCGAAGAACGCTGTCTGGCGTATGTGCGTGTTACCGGGCCCTATGGAGAAAATTATGAACCCGCTTTAGGGAAACTGTACCAATGGGCGGGTGCAAAAGGGTTACAAGATGGTCAGTGTATATTTATCTATCATGACAATCCGGAAGCCACGCCAGCAGATAAATGTCGTACCGATATCTGCCTGACCGTACCGGAAGGAACTGATGGCAGCCAGGGGATTGAAGTGAAGAAACTGCCTGCTGGCAGCTATGCATCGATTCGTGAAACGGTGACAGAACAAAGTCAGTACGGTACATTTTGGGAGAGCCTGATGGAACAAATTGTTGCTTCAGGATTGGAAGTCGAGGATAGGCCATGCTTTGAGCTGTACCACAGTTACAATCCAGAGACCCGAGTTGCCGATGTTAGTTTCTGTGAGCCAATTAAGGCATAATTTTCCAGAGTATTGCTAGTTGTTATTAGACGCAGAGAAAGTGGAGTTTTCTCTGCGTCATTACGTTTCTTTTCTCAATCAATTATCCATTCAAAGAGCAAATCCAGAGACGGGTTTCTAATATTCGTCGGCCTGACCAGGTAATAACCATTTCCTGAATTAACCGCTATCGGGTTTGGTCGGATCAGACGGCCAGAATCAAGATCTTGTTTGGCCAGAATAATGTCACCTACTGCAATACCAAAGCCTTGCATCGCAGCACTCACCGCTAAATCCAATGTGGCAAAGTGTTGGTCTTGTTCGCTGGTTGCTGATGTGACGCCACAATGAGCCAGCCATAATTTCCAGTCACTTTTCTGAGGTGTTGCATGAAGCCAGGTATAATTTGTCATCTCATCGGCTTCGAGAGTTTGGGTGTTGTCGCGTAGTAGTTCTGGTGAACACATCGGTGAGAGCGACTCTTCAAACAACAGGATGGCGCTGAGATCGCTTTGCTTCGGCTGCTTGCCATAGCAAATAGCCGCATCAAAGGATTCGGAGGCAAAATTTACGTTGTGCTTAATTGCCGAGGTTAACTCGACATCGATATCAGGGTGGGCCTGCTGAAATGACATCAGCCTTGGTAGCAACCAGGATGTGATACAGCTTGGCGCTTTGAGCTTGATTTGCCGCTTGTCGCTGGAGACTTGCTCAACCGCACGGTGGATATGATTCATCGCATTTTCGACCAGTGGCAGAAATTCCTGGCCTTTGCTTGTCAGAGTCAACCCCCGTGCATGCCTGTTAAAAAGCCGAACTTTTAGTCGCTCTTCTAAGCTGATGATTTGGCGGCTGACAGCGCCCTGGGTAATATTCAGAATTTGGGCGGCTGTGGTGAAATTGAGCTGCTGGGCTGTTATCAGAAAGGATTGCAGCTCTTTCATTGTCGGGGTGCGATTATTCATTACTTAAGCCATGTTATTTTCTCATGGCTAGTATGCCGAGATTTCGATTCAGATTTCAAGTTTGCTCTGTTTATAATCAAAACAAGAAATTGTTGAGATAATTAATTCGTATTTAATGCATGAAAATGCGTGATTGGTCTTTCTATCTCGTGAAGTATGCAGAACTTGGAGGTTGTCAGTGAATTCGTTAGCATCACGTTTGGTACCCAAGACAGTAGAAAAACTCATACCTTATCAGTCTGCACGAAGAATCGGCGGTAGTGGACATTTGTGGCTGAATGCCAATGAACTGGAAAAAAGTTGTCAATATGGTGCCGGGGATGGTGAATATCATCGGTATCCTGATTTTCTTCCCCATGATCTAGCCAATGCCTATTTGGAGTACTGTCGGGGAACAGGCGATGCATTACGCTGCGAGGCAGTGGCTGTTCGCGGTGCGGATGAAGCTATTGATCTGATGATCAGAACGTTTTGTCAGCCCGGTGCCGACAAGATCATGATTTGTCCGCCGACATACGCGATGTATGAATTTTGCGCCGAGTCGATTGCGGTTGAGGCGGTAAAAGCGCCGTTGTTAGAGGACTTCCAGCTAGATATGCCTGCGATAACCAGGCAGTTAGCTGATACCAAGATCCTGTTTCTTTGTTCGCCCAACAATCCGACCGGCAATGTGGTTGAGCAAGCCGATATCATCGCCTTGCTTGAAGCGGGTAAGGAAACAACCCTGATTGTTGTTGATGAGGCTTATATTGAATTTGCACCTGAAACCAGCGTGGTGAATTTGATTGAGCAATATCCTAATTTGGTGGTGATTCGAACCTTGTCGAAAGCGTTTGGCCTTGCAGCTATTCGATGCGGTTTCTTATTGGCAGATAGCAGTGTGATGGAATACATCTCAAGACTCATTGCTCCTTATCCTATCGCTGATCCTGTTGCGGAGATTGCTCTGCGGGCCTTGGAGAGTGATGGGATCCAAAAAATGCGAACTCAGTCTGACGAACTGATTTCGACCCGGGAGTGGTTTGCCGAAGAAGTGCAAAAGCTTGCCATCGTCGATACTGTTTATGTATCGGCAACGAATTTTGTTTTGATTCGTTTCAATGATGAAGAGTGTATGTATAACTATTTGCTCAGCAAAGGCATAGTCACACGCAATCAGGCCCATGAGCCGGCACTGGCAAATTGTGTTCGGATTTCGATTGGTTCAAAAAGCAGTATGCTCGAAACCTTAAATGCGTTAAAAGAATATAACTAAAAAGGATTTTGTTATGAAGAAAGTGATCAGCTTGGGATGTTTGGGAATTGTGCTTGCTGCGGCAACTTTTGGCTCTGCGCAGGCGGCGCAGCAGAAACCGGTACGACTTGCGTCGGACTTTACTTATCCGCCGTTTAATTACAAGGATGCATCAGGTACACCTCAAGGGTTCGACATTGAAATTGCCGATGCACTTTGTGCCGAAGCTCAGCTTAACTGTGAGTGGGTAACCCAAAGTTGGGATGGATTGATCCCTTCGTTGCTGGCACGTAAGTCTGATGTCATTATGGCGTCGATGCGGATCACTGAAGAGCGCAAGAAGCGGGTGTTGTTTACCGATAAGTACTACCAGACACCGGCTCGCTTTGTGACCGGTAAAACATCCGGGGTCACGATCGACAAAGCAGGTTTGAAAGGCAAAAGTATCGGTGTTCAGCTAGGTACCATTCATGATCGCTACGTAACGGATAAGTTTGGCGATGTTGCGACAATTCGTCGCTATACCGGACAGGATGAAGTGTATCTCGATTTGCAAAGTGGCAGACTGGATGCGGTGTTTGGCAATTCTGATCAACTGGCGCTGGCCTTCCTTGAGAAAGAACGAGGCCAAGGGTTTGCTTTCACCGGCGAAGCCGTTACCGACAAGGCTTATATTGGAGAAGGAACGGCGTTGGCATTGCGATTAAAAGACAAGAAACTTGCGGCCAAATTTAACCAAGCTATCAAAAGCATTCGTGAAAACGGTACCTACGATAAAATCGCATCGAAGTATTTCAACTTTGATATTTACGGCGAGTAAAATTACTTTTTCTTAAGTGACAGGCAGCGTTTGGCGCTGCCTGTCATTATTTGTTGCTTTCCACCAACTCTTTGATCACAGAGCGCAGCCAGGCTATTTTCGGGTTATAGGCATTACGCTTGTGCCACATTAGCGTAAATGGAATCGAGAGCTCTTTATAGGCCTGCTCTGAAATTGGAATAGGCAGAGCTACCAGGTTCGGGTAGCGTTGTGTGGCAAAGCTTTGGCAATATCCAGGCGCGGTGGTGAACATGTCATGCCCTGGCTGCGCCGCCATAAACAAAGATTGATCAAAGTTCGACACCGATAGCGCAATTTGTCGTTCTTTTCCTATTCCAGATAATACTTCATCTAGTGCCCAGCGCTCTCTGGCCTCCCAGATAATGTTTATGTGTGAGTAGGCAAGGAAGGCGTCAAGATCCCATTTTTGCTGCAAGACCGGATGATCGTCGCGAATAAACACCATTGGCCGATCTTCGAACAGGACTTCATAGTCGATGTAGTAGGGCAGAAGCGCCAAAGTTTCTTGCGAACGATGGTGAGTTTCCCTGCCACAAAAGCCAATATCGGCTTCTCCATTGATAATGGCTTCAAGCGAGTCATAATCCCAGTCAAGGATCCGTATCGTTGAATCAGGGTATTGCCCGGAGATTAGCTGAGGCAAGCTACCCAAAACCAGCATGTGCAGCGGTGCCTCCATCATTAGCTGGAAGTTCACGCCTCGCGGTGTCGCGGTTCCCCGTTTGGTCGATAATTGCGAGGCGAGCTGGAACCATTCTGCGAGCTCTTCTTCCATACTTAGAGAAAGCGGGGTCGGTTGCAGTCCGTGAGGCTCGCGTATGAACAGAGGATCATCGAACCAGTCACGAAGCTTTCCAAGTGCCTTGCTCACGGCTGAAGGCGTTACATTGAGCTTTTTGGCGGTTTTGGTCACGCTGCGCTCTTGTAACAGTACCTGCATCGTGATCAATAAGTTGAGATCGAGCCGGTGAAGAGGTTTGCTCATTGATAATAATTCCTGAATTAAGCCACGTTGTCTGAAGTGACAGCCTGAGTGACCACTGCTGTTTTCGGTGAACGTGAGGTGAGCAGCGCTGCAAGGTTACCTAGGCTGGTTACAAATAGCAAAATAGTCAGCATATTCAATGCATTTACACCAAGCCAGCCCATAAACCAGATATAGAAGGCCGAAACGGTGATTTGGCTAATCCCCAACACAGAACTGGCTAAACCAGCATGAGTATCGAACGGTTTTAACGCCTGGCTGGTGGTTGTTCCAAAACCTAGCGAGAACCCGGAACAGATAAAAGCAAAGCCAGTTAAAAATAGTAAAGGGTTGCTGGTTATTCCGGCAATGACCAGCTGTATGCCTGATAGAAGGAATAAACACTGAGAAGCAACCATTACGCGATGTTGCCCTAACAATACAAGCATTTTGGGCGTCAGGAATGCGGTTGTCATACTCACCACAGCCAGTAGTGCCATAGCCATAGAGTATTGCCCGGTTGAGAAACCCATGATGTCCATCATCAGCATAGGCGAGGTATTCACATATGTCAGGATGGCCGACACGCTCAAGCTCAGGATAAACAGTCGGCTCAGGAAAAAGCGAGACAGGAACTTTTGCCATGGTACAGAATCTGATTTATGGTGGCTGACCGAGCGGGTTTCTGTAAGGGCGAAGCAGCATGCCAGGCCAATAAGGACAGCAGTAATCATCATCACCATAAACAAAATCGGCCAGGGGGAAACAAGCAGAATAAGGTGGCCGATAACTGGCGCAAGCACCGGGATAATGCAAGTAATGCCATTTATCATAGACAGCACTTTAGCGCGTTTGTCATCGTCCAGAACATCACGAAGAATGGCAAAAGCAACCACGTAGGCAAACCCCGAGCCTATTCCCTGACCAAAACGTCCGATGAAGAACTGAAGTGGGTTTGTTGCCTGCATTGTCCACCAGGAGGCTAAGGTAAAAATGATAGCGCTCAAGATAGCGACTGGTTTTCGGCCACATTTGTCTGCAAGCAGTCCGCCAAAGATCATGGTCGATGCCATTCCAACAAGGTAGATGGAGAAGGCGGCATGAAGATCTGCTTCAGTAGCTTGTAAGCTGGTCGCAATTTGCGGCAGACCGACTAAATAAAGATCAATCCCTAATGGATACATCAGCACCAGAGAGAAGCAACATAACAAAATTTTTTTCATGGGTTTTTCTACCGCGTTATCAAGGTATCGATATCCTAGTGTGGTGAGTGTCGAATTGCGATTTGCCTGTGGGACAACTGTATTTTCCTGAATGGAAAACTAGTCCACTTCTATGAGGAAGATAAAGATCTTGGATGATTGATTCGCGTAAGTTATGGGTGTTATAAGGGTTCTATAAAATTCAATGGAGTTGAATGCCAATGCTAAGGCTGATTAGGTTTGTGGTGGTTGCTAATATTATTGCGACATTGAGTGTTTGGTTATTAAGTCAGTTTATTGAACTGTTTTCAATAAATCATCCGACGGATTACTTGTTTTATATCTGCATAGTGTTGTGGGGAGTGGCTGGCTTAGCGTGGGATGGTGGCAAGGCAAGCAAAAATTATGATCTCGATAGGGCTGGAAATAAAACTCAGTCTATGGTGTCTGGTTATGATGCTAAAGCAGACAAGCTTAAGCAGTACAGGAAAACTATCACTTTGGTTTGAAGATGTTTATATCAGGGTTGCCGTCTCTTGCTGGCTGTCTTGTCGTCTATTTGTTTTAGCTTTTTCCGCCATCGAAGCTTCCTTGCCCAACGTCTTAGCCTAGCCTACGATTGAATAGTCTGAATGACTGCAATTGTGTTCTATTCTATGGATGACCAGCACGCACCGATATCTCGAACGTCTTACTTTCGTTTCTACGAGGAGCTCAATGATTTCTTGCCAAAACTGCGACACAAGGTATTGTTTTCACATGCTTATACGGGTAAGCCATCAGTTAAAGATGCCATAGAGGCGATAGGGGTTCCGCATACGGAAATTGACTTGATATTGGTCGATGGTGTTTCAGTTTCCTTTGACTACAAGTTAACAGGTGGTGAGAGAATATCTGTCTATCCGGTGTTTGAATTGTTAGATATTCAGCCTTTAACCCACCTTCGTCCTAAACCGCTGCGGGATACTAAGTTTGTTGTTGACGTTAATTTGGGAAAACTGGCACTCAAATTACGGCTGCTGGGCTTTGATACTTTATATAACAACAAATTTGAAGATAGTGAGATCGTTGATATTTCTCTTCATGAAAAACGCATTATTCTTACTCGAGATAAAGGCATATTCAAATATAGTGCTGTTACTCATGGTTATTGGGTGAGAAGTGATAATGTTGATAGGCAAGTAAGAGAAGTGCTCCAACGTCTTCAACTGGAAAATAGTTTGAAGCCGTTTACCCGCTGTTCTTATTGCAATGGTGAGTTTGAATGCATTGACAAGAACCAACTAAATGGACGTGTTCCAGAAAATGCATTGGAGCTATTTGCGGAATTTTTTGAATGCCAGGGGTGCAAGAAAATATATTGGAAGGGAACTCACTATAAACGAATAGTCAGTTGGCTCAATGAGCTCACTGTGAATAACTCTATCAATTGAAGCTTTTTGTGTTATTATCCAGCGCGTAGTCGGGGGGCCTGAAGGCTGAGATCGCATCACGCGAGACCCGTTGAACCTGATTCAGTTAACACTGGCGTAGGGAACTATATGTCTTGTCATGAGAGGTGTGATCTTCACTCGTCTTAGATTTTTGGCTAGATCAAGTTCCTGTGCACCGGTTTTAGGAGCTTGAATGCCAAATCCTACCGCAATTGAAAATACAGAAACCCGTATCCAACCTATTGTTACTGCCTTGGATGCAGTTAGGCAGCGAAAGCCATTAGTGGTGAATATCACAAACTATGTCGTGATGAATAATAGTGCCAATGCCTTGCTTGCTATTGGCGCGTCTCCAATCATGGCACACTCACGTGAAGAAATGTCAGAAATGATGTCTTTTTCAGGTGCTTTGGTGATTAACATTGGCACCTTAGATAGCCAGTGGAAACCTCGCATGCTGTTTGCTGTAGAACAGGCAAATATCAGTGGTAAATGTGTCGTACTTGATCCGGTAGGGTGTGGCGCGAGTAAGTTTCGAACAGAAGCTTCACGTCAAATTGCACAACTAGCCAATAAGTTGATTATTCGTGGTAATGCCTCTGAAATTATTGCTCTAGCTGGAGAAAGAGGCCAAAGCAAAGGTGTTGATGCGCTTGATGAGAGTGAGGCTGCTGTTGGCGCCGCTCAACACTTAGTGGAAGCTTATCAGTGTAGTGTTGTTATATCCGGCTCTACAGATTTTGTTGTGACCTCAAAAGGGCAAACACAGTTGCGCAACGGGCACGCAATGATGCCCTATGTAACGGGAATGGGATGCACTTTGTCAGCCATCGTAGGGGCTTTTGCCGCTGTTGGCGAAGAGACTGGGTTGGCGGCTACGGCGATTTTAGGTGTAGCCGGTGAAATTGCCGCAGAGCAGTCGAAAGGGCCCGGTAGTTTACAACTGAACCTGCTGGATGCCTTGTATCAGTTGGATGAAGAAACGCTTATTCAACGCCTGAAACTATCGTAAAAGGCAAACCAGCCCCTGATGTTACCTGGCCACCCATAACAAATTAGATGTCGAGGCAAGACTCAGAATTTATCAGCATTCTGAGTCTTACTTCTGTTTTACTTTGATGGCTCGGAAGAGTTAGAACAGCAAAAAGAATCCAGCAATCGTTGCACTCATCATATTTGATAGTGTTCCCGCCAGAATGGCATACAGGCAAAGTTGCGAAATCTCTGAGCGACGTTCTTTGGCCATCGCACCTAAACCGCCAAGCAGCATGGCTGCGGCAGAGAAGTTGGCAAACCCGCATAATGCAAACGTAATAATGGCTGTTGATCTATCTGACAGCGTATTGCCTGCTAAGAAGTCGGTAAAGTTAACGTAAGCTACGAATTCATTTAGGACGAGTTTTTGACCTATAAAGGTGGCCGCTGTCATGGCTTCATCGAAAGGAATACCGATGATCATGGCCAACGGAGAAAAGAGGTATCCTAAGATCATCTCTAAAGACAATGAAGGCAAGCCAACCATTCCTCCAAACAGGCCAAGAATCCCGTTTAGCAGGGCAATTAATGCGATAAAAGCCAGTAGCATGCCGCCAACATTGATTGCGAGGGCGACCCCGTTAGATGCGCCTTCTGCTGCTGCATCAATAACATTGCTTGGCTTTTTGACGGTAAGTGAACCTTTGCCTTTATCATGCCGAGATGACTCTAATGCTTTCATGTCTTCGGTTTCTGGAAGCAGTATCTTCGCAAACAAAAGCCCGCCAGGTGCAGCCATGAAAGAGGCGGCAATGAGATATTCCATGTTAACGCCCATGGCGGCAAAACCACCCAATACCGTGCCAGCAATAGAAGCCAGGCCACCACACATAACGGCAAAGAGTTCAGAGCGAGTCAGGTTTTTGATAAAAGGAGCGATAACAAGAGGGGCTTCTGTTTGGCCGACAAAGATATTTGCCGTTGCAGACATGGATTCAAATTTACTTGTACCTAATACGCGCTGTAATCCACCACCCAGTACGCGGATAAAGATCTGCATGACTCCGAGGTAGTAGAGAACTGCAACTAATGCTGAGAAGAAGACAATAACGGGCAATACTCTAATCGCGAAAATAAAACCGCCGCCACCAAAGACTTCAAACATTTTATTGTCAGCCAAACCGCCAAATAAAAAGTCGATACCGTCCTTGGAAAAACCCAGTACGGCGTTTACACCTGTGGAAACGTATTGAAGAATATCTTTTCCGATAGGAACAAACAGGACAAAGGCACCAATTAAAAATTGGATAAGAAAAGCGCCTAAAACAACTCTGAACTTAATGGCTTTTCGTTCTAATGAAAATCCGTATGCGATAGCAAGCAGTGCTACCATACCAAGCAAGCTAAATATAAATTGCATGATTTAATTCCTTGTCTTTATAAGCGGCCATTGGCCGCTTTATCTGTGTAGGGTGGTTGGAATTAATGATTGATCCAATGCTCGCAGGAAAGCTCGGCGACCATCATTTCAATATCATAAGGAACGGGCTGGGGAATTTTAGTTAGTGATTTGGCATCCAGGGCTATTCTTTCCAAGCTTAATGTTTGCAGTGCCAAGCCAAGGTCCATAATTTCTATTGGATTACCGTCTCCGGCTGAAAGGTTGACCAGGTTGGCATCAGAAAGCAGGAATAACTGTTTCTGGTTTTCACCTATTTGATAGGACGTCACATGTGGCCGGATACGCTCTTGGGTTGAACTCATAGTTTCTAGTTCATGGGTATTTATTTCTCTCTGGAAATGCCCGGCGTTGGCGATAATGGTTTTATCGCGCATCAGTTCGAAGTGCTCTTTTCTTAATACGTTGTCTCGGCCTGTAATCGTGATGACCATGTCGGCATCTGGCAACGCTTTTTCTAATGTTGATGTATAAAAGCCTTCCATATGGGCTTCGAGTCGGGTCAGGGCATTGCTTTCCACAACGGTGACATGTGCTCCCATACCTCGAAGACGCTGGGCAGTGCCGGAGCCACAGTAACCATACCCAATAACGACTACCTTCTTACCATGAAGCATGACGTTAGTGGCTCGCATTATGCCGTCGACAACGGATGAACCGACACCAAAGCGATTTTCAATAATCCGCTTAGATAGGGTGTCATTAATGATTAACGTGCTCCACTTGTCGGAGTTAAAGTCTTCTCTTAAGCGGTTGGCGCCAGTCGTTGTCTCTTCTGTGGCACCCTGCAGGGTAGATTGCAAATGAGAGAAGCTACGATCCGTAAAGATAAGCTCGTGAAGATCAGCCCCGTTATCTGCGATGATATCCGGGTTGAAGCTCAATACTTCTTTGCAGTAAGCGATATGATCCGCAAAGGTTTCTTCTCGGTGGGAGAAAACATGTACGCCGTAGTCTTTAACCAAGGCGGCAGCCGTCTCGTCTTGGGTTGAGCCTGGAGACCCCGTCAGAGCGACTGTTGCGCCACCTTTGGTTAAAGCTTCCATCCATACGCCTGTTTTCGCTTCAACATGAAGACAGATCCCAATGGTCAGCCCCTTAAATGGCTTATCTTTTTCAAGACGTTCGATAAGGCTGCTCATTATTGGCATATGCGATTTTGCCCATTTAATTCTTTTTGTGCCTTCTGATGCTAAACGGATGTCTGCAATATCATGAGAAGATTTGTCTTGAGTAGCGTTGTTGTTCTGATACATGTTCTTTCCTCATTGCTGTTTTATTCATAATGTGCAAACAGGCCAAAGAGAAAAACGAAGATAAACGCAATGAGTTTTTCTGGAGAAAAACAATAACGGGATCTGTGTTCTTGAATATTTTTTATGTCATTGATTTTTTTAAAGGTGAAAGTTTTGGCAGCTCTCTCTTAATATTGTTCTTTTGAGGAAATTATTTCTTTCTATAAGAGAACAAAGACTGGATAGGCTTCAGAGAACTCGACATTGATTGGTTTATAATGAAGCTGAGGTGACCAATGAAAAATATTAACCTAAATTTACTGATTACATTTCATACTGTCGTGAAAAATAACTCTTTCACTTTAGCTGCCGATGAGCTTGTGTTGTCGAAGTCTGTGATCAGTAAACAGGTTCAGCAACTTGAAAAAGAGCTTCAATGTACGTTGATCCAAAGAACGACACGAACCCTCTCTCTTACAGATGAGGGCAGGTACTTATATGAACAGTATTCCAAGATCATCGATGATTTGCATCGTTGTCATGATACGTTGAGCCAAAAGAATGAAACTATCGGAGGCACCTTAAGGGTTCGGCTTCCTATTGTGCTAGAACATGATCTCCAGCTGATGAGAGCGCTCAGTGAGTTTATGATTTCATATCCCAGCGTCGAGCTTGAAGTAACCTATGGCTACACATTGGATGATTTGGTCGGAGACAATATTGACCTTGCATTTCATATTGGAGAGCTCCCGGACAGCAGTTTTAAGTGTAGAAAAATAAAAGAAATACAAACATTTGTCGTCGCTTCACCACATTATCTCGAAAAGTATGGTAAACCGGAGGCTCCAGCAGATTTGAATGATCATACTTGTATGAATTATCGGAGCTGTTTGACCAAGGATAAATGGAAGTTTCATGTTGATGATAATTCTTATGAGTCAGTTAACCTGAAGTCTAAAATTCGGTCAGACTCTGAATCGTTGTTAGTCGAAATGGCCAGACAAGGGGTAGGGGTTGCTTGTGCGTTAGATTTTTTGGCAGAGAAATACCTGGCAAGCGGCGAGCTAGTGAGCTTAATCAGTGACTATACCTGGGCGACTGAGCTATATGTCGTTTACCCAAGTAAAGCTGTCGCACCTTATAAGACAAGGATATTTATCGACTACCTTGTTAACCGTCTTTCTTGAGTTTTCCAACCGATTGTTACAGTAACTAGTTTTTGGGTAACGAGCGCAGTAAAAAGAAGCCGGAGACATCGCTCCGGCTTCGATAAGATCTCGCGTAATTGCTTACTTAGTTAGGTAGGTATACATAAACTCAGTAATAGCAACCATATCGGTGATCTTGATGTACTCTTCAGTGGTGTGAACCTTCGCCATACCTGTTGAAAGGTTGACAGTCTTAAGGCCTTTGCCATTGAAGATGTTGGCATCACTACCGCCACCGGTTGGCTGTGTTTTCGGCTCAACGCCGTTTGCTTCGAAGGCCGCTTTGATAGCAGCAACATGCGGGTCGTTGTCATCGATACGGTAAGCATCGTAGGCACGTGTTGACTCAATGTTGATTTCAGCACCGTGTTTCTCGGCTGCTGCATTGAATGTGCTGACCATGTGATCCACTTGCGCAGCTAGCTTGTCATCATCAAGAGAGCGGGCTTCTGCTTCAATGTACAATTCAGGCATGACAATGTTGGTTGCCTGTCCGCCTTTAACAACACCAATGTTCGCTGTCGTTTCGCTGTCGATACGAGACAGTTTCATCTGGCTGATAGCATCTGCGGCTACGGTTAGCGCATTGATACCTTCTTCAGGTGCCAGGCCGGCGTGGGCTGGTTTACCTGTGATGTTGATTTTCAGGTTCTGCTGGCCCGGTGCAACGGTAATGATGGTGCCGATATCGCCGCCTGAATCCAGAACAATCGCTTGCTCAGATTCAACAAAAGACATGTCGAAGTTTTTCGAACCGTGCAGACCACCTTCTTCATAAACGGTGAATGCAAGCTCGATAGTTTTGTGCGGAACATCGTTGGCAAGAATGCAGCGAACAGCTTCCATAATGGCTGCGATGCCAGACTTGTCATCACCACCAAGAATAGTGTCACCTTTGGAGCTGATGATACCGTCATTGATAACCGGCTCGATGCCATTGCCAGGAGTAACGGTGTCCATATGGCTACTTAGCAATACGCTTCCGTCCAGTTTCCCCGGAAGTTTGGCGTAGATATTGAAGCCATTAGAAATTTCAGCAGGTACAGGCAATTTGCTGACCTGAAAACCGATTTGACCTAGCTGTTCTGCAAGGGTCTCGGCAATGGCTTTTTCATTTCGAGATTCACTGTCGATCTTAACAAGATCAATGAAGTGTTGGATCAATCTATCTTGGTTGATTGTTGTCATCAGAGTCTTTCCCGTCGGAATGAAGAGACACTACTCTAAACAAAATCTACAAAATTTTTGGTGGGTAGATCAATAAATTGATAGATATTTTCACCTTTTGACAGTTTTATGGCGGAGTTAAATAGCGCAGCCGAATGTAGCGCTCGACATTTATACAGTTGCCTATCACTGCTGCCTCTTTGCTGACATAGAAAGTGTTAAAAAAGGCTCAATTGTAATTTTCAACTACGATTACCAACAACAGTCGGTATAACGCCGAATGTTGCAAGCCATAGAGTTCTTGTTATGAAGAAAGCCAGTATTGAAGAGTTAGCTCGGGCACACGATCCCGATGTGATTAAAAAGCGTTTACAACAAGCACCTAAGTCCCAAAACATATCTGATGCGGTGCTTGGTGGGATAGACGGGTGCGTGACAACGTTTGCTGTGGTTGCTGCTGCGGTTGGGGCAGGGTTTCCTGCTTCGGTTGCCTTGATTCTGGGGTTTGCCAACCTGCTTGCGGATGGTTTTAGCATGGCAGTAAGTGCGTATGAATCGAACAAAGCCAAGCAGGAATACACCCAGAGCCTCCGCGAGATGGAAGAAGAGCATATTGATATCATTCCTGAAGGGGAGCGAGAAGAGATACGACAAATCTTTATCAATAAAGGTTTCGAAGGTGAGCTGCTCGAGAAAATTGTCGATATTATTTGTGAAGACCGCAAGCTTTGGGTTGATACCATGCTGATTGAGGAGCACGGGATCCATCATCAGGCCGATCCCAACCCTTTTAGCTCTGCCTGGGCAACATTTGTTGCGTTCATTCTTATTGGTACCATGCCTTTACTACCTTTCTTGGCGACATCGCTGTCGATGAATCAGCAGTTTGCTATCAGTACGGCTTTGGCCGCAATCATGTTCTTTATGATTGGTAGTCTTAAAAGCTTGCTGTTTGATCAGCCTTATTTTCTTTCAGGTATGCGTACCCTGTTAAACGGCGGTACGGCTGCGGCATTGGCTTTCTTTACCGGCTACCTGCTGCGTGAGGTCTTCGGAGTAACTGGCATCTAGCCGTTGTTTTGCTGTCCATATCCCTAAAGATTTGGTACAACACTGTCCGGGAATCTGTCCGCGAATTATCAAACAATGTCTGCGGTACCTGAGTGCATGCCCAGAGTGCCAAGTGACTTTGCCTGTATTGCCTGTTTTATCCGTATAAAGTGTCCAAATTTAGGTTATAAATGCAATTATTTAAACAAGATGCAGTGGAGTGGTTGTCCACGTTGCCAGACGGAAGCGTTGACTTGCTGATCACCGATCCACCGTATGAGTCGTTGGAAAAACACCGTGCCGTAGGAACCACGACGCGTTTGAAAAAGAGCAAAGGATCAAGTAATAAATGGTTTTCTATTTTCCCCAACCAAAGGTTTGAAGCATTGTTCGAGCAGGTGTACAGAGTGCTAAAGAATAATAGTCACTTCTACCTGTTCTGCGATCAGGAAACCATGTTCTATATAAAACCGATAGCCGAGCAGATGGGTTTTAAGTTCTGGAAGCCGATTGTCTGGGATAAGGTGGCGATAGGTATGGGGTATCACTACCGGGCGAGGTATGAATTCATCCTGTTCTTCGAAAAGGGCAAGAGGAAGCTAAACAATCTTGGGATCCCCGATATTCTGGAAGAAAAGCGTGTATACCGAGGTTATCCAACTGAGAAACCGGTACCATTGATTGAAACTCTGATTGAACAAAGCAGCTCAGAGGGAGACATTGTCGTTGACCCATTTTTTGGTTCTGGTTCAACAATGATAGCGGCCAATAACCTGAAGCGGATACCGTATGGCAGTGATATTTCTGATGATGCACACGCGTACCTTAGCCAGCGTTTGTGTGTATCGACAGAAAAATATCAGCAGGCTAGCTGTCTAGTTGAAGCTCAGTTTTGATGAGATGAAGTACGGCGACATCGTGTCCAACTGCGAAGGATAGGTTCCAGACATTTGTCAGTTTTTGAACAGGTGTCGGGGCTTGCTGTTCTAGTCCTGTAAGCACTTGTTCAGCATCAATTAACGGGAAGCCATCGATAGAGCACACATCCAGCTCGTCTGTCCAGATATTCAGAGCTGCCTTTTCGTTGTTGGCTTCAACCTGCGACATGTAAGTCGCACCATCGTATTCCAGAATCAGGGTAAATACTGACATGTAACTCCCTTGAATGATGGGCTGCAATCCTGACTGGCAGGTATTGCAGCCACTGACGTCAATCGTCTTTAAGCATCGATTGGGTGTACCAGCATGTTAAGTTCTCACCCGTGTTAACGAGGTTAACGACAATTTCACCATGGAGTCTCCAGCCTTGCTCGAGAAGGTCGTTTATCTTCTTTTCAAACTCAAACTCGTGTTTATCACAGACAATTTTATATTTCATACATTTCCTCCGGCTGGCCTGACGTGATACCAAAGGCAGGCTGTATATTGCATGGCAGTGTGACGACGATAGCTCCAACACCGATGTTCATGACAAGAATCTATTAAATAATAGTTATATACCCAAGCTACCTCAAGATGCTCGTTTCAGCGAGAATTACTTGGCTTGTTGGCTAGGCACCGATTAGAAAATCTAGTGGCTCTAAATTAATAATATAAATTGTTTGGCTGTGATTTCATTGTGGATGTTTATGTTGCCTGCATGGTCAGGTTGTTCATCCAACGGCGCTGCAGGTATCGATGGAAGCAAAGCGACAACTTAACGAATTCTTCACTGAACATTGACATATATACCCAGCCAAAACCCCATTCGCCGATGAATGCGCCATAGGCGGTAAGTGGGATACCTACCATCCACATCGCGATAAAGTCCATTCTCAGGCAGAACAAGTTATCGCCTCCGGCCCGCAGAATACCGTTTATGATGATCATATTAAGCATTTTTATCCATATGACAAAGCTCATCACAGAGATTGCAGGCAAGGCATAGGGATAGAAGTTATCCGTATCCAGGCCTAGCCAACTGAGAATTAAATCCCGTTGCACAAAAAGCAACAGGCCAAGCGCGATGCCGAGCAAAATGACAAACTTGAGGAAGAACTTCGTCATAGCCTGGGCTGTATCAAACTCGTTGCGACCAAGGGATTGGCCCATCAAAACGGAGCAGGCGACCGAAACTCCAAAGAACATCGAATAGCACAGTGACTCAAAGGGTCCCAGCATACTGAAGACAGCCAGTTCGGTAGTGCCCATGTGTCCGAAGACCATCTGATAGGTGAGTGTTCCCAGCGCCCAAAGCAGCATATTGACCGAGTTGGGGATAGCCAGCTTTTTGTAAGTCATCCAAAGCGCTTGGTGCTTAGGGATTGCGCGACTGGTGAAAAGCCAGTGTTGACGGTATTTCAATACTCCCCAAATCATCATCACCTGTAGAAGGCGTGCAATAGTGGTTGCTAGTGCAGCACCGGCAACGCCCATGGCGGGAATGCCGAGTTCGCCTTTAATCAGAATAAAGTTAAGGCCGATATTAAGGGCAATAGTGATCGCACCGAGGATCAGCGGCAACACGGTATCGTCACTTGAGCGTAAGCTGGACTCGGCAGTGATGACGATGTGTGTCAGGATCAGTACTGGGAAACTATACCAGAGGTATGCCATTCCCTGATTAATCACCAACATATCATTAGTTTGCAATTGCATGATTTGTTGTGCAAATATCGTAATGATGAACGTGACAGGCACCATAATCGCCGCACCGAATTTGAGCGATTGGAGAGTAACTGTTTTGGCATGCACTCTGTCGTCCCGGCCCCAGTATTGCGATACTAAAACACCGTTTGCAGTAGAAAGCCCCGTCATTATCATGATGGCGACAAAATGCCACTTTGAGGCAATACCGACAGCGGCAGTGGCTTCCTGGCCGAAGTCACTGACCATGAGTACATCTGCAAGTGCCAGTATGGCAACCAAGGCGCTTTGAACTGCAACCGGAAAAGCCAGTTTCGCGACGCGTGAAAACAATGCCTCAGTCAGAGATGAATGTGTTGATAGATTTGTAGTCATAAGTGTGCCCTCAAAGTACGGGGCAAATATATAAGAGCATTGAAGTGAGCAACATGTTAGAAAAATCAGAAAACCTGTGCGGATCTGTCATACCTTTGCCTGAGCTCAAGTCGAGTTGGCAGGATGAGGTGTATCTGGCGGATGCCTGCAAAGAGCGGTTTTTGACTCAGTCCGAGCTGCCTGAATTGGCTGAAAACCAGTTTTTTATGGCGGGGCTTGCCGAGTTGTCTGACGGCTATCATGTGGAGCGGGTAGGGACGTCGATACATACATTGCTGTTTACGCTCGAAGGCCGGGGGCGTTTAATCACTGAAAATTCTGTTACAGAGATAGCGGCGAATACCCTGACAGTGTTGCCTGCTAACTTCCCTTTCCGTTTCGAATTGGCCGATCCTGCTATCAATTGGAAGATGGCCTGGGTGCTATTGCAGAATACTGATAAATGGCAACCGTTGATTGAAGGCGGGCAACGAGTCGAGCCGTCGTATCTCTGCGAGCAGATATGGTCGTTGATGAGTTTGTTTCACTCTGAGATTGGTGGCCGTTCCAGTTTTCGGAAGCTGTTTGCCAGCGAGCTGTCGAGGCTCCTGTTAGGCTCGGTATCAAATGCCCCGTCAAATTCTGTATTGAGAGTGCAAAGCGTATTTAACGAGGTGGAGTCTCAGCTACATCATCCATGGACGGTTAAGGGGATTGCCGAGCAAAGCTATATCAGCGTCGAGCAGTTAAACCGGATTTGTAAACAGCTCTACGGATGTTCGACCCAGCAAAGACTGATTGCGTTGAGAATGGAAAAAGCGACGGACTTGCTTCACTATGAAAGCTGGTCGATTGGTATGATTGCTCAGCGTCTGGGTTATCCGGACCCTTACAACTTTACTCATCGGTTTCGCCAGTATCATGGCTGCTCGCCAAGGGAATATCGCAAGCGTGTGACGCCTGGAAGGTAGTTATCTAAAGGCCAGAGTTGTGCTGTTCTGACCTTTAGCCCTTCAGCATAGTTAAGCGTGAGGGTTACTCTGCGGCTTTCACGCGAACTTTGCTTTTCGCGATTTTTGTACCGTTTAGAGCGGAAATTGCCGTAGCGGCTTCGTCAATGTCTGGCATTTCAACAAAACCAAAACCTTTAGACTTACCTGTTTCCTGATCTAGCACTAGGTTGCAGGACTCTACGACGCCGTGTTCTGCAAACAACGCTTTAAGTTCATCTTCAGTGGTAGTGCGGGCAAGGTTTCTTACTAGTAGTTTCATGGGGAGCCATTTGAAAAATTGGTGAAGTAGAATTATCACAGATAAAGTTGCTGAAACCAAGGAGAGGTCGTTATGGTGTTGTTTTATGCCTACAAAATACGCGCTTTGGTGAGCTGTTGAAATGGTGTCGAAAGAATCAAATAAAAGCCAGTGACTAAACTGGCTTATTTTCACAGGCAAAAGAGAGTGTTATTTTCTCTTTGGTTGCTGGTAGGTTCGACCGGCTGCCTGATAGACATCTTTTTGTTTGATGTCGAACATATCGAAGAAGAACCAGGCGACAAACTTAATCACGTCATCACCGTCATTCATGATCCACTCGGCATATTCCTGCTCTTTGCCTTCATCATTTTCCTGCATCGATACGTGATAGATGCGTTTTTCTCCCTCAATTTCGGCAAGCTTGAATTGGCCTGCCAGGGATGCTGCCGCTTCGGCAATTTCTTGTTCTTCACTTGTTTTTAGTGCCTCGAGGACCTGTGGCAGGCTCTCTTTCTCGCACAATGCTTTTACTAGGGTTTCAAATTGTTCTTGTTGCATTTTTCTCTGCCAATAATTTTAACTGCGCTATTGTAGCAGCGTGAGGCACGTTAGTTAAAACAGCTTTTATGTTTTTTATTTGAAGGGACACTGGGTTACATTGGAATCAATATTAACAAGGAGGTGTTATGTTTCCATTGGATATATGGATTGCCTATACGGTGGCCTGCATGCTGATTGTAATCTCACTCGGGGCAGGGGTGACATTTGTGTCATCAGGGCTGGCGGTGGCTTTCATGAAGCAACGTTGATTCCTGCTGAGAGTAAAGAACTACCGAGGCTACTTTGTCGGTAGTTCTTATCGATTCAGGGCTGACCCTATTGTTTTACTGTGAGCAAGAACCGCAGCAGAAACCAGGCTCACCGTGTTTGCCTTTCTTTTCTTTTTCTTGATTCTCAGGCTGTGCCTGTTCTGCCGTTTGCTCCTGGCCTACTTTTGTTTGCTCGTCATCTGATTTTTTGAAAAACTTTTTGAATGAAATGCTCATACTACCGTCTCCGACTATTAAGTTGTATTTTTAATGCATGTTAATATTCCAGAGTGTTTTAGTCAACTATACAAACGAGAGATTATGATGTGGCGTGCCACTAACGGGTAGGGTAATGTGATGGCATGGTGTTACTTATAAATCGAATAGGTTGATTAAGCTGCTTTTGATGAACAACAGTGATGAAAAGCAGTGGTCAGGAGGAGTACGTTATGTCAGGGATTACCGATCTCGATGTTCTATTGCAGAATATGGAACCTCAAATTCGTGAAGGCGAGTTCGTCTTCTGCACGGACAAGTCGCAAGACTATGAACTGGTGGCGAGGCTAAAACCCATAGCGAGTTTTTTGGAAGACGAAGGTATGACGCTGGTGCTGGAGAAGCATGTTGCACAGCAGCATGGTTACCAGTTTGACTCCGTGTTTAAAGCAATCACGCTGACTGTCCATTCTAGTCTTGATGCGGTTGGTTTGACGGCAGCTGTGGCAAATAAGCTGACAGATAAAGGGATAAGTGCAAACGTGATTGCAGCGTATTATCATGACCATGTTTTTGTACAGTTGGACAAAGCAGAGCAGGCTGTCGCGGCTCTGAAAGAGTTTCAAATAAGGAATACCCATTAATGGATATGCACACTATTTTGTTATTTGCCCTTGCGTCATTGACGCTCAACCTGATCCCCGGTCCGGATGTTATCTATATCGTTTCCAATACCATGAAAGGGAAAGCTTCTGCAGGTACGCAAGCGGCTCTCGGGCTTGGCGTTGGCTATATGTTCCATACCTTCGCTGCAGTATTTGGCTTGTCGGCACTTATCTTAAGCTCGGCATATGCCTTTATGCTGGTGAAATACCTTGGGGCAGCTTATCTCTTGTATCTCGGTATTTCGTCTCTAAGAAACTTCATGAAGGGAGAGTCCAAACTGACCTTACCTGATCAGAAACCTGAGACGACAAATGTGTTCAGACAAGGTGTGATCGTCAGTGTACTTAATCCGAAAGTCGCGATGTTCTTCCTATCATTTTTACCTCAGTTTATTGATACATCGCTATCTTCATCTGCCACCCAGCAGCTATTGGTTCTTGGCTTGTTATTCTGTGGATTGGCGACCTTGTGCAACTCAGCCTACGCGATGTTGGGCTCCTGGATTGTAAATAGTGCCAAGGCATCACGTTTCAGCCGTATTATCGAGGGTGTATCTGGTCTTCTGTTGATCGGGCTGGCCGCCAAGATTGCTTTTAGCAATAATCGCGGGTGATCAGACAGCAATTTTCAGAAATGAGGCGGCTATCACAAGTCGCCTTTTTTTGTATTTGTAGCATTAAATCTTTGATCTTGTTAACACATAGTTCTTACGTTTGCTGCTAGCAAAGCGTGTGAAATATGTTCTATCTCTCATTTTGTCTGTCTGTTATTAGCGAATTTGCGCTTGTCCGGAACATGGCATTACTGTCTTTGTCTACTCCCCCTTATCTACGCCGTCTAAAAGCGCTTGAGGGATGGTCTCCGAACGTTGTGACTCATTGATAATCGCATTGCACCTTACAAATAATAATCAAGGAGATCACTGTGATAACAAGGAACATGAAATCTTGCCTTGCGTTGGCCATAGCCGCCACACTTTCCGCGTGCGGCAGTTCCGGCTCTTTACCTGCGTCTGAAACACCTGTTTATGCCTGTGATGCCACAACGGCGACCAAAGCTGACGATTTGCGTATTTATCAGGTCATGGTCGAGAGCTTTGTTAATGGTGATGACACCATTGGCCATGGTACGGGTTACGGTACCAGCCATCACAAAGGTGATCTGCAGGGTATTATCGACTCGCTGGATTACATTGACTCTCTGGGCGTGAATGCAATTTGGCTGACCCCGATTTTTGAGTCGATTCCGGTTGAAGGGCAAGATCACTGGGCCGACCGTCTGGACGCGACAGGCTATTTCACCAGTAACTACTTTGCTATTGACCCTCGCTTCGGCACCATGGAAAAAGCGCGCGAGCTTGTGAATAAGGCACACGAGAAGGGGCTTTACGTCTTCTTTGACGGTGTCTTTGGTCACCATAAAGGCAATGTTGTTCCATCTCCTGAAGGACGTTTGCCACACGGTGAACACAATCCTGTGAGTTACCCGGAAAGTCTCGCTTTCTATCAGGAAGTCGCTACCTACTGGGTTAAAGAGCTGAAGATTGATGGCTGGCGCTTGGATCAGGCCTATCAGGTGCCGACAGATGCCTGGAAAGAAATCCGTAAGAGTGTCGATGAAGCCTCTAAGTCGGTAACCTACACCAATGATAAGGGTGAAAGTGTTAACCCGCTTGGCTACATGGTGGCTGAAATCTGGAACAACCAGAATTACATCAATGACACGGGCTATGGTAAGCAGGACGATCCGGCATTATGCTCGGCATTCGATTTCCCTGTCCGTTATCGCGTGGTCGAAACCTTCGCTGTGAATGAAAATAGCGTCGGTGGCAAAGGTGGTGAGTGGCTGGCTGAAGGTATGGACTTGCACAAGCTGTACCCGGATCATGCCAAACCTAACCTGATGCTGGGCAACCATGATTTGGTCAGACTGGGTGACTTGCTGCAACGCGGCAACATTGCCTCTCCGGAGGATGCTGAGTACTGGTCTCGCCATAAAGCGGCACTGTCCTTCCAGGCGGCGTACACCGGTCCGATCACCTTGTATTACGGTGAAGAAATTGGCGATCAGCTTGATGGTTATGCTGCCAAGAATGCCGGTGACAACTGTGCCATTCAAGGTTTGTGTGACGATCATGTTGCTCGTACCAGTGCAAAAATTGACGGTGTGACGGCGTCACTTAAAGGGCGCGAGGCGGAGCTGCGTGACTATGTCGCCAAGCTGATGACGATGCGTGCTAACCATCCTGCGCTATCCAGCGGTAAGCGTACCAATGTGATGGCAACTGATGCTGTGTATGTTGACCATAAGCAGGCAGAAAATGAAGCCTTGCTTTACATGGTGAGTACCTCATCCCGAGCAGATATCATTCCTCTGGACGGTGCGGATGTCGGTTCTGATGGCGTCTTGGTTGACTTGATGTCTGGCGACCGCTTCAAGATGCAAGATGGCAAGTACTATATTCCTTTAACTGCGTTTGAAGCTCGTTTCCTATCTATCGAGACTCCGTCTGCTGCCGGTGTGAAGGTGAAGGCTGCAGCGGCCGTGTCATTGGCGGGTGAAGGCTTTATGGCACAGTGTAACAATCCAACAGTGGAAGAGGCTGGGCCGATTGGTGAAACGCTATACGTTGTCGGTGATTTCTCTGATTCGGGATGGAAACACAAGCCGAAGCGTGCCTTCCAGTACAAGGGTAGCAATGTCTATCAGGTTGTTAAGGAAGAGAAGGAAGGGGCGTACCGTATGCAGTATGCAAGCCGAGATTGGACACCGCAGTTTACTGCCGACGGTCTTAGCCTGAAAGCTGGCGAGAAAGGCGTACTGGCTCGTGGTGGTTATGGTAAGGACACGGCTGTGACGATCCCTGAAGCCGGTCGTTATGTCTGGAGTCTGGAGTTCAGCTCAGATGGCCAGCCTCAGCAAATTATGGTCTCTAAGTGTCCATAATAATAAGCAACTGACAGTTACTAAGGGAGCCTGATGGCTCCCTTTTTTGATAGTATTATTAGTACATTCAGAAAGATAGAGGCAGTCATGGCGACAGGACATGAAAATATACAGCAATATTGCATGGTGATGACCACGTTTTCTAATGAGGTTATCGGAAAAAAAATCATTCACTCGCTCATCGAGAAGCGTCTGGCCGCTTGTGTTCAGGTGCAGGCGATTGAAAGTTATTACCACTGGAAGGGCGAGGTCAATCAAGATCAGGAAAAGCTGGTGATGATTAAGACAACGGCTGCACTTTACCCAGAGGTAGAAGCGGATATACTGGCTAACCATGATTATGATACCCCTGAAATTATCCAGCTGCCCATTACGGCAGGGTTAGCGGATTACCTGAACTGGATCCGTTCGGAGTGCAAGGGTTAGCCTTGCACTTCGATTTGCTGAAATCATATCTGGGGTTACATATTCGGATAATTTGGCCCGCCGCCACCTTCAGGAGTCACCCAGATAATGTTTTGTGACGGATCTTTAATGTCGCAAGTTTTGCAATGCACACAGTTGGCGGCATTGATCTGAAACTTGGGTTTACCTTCACTCGTCACAATTTCATATACGCCCGCAGGGCAATAGCGTTGACTAGGCTCATCGTAGAGGGATAGGTGAGTTGTCGTTGGCAGTGCTGGATCCTTGAGTTTTAGATGACAAGGCTGATTTTCTTCGTGTTGCGTTGCCGACAGGTAGACTGAAGATGGCTTATCAAAACTGAGGATACCGTCCGGCTTGGGATAGTTAATGGGTGTACATTGTTCTTTCGGACGAAGACACTCGTGATCGGCTTTCTCATCAGCGACTGTCCATGAAAATCTATGTTTAAGCCAGTTATGTTCGACCGTTGCCAGCGCCCCACCGATAAGATTACCAAACTTATGGATTTGCGCGCCGAAGTTACGTGATTCATACAGCTCTTGATACAGCCATGATTCACCGAACAAACGCTCATAGCCCGGTATGGTTTGATGCAGCCCCTGGCTAATTTCACTGAAAACGGCTTCTGCGGCCAGCATTCCAGATTTCATGGCAGTATGGCTACCTTTGATTTTGGCAAAGTTGAGCGTACCGGCATCGCATCCAACCAATACCCCGCCGGGAAACTGTTGCCGTGGCAGGGAAGGGAGTCCACCTTTGGTGATTGCCCGTGCGCCATAGGCGATGCGGTTTCCGCCTTTTAGATAACGGCTGAACAACGGGTGATGCTTCATTCGCTGAAATTCATCAAACGGGCTGAGGTACGGGTTGTGATAATTCAGATCGACGATCAATCCAATAGCGACTTGGTTATCTTCGAGGTGATAGAGGAAACTACCGCCGGTGGTATCAGACTGGCTTAATGGCCAACCGACACCGTGGATAACCAGACCCGGCTGATGAAGTTCCGGTGGGACTTCCCACAGCTCTTTTATGCCCAGCGCATAATGCTGAGGCTGTTTGTCATAATCTAACTGATAATTGCTGATCAGTTGCTTGCCCAAATGGCCTCGGGCTCCTTCGGCAAAAATGGTATATCTGGCCTTTAGCTCAATTCCGGGCTCAAAAGTGTTTTTCTGCTCTCCGTTTTTATCTAATCCCATGTCTGACGTGACAATACCAGCAACGGCGCCTTGTTTATCGTAGAGAATGTTAGCCGCTGCAAATCCGGGGAAGATTTCGACACCGGCTTTTTCGGCTTGCTGTGCCAGCCAGCGACAGAAGTTGGCCAGACTGATGACGAAGTTACCGTCATTCAGCATTGGCTTGGGTGTAAGGTTCTCAGCAACGTTTAGATAGTTACTCTGGTTGGTGAGCAGACAAAAGTGGTCTTCAGAAACTGCAGTATGAAGTGGGGCATTGAGCCGCTCCCAGTCAGGAAAAAGTTCATCAAGGGCTTTGTGTTCGAAGATGGCGCCAGACAAAATATGCGCCCCGACTTCGGCTCCTTTTTCGACCACACAGACAGACAATGATTGATTCTGTTCCTCTGCCAGTTGCATGATCCGACAGGCAGCAGATAAACCTGCGGGGCCAGCACCAACGATAACAACATCGAACTCCATGCATTCTCTTTCCATGCGTACCTTCCTGAAACTGCCAGCACTTACAGGTAAATATAGTCCAGTTGACGTAAACGTAAATTCAACTAGGCTCAAAGTGTACTTGGCCAAGTTCATAATTTTTTCTGACTATTTGAAAAGGAAAGCATTGTGAAGGTACTGGTAGCAATAAAGCGAGTGATTGATCCTTACGTAAAAGTGAGGGTGAAAAATGATGGCTCCGGCGTTGAAACCAATAACGTCAAGATGGCTATGAACCCTTTTTGCGAAATCGCAGTGGAAGAGGCCGTCAGACTCAAAGAGGCCGTCAGACTCAAAGAGGCCGTCAGACTCAAAGAGGCCGGAACAGTAGAAGAAGTTGTTGTGGTTTCAGTCGGTGAGACAAGCTGTCAGGAGCAACTCAGAACAGCATTGGCATTGGGAGCCGATCGCGCGATTCACATAGAAGCAGAAACCGGACTCGAACCATTGACGGTAGCTAAAGTGTTTCAGTCAGTGATGGAGAAAGAACAACCGGGGCTCGTTTTGATGGGCAAGCAATCCATCGATTCGGATAATAATCAGGTTGCCCAGATGCTATCTGCACTGACTGGCCGTCCACAAGGTACTTTTGCCTCTAACGTTACCATTGATAGTGACACTGTCACTGTAACTCGTGAAGTTGATGGCGGCCTGGAGACACTTCAGTTGATGCTTCCTGCCATTATCAGTACCGATTTGCGGCTGAATGAACCCCGATACGCTTCATTGCCAAATATCATGAAGGCCAAGAAGAAACCCATGGAGCAATTAACGCTCGCCGATTTTGGCATCGATGCTTCTCGGCACCAAGAAGTGCTGAACGTCGTGCCGCCGCCGGAAAGGCAAGGCGGTGTCCGGGTTGCTTCGGTATCGGAGCTGGTGGATAAGCTGAAAAACGAAGCAAAGGTGATCTAATGGCTACGTTAATCATTGCAGAACACAACAACTTGTCTCTTTCGCCAGATACCAAGAAAGCGATCAATGCGGCGATGGCGTTATCATCTTCGGTATCGGTGCTGGTTGCCGGTGATAACTGCCGCAATGTGGCTGATGAGGCCAGCAAGGTAGCAGGTGTCGAGCAAGTATTACTGGCGAATAATACAGTCTATGAGTATCAGCTTGCCGAAAACCTATCAGCCTTGATCGCTGAAGTCGCCAGGCAATATACCCATATCCTTGCGCCGGCTACGACCTTTGGTAAAAACCTGATGCCACGTGTAGCCGCCTTGCTTGATGTCGG
Source organism: Photobacterium proteolyticum (assembly GCF_001939735.1). Lineage (GTDB taxonomy): Bacteria > Pseudomonadota > Gammaproteobacteria > Enterobacterales > Vibrionaceae > Photobacterium > Photobacterium proteolyticum. The sequence continues at coordinate 113,985 of NZ_MJIL01000095.1, forward strand.
GCAGCTATCTGATGTTATTCAGATCAAAAGTGAAGATACAGTGATCCGCCCGATATACGCCGGTAATGCTCTGGCCGAAGTAAGATCCAACGATCCTATTAAGGTAATCACCATTCGCAGTGCCGCATTTGATCTTGCAGAAATTCAACCGGAACAATCCGCTCCGGTGTCTGAACTTGATATTGTCATCGCCAATGATATGACGAAGTTTGTTAGCAGACAGGCGGTAGAAAGTGAGCGTCCTGAATTGGCCGCAGCACGAGTGGTGGTATCCGGTGGACGGGGGCTCGGAAACAGCGACAGTTTTGCCTTGGTTGAAAAGCTGGCAGATAAACTGGGTGGGGCAATCGGAGCGTCGCGTGCAGCAGTGGATGCCGGTTTTGTTTCCAATGATCTGCAAGTGGGGCAGACGGGAAAGATTGTCGCTCCTGAATTGTACATTGCCGTGGGCATTTCCGGTGCCATACAACACCTTGCCGGAATGAAAGACTCGAAGGTGATAGTCGCGATCAACAATGATCCTGACGCCCCGATTTTTCAAATCGCCGATTACGGCTTGGTCGGCGATCTGTTCGAGTTGCTTCCGGAGCTCATTGAGTCACTTTGAGGGTTATGGCTATTAACTATCCCCTTCGATAATCTGCCAGCCGTGGTTTGTCGCCATCTCAAATAGTTGGGCTTGCTCGGTGGCCTGCTGGTTTGTCAGCCAGGTAACAAAATGGGTGACCGCGTCACTTTTCGTCTGACAGTGGTAATAATATTGCCACGGGCCGTCTATGATGGTTGCCGACTGCGGCAGCTGCAAGTATCCCTGTTTTAGCTCATGGACCACCAGCATAAGGTCGGTGATCGTGACGCCCTGTCCGGCAAAGCAGGACGTTAAGGCCATATCCAGGGTATCAAAGGTCAAACCTGAGTTGTTCATCAAGTGGGATTTTTGGTTTCGCTTCAGCCATACACGCCAGTCTGTTCGGTCCGCCGTCGGATGAAGGCGCTGGTAAGTCAGCAGCGTATCGATGTCGACAGGCTGTTCGGTTTTGGTCAGCAGCTCTGAATAGACAGGGGCCAGGTATTCCTTTCTGAGAAAATTCTTTTGATACGGGTTCTTTGATGCCTTCGGCATGCCGTAAATAGCGACATCATAATCATCATCATCCAGCCTGAGTTCTTCGCTTGTATGTCCCATGGTTGATGTTAGAGCAATATCTAACGTTGGGTAGTGTTCCTTAAAGGAATGTAAGCGTGGGATAAGCCAACGTACGGCAAAACTCATCGCAACCTTGACTCGCAGCGGTTCGTTTTCCTTGCTTTTAAGTTGTCGAAGAGCGCTGTTGAGTTCGCTATATTGGCGGGTTAATAACAACGCCACTTCCTTTCCTTCGTCTGTCAGTGAAAGCGCACGGTGGCGACGAATAAATAGTGAAAAACCAAAGTGTTCCTCCAGTTGGCGTATCTGCCGGCTGACCGCACTCTGGGTCACGCTCAGCTCTGAGGCAGCGAGTGTAAAGCTAAGATGCCTCGCAGCAGCTTCAAATACCCTTAATCCATTGAGAGAAGGTGGCAGTAGTTCGTGTCTTTTTTTCATCAGTCAGAAAATCTTTGCATGAGTTTTATGAATGCTAAAGTGCCATAAAAGTCGTTTGAAACTCAACGGTAATATCCATAAATTGTCGAGATATACTCATTCTTGCCTCAAGATGTTCGTTTCAGCGAGATGAGTATGACAAAAGGGGATTTTATGAAGAAACTGGTTAGCCTGGCTGTACCGCTCATCATTTCACAGCTGGTTGCCCAATTGTTGGTTTTTACCGATGTCTGGATGATGGCTCAGCTTAGTATTATGGCGATTGCCGGCGGTGGCCTTGGGGCTACTGTCTACTCAATTGTATTTATTATTGCCGGTAGCACCGTGGGGTGCGTAGCAAACTTGATTGCAATTGCATACGGTAAGCGAGTGAGACAACCGGAAGTCGGTGATGCAGAAGTGCGTTCTTCCCTTAAAGGTGGGCTGTTGCTGGCCTTGATCCTGACTGTAGCTCTACAGCCGGTATTTTTCATGATGCATGATCTTCTGGTGATGGCGAAACAGGATCCGCAGGCCGTTGCTTTGGGCATGGATTATCTTGATGCTCTGAAATGGTCGATGCTGCCTACACTGATTCTGTTGGTATTACGTAGTTTGGTTAGTGCTTTTGGCGATACTCGCTCGGTCATGATTATGTCTGTAGCAACCGTTGTGCTTAATGTACCGCTCAGCTACTTGTTTGCTTTCCACTGGGAAATGGGACTGGCTGGCTTGGGTTACGGCACCTCGTTGGCCGCCTTTATTATCATGCTAGGTTACGGTTACTGGGTGTTCAGTCACTCTAAGTACAGCAACTATAACCCGCTGCACAAGCTGCATGAATACCGTCTTGGTACTATGGTGCCGCTGCTGGGAATTGGTGTACCTATCATGATAGCGACCATGCTTGAGCATGCTTTATTTTCGGGAGCTGCTTTGCTGGCAGGTACTTTGGGTGCCGTTTCTCTGGCGATACATCAGATTGCGCTGCAGTGCCTGAACCTGTCATGGAACATTGCTTTTGGCTTTTCTCAGGCCGCTTCGATTCTAGTTAGCCAACATGTCGGCAGCAAGGAGCCGTCGTTGGTTCGTCGTTACGCGCTGCTTGGTTTGTTTATGGTGACGGCGACCAGTGCAGTGATTGGTGTATTGGTTAGTGTGTGGCCGGAGTTCCTGACTCAGGTGTTTAGTGTTGAAGGTGACGAGTTGGCAACTGAACTGGTAGCGGCATTACCGGGCGTGATGATCATGGTTGCTCTGTGTTTTGTTGTTGATGCCTGGCAGCTGGCCGCAATCAGTATTTTGCGCGGTATGAAAGTGGTGATTGGTCCGACAATCTCGACGGTTATTGGCTACTGGTTTATCGGTTTGCCTGCAGCATGGTTGCTAATGAAACAAATGGGGCTGGAAGGTGTGTGGGCAGGTTTAGGTATTGGGCTGGCAGCAACCGGTATTATGCTGGTGATACTTTTGTTCAGGCATTTAGCCCACTTCGAACGTTTGGTCAGGAAAGAGCAGCTGGCACAAGGCATAGTTGAGAGAGAAAATGGCGAGGCTGTTGCTGCCGGACAATCAGCGTTACTGACTTAATTGCGCGATAAGCCGTTATGAGCAATAAAGAAAAAGCCGGAATTATTTCCGGCTTTCTTTTGTGCGAGGCGTACTGGGAACGATTGAAGCTTAGCGCATCCGAAATACATCGGTTTGCTTGTCGTTTTGTACTTCAGCAAAGCTGCGCACGAAAGGGCCTTGTTGGCGTATTTGCGGGGACAGGTTGTCAATAACTCGTTTGGCCTCGTCCTTAGTGGCAAAGTCACCGTATATCACGGCGTACCAGCGATTGCCCAAACTGTGTTTCCAGTTTACCCAAATTGGATCTTGGCCTTTGATCTCGCGAATATAGTTTCGGATATCACGCTCTTCACTGAGTGCCAGCACCTGAATAGTAAAACGGTTAGGATCCAGGTGACCATAAGCCTCCTGCGTAGTCATTGCCCCGACACACTGACTTTCAGTGTGGGTCGTCTGTGTGGTCGAACAGCCCGCAATAAATAGTAGCGCCACCAACGCAACAATCTTATGCATCCAATGTCTCCTATAGTTTTCATATTCATTAGATATCTTTTCTAGGCGGCAAGTTTATCAAGAAGCTAAATAATTGATGCATAAAACTAAACGTTGCAGTTTGTTTGCTGTTTTTTGCGTCATGTCGAGTATGAAATTTCATCAATTCCCGGTACTTGCCTAAATACTGTGCATCCATCCAGAAAATACACAGCGTAATAGTGACTATTCTATCCAGTCTCGATTAAGCTGTATATACATACAGTATTGTTGATGAGTGAAATATGACGGTCTTACCTGTTTTTTTAGAGTCGGTGAAATGCGGATTTCCGTCTCCGGCAGACGGACATCAGGAAGATCTGGATTTGGATGATTATCTGATCCGTAATCCTAATGCGACCTTCTTTCTTCGTGCTTCCGGTGACTCCATGGTGGGGGCCGGTATCTATGACGGTGATTTGCTGGTAGTCGATCGGGCCGAGAGAGTGGTTCCCGGCCGAATTGTAATTGCCCGCATTTATGACGAGTTTACCTGTAAGCGTGTAGTACGCCATGACAACAACTGGTGGCTAAAGGCGGAAAACGCCAACTATAAGCCATTTCCCATGCCGGAGGACTCTGAGATCTTTGGTGTCGTTACCCGCAATATCCATAACTTGATGGATTAACAATGATGGTTAAAGACTTTGAGGGCTATCAGAATCAGATATGGGCGCTGGTCGATGCAAAAAGCTTCTATAGCAGCTGTGAGCAACTCTTTGACCCTTCTCTCGCTAATAAACCCGTTGTGGTGTTATCGAATAATGACGGCTGCTGTGTTGCCCTGTCTACGCAGGCAAAGGCGCTGGGTTTTAAGCGGGGGGCACCCTGGTTCAAGATTGAACGAGAGGCTAGAAAGTTGGGCGTTCAGGTCAGGAGTTCTAACTATACATTGTATGCTGATATGAGCCGCCGTTTTATTGAAGAGCTCTATCAGTTTTCTCCTCACGTTGAGCAATACTCGATTGATGAAGCCTTTGTACGCCTGGACGGTTTGGAGCATCATGGCCTGACCGGCTATGGGCAGGAGTTGCGCGAGACTATCAGGAAAAATATTGGTTTGCCGGTACGTGTCGGCATCGGGGCCACCCCAACGTTGGCTAAATTAGGTAACGAGGCCGCCAAGCAATATGAGGATCGTGTAGAAGGTGTGGTTGAGATTGATACCGACCATAAGCGTCGTTGGTTGCTGGAGCGAACCGGTATTCAGTCTATTTGGGGAATTGGCGCCAAGACAGCAACACGGCTGCGCACGACGGGCATCGATAATGCGCTACAACTGGCAGAGAAAAATTCAGCCGATATGCGCCGCTTGTGGAATGTTGGTTTGGCCCGCACAGTGCTCGAATTGCAGGGGGTTGCCTGCATTTCTCCTGGTGATATCGATGAAAAAAGAAAGCAGATATTATCCAGCCGAAGCTTTGGTGCCGGTATTAGCAAGCTCGACGAGCTGAAAGCGGCCTTGGCTTTTCACTGCCAGCGAGCAGGCGAGAAATTGCGAAAACAGGGCAGCCAGGCAAGTGTTGTCAGCGTTTTCTTGCGGACAAACCGCTACAAAGATCTCCCTCAGCACAATAAGACTTGTGTCCGAACACTGGCATGTCCGAGTCAGGATTCCTATAAGTTTTTGGCATCGGCATTAGAGCAGCTTGATTGTGTGTACAAGCCGGGATTTGAATACCAGAAAATAGGGGTGATCCTAGATGAGCTGACTGATGCCCAGAATGATAATTTTCAGCTTGATATGTTTGATACCAGTGCACTGGAAGAAATGAAACGGCGGGATTTGATGGCCATTACGGATAGGGTGAACGCCCGGTTTAAGAACGGTATCAAGCCTGCCTCGGTGATTGGTTCAACTAATTGGCATATGCGTCAGGCATTTCGTTCTAATCGCTGGACCACACGGCTGGATGAGTTGCAAGTTGCCAAGTGCTGAAGGCAGAGTTGAGAACCGTTAAGTGACCAACTCATTCAAATGGAAACATTTTCTAGTGCATTCATTGGTATGGCTCTACCTTGATGAGCTACGCTAATCTCAGTGACATGTTGGCCGAGCGTGGTGAATCTGCAAGGCAAAGGACTCTTTGTATTCAATCGTTGGTTTTTCGGAGCATAGGCAATGAACAAAGTCATCGATAAAAAGTTAGAGAATAACTGGCACGCTGAGGCCATCAATACCGTGTTGGATACTTTGCATGTAGATGCGGATGGTCTCTCTCGGGACGAAGCCGCAGCTCGACTCGAAACCTGCGGTCCGAATCGCTTACCGGAGCCTGTAAAGCGTAGCTCTATTGTTCGCTTTCTTCGCCATTTTCACAATATTCTTATCTATGTGCTCTTGGCCTCAGCCGTTATTACGGCATCGCTGGAGCATATGGTCGATACGTTGGTTATTTTGACCGTGGTTGTCGCCAACGCGGCCATCGGCTTCGTGCAGGAAGGTAAAGCTGAGAAGGCGATGGACGCCATCCGCCGGATGCTCGCCCTTAAGGCCTCCGTGGTGCGTGACGGAAACCGCCGTTTGATTGAAGGCGAAAGACTGGTTCCGGGAGACATTGTCTTGCTGGAGGCGGGGGACAAGGTGCCTGCCGATCTGCGCCTACTTAAGGCGCATGGCCTTAAGATACAGGAATCAATCATCACTGGTGAATCTGCACCCGTCGAGAAGAGAACACCACAAGTGGCCGCCGATGCGTCTCTTGGTGATAGGATATGCATGGCGTATAGCGGCACGCTGGTAACAAGTGGACTCGGCAGAGGCGTCGTCGTCGCAACGGGCTGTGATACTGAGATTGGCCGCATCAGCGGTATGCTTTCCACTGTCGAGACACTTACCACTCCGCTTGTGCTGCAGATGAACGTGTTTGCGCGGTGGCTCACCGTACTCATTTTGCTTATTGCTACGACACTTCTCGTATTCGGGTATTTCGTCCAACATTTCGCGTTCTCCGAAATGTTCATGGCGGTAGTGGGACTGTCAGTCGCCGCCATACCCGAGGGTTTACCCGCTGTCTTAACAATCACGCTGGCCGTGGGTGTCCAGGCGATGGCGCGGCGCCGTGCCATTGTCCGGCGCTTGCCCGCCATAGAAACGCTAGGCTCAGTATCGGTGATCTGCAGCGATAAGACTGGCACCCTGACACGTAACGAGATGATGGTCGCATCCGTTGTAACGCAGGCGCATATCTTCTCGTTGGAAGGTGCTGGATATGAACCGAGAGGGGTCATCAAACTCAATAACGCCACCGTAAGCGCGCGCGAACATGTGATTCTCGAAGAACTTGGCCGTTCGGCTGCGTTGTGCAACGACGCATCGCTGCATGAACGTGACGGCGTGTGGATCGTCGAAGGTGATCCAATGGAGGGCGCCTTACTGGCTTTATCCGGCAAGATTGACATGGATATCAACGAAGAGCTTGCGGGATGGACGCGCACGGATGCTATCCCCTTTGATGCCAAGCATCGTTTCATGGCAACTCTCAACCACGACCATGAAAACAACGCGTTTATTTCCGTCAAAGGCGCACCAGAGCAGATCCTCTCCATGTGTAACGAGCAGAAAACTGTTTTCGACGGAACCGAACCTCTTGACACCGACTATTGGTACGAGAAAGCCGAATGCATTGCCGAACAGGGCCAGCGTGTGCTGGCTTTCGCGGTCAAGCCGGTTCCGCCGAAACATACCGTCCTCGAATTTGTTGATGTCGAGGATGGGTTAATATTACTCGGCCTGGTCGGGCTGCTCGATCCACCGCGCCCAGAAGCTATCGAAGCCGTCGCAGAATGCCAAGGCGCGGGAATACGCGTGAAGATGATCACCGGGGATCACAGGGGAACAGCCGCCGCTATCGGCAGGCAAATCGGGCTACAAAACCCCGATGCGGTGCTGACCGGCTCTGATATTGATGGCATGGACGATTCTGCGCTCACCGCCGCCATTCTCGAAACCGATATATTCGCCCGCACAAGTCCCGAGCACAAACTCAGGCTGGTAATGGCGTTGCAGTTGCACGGCTTGTCCGTCGCCATGACCGGAGACGGGGTAAACGATGCGCCTGCGCTCAAACGCGCCGATGTGGGCATTGCTATGGGGATGAAAGGCAGCGAGACGGCTAAGGAAGCATCAGAGTTTGTTCTGGCAGATGATAATTTTGCCTCGATAGTTGCCGCAGTACGCGAGGGGCGAACGGTCTACGACAACATCAAGAAAGTCATCAGTTGGACCTTACCGACCAATGCAGGTGAAGCTTTGACAATCGTTGTCGCACTGCTTTTCGGCATGACCCTGCCGATTACCCCAATACAGATCCTCTGGGTCAACCTGATCACCGCTATCACGTTGGGTATCGCTTTGGCGTTTGAGCCGACGGAGGCGGACACCATGAATCGACCGCCGAGACCAAAGAACGAACCGCTTCTTACCGGAGAACTGGCATGGCATATCGTGCTGGTGTCGGTGCTATTTCTTGGTGGCGTATTCGGTATGTTCACCTATGCGGTAGACCGGGGGTATTCGCTCGAACTAGCGCGCACCATCGCACTGAACACGCTAGTCGTTATGGAGATATTTCACCTGTTCTTTATTCGAAACATCTACGGCACATCGCTCACATGGATGGCTGTGCGCGGTACGAAGGTGGTTTGGTCTACGGTCATCGGCGTTACCGTTGCTCAGTTCGCCATTACCTTCTTACCGCCACTTCAGGAGTTGTTCGGTACCCGGACCGTACCTTTTTTCGACGGAGTGCTTATCGTCGGCGTAGGTGTCATGTTGTTCGCGATCATAGAAACCGAAAAGCAGCTTCGTCTGCGTTTGCATGAATTGCGAGCGATGTGAGTGAGTGTCATTACGTACTTATAATAAAAGCGGTTATATTTTCATTAACTTATAACCATTTTGAATTTTATAGACACAAAGGGTATTTTTCTTTTCCCCCGAACCTTTCCGATAATGTAGCCAAATAGATATGCCTGAGTAGGAAAAATAAGCTGATGGTCAAATGGATAGGGGGAGTTCTCGCACTTGTGGGACTGTCACTAATGACATCGGGGCTAGTGAGTGCCTTGATTGATTTGGCGGCTTTTTTGCTTTTGTTGTTTGTAGTTGCGAGAAGGGCCATGAAACGGAAGGCAGAATCGGCAGAAAACACCTTTTTGGATGATGTATCAGGTGCTGAAGTTAAAAGCAAAGAGAGAATAGATATCGCACCATAGATATCGCACCAAGGTACCTATCAAGGTGGTAAGCGAATAATGCAAAAGAGAGCGAGTGTTCTGCAGGGGTAGAACACTCGCTCTCTTTGTTGAAGTATGGTCAGTCAGTCTTCGTTATAGCCACTGAATGTAGGTTAGCGAACCCAATCCGATACTTAACCAAAGCAAGATCCCCAACAACAGCGGCTGAAACCCGGATGCGCGCAGTTTCTGTATTGTGATCCCCGAGCCTATCAAGAACAGGCAAACAACCAATACCCGTTTGGAAACAGTAAATACCTGATCGTAGACAGGCTGAAGATCCGGAACGAAGTGGGCGAACAAAATAGCGACACAGTAAAAAACAATGAAGTAGGGAACGCCAATCTTTTTGCTGTCACCTTTGAACATCAGCGCACTCAGAAAGGCAATCGGAATGATCCACAATGCCCGGGCCAGTTTCAATGTTGTGGCTGTCTTAAGCGCCTCATCGCCATAGGCACCGGCAGCCCCTACAACAGAAGAAGTGTCATGAATGGCGATGGCAGCCCAGGTACCAAAGGCATGCTGGCTCATCTCAAGCAGGTGGCCAAGAGCCGGAAAAACAAATAACGCAACAGAATTCAGAACAAATACCGTCGCTAACGCCAGGGAAGTTTGATCATCCCTGGCATTAATGGCTGGTGCGACGGCGGCAATGGCACTTCCGCCGCAAATGGCGGTACCGGATGCAATCAGGTGCCCGGTCTTTTGTTCGATTTTTAAAAGCTTGGTCAGCAGGTAGCCAATGATCAGCGTGAAAAAAATCGAGGCGACGATAAGCCCCAAGCCCTGTTTGCTTGCTTCGATAGCTTGGTCAAGATGGATGCCGAAACCTAATCCAATAATGGAGTACGACAGTAGCTTTTTGGTCAGAGAGGCCAGGTTGAAGTGCGTTGGCACCAATCCAAGGCTGGCAAGCGTGAAGCCCAAAATCAGCGCGACGGGTGAGCTTATAAAGGGAAGCAGGCAAAGCAGGGCGACAGCAAAGAAAAAATAGTCAGACGTCTGGGCGTTTTTGATGGTGTTAGAAAGCGACATCATTAGTGAGTAGTTAAGAAAATCAAAGATTAGGGTGCAGCGAGTATACGCGAAAATTGAGTTAGTTAGATTTAAATATATTGATGCTAGGGTTAAGAAATACTGAACATGTTGATACTACTTCTTGACCCACCGACCTGATGCGTTTTGGTAATAATTACCGGATTTGGTTTTTTCTATGGCCTTTTGGTAGGCCAACCGACCAACTTCCGAGCTCGTGAGGCCATGGGACACGGCAATTTTTTTGTAGCGGGCCTGGCGATGGTTGTTAACGGAGGACACAAGCTGTCGGACTTCCTGCGACGCTGTTGAGGTAACAACGGCAACATAGCCGGTGTTGGCTTCGCCAATCAAACCCTGATCCTTGGCCTGCTGTAGGTCAAGGGCGTAGGCATTGGCGGATATGAAAACAGCAAAAAATAGGACTAGAAAATTCTTCATGGCAATCTCCCTGCCGTATCAGAATACATCGTCATCGCTGAACAAGTCATCAATTTCCTTATCAACTTTTATTCTTATTTCGTGTTCAATCTTTACATTGAGGTTTACTTCTATGGGCTTGTCTGAAGCTGTGACCTGTACCGTGGGAGTACAGCCGGAAATACCGATCATCCCAAACATTGCTACGAATGCAAGGATTGTGAGTATGCTGAAAAGTTTTAGCTGAATATCCATGAGCTACGACCATTCTTAGCTATCATGTTAAACAAAAGCGCAATAATGCTACTCATCTAAACCAAGCTGCTTTAAAAATTGACCTTCCAGCTTTGATGAATTTATCGCATTCAATGTCTTTATAAGTGCTGGAATGTCGTCTTCAATGTTCAGGTTTATATATATCGGCCGTCCATTTTGAAAATCAGGATTGTAGCCTTTAAACCGCGAACTAGCGTTTAATTGTCCTTCTTTAGAATAGTCTATATCAACGGCCAGCGAGTCATATTTATAATTTTTGAGAATCTTACTAATCACCATTAGGCTATTTTCTCCGGCCGCCTCGACATTCCTGTCGATGGCTGAGCCCTCCTGGTACCGCAGCACGCCTCCCGGGAATCGCGAGTGAAGTTTACCGTTTTGAATGGCCGGTAGGCCGTTTTGGATCGACAGGGGAAAGCTGCCATCCAGGGTGCCAGTAAGCTCAACGTCATTAGGCTCAATAGCTTGTATGAGCTTTTCCAGGTCCAGGCGATGAACAAGAATAGGAATGTGGGGAATGTTCGTCAGCGACGAGCTGGTTACGCCGTGGGTGCTGATGGAGCCACCGAGTAGATAGGCGCTGGCACGGTGGAGAGCATAGTGGTTATTTCCGGTATCAAATTCGATCAGGGCAAAAATGTTTTCGAGTAAAACGCCAGCATGTAACAGGCCTGCATGGAGGCTGACAGGGTACGTTGAACGAACCCCTTCAGGAGTGAGTACAGCATTAAAAGAAACATTGAGATCGGCAAAATGAAACCCGTGTATATACCCGCCCAAACCATCGGCAAAGACGGCAAAGTCGCCAGTTAGCTTGCCCTTGTTAAGCAGCAGGTCAGCATTAAAACTCACTTTCCCACTATTGAGATCGTACTTGATTGGCAGCCGTGGCAAATAGTGTTTTTTTAAACTTCGCTTTGTATCAAAGGTAATGTCATTACGGTGTAACTTTATTTTGGTCTGATCGCGCAGCAAATCAGACTTTATCGAAAACTTGGCTAATTGCGCTTTGATAGCACTGTTTAAGACGCCGGAAATACTGAATGTCTCGGGCTCAAGAGCCAGTGTTCCCTGGCTACTGAAAGGAGGCAGACGCTGGTTGTTCTGCTTAAGATTGAGGCTGGTCTGGTAGTGGGTTGTTATATTCAACTGTCCGTTTGAATGTCGAAGCATGGCATCTTTGAGAGCGAGTGTAAGTTTGGCATCGTACTTCTGTACTGGCAGTTGCTTTTTGTTGCGCAGAAGCCGCTTTCGAAACTGGGCGGAAACAGCTTCCTCGGTGATCAGTTTTTCGCCGTAGAAGTCACTGGTAAGTAGGATTTCGGCATCAGGTGCTAGTTGTAGCTTAAGTTGAGGTGGAGAGTCGTGCTCGAAAGATTGTGACAACTCAATACTGCCAGCCTGAAGTGATAAGTCAGTAGCCTGAGAGTGGATAAATGAGGGATCAATTGTTGCACCAACAGGCAGTACCGCTTGGGCGACGTTGAATCGATTTTGCTGAAATTGCAATGTCAGGTTTGTCGAAGACCAGTTCAGATCAACGTCACTGGAAGCAGAAATTGTATCTAGCTGGCTATCGATAGTCGGGAAAAGCTGCTGAATTCGGGACTGAAAATGGGCTGAGCTGTTACATTGTAACGAGTTGGATGGATGGTGCCGGTCAAACTTGATAGAGCAATATAGCTTCTTGAAGAGTAAAGAAAAAAAGGTGTCATGCCGGGGGCTTTCCATCGCGATCTCTTCACTGGGTTCGCTGAGTTCAAATATCAGCTTTTCATCTTGATACAGTGCATCAAAGGTCAGTGTTCCGTCAGTGCTGAAGGACAGGGTCGAGACGGTAGCCTTTGTCTCTGGGCTGTCTGGCGAATTGTGCATAGGGTGCTGAAACGTATACTGGTTTAGATCTACCTTGATGTGACGAGGTAACGTAATTGTGATCTGATACTGCGCTTTAGTAATGCTGTCCAGGCTTCTTGAAAGCGTCTCTGTGGGAGAAAGTTCTTGATTAGAATTAGATGACTGGCTTGCTGGAGTGTCGGCTGTGGTTGTTATGGTGCTTGCGGAGTCTTGGCTGAACGCCGTCTGTGTGGCTTGGATAGTCAGCGGCTCACTAAGGCTCGCATTAGGCATACCGTAAAGCTTAAGCCTGTCGGTTAGCTCTTTGGTGTGTTGGAAGTCCGCGTGGCAATTAAGAGACGTTGGCAATGGACTGGAAAAATGGAGCTTGGCAAGGCATTGCAGCTTGTTTCCTTTCGGCCCGGCGATCGTGCCGGAAAAATGCGCGTCTTGTTCATTGATATGTTCGACAAGCACGTCAATGTCATAGGGGTCAGGCCCGAGCGCTTTTCCGACCAATTTTAGCCTGGCTTTTTTATCGGGTTTATTCATTCGCTTTTTTGGGGTCTCGAGTACCAGCAGAGAATGAATGATTAATTCACCGTAGTTGAAATCATGGATCTTAAGTTTACGTAGTGGGAGTAAAGAGAGTTTGGCGATTGCTCGTCCCAGGTGAAGGCCCTGATTGGTGTTATCCGGTTTTTCGATGAACTCTGGCAACTGGCTGGGTTGATCAAGCCAGAGGCTGTCTGCTGTCAGTTTAATTGTGTTTTCAGCATGTTTGAGATCCAACCCGAGGGCTATGTTCTTTCCCTGTTGGGTGTAACTCTGTGTGACAGTCGGCCATTTGGGCTTAAGTGTGGTGACATGGACAGAGAGCGGCGTATTGTATGGCTGCCAACTGATAGAAAAATTAGCCTTGTCGAACTCAAAAGGATATTGGTTAGCTGCTTTGTCGCCCGGGATCAGAAGGTTGAGAGCACCATGCCTGATATAGCCACTAATGACCACGGCAGGCTGCGTCGTTAAAACAAGGTCTATATCTTCAATCTGCTGTTTGACGGCTGTATTGTTGTGATCGAAAAGAGAAGCTTCGATTGTATTGGCATGGGCGCTAAAGACATAAGGCTCCGACAGGTCGGTGAAGTTAAAGGCTGTGTCTTTCAAAGTGAGGGCACTTAATCTAATCCCTTGTTGTTTCAGGGCGTTCAGTACGTCGGGAGAAAGGCGAACTTCAGTCTGCTTTGAAAACAAACGCCATGATGAGTTGGAGATAGCACTGTCTTTGTTGACAAAATGTTCTAAGGAAAGCTTGCGTAGTGTTAGCGCGTTTCGGTTGATAGAGATGGATACTTCATCAACGACTAGCCCCTGATTAAAACTGATGCCGGAGAGCGCGTTAATCTCAATGCCTTTTGAGGCTAGCCATGGTGGAATGATAACGGCGGGAATGATGAGAACACATAACATCACAAACAAACCATAAAGAAAAAGACGTTTTCTTCGGCTTCGTATTTTTCTTTTGGAGATGGTCACGGAGGGCCGTGGGTTCTCTGTTTCATTCATGAATCATCAAAACTGCCTGGTTTGAGAATATACACGAGCACATATGAACGGTTGTTTCCATACCGTCTACTTTCTCTAAGCATAAGCCGTAAAACAAAAAAGCGTGAAAAAATAATCACCTAACTGTTCTAAAAAAAACACACTGAAATTAAACTTTTTTTTATTGTTTTTTTCGCTGCAAATGCCCGACAACCAATAAGTATTACAATTCTCGATAGAGATGATCCTCTGCAAATTGTATGACTCACAGTGATAGTTGCTGATGGGTAGAGAGGCAGGCTTGATCATTGAGGATAAAACTGCGAGAAATTGGAGGGCAAAAATACTATTAGAACAATAAAATCATCAGGATGTGATTATGTCTGACACAGCGTCAATTCAAACATCTGCCGAAGGCGGCAGTAGTATAAAACAACTTATTCAATCTTTGGGCCCGGGTATCATGATGGCAGCTGCGGCAGTCGGTGGTTCACACCTTGTCGCATCAACAAAAGCTGGCGCTATTTATGGCTGGCAGCTGGCCGGACTGATCTTACTGGTAAACCTGTTTAAATACCCATTCTTCCGTGCTGGGGTCCAATATACGATGGGAACGGGAAATAGCCTAATTCAGGGCTACGACAGCATGGGACGCAGTTACCTTTGGATTTTTACCGGGCTGAGCCTTATATCAGCCATCGTCAATACGGCGGCATTATTGCTGTTTAGCGCGAGTCTACTTGGTTACTTCCTGCCGGGTACGCTTTCTCTGCCGGTATTGTCGGCCATAGTTGCGGCTGCCTGTCTGAGCATTTTGTTTGCAGGTCATTACAAGGCACTGGACGGCTTGTCAAAAATAATCATGGCAGTACTTGTGATTGCAACCTTGTCTGCGGTGGTTATTGCGGCTGGTAACGGAAGTGCAGCTTCTGCAGATTTTGAGGCGCCTTCAGCCTGGTCAATCGCTTCTATTGGCTTCATCGTTATTATGATGGGGTGGATGCCAGCACCGATTGAAATCTCGTGCCTGACTTCGCTTTGGCTCAAGAGTCAGCAGAAAGAGCAAAAGGTAACGGCACAATCGGCGCTGTTTGATTTTAATGTTGGCTATATCGGAACCGCTATTTTGGCCATTATCTTTCTGTCACTGGGGGCACTGGTTCTTCATGGTACAGGTACAGAACTAAAAAGTTCGGGCATTGGTTTCTCGCACCAGCTAGTTGGCTTGTATGCCTCGACGATTGGAGAGTGGTCTCGTTACCTTATTGCGGTTATTGCCTTCTTCTGTATTTTCGGTAGTACGATTACTGTTATTGATGGTTATTCGCGTGCGCTGGCGGAATCTCAATTGTTGCTTCAGAAAAAGCCACTGGATCAGCGCCGCTATCACAATACCTGGATGGTTGTCGTCAGTGCTGCTGCAATGGGCATCATTGTGTTCTTTAGCTCGGCGTTGATGCCATTGCTTAATTTCGCCATGGTGCTGGCCTTTATGACAACCCCTGTATTTGCATTACTGAACTATCGTCTGGTGGCCAAAACAGCTTTACCGAAAGCCTTGCAGTGGAGCCGTACGATGAAGGTGCTGTCTTGGGCTGGCTTGACGTATCTGTTTGGTTTCCTGGCTGTGTTTATTTGGTGGAAGTGGTTGATGTAGCACGATAGGCTGTTTTCGAAATCCAGACCAAAATCAAACAAATACCAATGACTATAAAGCCCTCAAATCGAGGGCTTTTTTAATGCGTAATGTTTACCTTGATTTAGCCTGCAAGAGCAGGATCACAAGCTAGTTTGTCATCCTTGGATGCTGGCACGAGGATCTCACTGTTTAACTGATAAATGATGTCAGAGAGGGCTTCTCTTACTGCGGCTTTATCATCACCATCTAGTGCATGAATCGCACGGAAAAGGTCTTTCTGGATACTGGTTACTTGCTTGGATGCACGATCGAGCTCGAGGTATTCAATGGAGGCGATTTCATGAATGCGCTGAATCGAGATACTAGCAGGGGAGATAGCGCGATTTGTCATAAGTTGCGATGAGCAGTGCTTGAGGTATGTAATAGTCTGTGAAAGCGATTGTGGGGGTTTTTCCATAATGATCAATCCTTAATCTTTGATTTTAAATCAATTCTAGTCTTCCCGGTCACTTGCCAGACACTGTAGAGTAAATCATTTTAATCAATATTAATGCAGATCAATTAAATGCTTATTCTTTTGTGCTTAGAAACGAACTCTGGATATGGATCGCATTGTGTAGGTGGTTATATTTGCCATGCGGTGGCTAAAATAACCACCAAGAAAAGGCTTGTTTCAGGGTGAATGATATAAGTTGTTGAAAATATGGGTTTATATTTCTGGCATGTTACCTGCTATGAACTTAAGACAATAATCATATCGTAGGTTAAAGGAATCGACATGAAGAAAGGATTTGGCTTACTTATTGTTTTCATAGCGCTGTTTTCTTTAAGTAATATTGTAGTAGCCAAGGATAAGCGGACGTTTACGGGGAGCATCGATGTCAGCGAGCAGGCGCTGCACGAGTTGGTAATGGAAGTCCCGGTTGGAATGGTCAATGTCCAGGTTGTTGATGACGGTGCTGTGACTTATCGTGTAGACGTCGAGGACAATTCATCGGGGTGGTCTTTCTTTGCTACTGATCTTGATGCTCTGGTGCTTTCAACGCAAGTCACCGACCAGACACTGCATTTAATGATTGATGAAGACGGGATAAGTCAGGATTGGACTCTGAATGTTCCTAAAGAGCTCGCACTGCAGCTTCAACTTGGTGTCGGTAATGTGGAGATTAATGGTTTTAGCCAGACGCTCTCAGCAGATATCGGTGTTGGTTCAGCTTGGGTTGGTGTAAATAGCACGGATTATGAGCATGTCCGGGCTGCTGTTGGTGTCGGTGAAATTCAGGTTCACGGGTTTGAGCAGGGCAATTTGGTGAAGGAGCGAGTAATCGTTTCTGATCAGCTCACGATTACCGGAGCAGGAACTCAACAGATTAATATTGAAATTGGCGTTGGTGATGTGAATCTCAGCCAGGATCTTGCAAGCAAGACTTAACAATAATCTTTATGCAATTTTCTGACTTAATTATCACTAAAGTCAGAAATTTCTCGGGGAAATACTTTCACAAATGATTGGCTATTCATTAATTTGAATGGCCACTTTTGTCTTTGTGGCTCTTCTTAAATCCCCGTGAGCACCAGAAACGGCTAGAGGCAATGTATAGCAATGTAAAACTGTTCTTTTTCATGGGAATGGCGCTGAGATATGTGATACAACGATAACAAGGATGTCAGGGTCACAACTGGGAGTAGATGTGAACAAATTATTGTCTTTCGAAGCGCTATTAGTGCTGGATGCTATTGAGCGCCGGGGAAGTTTTGCTGCTGCTTCAGAAGAACTGGGGCGAGCGCCGTCTTCTTTGAGTTATCAGGTGCAGAAACTAGAGCAGGATCTGGACTTAGTGATTTTCGATCGCTCCGGCCATAAGGCTGCGTTTACCAAAGCTGGCCATTTACTGCTGGAACGAGGTCGCCTGTTGCTAACGGCGGCGGATGAAATGATTTCTGATGCTAGTGCGTTGGCCCATGGCTGGGAATTGGATATTACTATTGCATATGATGGCCTGGTTAAGCTCGACAATATGTTGCCGCTGGTGGACGGGTTGGCAAAAGTCAGCAAAACACGTATCCGCTTTCAGGAAGAAATTCTTGCCGGATGTTGGGAGGCTCTCGCACAGGACAGAGCTGATCTCCTGATTGCACCCGCACCGAGCGTTGCCCCACCAGATGTGAAGATTCAGCCAATAGGTAAACTTGATACTATCTGGGTAGCGCATCCGGATCACCCTATCCATAAGCACAAGAACCCATTGGATCCACAAGTCAGGCAGCAGTATCGTGGTATTGCCGTAGCAGATACCGCCAGAAATTTACCACCACTAACGCACAATATTTTAGATGAACAACCGCTGCTTACGGTAAGCTCCATGTACGATAAATTTGTGGCGCTTAAAGCAGGAATGGGCATTGCGACAATGTCGACTTGCTATGCGGAGGAAGCGATTAAAAATGGCGAACTTGTTGTGATCGGTGATGATCCGGTTTACGAGTTGGATATGGTGTTAGCCTGGAATCGAAGCCGTATGGGCAAAGCAAAAACTTGGTGTATCAAGCACATCGAGAGCTTATGGAAAAAGAAGTATAATTAGTAAAATTGCTTGATGTAAAAATGGCGCCATATTGGGCGCCATTTGTGTAATAGGGCGAAATAACGTTAACTTGATGTCTTCAATGGCAGCAGCATTTCGACAATGCCGTCTTCCATTTGGATATCAATTTCAAAGCCGACTTTTTGCGCCAGCATGATCATCCCGCGGTTAGAAGGCATAGTCATTCCTGAAATTCGCTGTAGCCCGCGCTGTTGGCAATAGCTGATGATCTTGTCCATTAAAATACGTCCCAGCCCGATCCCTTTAAGATCCGAGCGGACCAAAATCGCAAATTCTGCTTCTTCATTTTCAGGGTCCGACAAGGCGCGGGTTACTCCGATGATCACTTCATCTTCTTCACCATTATCCAAAGTGATTTGGCGGGTAGCGACAAAGGCCATTTCCCGGTCGTAGTCAATCTGTGTTAGATTGGCCAGAGCCTCATGGTTTAATTCCCCAACATCAGAGAAAAAACGACGGTATAAGTCATCGACAGAGACTTTCGAGATAAAGGATTTATGTTTCGGTTCATCTTCGGGCAAGATCGGGCGAAGCAGGATTGAAGAACCGTCCTTCAACGAAACTTCTTCTTCATATTCTTTAGGGTAAGGGCGTATTGCCAGGCGTTTTTGCTTGTCGCCGGTAAATTGCTTAATCGTCATCGAAGCGTCAATCACGGTCATCTCATCGCCAGAAGCCAGCAGAGGATGAATATCAAAGCTAATGATCTCCGGGCAATCAATGATCAGTTGGGAAATCTTAACCAGCAACTTACACAATGCCGGTATATCGATACGTTCTGGCAGGCTACGTTGTTTGATCTTGCCTGTCTTAATGGCGTTGATAACCATATAACGCGCAAGAGCCATATTGAGCGGCGGAATAGCCACTGCAGCATCTTTGTGAATATCCCACTCGGCAGCGTCTTCTCCCATCAGAATAACCGGGCCAAATATGGAGTCATTGTGAACCGAGATACGAAGCTCCTGGGCTCCGGAGCGTTTTGCCATTCGCTGAACTAACAGCCCGTCAATTTGGGCGTTCGGATAGTCGATTGAAACACGATCCAAAATGGCCTGGGCACCATTGGCGACTTCTGCTGCCGTGCGTAGATGCAGCATTACCCCGTGTACTTCTGATTTATGACGTATATCTGGGGAGCGAAGTTTTACCGCGACCGGATAGCCAATTTGCTCGGCAATATGTGCAGCTTCTGCGGGATCTTCAGCAATCCATGTAGGGAGCGTGTTGAAACCATAGCTTTCAAGTACCGGGCGAACTTCATGGGTTTCAAGTTCAGAAACACCTTGGGCAAGCAGATGGTTTAACACGTCGTGAACGTGGCGAGGGTTGGCTTGAGTCTCGCCGAACGAAACTGGTGTTTCCATCAATTGCTTCTGATTACGGCGGTATTCGACCAAATGCATGAAGGCCGATACCGCACTTTCAGGGGTACGATAGGCAGGAAATCCGGCCTCAGTAAAAATTTGTCGTGAGGCCGCCGCCTCATTCTCGCCAGCCCAGTTAGTCAGAATGTTAAAGCGTTTGCTACGGGGATGGGACTGCAGAACATGAACAAGCCGTTTGGCGGTTTCGTGGCCGGGAGCGATAGCAGAAGGAGAGTGCATAATAAGCAATGCATCGAAATCATCGCTGTCGAGCAATATCCGAACGGCCTTTTCATAACGGTTAATGTCGGCATCGCCGATAATATCGATCGGATTGGAATGCGACCAGCAAGCAGGTAACACTTCAGACAACTTGCTGGTGGTTTCTGCACTAAGCTCGGCCAGTTTGCCGCCTCGGTCTGAAAGCGCGTCAACAGCCATAATTGCCGGGCCGCCGCCATTGGTGATGATGGCAAGGCGTTCGCCACGCAGAGGGACTGAGTGGGCAAGTGTCTCAACAGCTGCAAAAAGCTCATGGGTATTGTGTACCCGTAGCATACCTGAGCGTCGAATAGCCGCATCATAGACGGCATCGAGTCCAACTTCTCCGCCAGTATGAAGATGTGCAGCTGCGCCACCGGCTCGGGTTCGCCCACTTTTGAGTACCAGGATCCGTCGGTTACGTGCAGCGGCACGCGCCGCTGACATAAAGCGTCGGGCATCCTTGATTGAATCTACATATAAGAGAATGGCCTCTGTTTTGCTGTCGCGGCAGAGTGAGTCGAGCAGCTCGGCAAAATTAATATCACAGGCATCGCCCAGCGAGAGAAAAGTTGAAAAGCCGATGCTCTTGTCTTTGGCCCAATCCAGAATGGTGGTGCAAACGGCGGCTGACTGGGAAACGAATGCGATATTGCCTTTATTGGCCGCAATAGGTGAAAAGGAAGCATTGAGGTTGAGCCATGGCAGAATTAAGCCCATGCTGTTCGGGCCCACAATACGCATATCGAACTGTTTTGCTACCGCGTACATACGAGCTTCTTCGGTCTCACCGTTACCGTCGAAATCGCTATTCATACCGGCAGCGAGCACGATTGCTACCTTAACGCCTTTCTCACCAAGTTGGCGAATAATGTCGACATTACGATGGGCATTGGTACAGACAATGGCGAGATCCGGAACACGGGGAAGGCTGGCAATTGTAGGGTAGGCGAGTACACCGGCAACGGCATCATATTTTGGGGTGACAGGCATTATAGGCCCGTGAAAACTACCTGAGAGCAGGTTTCTGATAACAACGTATCCTGCCCGGTTGGGGCTATCTGATGCCCCAATTACTGTGATTGATTTCGGCTTGAGTAGTTTGTCCAGTCCATCCATAACTTCACCCGACATTTATGAGAGTTACACCAGAGTCTAACGGATGAAGATTGGAGTTTCCGACTAAAGTTTGCGAGCTGTGATCAATGGCAACTTGTTTGAATCAATAGCTTTTTAGCCATAAAAATGGGCATTGCCTCGTAATAGTGAAAGCAGTACCCAAATGGTTAGACTTGGTAGCGACTTTTATCACCAATATCGTAGTGCAGCGGCATACGCCATTTTGCAATGGTGGCAATAGCTAACAGTACGGCGCCGACCAGGCTGAAAATAAGGCTAATCTGAGGTAATCCGAAGACAAAACAGAACCAGTAACCGGCGAGGGCCAATGGCGTTAGAGTCAGTATTTTTATCTGAAAGCAAAAATACTCTTTAATTGCGAGTGCACTAAAGGTAAATAAAGCAGCTCCCAATGCAAGCGGTGACCATATATCAAGAATTAGCCAAATAGCGGCAAACATCCCGCTGCCGATGATTAACCACCGAAAACGTTTATCGTAGATATGAACAGTGCTTGCAGCAATAAGCGCGGTGATCACAATGGCTGGGATAGCTAACTCAGTTTTCCAAGAGATTATCAACAAGATAGCAGCTGCTGCGGTTAGGGCACAGCGATATAGAATGACGGTTAATTTATCCAGGCTGTCGAGCTCGCTCTGAATATGAGGATCGGCCATTTGAAGCTCCGAATTAACAAGAATGACGTATTTTACATCAGAATCATGTGACGAATGACAGATAGTTATTGATCTATCGTAAAGTAAGGGTTGATTGGGCTTAGAAGCAACGGCAGAATGAAAGCAGAGATCTTATTTGGCAGAGTAATAATGAAGAAAATCGCCGTGTTCGCCGTAGTAACGGCACTAGCCGGGTGTGCGTCAGACAGTGAAAATATGCAAATTGTAACCTCTTCATCTGAAGAAAGTTACACGGCAGAGCAACTTCGCTCACTAGAACAGATGCAAAAAGCAAAAACTGAACAGACAGTGATTGCCTTAACTGAAGAAACCGTTAAACCTAAACCGGTAAAACAGGTTGTCAAAATATCGCCTCAGCATCCTGAAGAGCAAATGGCTAAAAAGCAAACGCCTAAGCCGAAGAAGCCTGTTTACAAATATGCTAAGGCCGCTTCTGGTGGATATACAATTCAGGTATTGGCATTGAGCCATAATAGAGGTTTCCGACCTTATATGAATAAACTGCCATCGGATCAGCCTGTCTGGATGAACAAAAAAGAGCTTGATGGCTTACCTTGGTATACCTTGTTATACGGCCAGTTTGATACACGCGAACAGGCGAAAAGGGCTCTGGCAGCATTGCCACAAAACGTAAAAGACTACGGTCCATTTATCCGCAGCCTGAAAGAGATTAAGTCATCACCGACGCCTAAGCTGACAAAGCTGAACTAATCAATGGAAAAGAGAGCAAGCTTGCTCTCTTTTTTTATATCCGGAAATTCAGACAGAAGTCATGATGTCCAATCGATGCCGCCCAAGCAGCTGAAAACGTTAACTTCAATCAGTTATCGCGACTTTTATGCTCAACCAATGTTAATTTAATGAAATATTTCACTGATAACTGATCTGTAAGGTGCAATACGTCCGTTTTTTTTATTACTATTGAGTCAGAATGATAGCTTGAGCGTCGGATGGGCGGAGATACGCTTTGACGTTAAGCTGAACAAATTAATGGCTGGCAACACAAGATCTGCCGGCTTGTACTACAAGGGATGATAATGAGCTCAATCCATGTTTTATTACTGTGCGGCGGCGGAAGCGCCGAGCATGAAGTTTCTCTCGTTTCTGCTAACTTTGTGGAACAGCAGCTCCAGAAGATTGATGGCATTACCTACACCCGCGTTGAAATGAAAGAGAGCGGTTGGTTTGACAGTGAAGGTACTCATTGTCAGCTAAATCTTGACCGCTCATTGCAAGTTGGCGATCAGAAGACGCAAGTTAATTATGTGATCCCATGTGTTCACGGCTATCCTGGCGAAACCGGTGATCTCCAGTCGTTTCTTGATATGGCGAAACTGCCATACTTTGGTTGTGGCGCAGAGGCCAGCACCAATTGCTTCAACAAAATCACCACCAAACTGTGGTTTGATGCACTAAACATTCCAAATACGCCTTACGTTTTTCTGAGTGATAATAACGAAGCGGCACATGCACAAGCTGCTGCCGCTTTGGAAAAATGGGGAGAGGTCTTCATTAAAGCCGCTTGTCAGGGCTCCTCGGTCGGCTGCTACCATGTCGCGAACATTGCTGAACTAGATGATGCGGTAAATAAGGCGTTTACCTATTCTGAGCAAGTTCTTATTGAAAAGGCTATCAAGCCCCGTGAGCTTGAAATCGCAGCTTATCAATATGGCGATGAGCTGGTGATCACCAAGCCAGGTGAAGTATCGTGTCCGGCTGACAAGTTCTATACCTATGAAGAGAAGTACAGCTCAGACAGCCACTCTACAACAACGGTTGAAGCGCGTGATCTGACTGAAGAACAAGTTGAACAGATCCGCCATTATGCGCGTAAAGCGTTTGTACATATGAAGCTAAAAGATCTGTCACGTATTGATTTTTTCCTCAGCGAAGACAATGAAGTCTTGCTTAATGAGATAAATACGTTCCCGGGTATGACGCCAATTTCTATGTTCCCTCAAATGCTGGAGCATAATGGCCACTCGTTTAGCGTATATCTGGAGAAAGCCATTAAAGCGGCTGCAGTATAAACTACGCTTTGGCCGGAGGAGAGCTTTCCCCCGGCCAAATTGGCGATTCTGTCTGGAGATGCAATACTGGGTATAGATACAGAAAGGAAAAGTATGCTGACAACGAAACAAAAACGTGAACGGTTTGAAGCTTTGCGAGCTCGAAATTACAGGGCGAGTCTGCAGCTTGAAGGTTTCGATGTTGAGCCAACGAAGATGGATAGCGACATAGATCGATCTACAGAATCCGTTAAAATTGCCAGATTAAAACAGCGCTATGCGAGATAAATATGGTGTAAACCAAGACCCGGACTGTTATTCCGGTACGACTATTCTCAAGAATCGCTTATCTATCAAGGATGAAGACGAGCTTGAGCTTGCAGAACGAGATTTTACCCGCGTTCGGGCAGAACACTTTGTGCCCGAGTTTGATCAATTCAATCTGGCTTATCTTCAAAAAATCCATCAACATTTGTTCCAGGATTTGTACTTATGGGCCGGCCAAATACGCCAGGTCGATATTACAAAAGGGCAAACACGGTTTTGCCATATGGAGAATATTCAGCGTGAAGCTGAAAAGCTCTTCAACGAGCTGGAACAAGAGGAGTTCCTTTGCGGCCTGCCGTTCGATACGTTTATCAAACGTATGGCGCACTATTACTGCGAGCTGAATATAATTCACCCATTTCGTGAAGGTAATGGCAGGGTGCAACGTATCTTTTTCGAAATCCTTGCGATTAATGCCGGCTATGAAGTGTGTTGGGAAGGCATCAATCTCAAAGAGTGGGTCGACGCCAATCAAATGGGTTACTTTGGCGAACTAAAACCGTTGCAGCGTTTGTTTGAGCGGATCACTGTACTGATTGATATTCAACAAGGACCAAGAGAACATTGGGCCGACAGTCCTTCCGAGCAATAGCCCAATATAGCTCTACTAATGCACTATAACTTTTGAATTATCTCCATATTCTATACCATACTCATTTTTCCCATGGCTTAGGCTTAACATACTTGGCGATTTCTTTGTCGTGACGATCGGTATTGCCTACGTATTGAGCCGGCATTGCCGGGCTTTTCCAGCGTCCCTGTTCTTGAATTTCGTTAATTGAAAGGCCGGAATCAGCTAAATCCTTAGCGGCACCAACTCGTGGCGACTGCCCGGAGAATAGGGCGGATGACGGTAAGTTCAGTTCATCGCTGGCTCGTCGAAATACACGATAAATTGATGAATGATCCAGTGGCTTATCACCTATGTTGCTGTGGCGATCGATACGACGGAAAACAAAACCCTCACAAATCATGCTTATAACAAGCCATCGCTGCAATGCTTTAGACGATACCGAGCTAAGGGCAATGCTTCGGCCGTTAACTAAGAGGTCAATCAAACCATCTGCATGTATTTCCAATGAATCAATCGTGAGTGCAGCAAGCTCGCTGCGTTTAAGCATTGCTTCGAATGAGACGGCCCAAATCGCCATGTCGCGGATATCTTTCACTTTGGTGGAAAGCTCAAATTGATAGAGAAGCTTTTGTAAGTGTTCATCTCTAAAGGCTGAAGCATTACGGTAATCGTCATGCTTTCTGAGTTGCTGCTTTTGCATCTCAAGGCGTATTTCGGTGTGGGAGCAGGGGTCGGTAAGATTATGGCAACGATGCACCAAACTGATTGTTACCATGTAACGCTTTAGGCTAGCTAGCTTTCGAGAGCGGGACATCTGGTCAATGTACCTATGCACTGTATCTGACTTTGCAGGCAAACATGGCACTTTATTTTCTATGCAGAAAGCAACAAAGCTATTCCAATCATTCTTAAAAGCAACCAGCGTATTTTTAGCGTATTGGCTGTGCGTAAGCTCTTCCCATGGCTCAGTAGATTCGATAAACCCAGCGAATGTTTTGATGCTGAGGCGCAGCTGCTCTTCATTATCGATAGGTGGAATTTTCTTGGCCATTTAATGATAACCTTCTAGTGCACTATAATTATAAAGATATACCAAAGATAAATTAGTACATAGTGAAGAGTAAAAAAATCACACTGACAACAAATTTATAAGCTTAACAAGAAGACAAATGGGCAACTAAATGCTTCAATAACACTGGATTTAATGAGTTTTTGTAACAATACTTATTATATCGAGAGAGATTTTTTTTTGATGCTTGTTTTTTGTACAGAGATTTAACTCAACTTTGTTGAGGAGTGTGGATGAAGAAAAGAATATTCCATCGAGGGCACAACATTGAAAATGCAACAGGTGACCCTGATGGCTGGAAAACCACAATTAATGGTCGTCCAGTATCAAGTAAACTGACTTTGGTTAAGAAAAGCATCGACTGGTGGTGTGACATGAAAGCATTCATGCCGCCAGAGAAGTTTGCAACTGTTGGATCTCAAGCTCAGCAAGCAGATCAAAAGATTGAAGATTATAAAGGCTTTAAGTTGATGAATGACAGCGGGAAGCCTAATGAGTGGTATGTGATATTACGTGGACGATTATTGAAAGGATCGCCCATCGCAATTAAAAAGCATTTAGATGCTGTTATTGAAAAGCTCAAACAACAACAGAAATAGAGTAGGGTAAGCTTACTATTTTTCACTAACCTAAACGCCTCAAAGGCGTTTAGGTTTAGGTTATAAATGATTAATCGTCTTCGTCAAGCTTATCAACATCGACTAAATAATCACCACTTAGCCAGTTGCGGCCGATGAGTAATTTGTAGTCGAGCTTGCTTCTGTCTCGTAAATTGACTGCAACGCGTTTGTGTTCGCCATTCCAGCCTAAATCCATTTTTACAGCGTAGCGTCGCTCAACACCTTGGGCATTGCGAATCTTGCTAACTTTGATGATTTTTCCTTTATATGTCGCTTCATCACCATTCTCATTTATCGAGGTAAACTCAACGGTTTCCCCAAGGTGATCACGCATATCATCACTGTCGCTTTCTTCGCCAGTTACTTTAATATTGGTCGCATGTATTGACGTTGTTTTCGCACCGGTATCGATACGTGCTTTATAGTCGAGTTCAAGCTCATAAACTTTGATTGTCTCAACTTGCCCGACAATCGACTTATCTTTACTCGCTTTACCGTCAGCCATTGCTAAGTTTGCACCGGTTACCGAAAACAGTATCAAGGCGGGTAGCAGAAGTTTCTTCACACGAGCTCCTAAAATAATCAGTCGTTTTCAATGTAGACACCAGATTAATAAGTACGTTCCAGCTTACTAAAACAGCATACTGAACACACTCAATCTTTCTAAAGAATACTAATTTATATCCAAGATCTTGTTAATTTTATGAAAACATGACGCAGATAGCTCAAATTGTATGGTTTGGAAGCCAAAAGCTTGTGCAGCATTGACATTTTGCTCGTGGTCATCAATGTAGAGCGTCTCGCTAGGCACCAAATCATATCGCTCGATGAGTAGCTCATAGATATCTGGATCGGGCTTCATCATCAGTTCTTTTCCAGAGACAATGCCACCTTTAAAAAGAGAGATGAAATCGTTTCGTTCATTGAGTGTTTCAAAAAAAGCACTGCTCATATTGGTGAGATAATAAACGGAATAGTGATGATCCAGCAGCCGGTACAAAAGCTCTTCGGTTTCTGTAATTTTCACCAGGCTATTGATGATGTGTTCGAAAAAATCTTCCATACGCGAGACGGTTATTCCGGTTCTTGCCGCAAACTTAGGAATAACTTCAGCCATCAGCATAGTGCCTCGATCAAGTGAGAGCCAGTCGGGATGATGAAAGACTTCTTCTAAAAGGAGGTGTTGCTCATCGGTAGAATCTGTAAAAGAAGCCACAATTTGGTGAGGATCCCAGTGGAAAAGAACAGCACCAAAGTCAAAGATTACATTACGAATCATAAGAGTTTCCGTTTTACTACCATTTATTGATAATATTCGGTAACTGGTAATCTGCAACATTGAGCAACGAACTTATTACCAGGTTCACAAATCCCAGAAAGTAGACGAGATTTTTTCCCAATGAGTGATAACAGCCGTTTGGTATTTTCCACAGAGACAGGCCGAATCAAAGAAGAGAAAGCCGCACCGCAACGCCCAAAAGGTGACGGTGTTGTTCGCATTCAACGCCAAACCAAAGGTAGAAAAGGCAAAGGAGTCTGCATTGTGACTGGCCTTGATCTTGAAGACGCTCAATTAAAGCTACTGGCTGCAGAACTGAAGAAAGTTTGCGGCTGTGGTGGCTCCGTGAAAGATGGCAATATCGAGATCCAGGGCGACAAGCGTGACGTCATCAAAGCCACGCTAGAGAAAAAAGGCCACACAGTAAAACTAGCTGGCGGTTAATCGCAGAAGCTTAACAACTGAAGCCCGGGAAGCTCTCGGGCTTTTTCTTATCTGTTAACTGCAGGGGAACGTACGGCAGTTAACAGATAGCTCTTGTAATTCAAGCTAGCTTTGAAGCACTAGGCAAACTGAACATTTGCAGCAGAGCTTAAAAATAGGTGTAAATTACCTATTTTATGGTAAATCCGTAATACTGTTAAATTGTACAGTACTGGAAGGCTGCACCATGCACATTGAGAGAATAGGAGGAAAGGTATAAAGAAAACATGTTCTTACCCTCAAAACCCAGCATATTTAACATAAGGTACATAATGCGCACTAAGGGGTTATGATTTAACATCTTTGGGTCAGCGCCGATACCTTCGTCATTCTTCGTAAAAAAGTCCTTGGAAACAGTTAGTTAAACCGAAACGTCGCCATTTTTGCCCGCTTGGTTTGCGGCTAGATTGGTCCGTGCCGAAACGCGGACTCTGTGGCGCTGGTGTCCGTACGCCGTGTTCCATCGTCGCCAGCAATCGTGTCTGCGGTATCCATCGGAAATAACTTTTAACTGGATGAATTTTTTGCGAGGTACATCATGCTCCATGAATCGTTTGTGAAGTTGTTCTGGCTCCATTTCAGGTCCATTCCCGAGGCCGCGGCGTGGTTCCACGTCAGCCCGGTCACCGTCAAGCGCTGGCTGTCCGGCTGGATGGACGTCAACCCGATGGCCGAGAAGCTGCTGATTATCCGCGCCCGCGGCTACCTGCCGGACGATACCCGCTGGCGCGGTTTCCGGGTCGACGAGGATTACGCGGTCATCGTCACGCCCACCGGGCGCCGTTTCAGCCCCAAGGAGCTGGACTCGTGGGCCGAGCGCGTCGACGAGTACCACGCCCTGAAACGGATGTACGAACTGGACTACGTCCCGGTGCGCTCCAACGTGGTGACGCCGCTGCCGTTCCGTGGCGGTCGCCGGGTGAAAGCAGTCCAAAGTGACACGGTCACCAAGGCCAAGAAGAAGGAGTACCGGAGGATACAGGCCAAGCGGAACAAGCAGGCTCCCTAGCCTGCGGGTATGAAAAAGCCCGCGGTTGCGGGCTTTGATTATTTTAATTTATTCTTTATATCTTCAACCCATGCAGGTGTATCAGCTTTTATAAAACTTTGGCACTCCTGATATTTAATTGCCAGTTGATATTTTACTTTTTCATTTGATAGTTCTTCTATAAATTTTGGATGTATCTTGTATCCATCCATATCTTTTTTCTCAAGCCAAGGTATACCGTGATTAATTAAAGAATACTTAAACCCTTCTACAAACTCGACATGTTTCAAATATTGAGCAATAGTTTCATTTTCCGGCGCTATGAGCTGAAGCGCTGCATAGAAAACAGTGGGGTTTAAGCAGTCCTCTATTGTTACAGTTGTTGCGTCAGGAGATGAAACAGAGTTTAATTTAATTTCAAGATTGTTTTTATCGTACCCTAATCGTTCAAAAAACAATTTATCATCAAATTTTTTAGAAGTATAACGTTCAACTTTTATCAAGTTTGATGTATCCGTATCAATTAAGCAATAAACCTTACCTTTAATAGCTCTTCTTTCTTGCTTGTCATCAAAGGGGACAGATAAGAATTCAAATATCTTTTTCACATTACCATTACCATTGAATGGCAAAACAATAATGTTGTCATCATTTAAATATGTATTAAGGTAAATTGCATCCTCATACCCTTCACATATAATCCATTTGACATCTTTCTTCTTGATTATCGATAACACAGAACTCATCAAATCGAAATAACTCTTCATTTCTAATGACTCAGGGAAAGACCGTCTATAGTCATAAAGATTAGTTAGCGGATAACTATTATACGTTATTTCATTATTATCTTTAGTGTCTATGTAATGGAGCATTCCTGTTGTAGGTCTTAATAACAAGCCATACCAGTGAGTGGTTATGAATATGTTGCGCTTATACTTTTCCGCAAGGTCCATTAGCAGTGAAAATTGTTCAAATCTGTGTTGGCTATCAAGGGAGCTTTCGGGCTCATCAATGGCTAGAATAGTTTCAGTTGCTTTTTCTGAGTCTGTAGAAAGTAACTTAGTAGCTACATCGATTAAAGCTACACGCTGTTGACCAGAGCTTAAGCTTTTTAGTTTCTTCTGATTTTTCGTTAGTTCTCTGATACTAAAGAACTCATTTATTACAATATCGATAACATCGGAAGATTTAATTGATTTTTTGTGGTTATCCTTGGCGATAAAGCTATAGCTATTATCTATCCTACTATTTATATCACTTATATAATCTTCTAGCTTATCATTAATGATACTTATGATGCTTTTTTTTGCCTTTCTTGGGTTTTCAGTATCAACCGTTATATCCTTTTTGTCCAAAAGTTGTTTAATCTCATCAACAACACTCTTATCCATCAATGATTGGAGTTCTTTCGCTTGAAGATTTAGAAACTCGTTAACCTGGCTTTCTATTGGGAAGTAAATGTAACTATAATGGCTAAGGATATCTTTATATAACTGGTTGACCACCTCTTTTGAAACTGAATCCTTTCTTGTCAGGTTACGAACTTTACTGTCAAACAACGTTGTCATTAAAATATCATTCTTTTTGTTTTTCCCTATAGCAAATAAATAGTAGTCTTCAGTATTTACATCAGACTTTATCCTTTCTCTTAAAGCTATAAATGATTTTGCATTGTCATTTGTTTGATATTGAGTGAAGTCAAAGTTCCAAAATGCATCAGAAATTGAGTTGTATTGCTTGTTATATTTTGATGAGCCTTTAAATAGTTTCTTTTCAATGAGAAAAACAGGAAAAATACTGGTTCTATCATTCTTTTTACCAACAGTTGTTTCCCATTTTTTAGCTTCAACATTATTTAAGATGCAATTTAAAGCATCTAGTATTGAAGACTTTCCTACTCCGTTATCTCCAATTAAAATGTTAAAGTTTGATACACCATGTTCAGAAAACGATATAAAATGGCCATTTTCGTAACACTTATAGTTTGATAAAAAAAGCCCAACAATCATAACAACCCCAAGACAATACTTTAATTGATGAATTGTATTACTTATTGAGCCTTTGTGTACATAAATCTAGTCACAAAACTATCAAGAACATTCTACTTCCGTCTTTCGATACATGCTATTCGCTTTTCATGGTTCTCAATAATCTTTTTTAACCAGTCAATATCCGTTTTCATGGCAATCCCGGTACCAAAGGCCGAGAAAAAGCCAGTTGCCGCAGCGACCAGCACAGTCTGGTAGACATCCATAGAAGCCCCCTAGCCTTTTTCCTTGCGGGCGACGTCCCAAAGGCCAATCGTGGCAGCGGCTGCAATTGGAATGGCTCCGCCAATCTGAGCACCGGACGCGCCAAGGGTGACGGTGACCAGCTCGCTGTTCCCGGTCAGCAGGCCCACGGCAGCACTGCCGAGCAGCATTAGTCCGGTTTTGGTGCTGGATTCTTTCAGGTTAAGCAGTTTCTTGAAGTTAATCATAACAGTCCTTGTGAACGTAAGAATTTAAGGGTGTACGCGCCGAGAACCATCCCGGCAACGCTGATTGCAATCTTGGTGGCGACGATTTTGGTGGCG
This sequence comes from Photobacterium proteolyticum, assembly GCF_001939735.1. Lineage (GTDB taxonomy): Bacteria > Pseudomonadota > Gammaproteobacteria > Enterobacterales > Vibrionaceae > Photobacterium > Photobacterium proteolyticum. The sequence goes on from NZ_MJIL01000095.1 coordinate 145,619, forward strand.
GGGCTCATGCCAGTGTTACCCCTTCCATGACTTCACTCATGGTGTAGCGATAGCCGACTTCCATCCGTGCCATGGCTTGTATCAGTACCGCGGCGGTGTTGTCGTTGCGAACGTCGAGCAAGTCGTGCTTTCCGTAGCCCGTCCACCGGGCCACCAAGTCGGCGTAATGGTCGCTCTCGTTTTCGTGGCTCGGGGCAAAGGTGTGCACGATGCTCTCGATGGTGTTGATGCCGCGCTTCTGGTAGCTGCGCAGCACGCGGGTACCTGCCCGGAAGCCCCATTTATCATCCTCGAAGATGCAGAAACGGCCGTCACTGCCGACCTGCCCGTGCCACTTGTTGCGCTTGCTGTATTCGATGTTGAGCGGGTTATTGTTGCGAATTCCGCGGTTTTGTCCTGATGCCATAGTGTCTGTCATCCCTGTGAGTTGTTGCCATGAAAGGCCACCCGAGCGGGCGGCCTGTTTGCGGCTGTTGAGCCAAAGTAAAACGAGGGCCAACGCCAACAGCCATTTCATCGGTAGAACCCGAGTCCGACGGGCATCGAGCTGTATTGCAGCCAGAAGTTATACCCGAAGTCGTTCATCCCGTTCAGCTTGGTGTAGTCCGCCTGGCTAAACTCAATGGTGAAAGAATCCGGCTTGATGTCCGTCACCTTGGCGCTCTTGTAGTCGCGGCAGTTAATAATTAAGTGCTGCCGCGGGTCGTACATGTACGGGAAATGGCGGTTGAAGCTGTACTTGACGGTATTGGGTGCCACCGTTTCAACCTTGGCGGCACCGGATAAGGGGTCGCTGTCAATGAAATGGCCGTAGCTGTCGGGCTGGCGGCGATTGATAAACCGGGCCGGACTGTCGCCATGCACCCCGCTATGCCAGAGCGCCGCGTCATAGATATACGCGCTGCCGCCGTTCTCTACCTTGAGGAACAGCGCGAACATGCCGGGACCGGAGCGGGCATACTGGTATAAATCGACGCTTTTGGTCTCTACAGTAATCGGCTCATCGATATGATGGTCTTTGTCCATGACGTAGGTGTTTTCGCCATATCGCCAGCTCAAGTCCATGCTGTTGCTGTAGGGGCTCAGCTTGGCAATCCCCACCGTGACCGTCGAGCCTTTCACCCCGGTCAGGGTGAAGCGCCCTTTCAGTGCCGTGTGGTCCATGCCGTTCATCGGCACCGTGACCACCTGATACAAGGTAAAGTCCCGGCACAGTACTTGTAGCGCGCCGCTTTCCCTGTCTACGGTCTGTTTCCAGCTCATTGGGCGGCCGTTGGCTACCAGTGCCGGATAGCTCTGGGTTTTGTCAAAAGGCACCTCCATGGCCCAGCCATTGGTAACCAGCATCGAGCCGCGGCCGTTGCCCACCGTCAGGGACAAATCCGGCTTTACGCCTGCGGTCATGTGCATGCTGCGGACCATGTGCGCCAAGGCACCGGATTGCGATGTCCAGCCCTCATTAAACTTCGGATTGACCAGCAGGTTCTCGGCCCCGCCAAGCCCGTCGATTTTCTCGTACAGCTCGGCAACGGTCATTTCCATTAGCTCGGCCAGAAACTCAATTTTGTTGCGTGCGCTGCCCGCAGGCAGCTGGTCTTTCAGTGTGCTCATCGGCTCACCTCGATAATTTGAATGGTATCGCCGTCGGTCCCGGCAAAGGCCAGCTCGGCGGTAGTTTCCAGTTTCAGCGGCTCGCCCGGTGTCAGCTCCCAGTCACTGCCGAGGGTCACGGCGTGTGTGTTGGTGGTCGGCGCCTTGAGTAAAACGTGACAGCGTGACGTATTCTTTGCCAGTACCGCGGCCCCGGCAGCCAGTGTCAGTACTTGGCTGGCAACGCTATCGCCGCCGACAGGCTTGGTCAGTAGCGGCGTGGTGGCATAGACGCGGACCGCCTGCCCGGTTTCCAGTTTGACCTTGGGCAGTTCGGTAACCCCGACCTGCTGGCCCGCAGCCAGTACAACGTCTGGCAAATGCGTCACCGCCAGTTGCTGATTGGCTGCCAGTTGGATAGCGGGCAGTTGTGACACGGTCACCTGTTGGCCGTCGGCTAGCTGGACTTTCGGCAGTTGGGAGATACCAATCACCTGCCCGTCTGCCAGCATCACGGGGCTGGCAATATCGACCTGTTGCCCCGGTGCGAACACCACCGCGGGCATCTGGGTGACATCCACTTTCTGCCCGTCCGTCGGTGGGATATAGCGGCCGAAACCGCAGATAATAGACACGGCTCCGGCCTCGCCCAAGTTCTCGACCGTAATCCGCCCGGTTAACTTGCTGTCGATGATTTGAGCGCCCGGCTTGAGGCGGTACTCGCCACGTTCGGTACGGATGAGCACGGTATCGGGGCATGCCTCGATATAGAGGAACTCCCCGATTGCCTGAAACTGCTCCTGCTGGCGCGGTTGCATTACACGGTTAAATGTCATTTCTTACCCCCGAAAATCGCCATCATGGCCAAGAAGAAGAAAATCAGCCCGACCATCATGGTCATCTGCTTGGAGGTGGCGACCTGCCCGCCGTCGGCCTTCATCGCCGCAAGGTCTTTAATCGTCGCGAGGTTCTCGGCATTCTGTGTCGCTTGGTTGCCCGCCAGCCCGGCAAGCATCTGTAGGTTTTCACCGTGGGCTGTGCTGACATGCTTCATCGCATTGTTCGACACCTCGGCATTGGCCTTGAGGGCATCCCGGCCGAAATCGAACGACTTGCCGAGTGCGGCCTCGTTCGAGGCCAGCGCATCGCGGCCAAAATCCATGGCCGAATCCACGGTCTCCTTGCCCATTTTCAAGGCCGCTTTGGACACGTCGGCATTGCTGTCCAGTGCTGCCTTGGTCACCTGGGTGTTGCTGGTCAATGCCAGCTCGCCCAGCTCTGAGGCCCGTGCCATGGCTCCGTGGTCCGTCATGTTGACGTTGATATTCGAGCCGTTGACGCCCGAAATCGCCACACCGAGGTTATCGCCGTCAATGGCGTTCTGGCCGCTGGTATTGGTTGTGGTCGTGGTGTTCTTGCTTGAGCTTTTGCCTCCCTTACCCATGCGCACCCCCGACTAGTTCCAGTTGATGAACGGTCTCGGCCTTGCCGTCAAACTCCCGCACCTGCTCGGTTTGCTCAAAGCCAAAGCGGCCAAGAATCCGACGCATGCCCTTGCGGTAGGTGTGATAGCTGATAGCCCGGTACCCGCAGTTCGTAGCGCGTTCGATAATGTGACTGGCAGCCTGTACCAATCCGCGGCCCGTCATGGCAACGATATGGAAACGGCCGTCAAGGCGACGGCTGACAAACCATAGCTTGATGCCCTTGCCCGTCAACAGGTAGAAGCTGCCCCGCTTGTCCTCAAGCAGGTCACGGACGAACTCAAATTCGCCCTTGGGGTCATCCGAACCCTCGAAGGCGGGTTTGAGCAGTTTCAGGTGTGCCGGAAAGTCGGCCGCTGCCGGGCGAATCAATCGAAAGTGCATTAGCCCCCCTTACCCATCAAAAACCACATGCCCACGAGGACAACAACCATCAGCAGCAGGTTCGAACTGCCGCCGCCCATATTGATATCACCGACGCGAAAGCCTGACTTGTTATTGGCCTTGGCGCTCGATGGCCCGGCGGCCCCGCCGCCTGCATCAATCGGCATCGTGCCGGAGTTGGTAAGTCCCGGAATACTGAGCATTACTTTTTCCCCCACACGATGTTGTAGAGCCAAAGGCCCATCACGACGGCAACCAGCAATTTAAGGGTGCGGCTGAATGCCTCCCCCGTGAACAATCCGCCGACAAAGCCCACAGTGCCAGCGAGCAACGGCCAGAATAGTAATGGCATCATTTCCCCCTTAGCATCAGGAACATGAACAGCATCAATACCGCGAAACCGCCGAACATCATCATGCTGGTCGGCATGGCGCTCATCGGGTAAATAGGCTGCCCAGTCGGTTGCTGGGCGGGTTCCTTGTGGGTAGCGGTACGGTTTTCTTCCGGTGCGGCAGACGCGACCTTGTCGGCCTCGTGGTCAAACCAAGAATCAACCAGCTTTTCGCCACCGCTCAGCACCGAATCGGTCAGGCCGCCCAAGGTCTCCCCGAGGCTGTCTAGCAAATCCATGCCGCCCCCTTATGCCGCTTCCGGCAATGCATTCACCTGTTCCACCGCTTCGATAATCACCGGCACGCTGCCTACCTTGTTTTTATCCAGTTCGAAAGCCAGCTGCTTGCGGGCAGCCGTATTAAGCATGCCGTCGGCACCGAAGCCGTAGCGGATAAAGTCGAGGCTGAACCACCCTGCACACTGCTCTTTCTTCGACTGGGCCAAGTCAAACGCGTTGTCTTCCTTGGTGACGTTCAGCTCTTCGAGGTCGTCACGCACGACGCGAACGCGCTCGATAGACTCATCCTTGAAATGGATACGCTTGAGGTTCAGCGCCGGACTGCGTTCGGAGAAATCAAACGGGGTGCGGCCAGTGGCGGCAGCATGCCATGTAATTTCATACAGGCGCGGCATGTAATAGCGAACGGCCTGCGCAGGCAGTACATGGGCACGGCCTCGGATGCTCGGTGCATGGATGGCCTTGCCGTTGGCATCCGCGGCAGGCTTGCTTTTCAGGGTAATGTAGACAAACCAGATTTCACCGCCCAAGGTGACAAGGTCGGTCTGACGGACGCCGATTTTGGTACGCAACGTCGGGTCACCAAACGACAGGATATAGCGCCCCGGCTCGGCGTAGTTCTTGCGGTGGGCCTGTAGCTCGACCAGCGTTTCGCCGCTGACGCTGAATTTTGGCGTACCGTTGAGCGCCACTTCGACGCGTTCGATATCTGCCGGGTCAAGAATATCGGTGACCAGCTCGATACTGTGGTACGTCGGGCCGGAGACCAGACGCAGTGATGCACGGTTGCCCCAGCCTACACCCTCAACCGGGTCCAGCTCTTTGGGGCGAGGTGCGAAAGGAGTACTCAATAGTTCCATCTTTTTTGCTCCCTTAGCCGATTACGTCATCGACAGCGTCAACGTTGTTGGATGCCCAGACAACGCCCCCGGCGATTACCAATGCAATCACAGCCGTAATCACATAGCCTTTCGTTTTTGCACTCATGTTATTTGCTCTCTGTTTGGTTATGACTCGAAATAAGCCCGGTCAGAAAAGCAAGCGATTCGCCTTCAAGGCAAACAAAAAAAAGCCCGCAAACCTATAGGCTTACGGGCTTTCACTTATTTGATTTAGCGCACATTTTCGCTATCGAAAAACGAGTTTCCCCTTGGTGTGGCTGTTCATGGTGTCACCGTCCTTGAGGTAGTATTCAAGCTTTTTCAAGTTCAGGATGTCACGCAACGGTATGCCAGTTTCCTGTGCAAGGTACTTGGCATCATTTTCACGTGCCTGAATGCCCACCCATTTATAGCGGCTGTTTCCAAGGATAGTTTTCGCCACTTCCTGCCCACGCTGAAACGGGTTGATAGCGTGAATGCCGAACTTGCGGCCCACCCGCATGATAGAGCCGTGCTTGCCGACCGCCTTACCCGTCGAGTCTGCAAACTGGGCACACTCCTCGAACACGGCCTTTAGCGGCTTGGGGTGGTAACCGTCACCCCATCCCCAAACCAGTGCAGCAAAGCGGTCAAAGTCGGCTTGGGTCGGTTCGCCGCGAAAAGTCTTGGCAATCTTGAACCCTTGCTTGGTTTTACGCCCGGCCATCACCGCACGGGAGAAGTCCCCCCATTTCTCATATGACCGCACCACCCGGCCTTTGATGTTGCCCGTATAGTCGCCGTACGGGTCGAACATCACAACTTGGTCACCCGGCTGGATGAACAGCTTTTTCACGGCGGAGGTTTTGCCACTGCCGGAAGTCCCTATCAGCGAAACGTGGTAGTTGTCGAGGTCATTATTCGGGTTAATCGGCTGCATTAGGCTGCCTCCCGGTCAACTGCCCCCGGCTCGGTTTCGCCATCATTGCTGGCTTCCTTTTCGGCCAACAAGGCGGCGTCTTCGGCCTGTAGCTGCTTAATTTCGCCATAGCTGGCAATGCCCAGCGAGCCGATAGCCTTGAGGGCGGCAATTTCTTCCTGATAGGCCGCCAGCCATTCGGGTATCAGTGCCCCGTACTTAACCAGTAACGGGGCACAGTTTTGCAGTACCTCGTCACGGTTTCGCTCCGGGATTTGGAACCGGGGATGTACGAATGACTGCACGGCAATCTCAATCGCACCGAGGCCGAACTCGGCGGTCATGGTTGCCCCCATCAGTGCCATTTGCTGATCTTCGGCTTCCTGCTTGGCGGTTGCCTGTGCCGCTTCGGGGTCAAAGTCAGCATCGTTCGCCGCCTCACCGTCAGCGGCTTCCATAGCGGCAATCAGTGCCTTTTCTTGCTCGTCGGTATGGGCTTCGGCCTGTCCGTCTGTATCGTGGTTTAACTCGTCCATTGTCTTTCCCTATAGGTTTGTTTTTTGCTCAAAATCGTGTAATGACGCCGCCGAAAATAGCCCCCAGAACGATGCCGCGAAAGATTGCCCAGAACGGCTTCGCATCGGTTTGGGTTGGCTTTGGCGGTTGGGTTGCTGTTCGGCTTGTAGCGCTAGCTGTCGGAGGTGCCTTTGCTTCAGAATTGCGGCTTTCGCTACCTGTTTCTGACAGTGTTTTCGATGCTTTTTCAGTGACGCTGTCGGATTCGTCTTGCTGCCCATTGTTCTGTGGCTCCGGTTTGGTTTGCTCGCTGGCTAACAGTTCGTCCATGGTGGTGAAATAGCGCGACCAGCTGTCCTGGAGGCGCTTGCCCGTCCGCTGGTCGGTGCCGCAAATATCGCACGTCGAATAGAGGAATTTTTCCCGCTTGCCCTTGGCTTGATGAATGGTCATCACATCGCCGCAGCGGCAACGCATGCCGCCCAATGTCGGGTTGGTACTTTTGCGAACGGGCCAGCCGTTCTTGTCCTTAGCCATGTTTCCCCCTTTGCTCCAGTTCCGTCAGTTTTTCGTTCACGCCATTCATCCAGACCAGTATCAGCCGCAGCGGTGCCAGCACCTTTTTGACGAACATATTGCCTTTGGCCTTGTCGAGTTCCTGTTGCAACTCGGATGTGATTTGGTTCAGTTCCATGTTGTTTTGCTTCCTTCTAAGCTGCTAGTTGCAAAGTTTCGTACTGTTCGCGCAATACCATTGAGCGAGACAGTTCAATATCGGGGTCACCCTCTGTCGGAGGTATCAGCGGGTCGGTCAGAACGCTGTGCCAGTAGGCCCGCTTTTCTCGGAATCGGTGGTAGCTGTGCTGGTATCTGTCCCAAGCGGCTAGCTTGGCTTCCCTGAGCACTTCGAGATAGTCGGTGTCATCAGTTCGCGGTGACATCGACCACCCCCGAGCGCCAGCGGCCCAGAGCAAAAAGTCATAGGCTTTATTCCCGGCCTGTTCGCCATCGAAGGCGATGCAAAACAGGTTCTTGGTGCTGGCATGGACACACCGCGCCTTCATCTGGTCACGGGTCGCCCTTGCTTGGTTTTCAAGGCGGATAATGCGCCCTTTCAGCTTGTTGATTTCTTGCTGTGGTTTTTTTGCCTTTTTGGCGATGGCCCTTGCCTTGACGGTTTGGTTTAGTTGCTTCTCAATCCGGTGCAAGGTGCGGCTGAGCGGCTTTTTCCACTGCTCCAGTTTGTAGCCGCACTCCTTGATAATCGCGGCCATGTTGTCGGCTTCGAAGCTGGCGATGCATTCCCATGCCGGGGCGCGGCTGCAACGGGCAATGTTGTAACGGTTACCCTTAATTAAGCCTTGGTCGGCGTTGTCGCCCTTTGCGGCATAGCCGACGGCCTTGATGATGTAGGTTCCGGCGGCTTTTGATTCCCTGATACGCTCAAGATGAGCAAAGCCGTTGCCCCAAATCCCCTCGATACGGTTTGCCCAAGCTGAAAACAACTGCTGTGGCACCGACCAATTCAGTAATACATGCACGTGCGGGTTAGGCTCGCCGTCATCGTTGGCCGGGCATTCGGCCACCCAGATATAATGGAAGTTGGCAGGCTCTTTGGTTGGCCCGAATTCTCCCGCCTTGCGGTATCCGGCAATCTGGGTTTCCACTTTCGGCAACGGGCAGAATTTAGCGCCGCTTTCGGCGTCCACCTCAACCGTGTGGTCAGCCACCCAGCCGCGGTGATACATTTTTTTCACCCCGTCCATAAAGCGGGAAACCTCTTTGCCGATGGTGCTTTCGGCGGTTTTGGTCAGCGTGTAAAGCTCTTTCGGGCGGTTGCACAGCGGCGTGTAATCCCCGGCAATTTCCCTGTTTCCGTTCAATACTTTGACCGTGCCGTCATCCAGAATATTGACGGTTGCTGCCGGGTCGTCAGCGCTGAAATCGATATCGCAGTAAGGCCCGGCAATATTGGTTACCGGGTCGGCCATGTTCTTTTGGATATCGATAGGGGTTTCGGTGGCGGTGGCATTCATGCCGCCGAAAATCTTGCAGCGCTGCTCCTGTGAAAATGTCAGCGTCAGAAAGGTGGTAAAGCCGCCATGGCAGGCAGAGACATAGGCCGCAGACTCGAAAATGTTTTTCACTGCACGCTTGGTCAGTTTTTCGGTAAAACGCTCACCGCAGACAGCATCCGGGGCGGCACTTGCTGGCGTCTGGGTGTAATACTGGACTTTGTACTGTCCTGACCATTCGCGATTCATCAGCCGGACCGATGCCGGGCTGACTTCCGGTGCATTGGATGTTGCCTCGTCGGCAAACGGTAAAATCTTTGCGCCGCCCTCACGCTCTGTAATCGCGTACAGGGCTTCATGGTTGTAAACGGACTCGATACTATCAAGGACGCACGAACCCCGCTGTAACTTACGCTCCTGTAGCAGAATCTTGTCTAATTGGGCCTGTTGCGGGTGTGTCGGACTTTTGCGCCCTTGGACAAGCCTATTGTTTTCGTCACTGCGTGCCGCCGCTTCGCGGATGTGTTCGGCGTCAAATTCCGGCAGGGATTCTTCATGCTTGACCTGTTCGGAGGCAAAGAAACTATTTAGCGCCTTGATATTGCCGATATGGTTCTGGCGCTGGAAATCGGAACCTAAAAAACCGCGACTGAGCGCGGCTTCGGTTTTGTCGTGCGGCTGGACAGCGCCAGCCACATACAGCAAGTCGTTAGTTGCTAGCGTCATCAGTGACGGCCCTCTCTAGTGATACGTAACGACCTGTTTTAGTGTCGCGGACAGTGTTGATAGATAGGTTGCGGTTTGCGCAGCAAGTGGTACCCAGAGGGTGATTTTCTTCTCACCCTTGTCGATTCGGCGTTGTTCGTATTGGGCATTTCGTGAGGCCATTACATCGCCCCCGCAAAAATATCTACAACCATCCACCCCGCAACGCACCCAGCAGTGAAAAGCACAAAAAGGGTCTTAATCATGTGACCTCCGCACAAAGCGCATCACATTCAACAAACAGCAACGAGCATCAGCTGCATCATTCAGAAACCGGATAGCTTGACGGCGCTCGCCCATTACACGAAATCCTTTTGATAACGCAATACTGTCTCGTATTTCGTTCTTGAGTGACTGGATAATCGGAGAAGAAACCGCCGCCCCCGAAGGGGCTTTGGTCACTTGCTTTGGGATTCTTTGCGTTGAGGTGCTCATACTTCTACCTCCAACGTAACGTTTAAAAGCTCTGGATTTTTACCTTTAGCCTCCAGTTGCTTCGTTATTTTTTCAGCAGCAGATGAATTAAAGAACAGCTTTCCGCCTCCGAGGCTCCAAGCTGTTAGCACACGCTCGGCTTTGCCAAAGGCATAGAAAAATCTGTTATCTATCCGGATAACTTGGGCCTGAGCTTTCATAGCGTGCCCCCTTTCGTCACCATAGCGCGTCGGTTTGCTTCCCTTACGATTTCAATGCGTTGTTTTAAAGGAAGCGGATAAAACCCACAGGCACACCGCGCTACAATATCTCGCTCGATTTCCTCATCAGTGAGGGAGTTGCGCGCCTTATTAGGTAATAGAGCTTTATACTCTTCAATTTCTTCATCAAGAATGCTTTTCATAACACGCCCCCATGAATCCAATCGAAGGAGAACACGACATAACCTTCCTGCTGTGCAAAGTCAGTAATGTATTTGATGCGAATGATTAGGTAACGCTCGCCATCGTATAAATGCACACGGTCACCAACTTGAAAATCACGGTCGTTTTTGCGGATTTCGAAAGTCTTATCGCCGTCAAGAATGGCTTTCAGGTAGTCAGGTTTGATTTTTAAGTGATGCCGTTTCATAGCACACCCCCTTTCGCCATCAGGGCCATCTGTGCGCGGCGTGCCTGTACCTGATAAGTACGACTGAAACGGAAGTCTTTCCCGCCTGCTGTACTACAGCCAGTGGTCAAACCGAACTTTTCGCGAAGTGAATGAACTATCTTTGCCGACCTCTTGGTTAGCTCGGCGTTGAAATTGGCCGTGCCCGGCATATCCGGACAGGGTCGATGTATCGGGCTGGTGACAGTATCTTGTTGATTTTCCATAATCTTATTTCCCAATAAGCAAGTGTATGTATATGCGCTTGTATTATTAGCAAGGAAAATCTTACTGGCAAGATGGCCCTTACTATGTAATTGGGCATAATGATCGCCTATTATTTAACAATCAGGGACTTAGGAACGGCCTACTTATGACTTACACAATTGAATTGCTAGAGAAGGTAAAAGCCAAGTATGACTTGGGCTCTGACTATCAACTGGCTAAGAAATTAGGAGTAAGTAGTGCTAGAGTTAGTAACTGGATGAAACGTAAAAACGCAATGGACTGGGAAGTTGCGTTCCAAGTAGCTGATTTACTTGGAATTGATGATCAAAAGGTAGTCTACGGGCTGCTCAAAGATAAATATGAAAACCCACGCATAATCAACGCCTTACAACAAGGCGCCCCTGCCTAATTTAGCTTAACCATACGGTACATAATGCGCACTCGGATTATAAGATCTAGTTAGAGGTGCCAGGTTTGAGCCAGATTGAAATGTCATGTTGAACTAGCTTTTAAGCACGCTTTCTTTACCGGTGTTTGGAGCCTGTGGATGCCATTGACCATGACTGACAAATCAAGCTCAAGATACCTGTGACAAATGCATCACCGGTGTCGAAGCTGCCCGTTTGCATAAGCTGAGCCCTTGCCAAGTTTATCGTATGGTCAAACGCTTCGCTGAGTTCGGCGCTGCCGGTTTGGTTTCTTTAAGGCGTGGCCAGCCCGGCAATCATCGCTACGATGATAAATTGAAATTACAGGCATTGGCATTGCTCCATCAACATTACTCGGACTTTGGCCCGACATTGGCTCATGAAAAACTCTCGGAGCTCCATGGCATGTCAGTATCTTTGGAAACACTGCGCCAATGGATGATCGCCAACGGTCTCTGGGTTCCCCATGCCAAACGTAAACCACGTGTCTATCAGCCTCGCCACCGGCGTGATTGTCTTGGCGAGCTGATCCAGATTGACGGCTCCCACCATGACTGGTTTGAAGGCCGCAGCGCCAAATGCTGCCTGCTGGTTTACATCGATGATGCCACCGGTCGTTTGATGAACCTCCGTTTCAGCGAAACGGAATCGGCCTTTGATTACATGGTGGCTACCCGTGAGTACATCGCACAACACGGCAAACCGACAGCGCTCTACAGTGACCGCCATGCAGTATTTCATGTCAGCAAGCGAGATGCCCAGTCTGACCGTCTGACCCAGTTTGGACGCGTGCTCAATGATCTGAATATCGAGCTCATCTGCGCCAACAGTTCGCAAGCCAAGGGTGCGAACAAAACGTTACAGGATCGCTTAGTCAAGGAGATGCGCCTGCAAGGCATAAATACCATCGAGCAAGCCAATGCCTGGCTCCCCGACTTTATCGCGGATTTCAATCGCCGCTTTGCCAAACCGCCGCGGTATCCCAAGGACATGTATCGGCCTGTGCGGGAATCTGCTGAGGAGCTTGATGATATCTTTGCCTGGCAGGAGCTGCGCAAGCTCTCGAAATCCCTGACGTTTCAGTATGACAAGGTCGTCTATCTCATTGAGCCTACCGAAGAAAACCAGCGTCTGGTCCATCAGGTCGTCAAGGTGCTCGACCGGCCTGACGGCACCATTGCCATCCAGTATGGCCGCCGGAAGTTAGAGTTCAAAATCTTCGACAAGCTGGCCGATGTCGACCAGGGACAAGTCGTCGACAACAAGCACCTCGGTGCGGTACTGAAGTTTGCCCAGGCCAAGCAGGAGGAGTTCGAGCAGCAACAGAAACGCGGGCGCAGCAAGAAAGCGCCCAAACGGACCGCCCAGCAGCGGGCTATCCGGCAACTTGAACAGCTAAACCCGGTATTGATTCATCCCGGACAATTTAAAGCCGGCAGCCGGAAGAAACCCTGACTTCCCTGCTCTGCCGCCACTCATTGGCCAGGCTGAACGACCTTGGAAAGAGACATTGTAACCTGGGAAGACAGGCAGACATTTTAATACGAGATAAACACCACCCAAACGGGTTGTACTTTTTAACATGGTTTGGGTCAGCCCGGTATCATTTCAAATTGAAATTGACTGAAACTCAGTCTCACACAAATTTAGAAACTCAAACTTTACTAGGCCTAACACGAACTGTCGTTTAATCCGTTTTTTGAAAATAGTCGTTCTAAATTTACGTGAGACTTCTCAATGGTTGCAGGTTCAGTGATTCAATGCTGCATCAGTTGCTTCTACTAAGCTTTTAAAATACTTAATACATTTCTCCGCTTCGGGCTTACTGATCAAATGTGAGATTTGCTTATCAGCGACTGATCGATGCACAGCATCTCCACGCTTCTTTATCCACTCATTGAGTTTAGTTCGAGTCCTATCTGGGTCCTCATAGCCAGGCCATGACCAAGACTCTGTCACATCAATACCAAGGAAACGTTCAAAGATATCTTTTGTTTTCTTACTGTTCGGTGTGTGGAAGAACTTTAGCTCTTTTTCTAGCGAGTTGTTTATGAAGTTACCTATCTGGCAGCCTTGAAGTACCTTGGTTTGCAATGCAACTTCCTCGCTAATCTTGTCTTCAACATAAGTTTCCCATGCTGTTAAAGACATTATCAGCGCAGCGCGTTTAAGTTCTTCTGGGTCACGTCCCAAATCTGGGATACTCTTCATATGTTCATAGGCTTCTAAAATCCTTTCAGCGTCTTGAATAGACACATCGAACACATTCTTTGCTTGGCACATAACAATCCTTTAAATTTTACTAACGTTTTAAATCTACCCATTCCGAAAAGTAATGCATCGGGTCACAAATTTTGCTCATTGATGTGTAGTGAGAGCTGCCTATTTGAATGCCGTGGACTTGTAGTCCCTGCTTTTCTCTTCGATTGCCAATTTTTCTACTTAATCCCGAAGAAACTGGAAATTCACCATCGCTAACTAACAAAATATCTGCTTTGTACCACTCTTCTGAGTCACACTTTTCCAGTGCTTTGTTGAGCGGCCCCTCAGCGTCAGTGCCTCCTCCAAAAGACATCGTCAGGAAATTAAGCAACTCATTAAACCCTGAAGTATCTAACGTCAGGTCAAGTTCGCTAATTTCCTTCTTACTACCAAATAGATATACATAACAACGCCGTTTTTCTTTGTAGGCTACTTTCATGCATTCCAAAACGGTCGCTTTGGCAATGTTTTCTGGTAATCCTTTCATAGAGCCTGATGTATCTAAACAAATAACCATAGGGCCTCGATTCTTATTGTTTCGATGGCCTTGTTTGTTACTTAGAGACTCTTGCTCTCTTACTTCTTCTATTTCCAGTACTTCAGTTCCTTCCACAGAGTATGAAAGTAAAGCATGTTCAGCTCTTTTGGCGTGCCATAGCTTTTTAAGCACCGGATTAGTTAAAAGCGAGGCTTCTTGGGGCAACATTCGGGAGATCGAATCTGAACGTGTTATACCTTTGGTTTCCATTGGGATAAGAGGTGTTGCTACATACTTCTCATGTCTAGAAGCTACGCTCATTTTTATTACGATCTCTTCAAGCACAGAGCCCTCTGTTTGCTCATCACGCCCTAAGTCTCGAATCAAGCTTTGTAACTTCGGGAGCTTTTTGACAAGCTTATTTAGTCGTGTGATATCGAGCCAACCATGGCTTTGAAAAACGCCTTTTGATAAATCAAAACCCAATCCCGTGATCAACCCAAGCTCAGTGAATACTTCTTCTAGTTGAGACCATACAGCCAACCTCTCTTGCCATACATCAGGCAAGAGAGCCGTGGTATCAGAGAGCAATTCTTGCCAAGCTTCTTCCGAAGCAGTTACGGCAATTCTTGTTCGCTGTGCATTAGTGAGAGAAAGAGGTTTGGTTTGTTTGCGCTTGTTCTTTCTCTTCTCCAAAGCTTGTTTAATTTGGTTTAACGCTTCATCTTCCAACTGTTGTATCAGGTCAGCTACCAATGGAACTGCTCGTAACTGAAGCTTATCTATCGCTACAAGTATGTCCGATAATAGAGCATCTGTGACTTCTTCATTTTCGAAGCAATACCGTTTTAACCCTGTTTCCTCCACCACTTTGCAAATAGCACTTTGCAATGGTTGAGGAGCCAAAGGGTATAGACTCGTCGGGCTTTCTCCTGATAAAAGCTCGTTTCTAGAGTTGGTCAAAGATTTACAGCGCTCCGGCAACGCTCCATGAGAGCTCGTGATAACTGCCGGCAGAAACTTCTCCGGCACTTTATCAAGACAAGTGAATTGGCTATCCAAATTTAGCAACGGAGACTTAACCATGTATGACTCGCTAATCACACAACTCTCCTTCAATTGCTTCACTATCTTCTTCCAGCTCTAACGCTAAGTCGAGCTCTGACTCCTGCGGAAGGTTTTTGAACCCAGACTCCAGAGATGTAACCCTTTTTAGAAGTTTATCGACTTCTTTTTGAGAAGTGTGCAGAGCATCTGTAACCTCAGAGAGCATACTTTTATCTAGCCACAGATGCTTCTCAAAGTATCCAGTGACATCTGAGAGCCCTTTATTTACCTGACTATAAAACTCCTCGATACTATTTCTTATACCCTGAATTTCTAAGACTCGTCCTTCAACATGGGCTTTCGAAAATGACCTACGTAAAGAAACTGGTTTATTTTTGAACTCTTCCATGATTGGTTTGTTCTTGTTCGAATAGGAACCCTTATATGTTGTCTCTTCACTGTACCGATCATCCCAATAAAGCAATTCTCCATATTCATCTTTCTTCTGGTACTTACTAACTTCTTCTATGGTTTCTTCCCCATCTCGGTCGACATATAAAAGACGACCTTGAGCATTTCGCTTATGATTCTGTTGTTCCTCTTTAAGTTTACCTTCCCATGCTTTGAGAACTTGTAATAGGCGTGATGGAGGCATTTTCCCATTGACTGTTACCAAACGCTTGTATAATTCTTCAAGACCTTCAAACTGCTCTGGCTGCTCCCATAAGCAATGAGGAAGAATCCAAGTGTCGTAGATACTGGTTTCGTTAAAGCCTGAAGTGAAGGCTGACACTTTCATTAACTTCACCAGTTTTCGCCATCGACGATCTGATACGTAAATATCTTGTGCTACCAAGTAATTGCGAAACTCTTTGCAAGCCTCTCTCGTTGCAGCAGTTAACTCAACTTTCTCAGCTAGGCGCTGTACCTCATTTAGATCTTCAACCTTCAAACGGACATTGAGTTCTGGGTCAAAGCCCTCTAATGCTCCACAAAGTAACTCATCAAACGATTCCGTTGACACAGGTGAAACATAAGAACGCAGAATAAATCTATCGTACAGAGCGCTGAGCTCTTCACCCTCAGGTAGCTCGTTACTTGCGGCAACAACCGATATTAAGGGAACATCGACTCTTCGATTTCCATTGTCAAACTGGCGTTCATTCAGCAAAGTTAAAAGACTGTTTAAGATCGCACTGTTAGCTTTGAATATCTCATCGATGAAAGCCACCGATGTTTCAGGGAGGTAGCCGCTCGTCAATCTGTTGTAGCGGTCTTCTTCTAATGCTCTGATTGATAGTGGCCCAAACAATTCTTCTGGTACCGAAAAACGAGTAACTAAACGCTCGAAGTAGTTCGCCTCAACAAATACGTTTTTCAAACGTTTTGCTAATTCACTTTTAGCAGTTCCGGGAGGACCTACAAGTAACACATGCTCACCAGAAAGAGCTGCTAACATCATTAATCTAACTTGGTGCTCTCTTTCCAATAACCCACCGCTCATTTGAGCCATTAGTGTCTGGAGCTTGTCTTTTCTGCTCATTGTTGTAACACATACTGTCGTTGTCACAAAAAATTCCTTCTTTCAATTTATCGCCAACAAGAAAAACAATGCACACTTATACACCTAAATGCACATTTGTGAATCTATAGCCCTGATTCTCTTGCTGTTCTGTGATCGATAATTTATGCAATCATGCACTAACAATGTAAACACCAAGTGCATAAGTCCATAACTATCAATATCAATTTGCTATCAACTTACATGCCAAAATATATATCATTGTTTTTATTGAAGTAAATACAAGGATAAGTAAGATATGCCGTAAAAATATATACCAATGGTAATTTTTATTACGATATAATGTTGGCATGGAAATAGAGATAAGCTGATTAGCGCCTAAATGGAACAACATTACTCATGTCGTTACTTGCTGGGTTAGGTTGGGTAATTTGTTGAACATACGCGAGCAAGCGTTCGATTGGGATAAATCGCTGCTTCTTGCTGCCGACTTTCACGCTTTTGGTTTGAGAATTGATGTAGCTAGATATCTCAAATGCCAATGGCTGGTTTAAGCGGTCGAGGTTTCTATCTTCCAAGGTTTGCGTGACCCATTGGGCAGCATCAGAGATATGGCCGTTAATGCTAAGGTCTGTGTTTTTTATCCAGTACGGCGTGAACTCAATGTCATTGAGCTTTGATAACATAATGGCAATATCGTAACGGCTAACTAAGCCCTGTGTTTCCAATGCCTCAACAAAGGCAAATTGCCACTCTATTTTTAGCCGCTCACTTAATTCATCAAGGGTGAGAAACGCTCTGTTCAGCGGAATAAAATAGATAAAGCGGCTGTAGGCTTCACAGACGATCAGGGTTCTCTCCATCGATTGATGACGATTATCAAGGATGTGAACCTGCCAACTCATAGTGTTGGAACTTGAGTGCAGTTTATTCACGCCCGCTTGCTTACCCAGTTCAGCAGGCAAACGTGGTAAATCCGCTTTGAGCCATTTGTTGAGTGCGTTACTGGCGCTAATTTGGAGTTGCATAGAAATAACCCACTAACCTTAGATCAAATAAAGAGGCATCCGAAGATACTTCTGAAATTTAGAATTGAAGCATTGACACTGTCAATAAATATACTAAACGCTAACACTATGATTTAATTGAGTCTTTGTGAAGTATCACATTTTTTATCGTAATGATAATTACAAAGGGTCAGTATATTACCAATGAGTTAAGGCTTGTAAAAAAAACCGCCAGACAAAAGATGGCGGTTTGAGATGCTTCTGCAAATGCAGCCAATTCTGGCCAATCTTTTCTTAGATGTTCAAAGTTCACTGACGTTTTCACTCTTATTGTAATTCTTTCCTCAATGAGCAATGGGTATGCCAACCCTGTTCTAGCCGCCTTCTTTATTCTTCAATCCCTAGTTTTGTCATCCATCCGCTTAACGTCTGATGACTCTTAAGTCCTAATGCTTCCGCTGCTTTGGATTTATTTCTACGACTATACCCCAAAGCTGAATTAACCGCATCTTTCTTAATGTTATCAATATATTGTTGAATATCTCCTGGAACAGAAAATGAGTTTGTTCTTGGTTGGCTAGTACCAGCGCTTAATATCGAAGATTGAAGATCTTGTGCCAAAACGGTGTTCGCTTCAGACCATAAAACAGCCCTGTTCAATGTATTCCAAAGCTCCCTTATATTGCCAGGCCATGAGTAAGACTGTGCAAATTGTATTGCATCTTTGGAAATTTTCTTACTGTCAAACTGCGGATGCTTTTCCGCTTGTTGATTGATGTCACTCATTAGTGTGTCGATGAGTTCTGGAATGTCTTCAGCTCTAGATCTAAGTGGTGGCATTTCGATAACACCTACCGCAAGCCGGTAAAATAGATCTTCACGAAATGTCCCTTCTGATGTCATTTGAAATAGGTCTTGATGCGTTGCCGCGATAATGCGCACGTCAATCACCTTAGATTTTACATCACCTACTCTCGTGATCTCTTTTTGTTGTAGCGCTCTCAGTAGCTTAACTTGAACGCCAAGTGGAAGCTCACCAACTTCATCAAGAAACAAAGTGCCGCCATTCGCCTGCTCAAATAGTCCTGAGTGATCTTTATCTGCTCCGGTAAACGCCCCTCTAACGTGACCAAAAAGAATTGAGTCAACCAAGTTTTCTGGCAATGCACCGCAGTTCACAGCTCTAAATGTTTTATCAGAACGGGGGCTAGCATTGTGAATTGCTGTGGCCATCACTTCTTTACCTGACCCGCTTTCACCAAGTACAAGGGCAGGCAAATCCGATAACGCGAGCCTTTGAGCTTTTTTCACTAAATACCGCATCGTGTCAGACTTTGCAGTAATGGCTTCAAAAGCTGGGCTTAATCTAGGGTTGTCTGAAGTAAGCGACTGTAAGGCACTGGTGGATGCCTTAGTATATTCCGTAGCGAAATCAACAGGGATCTCAACCTCAATTATTTCACCCTTTGGAGAGGTTTGAAGCAGCTGACATTTCGCAATGCTCTTACCAAGCAATACAGAAACAACAGCCATCGCTGGCGTACCGGAAGTTAGGTTAAGGTAAATTTGTTCCGAATCAGAAGAGAGCTTACCAAGGTGCTTCTGCATCACTTTTGTTATTGACGAGTAGTCAATTGGGGATACCAATCTTACACGCAGAATAGTTACTGAGGTCTTGGAACGACCAACACAAGCGAGCTTTCTCTCCAACCGTTCTTTGTAGTCGTACCACTCATCTTCCCATGTACTGGCAAGAATAATGATTCTGTCGAGAGTTTTCCCTTTAAGAGCAATCGTTGCAATTGAAGCAGATTTATCCAGCTTCATTTGATCGAGATCTGTTCTGCCAAGCCAACTGAGCAAGGTTGCCATTTCAACGTCCGTAACTATTTTTACTTTTGGGAAGACAGCTTACATTAATAGTCTCTCAGTTGATATTCAATTAGTCGCTTTGTCTGGATATTGCTATTATAATCAGCAATGCTAAAACTTACTTGTTAAACAAAAGCAATACTTAAATCAGTGGATGAAACGCTGGTTTCATAACAATGTGTGTTTGAACTGCAAAATGCCAACAGTCATTACTCTAAAGGTCGCAACCAGATAGTCACTTTGCATTTTTAAGGTTCCTCCATGTTCTAAGGTTCAATATGATGACTAATACATTTCTTCAGTAGCTTATGGTTTACTCCAAGGATTTCAGATGATTCTTTGACTAGCTGCCTAGCTCTACTCTCTTTTAGGCCGAATTGTTGCCCAATTTCATTGTAATTGTAGCCATCAAGGCGCATTTTCATCATCGCTGTACTACGCGTTCACTTAACCCCAATTTTACCATACACGACTTAATGTCTATTACGTCATACTCACTAAGTTCTGTCGCTTGAGCCATCATGAACTTTTGCCACTTTTCAGCGTATGTGTTCCGAAATCGCAGGTCCATAGCGGCACTACCGAACAGCATCACCCCGGTCTTGGTGCTGGATTCTTCCAGGTTAATCATAACAGTCCTTGTGAAGTGCGATATAACCGCAGGCACCTGGGTCATATGAGAACTGTTTATATACAGTTCTCATATGCTCAACACTTACTCCTACCCATTAATGGTTAAAACCATTTGCATAGTCTATGTTTAAGACTTAGAGAAATAGAGGTGGATATGAATGCAGCTGATTTGAATAAACATGTACAAACTTATCCTGATATGAAGTGTTCGGCTTGTGGTGAAATGTATAACTATGTTTTCTTACAATCAGCAACACTCGCTTTCTGTCCGACTTCCAATATGGTCGAGCTTGATAAAGCTCTCCTTCAGATAAAACAGGAACGACTCCAAGGTAGAGTTGATGTGACTTGTAAGGATCATTAAAGCCCCTTTCGGGTTTTTTTTTGGATGATAAAAGTGCCTTTCAAGTATGTGCCAAACTGACACATGAATTGCTAATCACCTCATAGCGTGCCATACTTGTCATGTGCCATTTTGTCACCTTAGGGAGGTTTCTATGGCGACTGCATTACCCCGTATCACTGCTCGTGTTGACTTTGATACACAGGAATTATTGTCCGAGGCGGCGGCTATTGCCGGTATGTCTAGCATTAACTCGTTTGTGCTAAGTGCTGCGGTCGAAAAAGCAAAGCAGATCATGGAACGCGAACGCGCGCTTAAGCTAAGCCAGCGAGACGCTATGATGCTGATGGATGCGTTAGACGAACCAGCAAAGCCTAATACTCGCTTGCAACAAGCAGCAGCGCGCTACAAGGACAAATCGCAATAATGATGACGGTACAACTGGATAAATCTAAGCATGACCGTCATCGTTTTGATTGTGGTATTGATGCTCTTAACAATTATCTCAAACTCATGGCTTGCCAGCAGGCAAAGAAAGACAACACAAGAACATTTGTGCTGGAAGACGAAAGCTGCACAGAGCACATTATCGGCTACTACACACTAACGATGAGCCCGATAGATCTGGCAACTCTGCCAGCGAGGCTACAAAAAAAGCATCATAATGTCAGTTCAGGCGGCTTAATCGCAAGATTAGCAGTGGATCAGCGGTATAAGAATAAAGGCTACGGCGAATGGTTGCTGATTGATGCCCTGAGAAAGCTGCTCATGGCCAGCGAAACGGTCGCCTTTCCACTTATTATTGTTGATGCTAAAGACGGCGCGGAACTTTTCTATCAAAAGTATGGGTTCACCGCCTTCCAGGATGCTCATTCCAAGCTATTTATCACCATTGCAGATGTGCGGGCGAGTATCGGCCCCTTGGTATGAAAATTCGTTACATTGTAACTCAACCCACTCCTCGCGAAGCACGCCCAATTTAACCGAGTCGTAATATTGCCCCTGAAAGTAGCGTACTTTCCTCAACCTTGCCTCAAGTGTCATGCCGATGGATTGTGCGCAAGCGACCATTCTTGGATTACCAGACCATGTCGTTAACCCAACGCGTGCAATTTCAAGCGTATTGAACAGGTGTGTTATCCAAGGGATTAGAGCTTTTCTACCCACTCCCTTGTTCCAGTAGCGACTATCGTAAATGATGACGCCAACTTCTAGCCACCGTGTTCGCTGGTCTTCCCAGTAGTAAGAAACACTGCCAATCACTTCTCCCTGGAACTCAATCAAAAGCGCGTCGATACCTTCACATAGTCGCTTGAACATACCAGATTCAAATTCTTCGAGTGTCGGTGTTGAATACGGAAAATATGGACCGTTAAACTTTGTCCACTCTTCATCTGTAGTGAGCAATGAATATAAAGGTAGTTTATCTTCACTAGTAGCAACTCTTAGCTTTATTTCATCAATATGAAGCATAGGAGGACCTTCTATTACTGTTGTTCAATCTTGCAAGAGTGACGCTGTAACCAGATTGAAAAATCATACAATTTGAGCCATATATTAGACATAACTATTCTACCAATTAATAAACAGCAAAAAACCTACTAGGAGCATGGAATACGCATTCCAACACAAATAAAAATTGAACTCACAGAAATGAATTTTAATGATTACTCTCTAGAAATAATCATTATTGAAAATCATATAATCGCTAAAGGAAATTTATAAAAACATTCAGGCAAGTGATACCTGTCGCAATATTCTTAAGCTAGCTGATGAATTTAGTTAAAGATAATTTTCTCAGCTATTATTAATAGAAATTAAGCTATTAAATTTTATGTAACTATATATAGCTATCATTGACGGGCATCACAATAAAGTAACCCAGACGCAACAAGTTACAGCGTAACAGGGACTTTCAGGCACATTAATCATGCGTAATATATATCTATATAGCTGTCCTCTCTCACCTCAATTTAACTATAAGCCTTTAATATTGTTGAACTAATATTTCACTCCTTATCAAGACACAGCATTAAATCATTTCTTAAAATGAAATTCATGATCCATTGCCCTACCTCTTCTAAATAACAAATGGTTATACCTATTTGCAATATTTGAGGTGTTATCGAATAGAATATGCAACATGTGTATGTTACTGTGGTTGTGTATAGGAAAATAAGTATAAAAATATTGTTGTACAATTTATTGAGGGAAATGGTATGGATATCAGACCGCAAGATGTACATGGATTTGAAACAGATGTCATACACCTATATCTACAGGATATAGCGCAGAAGCCACTGTTATCTAAACATGATGAAATTCAATATAGCCGTAAGAGCCTTTTAGGCGATGAGTATGCAAAAGCTACGATGATTGAAAGTAATCTTCGTCTTGTTGTGAGTATTGCGAAGAAATACCGTGGTAGCGGCATGTTATTAAGTGATCTAATCGATGAAGGAAATATCGGTTTAATTACTGCCGTTGAAAAATTCGATCCGGAGCGCGGATTCCGATTTTCAACTTATGCGACATGGTGGATTAAACAGACCATTGAACGCTCTATACACAATCAAGCCCGTACGATTCGTCTTCCTGTGCATGTCTCTAAGGAAATAAATACGATTCTACGAACTTATAAGCAGTTAATGAAAAGCTCCAACCAAGAGCCAAGCCATGAAGAGATTGCTGAGAAGCTTGAACGAAGTGTCGATGATGTCTCAAGCGTATTAGCGCTTGATGCTCCTGTTGTATCTATTGACCAGGCAATCACAGAAGACAGCAACTCACAGACAATTTCTGCATTTATTGCCGACAACACATCAACCCAACCCGATACCGTTATCAACAAGCAGGATATACGAAACTTGGCAATATCGATGTTGGACTGTCTCAATGAGCGGGATCGAGAAATCATTTGTCGTCGTTTTGGCCTGCTAGGCCATGAAGTGCAGACATTACAACAGGTAGCAGATGAAGTGGGTTTAACCAGAGAGCGTATTCGACAGCTGCAGGTAAGCTCCTTGAATAAGCTGAAAAATACATTAAAACGTAACAACTATGATCTTGAACTACTCTTCTCTGAAATCGCTTAACGCCCCTATGATGAGTGTTCAGCCTAACTGAACACTCATCATGCTCCCCCCCTCTAACAGTGAGTAATTATGCTGTAGCTTGCTAACTAAAACTGAGCTCAAACTCCAAATCATTACCACTTAAGCAATCATGCAACTGTAATTCCCATATACTGCTGCTAACAATCAATTAACCAGGTACATCGATGATTAGGAAATTAGTCAGTGCGACACTTAGCATAACTCTGCTATCTAGCGCCTCATATGTTGCCGCGAACAGCGAAAAGCATGAAAAATGCTTCAAGACACGTGCCAAGATTGAAAAAATACACAGTAAAATGCGGCAGAAATACACTAATAAACAAGCAGTGAAGTACCGTAAACAACTGGATAAACTGTATAAAGACGAATTTAAATACTGTTTTTAGTGTTTCTCGCGCCTGAAGTGGCAGACAACCAATAGATTGCTGATACTTAAAGAATGTTTGAGTGAAACTTAGAAGGTCAGCAGTGAAGAAACTAGTCGCCTTACTCATTACTTTCGCATTGTCATCCTGTGCAAGTTACAGCGTAACTGAGGCAGAGATTCAAGATTATCTTGATAGTCGTGCTGCTTTTGAGCGGACTGTCGGAATAAAAGGTTTAGCCTACGCCAATGTTAAGTTCAGTGACATAAAAGTTGGTATAGGACGGGTGGCTGATGATCGAGTAAGTCTTGACGCCAAATCTCAGGCAAAACTCATGATATCGGGTCAACGACAACAAGAGGTAGCCATAGATGTCAGCTTTAGTGCTGTGCCGTATTATGACCAGGATGAAGGCGCTATTTTCTTGAATGATCTTGAGGTCGAATCGCTTGAGTTAACACCTGACGAATTAACAAGCTTTGCCAGCAAACAGTTACTGTCCTCAGTTGTTGAAATGGTTGGCCAATTGATTCTGACCCAACCCGTTTATCGACTCGATGAAGAAGATACAAAACAGTCGATGCTAAAAACGGCAAAGCCTGAGCTATTGATAAAGAACCATTCATTGGTAGTACAGATGTAACCAAGGACTCCATCCTAGAGCCCCGAATATATACCTGACTTCATGCCTAGTTTCGTAGTTAACTTCGTATTTAGCTTCTTAGTTGGCGCCGCTCTTGGATTGGTCTAGAAAATTGGTGCCGGCAGCCTCATCAATAATGTGTACTGCCCGCTCAGCTTCGAAGGCTTTCTTCATGGCTTCTGCAGCATAATCTCGTACTGTTTTGCCTTGCGTGCTAATGGTGATAACTATGAATAGCAAAACCATTAAAACCCCAGCTGAGACAGCAATAATCACCTTTCTGACAATACGTTTCTCTGATTGACGAAGTTCTTCTTGAATGAGCTCAAGTACATCATAATTGGTAAGATTTGGTCGAACCTTTCTTTTTATCGTCATTTGTTGTGTTCAAGTGTGTATGTAATACCAAAACACTAGCAGGACTGACTTAACATTAGCTTAATCAACAAAATCTCTCGGTATATTTCACTTGTTAAGCTTACTTTCGTAGTGTTTATATTTATTAGGTGAATGATGTATGGATATTATATTGGGATACAAGCCATAAAGTTATAGTGCGTTAGAGGTAAGAAAAATAGCAGCCAAAAGGCTGCTATTTCGAATCTTGTCTTAAATGATAAATTTGTACCCGGCGAACAAGATGATCAGTAGCCAGACCGGACAGTTTCGATACTTCAATAGAAGGTAACCCACGACGACAGCAAAAACATCAAAAACCGTTCCTATTGATGTCAGCAGCACTGGCTTAACAAATGCACTAGCCAACAAGCCTACAACGCTGGCGTTAACAAGCATAATCGATGACTTCAACCGACTGTGGTTAACTAAAGCACTCCAAGCAGGCAGGAAAGCAAATAGCAATAGACTTCCTGGTAGGAAAACAGCAATGGTTGCAACCAGGCTGCCTAATACTGGACTATCGGCAAATGCAGATGCACCGAGATAACTCGCCATAGTAAACATAGGGCCAGGTACAAGCTGCGCAGAGGCATAGGCACTCAGAAACGTATCCTGGCTGACCATCCCATCAAGCATTGGTTCCAACAGCGGCAGTACTACGTGCCCACCACCAAAAACGAAGCTCCCTGCCTGATAGAAGATATTAAACAAACCAAACAGTTCAAACTGCCCTGCGAGCATCGGCATACCGACAAGCAACAGAGCAAAGAAACCCAGTATAAACACGTTTGGCCTAATAAGCGTATTCTCACTCGAGTCTGACTGAGTGGCTCCGTCTTTAAATGAAAGTAAAAAGCCAAGTGTAGCAGCTAAGAGAATAGGAAAGATCTGCCCTATCAATCCAGTACTGAAATAGACTCCTATCGCCGTCAAACAGGCGACGCTGAAGGTCAACTTACCAGTCAGATTCTTCTTGGCCATTCCCCAAAACGCATCTGCGACCACAACAACAGCCAATAGCTTCGCAGCCAGTATAACAGTGTCGATAATAACGACATCATTGTACTGCTGGTTACCAATAGCCAATAACGTCAGCAGTAAAAAAGATGGAAAGGTAAACCCGATGAACGCCGAAGCAGCACCAAGATATCCCGCCTTCTTATAACCGATATACATACCAAGTTGGCTACTTGCCGGGCCAGGCAAAAACTGACACAAAGCGACTGCGTGAGTGAAGTCCTGATCACTCAGCCATTTTCTATTCTGAACGAACTCCCGCTGGAAATAACCGATATGAGCGGCAGGCCCCCCAAAACTGTATAAGCCCAAAACAAAGAATCGCCATAACACTTTAAACATACAACCTCCTAATGAGGCTTCATCATAGTCAACCACATTAAATTAATAAAATCGTTCAATTTGATGATGTACATCGATTTGATTAATGGTTATGCTCGCTCAATCAAAGATCCTTGAAGATCAGAATAATAAACTGATCGGCAGTGGCTGGTGTAATTTAGTTACAAAATCAGAGTTGGCATTGTTCACACACAAAAACTATGTTGTAAGATACTGAATTATATAAAGTAAATATCCACTAACCTACTATCAGTAAGTGACTACTACTCAGAGCAAACAAACGATTATTCTGTATGGGCTGATTTTATTAATATCTAGAAGATCTTAGGCTTGAGAGCGAGATCTTCTTCTTATTGCAGAGATATCTTGTGGAGAGAGCGTGTGGAGGCAATAAATTTCACTGTGACATTGTCACAGACCATGACCTAGATTATTTACCGGTTTGTAATCAATGGTATACTTTTAATGTTGTCTCTTTATGGTTCTCCCCTATGCTAGAAAATCTTCAACAAATGGTTATCCTCGCTACTGTTGGTCACGAACAAAACTTCACTCGTGCAGCAGAGCGTCTTGGCATCTCGAAATCACAAGTCAGTAAGCAGATTCGCTTTCTTGAAGAACGATTAGGCTGTCAGTTAGTACAACGTAGTACTCGCGCCGTAGCACTAACAGATATAGGTTTGCAGTATTCAGAGTACGGCCAGCAACTGCTGGATACAGTCAGTGAAGCTGAAGCAATGGTTGCTGGTTACCGTAATGAGATTAAAGGCGTGCTTCGCGTCGGTATTGCGCAGTCATTTGGCAATGCCAACATTACATCGGCACTGGCCGAGTTCCAAAAATCCCATCCAGACCTAGAGCTTGAAGTCAGTTTATTTGACCACCGCCCTAACCTGCTTGAAGAAGGCTTTGACTGCTGGGTTGCAATTCATGAACACCCGCCAGAAGGTATGGTGGCACGTAAGCTAGCCGACTGTAAGTTTGTTGTCGTTGCATCGCCAGACTATCTGAAACAAAATGGCACGCCATCATCACCAAGTGAATTGCGTAAGCATAACTGCATTACCTACCAGAGCCGTGAACGAAAATACGTTAACTGGGAATTCACACGCGATGGTGTAAGACAATCAATTCGAGCAAGAGGCACTTATCGTATCGATAACGCGCCGGCAGTTCTCGATGCAGCACTGTCTGGATTGGGCATTGCCTACCTGGCTACCTACTTAATTAATGATGAACTCGAGACTGGTAGACTTGTTGAACTACTACCTGAGTGGAAAGCTGACGTAGAACTGCCGATTTATGCTGTGTACCCACGACGCAAATATCTCGCGCCTAAGGTTCGTTCATTTATAGATTTCATGTCTGAAAGTATGGCAGTTCCGCCTTACCGCACCCCCAACCCCGCTATTAAACGCTAGACAGGCAAATTCCTTCTCAATTCTGTAGTTGTGATTCTAGAGAGATGTTCTAAACCTAAAGTAGTGCTTTACTGCTTTAGGTTGCCTAATGTCGTGCAAGAGAAAACAATGCTATTCATTGATTCCGTACTTACTGAGCGGCTTATTGCTGACTGGTTGCGGAAATGGAAGTGACGCCGTCACTAATAGCCAGGTACAACAATCAACATCTCCATCCTCTGTAGTGCCAAGCGCTAAGATCCTGCTAACTGAACTGCCCGAAATGCGTCAGACTGTGTATTTTGATAAAGACAGCTACGAGCTTGATGCAACCAACCAACGTGATCTTGATGCTATAGCAGTCAGGCTCAGGCAACATCCTGACAGTTTCATTGTCGTGGTTGGACACAGTGATGACAGTGGCAACGAAGAAGAAAACATTGTTCTTTCCTATGAGCGTGCGTTTAGTGTCGCCATCTATATTTCATCTGTTTTTGGGGTTGAAGAGGAAAGAATCCAGATAGTCGCTGCGGGATTTAGTGAAAAGATTGCGAAGGGTTCATCAGAGGCAGACAAAAGAAAAAACCGGCGGGTTGAAGTGTTGTCTCCTAAAGCGATAGTAAGAACCTTGAGTGCTACTCCCGATCCTAAATATTAAACTTGGCAGCAGGTAGTTAATACCTGCTGCCAGACATCTTATTGCTGTTTTTTCAGTGCAGGAAATGCGTACATCTTCTTCAAGATATCGACTACACCTGCTGGCAAATCAGATAGCTTCTCAGAGAATCGTGTTTTCTCTGCATCTGTAACAGACTCATGCGTCTGGTCTGCTGCAATATAGTTCGCCGGAAACAAGTGATAGTTCTCGGTGATCTGTCGATCAACTTCTTCAGCCAGTTCTTCTGGTGTTTCAAACGGTGCCTTGATCACATCGCCAAAGCTAACATGAATGCGGCGCTTTTGACCCACGATACCCTGGATAATACTTTCTATATCCTCGAGCTCGCCTTTCTCGTAGCTACCAGACGTTGCTTTCTCGTAAAGCTCTTTTGCTTTAGCCACATCACACGGATCGTTTTCGTAGGAGATGGCGACCGGAACAATATTCAGCCCCGCGATAAATTCATTGAAAGACTGCTTGCGCTTGCGTCCTTCCATGAAAAACATCTTCAGAATCGCCGGATCCGTTTTATCGTTTCCATCTTTGGCTCGACCCTCTTTCTGAGCAATCCAGATAGAATTGCCAGTTTCAAGAGAGTGAGAAATGTAACTTGAAAGCTGACCAAGTGCCTTCATCATTTCGCGCGGTCCTTTCGCGGAACGCTTTACAATGAAGCTTTTGTTCAGGCGCATTAATTCTGTCGCACAAGGTTTCTTAAGCAGGTTGTCGCCGATAGCGATGCGAACTGTTTTAAAGTTCTGCTTATATAGACACCAGTTAACCATCGCAGGATCCATGGCAATATCGCGATGGTTTGAAATAAACAGGTAAGACTGATTCGGGTCAAGCTTCTCCATACCACTATTTGTGACACCGTCACATGAGTGATCAATGGTAGCGTTCATATATTTGGCGACCTGGAACTGAACGTCTTCTACTGTCTTTACGCTAGACCATTTTTTAATCAGGAAGCGTTTGATCAACGGGATCAATAACCAGCCAAGTACGCCTGATAGTTGGGGAAAACGATAATTTAGGATTGCAGAAATGAATTCCTTATCGTTAACAAGGCGTTCAATTGCCTCACTTACTTCGTCATCGTTATACGGACGGATCTCTTTATATATATCGTTATCAGTTTGCACAGTTATGCTTCATATAAAATAAAAACCGCGACATTTTACGCAGATTTATCAGTTTGCCCAATGACATGACGCAACTACCTGCCTGGTTGGAGGTCATACCACATAAATATGGATAGATTTCAAACACATTACCGTATTTTAAGCGATGGTGTCTGTTGTTAGCGTAGCAATTCTTACTAATAATGCATCAAATCACGGACTAATCCATGCCAATTATTGACGGTTTGCTTAAAACAGAACAATATGTGCGTGCTTTTTTGCTAGAGACTTACTATGAAACAGGCTATAGAATTTTCACACAACATTCAAAACTTCCTACACGTTGGCTCACGTCGCAAAAGTCATACTTCTTATATGATTGTTGTTCAGGAAGGCTCTGCGCTTGTCCGACTAGGTAAGCAAGAATTCTTAATCACGAAAGGTGCCGGCTTCTGGATCCCTTTTGACTGCCTACATGCACTTACCGTTCTACCGGGAACTCAATATGACAAAGTCGAGTTTTCTGCCCGTTTAACAACACCGGTATGTAGAGAAGCTGGCTTTTTCTCTGTCAGTAAGCTTTTAACGGCACTACTTGCCGAATTGCGCCAAGAATTCAAAACGCAGTCAACTGATAGCCTTGACGGCCCAGCTGGCAACCTATTGCGTGTAATAGCTGATCAAGTTGCTAAGTTAAAAGTTAAATCAAACTCACTCTGTCCTGCCTTGCGAAATGACTATAATGTCCAGCTCAATCAGTTGCTAAAAGGTGACAAGGTAACGGATAAACCAGCACTGGCGGCCATTTCGGAAATCATCGGCTTCTCAAGCAGTGAGCTTGAAGCATGTATAGTAATGCGCGAGGCGCTTAAACTATCCCGTTCAGGCCGTAAGCTTGAGCAAATTTCGGATACACTGAAGACACCAAAGGACACGATTGCCGCACTAGCAAAACCGATTCTTGGACTAGAACTCGACTAATCAACAGAATAGGCTGGAACGAAATAGAAAAAGCGACGTGACAACGTCGCTTTTAAAATTGAAACAGTACATTTGATACGGTGACCTATGGTGTATATGGCTACTGAAAAGGGATCTCTACTTGCAGGGAAATATCATCAAGGTTTTCGCCATGCCAACGATAGTCGACCCTGACGCGCGTTGAACGACCGTCTTCCCCACCCACGCCAAAGCTCATTTGTAATCCGTGGTTTTTAATCCACTCTTCGGCGTCTCTCATCGTCTCAATATCGGGATCTTCGTATTTGGCCGGGATCCAGACACCAAGGCCGAAAAATTGTGAATTAGACTTTGATTTGGACGACACTACTGGCGAGCCATTGCTGCCTTTCCAGTCATCCCAGAAATCACTTTCAGTCTTTGACTCCGACTTCCATGCTTGCTGAGTTTGTTGACGCTCGGCAGGAACATAATAATCTGGCGGTGAATCATCAATAACGCTGCAAGACGTCGAAAAGGTTTTTTGCTCTTCGACCGTCATACCAGCTAGCTGACTTGCTGTAAATTGTTCACAAGGCATAGCCCAAGCGTAAGCGCTTATTGAACTGGCTATGAAAGCATAGATATATGATCTTATCTTACAACTGCTCAAAACAAGCCTTCCGATACCATGGTGAAAAAACAAGGTCACCCGATATCGTTATTGCTTGTCATTGATCCTTGGTGCTGGTCTCGTGAAAGCAATAACGCGTTCGGTCATCAAGCATTCTAGCCACTGTTGGAGTCGTTAAGTGTGAGATGGAACGCTTATTGACAATATTATCACGTAAATTTGTGCTTCGTATGCTAACCGTCTCCGGACATGCCAGGATTTGCCATTTTTTGACAATTTCCTGACAATTGTAAAACTTCGCAAAATTAAGAAAGTTATCCGGACCAATCACAAAAGTAAGCTCTGCATCTGGAGTTTGCTGCTGCAACTTGCTGAGTACTGCATAGGTCGTTATAGGCTCGTTACCGACAGCCATCTCTTGCTCCAAACGTGATAGCTCAAGGTTAGGCAGGTTGAGATCACCGATAAAAGCATCAACCAATTCACAACGGGCATCATAGTCGATCATCACTTTTCCCCACGCATGCGCATAGCTTGGCAACAGTAATACGCGGTCGAAACGCTGCAGCCTTTCTAGCACAGATTTATGCCCCAGACTGGGCGGATTAAATGCGCTACCAAACACGGCAATTGATGCTGTCATGACTAGAATGCCCCTTTTTTATACCGATTTATCATTAATTTGGATTTATTGTGAGTTCAGGATTGATCCTGTCTTAGAGTTATCGCATGATTTTGGTAAAGATTTAATGCAAACCTGAATTTTTTTGCATTCGGTTGAGCTAAATGATTAGAAACTGGGCAACGCCCTGAGGATTCATTCACTATGGAACAGCTTATTCGCGCAGAGATGCGTGTCCTGCCAGAAATTGATGTCGATTTCGAAATTCAACGCCGTGTCGGTTTTATTCAGCATAAACTCAAGCAGGCAAACTGCAAGTCTCTGGTTCTTGGGATCAGTGGCGGTATCGATTCCACACTTTGTGGCCGATTGGCTCAGCTTGCAATCAACAGACTGAATGACGAAACCAACACGCAAGATTATCAATTTATTGCAGTTCGTCTACCTTACGGTGAACAACACGACGAAGACGAAGCACAGCTGGCTCTTTCATTTATTCAACCAACCCACTCCATCAGTATAAACATCAAAGACGGTGTTGACGGTACCCATGCCAGAACCCTCGAGGCATTGGAAGGTACGGAGCTTCTGCCTTCATGCCACAACAAAGTCGACTTTGTAAAAGGCAATGTAAAGGCACGTGCCCGTATGATTGCCCAGTATGAAGTGGCTGGCCTTGTCGGAGGTATGGTTCTGGGTACTGATCATTCAGCGGAAAATATTACCGGCTTTTATACCAAGTTTGGTGATGGTGCTTGCGATCTTGCCCCTCTATTTGGCTTGAACAAACGTCAGGTACGTCAACTTGCTGCTGCACTGGGTGCTCCTGAACTTCTTGTGAAGAAAGTACCGACAGCTGATCTGGAAGAGCTTGCGCCGCAGAAACCCGATGAGCATGCACTACTGGTAACTTACGATCAAATTGATGACTTCCTGGAAGGAAAGCCGGTTGAGACTGAAGTTGCAGAACGTTTGGTTGAAATCTACCAGGCTACGCAACATAAGCGTCAGCCAATTCCTACCATTTACGACGAAGAATAATTAAACGTCTATAAGCGAATAAACATAAAAGGGGCCTTGGCCCCTTTTTATGTTGTGCTATTGTCGCGCTATATAATTCCTTGTTACGATGCTTCCGAATACTTGAGTAAGTTATCCAATTCCCACCAGATAGCCTCGCATAGGCCTTTTCGATAAACCGCTTGCTTAAAATCCGGGTGTTCTTGTTGGTATAAATGAAAGTATTTCTCGGTACTTTTTGAGCTTGCTCTGACATTTGCAAGGCGGTCACATGCTTTAACAATTAAAGCAATCCTGGCCGCCTCTTCGTCGACATCCAGAGCACCTAAGCGAAAATTTATATCTGCTTTTCTAGCCGCTCTGTCTTCAAGCTTACCGTCACTCATATAACCAACAGCATCAGCGACCAGGTAGCCAAAATCAGCCGCCAGTTCATCAATACTCGTTGGAGTATCTTCAATAACATCATGTAACTGGGCGACTATCATCGCATCTGTACCAAATGGACTAGCTAACCGTGAAACCGCATCGAGATGGATATAATAAGGAACAGCACCGTACATTTGATCTTTATGTTTAGCGCGAGCAAGTGTACGAGCTTTCAGGTAACGGTTGTTCATCCTGCCCCCTGTGCAAAAGTCCTTATAAAAGCTAACTTAATTATTCTATTTCAGCATCAGTCTGTTTGCTAAGGGTAGATATAGCTCTTGAGATTTATCGCACAGTTTGATGAAAAAATAGGCACCCAAAGGTGCCTATTTTCATAAATGAATTAACTTAAAGCGATAAGCTATGAGTCTGTTTCACTCTGTGCCGCTTTCTTTTTCGCGTCAGCTTCACGAATTTCATTGGCAACAATCATAATTGCCTCTCCACTGCTGATACCCTGAGCCATCAGTTCATGTATCTTTTCTGCAGCCTTTTGCTGTTGTTCGTGAGTCAATGTCGGCACGTTGTTAAACATAGCGGTTCATTCTTATCGATATAAAGGGAGCGTTATTCTAGGGATAATCTAGGTGCTTGTCACCTATTTATCCCGGACGTCCATCCAATCGAGGCTTGGTTAAAATCGGATAATACACAACGGTGAAAATTGCAAAGGCAATTGCCCACAGAATCGCTGACAAAATATACCCATCAAGCATCAATGTTGGGAATAGCATGACGACTAAAGTTCGAATCAGTGCCGATGCCATAATTGTTACAAAAGCCGCTACCATGACACGATTGATCTGCAAACTTCTTCCGGTATGGCCGAGAGAAACACGCGCAATCATTGCCAGAATCATACACCCAATACCACCAACAGTAATGAAATGAAGCGCTACACTGTAACTAATATCTCCCGCTTGGAAGTGAACAGCAAGTAGAAGCATCCCAAGAATCATAAACATATAGGCAAAGTGCAACAGCCACAGCAGCGGATTTTTTAGCGTCGAGACTGTACGCCAGCGCACAAAACGAATCAGGTTAAAGATTCCTGTTGCTGCTAACAGCAGAGGTAAAGTGAACTCACTCAATGTCGCAGGTACTGGCAGCAGTACGTTTGCAAGCAGCAGCCAGCTTGGTATCAAGGCCCCTAGTTCAATCCACTTAACACGGGTGATCTGCTCGGTATTTGTCCCTCGCCATGTAAAGAACGGAATGACCCTGCCCCCAACAACGAGCACTATTACCGAAATCACAATCAGTGACATGAAGGATACTGAGCGAAGATCGGCTTCACCAACACCAAGCGCCAACATATGAAAGCGAGCGTTAAGATACGTTAACAGCAATATTAGAGGGGCGAAAAACAGGTTGTTCCATTGCTTGCGTATAACAATCGGCTTTGCGAGAAAATAAGCAGCCAAAGGCATCCAAAGCAGATCAAGAATCATAATTACTGTGCTTGGCGTTCCGATTAAAAGACCAATGCGGGCAAGCAACCAAAGCATGAATATTGAAGCCAGTTTCCAACCACGAACACCGGGGTTACCGGTCCAGTTTTGAACGGCAGTTAGCAAGAAGCCGATAATGACGGCACCGGTAAAGCCAAATAACATCTCATGGCTATGCCACCACAACGGATTGCCATACATCAACGCACTGAGATCAGCACTCCCAGACCAAAATAGAGCCCACAGCAGCATTGAAATCACTGAAAATGCACTAGCTCCAAGAAAAAAAGGACGAAAAGCTAAGCGAAAAACGGGGATTATTCGTTGTTCTTTCTCGCTATCGAGGATCTGCATCATAGGTAAACCTAACCCACATCTAAACATGCATTGATAATACACCTTAAAAGGTACAATTAAAATACATGTTTATAAATAAAATGCCCTTCTGTTGAGCAGGTTTACCGATTTTAGGGTGATTATTGATAAAACAGAGAGTTAGTCATAACTAAGAGATTACAACCCAGGGTAGTCGACAGGACGTGTAATAGTTTGTATATCCAAAATAGAGATATCACCTTGCCAGCGGCTTTCAATTAACCCGACACTTAGCCAATAACGTCCATCCGGTACATCAATTTTGGGTAATGTTGTCGGCAGCCGACCATCAACATCTTCGGTCCAGAGCGGAGTCCACGTAGTGTCATTCAGATCATACAGACTCATCGAAAGTACAGCTGACGGACAAGCGGGATCCGGTAATCGACCTTGCTCGATACGCCAATTTTTACTGTCCTTCCAGCCAATTCGTTGCTTCGCTGTAGGTTCGGTCAGCAATATCCAATGATTGAAGCTATCTTCACCGTCAGTATTAATAGTTAATTGATACAAACCGGCACTGATTGGTTTCTCAAGCCGACGGGTCTCGACAGAAAAATAACCACCTTCTTCTACGTTAGGTGTACTGGCGATGATGTTTTGATTTGGCCACTTAGTCAGTTTAACTTCAGCAATATTCGATTGAGTGACTCCCGCTATCGATAACTTAAGCATAGTTTGATTAAGATTCCGAATAACTTCACGCTCAATCGATAGATTAGGTATCCACGGCGGTAGCACCTTCTGAGCCAGGCTTCGTCCGCAGTCTTCCGTGACTGCCAGTTTGAATAACGCATTGAGATTGCTTCGTTGATCCTGATTTGGATCCTGCTGCCACGCCTGAACCATGCTGTCAAAACTATCAGACGTCTTACCTTCAAGCAGCCTTTGATGGGCAACAGTGTATGCATCTTGCCCTGTAAACCAGTTTGCAGCCACACTCGGTACAGCTAGCACCGAGTGTAGAATAAACAGTGAACAGGTATATGAAATCTTACTCTTCACTACGACGATTTCATCCGATAACCTACCCCACGCAGTGTTTCGATTTCGATACCAGCCAGCTTCTGGCGTAGCTGCAGGATATGCGTATCAACAGTACGTGTTGTTGGGTAATGATTGTAGCCCCAAACTTGGTCAAGAAGCTCGTCACGGGTGAACACACGACCAGAGTTCTTTGCCAGGAATACCAAAAGCTCAAACTCAGTACGAGTCAAAACAATAACGTCACTGCCCTGCCTAACCTCTCGGCTATCAAGGTCAATATCTATATCACCAACAGAGATTACATTGGCAACAGGCACCTCTTCTGTACTCGTACTGGCAGTACGCAGGTGTAAACGTATTCTTGCCAACAGTTCTTCTTCTGCGAACGGTTTGGTCAAATAATCTTTCGCTCCAGAATCCAACCCGACAACTTTGTCTGACACTGATACCATTGCAGTAAGCAGAATAACCGGCACATGCTTAATCAAGAGCCAGTCATTTAAATAATCCAGCGAGTCACCTTCCGGTAACTGGCGATCCAACACGACCAAATCAGCATTTGGCCATAAATCAGCAACCTTTGTCGCGCAATCGGCGTACAGGCATTCATAGCCAGCGTCTTTTAAGGCTTCGAGTAAACCATCGGCAAGGTTGCGGTCATCTTCAACCAGAAGCAGAGTTCGATTCACACGGTATCTCCAAAATAAATGTTGTAGGAGGGCCTTCAAGCTTCATGCGCCCTCCCATTCTACGAATCATCGATTCAACGATTGTAAGGCCAAGCCCCAAGCCTTTTTCACTTACAAAGGGCTTCCTTAATCTTGCCCAGTCTCGAGAACCAAGCGGTCCATTGTCTTTAACCCTTACAATCAGTTTTCCGTCACGGAACGATGAAGTTAATGTAACTGGCGCGGTGCCATATTTCTGAGCATTAGATAACAAATTATCAATACATGTGCCCAGCCAATAAATATTCACGTTTACGGATCTGTCTTCATCCAATACCAGGGACACATCCTCATAAGGTTCACTTAGGTATTCAATCCATTCGTTGAATGAATCTACCTGCTGAACACTCAGCTCCTGCTGATTAGCCTGTAAATAGTCCTTACTGGCTTCGGCAAGCTGTCGTAATCGTCTTGAGTCTTCCGTCAAACGCCTGAACTCATCATATAGACTTTCGGGCAAAGCATCAAAGTGACGTCTAAACCCTTCGACAGTCAGCGCCAAGCTGGCGATCGGCGTTCTGAGCTCATGAGTCAGTATTTGCAATACCAGCATCCTTTCCTGCATGGCACGACGACGAATGCGCAATCGATATGCTCCCCAGCCAATCAATAAGGCAACATTGGCAACAAGTAGACCAACCAACAAATAAAATGTCAGATGAGATTTATCCACCTCCTGCCAACATAGGTTGCCGCTTTTAACCAAACAAAAGTCAGTCTGGTTCAATCGGCTAAATGTAATATCATATTTATCAAGCGCAAAAGACCATGTTGGCTGGTCATAAATATGGTACTCATTGCCATTCCTAATCCAGAGTTCGCCGTTAGAGATAAAGGTCTCTGCCCCAGCGATAAATACCTGAATTTCATTGCTGCTCATGCGCTGCAAACGGCCAAGAATAGTATTCGTTGGGGCCAGTTTCCTTTCCTGAATATGCAAAAAACCATCAAGCTGCTCTGCTGAATCAGGGTGCTTTTCCAGATACCGGTCAGCATAGCTTCCACCACCAGGATGAATATAACCAGAGCGTACAAACCACCCCTTTGGCAATACTGTATTGTTACAAATGGCTCTGGTGAAAACGACAGGTTGAGTAACCAGAGGACTGACAGGCCAGGGACCTTTGCAAGTAATTGCGTTGGTATAAAGCCTTTTCAGTGATTTGAGTGGGTATGCTGCCGATTGAGGTAACAAACTAGAAGGTAATAACAACGAGTTTGGGAAGCGGCTTTGAAGCTGACGAAAATCGTATGTCGCTAAAGGCTCACTATTAAGTAGCTCTGAGCGCACCGCGCTAAGTCGATCGGGTAAATTCTCAACTGAAGCCAGGCTAGGCCCTGAAACAAATAGCAAAATTAATAAGACATACTTTTTCATAAGCAAAGTGTATCACTCAATGACCCCCTATTGTCAGAAAATTGTCATTAGTTTAAGACAGTTATGAAACAAGCACTTTCGTGCTATTAAAGTGATTGTTATTTCAGGCAGAAATTATTCAAAAAAAATGGGAGCCCCAAAGGCTCCCATTATTATCTATCTCAATATACAAATATTAGATATGTTCAAGAATCTTGTTACAAGAATCTTTTGCATCACCAAATAGCATCTGAGAGTTTTCTTTAAAGAACAATGGATTTTGTACACCAGCATAACCAGGGTTCATTGAACGTTTAAAGACAATAACGTGCTTGGCATTCCAAACTTCTAATACAGGCATACCTGCGATTGGGCTGTTCGGGTCTTCCATCGCCGCTGGGTTCACTGTATCGTTCGCGCCGATTACCAGTACAACATCCGTCTCGGACAGATCATCGTTAATCTCATCCATTTCAAGAACGACGTCATAAGGTACTTTCGCTTCAGCAAGCAGTACGTTCATGTGGCCAGGCAGACGACCCGCTACTGGGTGAATACCGAAACGCACATTAACACCTTTCTTGCGTAGCTTGTCAGTGATCTCATGTACTGGATACTGTGCCTGGGCAACGGCCATACCGTATCCAGGAGTGATCACAACAGACTTCGCATCACACAGCATTTCAGCGACTTCTTCAGCCGACGCTTCGCGGTGCTCGCCGTAATCTTGATCTGCTGACTCAACAACTTCGGTACCGAAACCACCGGCAATAACGCTGATGAACGAACGGTTCATCGCCTTACACATGATGTAAGAAAGGATTGCACCAGAAGAACCAACCAGAGCACCTGTTACGATTAGCAGGTCGTTCGCCAGCATGAAACCAGCTGCTGCCGCTGCCCAACCTGAGTAGGAGTTAAGCATTGAAACAACAACAGGCATATCCGCACCACCGATTGAAGCAACCAGGTGATAACCGAACGCAAATGCAATCAAGGTAACAAGGATAAGCGCGAACGTTGAACCTTCTACACTCACGAAGTAGAACATCAGAAGAACTGAAACTACAATCGCAGCCAGGTTTAGCTTGTGACGGTGTGGAAGCATCAGAGACTTAGAGTCAATAATGCCACGCAGCTTACCGAACGCTACAATCGAACCGGTAAAGGTTACCGCACCGATGAATACACCAAGGAACACTTCAACAAGGTGAATGTTCAATAGCGCACCAGTTAGGTCACCATGGTCAATGTAAGTGTTAAAGCCAACAAGAACAGCAGCCAGACCTACAAAGCTGTGAAGAATAGCAACCAGTTCTGGCATTTCAGTCATTTCAACTTTCTGCGCCAGACGGATACCAATAGCTCCACCAATTACCATCGCCAGAATAATCCAACCAGTTCCCTGTGCTTCAGGACCGAAAATAGTGGCAATCAGCGCAATAGCCATACCCGCAATACCGTAATAGTTACCGGCGCGTGCGGTTTCTTGCTTGGATAGACCCGCAAGAGACATGATAAAAAGTACCGCAGCAACAATATATGCTGCTTGTACGATTCCTGCAGACATGTGTTACTCCTTATTTGTCTTTACGGAACATTTCAAGCATCCGCTTGGTGACGAAGAAGCCACCGAATATGTTGATACTTGCAATGAGTACGGCAATAAATGCTAAGAGAGTGACCAAACCGATACCTTGACCGATCTGCAATAAAGCACCAACGATGATGATGCCGGAAATTGCATTGGTAACAGACATTAGCGGTG
Organism: Photobacterium proteolyticum; assembly: GCF_001939735.1. Classification (GTDB taxonomy): domain Bacteria; phylum Pseudomonadota; class Gammaproteobacteria; order Enterobacterales; family Vibrionaceae; genus Photobacterium; species Photobacterium proteolyticum. The sequence continues at coordinate 185,063 of NZ_MJIL01000095.1, forward strand.
TATGCAGTGCGTGCGTTACGTTCCATACAACGTAGTAACCCACAACACATGCCAGTACGAATACCGTAAAGTGAGAAAGGAATTCAGCAGGCGCGTAATTTGCGATCCAACCAAATGCTGCAATACCAGCAGCCATCAGTCCGTATTTCTTCGCCGGAGAAGCAGGCTCTTCTTTCACCTCTTCTGGCGCAGCAACTTCCTGAACTGGCTGTTGTGGCTGAGCAGATACCTTGATAGGTGGCGCAGGCCAAGTTACTTCACCTTCTTTGATAACAGTAAGACCGCGTAACACTTCGTCGTCGAAGTTGATGTCGATATTACCGTCTTTTTCTTTACAAAGAAGTTTAAGCAGGTTAACCAGGTTTGTACCGTACAGCTGAGAAGACTGCGTAGGCAGACGACCAACCATATCAGTGTAACCAATGATCTTAACGCCGTTCTCGGTAGTAATAACCTTGTCAGCCTCGGTGTAAGCACAGTTACCACCGTTTGCTGCCGCAAGGTCAACGATAACACTGCCCGACTTCATTGAATCAACCATCTCTTTGGTGATCAATTCCGGTGCCGGACGGCCAGGGATCAATGCGGTTGTAATGATGATATCAACGTCTTTGGCCTGCTCTGCGTATAGACGCTCGGCAGCTTTGTTGAACTCATCAGACATTTCTTTTGCATAGCCATCACCAGTGCTGGTGTCTTCCTTGTAGTCGACTTCAAGGAATTCGGCTCCCATGGATTCAACCTGCTCTTTAACTTCAGGACGAACGTCAAAGGCACGAACGATAGCACCCAGGCTACCAGCAGCACCGATAGCAGCAAGACCGGCAACACCAGCACCCGCAACAAGTACTTTGGCAGGCGGTACTTTACCAGCTGCAGTAATTTGGCCCGTAAAGAAACGTCCAAACTCGTGAGCTGACTCAACAACAGCGCGATAACCGGCAATGTTAGCCATCGAACTCAAGGCATCAAGTGCCTGAGCACGAGAAATACGAGGCACTGAGTCCATTGCCATTACGTTGATGTTTTTGCCTGATAGCTTTTCGAGCAACTCAGGATTCTGAGCCGGCCAAATGAAGCTGACAAGGCTTGCGCCTTCTTTAATCAAGTCAAATTCGTCAACGCCAGTTTCATCGTTTACCTGCGGTGCATTAACTTTCAGAATAAGATCTGACTGCCATACTTCCTCAGTTGAAACGACTGTCGCACCCGCAGCTTCATAAGCTGCATTGTCGAAACTTGCGTGTATACCAGCGTTTTGCTCAATCGCAACGCTGAACCCCATTTTTATAAGCTGATCAACCGTTTTAGGTGTCGCAGCCACTCGCGTTTCATTGGCGAGTATTTCTTTTGGCACACCAATTTGCATTATTATTCCCTGAACATTGGCAAAGAAGTAACGATTTTGTATCCAACCCACTCAGTAATATCAAGTACTTTGTAGGAATAATACAAAACTTTCCAACATATACGTTGTTATTTACAACGAATGTTACCTTCTAACAGAAATAAAAGAACGTTTATAACACCTGGACAGAGGTCAAACCACGAATAAAATTAACAAAATACGCACGAAAAGCTGCATAAATCGCCATGCTTACCGAGTTTAACCATCTAATCGTCCAAAACAGCACTCTGATTGTGCAGAATACTTGTTTAAAACTCACCAGAAGAAGATACGCCTTGAAAGCTTAATTGGCATAACTTAAGCCTATCTATCCCTGATGAAGTTGCGCAAAACTTACTACTTCCCAGTAGCACCACCTGCCCAGACAAAAACAAAAAAAGCCAGTGGCAGGTACTGGCTTCTTTTGAATAGAATTCTCACTGAAACATGCTGTCGCCAGTTTGATCGATGAACATCTTCGCTTTGTTCAACATAAACTCTTCAGCATCTTGCTTTGATGCAAGTAAATCTGAGCGAATAAATGTATGAGTTTTCATCTCTCCATCAATTTGCTTGCAGATCCGGCCTGCTATACGGAATTGCCCGCCTTCAGCAATAGGCTCTGGATAGATCAGATAGCCTTCGTATTCTACAGGCTCCACCTCAGAAACCTTGCTTTCTTTATCTAACCCAAACAGTTTTGAGAAAAAACCCACTAAATTCATCTCCGTGGCTTATACACATACGGGACCATAATGCCATATTCTTGAAAAAAATAATTAAACCAAGATTAAAATATGGCAAAAAAGTTCAATAAAAATGCCGCCCACAGAAACAAGATTGCAACAATTCAGATAAGATTAATTAAAGAAGACAAAAACGCCGGCAAAAGCCGGCGTTTCTTTGATGTCCTTTGGTTCTGACTTGCTGCTATCGGTACAGACCGATGTCTTTTTGCAGGTGCGCAGGTAAATCAGAAACATTATATTGCTTAGGCGTTTTTTTACCACCAAACAAGATATCCAATGCGTGTGCAATCAATCCTTTGATGTTAACCGCATAGGCTTTTTTGTCCATTGCGGCTGGGGTTGCGATGGTGTCAAAATTCAGTGCCTGTGCCATGATTGCCTCTCTTTTGTTGTATTTTTGAACTGAGGTAATCTTAACTGCTTATTTTTCCTTCCAAAAATGACAATATTTCCATATCAGGATTAGTTTTCCTAATGTGTTAAGTTGCAGTTAAAAGGGCAAAAAAAGCCTAGTCTAAAGCTGCAGGTTTTATGCATAAATACCCGCAAAAACACCATTCAATTGCTTGTTTAGCATAAGCTTGCATTCGGCTTACTTTTTGTATAACAATAATGCAACATGTCATAAGAAAATAAAATTTATGCTGAGCTTCCTATCACGTCATTCGTCTCTATTACTTATCATTGCAGCTGTATGCGGGTTCGCATTTCCATCAGCTTCCGCAGCCGTATTTCCCTACCTTCCCTATATTTTATTTTGCTTAATGCTCTTTACATTGCTTGGCATGCAACAGCGCGAATTAATCAAAATGCTGGCACTGCGCTCTGTGTGGCTATATGCCGGCTTTCATTCCGTGTTCCTCTCACTCGTAAGCTGTTCTATAGCCCTTCTTGCTGGCGCCAGCGCCTCACTAACGCTTGCTATATCAGCTGTCGCTGCCACAGGCTCACTATTTGCCACGCCTGCCATAGCCCGCTCTGTGGGCCTTGAGCCCCTAAAAGCAATGGCCATAACCATCTCTTCGACACTGCTAATGCCTGTTGTGCTCTATGTGAACTTATTGCTTTTTCAGGACAGTAGCTTTTCACTGGATATGCAAAGCTACCTTCAGCGTTTGGTTATATTCATTTTTGGCCCAATGCTATTTTCTGCAGTGTGTTACCGTGTTGTTCCTCGTAACCTGCTCAGCCGGGTACATGCAAAACTATCCCAGGTAACTATCTTATTAGTGTTGGCTTTTCCATTTGGCCTGATTGGCCCTTTTAGGGAAGTATTCGATCAGTCATATTCAGCAGGTATCGTTTTCTTCTTTATTGGACTAGCTATTTGCGCCTTATACTTTCTTGCAGGTTATGTAGCCTACGCCAGGGCTGGTATCAATGAAGGATTACTGGCAGCGATTACCTCAGCTAATCGTAATGTACTGCTTACATTTACCGTTGCAGGCAGCTACCTGGGGCCCGATTTTTTGATCCTGATGGGGGCAATTCAACTACCTACCTATTGTTTACCTATGCTCGTCAAGTGGCTCAATCGCTATCTAAGAAAAAGTACTGTACTCAAAACATCAGCGTCCTCCAATGCTGATATCTAACGACCAAGGAAGCTGGTTGAAATCCGCGCGAACTCTGATGACAAATCACTCAGCGAGCCATCCAGTTCAAACTTATGCGCCAAAATCGACACTTTCTCTTGCTTGTATCGGTTGATTTCCATAAGATTTCTTCGAATTCTCAGGGCGGGGCGAAATTCCCCACCGGCGGTAGTTCAAACAGCAGAGTCTGCCATTTGAAAAGCCCGCGAGCGCTTAAAAGGTTTGTTACGCAACCAACCTTTTAAGGTCAGCAGATCTGGTCCAGTACTTACTATAAGTATCAATCCAGAGCCGACGGTTATAGTCCGGATGAAAGAGAATCGGTGATGGCCCTTGGCCATAGGCTTTTACAATACAAATGCCGATGCAAGTTGGCTTTGTTATACCTTTCTGTAAAGCTATTTTAGCATTGGCTAAAACGCTGACTTTTCACGCCCTGATTCTGGTATCTTTTTTATTTGGAGTACTTTTACCATGAATCAGTCACTACTATCCCCTTTTGGTACGCCGTTCGAGCGTGTTGAAGCTGGTCTTGATGCAATCCGCAACGGTCGCGGTGTTCTTGTTGTTGACGATGAAGATCGTGAAAACGAAGGAGACATCATTTTCTCTGCTGAAACACTTACCGCAGAACAAATGGCAATTATGATCCGTGAATGTTCAGGCATTGTTTGCCTGTGCCTGACTGAAGAGCGCGTCGAGCAGCTTGAACTACCAATGATGGTTGAAAACAATACCAGTGCAAACCAGACTGGATTCACCGTCACTATCGAAGCGGCCCATGGTGTAACTACAGGCGTATCTGCAGCCGATCGTGTAACGACGATTAAAGCGGCAATTGCAGACGGAGCAAAACCTGCCGATTTAAGCCGCCCTGGTCATGTATTCCCACTTAAAGCAAATCCTGAAGGTGTACTGGCGCGTCGTGGTCATACCGAAGCAACTATTGATTTGATGAGGCTTTCAGGCTTGAAGCCTTACGGTGTACTTTGTGAGCTCACTAATCCAGATGGCACAATGGCCCGCCTGCCAGAAGTAATTAAGTTTGGTGAGAAGTTTGATATGCCTGTACTGACAATCGAAGATTTAGCCGCTTATCGACTAGCAAAGGAAGTCGCTAATTCTGAACAGCCAGAGGCTATTACCGCTTGATAAGTGAGAAATGAGACTAAAAAGCCGCGACCAAGCGCGGCTTTTTACCGATCAACGCATTCATTATATTCACAGTAGGTATATCCAAATAGTGTTAAACGCCAGCTGCTGGGATAAAATAAATCAACACAGACCAAGCTGAAATCCACCCAGTTACCATTGCCACATCGACCCAATCACGACTCATACCACATCTCCACAATTACTTACCTGACTACCTTTTATCGTCATAGGCTTTTAAGTCTTTAGTTTTTTTTTGCATCTTTCTATTAATTAGCTGAATTATTTTTAACTTGCTCCCAAATATATTCCCCTCCTGAATAAATAAAAAAAGGAGTGCCATTTAAATGGCACTCCAGATGCTCAAATTACAATATTTTGACGACATTTAACGGCAATAAAGCGCAATTTCGATGCAGTTATTACGTTAAGATTCTGAGACTTTACTCTTGTTCATAGTCTTTGATTGCCCTTTCAAGGGCGGTCAAATCAGAGCTGCATAAATATGGTTTCAGGGAGTCGAACTTATCTTCAGGCCAACTGTAGATATCAAATTCTACCAATTTATCTATCACCTCACGGGAAAAACGATAGCGTATATGCTTTGCCGGATTGCCTCCAACAATACTATAGGGCTCAACGTTCTTGGTAACGACACTATTGGCGGCTATCACCGCTCCCTCACCTATTGTAACGCCAGGCATAATCATTGCCCGCATACCAATCCAGCAACCATCACCTATATGGGTATCACCTTTACCGATATAGGATTCTTCAATATGATCCATAAACGGGTAGAGCGAAAACCAATCAACCCGGTGGTTATGGTTTCCTCCCATCAAAATGACAACTTCTGCCGCGATACACACATAGTCACCGATATAGAGTTTATCGACTTCCCATCGTGTGGGCGCATCACGGGTTAGCTCATCACCGAGCAGGTAACGAACCACGGATTGTTCAAAACCATCGTCCCAATAATCACTGTAATAACTGTGATTGCCCTTAACGACAATATTTTTATTAGTGACAACGTCACTAAGCAGTTGAGTTTTTGTCCAAGTTTTATTTGTCAGTTTTTTCATGGCATCGCCTATATCAGTCAATCAGCTGACTGTTTCGTTATTTGCTCTGCGCCACGGAACGTTATGAAGTTTGTCCAAACAAACCCCGTCGTCTATGGCGATAATTCTACGTCCGGAGAATTATCACCGCCTTGCTAACCCTTGGTTGGTTTAGCAACGGCCTATAAAAGGTGTATTGATTCATTTTGGTGACTTATCTAATCAGGCGACAACCTGAGAGCATTCGCATGGAATATAGGAGATCAGCGTTTCTGTCGGTGCAGCCAACGCCCCCATTTCTTTTGCATACGTTGAAAAAGCATCTGCCATCGTTACGTTGAGTGTCACTGGTTCAGAAACGCAGTCCAGCAACGCACTATAGCCTTCTTTACCCGTGGCCGTATAACCAGAAGAAACCGAGGTATAAACCGTCTCATCATCAATATCGTTCCAGATTCCATCCTTGAACGTTTGCAAGCTTTCGATTCGCAAACCAGGTGACGAACAACAACGATAGGTGAAGCGCAAATGTGATGTATAAGGGAAGCTGCCACTCCCTGTTCCCTCAACACCATTATCAATGGCATTGTTAATCGCCCCTTCCAAGGCAGCCCTGATCTGCCTACCTTTCACCTGATAGACCATTAGTTCAATCGCGAAAGGAAGCAATTTACCGGCAATATCAGCCGACGTAATTGGACCAGGGTTAAGCGAGGCTCTAACCCCACCAGCATTGTGAATAGCAAAATCAACGTCATGACCCAGCTGCCGCCCCTTCCAGACAAAGCTATCAACCACCAGCGGTGCTATCTGGCTTCCGCCTTTATGATCGGGGATCCTGACATGGCGTAAAGGCTCCACCGCTTCTGCAATATGCTGTGTTTGAAGCTGACGTACATCAGGACGGTAGTCTGTGTTGAGGATATTCTCTATAAACGGGTCTTTGGCACAAAAGCGAACATTTGCTTGTGCCTTCAGATACTGTTTGACCGCATCATGGCTACTTTCGTCAAGGTGCTCACTTCGCGTTGCATCCACAGTAAATTGTCTTCCCAACAAGAGCTGGTTTGCCCCGCTAGCACTGGCGACAGTACCATCCGGATTAAAATCGAGTTCAAGCTGCCCCAGTGCCAATGCATTGCATCCAGCCTGTACCACACAGGTACCGTTTACCATTTTCGCATAGGAGTCAGTGACACCGTAACCGATATTGGAAAAGTCGCCCTGCATTGTGTGGGTATGTCCGCCGATAATTGCACCAATTCCATCAACCTGAGAGGCTAACTCGAGATCCCGGTCATAGCCAAGATGGCTTAGCAAAACAATTTTGTTGATCCCTTGCTGTCTGATAGCCGAAATAGTTTTCTCAGCAACGCTCACAACATTGAGGAAATATGTGTCAGGATCAGGGTTGGCAATACCCGCCATATTCTCAATGGCCAACCCAAAAATCGCGACCGGTTCACCTTCAACATCTTTAACGATATAGCGGCCATGATCATTGGTGTTATCGAATGCGTAAACATTGTTCTTGCTACGGAGCGGATTAGACTTGGACTGGTTTTCATCCGCCAAGTCCCAGTTGGCTACCAACAGAGGAAAATTAGCCTGATCCATGAAATCAGCAACAACGCCATTGCCCATGTCCAGCTCATGATTACCCAACGCCATGGCTTCGACACCAATTGCATTGAGCAATTTTGCATTCGCCAAACCTTTATAGAGTGAGAAAAACAATGTGCCCTGAAAGCAATCGCCTGCATGGACAAACATAAACTCACGCCCTTTCAGGTGTGCCTGCATTTTGACATCCTTAACCGCTGACGACACGCGGGAGAACCCACCACAGCTTGCATAAACCGACGTCTCCGCGTCCAGTACTTGTTCGGGCAAACTGAGTGATATCGAAGAAGGTTCAAAGTGTGAATGTGTGTCGTTGATATGCGCGATTGTTAATTTCGCTAAGCGGTGCATTGTCATATAGGCTTATTGCTCTCCATTTCTTTCTTTATCTCTGGTATAAGACATCATCATAATACAATATGACTCAAATCACATAATTTCCTGATACATTATTTTACACAAACTAAGTTTGTGACATTTGACAAGGTGTATGAGAGTTCTAGCAGCACTTCATTCGATATGTCTTTACGCCAAGCCGTAGACACTCTTCCCGGCGAATCAGCCTGAGCCTGACGTATTATAGTTAAAAGATAATCACTACAAATTTATGACAGGGCGATATCATGCTTGGTTATCTGTTACCTATTATTCTTGCCTGCCTAGTCGGTATTCTTGCTCAGAAAACAGGCCTTTGTATGGTAAGAGGTGTTCAGGAGCTACTAGCCAAACGCCCCGGATTTCTTGCCACAATATTGTGCTGCGGGTTTTGGTTCTGGCTCGTCACCCCCTATGCTATTGAAGACAGTATCAGCCTCGCAATGAACCGCCATTCCGTCAGCACTCCGTTCATCTTGGGGGGATTACTGTTCGGGCTGGGAGCAGCCATCAATAAAGGCTGCTCTATATCAACCATCACCAAGCTATCCAAGGGCCATTACCATATGTTTGCTACGGTGGGCGGATGGCTCATCGGATGGTGCCTACTCGCCTCTATTCCAACAGATCTTAACTACACCCCACTCGCACCGATAACAAGCCCCTCCGTTACCGTGGTTGTGGTGTTGTTTGTTCTTGTTGCGATCATCATGTTTAGGATACCGCCGCAACGAAGACCGATTCTTCTTGGCATCATATTATTTGGTGTTATTGCAAGTATTCTTACATACCAGGTACCTGAATGGTCACCCAGCCAGCTGTTCAAAGACATCTCTGCCGCCAGTATTCACGGGGAAACAGAGAAGTGGCCGCCTTTGCAACGTTACCTAATACTTGTCGGTCTTGTCTTCGGAATGAGCATTAGCGCTAAAAAGCGACTCTCAGTCCAGGAGTTTGAACTAAGGCCAAGCCAGATTATCGTTCACTTAATTGCAGGAATAATCATGGGCATTGGTGCTTCGCTAGCGTTAGGTGGCAATGACTCGCAGTTACTCATCGCTCTGCCATCTTTCTCACCCGCAGGTGCCATTACTATCTTCTGTATGATTGCGGGGATCACTTGCGGGATTTTAATCAGAAAAGCTATCCAGCATTTTACTGACAGAGCGACGGATACTGACCAGTAAAACTGGCGAAAGCCCTATCGCTCATAGTCACGTATATAGCTGTTTACTGGTAGCGGCCATGGCGCTGCAGGAACTCAACTTTATAACCATCAGGATCCTGAACAAAAAAGAACTTCGCCAGTAATATACCATCACGGAAGAATTCTTTTATCTCAGCAGGCTCATACCCAAACGCCTCTAGTTTCTCATGCTCTGCTTCCAAGTCATCAACCGCGACTGCGATATGACCATAGCCTGTACCATGAGTGTATGGCTCTTCTGTACCTTCATTCCAGGTCAGTTCGAGTTCCATATCGTTTTCTTCATTGCGCAGATAGACAAGGCTAAAGCCTTCAAAATCCAATCGCTCAGCAATATCAAGATCAAGCGCCTGCTTATAGAATTTCAATGATTTATCAAGATCCAAAACACGGATCATAGAATGGATTATCTTAGCCATCTGACAACTCCAGTAAATTATTTATCTTTTTCAATTACACCTAAGCAGTTGAAGGTTAAGTCAAATGCCGGCAAATTCAGTTTTCCGGACTATATCAACCAGGCTGAATAACAACAAGCTTTCAGTCTAATTTGGCGATTGAGTCTTTAAAATCAATGAGTTCTTACTGTTCTGTGAGCTTGACACGCACATATACGACAAAGGTGCTGTACTCTAAATATTAGAGGTGAACTATGCAGCTAAACCGAATTGAAGTTTCTGGATTCAGAGGGATCAAACGCCTATCACTGACTTTTGACGAGTTAACGGTGCTTATCGGTGAAAACGCCTGGGGTAAGTCTTCATTGCTCGATGCGTTAAGTATTGCCCTCTCTCCGGACACCAAGTTTTATAATTTTAAGTTCTCAGATTTTCATGTCGACTACACGGCAGGTCATAACAAGATGACCCAGTTGCAGATCGTTCTTCATTGGAAAGAAGACTATCCGGGAGAATATAAATTACGAAAATACAAGTGCTTTGCTCCCCTTTGGGTTCAAGGTAACGATGATATCAAGCACCTTTATTATCAACTCGACAGCATTGTCAAAGACGATAAAATCATTAATCATCGTGCATTCCTTAACCAAAACGCCCAAGTTATAGATTGCTACGACAATGACAAGCTCGCTCGCCAGCTGATGATTTTACACCCTATTGTCAGGATTAGAGATGCGCGCAGGCTGCGTACTGAACCAGTCAGCAGCAATGGTAACGGGAATGGCCACAGCAATGGTAATGGGAATGGTGACAAAGAAAAGACTGAAAACGCGCGTATCCAACGCCGGCTTGAAAACACTTGCGAACGGCTTATGACCCGACCGGGACATGTTAGCCCTGAAGAGATAAAAAGCAGCATTAATGCGTTAAGGACCCTGGTCGATCATTATTTCGCTTTTACGCCACACAATCGCTCGAAAGATTTCAACCGCGCTCATTTTCCGGTCAAAGCTCAGTACGCCGTCAACCCGTTGGAACAGCTCACCCAACCACAGATGACCAAACAAGGTCGACTGGTGCTAATGGGCTTACTCAATGCGTTTATCCGAGCAAGAGGGCCGGTTGAACTGAAGCGTATTTCACGCCCTATTATGATTCTCGAAGATCCTGAAGGCCGGCTTCACCCAACCATTCTGCACCAGGCCTGGTCATTTATTATGAATATGCCGATGCAGAAGATCTTAACGACCAATAGCCCGGATCTAACGAGTGTTGTGCCATTACACACAATCAAAAAGCTTATTCGTGAGCCGGACCGTACTCATGTCTATTCGATACTACCAAAGAGACTCAGCCGTGACGAAGAAAGACGGGTAACTTTCCATGTTCGGCTTCATCGGCCCAATGCACTATTTGCCCGTGCCTGGTTATTAGTCGAAGGGGAAACCGAAGTCTGGTTATTTAATGAGTTTGCCCGTATCTGCGGTTATAACCTGGCCGCTGAAGGCGTACAAATTATTGAGTTTGCACAAAGTGGCCTGAAGCCGCTCATTAAGGTAGCGAGAAGCTTAGGGATTGAGTGGCATCTCGTCGCTGACGGTGATCTGGCCGGTAAAAAATATGCCGATACGGTCCGAAATTTATTGGGCACCGAAGCCGAACGCCACCGACTAACCGTGCTGCCTAACCGGGATATCGAACACTTCCTGTTTAACAATGGTTACGAGCCTTTGTTCCGTCGTTTGGCAAACATTCCTCATGATAGTCAGGTACCGCCCAAAAAGATTATATTGAGGGCACTTAAGCGTCACGCCAAACCGGATGTCGCGCTGGCCATGGTTGAATATACCGACGAAGATAACATTGAAGAGATCCCACTTCTGCTTAGGTGGATACTCAAGCGGATTGTTGCGATGTCGCGGGGAGTCAGTTAACTACTATCGACACAATTGATGTCACAGTTTCGCAATAAATATCAAAACTTCGACGCCTTGGCTTTGTTGCATAAAAGTTATTGGATAAAATTAAAAGATAACTATTAAAAGCAACTCTAATAATAAACAGTTAGCCTGAAAGGAAGTATTTTGATTAACGAACTTCTTCACGCGCACAGAGCTTTCAATAAAATCCTGCGGATGCTCGCCCTGGGGCAAGAGAAAGAGGAAATGCTCGAACAGCTGATTGATGTTACCGAGAACATCTATACGGATCGGTTGACATCAATTATGCTGCTCAATCCAAAAACGGACACCCTTCACTGTGCCTGTGCGCCCAGTTTACCTGAGTGTTATAACAAAGCGATTGAAGGCATTCACATCGGGCCAACCGTTGGCTCATGCGGGGCTGCTGCATACCATAGGCAGAAAGTAATCACCGAAAATATCGATACGCACAGTAACTGGGCTCATTTCAAAGCCATAGCCTCCAGAGCCAATCTTTCCTCCTGCTGGTCTGTTCCGATCTTATCCTCTAAGAACAAACTATTAGGTACTTTCGCCACTTACAGCCGCAAACCATCAAGCCCCTCGCCTTTCGAGCTAGAAATTTTAGAAATGGCGGCATCGGTTTGCGCTGTTACACTCGAAAAATACGAAATCGAAGAAGAGCTAATGCAGTCTGCAACCTATGATTTTCTCACCAATGCCTATAATCGGCGGGCATTTTGTCAGAAGTTGCAACAAGAGGTCGATGACTACAACAAACACGATGACTATGTTGCGTTGTTTTATATCGACATCAACAACTTCAAGACAATCAACGATCAGTATGGTCATGCTTTTGGTGATTTGGTCCTGGTCGAAACAGCGAAACGACTAAATAAGCTGAGCTGTGACACTGGCGTTGTCGGGAGACTGGGTGGTGATGAATTCGCTTTGCTATCAACATTTAAAGACAAGAACGCATTTAGACGTCAGCACAACCAACTCCTCAATGATATCGGGGGTGGCCTTACAATTGATAATGTGAACTGTTCGGCTTCGATTGGCTATACCCTGATTCAGCGGTGTGACATAGATGAATACGACATTCACTCACTGCTTTGTCTTGCTGATTCTGATATGTATGAAGCGAAGCAAAGACATAAACGTAAGCTTATGGCCAGTTGCTGAACCTAAGCCGACTATTCTTGCTTTTCAAAAAACAATGTCAGTGTCCCTACACTAACTCCCCATTTAGTCATTGTGGCGATGTTAAATACCCGCTTATGATCTTGCCTGTACATCCAGTCATCAATACTAATATCGTAAGTCGTATCATCAACCGGAATACGGAGTACATATTGCCAATTAAGCGCATTACCGACTGACTTGCCTGTTGCCAGTCCAATGACGTCGCCAGCCCGTCCTGAATAATGCCCATCACTTGTACGTGTAATCACCCAGGTTCGCTGTTGTTTTTCGCCGTCATCGAAAATAAAGTCTTCATCGAGCGTTAACGTTTTGCCCTGTACACGTCCCTGAATCACCACTTCAAAACGCCTGGTCTGCTTTCCGTCTCTGTCCTGTAACATTCCCCAGGCCATGACAGTACCGTCAAAAAACTCAAACAGGTTAAAATCCGGTTCTGTTCCCTGATATTCATCAGTCGATAGAGAGCATCCGGGAAGCAATAATACAACGGCCGCCATGACCAGCCGTTTCAACGTAAATACCATGTAGCCTCTCCAAATCTTCATCCCTTTTCCAAGCTTGCTTTCTCAGGCTGTTTTTCGAGTATGCCTTATATTTGAAGCTAATGAACTTAGGCTTGCCCAATCAGTTGACGACGAATATCCGGGTAGGAAGTCCTTGGCGATAGCCAGATATGAAGAAACGACATTGACATTTCTTGGTCTGTCAGCACTCCAATTTGACGGTTACCCTGATAGAAAACACCTCCAGCCTGCTCAATGACAAAAATCAACCTGTCCCCCTTTTGTACATCCGGCCAGATTTCAGCCAAACGTGATAACCATGCCTGACGTTTGTGTGCAGAGATCCCCAAGTGCTTCCATTGCTTATCGGTGGCTTCCAGCAGATCTTCTTTATCAACGTTACGCTGATACTTGATCACTAAGGCAAGATCTTCAGTATCGTTGCGATAAATTCCCGTTGGCGTTCTCAGTTCGGAATCATAAATCACCCACGGTCCCCATTTTAACCGTGCATCTCCGACAGTTGGCCAGCTTTGCCACGGTGTCTTGGCTGTTGCCGTTATTACGGCCAGCAGGAAAGTCAATGCTATTACTACCTTCATACACCCTCCGACTGTTGCCTGTTACATCTATTGAGAAGCGCTAATACCAATACCGAAAAACATAACCAGCACACCAAAATACAGATAAGAGTAATTTCGATGCCTAACGGCCACATTACGGCCCCGAACCGGTAACCGGCAAAATAGCTCATGGTCCCGCCTATACCGCCCAGCACCACTATGATGTATGGCGAGTTAGCCACTATGGTCTGGCGCATTACCCAAATGAAGGAGCCAAAACCAAGCCAAAGCAACACTAACCAAATTGGAAACGCATTAGCTGCAAACGTGTAGAGGCCCATCCAGCTAAGCATCAAGTCCATCAGCACACCCGTTGCGCCCAACATCAGTCCAAACCGCCACGTCCCCTGGTAACGCCACCAGCAAGCGAACAACAAAATAGCCAGAAGCCAAACAAACTGCCCCTGACCTATCACCGCCAGAAACCAATAAACATTAAAGATCAAACCAATAATCAGTAATTGACGAGCTGGCATACAACCTCCAGTTTGAAACGGCTATTCACGCCATCCCGAACGACTGGCAACGAGCTGAACGGTACTGATACTGCGCTCTAAAAAGCCCCCTTCGCAGTAGCAAAGATAAAACCGCCACATTCGGATGAATCTATTATCAAACCCTTGCTCTGTAAGCTTCTCGATACTGTCGTTAAAGTTATGATGCCAGTCTGCCAATGTCTTCGCATAGTCCATACCGATATCTTTAATATCGCGAATAATGAAATCACTATGTTCTGTCATTTGATTGGCGACTGTGGTCACTGACGGTAAGAAGCCCCCCGGAAAAATGTACTTCTGGATAAAGTCGACACCCTTGCTATAGCTACCGTAGCGTTGGTCATTCATCGTAATCGCCTGAATAGCAAACAAACCTTCGGGCTTCAGCAGCGACTGGCACTTTTTGATGTAAGTGGTCAGATACTCCTTACCGACAGCTTCTATCATTTCCACCGAGACAATCTTGTCATACTGACCACTCAGTTCCCGGTAATCACTGAGCAACAAGGTTATTTGATCTGACAGCCCCTCCTGCTCAATTCGCTCTTTGGCCCATAGGTGCTGCGCATCGGAAATAGTCGTTGTTGTCACCTTACAGCCGTAGTACTTGGCCGCATGTATCGCTAACGCCCCCCATCCTGTACCAATTTCCAGCAGGTGGTCAGATTCAGTCAGGTTCAACTTTCGACAAAGCCTGTCCATCTTGTTGATCTGCGCCTGAAACAACTCCTGATGCTTGTCATCATAAATAGCCGCCGAATAAAGCATGTTCGGGTCTAAGAAGGTACGGTAGAAATCATTACCGAGATCATAATGTGCCAAAATATTTTGTTTGGCGGCTTCCTTGCTGTTACGTCGGGTTCGGTGTACCCACTTATCTCTCAGCACACTCAACCAACTCATTTTTGCCTCAATCCGCTCCATAACTGGCAGGTTTTTGGCAATTACTCTCACAATTTGAGTCACATCGGGGGAATCCCACCAACCATCAATATAAGACTCACCAGCTGCAATACTGCCGCCAGACAGTAACCGCTTATAGAACGCAGGGTTTTGTACAATCAGCTGAGCCTGACAACTGGCCTGACGCTGCCCAAAAAAATACGTATCTCCACTCTGTTCGACGACGGTAAGCCCTGCACTCTCTAGCTGCTCAAGTGCCTTAAAAATCACTTTGCGGGCAATATTCTCTGTCCCCGTCATCACCAACTCAGAACGACTTACATCACTTTTAAACATAATGAGCCCCTTATTTACTGTTCCATTCTTGATTTGACGGAATCTGCTTACTTGGCGAATGGTTGTAGAAAGGCGCACCTTTCAACCACAGCCGCAATGCCTGCCAATAAATACCAATCACTATTTTTATGGCTTGAACCGGTGTGGCGGTAATAAGCTGCCAGAGCACTTTTGTTGTAAAAGGCCGGCGCTTCATTACCATGGTGGCATCCATGATTTTTTGCTCCCCATCACTTGAGCGAATATCCAAATGCACAACTAGGTGCTTTTCTGGAGCCTTGAGCCGCCAATGGTACTCCTGGCTCATCGGATTAAATGGCGAGACATGAAAAGCTTTAGGATTGTGATAGCGTGAGCCAGCTGGCACTGCATAATAGTGCCTTTCGTTCCAGGGAGTGTTGCTTACCTCGGCCAATACCCAGCGCCAATTACCCTGTTCATCGTGAAGGTAATACATATTCAGCGGACTGAAATACACGCCGGCATAACGAAGCTGACAGAGCATCATGACTCGACCCTGGACTCGCTCTCCAGTCAGGTTCTCGACCTTGGCAAGCACAGCCTGCTTTAATGATTGAGGATCAATAACTCTAACCTGTTCTTGTGCACTTGGATCATTCATAAAATCCAGTGGACGAAAACGGGCGAAGTTCGATACGCTCTTGCCAAACCCTTTCACAGTTCTTTGTAATTCTTCAAGCTCGTCGAGATCTATCAAAGGCATAAACATCGGGTAGCTAAAACTATGCTCTACCGGTGTGAACCGTCGATGCCTGACAGTGCCAACATACAGTCCGCTATTCATACCTTTCTCCCTCAACCTGATAGGCTGCGGTGAGCTTTTGACTCCCCAGTGAACCGTCAACGGTTAAATTTGATATACCATCGACAACATCTAGCGCGCTATGTACTCCGTCTTCATGAAAGCCGTTATACCAATAGGCTCCGCAGTACCATGTGTTGTTAACACCGTTAATATCGCTTCTTGCATGCTGCGCCATCATGCTCGACGTGGAAAACACAGGATGAGCGTAGGTAAACCGTCGGAGTATTTTTTCCGGCGCTATCCGCTCTGTCTGGTTTAGAGTGACGCAAAACGTCTCGGGAGATGAAATATTCTGTAAAATATTCATGTTGTAGGTCAGACTGGCTAACTTATTGTCTCTAAGTTGCCCATTTTCGGCGCTGGGACCAAGGTGATAATTCCAGGCAGCCCATGCAGTCCGAGATTGAGGGAGCATATTGATGTCGGTATGGAGCACAACTTCGTTATCCTGATACTCCATGGCACCCAGTACCCGCTGCTCTTCAGCCGTGGCATCCCCTAACATCGATAACGCCTGATCACTATGACTGGCAAATATCACCTGATCGTAAACTTCACGACTAAGTTCGGTTTCAACGATGACTTTCCCTTGCTGACGAATTACTTTTCTAACTGGCTGGCTCAACAATATTTTATCCCTGAAAGGGACAATGAGTTTCTTGATATATTCTCGCGACCCTCCAGGGATAACATACCACTGCGGGCGATTTGTCACTTCAAGAAGTCCGTGATTTCGGAAGAACCGAATAAAGAACGATAACGGAAACGCACGCATGTCTGATAAGGTCGATGACCAGATAGCCGCGCCCATGGGCAAGATATAATTCTCGGCAAAATACTGACTGAATTTGTGGAGCTGTAAAAACTCTCCCAAAGTACGGCTTTGCTCGTCAGCCAAATCTACCGACATTGCCAACTTGTTAAACCGGAGAATTTCATAGATAAAGTATAAAAACCTCGGGTTAACCATATTACGCTTCTGAGCAAACATGGATGCTAAGCTATGACCGTTATATTCCAGCCCGTTGCTATCGTTGTGGATACTGAAGCTCATTTCTGTCGGATCGCCGCTAATACCAATTTCCGACAACAAACGTTCAAATCTCGGATAAGTACGATTATTAAAAACAATAAAACCAGTATCAATCGCGTAGTCTCCGCTGGCCACTGAAACATCGACCGTTGCAGTATGGCCCCCAATATAATCATTGGCTTCATAGACGGTAATATCGTACTGACGATGCAGATGACACGCACATGTTAACCCTGATATTCCAGTACCGATAATGGCTATTTTCATCATTGTTTTCCTGTCATTCGTTTAACCACAGCCAACTGAACCCGAGTCGGCAATAGCGCAAGCATTTTAAGAAACAAGCTAAATTTAAGTGGAAAATGGACCTCTGTTTTTCCGGCGGCAATACCTTTTCGAATCGCAGCCGACGCATATTGCGTTGTCACCAGCATCGGCATAGCGAAGTCATTTTTATCGGTTAACGGTGTTTTGACAAAACCGGGGCTGACCAATGTAACCTTGACGCCTTTATTCGCAAGATCAATTGCAAGCGTATTTGCGATATAGGCAACAGCCGCTTTCGATGCGCCATATGCCTCGGCCCGAGGCAACGGAATATAAGATGCCGTTGATCCAACAATCACCAGTTGGGTTTCGGCATCAAAGCAATGCTGCAAAGCTTGAATGCAGTTAAGCAGTCCGTAGACATTGACATCAAATACACGCCTGAATAGTTCGACGTCAATTTGTCCGTGTTCGATATATTCACACGTACCAGCATTTAAAATGATCAGTTTCGGAACCTGCGGCAATGACGTCATAGCTAGGGTGACTTCATCCATATCGGTAACATTAAACTGAACAGGTTGAATATTTGCACTGTGCCGACAGAGTGAATCTAACCGCTGTTGCGATTGGCCGCAGGCATATACCTGCCAACCTTCTCCCGCGTAATCTAATGCAAGCTGTTCGCCAATACCCGAACTTGCCCCTGTTATTAATACTTGTTCCATCATCACATACTCACTTTTATCCGACGGATAACAGAGCCTAAAATCGGCACGCCTTCGTAGAGCATTTCCCCCATGTCGAAATAGTCCCGGTGATATATAACGCGGTTGTCTTTATATTCAAGCCTTGAGCACCCTCTGACTGAGCGGGGCTTTCCTCCGGCGATACGCGGATGGCTGAATGTCATTGTCCATTCAATGTAGGCTTTGTTTTGTGATGATAAGGTGTCATGTACTTCGAATTGGCATTCGTTGACGGTCCGAAAGAGCCGGGTGAAATAGTCATGTAAATTTGGCCAACCAACCATCTTGTGGGCAGGGTCTTCGAAAATCACATCAGAATGATAGAGTTCTTCAAGCTCAGTTAAATTATGCTTGGTAAGTTGGTTATATGTTTCGACAAATTTAGCTGTCAAAAACCCTGACTGTTCAGCCATAGTTCACTCCTCAACATAATATATTTAATACCCAGCCCGGTTCGGTTTATTGGGCTTCACCAATTAGAGCTTTGGCCGATTTAAATACTTCAATCGCTCTGAGCCTTGCACTTTTATGATCAATAATCGGCTTCGGATAATTCAGGCTCTCCGCCTTGTCCCATAAAAACGGCTGATGAATATATTTATCTGGCACGTCTCGTAATTCATGTATCCAAGTACGGATAAAGCTACCATCTGGATCAAACCTCTCCCCCTGAACGGTCGGATTAAACACCCTGAAATAGGGTTGGGCATCGGTGCCAGTCGAGGCTGCCCATTGCCAGCCGCCATTGTTTGAAGCCAAATCACCATCAATCAGCTGAGACATGAACCATTGTTCGCCAGCTTGCCAGTGAATGAGCAGATCTTTGGTCAAAAAGCTGGCTGTAATCATCCTTAGCCGATTGTGCATCCAGCCTGTCTGCCTGAGCTGTCTCATCGCAGCATCGACAATCGGATAGCCCGTCCTGCCTTGCTGCCAGGCATTCAGCATAGAGTCGGACTTCTGCCACACCACGTTGCGGGTCCAACCGAGAAAAGGTTGGTCCCGGCTTAATTTCGGCCAGGCCACAATTAAGTGACGATAGAACTCTCGCCAGATAATTTCATTTAACCAACAAAATGCGCCACTTTTCGAATCATCTAAACATTGCGGAAACTCAGCCAGCAATGCTGCCATACATTGACGAGCAGACAGTGCTCCTATACTCAAATACGGTGACAAGCAACTGGTTCCATCTATGGCGGGAATATCTCTTTGCTGATGATAAAGCGCTGCTTTTTCTTCACAAAACATATGAAGCCGCTGCTTGATAGCTTCTTCATCGACCGGCCAGTGAACACTGTCTGCAACCGGGTAAGTAAACGACATCATCGGCTCTGGTTGCACATCCAACATAAAACCATTTGCTTGCTGCTTTTCAGGTTTAGGATGGACAGAAGGCACTTCAAAACGATAAACCTCTAGCCACTCACGCCTGAAGGGAGTGAATACCTTAAAAGGCTGACCATTTCTTGTCAGTACCTTCCCTGGCGTAATAATGCAGTCATCATCAAACGCGCTGAACCTGATATTGTGTATATCTAACAGCCCTGCGGTGAGTTCATCACGCTGACGCTCATTCCACTCATATTGCTGATTACAAAAAACATGACTGATATTATGGGACACCGCTAAATCCGCAATTGCCTGCGCCTCTCTATCAAAGTCGTCGACCTCAACAACAACTAACGGAATACTGAGTTCAGCAAGTTGTTCCCTGAGTACATCAAGGCGGCGCCGAATAAAATCAACTTTCATCGGGGCAACATTATGCTCATGCCACTGCATTGGCGTTGAAATAAAGGCTGCAAGTACATTGTTACTACAACGGGTTGCGGCCGCGAGAGCTGTATTATCGACCACCCTAAGATCTGAGCGAAACCATATTAAACTTGCACCTTCGGGAGTATCTGACGTCTCTTTCTTTTCTAATGATTGATTAACCATACTACAAACTCCCATTGATTATTTCGGGCCATTACGGCTGAGCTAACATATCCTGGTGTATCGTCCTGATACTGCCAACGAGTTCAAAATGACACTGCGAATTCACAACCAGCTTTTTTAATTGTTCCAGGTTACTTACTGATATGCGCCTTTCACCAATCACGACCACTTTACTGACTTTCAATGCTTCTAATGCCGCTCCAAGGGAAGTTAACTTACCGTCTAACGAGCCAAGAACAGTGACGTTGTAACCCTCATCTGTTAACTGCCATGCCTGCAACCACATGTGATAATCACCCGGCGTATCGAAGCTCAATAAGTAACACAGGTTTGACGATCGCTTTTTGGCTTGGGCTATCAACGCAACACAGCGCTGCATAATGGCTGACTGCCACAGTGATAATTGAATACTTACGAACGGATTCTCAGCTTTTTTTATCTCGCTTTCCACAGGGCTCACAATATGCGTAACAAAAACTTCAAGTGGATACTCTTTCATTATCTGTATTAATAGCTTATCTAGCTTGGCACCATTACAGTCAATCAGTGCCGATAATAATAAGTCGACAGATTTTTTATTTTCCGGCTGCTCACTTTCCTTTTCGGCATCTTGTACGCCTTCAATAAGAGGACGCACTTTACCTATTGCTACCCCCTTATCCAACCAAGATAGAATAATGCGTATCTTCTCAACATCTTGTTCAGAATATAAACGGTGACCTTTTTCGGTTCTTTTCGGGTTTAACAAGCCATAACGTCTTTGCCACGCCCTCAGGGTTACCGAATTCACCCCCGTTATATCGGAGACTTCTTTTATTGCGTAATACTGATGTTCACAATCCATAACGTAATTTCAACTCCTCGGGATATGGATTCAAAAATGTTTGTAGCTGTAAATACGGATCCGGATATTGCTTAAGATAATGGTTAATAAGTGCTAAAGGTACCAGTATTGGTTGGTTACCCTCACGATAACTCATTATCAGTTCGGCTAACTCTTGTTTTTGCTCTTTGGTTAATGAGCGTTTGAAATAACCCTGAAGATGCATTAATACATTGGTGTTATTCTTTTTGCTCGCCCTATTTTTTATGGCGTCCATAAACTGCTGTCGATATTCGACATAGAATTCCGTTAAATCCCATTCTTTTATTGAAGCCACCAACCGGCCAATATCTTTGTAGGCTATCGGGCTATGTGCCATCAAAACGAGCTTATAGCGTGAGTGAAACTTAACAAAAGCATCGTAGCTAAAGTTATCACCGATAGAATTATAAAAATCATTGAGCGAAAAAACTCGAAATACAAAGTTTTCTCTCAGCACCGGATCTTGAAGGCGCCCATCTTCCTCCACGGGTAACCAGGGCATCTTCTCCATTAACTCTCGGGTGTATACCCCAACACTTCCACCGGGTACCGTATTTCCGTTAGGTATGTGTAATTTGACCCTTTCCATGCCGCAGGTTGGTGACTTGGCACACACGACATAACCTCGCAAACCACCAAAATGGGGGATTTGCTGCCGTGCAAACTCTTGCATCTGAGAGGTAAAGTCGATGTCGTTGTCTTTACTGTCCACCAAACGCTCATCACCTGCTGGCAGTTGCAACAACCGAATAGCGCGTCTCGGAATTGTCATCCCAATACCAACCTCAGGACAAACAGGCTTAAAATCAAAATACTTTGAAAGCTCATCGGCCGCAAAGCGGTTTTGCTTATGTCCGCCATCAAAGCGAACTTTTTGTCCGAGAACACATGCACTTATACCAACGGAAATAGTCATAGCTCCAACCTTGTACAAACCAACAAACTTGTACAACTAAAGTTAGCCTATGTTCTCAGGTTGTACAATAATTTTTTTTGTACATATATAGGTTCGTGATTAGCCATATGATTAACAAAGAAAAAAGCGGCCTAAGGCCGCTTTGCTGTTAATGACAAATTCTAGAAACTTATTGAAGTGACAAGCTGAAAAGCGAACCTTTATTGCTCCCAGCGCTTTTCACGCCAGGCTTGCTGCTGCTCGCCATTCAAGAACGTCCACGCTACAACACGGGTCATTTTCTGACCTTGTGCCATGTCAATGGTACGTACATCGGCAGCACCTGCTTTCTTCAGGCTACGATAGATTTCCGGCAGGTTTTCTTTCTTCGACACTAACGTTGTAAACCAAAAACATTGGGCCTGATGGTCAACACTTTGCTTAATCATGCGCTTGATAAAAGCGGCCTCTCCACCCGGGCACCAAAGCTCAGCCTTTTGCCCACCAAAATTGAGAACAGGCTTCTTCCCTTTTCCGGATTTTTGAAAGCTATCCGTCCCCTTCTTTTGAGCGTTGGCAGCAAGATTACGTACTTTGCGCTCACTGCCAGCGGTCGCTTCTGCCAATGAAGCGTGAAAAGGCGGGTTGCACATCGTAAAATCAAAAACATCGTCTGCATTGATCATCCCGGTAAAGATATGATCTGGATTTTTCTGCAAGCGGCACTTGATCCCACCAGACAACGTTGGATTAGACTCTACAATAAACTTCGCTGATTTAATTGAAAGCGGATCAATATCAGCCCCAACGAAACGCCAGCCATAAACCCGGTGCCCAACAATCGGATACGCACAATTCGCTCCGACTCCAACATCAAGGCCAGTTATACGTTTCCCTTTGGGGATCACGCCCTTGTTCGAGTCAGCCAACAAATCTGCAATATAGTGAAGATAGTCTGCTCGGCCGGGAATTGGCGGACACAAGTAACCCGGTGGAATATCCCAATGCTGAACCTGATAAAAATGACTTAACAATGCTTTATTCAGCATTTTGACTGCCTGAGGATCAGTAAAATCAACAGACAAGTCACCAAACTTGTTCTTTGCTACAAAGGGACTTAACGAAGGACAGCTCGCTATCAGGGCGTCAAAATCATAACGCTGACGGTGGGGATTGCGAGGATGTAACCCTTTTTTGGTTACCTGGGTTTTCTTCTTTTGCGTCATTTAATTATCACTTTGCTTAATTAGCAGCTAAACAATACTGTTAACTGCAATTGATACACTGCATTTTACAGCATAAACCTTGTTGCAATAAGTCCACGGACAAACCATATAAAAAATATTTTCCAAGACACACGCAAAACTAAACGCATACCCCGCGACAAAATGGTCAATAAATGGTCAATTCACGCAAAGTTCGCTAAATATGAGACAAATTTGTAGAAAAAACATGTCTCAAATTTTACAGTGGAATTAACTGGCATAGCTGTGCAGTGCTATTTAGGCATTACAAGCAAAAGGAGTTGCATTATGCGTATATGGATCTTTGTGCTGTTCGTTTTGCCTTCTTTGGTGTCTGCACAGACACCTTCGTCAATCGCTTTTTATTACAACTCAATTGATTCCGTCAGGGAATTAATGAATTACGATCGTGTCGTTGTAACCGCGGACCTAATTACCCCAAAACAAATAGAGACATTACATAAAGCAAAAACGAAAGTTTTTGCCTATCTGAGTGTTGGGGAATTTGACGGTCAAATCCTACCCGACAACTTACGTACTTCCTCTCCTGCAAGAAATGAAAACTGGCAAAGTTATGCCATGGATTTAACCGATCCCCAATGGCAACTATATCTGACCCAAAAAGCTGAAGCTTATCTCGCCAAAGGTTTTGATGGCTTATTTCTTGATACTCTGGACAGCTATTACCTCTTTGCAAAAACCGAGAAAAAACAGAAAGAGCAACAACAGGCGCTTGTTAAGATCATTGCCGAACTTGATCACCTATCGGGTAAACCACAACTCATTCTAAACCGGGGCTTTGAAGTCATCGAACAGCTAGAGCATCCAATCTCTGCCGTCCTAGCTGAGTCGCTCTACAACAGCTACCACCCTGTCGATAATAGCTATAAGAAAGTCAAACCCTCTGATTCAGAATGGCTTACCGGCAAACTGAATCAAGTTAAAGCACGTGGCATCGAGGCGATTGTTATTGACTATATCCCGGCGAAAGACCGTGAAGCACAAATTGCAGCCGCGAAACGCCTGCTTGACGAAGGCTATACGCCGTATATCAGTGACGGAATGCTCTATGAGTTCGGCGTGAGCACAATCGAACCGGTTGCCAAGCGCATTCTCGGCTTTTACGACAGCCAGTTCACTGACTTTTCATCATCTGAGTGTCACCGGATGATCTCAATGCCTATTGAGTACATGGGTTACGTACCTGAATGCAGGGACGTCCGGTCAACCAACATCGACAATATCGACCTCAGTCGCTACGCTGCCATTTTGCTGTGGCTGGAAGAAAGTTCCTATCAAAGCAATGCCAAACTTCAGCAATGGCTTTTCCATACTATTGACGAACGCCCGGTCCTTTTTATCAAATCACTGCCTACGGATGAAACATTACGAGCCAAGCTCGGCATTACCGAATCTGGCACACTACAAGGTAAAATCGATATCAGTCGCGGCAGAGACTGGGGGGCTAATCGCTACCCTCCCACTTTCAGCGAGTTTGAACCTCATCCGCGTTGGGTTACCAAAAGTACAAGCATCGCTCGGCTCATTGAAGCAACAGATGAAAACGGCCATTCTTCAGGTCTCCTGTTCAAGGCTCCTTGGGGAGGCGCGGTTTTGGCCCCATTACCAGTGCTTAACCTGGCAAACAACACTGAGACTTGGTCAATTGATCCTTTCCGCTTAATCGACGAGACACTGGACCTTCCGGTTATTCCCGCGGCCGACGCCACGACGGAATCAGGCAGACGGATCCTTACCAGCCATGTCGACGGTGACGGTTTCCCATCCAAAGCCTGGTTCCCTGGAAAGCCCTATACCGCAGAAGTACTGCTAAAACATGTCTTTAAAAAATACGCTCTACCGCAAACTGTTTCTGTTATTGAAGGCGAGGTTGGTAAACGCGGCTTATACCCTGACGAAAGTGAAGCCATGGAAGCGGTAGCCCGTGACATATTTACATTGCCAAATGTAGAGATTGCATCACATACTTTTAGCCACCCTTTTTTCTGGGACCAGACCAGGACATTTAAGAAAAAGCAGTATGGTGATCACCTGCCTATTCCCGGCTACACCCTGGACTACCACAATGAAATCATCGGTAGTGTTAACTACATCAACAAAAACCTCGCCCCCAAAGACAAAAAAACTAAGCTGATACTGTGGTCTGGAAAAGCCGATCCCAAAGAAGACATTCTAACCATTGCTGAAAAAGCCAACCTGCTCAATGTTAACGGCGGCAACACCTATGTTGTAAAAGGAAATAACAACTATACCCAAGTCTCACCCACTATTGCCTGGTATCCCTCAGCGGTTCAAGTCTATGCGCCGGTTCTAAACGAAAATATATATACTAATCTCTGGACTGAACATCATGATGGTTACGGACGTGCAGTAGAAACATTCGAGTTACTTGGTAATCCACGCCGATTGAAAACTATCGCTATTTACTATCACATGTACTCAGGCGCTTACCCCGCATCGTTGAAGGGGCTTCTTGATGTCTATGACTGGGCAGTGAAGCAAAAGGCCACTCCCCTCTACCTGAGCGAATATGCCAAGCGTGCTCGTACTCTGTATGAAACAGGAATTGCGAAAACCCTCAATGGCAACTGGCAAGTCACCAGTTCAGGCATTACCAGCATCCGCCTGCCGGACTCTATGGGCTTTCCGGTTATCTCAGAAAGCAATATCGCAGGCTGGGAGCAAGGACCGGATGGTAAGTTCTTGACTCTATCAGCACCACGCAGTGTTATCGCTTTGGCTAACATTCAAAACCAAGACACCTATCTAAAAAATGCCAACGGCCAACTTATACAATGGAAAAAAGACGGGGCAAATACGTACTGGAGAATTAAGAGTCATACTCCGCTTGAGTTTGAAATCGCCAATGGGTCAGGGTGCAAACTCATCAGTGACTCGACACTAAAAGCAACTGTCATCGCAAATGGCAGGATCAGATATCGCGCATCTAAGGCTGGTACTTTCTCTGGCTCACTACGCTGCAGTAGTCAAATTGTAACAACGAACAAAAACGACTAACGGTTAACTACGTATGTCAGCATTTTTAAAACGTCCCCACTCAGGTAAAAGAAAAAAGCCGAGGATACGCCTGGTTAACAAGCGAACCTTGGCTGTTCTTACGATTACCTCATTATGGGCACTATGGTTAGTCTCGCCTAGCCAGAATATGCTGATCAAACTCGTTGCGCGTTCTTCCTCACCCGATGTATCACTGGCCTTTTTACGTGAAATCAATAGTCAGGAACCAGACAACCGAGAAGTCATCAAACTGATGATCGAGACCTATACCCAGCTCGATCGCCGCAAAGAAGCATTAGCGTTGTCACAAACCATCCTTACCTATGACGACGCCACCAGAGACTGGGATGCCTTTGCTGTCTACCTTCAACTGTTGCTGGATGTTTTCCATCAGAATGAAACTAATAGCGAAATAAAAAGCAGAATTAAGCGCGTAATAAGTAACACGGATTATGTTCCCGAGGCTGAGTTGGCGCGTCAATTTGCCGATGCTGCAATTGAACTCTCGATGCCGGAAAAAGGTTTGGCTCTCTTGCTGCCACATCTACAAAGCGGCGAAACCAACCACCAGGAGCTGATCACTCTCGCGCTACAGAATTCAGACTATGATAACTCGCTGAAGCTCCAACTGGATGCATTCAGGGAGTTCGAAAGTCTCGACCAGGCAAAATCATTACTGGCACTGTTAGCCTCATCTAATGAACCGGTATTAAGCAAGCAATTTATTAACAACTATAACGGCAAACTCAGCCAACAGCCTGACTTCTTGCACCTGTCAATTGATCACTCCAGGCTCATGGGCAATTTCGATACCGCGCTGATGCAATCGAGAAAATTACTGGCCATCGAGCCCAGTAACCAGCTAATGGCGAGCACGGTAGAACTCGCTATCACTAACGGAGACCTGGCGTTAGCAACGTCTCTTCAACAGCAGTTGGTAAGCAGTACAAACGCCTCTGTGCATATTGCCAAGCTACATGATCTTTATCGCTGGCAAGGCAATGTACCTAAAGCCTTTGCGCTAAGCAAAGAGCTACTCGACCGTTCGCCATCAGAAGCGCAACTCAGAGCTGGTGTTGAAGAATCCCGTGCTCTCGGGGACATTTATCATGAAGGTGTTTTCTATAACCGACTTGCGGAAAATAACCAAATCACCAGCAAGGAGTATTCAAGCTGGCTGAATGCGCTTGAAAAGGCTGAAGGCACCAATGCGGCTCTAAAAAGCATAAAACGGCTTTCTGCAATGCGCCCCAGGGATCCGGCTTTAGTCGTCCACACCGCGCGACTGTACGACTATCAGAGTGACTATGCCCGGGTGATTAAACAATGGCAGAAACTGCAGCGCTTGCGTAAACCAACGACGGCTGAAGCTCTGCGTTTTTCTAACGCCTACATCATGACCTATCAGCCCAAATTGGCATTGGCAGTCTTAACAGCCCCTGCCGACTGGCTGAACGCTGATGAGGACTACCTTGAAGCCGTCGCCTCGCTAGCCTGGGAAACCAGCGATCGCAAACTTGCGCAACTTTCTCAAGATAGACTGTTAGTGCTGTCGAGCAACAACATAGACGTGTACCGTTACCTCAATACCAATTTACCCGTTCTGAACAAAAAAATAGACGAACTGGTGACCCTATACACGAATACGAACAATGAACAGCCGCTACTCGCTGCCATAAAGGCAGCGAAAGAAGCCAATAATCAAGAGCAATTTATCCGTTTGCTGGAACTGGCTTCGAACGACCCTTCACTTGCCAATAATACGAATATTCAACTGTATCAGGCTCAACTGGCACTTGATGAAAACAACATAGAGAAAGCAAACACTCTGTACAGTGACATTCTCAAACGGGAACCGAACAATGTCAGTGCCATTGGCGGTTTGCTATGGCTCGCCATTAACACTCAAGACAATGAGACTATGGATAGCCTTTATCGTCGTTATAAATCTGCCCTCAAAGGTGAAAAAGAGCTATGGCTCGCTTTTGCCACCACGGCACAACTTCTCGGCCACCCCGAAGAGGCAGAGTTATGGTATCAACACCTGCTGTTGAACACAGAAAAACCCGATGTCTCCGTTATTATTAACTATGCAGCTTTGCTTGAATTACAAGGGCGCTATGATACGGCTTACAAGCTTCGTCGTTATGTCGCGGCCGAGCTCAGTGATTCATTGCTCAAACTTAAAGATGGCGATATTACCTATCGCTCGTTAGTTGCACTATTTATGGGCGAACAGTTTGCTTATGCCCAGGTCGCCGAAGCGGCTCTGGAACAACCCAACAACCGTAAGACTCAAGAGCTCTTTCAGTTTTTCCTTACACAAAACCGAGCCGACAACCTTCTGTTCTGGCATAAAAGAACTGCGCTCAAACACTATCAGCTACCTGACTGGCAACAGTTATCTCTCGCTATACAGACTAAAGACAGATATGAAATGGAAAGGCTGCTCACGGAATCAGTTAACCTGCCCGAAGCAGATAAAAACACGGCTCTTCAGCTCACAGGCCAGTATCAGGAAGCCTGGCAACATGGGCAGGAAAACCTTGGCCGTATAATAGACAAGCCAGCAGAAAAGCAACTAAAACGGGTGCATGTCAATCAACACCCGGATAAAACACACAGTTTTCGATCACAGGTTACTCAGAATAGCCAATGGGATATCACCAAGTTCAGTCTGGATTACTATACGCCGCACTATAACGGCAACTGGCAGTTGGGAAGCGACTACCAAATCGCAGATGCCCCAGTTCAGTTTCAAGGCAATGACATCGACAATGAGACCAGACTCCGAGGCCAGTATCGGCACAAACGGCTAGATGCTGCATGGAAGTTTAATCTTGATATTGCAGACGGTCTTGGTGACAAGCGACTCGGCGTATCCGCCACTTATCAGACACCGCTGGACGCGTACTGGACAGCCTCTTTCAAGCTGGGGCTTAATAATGCAATTGAAGCGAGCCAGCTACTCACACTTTCTGGTCAGAGTACTATTGCAGGCATAAACCTAAACTACCAGCCGACAGCACGTGAGTCTGTTGCTTTCCAGTTCAACCTGCATGATATCTCGACCCGATTTGATGATGAAATCGGTCAGGGCTGGGACCTTAACTTCCGCATTTCTGAACAGTTTTTCTTTGCCGATCCTGCATGGCAAGTCTATGGCGATTTCAGTATGCAGCGCGTTAACCTGAGCGATGATCCGCTTGATGGTGTCAATAACTGGCGCGAAGGGAGGTCGACGTTAACCAGTGCAGATTTTATTGAGGACGATTATCAACGTGTCGCTATAGGCCAGCGCGTCTGGCATGGAAACCCGGGCCAGCCCGGAGCCATGGTTCCCTCTCCGAGATACTGGTTTGACAGCTCATTAGGTTACAACGTCACCACCAGCCGGGTTGATATGACGGTCAGCTCCGGCTTCGGTTGGCGCGTCGTTGGTAACGACGAGCTTTTCTTGTCCGTCGACTGGCAAAACCAGGACAGAAATGGCGATGAGTCGATGAAGCTCTCGCTGGGATACTTTTACAGTTTTTAAAGGATTACAATGATGAAAAATAAACTGTTACTTGCAACCACCCTTGCCTTAAGTGCCTGCACGAGCTACCAGGTACCGGAAAGCCCGACATTTGCAGCTGGGAGTCGCTGGGCAGTGATGCCTATGCTCAATAACTCCAATACCCCGCTGGCGGCAGAAAAAGCCGAGCAAATTCTCAACGCCCAACTGTATGCAAAAGGTATTAATGCCGTGATGTACCCGACGAGCGAAACCAGTGACCTAGCAAGTATTTTAGATAACTCAGCGAGAAGAAAAAATGCCCAGGCATGGCTGGCCTCCCAAAACGTCGATTACGTAATCACCGGATCGATTGAAGAGTGGCACTATAAGAGCGGCCTTGATGGAGAGCCAGCCGTAGGTATTACCCTGGAAGTGCAATCAGCCAAAAGCAAAAACACCTACTGGCGTGCAACAGGTACGCGTGGTGGATGGGGAAGAGAAAGTGTCAGCGGCACCGGCCATATCGTTATCGAAACGCTTCTTGATGGCCTTAACATCGAACAAAAATAACAAGCAGTAAGTGAAATAAGGTTGCCAATGAACAACATTTGGAATCGCTTTATTATCGGATTCAAACAGGATGGCTTCGCCTGGCTTGAAGCTATCGTGGTTTCAGTACTTTCGATATACATATGGACCCAGTCAGACTCCCTTGCTCCGTCATCTACCGAGCATAATTTCTTCTGGCCGCTTTTTGGTCCGCTGCTCATTGCATTGCGATACGGGTTTGCCAAGGGCTTGATTAGCGCCTTGCTTACGACAGCTGGGTTGGCAAGCATCATGAATGCTACAGGCCTATTGGAGTATTACCCCCTATCGCTGGCTGTTGGTTTAATTCTGGTCGCAATGATTGCAGGCGAATTCCATGACTATTGGCACAGCATTAACCAAAAGCACATATTAGATCATACCTATATGGCACAAAAGCTGGATAGTTTTACCCAAAACTACCACTTGCTGAAAGTCTCTCATGATCAATTGGAACAACGTACAGCCGGGCAAACTGTTAGCCTTAGAGCAAGTATCAGTGCGCTACATAAAATTGCATCGAAACATAGCTCGCACCGGCTAGAGCATCTTGGCCACCCGTTCATTAACCTTATGGCTGAAATTGGCGGACTGGAAGTTGCCGGCATATACCGGGTTACAGATGGGAAGGTCGATCCGCAGGCACATGCTACGCTTGGGGATCATCACAGACTGGTGCTGAGCGATCCTATGCTACAAGACATGCTGGAAACTCAGAAGCTTCTTTCACCAGCTAAGCTAGATGAAAATCAAGTCCACAAATCGCGTTACCAACTATGTATCCCGCTACTTGATACCCATAAGACACTACAAGGCTTTGTCATTGCCGAGCATGCCAAATTCTTTATGCTGACGCCAGCCAATGTCGCTCTTTTATCTCTGGTGTCAAACCATGCGGCCGATTTGCTCAGTGACGCGATTGTTACCCCCATCCTGCAGGCTCATCAGAGTACATTGTTCCTTAGTTACCTTGACAGAGCCGAGTACAACAAACGTCATTACGGAGCTGATAGCACCCTTGTTGTATGTATTGATACTATCGGGGTTCACAAGAAGAGCCTAGATTCTATCGTCAATTACCGCCGTGGGGCGGATGTTTACTGGTCCTGTCAGACCAAACACGGCCAGCATGCACTGGTTGTCCTGCTGCCCCTCACGTCAGTTTATGATGCGCAGCAATACATAAAGCGCCTCAAGGAGCTTGTGTCTCTTACAATTGGCAATCACATCGACGATATCGATATTCTTGGACCGTTATCTTTAGAGCAAGATCAAAAACAAATAAAAACTCTTATGAATGAATTTGGAGCTTATGATGAAAGCCTGGCTGTGTATTCAGACGATCTCATTTGAAGTCCTAAGCTTCTACCTCGTCTTCAATCATGAATTGACGTCTGCCGAGTGGACAACATTTGTCGCTTCGCATGCTATCGCCTGTGCCAGCTTTGCTGCGCTCAGTTGGCTACTGCTGCCGCAAAAGTTTAAGTTTCCTTTGATTAGCTCACTGAGCTTTTTGTTTCTATTTAATTTTTTACTTCCGCTCGTCGGCATGATTGGTACCGCCTGCTCGTTATTAATAGCTCTATACCTGCCAAGAAAACAAAGCCAGATTACCTGGCAGGAATGTGAGGAACACCCCCTGCCACAAAGCCCGGGAGAAGTATTAGGCAACCAGTATGGCGCCGGAGCACTGCGCGAAATACTGATCCATAGTGATGACCCTGATCGCCGGTCACTTGCTGTCAATGCCGTATGTCACCTTCCGCGCCAACAATCTGTGCCACTCTTGCAGCTAGCACTCAAAGATCTGTCCGATGATGTTCGCCTACTAGCCTACGCAGCTTTGGAAGGTATCGAAAGTCAGATTAACGAGTTGATATCTCTGTTCAAGAAGCAATATGAGAATACCGCCCAGCCAGCCAAAGCATTCGAGATTGCTCAGCAATATTGGGAACTCTGTTATCTCGGGATTGCCGAGGGAGTACTAAAAAGACACTACCTCGAGCAGGCCGAGCATTACCTTAAGATTTCCATCGAAAAGGAACAACGTGCGTCAAACAACCTGTTGCTAGGGCGTGTACTGCTTGAACAGCAACGTCCCGATCAGGCAATTATCTACTTAACAGCTGCGCTACACGGTGGTTTGCGCGTCAAACAGGTGGCTCCATATTTAGCTGAAGCCGCCTATATAACCGGTGATTATCAAAAGGTTAAGCAATATATTGACTACTTCCCTGATCAAAAAGGTGAGCGCCTCAGCCAAATCAAGGAGTACTGGTCATGACCAAAGATGTCGACATCTGTCTGCTGCTTGAGGGGACCTACCCTTATGTGCGAGGAGGAGTATCAAGCTGGGTACATCAAATCATAAGCGGCTTGCCCGAATACACTTTTCACCTGATCTTTTTGGGCGGACATCCTGACTTTTATGGCGAACCGGCCTATGAATTTCCGGATAATGTCGTCGGGTTTGAAGTCCACTATTTGTTATCTTCACCAGGAGAATCGAAACCATCTCCACGCTCTGGGAAAAGTAAACTATTCCAAGCCTGGGGACGCTTTTTGTCTTTTTTTGAGAGTGAAAAAACACCTATTCCCGGAGACTTGCTTGGACAAATTTCAGAGTTTCTAGGACAGAAAAATAAACTCAGCCTGACTGATTTCTTATATAGCCGTGCATCTTGGGATGTACTGACAGAGCGTTATCTTGAGTCCGCCGAAAACCAGTCCTTCGTTGACTATTTCTGGACCTATAGAGGCATTTACCAACCGCTTTTTGTTCTATCGCAAATATCCCAGAACCTCCCGAATGCTAAGGCCTTTCATAGCGTGTCTACAGGGTATGCAGGCTTCCTTGGCGCACTTTGCCGGCAAGAAACAGGACGCCCGTTTCTAATTTCAGAGCACGGCATATACACCAAAGAGCGAAAAATTGATTTATCGCAGGCCAACTGGATTAAAGACAGACACAGCCTGATTGATATCAGTATGCACAAAGACATGGATTTAACCCGAAAAACCTGGATTCGTTTTTTCGAACAACTAGGTCTGACAGCCTACCATCATGCCGATGAAATCGTGGCCCTTTTCGAGGGCAACAGGCAGCGTCAGCATAGAGACGGCGCTCCAGAGCATAAAACCCAGGTAATTGTTAATGGCATTAACACCAGGCATTTTCATGCAGCCTACGAAAAGCGACCACCCAAACCACCTCTTGTTGTTGGCTTGGTTGGCAGAGTTGTCCCAATTAAAGATATAAAAACATTTATACGTACCATTCGTGGCGCCGTAGAGGAATTACCGGATCTTGAAGGCTGGATCATCGGCCCGACTGAAGAAGATCCAGGCTATGTACACGAGTGTGAGTTGCTGATTGAAAGTCTCGGCCTCACCAATAATGTCAAAATGCTCGGCAGCCAGAATGTGGCGGAAATCATGCCTAGACTTGGCGTAATGATGCTAACTTCTATCAGTGAGGCCCAGCCGCTTGTCCTGCTGGAAGCGATGGCGGCGGGTATCCCCTGTATTTCAACCGAAGTCGGCGCTTGTCGGGAAATTATTGACGGTGCAGCTGGTGAAGATGCAGCTCTTGGCTCTTGCGGTGTCATTATACCGATAGCCAGCCCAATTGAGGGGGCAGAAGCGATTATCAACGTATTGAGTGACACAGATAATTGGATCAAGACAGGCGATGTCGGCAAGGCACGCGTCACCCGTTACTACGATGAGAAACGGATGTACGATTCGTATCGTCATTTATATGAGGAGGCCATCAGTGGCAGGGATTGGCTTTGAATTAAGGAAGATACTTAAAAAGAATTCGTTACTGTCTATGCTCGAGGCCTATGGGTTAGCTGGCTTGATCAGTTCGGGGCCGTGGGTGATTTCTATTCTGGCCCTGCTGGCTATCGGCATACTCAGTATCGGGATTGTCTTTCCAACCAATGTGATAGTGCAATTTCTGGTCATTGTTACCTATTTAATGGCCGGTTCACTGATCATTAGCGGCCTGTTCCAGCTATTGTTAACGCGATTTATTTCTGACCTTCTTTTTGCCGAGGAGGAACATCGGATTATCCCTAACCTGCTCGGATCAATGCTAGTCACGAGCTTAATCGCCGCTGCAGTGGGCAGTGGTGTCATGGCGTTATCTACCCAGTTAGAGCCCGCAGTCAAAATCACCATATTTACTTGCCTCGTGCTCCTTTGTAATCAGTGGCTAATCATCATATTTCTCAGTGGAATGAAAGAGTACTACCGTATCTTTTTCACCATAATGCTCAGCTACGGGCTGATGATTGTATTAAGCGTCACATTACCACCTTTTGGATTGCTTGGACTGATGGTGATTTTCTGCGGTTGCCAAGCAGTACTAACGTTTGCGTTTCTTTATCACGTTATTCGCGACTTCCCTGCCAAGCAGCTAATTTCCTTTGAGTTTCTTAACCCTAAAAAGGTCTTTTACTCGCTATTGTTCTGCGGTTTTTTATACAACCTTGGGGTATGGCTGGATAAATTTGTTTTTTGGTTCAGAGACGAAACTTCTCATCAGGTCATAGACCTATTCCGAGCGTCCTACATCTACGATCTGCCGATATTTGTCGCCTACTTGGCCATTATTCCCGGTATGGCCGTATTTATGCTTCGTATGGAAACAGATTTTGCGGATGCCTGCCTTAAGTTCTACGATGCCGTTCGTGAAGGTGCAACGTTGGATTCTATCTTCCTGCTCAAAGATAAAATGATCCTAGCCTGCCAGCAAAGTATCTACGAAATATTCAAAGTTCAGGGGATGACGCTCGCCTTACTGTTGCTGTGGGCTGAAGATATACTCGTGTCGCTAAACATTGACTTAGCTTACTTACATCTACTTTATGTTGACCTCGTTGGTGTTAGCCTTCAGGTACTTGTGATGTCAATCCTGAACGTGATGTTCTACCTCGATAAACGCTACTCGGCATTGGCACTCACGGCATTAATGGCAGTCGGTAACTTTGTTTTGGCCCATCTCAGCATCGACTTGGGGCCTGTGTATTATGGCTATGGCTTCGCGATTACCATGCTGGTTACTACGATTATTGGGCTCATCATGCTCGACAGACAATTTGATGATCTTGAGTATCATACCTTCATGCTTCAGCGTCCCTGATACTGATCTTTCTCCTTCAAAAATGAAGAAAATTAACCTTCAGACAATTTAGGCTCCCAGCTTTGGGAGCCTAAAGTTTAGATGCTAACTGGTTAATCGACTTAGTCCTTAGGGATAATCAATCTTATGTTCCGTCTCAGAGGAGACCGAAGAGGCTTTCATGAATCCGCCTAACTTATCGACCAAATCTATTGGCATAGGGAACAAGATTGTAGTAGTGCGATCGTTGGAGATTTCAGTTAGCGTCTGCATATAACGAAGCTGGACAGCATTGGGGGCTTCGTTTAACACCATAGCGGCATCTTTCAACTTCTTTGAGGCTTCAAGCTCACCAACAGCGTGAATAACCTTGGCTCGACGAGCACGCTCCGCTTCTGCTTGCCTTGCCAGAGCGCGAACCATACTTTCATCTAAATCAACATGCTTAATTTCGACATTCGCAATCTTAATTCCCCAGTTATCTGTGTGCTGGTCAAGGATCAATTGCAGATCTTTATTCAGCTCTTCCCGGGCCGACAGTAATTCGTCAAGCTCATGCTGTCCGAGTACCGAGCGCAAAGTTGTCTGCGATAACTGACTGGTCGCTTCGAGATAATTTTCGACATTATTGATTGCCATCTTTGGGTCAACGACACGAAAATAGACAACCGCATTTACCCGAACCGACACATTATCCCTGGTGATCAGATCCTGTGTGGGTACATCCAGTACAATAGTCCGCAAATCAACCCGCACCATTTGCTGAATTATCGGTACAATGATGATCAGGCCAGGCCCCTTTACTTCATAAAACCGCCCCAAAAAGAAAACGACGGCACGTTCATACTCACGTAAAATCTTAAACATGCTGACGATTAAGACCACCACCAGCACGATTATCGTCGCTAACGAATAAGTAACCATATGTTATTCCTTATTAGTTGAGGGATCACTGTAGCCGTCTTCTACAACAAGATATAAACCCGAAACTCTTCTCACTACGACGCTCTGCCCTTTAGCCAATGGCTGGTCGCATTTCGCCTGCCATATCTCACCATCAACCAATACTCGACCATCACCTGGGAAGCCACTTACCACCTTGGCACTTTGCCCCAATAACACTTCTACACCGGTTGTAACGGGTTTGCGCCTTGCCTTAAGCAGCAATGCGAGGATGACAAAGGTAAAGAGAGCAGACACCACAGTCAGGCCAACTATAAGTGGGATGGCGATTTGATAGCCTGGTGTTTCAGTATCCATTAGCATAATCGAACCCAAAACAAAGGACACGATTCCGCCCAGACCAAGTATGCCGAAACTCGGGCTAAACGCTTCCGCAATCATCAGGGCAATACCGAGCAGCAGCAAACCTAGCCCTGCGTAGCTCACGGGTAACATTTGCAGTGAATACATTGCCAATAACAGACATATACCACCGAGAACCCCAGGCAAACCGACACCCGGGTTATAAAACTCCAACAGCAAACCATAGATCCCGATTAACATCAGAATATAGGCCACATTTGGGTTGGTGATGACAGAAAGCAACTTAAAGCGCCAGTCTTGCTCCCTCTCGACAAAAGCAATGTTGTCCAGCTCAATTTGTTGCTCTAAGCCGTTTATGGTGATGGTTCGCCCGTTCGACTGCGTCATCAAGCTATCTAGATCGGCGGCAATAAAATCAATGACATTTTCTTTCAGGGCACTTTCGGCATCTAAACTCGCCGCTTCAGTTACCGCTTTCGCCGCCCATTCTTCATTTCTGCCATGTAACTTGGCTAACCCCTGGATATAGGCAGTTGCATCATTAATGACCTTCTTCTCCATGGCGGTTTTCGCTTTTACCCGATCATCTTCAGGTTTTGTCTCTTTTTCAGTAGCCGCAGATTCCTCTTCATTCGACTCTTTTTTCTCTTCCTTTGGCGCAAACGGATTACTACTGCTGTCATCATCTTTTCCTGACGGAGCAGTTAAATTGACAGGCGTCGCCGCCCCCAAGTTGGTCCCAGGCGCCATAGCCGCAACATGACTGGCTAATAATATATACGTCCCGGCACTGGCAGCTCTAGCCCCTGACGGTCCGACCCAGGTTGCCACGGGAATTGATGATGTCGTGACTGCACGGATAATATCCCGCATGGAGGTATCCAGCCCTCCCGGGGTGTCCATTTTCAACACAATAAATGATGCCTGCGCCTCTCTGGCATCGTCGATTTCACGGGCCACATAATCACTCGTCGCCGGGCCAATTCCACCTCTAATTTCGATGACCCACACATTATCGGCAGAAGCTGAAAATGCTGTAAACAGTAAGGTCAATACCAGCGCACAATAAGAGAAAAGCCTCATCTAACTTCCTCCCCCAAGAAAAATAGCGACTTACTCGATAGTACTGCTAAGTTTCTGAGTTGCCATTAACTGCTATAAGCATAGCCTAAGTCATTAAGCACACTGTTTTTATGGCTTCTTACATTCAAAAATAAGACAACAACATGAAGGAAAAATGACATTTATACTTAGGCAAGTATGGGCAAAAGAGCAGCCAATATGCAGAAACACTTAACCGTGCCTTGCCCAGAGTCAGAAAAACTTTCGAATGGCGATAGGTGTTACATAAGTATTTAGCAGAGAGTGATTTTGGTTTAGGTGAAAAAAATGGCGACCGGTAAGTCACCAAAGCCAAGTAAACAGTATTATACCCAAGCTACCTCAAGATGCAGGATTCAGAGTGAGTCCAGCGTGCTCCGTTCAAGGAAAATGACGGTAGGAATGGTATTCCCTTTCAACGTTATTTGACACAGAAATGGACGTCGGAATGCCGAACCAACTGGCTCTCTCCCAAAGGGCGAGCTCCTGTTCTTTTAAGTAGATAGGGGCTTCTATACGTTGTTACCGATTATTAATTTAGAGCCACTAGATTTTCAAATCGGTGCCTAGCCTGCGCGGCCCGGCCACAACCCAAGTAATTCTCGCTGAAACGAGCATCTTGAGGTAGCTTGGGTGTACCGTGTTATTTCCACTTAAGTAGGCGCCCTAATTGCGACGGATGATAAGACCAGCAGTGGTCAAAGATTGTCATCAGCTCTGGGTTACCATATTTCGAAAGATTAACAGCATGGAAACGGTTCTTCTGCTCCTTGAGTTTGTTAATCCGCTTCATCATTGCATCGGGTTGAGACGGCGCGATAAAGTCTGACAACACAACCAAATCGGCATTCTTATATTTCCCACTAGTCATTAGCTCAATGGACTGATCAAGTACCGGGCCTAAATCTGTCCCGCCATGGAAAGAATAAGAAAGGAAATTCAGCACCTCACTGAGGCCGTCTTGTTTGGTCAGTTCATAGGTAATTTGCTGTGTCGAGAACATGATGACATAGCAGTCCCGCTCTTCAGCCAGGGCAATTTGCATCAACCCGTAGGCCAATGCCTTGGCACATTGCTCAGGAAAACCATTCATCGAACCAGAAGCATCTATACAAACGATAAACGGTCCCTTATCTTGTTCAACCTGCTTAGTCTGGCGCTTGTACGCCTTCACCTTTCTCAGCTTACGTTGCGCACCTTGCACACGATAATTCAACAGGCGCTTGTCGACCAAATGCTTGTAGAAGACGACTTCAAGCTCCGGATAGGCTAAAAACATCGCCTCGTTAGGCAAGAGCCTTGACAGATCATCACTCTCGTGTACACCAACAATATCATCCGTGACACTGTCACTGCGCTCTTCAACCATTTTGAGATCTTCTGAACGAACACGTTCCTTGTTCGGATCGTCTATTTCACTGGCCATTCGGCCCAGCTTTTCGGCAATCTCCTGAAGCCCATTGTTCTTCTTCAAAAATCCAGCGATCGATTTTAAGCTATCTACATCACTGCGAGTCAGCTTGGCCTTGGCCATGTCCCACAGACGACCTGCTTTCTTCTCGTCACCGGCTTCAGTGACCTCTTCCATCTGCTGCATAGTTTCGATGCGTTGATACAGATCCGCCAACAGCTTGTCTTTGTGTTGCTCCAGCTCAGTTTGCTGCGCCTCGGTCAATGACTTAGCCAATGCCTGATACCACTGGTTACAAAAATAGCTCTGAAACATTGGGTTATGTTTCTGGTGTTCTCTGTCTACCAGGGTTTTTGCCCTAAAATAAAAGGATGAATGGCCTTCGAGTCTTTTAACAATCGAGTCTGCATGTTCGACAAAGTACTCAGGCTCCCAATTACTCACTTCATGGTAGAGATCTATCTCCTGCTGAAACCGAGCCTCTATACTGACCTTGGTAACACGATGCTGTACCTGTCCCCGCCATTTCATGATCTGGTTTTTCATCGCCGCTTTGATGCCGGGATTAGACTCAGCCGCAACTATCAGCTGCGGGCGCATCATCAGTTCATGAACTGCATTGTCAATAATACCTGACTCAGCAAGCATCATTGCAATATTTACACTTTCAGTAACTGGCATAGAAGTTCTCCAGCTTAAGCAAAGTACTCAGACATCTGAGAGATCCGAAACGCGCTCTTCTCAATCACAATCTTCAGATCAGCAACGGAATCTGAGGCCGATGAAATACTTTGCTCTATCAAAGCCGGAAGCTCGGCATCGACAAAGTTATGAGGTAATGCGCCATGGAAGCTGCTACGGGACACCTTAAGGCTATGCTCAGCATCTGCAATTTTACCTGATGCCTTCTCTGCCTCGATCTGCCACAGTTGCTGTTGGGCATCAGTCATACCATCTGCACCTGCAACACCAACCAAGACAGAGCGATTAGCAATATCTTTAATGACCAAACGATGCTGGGCGTCAACCTCAAACTGTAATCGACAAAGGTGGGTATTCTTGTTGACGAAGCCGTAGATATCGCATTGGCCGGTTTTAATTTTCTTCTCAAACTCATCGCCATCAACATACACCCAACGGCTGTCTCCGGTTTCTTGTTCGGAAACAGACGGATTTTGCTGCAGCATGACCAGCTTGATCATTCGCGGATTATGATTCACGTTATAACGTCGAGCGGTAGAGAAATCACACTTGAACCTCTCTTTACGCATCATAGTTTCGTGCTCAAAGGTGATGCACAGCTCAGAGGCAATATCATCATGGACATCATCGATAATACTCTGTGCCTCATTGGCATTTAGTTGCGCCGTCTCCTGATTGAAAGCTTTCTGAGTCGCAAACTCACTGATGATGGAACGAACGACATTGCGTGATTCAGGGCTATGCCATAAACAGTCTTGCAACAGCAACAAATCAAGCGGATTGATGGCTTCCCTTCCGTTGAAGAACGCACTCGTCTTCAGCAGACGCACTGACTTTTTCCAACGGCGATCTGAGATATA
Source organism: Photobacterium proteolyticum (assembly GCF_001939735.1). GTDB lineage: Bacteria > Pseudomonadota > Gammaproteobacteria > Enterobacterales > Vibrionaceae > Photobacterium > Photobacterium proteolyticum. The sequence goes on from NZ_MJIL01000095.1 coordinate 226,023, forward strand.
CAGCTCACTATCTTCAGAGGCAAAATCCTCGCCAGCCTCAGCGCGCTGTTCAACCATCGATTTCAGTTCATAGATTTTTTCAAAGATCTCATCATTCAAGCGGATCTCGTCGATATGCTGCTGCCAACTCTCATATTCTTCATCGGTAATTGCCAGCCCCGGCTCTAATTCTTTTATCGACGGTCCGTCTCCCATCAGCATGGCTTTAAAGTTCTGCTTTTCTTGAATCCGATTAACAAACACGCGTACTAGCATTCGGTCAAACAACGCTTCCAGTCCGCTGTCTTCTTCGGGCAATTCATTGGATGCCGTAACCAAGAGGCGCATGGGTACCGGGAGGATATCCTGACCGTTTTTAAATGTGCGCTCATTGACAACAGTCAGCAAGGTGTTGAGAATGGCAGGACCAGCTTTCCAGATCTCATCAAGAAACACGACCTGCGCAGTCGGTAAATAACCGTCCACCAACCTTACATACTTACCGTTATCTTTTAGCTCTTGAATAGAGAGTGGACCAAACACTTCTTCAGGGGTAGAAAAGCGCGTCATCAGATAATCAAAAAATTGGCTATTATCAAATGCTTGAATCAAGCGCTTGGCAATAAGGCTTTTTGCAATGCCCGGAGGACCCAGCAGAAATACACTCTCACCAGCTAAGGCTGCAAGCAAGCACAGCTTAATCGTTTCTTCGCGCTCATAGACACCATTAGACAGAGCCTTAACAAGTTTTTGGATCCTTTCAGACACCAAGGCTTTATTTGGTTGTGCTTGTCTTGCCATTGTTAGCATATTCCGACCTCTCTAATTGTTATGTCCATGTGCCTGTAGCACAACAATTCTAGTCTTCTATAGAATAGACATAAAACACGTCATGTTACAATAATGTTAACTGAAATAATTTGTTACATTCCTTGTATATCAGACAGTTCGTTCTACAGCCATAAGTGAAACTATGATTGCATTATTGAGATCTTGCTTAGTAAATGTGATTCAGTTATACCGTATAAATGCTCTCGAAATAATTAGTTAATATTCATGTGGTTAATATAGACTCCGCTTTTATTGCTGTTTTTTTGCACGATAAGAAACAAATGATACATTTCACAGTTTTCAAATGAGTTCCTTATCAGAATAGTTATTTCATCTCCGAAGCCATTGTTTGTTTTTGAACCAAGGTTTTAAGTTTGTGATCAAATTAACAAATTCGAGTCAATAACAACCCAAAAAAAGCCCCCTTATTTCACCTAGAAAGATCAGCGTTGGATTTCATTTGTTCATCCAGCAAATAACTTGTGTGTGGTTTCATACTCTGACACTATATTTAGCTCTTAACGTCATAGAATTTCTTCGCCTTTTCTTTGGTAATAAATGAACAGCCTATCTCAACTCCCTAAGCGGTTAGCCATTGTCGTTACCGCTGGTATCTGCTTATCTGTATTGGTTCCGTCAGGAGGTGCGCTAGACGTCATACTGTCTATTTTTTCTCTCGTATTGATTATTATTTTACTACGTGAAGACTTCGGCAATGAAATGCGCGGTTGGCTATTCCTCGCATTAGGGACATACGGGCTTGGCGTACTAGCCGATTTGCTTGATGAAATTCCTGAGTTAAGGAAACATTGGCTACTTGATAGTACCGATGACATTTTCATGCATATTGGCGTTTTCTTAATCTGCTTTTGCTTTAATAAAATGCTTCGCCAACGATTTAACCTTATCGGTAAACTCAATATTCAAATAGCCAAAGCACGCACCCTGGAGGGACAACTGAGCCGTTTAGCCCTTCAAGATGACCTAACCGGCCTGAATAACCGACGCGCGTTATTTCGTCGCTTCGACAACATGGCCATTCACCTTGAAAGAGGGATCCTTGCTTATATCGACCTCGATAACTTCAAACAGGTCAACGATCGTCTGGGGCATAATCATGGTGACCAACTACTGATCAATATCGCCTCGTACTTGTTGAAAACCGTCCCGACCGGCAGCCAAATATACCGCATTGGAGGTGACGAGTTTGTCGTGTTACTCCCTGACGAAGATCAGAAAAAATGTTATCAATGGATTGATACTTTGTATGAAGTTACGGCTGAAACTCGAGAGCATTACAATATCGATATCAGTATTGGACTGGCGCCATACTACCCCGGAAACCTGAGCGAGCCTGACGCTATTTTAGCGAAAGCGGATAAGGCGATGTACAAAAACAAACTCAACAAGGAGCGGACAAACCAGTCTTTATCCGTTGTTTCTTAACCCCACTTCTTCACATTACTGTCATATACCCGTAATAAGATGTCCGGCGATCTTATTCTGGTTTATTTTTGGAGAAATGTAATGTTATCCAGGGCTACTACCCTATGCACCATTTTCGCCGGCCTTGCATTTAATGTACATGCTAAAGAGACTGTTACGGTTACAGGATCCACATCTGTTAGCCATGTTGTTGAAGTGCTTGCAGAGACCTACTCCCAAGCTAATAAAGAAACATTTATTGCAGTACAGGGAGTGGGGTCTTCTGCTGGTATTGCCGCAGTCAAACAAAATGCTGCCGATATTGGTATGAGCTCGCGGTATTTAAAGACAGCAGAAATTAACCCTGACGTACAAACTGTCACTATTGCCCATGACGGTATCGCCCTCATCGTTAACAAAAGCAACCCAGTTACAAACCTGACCAAAGAGCAAGTATCCAAAATCTACCACGGCGAAATTACCAACTGGAAACAAGTGGGTGGACCTGATCTGAAAATGGCTGTCGTAAGCCGTGAAAATGCATCAGGCTCTCGCTTCTCTTTCGAGGATTTCATGGGACTGACACAGCAAGTCGCCGGTCAGACGGTCTCTGATATCAACCCGCAAGTACTGGTGGTCAATACCAACGGCACAGTAAAAAGTTTAGTCTCGCGCAATACCCATGCGATTGGCTATATTTCCCTGGGTTCAGTCGATGACTCCGTAAAAGCGTTGGCATTTGAAGGGGTTGAACCTAGCCTGGCAAAACTGGAGTCCGGTGACTATAAAATTTCCCGACCATTCCTAATGCTGTACAAAGAAAAGAAAATCGCTGATAACGCCAAGGCATTTATTGACTACGTTATCTCCGATAATGGCCAGACAATCATCGAAAAACGCGGTTATCTTGCAGCCAATCCACAGTAACGCCAATTCACAATGACAGTGACTAGGCCAGCACATGCTGGCCTTTGACTCTCAACGCTTTATTGAACAACGGGATATTTCATAACCCGTCCCCATTCTGTCCATGAGCCATCATACACTGTCAACTTATTGCGACCTGCTAGTTCAGCGGCCAGAGCCAACACGCAAGCTGTTACCCCGGAGCCGCAACTAAATACCAAGCGTTGTTCTGGATCACTTACCGCATCAAAGCGCTTCACTAGCTGTTCAACACTAATAAAGTGGCCGTCTTTCACCAACTGTGAAAAAGGCAGGCTTTTGGCGTTTGGCATATGTCCACTACGAACGCCTTTACGCGGCTCGGGCTGGGTGCCATAGAAACGTGCGGCTGGCCGGGCATCAATTACTACAGTATCCAATGCATCTAACTGAGTACTTAAAGTATCAGCATCAATTACCCACTCAGGCTGAAAATCACTGTTATATTCAGTCTTCGCCACTTGCTCGGGAGTGTCAGTATCAATTGGCAGTCCTGCCTCTTCCCAGGCTGGCAGCCCTCCATCAAGTACAGCAACCGATTGGTGTCCCATCGCCCTGAACATCCACCAAACTCTTGGTGCCGAAAAGAGCCCTTGGCTGTCGTAAACAACAATGTTATCGCTAGATTGGATTCCAAGCTCAGAGCACGCCTGAGAGAACAGCATCGATGACGGTAACATATGTGGTAACTCGGTGTCTGGTGCGGCGATTTTTTTATCAAAATCAAAAAAGCGAGCACCGGGGATACGCTTTTCCAACCATTCCTGCTCCGGATCACGTTCTACTCCAGGTAAAAACCAACTGGCATCAAGTACCACGATGTCAGATCTTTCAACTTGCTCGGCCAGCCACTGGACTGACACAAGCGGGGACGGGAACTTTTTTTCCGACATATTGCATTCCTTTCGCTAGGTACTTCTATCTTTATATAACGCCAACCAATATAAAAATTTAGTCATTCTTAAAGTTAATATCCGACCACCTACTTATTCGATTGGCATAAACACATTTTCTTACGGTTATAACAATAATACTAATAGCTATAAGTCATCGTCGTTAAGTATGATTATTATGTTGTTATCCAGAAAGCTTAGTTTTCTCGAGGGCTATCGATGAAACATTTTTTCACCGGGCTTATTGCCTTCAGTATGTTTTTATCACCTGATACTGTAGCTTACAACTCAGGAAGTGTTTCATTTACTATTGATAATGATGGTATTGTTGGCACCGATAAAAACTATACCAATGGTATTTTTCTGGCTTATCATTCAGCCTCCTCACCGTTACTGAGTAACGTAACTCCCGGACCGATCTACCAAATTGCAAAATATCTGCCTTTGGACAAAGAGAGCGCTAAAGGCTGGAATGTCGTCTTTGGTCAACAAATATGGACCCCGGAAGACATTGAGAGTACCGAGCCTGTCGAAGACGAGCGACCTTATGCCGGATTGCTCTTTCTCGAAACAGGTGTCTATCAATACTCACCCAGCCGGACTGATCAATACAATTTCATGTTCGGCACAGTTGGCCCCAACTCTCTTGCCGAACAAGGACAAAGATTTATCCATGACATTATCGGCTCGGATGAACCGATGGGCTGGGACTACCAGATCGAGAACCAAATCGTATTTAATCTTGGCTATCAAGGCCATCGATTAATAAGCCGGCATAATACTGAGCAATCAAATAGCGGCTTGTCACAATATGACTTTAGTGGTGTTGGCCGTATCAACGCAGGTAACTATCAAAGCGAGCTTGCCATTGGCTCGGTTGCACGCTGGGGAAACAATCTTGCCCATAACTTTGGCACCACCGGATTCAGCCCGGGAAAATTTGTTGATATCGGCATGCTCTCAGCCAGTCCGCAAGGCTACTTCCTATTTACTGGCATCGAGGGCCGATATCGGATAAATGACATAACCATAGAGGGAGACCGCCCCAGTGAGGTTCCCGATAGTAATGTAGAACACTTACAGGCAACTGCGGTAATTGGCGGTGTATACTACCAGCCCAAATGGGGATTAAGCCTTAGCTTTTCAATCAGTACACCTGAATTTGAAGAGGATATGCACTCATCAAGTTCTATTGGTTCATTGGAAGTATTCTGGCGCTTGTAATCTAAGACAAAGTAGCAGTAGCGACGATATCGCCACTGCTGTTACTTGTTTGGTATTAAGTGAGAATTTGCAGTTTTGGCCACAGCTTCAGCCACCGCTTTTCAACTATGCGCTGTTGAAATATTTCCGGCCTTGGGTTGTAAGGATTAACACGCACCATCAATGACCAGTTTTCCTCAAGGCCAAAAGGAGCCGTAAATGTAAAGCTTTGATCAGACTCTAACCTCACACCCACACATGTCGGCACCTCAATCCATCGCGCTATCCCCTCTGTTGTAGAAGAATAAGGCTGGTGGCCATGGCGAGCATGCATTCTCGCCTGATTACGTACCTCCCATTCAACATCAGGCAACAGCCTTCTAAGGCTTGCTTCTATATTGCTTTCTGTCTTTGGTGAGGTATCCCTCGCATCAAAATAGACGACATCTACATCGTTAAGTGGTGTCATGACCGTTTTACTATGCAGGTGATCCCAAATAGCATTTCTGAGAAAACCGGCTCCCAGATACCAATCTGGCAACTCTAGCATACGCGCCACCTCTAAACAGGCCATTCGCAGCTCGTCACGGACTAAAATCTGGCTGGTCTTTTCTTCAAATCCTGTCACTTTCTGCCCCCTTACCCTCGACAACGCAAAATTGATACAAGGCAAATAAACGCTGCTAGACGACTTTCTGAATAAGTGATGAAATACCGTCTTGCGGGAACTCTGCCTTTTCAGCCATAGCCGCAATATCCTGTGCGGAATATTTCTCGCCATCATACACAACAACCATGCTGGTATCGCCTGGTTGCAAGAAGGTTGTTTCACCGTATTCGGTGTAACGCGTCGCACCGATACTGATCAACGCCTGCTCGGGATAGTTGGCATTCTCAAGATGTTGGGCAATGTTCTCAGTCGGCCCGACATCCTGCTGATTGTTCATCCGTTCTACAATCCAGTTCAATAGCTTTTCATGGAAATAGCTATAACCAACCACCGGGCTATCTTCCCCGTAACGCTCGACCTGATCGTCCCGTTGATGAAAACTTGCAATTCTGTATCGATCAAGATCTCCGCCCTCAGACAAGCTCTCCAGCTCAAACATCTGGCTAGCGATCCCTTTAGTACTCGCTCCCCAGTTTTTCTTTTCACTGATTTTATTGGCATTAGGTTTACGGATTGAACAGTCGTTATAGGCCGCAAACTTAACCGGCTTTAGCCCAATCACTTTTTTACCCTGATATTGAATATCACAAAGCAACGCAACTTCGGGCTCAATCTGTAAGTTGTCGGCTTCATTTGGTGGGGTAATGGTGTCTGATGACAATGGGTAAGTCGCCAGAAACCCAGCTTTATCCGAAGGGACATAAAATGGAAAAATAGCTTTTGGTTGAACAGCTTCTTTTACTTCAACCGTCAAAAAGTCATTTGCTTCGCCTGCTTGCTCAAGGTGACCGGCAAAATTACCGGCTACGCCAAAACCAATTACATTTCTAAATGCCATAACTGTCTAATTCACTTTGAAAAACTATAAACATAATATCGAGATGCCCCGTGGAGATCACTCAACAATGGTTGAGTCTTTGTGCCAGCTCAATGATTAAATTGCCCTTTGAACAGAAATAATACAGCTTTCGATTAATATATCCATTAACAGATATTTTTCATGCAACAACATACAGCACATAACGAAGCAATCTGTATAGACTTATTCACTTTGCCTATATATAGTTAGCTGCAATAAAAAAACGACGTTCACTAGGTAACAGGATGTATAAAACAACCTTTGGGGCAACAGCGATTCTTCTCGCTATCGCAGCAACACCAAGTAGTGCGGCAACCCCGGAAACTAAAGTCATCAACGGTAGCGACGCCTCCTCCTATGGCAGTTTGTTGCTACCTTGGCAAGCCGCGATAAAGCAAACCTTTGCTGACTCTACCGGCTGTGGCGCTGTTGTTATCAGTGAAAACTGGGTAGTGACGGCTGCTCACTGTGACATTCTCCAAATTGGGAATGTTGTAATTGCCGGAACCTCTAATATTCCGCAGGGCGATTTCAGCCAGCTAGATGACAAGTATAAATTCAACGTTGTCAAACGTATTGCACACCCAAACTATGATGACACTAACATCAATCATGATGTGGCCCTGTTCCGTGTTGATCGCTCGCTATATAGCATCGCCCAACCGATCAAAATTGCAACCGCTGCTGAACAAGCAGTTGCTGATCAGGACTTTGCCAATACCTGGGTGGCCGGTGCTGATTCCAGAGGAAACCTGATCGCTTCCGGGTGGGGTGACACTGTCACTAATGGTAACTCACCAAAAGAGCTTCAGGTCGTCAAGCTTGGCGGTATCCCGGATGACCAGTGCAACAATACGATGACGGACAACGACAGTTTTGTCTGCGCAGACACTAACATTGCAGGCCTGATCAAAGATGTATGTGCCGGGGATTCTGGCGGACCAATCATATGGCAGAACCCAAGCTCTATCGCTGATACAGACAAGGGCATACGCCTTGTCGGTGTCACAAGCAATGGGGCAAAATGCAGCGATAAAAACGACAATGCGGATAACCCGGCTTATCAACTCAATGGTCAGTACTCGCAGTTATCGACATACCGTACCTGGATAGAAACGACAATTCAGGCTGAAGACAGTAATCCATCTTTTAGCCTTTCGGCGATCCCTACCCCAACCTTAAGCCAGGATCCGTTTGTAGTCGTTGAAGACCGTCCTAAGAGCTCAGGCTCATCAGGTGGTTCAATGCCAATCTGGGGACTTGGCCTGCTGTCGCTAATTGGCTTTATGCGCCAGCGTCGCTAACAGTACAACTTCTAAGAATAAAAAAAGGGCTCCGTTCGGAGCCCTTTTGCGTTACAGGTTTTGTCTGAAATTAAGCATCTTCAAGTGCAACAATCTTTGTTGACCCGCCATGAAATTTCTCTCGACGACGCTGAACTAGTGCAAAGAAGCCAGGGATCAAGAAGGTACCTGCCAGCAAAACACATAGCAAACCACCTGTCAGCGAGATACCCAAGGAGTTCTGGCTGATATGCCCAGCACCCGATGCAAAGATCAGTGGTGTGATTCCGAGAATAAATGACCAGGAGGTCATATTTACCGCACGGAAACGTAACTTACCACCACGGACCGATGCCTGCTCAATATCCAGCTCTTTTTCTTCCCGCTCGATTTTCGCAAATTCGACAATCAATATTGCATTCTTTGCAGCCAGCGCAATCAAGAGTACAAGACCAATCTGTGCATACAGGTTAAGCGGTGTCCCTGTCGCTGCCAATGCGAGGAAAGAACCCAGTGTCGCAACCGGCACAACCAGGATAATCGCTAGTGGAATACTCCAGCTTTCATATTGCGCAACCATGAACAAGTAAATAAAGATCAATGCTAACGCAAAAGCATAGATAGCCTGGTTACCGGCCTTAACTTCCTGATAGGCCATCCCCGTCCACTCATACTGATAGCCTTGCGGCAATACTTCAGCAGCAACACGCTCCATAGCAGCAATTGCATCACCACTCGAGTAACCAGCAGCAGCACTGCCCTGTATCACAGCAGAGCGGTACATGTTATAGCGCCATGCCACATCCGACTCAAAGACCTGTTCAATTGTCGCCAAAGTACTAAGCGGGATCATTTCGCCACTCGATGAGCGAACGTGGAAACGCTCAAGCGAATCAAGGTCGTTTCGATATTCGCTGTCCGCCTGAACCGTCACACGGAAGTTCTTGCCATACAGTGTAAAGTCATTGATGTACATAGAACCGAGGTTACCCTGTAGCGTCTGGAATACCTCCGTCAGCGGAATACCCAGTTGCTTGGCTTTAACCCGATCAACATCCACATAGTAATGCGGCACATTGGCGCGGAATGTACTGAAAGTAAACTGAATTTCAGGCTGGGCATTGGCTTTTTGGATCAGTTCACCCATCACATTGGCCAAATCAGTTCGATTTCGGCCCAGCGTATCTTCCAAAACAAATTCAAATCCTGATGCTGCGCCCATCCCCGGAACAGCAGGTGGGCCCATAGCAAACACAATCGCTTCCGGCAATTCGGCTGCTGCGCGTGCGTTGATACGATTGGTAATAGCAAATGACGAATGATCCCCTTCCATGGCATTGCGCTCGTCCCACTCTTTCAGCTTGATAAACAGTGATGCACCATTGGAGGCCGCTGCACCAGTCAGGAACGCATAACCATTAGCAACGGTGATCCCTTCGATACCTGGCTCTTGCTCGACAATCTCCTGAAGCTTAATGGTTGTTTCTTCTGTACGTGAGAGCGAGGCTGCATCTGGCAACTGGACATTTACCAGCAATATCCCTTTATCTTCCTGCGGGACAAATGCTGTCGATGTGGCCTTCGACAAGTAGCTTACGGCCAGCACTGCAACAATAAAAAAGCTAACCAGCATACCAACTTTTCGTACCATAAAACCGGCGATGGCACCGTACTTCAATGTGATCTTGTCCAGCCCTCGGTTAAACGTCTGGAACCAGCGAGAGGTATTCTCCCCACCTTGCTTAAGTACAAGCGAACATAATGCCGGTGATAATGTCAGTGCATTAATCGACGAAATAACAACAGAAATACAGATTGTCAGCGCGAACTGGCGATACATGATCCCGGTAATACCCGGCAACATAGCAACAGGCAGGAATACTGCCAGCAGAACCAGTGTCGAGGTGATAATCGGCCCCGTGACCTCTTTCATCGCAATAAGAGTGGCTTGACGAGGCGTCAGGCTTGGATCCCGCTTCATGTTGGTATCGACGTTTTCGATAACCAAGATCGCATCATCCACCACAATACCAATCGCCAGTATCAAGCCGAACAAGGTAACCGTATTGATGGTAAAACCTGTTGCCAACATAATGGCAAAAGTACCAATAAGAGACACAGGAATGGCAACAACCGGGATCAAGGTTGAACGCATACTACCCAGGAACATATACGTTACGGCAATAACCAGAATGATGGCTTCAATCAGTGTTTTAACAACCCCTTTGATGGACTCCGCAACAAATAAGGTGGTGTCATAACTGGTTTCATACGCCATACCTTCCGGCATATTGGCTTTCAGGTTGTCAAGAAGAGCCATCACCGCCTTGCCACTTTCCAGCGCGTTGGCATCAGATTGAAGTGACAACGTCACGATGGAGGCTGGTTGTCCTCTAAAGGTACCGTTTCCGTCATAGAACTTTTTACCCAGTTCTACACGGGCAATATCTTTCAGGTAAACAACCGAGCCATCCGGGTTGGCACGAAGCACAACATTTTCAAACTCACTAACCGACTCCAAGCGGCCTTTGGTCACCAGGTTAAACTGTACTTCCTGGGCATTGTTGAATGGCGGTGCCCCCACCTTGCCAGCTGCTACCTGAACGTTCTGTTCTGCAAGAGCAGCGTTGACATCAGAGGTCGTCAATCCCAGGTTGGCCATCTTCTCGGGGTTCAGCCAAACACGCATCGCATATTCGCCGCCACCAAGAACATTTACCTCACTGATACCCTGTACCCGCGCAAGCTGATCTTTTACATTCAGGTTAATGTAGTTAATCAGAAACTGATCATCATATTTGCCATCTGGCGAATAGAAGTTCAGTACCATCAACAGATCCGGGGAGCGTTTCTTCACTGTCACACCAACCATGCGGACTTCCGCCGGCAGCTTCGACTCAATTTGAGAAACTCGGTTCTGAACGTTAACCTGCGCCATATCCGGATCCGTTCCGACATCAAACGTCACATTGAGGTTATAGGAACCGTCATTGGCACTTTTGGAGGACATGTAAATCATGTTCTCAACGCCGTTTACCGACGCTTCAATGGGATCGGCAATAGCCTCTTCGACCACTTCGGCACTCGCCCCCGAGTAATAAGCAGTCACGCTCACCGAAGGCGGGCTGATTTTTGGGTACTCAGCGATCGGCAGGTTCATCAGTGCGATGGCCCCGGCCAAAGTCAAGATAATGGAGATCACCAGCGCAAATTTAGGACGCTGGATAAAAAAGCGACTAAGCATGATTATTCCTTACGCATCCGACTGTTCGAAACGAACAGTCATACCATTACGAACACGCTGAAGGCCCTTGGTCAGCACGACATCTTTTGAGTCCAGGCCCTTGCGAATAATCACGCCCTGTTCTGTTTGCGCACCTAACACAACATTCCGGCGCTCAGCCACATTGCCGTCTTTCAATACCATAACAAAATCCCCCTCAAGGTCGCTCTGTACCGCGCGGCGTGGGATCACCGTCATTTTGACAGGCTCTTTTTCTCGCAGAAAGACTTGCACATGCTGCCCCGGCAACAGTCGCTGCTCAGGATTTTCAAACTTGGCTCGCATCGCAATTGTACCGGTGTTCAGATCTATTCGATTGCCAATGAAGTCAACTTCACCAAGGTGCTCATAATCTTTACCGTTATTTAGCGTCAGAAGAACTTCGACGTCACCTTGCCCCTCACCACTTCCGTCAAGCCCGTCAATACCCAAATCGAGTCGCTGACGTTCGCTGATATTAAATGAAGTCTGAATGGGGTCGAGGCTCACCAAAGTCGTTAATACCCCAGAATTGGGGGAAACAAGATCGCCAATGCTGACTTTGCTATCGCTAATCCGACCGGTAAAAGGCGCAATAATCCGGGTAAAAGACAAATCGACCTCTGCTGACATCAGCTGAGCTTTCGCGGACTTTAACTGGGCTTCGGCATTCAGTTTGTCTGCGGTCGCTTTATCAAAATCAGATTGACTAATACTACCTTTAGGTAACAGGTTTTTACTCCTTTCCCAATCAAGGTTGGCGCGTTTCAATGTCGCCTCGGCCTGAGCTATTGAAGCTTTAGCACTCGCTACTTTTGCTTCATAGGCCGCGGGTTCCACTTGAAATAACAACTGGCCTTTTTCAACCACTTCCCCCTCATCAAAATATCGCTCTTTGAGGTATCCGGATACTTGTGCGGTAATTGCAACATCTTCTATCGCTTCGGTCCTACCAACAAACTTCTTACCTTGCTGATAATCAATAAGTGAAACAGGCTGTGCGGTTACCAAAGGGCTGACCGGTGCAGATTTGCCCGATACCTTATCGCCACACCCAGCCAACAAGCTGGCAGCTATCAGTGTTGCAATAATATGTTTTTTATTCATTTGCCGACCATATGTAATATATATAAAACAAGAAATTGCCGAAGCAATTACCGAAAAATTGATAAATTATTCAGATATTTTTGTAGTCTGATAAACTTAGCACTGCGCCTTTAATGAAAGCTGAACAATTGAAATTAGTAACGGATTTTCGCTGCTTAAGTGTTTCAAAATGTTTCTAGCCTTTATTTGATTCAATTATCAATAACGATGGCGACATTTATTGTTTAAATACAAATATTTACAAAGGTAACCCCAAACAAAGGAATATTATCTATATGGACTTTTTCCCTGTTTTTCTAAAACTAAGCAATAAGAAAGTACTGGTTATTGGCGGAGGGGAAGTTGCATGTAGAAAAGTTGATCTTTTACTGCGAGCAGGTGCATCGATCACATTGATCTCACCTCAGCTACACCCTTACCTTGCCGGTCTTGCCGATAGCAGTCAGCTAACCTGGATAGAAAAAGAATATGAATCCGATGATATAACAGGATTTCATCAAGTATGGGCAACGACCGATGTACCATCGTTAAACCATCAAATATTCAAGGATACAGACGCGCAGCGCATTTGGACCAATGTCGTCGATGATCCCGGCCACTGCGACTTTATTACGCCATCAATGATTGACCGTACCCCGATTCAAGTCGCAGTTTCCAGTGGTGGAGCATCTCCAGTTCTGGTTCGCTTTATCAGAGAGAAGCTGGAGACCCAGCTCCCGCAAAACCTTAGCCTGCTAGCAAGCTACTCAGGCAAACAGCGCCAGCGAATCAAGCAACATTACTCTACGGTCGACGAGCGCCGCAAGTTCTGGGAACGATACTTCCGTCTGCCTGAAGTTGAGAATGCCACCTCAGTAGAGCAACTTGAGGTAGCATTCCAACGGCTGCTAAATCAACCTGATACTTCATCAGGAAGCCTATACGTTATCGAAACCGGTGGTGATCCGGAACTTCTCACACTGAAAGCATTACGGTTGATGCAACAAGCTGAATGCGTACTTTATCCCGAGGGAAACAATGATATTTTTGTTGATTTGTGCCGACGAGATGCAGAACGTGAAATGTACAAGGAATCAACTATTAAGCAGCAGGTAGCCACACTATTAGCTAAGGACTTACGAGTTTGCATACTGGTTCCCAAACACGCAGCCCCATGCGGTCTAGACGCTATATGTGACGAATATAACAGCTCGCTTATTCCTTGTTTAGGCTAAGCGAGTTTAAATACAAAAATGCCGCGCAATCGCGCGGCATTTTTTAAATGATATAGAATAATTTTATCAGTCAAGTTCCGCGACAGCGAAATCTTCTTTTGGTTGGCTCAGCTTTTTCTGTAGCCATACACCAGACGCTTTCATGCTATAACCGAACAGTACGCCAACGATAAGTGATGGGATCACCAACTGCCAGTCACCATTTGCTGCAAACGTCGCACATGAACCGATAAACGTTCCTGGAATAAAACTCAGCCAAGACTTCTTGGCTTGTACACACATCAGAAACGCAACAACGGCTGTTACAACGTAGCCAAGAATCTCAATGCCAACCATAGTTGAGAGGTGAATAATCACCATTGCCCAAAAGACGCCGCTAAGGTTTGTCGCAATACTTAAACCCAAACCTTTAATTCCGTCTTTCGGAGAGGCAAAGTACGTTGTACAACCTAAAAAACCTGCCCAACTTAGCAAGCCGAGCGAAACGGCAACCCATCCCCAGATACCAGAAAGAATTCCCGTTGTGATAGCAATGGCGACAAGAACTGACATGTGAAATCTCTTATTAATACGCTTAGGGAAACAGTCTAATTGAGTTCCTATTTCATTTGAGTGATTAAGATCACACAAAGTATGAAACTTACATACACCAAAATCAGCAAATAAGATCCAGATCACTACAATAACGATTTCATCAACACTTTACGGCTTTCAGTTCTGTTTATACTAGTTAGTGCCAAACCAAGAGTAAACTCACTGTTTACCAACGTAAACAAATAACGTTTCGTATTAGTGATATGTCTCCAATACTATGAATCCGGTCTATTAGTCATGTTTGTCTTGAATTGACTGTGGTAACGTATCTACGGTTTTTAACTGCTATGAACAGCTTACTATTCGCTCCTCGCTTTCAACCTGTTCATTGTTTACGTCGGAGTTTTCATGGGACCTTTAATGCTTGACGTATCTGGCTACGAGCTAGATGCTGAAGAACGCGAAATCATTCAACACCCTACCGTTGGCGGAATTATCTTTTTTGCCCGAAACTATCATGACCGTCAGCAGCTAAGGGCGCTAACCAAAGATATCCGAAAAACAGCCAACCGCCCTTTACTTATTGCTGTTGACCAAGAAGGTGGAAGAGTACAGCGATTCCGTGAAGGCTTTACCTTATTACCGCCAGCCAAAGCTTTTGCAAGCCAACAAAACGGTCTTGAGCTTGCCAAACAAGGCGGGTGGCTCATGGCCGCCGAGTTGCTGGCTATGGATATCGATTTAAGCCTGGCACCGGTGCTGGATCTCGGCTTCGACTGCAAAGCCATCGGAGATCGTGCCTTTTCTGATGATCCTCAGCAGATTATTAAATATGCCAGTCAATTCATTCTTGGAATGAAAGAAGCCGGTATGGCGACAACAGGCAAGCACTTTCCTGGCCATGGCGGCGTCATTGAGGACTCGCACCTCGAAACACCGGTAGATCCACGCAATAACATTAAACAGCATGATATGACAGTATTCATGCAGCTTATTAACGATGGTTTGCTTGATGCTATGATGCCTGCCCATGTCATCTTTGATGCTTACGACAACCAACCTGCCAGCGGTTCTGAATATTGGTTAAAGAGCGTGTTGCGTGACGATCTCAACTTCAAAGGGGTTATTTTCTCAGATGACCTGAATATGAAAGGGGCCGATGTGCTTGGAAATTATAGCGAGCGCGCCATTGCCGCCCAGCAAGCCGGTTGTGATATGGTCATGCTCTGTAACAACCGAGCCGGCGCTGTTCAGGCACTTGATGGCCTTCCCCAAACACAAGTTCCTTGCTTAGAAGCACTATGTAAGAAGCCGACTGGTGAGTACAGAGATTTGGTCAAAACCAGGATGTGGCAGGACAATCAACAAGCAATTAGCAAACTTGCTCAATCTTGGCGGGAACAGCAGTCTTAATTCTTCTCGTCGGCGGGATAAGAACGATCCCGCCGGCAGTGGTAATATACCCTAGCTACCTCAAGCCACACAGGCCATCTTTTGTTCCTGAGGTTGAGAAGCCATACTCTTGCAGAAATACGCAAAATCACGAAAAATCATTGGCTTACCAAAGAAGTATCCCTGCTGCAAGTAGACCCCCTGCTCGGCAAGGTACTTTGATTGCTCTTCAGTCTCTACACCTTCGGCTATCATCTCCATCCCTGCCTCCTTGCCAAAAGCGATTATCGAATCAAGCAAGGATAATTTGATATCGGCAGTGCCAATATTCTCCACAAACATCTTATCAATTTTTAGGCTTCTGATATTAAGCTGCTGGATATAGCTAAAACCGCCATAACCGGTCCCGGCATCATCAAGTTTGACACCAATACCCCGCATTCTCAGCTGCTCAATAACATCTGAAGCCATGGTTAAGTCTGTAAACTGCTTTCGCTCAGTTACTTCAAAAGCAATTTGTTCGGGTGTTATTTCTGAGTGTTGTAGCAGCTTTAGTGATTTTTCCAGCACATCCAGACTCTCTAGCTGATCAGGAACCACATTGATACTGATAACCTGTTTCGTCGTCTGCCAATTCAGTTTGCTGATCTCATAAATTGCCTTTTCTATAAGCTGCTCGGTAATGGGTAAGATCTGGCCACTCTTCTCAACGTAAGGGATAAACTCCATCGGTGAAATAACATCTTGTCCTGGTCGCTGCCAGCGAGCAAGCATTTCACAGCCGTAAAGAGAATTGCTAGATACATCAACAATGGGTTGATAATAAGGAACAAACTCTTGCTTCGCCAAGCCCTGTTCAACCAGTGAGTGGAGCGACATTTTTCTACGGATAAACATACGATATAAGGAAAGACAGATAGCCCCAAGCCCACCGCCAAACAAAAACAATGGCAACCATAACTCTTCCTTATACTGAGCAAGTAGCTCTTGCTTTACAAACGTATTGATCCTGAGCCCTTCAGAAAATTCAGAGGTAAACAGCGGCTCATTAACAAGCAATGCTGCGTCTCCACGCCAATAAGAGACGGTTGGACTATCAATAGAAGAGATCGAGCTTAATACACAGTCATCACAGTACTTGTTTCTTAGAGTTTCAGAAACAAGGGGCTCCATATGAACCAACAACCTCCCCTTCTCGCCCTTCCATTCTGCTACCAGAAGGTTCTGTTCGCTTCTCGACTCTGATGCTACCCACAATGAAACGTCAGGCGTCATGTTGCTAAGCAAAGGAACCAACCTTGATTCCGTATCAGCGCCCTGAAAGCTAGAGCACTGTGAACCACTCTTCGTTTTTATGGTAATCCGCCGAATAACATAATCGTTATACGCAATGTGCTGAAGCTGATGCTGATCAAGTGGGCCGCAATCAAACTGAAAATTCCGGCTTAGCGAACTGAGTACATCAGGGAAGCGTTCCACCTTCATTGAATAGGTATTCAACAGCTCTTTCGAATCTGAACTAATGATATATGACAGCTGAAGCTGTGAAAAGAAGCCACTTAGCAGTGAAAAAAGAAACGATAGGCCTAGAACAAATACAATAGATGATAAGTTATGCTTTTTTAGAACCCCACGCTTGAATACACTCGCCTCTGTATTCCGAGCTCGATTATCGAATAACATAACCTGAAAAACAACCTTTCCCTAGTAGCCGTCCATGGATTGTAACAGTGAATGTCACAATAAAAACAACGATATTGAGTTACAACAATATACAACAATATTCATTAATGAGATGATTCTCAAGCATTACATTTTTATCTCTTACGACTGAGATCACGACTTGATAAAAAACGAAAAAAATGTATTACAAGATCTAGATTAAACCTGATCTTGATCAAAATTGAATGCAGAGGAAATGAGGATGTAAAGAAAAGGCAGCAGGAGTTTGCTTAGACAGGAATAGTCAAACAATAGTAATTACTATTCACATTGAATAGATAAATAAAACAAAAGCGCCATATGGCGCCCGAGTTTTATAGCGAGTCTCGTGAATAGTCTATACCCTTCGTGCATTTCTTCTCTTTTACGATAATGAATGCAGCGCCGAATATGAAGGCAATGACTAGCAGAGTTTCCATAATAACCTGTAAACCTTTGATTTAAGCCATGGTGCTTAATCCGAGAATGAAGACACCAAAAAAAGGGTTAAACTACGGTCTAAAGATTGCCTCTTGGCAAAAGCAATTTTTAGACTAAAAATAAGATACCTTATTTACGTTTAATTTGCACTAACTAGTTACAAAAATGTGATGAATAATCATATCCATCTACCAGGCATTATATCGTAGATTAATTTATTAACCCATAATCAATAAGCTAATCTACACAGCGCCCAGAATAGCAATCTAAATCGCTATTTCTTATAAATATTCGGTTTCTTATTTGTAGCCCGTATATTTTGCGCTCAATTAGACAAGATTACCAGCACTTTACTGCTGAAATTTATTGGCTTTCATAATTAGAAAAACTAATAGCAAAAGAACGACTGGTGCCGTTCTTTTGTACTAGCTCATACGAATGTTTGTTATAACCAACGCTTCTGACCAGTAAAGGTAACAGAAAGCCAGGTATCACCTAGCTCATCGGCTAACTCATCCCAAAGTAACTGTCGGATATAATCTTGCCGAGTAGTTGTCCAATAGGCATCGTCTATAACCAGAATATTTACTTCAAGATCGTACTGACGCCCTGTTTTGGCAAAGTGATGGGTGTAATCAGCAAAGCGATATTGCCGCGACAACCTCGCAATCACCCGATCAACTTGCCGTTGTACATTATCTTGAGGAGCAACCAGCAGCACCTCACGAAGGTTACGCCGCAATACTTTAATCGGAAGTACTGAGGCGGCAATAGCCAGTGTCGAGACCAAGATTGGATCAACATAAGCATTCCAGCGTGAATAACCTAACTGATCCAATAAGACTACAATAATAAAGCCAACCAATATTGCGGCACTCAGAATGCCGTCAACAAGCCATTCCTGGGAGTCAACGCGTACCAGTTCGGACTCCACACTGCGCGCGATATACGTTTCAATAAAATAAATGGCAAAACAACATACGGTGGAAATGATCGCATAAACAATTGCATGTTCCAGAACTATATCATGTCCACCTTTGACAATGGTTTGCACACCACTGAGAAATGCAAAAAAGCAAGTTATAAGGATGAGCAAGCCATTGACGACATTGATAAGAGGTTCGATGTGCGCGTAACCGAACTGAAACTGCTTGTCATCAGGCTTTGAAACGAGGTAGGCGGTATAAAGGCTTAGGCCAGTCATACCCATACTGAGAAACGAAAACATGCCGTCGAGTAAAATGGCGTTGGATCCGACATATAATCCATAGCCAATCCCCAAGCCAGCCAACAAAACGGTTCCAGCCAGGGATAATTTTAATGCCAAACGCTCTTTACTGATTTTACGGCAAATAGCCATACAATCCTCCTTATACACTAATAAATTATTGACCACACCCAGTCCCCTAAGGGAGGATGCTAAGTATTTATCTACCTTAGCACTAACTATAACTAAATGAAAAGCTGTATATTTTTACCATTCATACTGCACCATCCAACACATAGTAAGCCTTCTAATTATCATCCAAAGCTATGAATTTAATGTGTCATCTAGCCAGTCAACAAACTCTTTTTTACGCAAAGCGGTATTCAACACAGATTGCTGTTTGCCTTTTTTGAAAACCATTAAGGTTGGAACACCACGTATACGGTACCTGCTCGCCAGTGCTTTATTTCGTTGGACATTTACACGCAAGAAGCGAAGCTGCTTTTTCTTCTCAGAGGCCACCTTTTCGAATATCGGCTTGAAAGAGTTGCAAGGCGAGCAATTAGCTCCCCAAAAAGTCACAACAACAGGCTTAGGGCCTTTGATTAAAATATCAAAGTTACCGACATCAGCCTCTATCGGTTTGCCATCTAATACGGGTTTATTGCAATGTTCACACAGGACCGTATTCGACAAGGACAGGGGAGAAATTGACACCGACTTTTGACAATGAGAACATAAAACACTGATTAACTTCATGGGCCTTCCGGACGACTTACAGCACATACATAATGTGCACAAGGATACCAGATCCCCAATCATAAGATCATATCTATATATTCAGTAAAATCATTACTGCTGAGCCGAACGCTGTAACTGCAACCGCTCTATATCATTGAAAAAATGAATCATTTTGGCACGGCTAACATTGTACTCAAAGTCTGTACCGTCACAGAACTCTCGGTTGTAAGCCTGAGAGTCATAGTTTTTCAACCTGATAAATTCACAGGTCGCATGCTCTTCACAAGCCTGATCACGCTCCTGCCTGAGTTGCATCCAGTAAGTTGTAAAATGCCTCAGAGCATAATCCAACTGTTCATAGTTTTCCGCGGTGAGTTCCGGGCGCAAGATTTTCAGTTCTTGCTGTCGCTCATCAATGAACTCATCAAACGTTTCAGTCAGGCTGTAGGTTGAGGAGTCATAACACTCCCCTTGTATGTAGGTTGTTTTCTGTCCGGCCACATCTGTCACTGCTTCCTGCGACGTACAGGCGGAAACAAAAAATGTAAAGAATAAACTACTGTATAACTTCATAGCGCACCACAAGGAGTCAAGAACAGCATCAAAGTCCACACCTAATTATGAGCGAATTCTCTCGAAGCAAACGGCGGATCCCCAGGTAGTCTCAACACTGAGACTATCTGGCCTATACAAGCGAAACATGGGCGATATTAAACACCGCGCTAAAACAAAAAACCCATATTTTTTTCTAAGCACTGGAAACACACTTACGACAAATCGACATTTTAGTCTGTATTGTATTCTTTACTGACTAATAACTCATTGATGGAGGCGGTATTTTAACATTTTGCTTACACTTATATTTATCTGGTTATACCAAGACTTATCTTGAGATAAGCCATTTATTAGGTACAGCAGCGCAGCACCCATTTGTCGGTATAGCCATTTTTTGATTTGCTGTCCGCCTCTTCCGAGGCAGCAACAGAAGGAGCTTGAGATGAATGTTCAGGCCTTACCAATGCATCGCTTCATTGATCATCATGGTAATCTCGTCGATCAACTTCCCGCATGGGCCGATCCGTCTACGTTGAAAGGGTTTTACTGCGATATGGTACTAACCCGCATCTATGATAACAAAGCAATTGCGCTACAACGTACCGGTAAGCTCGGTACCTACCCTTCACATTTGGGCTCCGAAGCCATCGGCATTGCCATCGGTCGGGCACTGAAAGCTGAAGATGTATTCATTCCTTACTATCGTGACATGCCTGCGATGTGGGCCCGTGGTATCGGTATGGAGAAAAACCTCCAATACTGGGGCGGTGACGAGCGAGGCAGCGATTTCTCACCCGACGACAGTCATTGTCGTGATCTACCGTTTTGTGTCCCGATTGCCACCCAGTGTACTCATGCAGTCGGTGTTGCTGCCGCATTAAAAATCCAAGGCAATCATCAGGCAGCACTGGTGACTTGCGGTGACGGCGCCACCTCCAAAGGCGACTTCCTCGAATCATTAAACTGTGCCGGGGCCTGGAACATTCCGTTAGTCTTTGTGATCAACAACAACCAGTGGGCAATATCTGTCCCAAGAGCAATTCAATGTGGTGCCGAGTTCCTCTCGGATAAAGCCAAAGGCGCCGGTCTTGAAGGGCTAACGGTGGACGGCAACGATATTGTCGCTATGTACGACGCTGTCATTACCAGCCTGGATAAAGCCCGAAAAGGCAAAGGCGCGACACTCATTGAGGCAATCAGCTATCGACTGAGCGATCATACAACCGCGGATGATGCCAGCCGCTACCGTAGCGAAGACGAATTGCAACAAGCCTGGGAATTTGAACCCGTCGGTCGTTTGAAAAAATTCCTGATAAGCCAAAACTGGTGGTCAGAAGCGGATGACACACAATGGCAGGAACACTGCCGGGAACTGGTCGAAAAAGCGGTAGAGAAATACCGGTCATTAACTCCTCAGCCACCAGAATCTGCTTTTGACTTTCTCTATGAGTCTTTAGACAGCGATCTTCATAAGCAACGTGACTTGATTATCAACAAAGCTATGCGAATGCAGGGAGGTGATCGTGGCTGAATTATCACTACTAGAATCGGTCAATCTTGCCCTTCACCATGAGATGACCGAAGACTCCAATGTCATCGTATTAGGTGAAGATGTCGGTGACAACGGTGGCGTTTTCCGAGCAACCGTCGGGTTAAAAGAGAAATTTGGTTGTAAACGCGTTATTGATTCTCCGTTGGCCGAGGCCCTGATCGGCGGTGTAACTGTCGGTATGGCCAGTCAGGGATTGCGTCCAGTCGCCGAGTTCCAGTTCCAGGGCTTTGTTTTCCCGGCAATGGAGCACCTTGCCTGCCATGCGGCCCGTATGCGCAATCGTACCAGGGGACGGCTCACCTGCCCTGCTGTGTTCAGAGCGCCATTTGGCGGCGGCATTCACGCACCTGAGCATCACTCTGAAAGTGTCGAAGCGCTATTTGCCCATATACCTGGGCTAAAGGTTATCATTCCGTCATCACCGCAACGCGCCTATGGCTTATTGCTTGCTTCTATTAGAAGCAATGATCCTGTTATGTTCTTTGAACCTAAACGAATATACCGAACTGTAAAATCCGAGGTTGCTGACGATGGCAAAGCATTACCTCTGGACACCTGCTTCACCCTAAGAAAAGGACGGGATATAACGCTGGTCACATGGGGAGCCTGCGTGGTTGAATCACTTCAGGCAGCCACTGAACTGTCACATCAGGGTATCGAAGTGGAAGTCATAGATGTCGCCTCAATCAAGCCGCTAGATATGGCAACTATTTATTCCTCATTAGAAAAAACCGGACGCTTACTGGTTGTCCATGAAGCCGCCCAAACCTGTGGCGTCGGTGCCGAAATACTTGCCAGAACCGCCGAACATGCCATGTGTTTGCTTAAAGCGCCACCCAGACGTATTACGGGTATGGATACTGTGATGCCATATTACCGCAACGAAGAGTACTTCATGGTTCAGGAAGAAGACATCATCAGGGCAGCGAAAGAGCTTACGGAGGGATGGAAATGAAGTCATTTACCTTGCCAGATCTGGGGGAAGGCCTCGCTGAGTCAGAAATCATTGAGTGGCATGTCGAGATAGGCGACACCGTTGAGCTTGATCAGGTTGTTCTGACAGTTGAAACAGCCAAAGCAACCGTGGAGGTCCCAGCCCCATATAGCGGAACAATCATTAAACGGTTTGGTAATCCGGGAGACGTCGTCAGTATAGGTAGCCTGTTACTGGAAATAGAGGAATCGTCCACTACAGCTCCTAAACAAAAGAATGTCTCAACAAACGATGCTGCAACCGTTGTAGGTACAGTATCCAACCATGATCATGATGTGAATGTCGATGAATTTTGGGTCGGTCAACACCAGCCAATCAAGCCTACTGATAGCTTAACCGCCATGCCGTCAGCACGTTTACTGGCTAAAAAGCTGGGGGTTGATTTGAATGACATCACCGGCAGCGGACCTAGCGGCGTTATTCTCGACACCGATGTCTACAATGCCTGTGACAAGCAGCTCCCCGGTACAGAGGTGCTAAAGGGAGCCCGCAGAACCATGGTACGTACCATGGCAGAATCACACCACAACGTTGCTTCCGTAACTATCACTGAAGAGGCGATGCTTGAAAATTGGAGCCCAGGTGAAGACATCACCAGCCGCCTGGTCTTGGCTATCATAGAAGCCTGCCATCAGGAACCCGCTCTCAATGCTTGGTTTGACGCCGAAACCATGACCCGTTGTGTTCACAGTACCGTGAACATCGGAATCGCTGTTGATAGTCCCCATGGCCTGTATGTCCCCGTTCTCCGCAATGCCGATGAATACAGCGCGCGTGGGATCCGGCAATGGGTCGATAGAACCGTGACGGGCATTAAGGAAAGAAAGATTGGCCGTGAGCAGCTTCAGCATGCCACTATCACATTGACAAATTTCGGGGCGATCGCCGGTATTTTTGCCACTCCTGTTGTTTCCCCTCCTCAGGTAGCGATCGTCGGGGCCGGCCGTATTATCGAAAGACTCATCCTGCGTGATAACAAACCCGTCTCAATAAAATTAATGCCGCTTTCAATGACCTTCGATCATCGGGCCTGTACCGGTGGCGAAGCAGCACGATTTATGAAGATCCTTGTCAACCATTTACAGCAAGGGAGCAGTTAACCTAATCGCAGTTAACCAATCGGTGACAGTTTATCCAATAACAAAAGTGCCAGCTCGAAAGCTGGCACTTTTTAACTAACCGTTGTAACACTACAGAAGGCGATTAATCTTCCTTCGCTGGATTAACCGGCTTTTTCTTTTTAGGAACGAATACGTTATCACCCACCGCCATGTTGTCGTAGAAGCGTTTATCCATTTTCTTCTTCGGTTTGGCAGAATCTGTTTTCTTCGCTACAGGTTTCTTGCTGGTAGGCTTCTTCTTAACAAACTTTTTCTTCGGTGCCGGTTTCAAACCTTTAAATTTACCTTCTAGGCCTTCGATGGTACTGAAGCTGATCTCTTGCTTGAGGAAAGCTTCGACATTCTTAAAGCTCTTCCAGTCTTTCGGGCCGACCAGTGAAATTGCATCACCTTTGTTACCCGCGCGACCAGTACGACCAATACGGTGAACATATTCCTCGGCATGCTTTGGCATATCAAAGTTAATCACATGAGATACTTTGTCGATATCGAGGCCACGAGAGGCAACATCTGTTGTCACAAGGATCTTATGGCAGTCACGCTCAAACTGACTCATGATGCTGTTTCGCTGAGTCTGATTAAGGTTACCGCTCAATGCGACAGCTTTCATCTTGCGTTCATTCAGCTCTTTGGTCAGGCGATCAGTGTCCGCACGTGTTGCGGTAAAGATAATCACCTGGTTGTAGTCTTCTGTTTCCAGCACTTTATCAAGCAACGCCTGCTTGTGATCTAAATGATCGCACAAGATAAAACGCTGAGTAATATCTGTATGCTCTTCAGCTGAGTGACCAATAGAAATACGCTTCGGAGCATTCAGCATATCCGAGGCAATATCAATAACATCAGCGTGATCCAGCGTAGCCGAGAACATCAAAGTTTGACGGCGGCGATGGCTGGCAGCTTCATGAATTCGGCGTAGCTGCGCTTCAAAACCCAGGTCCAGCATACGATCTGCTTCATCAAGGATCAGCATTTCGAGCCCATCAAGATGAGTACTGCGGTGCTCAAGGTGATCAGCCAATCGACCGGGAGTCGCGATCACGAACATTGGGTCATTGCGAAGTGCTTTTACCTGATCGTTGAAGTTCTCACCGCCAACAATCAGCGTACCATCATAGGGTGTACCCGCATTCAACGTACGTAATTGAGCAAATACCTGCTTGGCAAGCTCACGAGTCGGAGTCAGTACCAAGACGCGCGGATCGCGTCTTGTGAACGGCTTGCTGCGGTACATACGCTGCATAGCCGGAAGCAAGAAAGCCAGTGTTTTACCGGAGCCCGTCTTCGACGAAGCCAACACATCCTTACCCAGGATGCCAACAGGAATAGCCGTTTGTTGAATTTCAGTTGGTTTATTGAACGCCAGGTGATTCAGTTTCTTAAGTAGGCGCTGGTCTAATCCAAGGTCTTTAAAATGCAAAATGGTGCTCCGGTAAAATGCTCAATGCTAAGCAGATAATTATTACAGCTCTACCTTACGTGAGCCAACTCACACTAAGGTAGAAAATGTTAGCCGAGGATTATATCACAATTATTGATACTGACATCTACTTAAAACGCTGTATTTTTTGTTATGCAAGAACGGGATACTGATACTAAGACTTCCTTGGATATTGCTGCTCGTAACGGGTGCCTACAAATGATAAAGCGACATACTCATCAATATCCGGGCGCTGGAGGAACTCTTCAAACTGAAGGCGGGCAACTGGACAATCGATAAGCGCTGCATAACCTGATGATGAATTGTAAAAACACAACGGAGAGTTATTTCGCATGTGGATAAACCCCACACTCTCTTCGCCGTAAGCATGATAATCTGGAAATTGTTCAAGGTATTTCGTGAAGCCTGCAATCAACCGCTGCTGGTGTAATGCTGCTACACCTTCATCTAACGCCACCGTATGCATATCTTCTCCTTGTAAAACACGTCCGTAAACCATTAAATATTATCGCCTTCAACTCCACCAGCATAGTACTTGGTTAACGTATTATGAAATTTGACGGGACTAATCTATCAATATCTCATTAATTACACACTGTTGTTTCCGAAAACAATAAAACAGTGTATTATATTTGATTGTTACCTCTATCCGGATAAGGGATTACCCTCAATGACAGTAAACAAAGACAAGACATTGCCATTAATCCTTGCCATTATCATAAGCTCGACAATCGTTTGGTCTGGAATTAACCCAGCTTTTCCTGAAGTATGGATCGCGGAGATTGTCCCGATCATCTTAATTTTCTTACCATTACTGATTACCTATAAACACTTCAGGTTCTCAAACGCAGCATACCTGTTTATGTCATGCTGGCTGATATTGCACACCGTTGGCGCGCATTATACGTTCGCCAATGTACCCTTTGAATGGTTTAGCGAACTGATCGGTTCCGAGCGAAACCACTTCGATCGCTTTGCCCATTTTTCTATTGGATTCTACGCCTACCCGATAGCTGAATATCTCTCACGTAAAGGCCACTGTTCTCCGTTTCTTGCCGGATTATTCGGCCTATGCGCAATAATGGCTATTGCTGCCGGTTACGAGATCATCGAATGGTGGTACGCTGTATTGGCTGGTGGAGAAGCTGGCATTGAGTTTTTGGGTTCACAAGGCGATATATGGGATGCTCAGCAAGATATGCTGGCTGATACCCTTGGGGCGATTACAAGCCTGATATTTTTCTTCTTCAACAAGCCCTACCGAACCTACACAAACGCCTATTGATACAAAGGCCGCTGAATATTTTCAGCGGCCTAATCTAGATCATTACAAGATTGCTCTATATCGATTATACGTCTGGGTAACCATTTGGATTGTTGGATTGCCAGCGCCAGAGATCCGCTGTCATATCTTCAATCGTCCGGGTCGCCTCCCAGTGAAGCTCAGCTTTCGCTTTACTGGGATCCGCCCAACATTCAGCGATATCACCCGCCCTGCGAGGTGCTACTTGATAGGCAACGTCTACCCCTGCCGCCTTCGAAAAAGCATCAACCATCTGCAAAACACTAAGCCCATTGCCTGTACCTAAGTTATAAATATGCAGACCAGCCTTATTTCCTCTATAGTTCAGCGCAGCCAAATGCCCGTCAGCCAGGTCAAGAACATGAATATAATCACGAACGCCGGTACCATCAACGGTCGGATAATCATTACCAAACACTGATAAATACTCACGACGACCCACCGCAACCTGAGCGATAAACGGCATCAGGTTATTTGGAATGCCTTGTGGATCTTCACCCATCTCACCAGATTGATGGGAACCAACGGGATTAAAATAGCGCAACAAAGTGATGCTCATTTCCGGATGGGCTTTTTGAATGTCAGTCAGGCATTCTTCTACCATCAGCTTACTACGCCCATACGGATTTGTTGCGCTTGTCGGAAAATCTTCAGTAATTGGCACTGTTGCCGGATCACCATAAACCGTAGCCGAGGAGCTGAAAATTAAACTCTTCACCCCTGCCGCTCTCATTGCTTCAACCAAAACCAGTGTACCGTGAACATTGTTGTCGTAGTATTCCATTGGTTTTTCGACAGATTCGCCAACCGCTTTCAGGCCGGCAAAATGAATCACTGACTCGACATTTTCTTTTGCCAGGACACTGTCCAAGAAGGCACGGTCACGAATGTCACCTTCATAAAAAGCAGGCTGAACTCCAGTCAGTTTTTCTATCCTGGCTAATACCGTTTTCTTACTGTTATAGAGATTATCAACAATAATCGGTGTCATACCTGCTTCAATCATCTGTACACAGGTATGGCTACCTATATAGCCCATTCCGCCAGTTACTAAAACACGCATGGTGCCTCCCTGTGAAAAATCACATTAGTAAATTCTTAACTGTTCTATTTAGCTATAGTACATTTCTCAGGCATAACAACCATGTGTATACTAATAATTACATTTATATAGCTCTGATATTGAAGACAAATCACCTAGTCCATTCCTAATTTCTAGCAATTTAAACTCAATGACAGAAGAGATAATTTAAAGAAGACTCCTAAAATAAAACGATGTAAAATTAATTTTTCTCAGCATGGCATTCATTAATGACAAAATTCACAAGCTCCACAGTTCTTCGCCAGCTTGTAGCCCTTTGCTTCCTGCTGTTTACCTTAACAGGCTGTGAAATAGTTGGCTGGAAAGCAGAGCAGGATAAACTTGCCCTTCAGGAAGCGGGCTACACGGAACACTTTCTCACTCTTGCCGACGGCGGCAAAATGAAATATTGGGTCGGAGGCACTGGAAAGCCTTTGCTGCTTCTCCATGGCTTTGGCGGCACGGCCATATCAACATGGAAAAAGGAGATGCTAGAGCTAAACAAAGACTACATGGTGATTGCGCCTGATCTTGCTTGGTTCGGCGACTCGCACAGTAACGGTACACCTAACCTCACTACCCAAACCGATGCCGTATGGCAGATCATTGATTCGTTGAACATTGAAAAAATCAATGTTGCTGGTATCTCCTATGGTGGCTTTGTTACTTACAACATGATGCTGTCACCACAGAGAATTGATAAATCAGTCATCATCGCCAGCCCCGGTCCTCTTTTCAATGATGATGATTTAAGTCAGCTCTGTATGCGTGCCAATGTCGAGAAACCGGAGGACTTGTTTGTACCGCAAAATAGCAATGAAGTTCGCCGTTTATTTGACTATGTGTTTGTTGATAAAAAACGTATGCCAGACTTTGTTGCCGACCAGATTTACCTCAGCTATTTCGCACCATGGCGAAGTGAGAAAAAACAGCTAATTCAGAGCCTTGTTAGTGACAGAGAACGGATCAGCAAATACCCAGCAAATAAACTGCCACAGAGCATGTTAATTTGGGGCGACAGTGACCAGATTTTCCCCCTTGATAGCGGAATTAAACTCAGCGAGTACATGAATTCATCGCTGGTTGTGATCCCCAATACCGGTCACGGTGTTACTAACGAGCAACCAAAACTGGTGACTAAATTGTTGAAATCATTCTTATCCTAAATCAAGTCGCAGTGGGAGAGTAAACTATCAAGATGAGTATTATGAAAACTAGAACGTTATGCCAGTGGAAATGTTTCTCTGTTGAACAGGCGACACACAGCTTACCAGATGGCCGACAGATTGACTTTACAACGGTTAAGCACCCCGGAGCTGTAGTGATTTTACCGGTAACAAATAACGGCGAGCTTGTTATGGTTCGCCAGTACCGGCCAGCAATTCAAAAATGGATTCTGGAGTTTCCGGCTGGGACTCTCGAAAGTCAGGAAGATATCCTTTCCTGTGCCAAACGAGAACTGGCCGAAGAAGTTCAGCTTAAAGCAGAGCTGTGGCAAGACCTTGGTGAATTGCTGCCTGTCCCCGGCTTCTGTGATGAAGTCCAATACCTCTTCTTTGCCAAAGGGCTAACAGAGTGCACTGGCGAACTAGATGATGATGAAATCATTGAAGTTATCACCCTCTCTGTTAATGATTTTGAGATGAAAGTAGCCAGTGGCGAAATACAAGACGCCAAAACACTCTCAACCTTTTTCAAGGCACGTATGCTGAAATTACTCTAAGTGCTGGAGTGACTCTTCGTAACGGCAGGATCCCGGAGCATGGAATACTTTGTTACCAATAAGGTCTATTTCAGACAGAACAAACACTCGAATTAGGGTGCCAGTTATGGCATCTTGCCCGTCAACTAACGAGGACGATTCTGATGGACAAACTTTTTTCGATGCTAAATAAGGCCACGGCACTGCTGGCTATGCTCATGTTTATTGCTGGCGGCGGTATGGCGCTGTTTGTCATGTTTTACGGCAATTAATACAGTCAACGCCACACAGCCACCAGGCAAACAGGCAAGCTCTTTAACAAACGGTAACGCCTGGACATTGTGTCAGGCGTTACCGCGATACATCGCGCCTAAGGTCTACTTAGGAATTGACTACATTCGCATACCGCCATCAACTTCAAGTACCCGACCAGTGAAATAATCGTTTTCCAGAATGTATTTCACGGCATGTGCAATTTCACAGGCCTCTCCCATCCTGCCAACCGGGACCATTTTCTTCAGTCGCTCGATGGCCTCCGGCTTTAACTGATCTGCCATCGCTGTCTGCACAATCCCGGGAGCAACTGCTGCTGCACGAATACCATACCTTCCAAGCTCTTTCGCCCAGCACACTGCCATGGTTGCGACGGCGGCTTTTGAGGCCGAATAATTAGTCTGACCGATATTACCGGCTCGGGAGACACTTGAGATGTTAATGATTACTCCTTGGCTATCGGAAGCAATCATCTGTAATGCAGCCTCTCGACCACACAAGAAAGTCCCTGTCACATTCACATCCATCACAGTCTTGAATTGCTCCAGTGACATCTTGCTGATCTCACCTTCTTTTTGCTTAACCAGTAAACCATCGCGTAATACCCCGGCGTTGTTTACTAGCCCGTTTAACTGACCAAAATCATCAATCACACTCGAGAAGACGTCTTCAACACTCTTCTCGCAGGTTACATCGGCTATATATATCAACGCTTTGGTACTGAGCATCTGGCACTGCGACTGAGTTTGCTTCAAGCCATCTTCATTAACATCAATAAGAGCCAGCTCAGCACCAGCCTGTGCCAAAGTAACTGCCATCATTTGGCCTAGTCCCTGCCCGGCCCCTGTAATTGCAATGACACTCTGCTTCAAATCCATATGTCTGCCTCCCCTGAATAGAATTTAGGCTCAATTGTTGGTTTTCTTGTCACGGTAGAACTCGAACATGCTGGAGAAATCCAGTAACTCATTGCCTTTTGCGTTATGAAGTGCATAAAGGTTTCTGGCCAAAGCCCCCATAGGAATGGCCGACTGGCTATGAAGGGCGGCATCCATCCCCAAACCAAGATCTTTGAGCATTAACTTACTCATAAACCCCGGCTGGTAAGCGTTGCTAGCAGGCGCTTTATCCGTTACACCAGGGCACGGGTTATACAGCTCCAGAGCCCAATTACGCCCAGAACTCTGCAGCATGATATCTGAAAGGACTTTGGGGTCGAGGCCGTTATCAATGCCCAGGCTTAATGTCTCACACGTCCCCGACATCAAAATACCTAACATCAGGTTATTACATATTTTGGCCATTTGTCCGTCACCGGCCTTACCCGCATGGAAGATGTTCTTTCCGACATGTTTAAGAGTCTCTTGCGCTTTCTCAAAACCGCTGTCAGTACCGCCAACAATAAATGTCAGTGTTGCAGCTTGTGCCCCGGCGACACCACCGGAAACAGGGGCATCAACAAACTCGAACCCCTTCTTTGCAGCCTCTGCGGCCACGATACGAGCCGACTCAGGATCGATTGTCGAAGAGTCAATCAGGAAAGTATCATCATCAACAAGGTTAAGCAGCCCGACGCCTCCATGATGATCGCCAAGATAGACAGCCCTAACATGTTCACCGGCAGGAAGCATCGTAATAACAATGTTTACTCCCTTTACCACCTCTTCAGGAGACGAGGCAACAAAGGCACCGTGGCTTTCAAGCTTTTTTGCCGCCTCGGTATTCAAATCATAAACTCTTACGTTACAGCCAGCTTTCAATAGATTTTGAGCCATTGGGTTGCCCATGTTACCCAACCCGATAAACGCGATGGTGCTCATGATAAACCTCCTGCGTAATAAAGATAATATTGGTTAGTTCATTGTTAATGATTGACCTAATGTGGCCAGAGGATTCTCAGATTCATCCCAAAGCGGGGTAAACAAGGAGTCAATGACACTTTGGTCAACTTCACTCAAAGTTGTATAAAGCCAATCTGGTTGACCGCATTTATCTATCAACCTTGCCCTGACTCCCTCTTGAAACTCACCAAGTAAACCGCAATGCACAGATAGACTTAATTCAAGCCGAAAACACTCTTCCAGCGACAAGTGGTGATATTGAGTCAACTGACGAAAGCAAATATTGGCTGTAATTGGGCTGCCTTCCTCAAGCGTTCTTTTTGCTCTTTCCAGCCAACGGTTATCTCCTTCAATCGACATGATCTGGCGGGAGATATCAACCAAATCATCCGCTTTACAGGCGAGCTGAATCTGAGAAAAGTAAGGGCCGATATAACTAACCGGACGATGTGGGTCTGCGGTATCGGCAAAGCCAGTCAACATCTCTGTGACCAACTCCTTGTTGAACGTCAAATCACCATCAGCAACTTTGTTACTTTTGACCCAATTGCTACCCTGTAACTTCTCAAGCACTGACTGCTTCTGTTCGGGTATTAACATATGCTCCGACATCCCTAATTCAAGCGCATCAGTAGCGTTGATCTGTGCGCCGGTAAGCCCAAGAAACATACCAATACCGTCAGGAAGTTTGTTCAGAAACCAGGTTCCGCCAACATCCGGATATAGCCCGATACTTATCTCTGGCATGGCCAACCTGGAGGTGGGCGTCGTGACTCTATGGCTGGCACCCATATAGAGGCCCATCCCGCCCCCCATTATTATTCCTTCCCCCCACACTATCACCGGCTTGCTGTAGCGATAAATTAAGTAATCACAGCCGTATTCAACCGTAAAGTACTCTGTAAGAAATTGCTTTGCCGTTTCGGCCTGCCCTTCTCTCTCTGACGCAGCACGCATCATGTTATACATGGTGCGGACATCACCTCCTGCGCAAAACGCCTTCTCACCAACGCCATGCAGAAAGACGCACACGATACGTTCATCGCTCTCCCATACTTCCAGCTTTGCTTTCAGTTGCCTGAGCATATCCAGTGTCAGCGCATTGAGCGAGGCTGGGTTGTCTAGTTCCACTACCCCAATCTTGTTCCCATCAACACAATCAAGCTCACTGCAGTTCACTTTGCCAACCATTGTCTACCTCATTATTTTGATTACTTGTTCTTCCATTGGGGTGGACGCTTGTCCAAAAACGCCTTCACACCTTCAGCTTGATCTTCGGTATCAAACAACTGAACAAACAATTCACGCTCTTTCATCAGACCATGTTGCAATGGCGCTGTCCGGCAGTTCTGAATCAGCTTCTTACAAGCAGCCACAGATGAAGGAGACTGGTTAGCTACAGAATTAGCCAGCTTCATGGCGCTCTCAAGCCCCTGCCCCGACGCCACGACTTCTTCAACCAAGCCAATTTCAAGCCCCTGAGAGGCGCTAACCCGATCCCCGCACAAGATCATTCGTTTCGCCCAACCTTCTCCCACCAGCCAGGTCAGATTCTGCGTACCTCCGGCACATGGCAACAGACCAACCTTGGCTTCTGGCAATGCCATTTCGGCATGGGCCTCAGCAACTCGTATATCACAAGCCAGTGCAACTTCAAGCCCACCTCCCATGGCGAACCCATTGATTGACGCGATGGATACCCCACGAAAAGCAGATAAAGTCTCAAAAGCCATCCCAAAGCACTGAGCCATTTCAACTGCCACGGCTTTATCACCATCGGCGAATAATTTCAGATCAGCGCCGGCAGAAAAGAACTTCTCGCCCTGCCCGGTTATCACCAAGGCATAGACATGTTTATCTTTGTTCAATATCTCGATTATCTTTCTGAGCTGAACAAGACTCTCTGCCGTCCAGGTGTTCGCTGGTGGGTTATTCATGGTAAGCACGGCGACATGGCCGTCAATGTCGACTAAAATCGCGTTGTTGTCTGACATAATGGCTTCCTTTATCTCTGTTGGCTTGGTCTATCCAAGTTCGAATTAAAGTAGCTCGGTTCCTTCTTTCAGTACCCGCCGTGAAATAATAAGCCTCATGATCTCATTGGTTCCTTCTAGGATTTGATGGACTCTTACATCACGGAAATGGCGTTCCAGCGAATACTCTTTGATATAGCCATATCCACCGTAGAGTTGCAGTGCCTGATCGCAAACCTTGAAACCAATGTCTGTCGCAAACCGCTTCGCCATCGCGCAGTATGCTGTCGCTTCGGGATCTTGTCGGTCTAGCTTGGTTGAGGCATAGCGCACCAACTGCCTGGCTGCGACCAATTCTGTTGCCATATCTGCAAGCTTGAACTGAACCGACTGAAATTGAGACAGTGACTGGCCAAATTGCTGCCGCTCGGTCACATATTGCTTTGCCTGATTAAGGGCATGCTGGGCCGTACCTAGCGAGCAAGATGCAATGTTTATCCGCCCGCCATCTAACACCTTCATCGCAAATTTGAAGCCTTCTCCCTCACTACCGAGCAAGTTAACAGCAGGGACTTCAACATTTTCAAATGTCACAGCACGGGTTGGCTGGCTATTCCAACCCATTTTAGGCTCTTTTCTTCCGTAGCTGATCCCGGCAGCCTCCGCCGGTACAATAAAGGCTGAAATACCACTTGCTCCAGTCGCTTTCGAACCATCACTGCCAGTTCTTGCCATTACTACAAGCACATCCGTTTCACCTGCGCCGGAGATAAAAGCCTTGGCTCCGTTAAGCACATAACTATCACCCTTCTTAACAGCCGTTGTGGTTAGTGATGCTGCATCGGATCCGGCATTGGCCTCGGTCAGACAATAAGAAGCCAACCATTCTCCCGTCAGTAATTTCGGACAAAACGCCGCCTTTGCCTGCTCGGTAGCAAACGAGGCAATCATCCAGCTAACCATGTTATGAATGGTCATAAAGGCCGTGGTTGAGGTGCAGCCCATCGAAAGCTGCTCGAAGATAATAGAGGCATCCAGGCGACTTAGCCCTAACCCTCCCTGCTCTTCCGGCACATATAGACTCAGAAAGCCTAGTTCACCCGCTTCTCTTAGCACCTCTTTAGGAAATATCTGCTTTTCATCCCATTCAGCCGCCTGTGGCGCCAAACGTTCATTGGCAAACTGACGGGCAGTTTCAGCAAAAGCACGTTGTTCTTCATTGAGTTCAAAATCCATCTTCGTCTCCCTTAGCGTTGGTAAATCAACGTAGGTGGATCGTCAAATTTGGTCCGGTTGGAATATCATCATCAAACCACCGAGAGGTGACTGTTTTTGTCTCAGTGTAAAAACGAACAGCCTGCTTGCCATACGCATGCAGATCCCCGTAAAAACTCCCTCGCCACCCGGTAAAAGAGAAGAAAGGTAACGGCACCGGAATAGGTACATTAATACCAACCTGACCGACTTCAATTTCATGCTGATACTTACGGGCAGCAGCACCACAGGCGGTGAATATTGATGTGCCGTTGCCGTACGGGTTGGCATTGACGAGCGCAATAGCCTCTTCCAACGTATCGACTTCAACACAGAGCAATACCGGACCAAAAATCTCTTCCTGATAGACAGACATTGACGTTTGAACACTACTGAATAGTGTCGGTGCAACCCAATTGCCATCTGGATAGCCTTCAACCTCACAGTGGCTACCGTCCAGCTCACAGACAGCACCTTGATCTTTACCCTCGCGGATCAGACGTAAAACACGATCTTTGGCTTTTTGGCTGATCAAAGGGCCATAGCCGGCATTTTCGTCATCCCAAGACCCGGGCCGGATCTTTGCCATAGCCTGCTTTAACTCTGGTATCCATTCCTTGGTACCATCAACCAGCACCGCCACAGAAATTGCCATACATCGCTGGCCAGCAGCACCAACAGATGAACCCACCAGGTTATTAATTACCTGCTCTTTGTTGGCATCCGGCATCACAACCATATGGTTTTTTGCCCCGGCAAACGCTTGAACACGTTTGAGATGATGAGTCCCTGTCTGGTAGATATGACGGGCAACTGGCACCGAACCAACAAAAGAAATCGTTCTAATTTTCGGGTGCGCCAATAAATAGTCCACCTGCTCCCGTTGGCCATGAACAATTTGTAACACGCCTTTTGGGGCACCGGCTTGTTCAAACAGTTCGGCCAGCCGAATGGAAGTCAGAGGCACTTGATCAGAAGGTTTCAGTACAAAGGTATTACCTGCGGCTATGGCCATCGGGAACATCCATAACGGTATCATCGCCGGAAAGTTAAATGGTGTTATCCCACTACAGACTCCTAGTGGCTGCATGATCGAATAAGTATCGATCTCTTTGGCGACGTTCTCGACCGTTTCCCCCATCATGAGGCTGGCGATATTGGCAGCCTGCTCAACCACTTCAATCCCACGCCAGACATCCCCTTTGGCATCGGCAAATATCTTTCCTGTTTCACTGGAAAGCAACGTGGCTATTTCATCATGATGGGTTTTCAGCAATTGCTGATAGTTCAGCATTAACCGGGAACGTTCCGGCACCGGCACCTCTTTCCATGATTTGAAAGTCTCGTAAGCGCTCGATATAGCCTCTTCAATTTCATCTTCTGTCGCACAAGGTAGCTTGGCTATAACACTGTTATCTGCCGGGTTGGTAACGTCTACCCATTGCAGTGATTGCGACTGACGGAACTCACCATCAATATATAAAGGAACATGTTGGGTCATAATTGCTCCTCAGGGTTTATCACCCTGTATAAATAGAAGGGAAAATTCGTGAATAATATTTTTCATACACAAAGTGTACTAACCAGAGTTCGCTGGAACTTCAATAGCTATGGCCGTCGCTTCACCTCCCCCTATACATAGCGAAGCAATGCCTTTCAATGTCTGCTTTTTCGTCTTGGCTTGTTGCTTGTTGTTCAGAGCATGAATTAAGGTAACGAGAATTCTCGCACCACTTGCTCCTATTGGATGACCAAGTGCGCAAGCTCCTCCGTGAACATTAACCTTTGCCGGATCTAGCTCCAGCTCACGAACGGCTATCTGGGTCACAACAGCAAAGGCCTCATTAATTTCCCACAAATCGACATCATCGACGGACCATTCAAGTTCGGAAAGTAATTTGCGGATGGCATAAACAGGTGCTGTTGTAAAATCAGCTGGCCGCTGTGCATATGTCGCGTGCCCTTTGATGATGGCGAGAGGTGCAAGCCCTTGCTGGCTGGCCGACTCGGCATCCATCACCAACAGAGCTGCCGCGCCATCAGAAATTGAGCTGGAATTGGCTGCGGTAACACTTCCGTCTTTGGCAAAAGCCGGCTTGAGTGCAGGGATCTTCTTGATGTTTATTTCGCCAGGATGCTCATCTTGAGAAACTAAGATGACTCCGTGTTTACTTTCTTTCTTAACGGATACTATTTCTTGGTCAAACATCTGATGTTGCTGCGCAGCAACAGCCCGTTCAACAGACATAGCTGCCCATTGATCCATCTCTTCGCGGGAAAACTCAAATTTATCTGCCACCTGCTGAGCATAAACGCCCATTAAATGTCCGTCATAGGCATCTTGCAGACCATCAAGAAACATATGGTCGTAAACAGTGTGATGACCTAATCGCATTCCGCTGCGAGCTTCTTTTTGCAAATACGGTGCATTGGTCATGCTTTCCATTCCACCCGCGATAATGGCTTTGGCGCAGCCAGCGCAGATTAAGTCATTCGCAAGCATGACAGATTTCATCCCGGACCCGCAGACCTTATTTATGGTGGTACAGCCAACCGAATGTGGCAGCCCCGCACCAAGGGCGGCCTGCCTTGCCGGAGCCTGGCCGCACCCGGCAGGTAACACGCATCCCATGTAAACTTCATCAATCTCTGACGGAGTGATTGCTGCCTCTTCGAGCACAGCTTGAATGGCAAACTGCCCCAATTCCGGTGCCGAGAATGAAGAAAATTGCCCCTGAAAGCTTCCGAGAGCAGTACGGCGTGCTGCGACAATCCAAACGTTTTTTTCCATTACTTCGCCCTCTTTGAAGACAGCAATAACAGTGAAAACTGAACATCTTTGATAATAGTCAGAGCCGGCTCAATTTCTTGACGTTTACGTAAGCATAGCACTAACATTTACGTAAACGTTAAGAAACAAACTGATCACACTTGTAATTCTGTTGGCAACCCGATGTACAGCATAATTGCCAAATGTAATCGCAGGCTGAGTTCAACATGTCAGTCCAGACTGTTGCCGGACCTCACCATATTGTGAGTCCGCGCCTTGAGGAGGCTGTAAAGTGGAGACTTTTAAAATCAGTGACTTAGCGAAGGAGTTCAACATCACAACCCGAAGTATTCGGTTTTATGAAGATGTCGGCCTGCTACACCCATCCAGAAACGGTAATACCCGGGTCTACAAACGCCGGGACAAAATCAGGCTCAAGCTGATTTTACGAGGAAAGCGGCTAGGTTTTTCATTGGCTGAAATTCGCGAACTGTTCGAACTCTATGACACTAACCAAAGCCACACCCAGCTCAATGAGATGCTAAGGATCATTGACGATAAGCAGGCCATTTTGAAGCGCCAGCTTGATGATATCAATGTTGTGCTAAATGAGCTCCAGATTGCCAAAGCCCGTTGCCATCAGGCCCTGAACAACTCAGACACACACTGAATACGACCATTTAGATATCGAAATTACAGCTGTTCATCACAACTTGGTTAACCGGAGATGTTATGAAAGATCTGTTCACGCCCCTCAATTTTGGCCTTGACGACACCCTCGACATGCTCCGTGAGCAGGTAAACAATTTTGCCAGCGAGGCCATTGCTCCTCTGGCAGCACAAGCGGATAAGGACAATCTATTTCCCAACCAGCTTTGGCCTCTGATGGGCGAAATGGGGCTACTCGGTGTCACCGTGAGTGAAGAGTATGGCGGTGCTAACATGGGATATCTCGCCCATGTTATTGCCATGGAAGAAATTAGCCGGGCATCAGCCTCTGTGGGTTTGAGCTATGGAGCGCACTCGAATCTCTGTGTCAATCAAATCTATCGCAACGGGACAGCTGAGCAAAGAGCAAAATACCTGCCGCCGCTAATTACGGGCGAACATGTTGGAGCCCTGGCGATGAGTGAACCCAATGCGGGCTCAGATGTTGTCAGTATGCAGCTTAAGGCCGAGCGACGCGGGAACAATTTCGTCCTCAATGGCAGCAAAATGTGGATCACCAACGGCCCCGATGCCGAGACCTTTGTCGTCTACGCCAAAACAGAGCCAGAGTCCGGTTCACATGGGATCTCAGCGTTTATTATTGAACGTGATTTTGCAGGCTTTAGTCATGCACAAAAGCTCGACAAACTCGGGATGCGTGGCTCCAACACCTGTGAACTGGTGTTCCATGACTGTGTCGTGCCGGCCGAGAACCTCCTTGGCGAACTCAACAAAGGGGTCAACGTCTTGATGAGCGGGCTGGACTATGAACGAGTCGTTCTTGCCGCCGGCCCCTTGGGGATCATGCGGGCCTGTCTCGATCTTGTTATGCCCTACATCCATGACCGCAAGCAGTTTGGCCAATCTATTGGCGAATTCCAGTTGGTTCAGGCCAAAGTCGCAGATATGTACACCCGCACCAATGCAGCACGTGCTTATGTTTATGCCGTTGCTGCTGCCTGTGATCGGGGCGAAAGCACACGAAAAGATGCTGCAGGTGCCATTTTGTACAGTGCCGAACTGGCCACACAGTTGGCATTGGACGCCATTCAACTACTCGGCGGAAATGGATATATCAACGAGTTCCCTGCTGGTCGTCTGCTCAGGGATGCCAAATTGTATGAAATAGGTGCCGGCACCTCTGAAATTCGCCGCATGCTGATCGGCAGAGAACTGTTCGAGGAATCTAAATAAGGACACGGCTTAATGGCAATTATTCAGACACATATTCATGCCAATGAACCCCAGTTCAAGCAAAACAAGCAGAGTATGGCCGAGCTGGTTGACGAGCTTCATAGCCATGTTCACCTCTTGCTTCAAGGTGGTGGCGAGCAGGCTAAAGCCCGGCAGAAAGAAAAAGGAAAACTTCCGGTGCGGGAACGGATAGATGCGGTACTCGACCCTGGCAGCCCTTTCCTTGAAATCGGACAATTTGCAGCCTGGCAGGTCTATGACGAAGAAATTCCTTGTGCAGGTGTCGTAGCGGGAATTGGCAGAGTGGAAGGTGTCGAGTGCATGATTATCGGCAATGATCCCACCGTCAAAGGCGGCACCTATTACCCACTCACCGTTAAGAAACACCTGCGAGCACAAGAAATTGCCGAACGCTGCCATCTTCCCTGCATTTACCTGGTGGATTCAGGTGGTGCGAACCTGCCTCATCAGGCTGAAGTTTTTCCCGATCGGGACCACTTTGGCCGGATCTTTTTCAATCAGGCTCGGATGTCTGCCAAGGGGATCCCGCAAATTGCAGTGGTACTGGGTTTATGTACTGCAGGTGGAGCCTATGTACCGGCCATGGCCGATGTTTCAATTATCGTTAAAGAGCAAGGCACAATTTTTCTGGCTGGCCCCCCACTGGTAAAAGCCGCTACAGGTGAAATTGTCTCTGCCGAAGAACTTGGTGGTGCAGATGTTCACTGCAAAACATCAGGTGTTGCCGATTATTTTGCCCAAAATGAGCATCATGCTATTGATCTGACCCGGCAAGCAATAGCAAGCTGTCACATTGAAACTCAACCCAAAGCCGAATGTTCAATTGAAAATCACCCGTTGCCGCCACGTTACCCTGCCGATGAGCTTTTCGGTATTGTCGGCACGGATCTGAGAAAGCCCATCGACATCAAGGAAGTGATCGCACGCATCGTTGATGACTCTGCCTTTGATGAGTTCAAAGCCTTATATGGAGACACTCTGGTCTGCGGTTTCGCAACACTCTATGGCCACCCTATAGGCATTGTTGCCAACAACGGGATCTTGTTTTCAGAATCAGCCCAGAAAGGTGCCCACTTCATCGAACTTTGCGCCAAAAGAAAAATCCCCCTGCTTTTCCTCCAGAATATAACTGGCTTTATGGTCGGCAAAAAATATGAATCTGAAGGAATAGCCAAACATGGGGCCAAGATGGTGATGGCTGTAGCCTGCGCCGACGTACCCAAATTTACCGTGATCATTGGCGGCTCTTACGGGGCTGGTAACTACGGCATGTGCGGCAGAGCCTATAACCCAACCATGATGTGGATGTGGCCGAATGCCCGCATATCCGTCATGGGTGGTGCTCAGGCGGCTGGGGTGATGGCCCAGGTCACTCGCGATATCAAAGAGCGCAAAGGCCAACCTTGGACAGACGAAGAGGAAGCCGCTTTTAAAAAGCCTATTCGCGACCAGTATGAAAAAGAAGGCTCCCCGTATTATGCCAGTGCCAGGCTGTGGGATGACGGCATTATCGATCCGAGACAGACAAGGGAGATTGTCGGCATTGCCCTTTCAGCGTCATTAAGGGCACCGATTCCAGAAAGCCAATTTGGTATTTTCAGAATGTAAGGGTACACATCGCTAAGAATACTTCTGAATAGGGCTTCAAAGGAGATGAGCATGGGTCAGCCCCCGTATAGAAGCAATTGCCTCAACCACAGTAACAGCTTTAAAGCTGAAAACCTGCACACCGAGCCCGAAGCTGATGTGTTATGCACAATCGACGAAACCGGGATTGCGACCATTACGCTTAACCGGGTCAACAAACACAATGCGTTTGATAACAATATCATTCGTACCCTACTGGATTACCTTTATCAGTTAAAAGCCCACCCTGCACTTAGGGCACTTATCCTAAAAGCCAATGGTAAGCATTTTTCGGCTGGTGCCGATCTTCAATGGATGAAATCCATGGTCGATAAGCCTCTTGAAGAAAATCAGGCTGATGCGCTCCAACTAGCCAAGCTGTTGTATGAACTGGACAATTTCCCAGCCCCCAGCCTTGTCTATGTTCAGGGAAGTGCTTTTGGCGGCGCTTTAGGGCTCATTTGTTGCTGCGATATTGCAATTGCTGACAAGACAGCTCAATTCTGCCTCAGTGAAGTCAAACTCGGCTTGATCCCCGCGACAATCGGACCTTATGTCTGTCGCGCTATCGGGCAACGCCAGGCACGACGTTATATGCTGACTGCAGAACGCTTCAATGTCGAAAC
This sequence comes from Photobacterium proteolyticum, assembly GCF_001939735.1. Lineage (GTDB taxonomy): Bacteria > Pseudomonadota > Gammaproteobacteria > Enterobacterales > Vibrionaceae > Photobacterium > Photobacterium proteolyticum. The sequence continues at coordinate 267,745 of NZ_MJIL01000095.1, forward strand.
CGCCCATCAGCTCAACGTGATCCATGAAATAACCAGCACCCAAGAAGAAGCCATTGAGCTCGTTACTAAACTGACTTCTCATATCCTGGGCAATAGTCCTAATGCGATGGTTCAAGTGAAGAAGTTATGCCAACTGTGTGACAGACACAGTATTGATGAAGAACTTATAAACACTACCAGCGAACTCATTGCTGAAATCCGTATCTCACCTGAGGGACAAGAAGGACTGAAAGCCTTCTTCGCCAAGCGCCCACCGGCATGGAGCATTGATAATGAGTAAACTTACGGATGAGAAAGTCATTCCCCTAGCAAATAACACCGGAGACTCTCTGACAGCACTCAATGAGCCAAGAGGCATTCGCAGGATACTTATTGCCAACCGTGGTGAAATCGCGTGCAGGGTTATTGAGACCGCCCAAAAAATGGGTATTGAAACCATCGCCATTTACTCTGAAGCAGACAGGATGGCCAAGCATGTCAAGATGGCCGATCACGCCATTTTGGTAGGTGAAGCGCCAACCGTTAATTCCTACCTCAATATTGCACGAATTATAAAGGCCGCCAAGACACTCGAGGCTGATGCCATTCATCCGGGTTACGGTTTTCTTTCTGAAAATGCAGCATTTGCCGAAGCTTGCCTTGAAAACGATTTAATTTTCATCGGTCCACCGTCTTCAGCAATGAAAGCAATGAGCTCAAAGTCAGATGCTAAATCCATTATGGAACAGGCACATGTTCCCTTAATACCGGGATACCACGGTAACGATAATAGCGTTGAAACACTAACTGCGATAGCCAACCAAATCGGCTACCCTGTCCTGCTCAAAGCGGCACTCGGTGGCGGTGGTAAAGGCATGCGGATCGTCGAATCTGCACATGAGATGCCCGATGCCATTGCCAGCGCCAAACGCGAATCAGCGGCAGCGTTTGGGGATGATTTGCTGCTTATTGAAAAATATCTGGTCGAGCCGAGACATATTGAAGTTCAGGTGTTTGCCGACCAATACGGAGATGCGATCTATCTTTCTGATCGTGATTGCTCAATTCAACGACGTCATCAAAAAATCGTAGAAGAGGCACCGGCCCCTAACCTGTCGGAATCGCTACGTCATGCAATGGGTAAGGCTGCTGTCGATGCTGCCAAAGCGATTGGTTATATCGGTGCCGGTACTGTCGAATTTTTGCTTGACGCTTCCGGTCAGTTTTACTTCATGGAAATGAATACCCGACTCCAGGTCGAGCATCCGGTTACAGAGCTCATAACCGGGCAAGATTTGGTTGAATGGCAAATCAATATCGCCAGAGGTAACCCGCTCCCAATCAGCCAAAACGAGATAGTCCATCAGGGGCACGCGATGGAAGTAAGGATTTATGCAGAGGATCCAAATCAGGACTTCTTGCCTTCATCGGGTCATATTCATCATCTTAGTGAACCAGAAAAAAGCAGCAAGCAATCAATTGTCAGGGTAGATTCCGGGATCCAACAAGGTGACACTGTCACCTCTCATTATGACCCAATGCTGTCAAAGCTCATCGTCTGGGCTTCAACCAGAAAAACAGCAATAACAGCACTTTCTCAGGCACTTGCAGATTATAGGCTGATTGGTCCTGCAACCAATATTGATTATCTACAGCGGGTCATTAACCACCCAGCTTTCAACAATGCCGAGCTCACAACTCATTTTATAGAGCATCATCAAGCTGAACTTAATAACGAGCAAGCACCTAGCGTCAAGCTAAGAGACACAGGCAAGACTGATGCTGACAAGACCAGCAACCACTCAGGCTTGCTAACTATTTCCAAACTAACACTATTCGCTGCAATATCAGCTATCCATCGGGAAGGTCAGTTTGTACATTGGCGCTTAAATCAATCAGCGAGCCAAAAAATAGCAGTAAATCACACCCGAGATGGGCATTGTCACTTTCTCTTTCAGTTCCCGGATCTATCAACATCAGTATCAAAAGCGCTTGCACCTAATGGTCTAGAAATCCAACTGGTACAAATAGAAACGAATAACCAGCAATATAACCTGGCCGCTCAGAACATCCACCTGTTATCTATTACCAATATCAACGGTGGGCATCGCTACCAGATAGAAATTAATGGTCAGAAAGAACACTTTACGCATATTGAATCAAATGAAGAGCAGCATATTTATTATCAAACCTGGCATGATAATTATTTCATCGGTAACGACACTGACCATGTCCATTTACATAATGAAGAAGAAAATCAAGCCATTGCCCCCCTGAATGGCATCCTGTCCGCCCTGCTCTGCCAGCCAGGCGATAGCGTCGAAAAAGACCAGCCACTGCTGGTTATTGAAGCCATGAAAATGGAATATACCGTCAGAGCGCCATACAAAGGCACAATTTCAAAAATGTTATTCGCACTCGGTGATCAAGTGGATCATGGCAAACTACTCGTGCGCATTGACCCGGAAAAATAACAGACGGAGAGCTCTGATGTCGATTTTACCCAAGCATGTTTCTATTGTTGAAGTCGGCGCACGAGACGGCCTGCAAAATGAAAATCTAGTCACAACCGCTGACAAGGTCCACTTTATCAACCAGCTATCACAAACAGGCCTAAAACATATAGAAGCTGGTGCATTTGTCTCACCCAAATGGGTACCACAAATGGCCGATTCACTCTCTGTAATGAACCAGATTAACCGTACTTCTGGCATCACCTACTCAGCACTGACACCAAATGTAAAGGGTTTCGAGCTCGCTCTTCAGGCTGGCGCGGATCAAGTCGCAATATTTGGTTCAGCCTCGGAAGGTTTCAGCCAACACAACATCAACTGTTCAGTCAGTGAGAGCCTAAAACGATTCGAACCTGTGATGGAACTGGCCGAGCAATACCAAATACCAGTTCGGGGATATCTCTCATGTGTTGCCAATTGCCCCTACGATGGTGCAACGCCACCAGTCAAAGTGGCAGAAGTAGCCCGCGAGCTAATCAACCTTGGTTGTTATGAAATCTCGCTTGGCGACACAATCGGCACTGCCACCCCGCTACGTATTGCCAAAATGCTTGAATCAGTTAACCAACATATTCCCATTAACCAACTCGCCGTTCATTTTCATGATACTTGGGGACAAGCACTTGCCAATATTTATCAAGCTTTAACCATGGGGATCACTGTCATCGACAGCAGCACTTCAGGCCTTGGCGGTTGCCCCTATGCCGACGGGGCGAGCGGAAACGTGGCGACAGAAGATGTGCTCTACCTCTGCAACGGGCTAGGAATCGAAACAGGCATCGACATAGACAAGGTTGCAGACGCAGGCTGGACAATATGCCAACAACTTGGCAAGTTACCGTCATCAAAGGCCTCTCTTGCTATTAGAGCCAGAAAGATCAGAGACGAGCAAAAAAGACGATAGTTACTTCGATCAGAGTAACCATCGTCAAAGACAAACGGGGCATTGCAATTATTGCTCAGACCTTAAGAAACGTTGCTCGGCTTCAAGTTCGTTCACTGCCCGCCATATTTTCTGCTCCCTAGATTGATGTTTTTCAAAGTTATTGGTGATACCTTCAACACTAAGTTCATCCATTGGACCGATATATTGATCCGCATATCCAGAAAACAGTTTTCTGAATTCTTCCACCGTCGGCAAGCAGTTGTTGTCTTGCTCAAAGTCTTCAAAAATATCATTTACCGTTAGTGAAATATCTCTCTTGATTCCATCAAAGTCCGAACTATCCATCGTGTTATTACTCCGAAAATAATCCTGTACTCCAATGTACAGATTTTCAAATCAAATAAAGTGTAGTTGATAAATTATTACTTATAAGATTTTTGACTTTTTTAAATATTCAATCTGTAATTAACTGTAAGACACTGTTTCCATTCTAGTTAACCATCTGAATATCAAAACACAATGAAAATAAACAACGCAAAAAAGTTAATATTTTAGAAAAACATCTCATTTTTCAGGCGCAGGGTTTCAGCACCATAAAGTAACGTAGGAGTAAGCTACACTTATATTATCTTTATTTCATAATCTTATAGGTTTTGAGACAGTGATAACCCCGTTTCATTATCACCAAGATAGGCTATCGCGGCTTCAGATAACTGCGCTCACAAATTCGATTAAATACTCCTCTCTGGTTATCAGTATTTTTCTCTCGCCGCTTTCTAATGGAAAGGAATCATCATCTGAGTCTATGTTCAATGAATACAAGCATGAGAAGGTAAATGAACCTGAACATGACGAAACATTCCAATCATGGATTGACGACACACAACTTTCCATATCCGATACAATCCAAGAATATGGTGCGTCAGTTGACCACTTTGTCGGCAAAACAGAAGATGAAGAACCCATAAGCAACCGAAGTTATATACGAATTCGCTTCAAAAGCCGTTATACCCACCGTGAACATTTTGACCCTGATGCCAATGTCTATTTGAAACTGGACCTCCCTCATACCAAGAAAAACTGGAAGCTGATCTTTGAAACAGATCCGGATGACTTCGACCGATTAGAGGATAAAGAGCGCAGCATTAGCAATAACAGTGACAATAGTCTGAACAGCGCAATCGGCGGTGTGCGCCTCCAGGGGAGAAAACTGGGAGAATGGAAAACCAATATAGACCTCGGGGTAAAACTCAAATGGCCTTTAGATCCCTTCACTCGCGCAGATCTCCGCCGAGTTGACCAACTCAGTCACAACTGGACAAGCCGTTTCAAACAAGAAATCTTTTATTACCATTCAAAGGGACCGGGCAGCCTGTCCTCACTTGATCTCTATTACGCTCGCCGAGATGATCCCTCGACAATATTAAAACTCAGCTCAAACATACAGTATCTTGATACAGACAATAACTGGGAGTTTGTACAGCAAACAGAAATCCTTGATCGTATTGATGATGATAACTTACTTCAATACTCGCTGGGTATCAGCGCAGACTCAAGGCCCACATACTCTATTACAAACTCATGGATATCTGCAGGATGGAAACATCGGTTGTACAAGCAGTGGTTATATCTGACAGTGACGCCCGAGATCGACTTCCAGGACAAATTTAACTACAAAATAAATCCGGGAATTATGGTAGAACTCGAATTATTCTTCAGTTCAGATCGTGGTATAGACAGGTTAAAAAGAACAATACCGACACCGTAATCCGCAAGCTCTAAATGAGTAACAATTAATTGAGGGACATACTTACACCAACAGTAAAGGAAGATGCGGAAAGCTCATCAAGTCCAATAAGCGTACTGGCTTCTGCATAGCCATGCCAATCTTCGTTAAATGCGCCTGAAAGCCCAAAATGCATCCGCCCGTATACGGCATCGTCGGAGTTAACAATAATTGGTAACACACTACCTGAATGATCAGCTTTCAATTGGCTGATAATTCGCTCTGATCCGCTGTCAATATCATAATGAATATACCCTCGAACATAAGGTTGGAAGATACCCAAACTCGATCGTACCGGATGTGAGATACTGACACCTGTAATCAACATTGTTGATTCCAAGTTGTTGACATTTTCGACCTTAGAAATCAGGTAGTTTGCATTACCTTTTGAAAGCCGTTCTGCATAGCGATCGGTATCGGATAACGTATACTGAAAGCTGCTTTCAAAAGCAATATTAAGATAGTTATAGTCAATAACGTACCCGCCACCAAGCGAAAATACCCATATATCCGAATCAGCTTCATTTGCATTGTTGATAACCGTATCCGAATAATGACTAATACGTCTTTCTATGTCTGTATCCATTAATGCATAGCTAGCAGTGAAATCCACATACCAGTCATTTTGGAAATAACTGAAGTAGCCGGAAGCGACCAATCCGTCAATATCACTTTCCGTACTTTCATGCTCATCGTCATAAAAGGGCAACCCCAACGCCAGACCAAATAAGTAGTGGTCATTCAATAAATAATCACCACCTAAGGTTAATGAATAGCCATCTTGTTCCTGATTTCTGCTAGTTGCAAACATCGAACTTTCATTATTGGCTACATTTGAGTTAACTCTAAAATAGGCACCGAGACGAGAGTAGTTTTGCTCGCCAAGCAAACCATCCTGATATAGTGTTAGCTCAGAATATTGACCACCATAAGTCGTAGGCTGGGCATTCGATTTCATAGCGGTACGTAAATTACTTACCCGTTGGCCCATTTCACTGTTATTGCTGGCAAAATATGGCATCGACGGAACTTGCCCAGGAGGAGCAGAAACTGAATCAGGTTTATCACCTCTAAAATCACTAGCCAACGCCATCAAATCAGAAATTGCCTTATACACTTCAGAAGATAAGCGGGTTGTAACCGACTCTTGCTGCTCGGCATCTGCTGCACTTACGGCGGGATGACTCAACAAGGTTCCTGCAACCAAGGCTGGTGTAATTAGTCTAATTAGCTTCGCAGACATACAACTTCCCCCAGAAATTATTGCCCTTCACCACAATTAAATTGTTAAAATAGTCAGTAGCAATGAAGTCACTAATTAGTATAGAAAGTGAGCACTTTTGCCCCTGTCGCAAAAATGACCATATCGATAATTTTTCAAACAAAAAAATCTAAGCGAGAATATAAATGCTAACAAGCATTAAATGTTCATCTACTTAATTGATATACAGCTCTTTTCTACTAAGACTCAAACTAGCTTCTATATATATTCTGTGGCAGTATTTAACTTTCATGTCATAGAGTTTTGCATGAAATCAATGGATTGTTTTGTGTCGAAATCTATAAAGCTAAAGTCACCTTCTATTGAGCAATACCAGCATGCCTGATAACCACGAACAAACAGATAAAGTTATAATCGGCAAAGCCCTCGTTTTCGATTGCTCGACGAAGCAACTCTTAAACAAACAACAAATCATTAAGTTAAACCGCGCTGAACGAGAGGTACTCTATACTCTGATAGCCAATGCACCACGAATGGTGACAAAAGCCGAGCTGCTGAAGGCAGGCTGGGTAAGAAAAGAAGTCACTCCAACCTCTCTGTTTCAAACCATCCGCAACCTCAGGATAAAGCTAAAAGAAGAAGAGAAAGGGCAAATCATTGAGCTAGTGCCTAAACTTGGTTACAAAATAAACATCATGCAGCCCAGAAAGCCTGCCCCTTCTGATGAAAGACCCCATAAAACAATAAATAAATCACGACGCGCACCCAAGATCGCGCTTTGTTTTGCATTGACTCTATTCGCAGGCCTCTCCATATTGCTATATAGCCATCTGCAAAGAGACCAGTTTTATCATCGGACTATCACTGATGATGAGAACAATACTGTGGTGCTGCTATCTAAACTTGAAAGTGATCTTATTCCACTACATGGTTATAGCAATCAATACATTACCCCTAAAACTATTCATGATAAGCTGTTTTTCATTTCAAAATCAGATGAATACTATTCAATAGCCTTCTGTAATAAAACTAAGCAAAATTACTGCGATCCAGATTCTGCCCGTGCAGTAACCTTTAAGCATTTTGACATTGATACGTTTTGGCCGCTCTTAACCGAAGAATCAATGACGATAGGTGCGATGTCAGTTTATGAAAATACGACCAATATGCAGGCTTCTGCAAAGTCATATAATTTATACCTTGAGAACGGCAACATCTACCCTAACCTGTCTCAATACTTCGTACGCAAAAAAGGCAAGGACACATGGAAGTTTACCGGCATTAGCTTCCGTATGAATAAAGATAAATCTGAGTTTGTCGCTATTTCATTTAAAGGGGGGCAATTCTCGTTGATTGAATCTAACATTTCGCCTTTCATTGCCACCAGCAAGATAACCCCCGGATACTTCTATTGGATCAATTCTCAGGAAGAACTCAAGACAATGGGCGTGAAACTCCCTGGTGAAGTAAAGAACTATGAAAATAGCCTATATACCAAGGCTGTTGGCTATGACACTTACATGTTATACAGGCAAAAAGGACTCTTCCTTTGGTATTCACCGGATGTAGGTTTCTATTGGTATGCCCAGCAAGGAGAAACCGACTCAAACTTCGACGAATATTTCCAGTTTGCCAAATGCAATGGAGATCTTCAGCTCAACCCTGATCCAGAATGTGACTAGAGAACTCCGGTACAACCTTGATTCCGGCAGCCCTTGCCGGAACCACAACTTAAAGTGATTCAGCTATACTATCCATGACATCAGATCCTCCATACAAATTCATAACGAAACGTGAGTATCCAATGAATCGGTATATCTTCCCTGCTACAGTACTGGCGCTAGTTCTCTCCCCACATCTCTTTGCAGCAAACCTCGAAGCGGCTGCTGATGATGTCTGTGTTTGCCTAGAAGGACCTTACCAACATGCGGAAGAGACATTAGCGCTCGTAAACGAGGCGCTGCAATCCGGCGACATGTCCAAGATATTAGCTTCACAAGATGAGATGATGAGAGTGATGAACACCTCTGAGCTGTGTATTGAAGACCTAAGTAAAAAATACCCAGATATCAGTGCTGACGAGACACTCCAGAAAGAGGTGATGCGTATTGCAGACGAAAAATGCCCTAACCCTTTAGAGAAGTTAAAAAGCGCCTCAGCCCCTTCAAGTTAAGTACATAGCGAATACCTAAAATTGCTTAATACCGCTATTGCCATCCCCGCGCCATTTGTTAAATTATTGTAACTACACTTCAACGGGAGATTTGGTATGGTAACGTTGAAACGGCTACTTTTTAGCACATTCATAAACTTACAGCCCTTTTTTAACCTAGCTTATCCGCTTATGTTTGGCTTAAGTGTACTAGGCATTACATTAGGGATAATACTTATGGCGACACCTTCCAACGTGCACGACTCCAGCCAACTAATATGTTTGGGCTTTGCGCTGACTGGAGTGTATCTGATGTTATTGAAAAAGTACTACGCGTTGATCCTTGCCTGGGCTGATACTCGTGAGAGCCAGGTCATCCCGCTTAGAACTGATAACAGTCGACATTTGTGAGCGACAACTAGAAGCCTGGTACAATATCTACCTAGCAATCTAGTGATGTCACTCAGTTATTTTTTCGCTTCACGACGCTCCAATAGCGCTTCAATATTTGCCGTCAATTGATCGATCTTATCATCAAGACTGTCTAGGCGCTCATTATCCATACCAACCATTTTCTGAACCAGTTGGTGCGCACGTTCTTCAGCAGAAACAGACTTGTGGATACGAGTTGTATGAATACGCTCTTTCAGCTCAGATTCAACGCCTCGACCTTGTTCAATCAGCTCATTGTACATAGCCTTGCCTTTGCCCGAGAGCTGATTCAATTCATCCCCACCTTTCGCGTATACACCTAACCCAGCAAGCCAAACCTTATTATGGAGCTTTTCTTCACGGGCCGAATCTTCTATTTTCCGTTCTTGGTCTTTCATGATCATGTCCTCATACACTAGCTTACAACTGCCAGCCAATGATAAAAGCTGACTTCTTATGTATCAGGATAATGCTTTCAATTAGAGTGATCTCACTAATTTAGCGAATCATTCAGGGAAATATGTACAGGATGACGTAAACAAAAGCGGGAGAACATCTCCCGCTTTCAGCTTAGTTAGATATTAATGCTAGGTGGGATTTTACTCGGTAACAGGAAGCTGTATTCTTCACGCGTTTCATTTCGGTCGTTGATGATTTTTTCAACCTCTTTCAAAGAGGCATTAAAGCAGCAAAGAGGACCGCCTTCTTTCGTTATCCTGTCATCTTCAAACCACTCAAAGTATGGAAAATTGTTCGTACGGTATTCACCTAGCCTACGATAATAAACACCACCAAGAATCTGTAGCAATGACAACTGCTCAAGCGACTGCTTCATAGGCGGGAAGTTTTGCAGCCAAGCTTCCTCCGTGTGTACATTCAACGGATCTTTGCCCCATACAGCCCCGGTTACTGCAGGTGCAAAACTCATCAAAGAACTTTGTGGAAAGTTAACAGCGGCATGTTGTGCGCTGGCAGTGAATATAATCATCGTCAGCACTTCGGACAACTGCTCACGAGTTGTGATTGGCTTGAACCCTTTTATCGAACCTTCTTTCATCAAAGATTCTGTCCAAGCGGTTAGCTCATAATCTTCAGTTACAGCGGCATCATCAGAGTAATAAACATTGATATAGGACGTCGTCCACTCCTGAATCGCATCCCAGACCAAAATAGCGTCATCACGGTATGGGTAATCCAGAATATCTTTATTATCTACACAGCGCGTCGCTAAATCGGCTGGCAGCATATACCCATAAAAGTCCAGATTTAGCCTGTCTGTACCAGCTGCCTGTTGGGTAGATTCAATCTTGGCACCAAAGATACTATCAATAGGCCCACCTTCTGCGATTAGCGAACCTGCGGCACTATTGTTAATAAACAAGGTCCCTTCGAAATGAGGTAACAGCAACACATTAATCGGGTGAGATTCAGCAAGATAGCGATTCGTCGCTATGGTAAAGGCTTCAATGATCAAGTGAGTTCGGCCTAAATGTACAAAGAGCTCATGGTAGTTACCATCCGCAACCTGAACCAAGGTCATAGCGGCCTGCCACTGCCAGTATTCCGCAGAGTTATCATTATTCTCGACCGCATAGGTTAAGATGGATGTGTCCTTATCCTGAGCACTTTGTATTGCAACGGGCATTAGTGATTTCTGGCCCTTGGGAATAGCAAACAATGCAATTGGTGCAAAGACTTGCTTTTCTGCCCCCTGAGGGTTGTCGGCAAGCATCTCTAGCTCATGGTAATCAAGCAGGTAGACACGATTATTTGTCAGCGCCTCGGCTAATGAATCATCAGTCCCCATCACTTTTTGAAATCCTTCTTCACTGACGGGGAAGTTATCCGGAATGCTGGTAACCCCTTTGATTAACATTGGATTCTGACCCGCAACCCGGAATCTGGCAAAAGTCTCATTTTTCTGGAACACTTCGGCGACAGCTGGTAGAGGGATCTTTTTGAACAGATCTTTGTATGCATCGAGGCCGGCCTCATTGCGGTATTCCTTCACCTCCGATTGCACCAACCTCAAATACATCTCAACCAGTGACTTCAGCATTTCAGATGTATTTCTGATCAAAGCCCACTCTTGCCCAGGCTTCAAGCTCACAGCTGCCTCGGAAACTTCTTTCAAGCCATCTTTTATATCAACCAGATCTGCAGCATCTTTGACATTGGCGATAAGATTTTCAACAACAGGTACTAAGGTTTTTAGCACGGTGATCTTCCAAGTTAAGGTCGGATCCGCTTCTCTCGGCACTTCTTTAACCATAGGAACAGGTGCAACATTTGGATGCTTGAGATCCCAGACATATTGTTCTTGTGTTGTCTCAAGTTGGTTCCGACGCTTTTCTTGCTCTCGTTTACTGTCATTCTGCGGCAGCGTTGGGTGTAAACGCGGAAATAAGTTAAACATGGTGAGTCCTTTCTTCTTAATTGTAGAGATATATAAGAATGACCGTTACATGCAAAATCTAAAAAATGGTCATTGGCATCACTCATCGAGCCACTGTATTGCTACAGGTCAAACCACTATTCGATAAGATTGATAAAGAAGATAGTTCAGGAACTTTAATTAACCAGCCAAAATCAAACCAGTTGCATATCAAGAGTCTAAACTGTTAATTCACTCACCGATCATGAAAGTTTTATTTCCACAGCCCAACAAAACAATTGAAGAAAGATCACATTTCCTAGCGAATTAATGGCTATAGATCACCCAATGATAACTTCTGACACTTTATAAAGATGAAGTTTGGGTTGTTAGATAAATGTTCATAATGCTGCAATGAAAGCTCTTTGACTTTCTCCGATACAATACCTTCAGATAACTGGGAAACAACCAGGCCACTATTTGTAATGGCTGTCATGATCTCCGTTAATGATCGCCGATAGAAGGTAACATCAACGGGAGTACCAACAGTGTCCCAGATGTCCTTCACAAGCTCGCATTCAAAGTAGTTGCCGCTAGTGGAACACTCAAAATCAGCAAAGGGATGATGCGTGGAGAAAACCATATACCCACTCGGTTTTAAGACTCTATTAACGTCATCAAACAAAGTTGAGAGATCCTGTAGATAATGAAGAACAAGCGGACAAATAATCACATCAGTACTATTCGACTTTTCTTTAGGAAGGCCGATAGACAAATCCTGAGTATAAGAAACAACTCTATCACCAAGCTTATGTCTCACCAATTTGATCATTTCTTCAGAGGCATCAATACAGGTTATACTAGATGCACCTTGCTTAATAAGAAACTCAGCATAAACACCTGATCCACATCCTAAATCAAGCACATCCTTTCCCGACAAATCGTCCAGCATTGCCTGCATAGACGGTCTTTCAAAATGAGCATTGTAAATATTGTCCTGTACAGCCGAGTCATACTGTTCTGCATATTTTGAATACATATCAGATTTCATAGAGCTTCCTAAACATATAAAGCGAGGCATTTGATACGCTCGCTGGAAAATTTCAACACGAAGCAAGCAGGAACTTATCAGCCGATAGGCGTCCAAGCAACCCAAAATAGAAATATCATCAGCTTATTCATCAGACAGGTAATAACATGTAAAAGAGCAATAAATCAGCGCTATAACTTTCAATAGTTACATATAGCTTTCAATGATGTATTGAGTTGGATTCAGCTGATTAAAGGGGGCTCATGCCCCCTTAATAAATTAGGTAGTAATACGAAGCTATATACGGCTTCAAGCATTCTCATGCTAGAGAATAACTGGCCATCTCTGCACCTTACTTTTGTATAACACCTTCATTAGACACTGGTGGCCAACTGTTCGCATGTTTAAGCTTGGCATCGAAAAATGCTTTCAGGTTAGTATCAATCGCCTGACCAATTGGATAGCCATTAACTTTCCCAGCCCCATCTGGCATGGTGTAAGTAAGATCGGTAAAGCTCATGTGGCTGGCGCCGTTAAAGCTCAGAGAACAAACAGGTACTGAGTCATTAAACAAGGAATCATTGAGACCAGGAAACGATTCACCGGAGTTGGAATAAAAGAAACATGTAGGTACTGTCAGTTTCTCATCCATAGTCCAATTAAACATTGCCCCATCAAGATTGACGCCAGCCTTTATTTCAGGGTTCTTGTTAGCCAGAATGACTGAAACATTCCCCCCAAAAGAATGACCAAAACTGGCGATTTCCTCTAGATCCATATGTTGTTGTAATGGTGTCGAAATTGTACCTGATTGAATTTTAGACAGTGCATCGACTAGCATCATATTATTGGTGTACCAAGTATCAAATCGATCAGTGAAACCATTCGCAAATTTCGCTGTTACGGCTTTACTAAGCGCCTCTTGCCACTCCAATTGAGATTCAGCTTTAGACATACGTTTTAAGCTTGTTATCAAGGCTGCCAGGTCATCCTTATCAATATTTCCATTAATGTTTTTATCTAGCTGATAAACCACGTCCCCTGTATCTCTTTCTATCGCCATTGTATCTTCAGGATGGCCAACCGCGAGTACTATGTAACCATGGCTGGCGAGGTACTCAAACCGAGTCATACTCTGACGCGGAAAGGTATTAAATCCATGGTTATAGATTAATACAGGGTGTTTACCCGAGGCCGCAGGCAGATCAAAAAACGACCACGATGCTGGCAACCCTTTATATTCAGACTCAGGGAAATCATTATCTTGTAGTACCTTGGCAATCGCCGGGATCACATAGGTCGCTTGTTCACCAACGGCTTCTGCTTCACTCGGGTACCATGCAGAAACCTGAATCCACCTTTCCTCTTCAGTGACCTCAAATTGATGAAATCCAATTTGATACTGGCCATCTGGTTTCGGAAATACAGCAGTATGCTGCTCAACTGCCTCAGCATGAACAATTGCAGGCCATTGCAAAATGCCGATAAAACCAGCTAATGCCAGCCTTCCTATTTTCCATTTCATATTAGATATTCCTACTTCTCTCTATTTATCGATATTCATACCAAAAATGGCAATTACAACGACTTGCAAAACAAGACAATCACCAAAAAGCAAATATTCAACCAAACATATGCAACAATATGCAACAATATGCAATCTATATCAATTTGATTAGACTAATCAATGAAAGAGAGTATTCTCATTTGTTATACGTGCCGAAATGTGACAACGGTAATAACTAAGACGCAAGCAACTTAGATTTTAATAATGGTGTATTAATGATTCAATTTGGAGAAATGGATATCTCAGACTATCAAGGTGTAATTAATCTTTGGGCAGCATCAAAAGGCATGACTCTCAGTGATGGTGACTCAAGAGCGAACATAGAAACGTACCTACAGCGAAACCAAGGGCTGGCTTTGTTACAATCCACAACAGCAAGATAATTGGTGCCGTTCTGGTTGGTGCCGATGGACGTAGAGGATATCTGCAACACCTGTCAGTATCATCAGCCTAGCAATCACGGGGCATTGGTCAGAAGCTGGTTGATCATGTCATATCCGCTCTCGGTAATAATGGGATATAGAAGGCTCATCCACAAAAGTGTGATGCATGTCTAATTTACGGGTGAATAAATTATTATACAATTCGCGAAACAGCACCAAAGAACAGCGTTCAAAAGTCCACACCGTTTTTTGGAAAGAGAAGTGATATGGAAACCTTGTGCGTTGAACACAATGTAAGGTTATAAAGGAAAAAATGAAGCCTACAGTATTTTTTAGTTTGATACTTTTAAGCGGATGTGCTTCTTCTCAAGTTTCGTCGACCGAAATACTCAGCCATGAAGTAAGCGATAACAGATATACTTTGATAGCCATTAGTGATAAGGAATCTGTGATCTCAAATAGTGAAGTCGATAGTGTTTTCAAGAATAAAGCTAGCGAACTTTGCCCACATGGCTATTTATTTTCTGAGTCAGCAAAAGCTAAAGGCTCGAATGACGCATGGAAAAAGAGAAGCATGGAGCAATATATCAAAACCCACAAAGTGAAAGGTGCACATAGCTACTTTAAAGACATAATTTGCACAATTTAGTACTTAATAGACGAAACATCCAAGCTGAAACTGTGGCTCATATTTTAATATGAATCACAGCGCGTTAATTGAGTCTTCGAGGCGCAACTGATGTTTAGTGATAAACTTAAGGAGATTAAGTATGGAGAAAACTAATCATGAAGCAATTTGCTTTTGTGGCAAAGTAACCCTAAAAATACAAAAGCTTAAGGATGAGTTCATCGTCTGCCATTGTGACACATGTAAAAAGTGGAATGGCGGACCGCAATTTGCGATGCCATGCGGTACAGACGTTGAAATTCAAGGGGCTGAATATCTTTCAGAGTTTACATCTTCCCCTTGGGCAAAAAGAGGCTTTTGCCGCAATTGCGGAACGCATTTATATTTCAAGATGAGTCAGTCAGGAACCTACAACATCTTACTGGGTGCAATGGATCTTGATAAGAAAGAAAAACTACATATGTCAATGCAGTACTTCATTGATTTAAAACCAGACTATTACAGCTTTGACAATGATTGTCCGGTCATGACTGAAGCTGAAGTTATGGAAAAATTCAGCTAATAAGAACACACAAAGGAATCAAGTTGGCAAATCAGACAAAGATGGAGATTTTGTTTGCTAGAAAAGTTAAATTCACTGATCTATAGCACGTTGGGATTAAGGACTAAGCCCTTTATATTTCGAGTATATGGGTTAGCTCTTACGTGGGGATTAACTCTAGTCGTTCTGCATCACTTCATATTCATTGATATTAATGACGTTGTTCCTACTCCGACTGAGGACGAAATTTCAGCAGCTCTGTTTTTCCTCCTGGTTGATGCACCAATTACTGAAACTCTAATATTCCAATGGTTTATACAAGGCGCTTTTCGCCGAATAACAGGTAGCCCAAGCTTTTCTATTGCAGGTTCAGCTATTGTGTTCTCTCTGGTTCATCTGAATAATTCAGTTTTGAATGCAACTATAGTTATAGGCCTCGGGTTTGCACTGGCTTTAACTTATGAATATGTCAGAATGAGAATTGGAAATATCTCTGCACTAATTCTTGTCTGTGTGGCACATATTTGTTGGAACTTTCTTACTATCCTTGGTGACTTGTCATTTTGGTTTGGAGTAAGTTGAACCAGAAAAGCGAGAGAATCATTTGAGTGAATTACGCTTGGAGCGCGCAAAAACAGAGCTGAAAAACAACACCCCTTATCCTTCAACATAGACTAGCTAGTCGCACAAGGAATCTATTCTTTGAATCACATCTTGACTTTTCGCCATTACCTCTTGAATAATCACATAAAAAGTTGACGTTACTCACATTTGAAACGCCCAGCGCTAATATATAATCGACTAATTATTCTGAAAAATCATCATCTTAAATTTTATAGATTCATTTTTGAAACAAGAGAATAACTTTATAAAATCAAATAAAATATTGGGTTGTGAAAATGTTAGGTACATCTAAGTTTAAGGTTACGGTATGCATACTTTTTTCTTCTATACTTATTTCTTTTATATATCCAAAATCACAAAATAACACATGTGATGAAAACGTATTATCATTTTATAAAATGATTGATAATGTAACTCCTTTCCTGCGTTTAGATGGTCAGATAATAGTAAACAAACCATTGTTAGAAAACTGTACAGTTATCTTTAGTACTTATGATAAGTCTCTGGATGGATTTGTTCTAGCCGATTATGGTGACCAATTACAAAAGGGCTTTATTAATGAATTTTGTTCAAACAGTAAATATTTGGACATTCTAAGAACAGTACCCAGGATTGGTGGCCGCTTTGTCAATAAACAGGGGAAAGAATTATTAACAATGTTCATTGATAAAAAAACATGTGAGAACTTTGAAATGTAATGATTAAATATCAAACATTCTTAGATGACAGCTCTGCATGACTGACAAAACTAACCTTCGATATTCCTAATCGGTAGAGCTCCTCCCTAATCATGCGTGTGCAAAATAGCAGCTTCTAGTTGAAGCTAGATACGCTCAAAATAAAATACTACCAAGGAAGATAGTGGCCAAATAAGAAATGAATGGGAGTTTTCTCCTACCCCACGCGCTATGCTCTAAATAATTACATAGCGCGTGGACAATTCAAACTTAAGTACGGTATAACACCTTTATGATGTGATAACCGAACTTGGTTTTAACCGGACCGATTGGCTCTAGCACTTTACCGGTGAATACGGCTTTATCAAATGCCGGAACCATTGCGCCTTTACGGAACTCGCCTAGGTCACCACCACGCTTGCCGGATGGGCAGGTAGAGTATTTCTTTGCCAGGGTCTGGAACTTAGCCCCTTTTTTCAGTTGCTTCAGAATGTCGTCTGCTTGTTCTTTGTGCTTTACCAGAATATGTAGAGCTGCTGCTGTTGAGGCCATGATACAAACCTAATATAACCAATATTAAAACGGTGAAAGTGTGCGATAAATCACTAAAAGTCGCAAGCGCTATCTCAATGTAAAATCCTCAAGGCATAAAAAATGCCAGTCGATATGTCGACTGGCATTCTTCTCTGTTTGTTTTGAGGCAGATTACTGCGTCTTGAAAATCTCAGCCGTTTCGAGATTGGTCATTTGACGGATCTGGCGCCAGATGAAGTAGAAGATCCCCATCATCATCACCATCGAAGGAATAGCAATCATTGGGTAGCTCATCAGAGTCAGCTTACCCAGCTCTTCATTGAAGGCCTGAGAACCCGACGGGCTTGTCACGATCATCGTTGCCAATACGTAGTTCATCACAGAAGAGAATACGAACGTACCAGAGAACAGGTAGTTTGATTTAGCCAGGCAACGCTGAAAATCTTTCTCTTTACCATTATCTCCCAACTTCTCTTTAATCAGAGACAAGTTTAGTACCGTGTCGTTGAACAACATTTTGCTCACTACCGGATACTTGGTAAATGTCGAGATAAAGACTCCCAATCCAATCAAGCCTGGGATAAGCGCCTCTTTCACTGCCAGCCACTTGGCATCAAGTTCCAATAAGCCGATACCACCGGTCAGCAACACGCTGACGAAGCCAAGCAACGAGATGAAGTTAAACTTCTTGTACTTAATTAACTCATAGCCACCAAAAACAATCGGGAATGCTAAAGCGACAACTAACGCGCCAACTGAACCCAGATGCTCATCACCACTCAATTTCATGAGGACAACAGACGGGACAATGACGTTAAAAATCAAATCAGTAAATGGGTTCGCTTTTTTTTCTGTCATAATCTCTTTCAAACGTTACCTAAAAGTTAATACCGTGCCATTGTTCCGTGAAACGGAGCTGGTGTAAAGGGTGTTGCAGTTACAAAGCGTAAATTATCATTCTTGATACGCATATTCTTCTGTTTACTGGCCTGCAAATTCGCTCATCCTCTCCCATACTCTATCAACATGTCTATGAATTACCTTGTTACTGTCATCCAGAAACAATGAACAAGGAGCCAAGCAATGGCCAAGCCGCTAATCGCCAATAATAAACCCGTCAAAGTCAGCCTTGAAAAAGGTCAGGAGTACTACTTTTGCCGATGCGGCCGTTCAACAAAACAGCCCTTCTGTGATGGCTCCCATAAAGGTACAGGCATCACCCCACTACCTTTCAAAGCAGAACAAAGCAGTGAAGAGTACTTGTGTGCCTGTAAGCATACCGGAAATGCCCCGTTCTGCGATGGTACTCATAAACAGTTTAGTGGCTCTGACGTCGGAAAAGAAGGTCCCGGGGTTACAGCAACTAAAGATGCAATGCCAGTAGCCTCTGCCACGAAGGAAGAACCCACTGTCGCTTTTATCCATCAGCTCGCCCGGGAAGGACTATCCCAAATGGGACATCACGGCCCTATGACAGCCATGGGGGTACCGCGTTATCAGCTTCCTGACTGGAATGATATCCAGATCATGGTGGCTCAAATGGCTACCAAGCCGCTGCTTGAAAATGCCAAGGTTGGCAAAGAGCTGGTCATTGGCCCCAAAGCAAAACGTCCACTGGTGCTTGATATACCCTTACTTATTTCCGATATGAGCTACGGCGCGCTATCTGAAGAAGCCAAAACGGCCTTAGCCATGGGCGCTGAGATGGCCGGTACGGGTATCTGCTCCGGAGAAGGCGGTATGCTAGCAGAGGAACAACAGGCCAACAGCCGATACTTCTATGAACTCGCCAGTGCCAAATTTGGCTATCACGAAGGGCTGCTAAAAAAGGTACAGGCTTTCCACTTTAAAGGGGGACAAGGTGCGAAAACCGGTACGGGAGGCCACCTGCCTGCCGCTAAGAACACAGGAAAAATCGCTAAGACGCGTTGCTTAAAAGAAGGTACAGACGCTGTTTCTCCGCCCACATTTACCGACTTAAAAACCGTGTCCGACTTCGCCGAGTTTGCCGACAATGTCCGTGAGATCACCGGCGGGATCCCAATCGGCTTCAAGCTCAGCGCCAATCACATCGAGCGAGACATGGGCTTTGCCCTTGAGGCGGGAGCCGACTACATCATCCTCGACGGTCGCGGAGGCGGTACCGGCGCAGCGCCTCAAATATTTCGCGATCATATCAGCGTCCCCACTATCCCAGCCCTTGCCAGAGCACGGTATTTTCTCGACAGAACTGGTATGTCTGATCAGGTCACGCTCATTATTACCGGTGGTCTGCGTGTACCTGCCGATTTCGTTAAAGCCCTGGCACTGGGTGCTGACGGCATCGCCATCGCCAACAGCGCTATGCAGTCTATTGGCTGTGTTGCCGCGCGAATCTGTAACACCAACAACTGTCCGGCAGGCATCGCGACACAAAAAGAAGACCTACGCCAAAAATTAAATTCGGATAAAGCCGCCAAGCAACTGGCTAATTTTCTTACGGCTTCTACTGAGCTAATGCAAGTGATGGCCAGAGCTTGTGGCCACTCCCATCTCAACGAATTCAATAAGGATGATTTGGCTACCTGGCACCATGAAATGGCTCGACTCGCAGGCATTGAATACTCCGGCTTTAAGCAACGAGAGTAGCAAGGCAACTATTCTGTGAAATTCTACTAACCTCTTATAGTTAAAAGAATATAACTTGATATTCTGATAAGCTGGTTTTAGAGCAAACGGCCATGCTCTATATTGCTCACTCTCAAAAAAGGACTTTAAAATGCTTAAAGCTGATAATACTGCCCTCGTCATTGTTGATGTCCAAGGGAAGCTGGCCCAGATAATGGATCAGAAGGATGCGCTGTTCAGTAACCTCGAGACCATTGTCCGAGGTGCCAAAATCCTTGAACTACCAATTGTATGGGTTGAACAGATCCCAGATAAACTGGGTCCGACGATTCCGCAAATTGCCGATCAGCTGCATGACCACCAGCCTATCGCCAAAAATAGCTTCAGTTGCTATAAGTCCTCAGCCTTTGTCGAAGCGCTGGCTGAAACGCATTGTCAGAATGTCATTGTTGTTGGCATTGAAGCGCACATCTGTGTTTATCAGACCGTTCTCGAAATGATCAGCGCAGGTTTCCATGTCGAAGTGATCACCGATGCTGTGTCGTCACGTGATCCACAGAACAAACAAGTTGCCTTGAACAAGCTTCAGCATGCTGGTGCAGAGCTGTCATGCACGGAAATGGTACTGTTTGAACTTCAGGAAATCGCCGAGGGCGAACGCTTCAAGCAAATTCTGAGTATCATTAAGTAGCGGTTTATAGCAAAAAGCCGATGGTTCCCATCGGCTTTCAATCTTTGCATTCAACCGTTTTATGACTGAGCTAGTCTGTCGTTAATAGCCGACCCCTGCGCAGTAAGATGAGATAAAAATTAACCCCAGGGCAAATGTCATTACATGCAATACAGGCTTACTTTTCGTCAAAGTCGGCATCAACCACACGCCAACCGCGGCAAGCAACAGCCCTAAGCTCAGAACATGCGCGATAAACGGCGACAGTTCGTTGTAGGTTTCAGCACGGCTTGCAAGATCAGTAAGCTGAGGAATACCGGTAAAAAGACAAATAACGGCAATTGCACTACCCAGCAGAGGCAGATAACGGTTAACTTCCTCGACTTTGTGTTCGGCTCTAATCAATGCAGTGTGGGCAAACAAAGTTCCACCACATAAGGTTGTTGCAATGAAATGAACAGCCACCAGCCACTGTTCGCTACGCTCTACCAAACCATGTCCGAAATAAAGAAAACCGCTTGCTAGTGTAACCGCAAGCATCCCACTTCTAAGGGTATCACTGCCCATCAGCGCTTTCTCGGCAAACCAGTAAAGCAAGGCAAGTACGAAGAATACGGTTGTCATCAGCGCTTCAACACTGAAGCTGTATACCGAATGGGTATTAGACATCATCAAATTTATTTCGCGTAGGATCAACGAAGCAAATAGTAACATCCAGAGTACTGGCATCGTTTTATGCAAGCGATCGCTTTGACCAAAACACAACTTTCTACTGAAAATCACCAAGCCCAAAACAATGAAAGATCCAATCGCAAGCTGGGCAAACACACTGGATAAAATAAATGGCCAATCAAACCAAGCCATGATCTACCTCTTCAATCTGACCCTGTTTCACCACAGGATGCTCAGAAATTATATGGAGTAATGAAAGCCGCGTATTGTGCCTGAAGCCGAACCGATGTGCCAGAATTGATAGAGTTAAGCCCATGACCCGATACATCAACCGTTAGGCAATGGTGGGCAGACTCACAGCAAACGAATTTTCTTCAAGAAATAAGCACCATAAGAAGCTGCTCTGATCACAGGTTTGAGGCCAGACCATCAATTATCAGACAAAAAATAACGGTTAGTTGTTGACTAAAATCCCGACTATCCGCTATCTTATTTTTAATGAAAAAATAAGTATCGCGAAGTTTGTACATTACGGTTGGAAGAGAAGAGGCTGCATAACTTTGCCATTCACTTCTGGAATTGAACAGATTAATTATTCAGAGACGCCTATGTTTGCAATAACTCACGTTGATGTATTTGATGGCACTAGCATTATAACGAACCAAGCCATACTCGTGGAAAGTGACACGATTCAGGCTGTTGTCCCGATGGATCAAGCATCATTGCCTGAAGAAACCTATGATGGTACTGGGTTAACAGCAACAGCTGGCTTTATTGATGTTCAGCTCAACGGCTGTGGCGGCGTACTGCTCAACACAGATATCCGCAAAGAGACGCTGGATATCATGAACCAAACCAACCTGCAAAACGGTACCACCCAGTACCTTCCTACTTTCATTACGAGCGGTAACGACGCAATGCGTCAGGTCATCGATATGGTCGGTGATATTGATAACAGACCATCTGTGGGGATCCTTGGGCTGCACCTTGAAGGTCCCTTCATAAGTAAAGAGAAAAAAGGCGCTCACGATCCTATTCACATTCGCCACCTAGACGAAATGACCGCCTACTATCTGGCTGACCACGCCGATAAAATCAAAGTGATCACTCTGGCACCTGAAAACACCTCCCAATCTGTCATCGACATTCTCACCGAGGCGGGTATTACTGTCTCTCTCGGCCATACCAATGCCACTTACAAACAGCTTGATGAAAAGCACGGCATTACCATGGCAACTCATTTATACAATGCCATGAGCCCGCTTGGGTCACGCGAGCCCGGCGTCGTCGGTTACATTTTCGATAAAAAACCGCATGCCGGCATCATTGTCGACGGCATTCACTCTGATTTTGCTTCTGTGCGTATTGCCCATGAGATCATGGGAGAGAACCTGTTTATGGTCACCGATGCTGTTACCCCTGCCGGAACAGACATGACTGAATACGATATGGCCGGAACCAGAGGCTATGTCACCAACGGAAAGTGCCACTATGAAGATGGAACAATAGCTGGTGCTGCAATCACGATGATTGAAGGAGTGCAAAACCTAATCAATCATGTTGGAGTTAGTAGAGAGGAAGCATTACGGATGGCCAGCCTCTATCCAGCCAAAGCCTTAAAGATTGATGACCACTACGGTGTCATTGCCAAGGGCTACAAAGCAAATATCACCTTGCTGACACCAAACAACGAAGTTCACAGCGTGTATCAGATGGGTACCAAGCGCATTTGATAGACAGTGTGAATCAATAAAGCCTAAAATATATCAAACATAAAAAAAGCGAGCCTTTAGCTCGCTTTTTTACTGAATGCTGCAATTAAGCTGTTTTCGTTTTTAACTTGTTTGCCTCAGTGGCTGCCGTAGCTCTGGCCATCTGGAACTCACGCAGTTTTGAGTAGAGGTAAGTAACCACAATTGAAAAGAACAGGTACGAAAGAGCAAAAACGATTGGCGAGTTAATCACGTTCGCTTCCAGGCCCCACATAACGCCAGCTATAGTGACCGCCATTTTGGCCATCATCCCCATCAATAGCAGCAATAATGCAAGCTGTGGGTATCGTGTTGAGCAGCGAAATGCCAGCCAGTAACCTGTACCTACTGCAACTGATGCAATACCTAACCCGGCCATGAATGAATGAAAATGTTCTCCAGAAAGCACGCCGCCTAAAGTCGACATTAGAAAAATCAGAGCGAACTTCATACATACTCCTCTAAAACGAATAAGAGAAAAACAACCTTTCAATGCTAATCATTGCTAACAGGGATATTTTCCCATCTTTTGTTCAATAATCATACTTCCCCAAAAGAAGCCGAAACCTAAAAGAATGCTAAAAGCTTATATTTTTACATCCTGTAACATGCTAAGGGCGCATTATTACAGGAATATTTCACCAAGAGTTAATTGATTGTTAAAAATAGCGTGAATTGTAAGAAATCTTTTCAAATCGTTACTATTGAAATAAATCTTCTAGAAAAAACAAAATTCTTCCAAAAAAAGCAGCAGGAGAATTTATCAACAGGCCAGATTGGTTTATTAAATATGGAATTTAAGATTTATCGAATGGATGTGTTTTTTGCGTGATTCTGGCGAGCTTTATGCTTAAAAATCGTTCAACAATTGACCATCCGCGCTTCCAGTAGCTGACTACAGATAAAAAAACACCCGACCGAGGCCGGGTGTTCGAACGTTAGAGCTGATGCTATAAAGCTCAGTTAGATCAGTTCTATGCTATCGCTGCTTCCAGTTTTTCAACTTTCACCGCCGCAACCTTGAACTCAGGGATCTTGGCGTGCGGATCCGTCGCTGTAATCGTCAATCGGTTTGCCGGTGACTCAGCAAAGTGGAACGGCACGAATACAACGCCAGGCTGCATACGCTTAGTCACAAATGCCGGTGTCTCTATACTCCCCCTTCGGGTCGATACACGCAGCATCTCGCCATTGCCGATCCCCAATCGCTCTGCATCAGCCACAGAAATCATTGCACGCGGACCAGCCAGATTATCCAGCCCTTTAGTCTTACGTGTCATGGTTCCGGTGTGGAACTGCTCAAGCAGCCGCCCAGTTGTCAGGATTAATGGATAGTCATCATCCGGAAGCTCTGCCGCATAGCGGAACGGTATCGCAACCATCTCACCTTTGCCTCGAATAAACGTCTCCTGGTGCATAACCCGAGTGCCCGGATGCTGGGCGTCCTTACAAGGCCACTGGATTCCGTCTCGGCCAACACGCTCCCAGTGAATACCGGCATATTGAGGTGTTACCTGACAGATCTCTTCGGTAATACCCTGCACAGATTCATATCCCCAGTCACTTCCCATCGCATTAGCAATGCTCTGGATAATCCACCAGTCTTCCTTCGCCTCGCCCGGCGGGTTAATTGCTGGCGAGATACGCTGAACACGGCGCTCGGTGTTGGTAAAGTGCCCTGACTTCTCGGCAAACGAGCATGACGGCAGAACAACATCGGCATACTGCGCGGTTTCAGTCAGGAAGATATCCTGTACGACAAGGAAGTCGAGCTGTTCCAGTGCCTCAATCACATGTGCCTGATTCGGATCGCTGAGTACTGGGTTCTCACCCATAACATATAAACCTCTCACCTCCTGATGGCAGGCAGCGTCGATTATTTCTGTCAGCGTCAAGCCCGATTCAGATGGCAAATCCGGTTTATTCCAGGCCTTGGCAAACTTGCTGTGGACCTCGGGGTTATACACCTTCTGATAGCCCGGCAGGTTGTTCGGCAGTGCCCCCATATCACACGCGCCCTGAACATTAGACTGGCCACGAAGCGGATTAATACCCCCGCCTTCAATACCAATGTTGCCACACAATAGCTGCAAGTTGGCAATCGAACGAACGTTATCATGTCCTGTCGTATGCTGGGTGATCCCCATTGAGTAGTACACAGCGGTTCTGTCCGCAGTACCGATCATTTCAGCCATTTTAATAACATCAGCAGCACGAACGCCGGTGATAAGCTCAATCTTGTCCGGCGTATACTCATCTCGCATCACTTCAGCTTTCAGAGCCTCAAAGCCTTCAACGCGATCAGCAATATATTGCTCGTCATGCCAGCCATTTTTAATGATCTGCTGCATAATGCCATTCATGAGCATCACATCCGTTCCCGGACGATGAGCCACATAGAGCTGTGCATGCTCTGCAATATCGATCTTCTTCGGATCGGCAACAATCAAACGCGCCGTTCCTTTACGGATCGCCTGCTTGATGTGCGAAGCAATGATTGGGTGGGCAGAGGTAGTATCCGAGCCAATAATGAACACGACGTCCGAATGCTGGATGCTCGGTATATCGTTGGTCATAGCCCCGCTACCGAGAGAGGCCTCTAACCCTGTTACCGTTGATGCGTGACACAAACGGGCACAGTGATCGACGTTGTTTGTCTCCAGCTCGCGGCGAATAAACTTCTGGAAGGCATAGTTGTCTTCATTGGTTGTTTTTGCCGACGAGAACCCTGCCAGTGCGTTGCCGCCATATTGAGACTTAATTCCACCAAGTTTCTCGGCAACCAACGTCAACGCTTCATCCCAGCTTGCTGGCTGCAACTCGCCATCCTTGCGGATCAGCGGAGTGTTCAGTCGCTCTTCGCTCTGGATAAAGTCAAAGCCGAAGCGACCTTTCACGCACAGCATCCCCTGATTGACCGGTGAGTCCTTGGTGCCCTGAACATATCTAATTTTGTTGGTGATCTCATCAACAAACATGGTGACCTTACAGCCCACCCCGCAATAGGTACAAATCGTATCAACCGGTTTCAGCATCTCAATTCGACCCTGAGACTTATCCCGGCTATCAACCAGTGCCCCTGTCGGACATACCTGAACACAGGCGCCACATTGCACACAATTTGAATCGCCCATGCTATAGCCGTTATCAAACCCTGGACGACATTCCGGACGCTTGGCGCTGCTACCATCGCTATTTTTCATGAAGCTCAGCGCTCCATGGACTGCCTGCTCGTTACAGGCATCCACACACTGGCCACAGCTGATACAACGGTTAGCGTCAAAGACAATAAACTCTGAGCTATCATCAACGCTGAACTTCTGGCAACTACCGAGATCCAGATCTTTATTCTCAACCTGATATTCAGTGGCATAGTCACGAAGGCTACAGTCTGTGTTGGCCTGACAACCACACTCAAGGCAGCGCTCGGCTTCCCGGATAGCGTCTTCGTTCATAAAGCCGGTTTCGACTTCGGCAAAGCTGAGTTCACGCTCTTTGGTACTCAGCTCCGGCATGACAGAACGCATGACTTTCTTGATCCCGGCAAACTGCTTTGGATCGACCTGCTTCACCTTCGGTGCTTTCTGGGAGTTGAACGGTTTGACCGGGATCTTTTCCATATCGCCATTGAAGAAACGGTCTATAGACTCGGCAGCAATGCGTCCGTCTGCCACCGCCTCGATAGCCGTAGCCGGTCCGCGACGGAAATCACCGATACTGAAAATGTTTTCCAAGCCGGAGTGCATCGTATACGGATCCGACTCCTGAGTGAGCCAGCGGGTAACAGGCAGCTCAATGTCGTCGTTTTCAAGAAATGCCAAATCCGGTTTCTGTGAAACGGCTGCAATTACCGTATCAAAGGCCTCTGTGAAGTATTCGCCAGTAGGTTCCGGACGTCGGCGCCCCGAAGCATCAGGCTCACCGAGTGCCATCTTCTCAAGCTTCACCTCACAAACACGACCGTTCGCATCGGCAATGTTCTCAACAGGGTTGGTCAGGAAGTGGAAATGTACGCCTTCATGCTCTGCTTCGAGGATCTCATAATCTTCGGCAGGCATTTCATCACGAGTACGACGGTAAATCAGCGTAGTGTCTGCTCCATCGCGGACAGCGGTTCGAGCACAGTCTATCGCCGTATTACCACCACCGATCACAGCTACTTTCTTACCCGTCGTATACTGGTGACCGGTTACATAATCTTTCAAGTAATCGACACCGAGGTAACAACCATCAAGATCACTGCCCTGATAGTTCATCTCGACAGCTTTTGATGCGCCTACTGCCAGGCAGACGGCATCATAGTCGTTAGCAAGCTCGGATAAGAGGAAGTCTTTACCCAGCACTTTGCCGGTTTCAACCTGCATACCGTTTCGGCACATCAGCTCGATTTCTTTGTCCAGTATCGCTTTCGGCAAGCGGTACTCTGGAATACCGTAACGTAGCCAGCCACCAGCATGAGGCATCGACTCAAACACGGTGACGTTGTAACCTTCATTGCTTAAGTAATAACCACAGGTTAATCCGCCCGGTCCGCTACCAATAATGGCAATAGATTTGCCTTTGGCAGGTTTTACTTCGGGAACATATTGTTCCTGTGCTTCCAAGTCAGCATCCGCTGCATGGCGCTTTAGCTGTCTGATAGCCAGCGGTTCGTCAACAAGTCCTCGACGGCATTCCGTTTCGCAGAATGCTGGGCAGACACGACCGATAGAAAGCGGCATTGGCAAAGTACGCTTGATTACTTCGACCGCTTTTTGATGATCATTCTGAGAGATATGATAAAGATAAGACTGAATATCAACTCCGGCCGGACAGGCAGTCTGACACGGTGCCTCACAGTCTGCGTAGTGATCAGACAAAATGCGATTCAATGCTTTTTTGCGCGCAGCAGATAATGCATCACTCTTCGTAGTAACATTCATCCCCTCGCTAGGATGAATTTCGCATGCGCGCTTTGTGCCCTGTCCTTCGACTTCAACTACGCATAATTCACAAGGAACTTTTTCACCGTTTTTATTTAAGCCACATAGAGATGGAATATCAATTTGGCATTGTGTAGCGGCTTCAAGCAATGTTTGTTGATCATCAACAACCACGGCTTGTCCGTCTATTGTGACATTTATCATATATTGCCTCTTTCTATTGCTTGGCGCTGCATCAAGGTAATGAGTTATACGGATAAGCCGGATATATACGCAGCTATCAACTCGTAACTAACTTCTTGTTCATAGGGAAAGCCAGTACAGCGCTCACGGATGATTTAGATAAATCATCATTTTTTTGTTATTCCCCCAACGTATCAGGCTCAGGATAAAATTCCTTGATTTGGAACACTGTAGTGGATTATTTTCCAAGCAAAATAAAGCAAGCAATAATCTATGTATCGCCTTAAATAGTCACATATTGAAATATATTTACATTATTAATTTTCAGCCAACCTACCCCCAAGGCGGTATATATATAATTCTAAAGTGTTAATTTCGTTAAATCATCACGACAAATTAAGATTAAATTTATAAACATACTGCTGACAGAATTATTAAGTGAAACAATAATACACAAAATGTCTTTTTATTAGACGGTACAATACAATCTCGCCAATCAATTATTGCTTGACGATAAAACAAAGTTTTGTGCAATCAGTTTATAGCAATTTCAAGACTAGATTGAACAGCCTTTCAAACATGGGTGGCTTATATTCGCATTATAAATGTCAGCAGATAGCAGATAGCAGATAGCAGATAGCAGATAGCAGAGTATGGTGAACCACTGCGTAGACATGCACTACTCTCTGCATCCACCCGTTGAGCTTTGGCGAAAGAATGTAGTGAGAAAGCGAGGATAATCACAGAGTTGCCACAAAATCCGTTACCAAGCTATCAGGAAACGTTATATAAGGCGTGACTTTTACTTAATGAACATCATATAATTTGATGATAATGTTAATAATTTTGTGAGCTGCCGGGCAAATTATGGCCAATATTCTAGATTCTGTTGATCAGCGTACCCAGCTTGTCGGTGAAAACCGACTCGAGTTACTTATCTTCCAGCTGAACTCATCACAGCTATTTGCCATCAATGTGTTTAAAGTTAAAGAAGTTGTTAAGCTTCCTAGACTGAACGTGCTTCCTGGTTCACACCCTAATATCACCGGTGTTGCCAACATCCGTGGCCAATCAATTCCTGTCATCGATCTACGTCAGGCAATTGGTATGCGCCCCGTAGATACAGACGGCGAAAGCAATATGATCATCACCGAATACAACCGTTCGGTACAGGCTTTCCTTGTCGGCCAGGTAATGAACATTGAAAACCTAACCTGGCGTGATATCCAGCCACCACCGAGCCAGGTTGGAAAGAACAACTACCTAACTGCCCTTACTAAATTGCAGCGTGATGGTGTCGACCGACTAGTAAGTATCATTGATGTCGAAAAAGTGCTGGCTGAGATCATTGACTATGACATTCAGATCTCAGAAGAAGTGCTTGATAACAATATCGTGAACCATTTCCATGGCCGCAAGGTACTGATTGTCGATGACTCTTCGACTGCTCGTGCGCAAATCCGCGACACCCTTTCTCAGCTAGGGTTGCAGATTATTGAAGCTAGCGACGGTCTGATGGCCCTGAACCTGCTTAAGAGCTGGTGTGATGAAGGCAAGAATATCAATGACGAAATCCTGATGATGTTCACCGATGCCGAAATGCCGGAAATGGACGGATACAAGCTTACCCACGAAATCCGCAATGACCCAAGAATGAACGACATATATATAGCGCTTAACACCTCCCTCAGTGGTAGCTTCAATGAGGCGATGGTGAAAAAAGTTGGCTGTGATCGGTTTATCTCCAAGTTCCAGCCAGATCTTTTGGTTGAGGTTGTGCAAGACAGGTTACGAGCGGTACTCTAACCATATCAAAACAAGAAGAACTCGCCTGCGGGCGAGTTTTTTCTTTCTTCATGCCGCCTCCAACTATACACCTAGCAATAGATAATACTGAAGTGAAGTACGGTCAGTTTCAGCATCAAGGTTAACCACAACTGGTCGTCAACAAACATCACTCACACTCCTTATTGGCCACTGACTCTAGTTCATTCCAAGCCTCGAGCGTTTCTCCATGCAAAATATCGATCTTTGGCTCAGTCACATCTTCGGCTTTTACTGTTAGCTGCATCGTTAGCAACACGATGATGAGAAGAGGAAGCACCCAATCAGGTGCTCCTTTTGGTGTCTTTGGGGTCATACGTCATCGCTCCCTCAGTGCGTATTTGCCGTACGAACCTGGCTCTGGCTGCTACGCAGCGTTACACGTCGGTCGAAAAAGTCACCTTCAAAGTTCTGCTCTGCTTTCAGTGGCTCCTGATCGCCGTAGGCTGACGCAAAGATCTGGTTACCATCCACACCACGTTGTTCCAGATAATCTCGAACCGCATCAACACGACGTTGTGACAGGTTGTAGTTCTTCAGGCTGTCGCCACGACGATCAGCGTATCCAGCCAGTTCCCATTTCACATCAGGGGCCTGTTTCATTAGCTCTGCCAACTCCTCCAACTGGGCTTCAAAGTGCGGTTCAATCCGGGCAGAGCCAGTTCGAAAGTGTACATTCATCTCTAAAGCCAAATCTATCTGGCGTTGCTCTAGACTGTTTTGGTCGATGAGTTGCTGCTGCAGGCGTGCAATCTCTATTTGTGACTGGTTATAGCGCTGGCT
This sequence comes from Photobacterium proteolyticum, assembly GCF_001939735.1. Classification (GTDB taxonomy): domain Bacteria; phylum Pseudomonadota; class Gammaproteobacteria; order Enterobacterales; family Vibrionaceae; genus Photobacterium; species Photobacterium proteolyticum. Next base: position 298,485 of record NZ_MJIL01000095.1, read on the forward strand.
AATGCGTTCAAGTTCGCCGTTACGTGCTGTCAACTCCAGCATTTCTTCGTCTTGAGCCTGAATATGTTGCTCCTGCCCCATTGCCGTACCGGCAATCCCACCGACAATTGCCCCAATCACCGCCCCTGCAGGGCCACCGACTAACGCACCGAATGCCGCACCGGACCCCATGCCGATTAACTGCTCATCCTGACCAACGGTATAGGCATCTGGAGTCGTGTTAGCCCCCGATGTCTTCCCCTCTGCGGCTTGTGTGGCCGGTGTAATAACAGAAGCCATCATAGTGGTTGCAATCAGTGTTGAAATTAGCTGCTTTTTCATTTTCCGTTCCTCATCAGTAAACAATGTGCTGATTGGTTGTTTGGTATCGACATCGTGTTTAAAGCTTTTTGGCTATATCGATGTCGTTTCGATGAGGCAATTAAACCAACTGGATCTGGCAATATTCGGGAGGAAAAAGGGCAATATGCTGATCAATTGTGGCAAAAAAATGGCAATTGGTTGATGTGGCTTTTTTCAGGCATTTTTTATTGTATAGTCAGCACATATCAACATCCCGAGCTACCAACTAACATCTGCTAAGGCCATACATGAAGAAGATTGTGATTGTCGAAGACGAAGCCGCTATCCGTGAAAACTATATCGATGTGTTGAAGAAACACGGCTATAGCGTGCAGGGGTATGACAACCGGCCCGATGCACAAGCGGCATTCGAACAGCACCTACCCGATCTCGCCATTATTGATATCGGCCTTCAGAATGAAATTGATGGTGGATTTTCGTTATGCCAGTCTCTTCGCGCGCTGTCTCCTACCCTACCTATTATCTTCCTGACCGCTCGTGATAGTGATTTTGACACTGTTTGCGGGTTGAGAATGGGCGCAGATGACTACCTGACCAAAGATGTTAGTTTGCCCCATCTTATGGCCCGAATTGCTGCCCTGTTTCGTCGTAGTGATCTGCTCGCTGTCCCGACAGAGCAAGAAACGCTAATTGAGCGCGGGGCGTTAACGATAGATAAGAATAAGATGCAGATTTTCTGGAACAAGCAGTTGGTTGAGCTCACCGTCACCGAATTTTGGATGGTCTACGCGCTGGCAAAGCGCCCGGGCCATGTCAAAAGCCGCCATGACCTCATGGATGAGGCTCAGGTTGTTGTCGACGACAGCACTATCACTTCCCACGTAAAACGGATCCGTAAAAAATTCCTGCAATATGATGATAGCTTCGACTGCATCAACACGGTGTACGGCATGGGCTACCGGTGGGGCTCATAACCGAGGTTGATCATGAATATGCCTAAATTTCGTATCGGCCTCAGATTAAAAGTCATTCTGATTTCAAGCTTTCTGCTTACCCTGCCCTGGGTTGGCTATAAATATATTCTTGAAATGGAAAAACTGCTACGTCAGGGACAGGAGCAGACGCTGGTAGGCACAACCCGTGCTGTCGCCACTGCATTGAACGAACGCCCAAAACTGTTTAGCTCTCAAGCCAGCTTCCTGGAGTCAGTCAAAAAAGGGCGCGACTTATATGCCTATGAACTTCAGTCGCCAATCACCCTCAATGGCCAGCTTACTGATTGGACAGACTATGACGACAGAATGGTGCACTACGGGCGTGAATATGTTCAGTTCAGCCGTCGCCCGTATAACAATAACAGTATCAACTTCCGCCATCTTGTCGGAAAATATGACGGCTACCTGTATGCCGCCTTCGAAGTGAAGGATAAGAACCCTATCATGCGCCGGAAGAACTCCGTTCGAGTTGACCGCAACGACCACCTGATCATCGCGATGACCTCACCTGACGGTGAGTTCTTCCGCTATGTTGTTGCCGCCCATGAAGATGGCTGGGTCAATGCATGGCAAATCACCGATGATATCACTGACTCAACCAACCTGATCCTGCAAAACCAAATTCAGGGCTATTGGCGAACAACCGACAAGGGATACAACATCGAGCTCAGGATCCCACTCTCGTTCCTCGGCAACAAACTGGGCTTTGCGTTCTACGATGTCAATAACAGTCAGAACCGTGAAATCGAGACAATCATTGGTACCTCCAATACCTCTCATCTTAATCGCTTGGGCACAGTATTGGTTCCTTCCCCGGAAATCGAGAAAATCTTAAAGGGTATGGGACACACCAGCACCCGTATCTGGGTTATTGATCGCCACCAGCGCGTACTCGCACAAACTGGCAATATCCAAGACTCAAACGGCGTATGGTCGTCATCGGTTAAATACGCCGGTAATGACGATTCGTGGTGGTCAACTATCGAGAAAAAAGTGCTTCATCCGCTTTATTATCGCTATTTTATTTCCGAGCCTACCGAATTTGTCGACTCTCTCAAGGATGAAGCCTTGGTTAAGGGCGTGCATGTCTCGCAGGCGCTGAGTGGACGCGGGTACTCCCACTGGCGGCAGTCAGAAGATGGGAAGGCTATGATCCTTGCTGCGGCCTACCCTATCTGGTTGGGCGACAATGTGATGGGAGCCGTAATTGCCGAAGAATCAACAGTCGGTATTCAAACCTTGCGTAACCGGGCAATGGAGCAGCTGTTTAACGCTATTCTGACCATAATGGCTATTGGTACCGTCACTCTATTCTTGTTCGCATCGAAAATTTCATCGCGGATCCGCCGCCTTCGTGACGAAGCCGAGCAGGCCATTGACAGCCAGGGACGTATTCAGCAACACATTTCACCGACCAAAGATGCTGATGAAATCGGCGACCTCTCCCGAAGTATGGCTGCGATGGTGGGGCGATTAGGACAATATAACCATTATTTGGAGAACCTTTCTTCTCGCCTTTCGCACGAACTAAGAACGCCGGTTGCCGTCGTTCGTTCATCGATAGAAAACCTGTCAATGCACAACCAGGATGAAGACTCGCAACGTTACATTGCTCGCGCACAGGACGGTGTACATCGCTTGAGTACTATCCTTTCAAGCATGACAGAAGCAACGCGAATCGAGCAGAGCCTTCAGGGAGCCGAAAAAGAACGTTTTCCGCTCAACGAGCTTGTAACGGGGTGCATGCAGGGCTACCAAATGGCCTACCCTCATCAGGCTTTTGATGTACAGACTGGTAACTCGGACATTTTCATTTATGGGGCACCCGATTACCTTGCCCAGCTTCTGGACAAGTTAATCGCCAATGCAGAAGACTTTAGCAACAGTGAAGATGCGATTGAGGTGTCATTGGTTCAGAAAGGATTATCTGCAATTCTCACCGTCAGTAATCGAGGTCCGCTACTGCCTGACGATATGTCGGATCAACTGCTCAATTCAATGGTATCGGTACGCAGTCAGCAAAAGCAAACTAAACCCCACCTCGGTCTTGGACTGTTTATTGCCCGCCTGATCACCCAATTCCATCATGGTGAAATTGAACTAAAAAACCGTCTTGATCAGCAGGGTGTTGAGGTTGTGATTACCCTTCCCGTACAAATCATCGACAATTAAAGCCATACCCAAACTACTTAAATATAAATAGTTTGGGTATAACATAGCACCTTAACGTGCTTCACTTATGTCTACACCACTGCTGTATACAATCCGATAGCAATCGTTATTGCAGCAATAGCTAACAACACTTCAAACAGCATATTTTGCATAAATTATCCAACCAGCAGTCCCGATTAAACTTGGGACGCTTATAATCCGATGAATGCTACCATGCCAAAGCTATGCCTTCCCTTTGGGAGTAAGCAAATATCTGAACTTTGTTAACAACAACGAAAGATGTGAACTGTATGACACAGGACCCATTGATAAATGCAAGTGTGTTTATTGATTAATAACAAACTAACAATGGTGTCCAATATGCCTTCCTCTATTTAGATTACATTATTGATACTAACGGCTGAGGCTAAATCGAACCTGAACAGCACAACAGAAGCAGCTTTGTGAATGTAACTTTTTGATTTTTTGGCTTTTGAGCCTCTACTACTCTCATCATTACAGTTCATTACTTGTCATCACTCGCAGAGTTAAACCTACCACCTTGAATAACAAAGTATGAAACGCCACATCAGCACAGTGATAATAAAGACGTCAATTTACCGCTCAACCAATAGAAGGCACTTAAATTATTGGCAGAGTGGAAGGTCAGTACGATCGAACTTCCGCGATTCATTGATTCCGAAAATAATGATCTCTACGGTGAAGATAATAACCACAATCGAATAAGAGACGATTATGGAAAAGCACTATTTTCAGCACATGGCTTTCATACGCTTTAGCCCCCTTACCCGTTATTACGCTTGAGGAGTAATTAAAGTGATTGTTCAGTTAAAACTTATTTTATTCGCTCTTCACGCAGTCCATCTTGCGACGATGCTGGTATCCACGACTTTTGATCGCCGCTATCAGCCTGCGCCATCAGCTCCTGTTCTTTTTTTTCGATAGCTTGGTATTGAGATTCGCATACACTTTTCGTCACCTTGTCTTCGCCATAGGTACTAAGACAACGATCCATGTATTCATCATATTTCATCAACAAGGTTTCTGAATGTGCCGGCGCCATAAAGAAAACAGCCACACCAACCATCAATAGTGCACTTCGTTTCATCATCATTCACACCAAGGTAATTTTTGACCTTTTAAGTGAAGTTGATGAACAACGACAACGCCAGCTTATTAATGAGACACTCAATAAAAAAGGAGCCATCGGCTCCTTTTCCTTCAGTATCAGACAGTTTAACTATCTACTCACCACGGTCGACTTTGTTCTTATCCACGGTAATAGTTTTGAGGCACGAAAGGCATTTTCTCGACAGTCATCGGAAGCTTCTTGCCACGCACTTCAGCAAACAACTCAGTACCAATCTGAGCCAGATCCGTCTTCACATAAGCCATTGCAACCGGTGCACCTTTAGTCGGACCAAAAGTACCGCTGGTTACGATACCCACTTCGTTATCGTCAGCATCAAATAACTTGCTACCTTCACGAACCGGAGCCTTAGACTGACCAACCAGACCGATACGCTTACGAGCAACATCTTTGGTCTTGATTTGCTCAAGGATCAAATCTGCACCAGGGAAACCACCAGCGCGCTCACCGTCTGCGCGACGAGGCTTGCTGATACCCCACAACAGGCTAGCTTCTACTGGCGTAGTCGTCGGGTCGATATCATTGCCGTACAAACATAGACCACATTCCAGACGCAGTGAATCACGCGCACCCAGACCAATCCACTCAACTTCAGCGTTGCCAAGCAACTCACGAGCTAATTCTTCCGCCTTATCGGCAGGAACAGAAATCTCATAGCCATCTTCACCTGTGTAGCCAGAACGGCTTACCAGACACTCAGCACCAAGCAGGTCAATAGAGACCGCATCCATGAACAGCATATCGCTGACAGCAGGATTCAGACGAGCCAACACTTCAGCCGCTTTAGGGCCCTGAAGCGCAAGCAATGCACGGTCGTCAATTAGTTCCATCTCAACGTCTTCAGGCAAGTGCGCTTTGATGTGAGCAATATCCTGATCTTTACATGCCGCATTAACAACAACAAATAGGTGATCACCAAAGTTTGTCACCATCAGATCATCAAGGATCCCGCCTTGCTCATTGGTAAAGAAGGCATAACGCTGCTTGCCTGCTGGCAAGTCAATAATATCGACAGGAACCAGAGCTTCCAGTGCTTTCGCAGCATTGGCACCATGAAGGCGAAGCTGCCCCATATGCGACACATCAAACAGACCTGCTGCTTCACGGCAGTGAATATGTTCTTTGCGAACGCCTAATGCGTATTGAACAGGCATGTCGAAGCCAGCAAAAGGAACCATTTTTGCACCCATCTCAACATGAAGTGCGTGCAGAGGTGTTACCAGTAATTCTTGGGACATACGTTTATACTCCGTGAACCGCGAGCATGCGGCTATTTTCCATATCACTTGTTGCGACTATGTTAAACTAGGTTTCCTATAGTAAACAAAGTTTCTTTCAGTTCAAACTGCGCGACATCACATAATTTCACAAAGACGTAAAATATTTCCTTTTGTCTGACTTTGCAGTCATACAAAAACGAACGATACGGTAATCAAGAAGCCAGCTTTGCCCTGTTGTTAATAACCTGTATCACCTGTTCCGATGAGTTACAGCCCTCCGGGCTGGTCACGTTTGGAATGGCAATAAACATCATAGTTCATTGCCAAACAATCGCCCGTTGCGAGGTTGTCACGATGCGGTCACCCATAGGATGTGTGCATCCTCTTTACTGATAGACACCAGCATATGCCCCATTGTGGCATCGTAGTAAACGGAGTCACCTTCTTTAAGCTGCACCGGCTCGTAGAATTCAGAGAAGAAAGTGATCTCTCCGGAGAGAACAAGCAGGAACTCTTCGCCGTCATGGCGGATCCAATCAGAGTAGTCCTCAAACTGACGCGCTCTTACCCGTGATTTGAACGGCATCATCTTCTTCTTGGTCAACTGTGTGGCCAGCAGCTCATGCTCATAGGTCGTTGTCGGGTGAGGTTTACCTTCATCCTGACGGGTAATGTCTCTACGGCCCGTTGCCTTAATCTGCTTGGGAGGCGCAAATAGCTGAGGAATATCAATTTCCAGGCCGCCAGCCAACTTTTGCATTGCCTGGAATGTCGGAGAAATTTGTTCGTTCTCAATCTTTGAGAGCGTCGAACGGGCAAGACCAGTACGCTTGCTGGCTTCTTCCAGTGTCAGGCCATGGGCCATCCGGATTTCTTTGAGTCGCTTGCCGAGTTTCAGCGGTTCGATTTTTTCGTCTTTATCTGCACCCTGTTCTTTCGCCACCGTCATCGATGGGTAGACATCAAGCTGTTGTTCGTCACTCATTACATCCCTCCTTGGTACTACTGATACTTCATTTTGGCATAGCCGATCGGAAACTTAAAAGTCATACGAATAAAAAAGTTTGACCCATGCATCATATTTGAAACAAAGTTTCCAAAAGGAAACATCAACTTTTCTGCTTCCTTTTTGACTGCCTAACAGGGCAATAATTGCACTGCGGCACATTCCTTTCTCCCACATTACCTCATTTGCAAAATACTTACAAAACCCTTACCAGAACTGGGTTTGTTACCGAATTTAACCACATCGCAACGACACCAATAAACTTAATAATGACTAAGAAATTGGCCTTTTTACAGAAATTCACATGACAAGACGCAAACGTTTGCTTAAAATGCACGACACTAAAGTGGACGATGTTCCACTATTGGAAATTTTCGTTTGATCGGCTATCTATAGAAAGGTATGTTACGCAGTTGTTAGGGTCAGTTAGACATTCGGAATCATTTTTTCGTCTGATTAGGGCAATAAGCTGCAGATATTATCCATAACAACAAAACAGCCAACGGCTCTGGAAATGGAACACCCACTAGGGCGCACTTGAGGATAACGTGAAATGAAAGCTTCATACCAAAACCACGATTTAGAAATGTTCTTCTCCACCAATCTTGCTCAGGTGGACGGAGCAGTCAACGCAGGCATCGAGGCAGAACTAAACCGCCAGAACCAGCAAATCGAGCTGATTGCCTCTGAGAACATCGTTTCTAAAGCGGTTATGCAAGCACAAGGTAGCTGTTTAACCAACAAATACGCTGAAGGCTACGCAGGACGCCGTTACTACGGTGGCTGTGAACATGTCGACGAAGTAGAGAAAATCGCCATTGCTCGTGCCAAACAACTTTTCCAGTGCGAGTACGTGAACGTTCAGCCACACTCTGGCGCCCAGGCCAACGGTGCAGTCATGCTTGCACTGCTTCAGCCGGGTGACACCATCCTGGGCATGTCTCTGGATGCCGGTGGCCACTTAACTCACGGTGCTCGCCCTGCCCTTTCCGGCAAGTGGTTCAATGCGGTTCAATACGGCGTCAGCGAAGGAAACTGCGAAATCGACTACGACCAAGTACGTGAGCTTGCTATCGAAAGCCAGCCTAAGATGATTATTGCCGGCGGTTCAGCCATTCCTCGTCAAATCGACTTTGCCAAGTTCCGCGCAATTGCCGACGAAGTTGGCGCATATCTGATGGTTGATATGGCACACATTGCCGGCCTAATCGCCGCTGGTGAGCACCCTAACCCAATCCCACACGCACACGTTGTAACCACTACAACGCACAAAACACTGCGTGGTCCTCGTGGCGGTATGATCCTGACTAACCACGAAGACATTAACAAGAAAATCAACTCAGCAGTGTTCCCAGGCCTTCAGGGCGGTCCGCTGATGCATGTTATTGCCGGCAAAGCGGTTGCTCTGGGTGAAGCCTTAGAGCCTGAATTCAAACTGTACATTAAAAATGTGATCAACAACGCGAAAGTACTAGCGGAAGTCCTGCAAGCTCGCGGTTGCGATATTGTTACTGATGGTACAGATACGCACCTGATGCTGGTTGACCTTCGTCCTAAGGGACTGAAAGGTAATCAGGTTGAAGAGGCACTGGAACGTGCAGGTATCACCTGTAATAAGAATGGCATCCCATTCGACCCAGAAAAGCCTATGGTTACATCAGGCATTCGTCTTGGTACCCCAGCGGGCACAAGCCGTGGCTTTGGCTCTGAAGAGTTCAAACAAATCGGTGAGTGGATCGGTGATGTACTTGACGGTCTGGTTGCCAACCAGGAAGACAACAGTGAAGTTGAGCAACGTGTGAAACAGCAGGTACAGAAACTGTGCAGCCGTTTCCCGCTATATCAGTAATCCTCTACGATTATTGATTAAGACAAACCGAAACTCTGTGGCCCGATGCATTTCTAGACGGGCCTGTAAAAATAAACAAAATCTGCGGAAGCATTGCGCAAGGAGTAAAAATGGAAAATACATTGAAGTTCGCTGAAAGCCATGAGTGGGTACGCGACAACGGTGACGGCACTATCACTATGGGTATCTCTAACCACGCTCAGGGCCTACTAGGTGACGTTGTATTCGTTGATCTTCCAGAAGTTGGTGACTCAACAGAAGCTGGCGAGTCTTTCTCTCTCGTTGAATCTGTAAAAGCAGCCTCTGACATCTACGCGCCTGTAACCGGTGAAATTGTTGAAATCAACGAAGAGCTGGAAGACAGCCCTGAGCTGATCAACGAAGAACCGTACGAAGGCGGCTGGATTGCTAAAATCAAAGTGGCCGATGTTGAAGAGCTAAGCAAGCTTATCGACGGTGAGAAATACCTAGCGTCTATCGACGAAGACTAATTGAATACCGGCTTTTAGGTAACGAGAAAAACATTTTCCGCTTAAAAGCCGTTTTCAACCTACTCTCGATGACTTCCCACTATTGCATCATGCTCAGGTGTAATAGGCAGTAACTGTTCAGGAAAGAACCATGACCGACATGACTCTTCTAAATGCATTAAGTGACGATAAGGAATTCGCAGGTCGTCATAATGGCCCGGATTCAGCACAACAAAAAATCATGCTGGAAACTATCGGCGTTGCAAGCGTTGATCAGCTGATTGAAGAAACCGTCCCGGCGGCAATTCGCCTGCCAGAACCAATGAAGTTAGACCAGCCTCAAAGCGAAGCAGATATGCTTGCCAACCTAAAAGCCATGGCGAGCAAGAATATCATTAACCGCAGTTTTATCGGTCAGGGTTACTACAACACCTTAACGCCAAACGTTATTCTGCGTAACGTCCTGGAAAATCCAGGTTGGTACACAGCCTATACTCCTTACCAGCCAGAAATCTCTCAGGGCCGCCTTGAGTCACTTCTTAACTACCAGCAGATGATCATGGATCTAACTGGTATGGAACTGGCTAATGCCTCATTGCTTGATGAAGCAACAGCAGCTGCCGAAGCAATGACCCTTTGTCAGCGTGCGGGTAAGAACAAGAGCAAAGCATTCTTTGTATCGAACGACCTGCACCCGCAGACTGTAGATGTCGTTCGTACTCGTGCCGGTTATATTGGCATTGAAATCATCACTGGCTCTATCGACGAGCTGGACAACCACGACGTATTCGGCGCCCTGGTTCAGTACCCGGGCACCAGCGGTAACGTAGTCGATCTGACTGAAACTATCGAAAAAGCACACGCCAAGAAAACACTGGTTGCCGTTGCCTCTGATCTGCTTGCACTAACGCTTCTGAAATCACCTGGCGAAATGGGTGCCGACGTTGTTATCGGTAGTGCCCAGCGCTTCGGTGTACCGATGGGCTTCGGTGGTCCGCACGCGGGCTTCATGGCAACCAAAGACAAGCACAAGCGTACAATGCCAGGCCGCGTTATCGGCGTATCGAAAGATTCCAAAGATAACCAAGCCCTGCGTATGGCAATGCAGACGCGTGAACAGCATATCCGTCGTGAAAAAGCGACGTCTAACATCTGTACCGCTCAGGCGCTTCTGGCAAACATGGCTGCATTCTATGCCCTTTACCACGGTCCGGAAGGCCTGCGTAAAATCGGCCGCCGTGTCCACCACCTAACAGCAATTCTTGCAGCTGGCCTGCGCAACTCTGGCATCGAACTGGCGCATGACACCTTCTTCGACACCATCACGCTAAACACTGGCAAGAAAACGAACGAGTTCTACAAAAAAGCACTCGATGCCGGCATCAACCTGCGTAAATATGACGTTCAGCTTGGTATCAGCATTGACGAAACCACCAAGGTTGAAGATATCGAAGAGTTGCTTGCTCTGTTCAGCGGTGATGCTCTAAAAGCATCCATGTTCACGGCTGATATCGCTTCAGACGAATTTGCAGCAATTCCAGAAAGCTGCCGTCGTACCAGCAAGTACCTGACGCACCCAGTATTTAGCGAGCACCATAGTGAAACGCAGATGATGCGTTACATGAAGAAGCTGGAAAACAAAGACTACTCACTTACTCACGGCATGATCCCGCTAGGCAGCTGTACCATGAAGCTAAATGCTGCTGCTGAAATGATCCCTGTCACCTGGCCTGAGTTCGGTGCCCTGCACCCATTTGCTCCGGCTGATCAGGCGAAGGGGTATGCTGAGCTGGCCGAGAAGTTCTCTGAAATGCTGTGCTCGGTAACAGGCTACGATGCATTCTCGCTACAGCCTAACTCAGGTGCCCAGGGTGAGTACGCCGGTCTGATTGCAATCCAGCGTTACCACGAGTCTAACGGCGATTCACACCGTAACGTATGTTTGATCCCAAGCTCTGCACACGGCACTAACCCGGCCTCTGCTGCTATGGTATCGATGAAAGTAGTCGTTGTTGGCTGTGACGATCTGGGTAACATCGACGTTGAAGATCTGAAAGCGAAGATTGAAAAACATCGCGACAACCTGTCGTGCATCATGATCACCTACCCTTCTACCCACGGTGTATACGAAGAAGCCGTTCAGGAAGTGTGTGAGCTGGTACACGAAGCTGGCGGTCAGGTTTACCTTGACGGTGCCAACATGAACGCCCAGGTTGGTCTGACTAGCCCTGGCTTCATCGGCTCTGACGTTTCACACCTTAACCTGCACAAGACATTCTGTATCCCACACGGTGGTGGCGGTCCGGGCATGGGTCCTATCGGTGTTAAATCGCACCTGGCTCCGTTCCTGCCGGGTCACACAGAAAGCTCTGAAAGCGACAAGCCTCAGTACGCTGTATCAGCTGCTGAACTAGGTTCTGCTTCAATCCTGCCAATCTCATACGCTTACATTGCGATGATGGGTGAAGAAGGCCTCACTGAAGCCACTAAACTGGCTATCCTTGGCGCAAACTACGTGATGGAGCGTCTACGTCCGCACTACCCTGTTCTGTACCGCGGTACACACGGCCGTATTGCTCACGAATGTATTATCGACATCCGTCCAATCAAGGAAGCCTCTGGCATCTCTGAGGAAGACGTCGCGAAGCGTCTGATGGACTACGGCTTCCACGCGCCAACCATGTCATTCCCTGTTGCCGGTACACTGATGATCGAGCCAACAGAATCAGAAGACCTGGCTGAACTGGATCGCTTCTGTGATGCGATGATCGCAATCCGCCACGAGATTGCCCGAGTTCAAGATGGCGAGTGGGATCTGGCAGACAACCCGCTAGTCCACGCACCACACACTCAGGCAGACTTGATGGAAACCGAGTGGAACCGCAGCTACAGCCGCGAGCTAGGTTGCTTCCCGTCAAACCAGACCAAGGACGCCAAGTACTGGCCGACGGTTAACCGGGTTGATAACGTATTTGGTGACCGTAACCTAGTATGTTCTTGCCCTGGTATTGAGAACTACATTGAAGACTAATGCAGTCGTCTGTTTAAAATTTGGACAAACCTAATAAAAAATGGACAAACTTCGGTTTGTCCATTTTCTTTCTCTTATCACGAGAATCATTTGAAGATAGCCAATAACAGGATCGAGATGAATCTAATCTGACGTGTTCTCTAAATCACTTCTGCCCGTGCGACCTGAAGTCGTATGAAGCGTTGTTCACCGCTTAATGAGTGAACCATCTGTATCACCAGATGAACCTATGA
>NZ_MJIL01000096.1 GCF_001939735.1 Photobacterium proteolyticum
TACCATTCCTACCGTCATTTTCCTTGAACTGAGCACGCTGGTCTCACTCTGAATCCTGCATCTTGAGGTAGCTTGGGTATATTATTCCGTTAGCATTTATAGCAATCAATGGAATTGTAATAAGGATAATACATCTGGCTTGATCCTCATTAGCAACCAGTAGCTATGCATTGGGTTCTTTCTGGCTAGCAGGCTCAAAGGGTGCGTTAAGCGACAAGAGATTTCATCAGCTTGGCGAGATATTGAATCTTGATATTGGATAATTGACGATAGTCAAAGTAAGGGCACACTATCACCCTATGCTCTGTATTAATCGCAAACTCGTTATCGAGCCATTGCATCGGGCAGTTAAGTTTACCTTCCTTGATTAACTGCTTGGCATAGGTTCTTCCCATAATGATATGGATGGTGGCATGTGGTTGGTGCTGAAGGTCTCTTTGTGCCGACAGTATTGGCGGGCTAAACATTAGCGAGGTGTGGCTATCGGATTGCAGAAGGTAATGGTCGCGATAAGCCTGCCAGGTGGAGGCTGACTTGGCATACGGGAAGTAGGTGGTATCCAGTTCGAAGATGAGCTTGGCATACACGTTGAAAACCTTGCGCCAGCCATTGCCACAAGCTTGGCCGATGGCATGGATCTCGCCGGCTCCGGCAGTTGTTAGCTGATCCAGTGATTGGTAGTTCAACATGTTTGGATGATTTTCTATATAAGCTGCGATAGCAAATTGCGGGCAGCCTAATCCGACAGATTCTGGCATTTAGGGTGTTCTATAAAACAGTGTGTTTTTTACAGAAGGCTAACTCTGCGCTGACATTTCGGTAGATGATAAACGTATGCTGGGGAGAAATAAATTTATAATTACAGTGAATATATGAAACACCTAACTCCATGCTTTCTTGCGCTTTGTGTAGCATTACTTCCTTCAGCAGCTTTGGCCAAAAAGCACCATCATAAACATCACCATAAGCATCATCACAAACACCGCAAACACTGCCATCATGGTGGGCATCATCACCATGGTCACCATCGTGATGTTATCGTCGTCAACGAACACCACCACTCGTACCATGAGTCCCGACTGCCGGAAATTGCGACTTTTGCTGTGATCGCCGGGGTTTCATACGCCATCATTAACAATACGTTCTACAAGAAATTCGGCCATGAGTATCGTTCGGTTGAGCCGCCCGCATATCGATAAAGCCCTATACAGGAAATGGCGAGAAATGCTGTTGCCTGCCTTGGTATTTTTATCCGCTTGAGATTATAAATACAATTTTCAAATTTGAGCTTCGAATCACAAACAGCATTTTATGCTGCTATTGAAGCGCGACAAAAGTGATAAAAAAGGATAATAAATATAAAAATATCAATAACTTAATTTCATCACTAGAAGACTTGACTGCTTTTTTGCATCTCCATCTTTCTAGCTTGGTGCTATGAACTGGTTATTTTGTTGTATGTGGTTATATGTTTTGTATTTGTTGCCTTTTGCGAAATTTAAATTGATAGCTATTGGCAATGCCAGATTTTTGTTTAATCCTAAATGTAATTTAATTGTTAACAGTGTTGGGGGCCTGTTGTGATGCGCCATAGGGTGCTGCAAGGCTTCGACCAGTGATTTTGAACAACCACACTGAGCATGGCGCTGGACTGGACTTTGGATAAGGTTCTGGACAGGAGCTGGAAACAGGAACTCAGAAACAGGGATTAGGAGCAAACCGATGCACACTTCGTTAGAGCGTACACTTCAGCTGACTCAACTAAGCGGACAGGCTGTTAACGATCTTTCGCCTTCATTTGATTTCTTGCCGCAAACCGATCACGCTGATGGTCAATACCGCCTACGACGCTATTCGGTGGTAAAGCTAAAGCAGGGTAACGTTGAGCATCTGGCTGCGCGGCATTTTGTTCAGTCCGGGGATATCAATACGTTTCAGGGGAATGTCAGCCGTAGCTTCGAGACACTGGAAGAATCTATTCTGCGTAGTGATGGTTTGCGTGAAATGTGCGAAGTCTTCAAGCAAGCCAATGCCCTGGATGACGAGCAGGAAATTGAAATCCATCAGATCCGTATTTCAGCGATTGAGGAAGAAACCCTTGTGGCACCTGAAGGGGTTCATCAGGACGGCTTTGATCACCTGGCCGTGATTGGGATTGGTCGCCATAATATCGAAGGTGGAGAGTTTCTGGTGTACAGGGAGCAACATGAGCTGCCATTTTTGAGTATGGCACTGAAGCAGGGTGAGGTTGCCATCCTGGCCGATAGTCAGCTCTGGCACAATGCGCGTCCGATTAAGGCAGTTAAGAAAGATGAGCAGGGATTCCTGGATCTATTTGTTCTGACCGCAAAGGAGCCAACGCATGTCGTTCACGCCTGAAGCCATTCGCCGGAGTTTTCCGGCCTTGAACCAAACCGTTGAAAACCAGCCGGTGTTCTTTTTTGACGGCCCGGGTGGATCGCAGGTGCCCTCGACGGTACTAGACGCAATGACTGACTACCTGGGACGCTTCAACTCGAATTTGGGCGGCGCGTTTTTCTCCAGTGCCGAAACAGTTTCTGTAGTTGAAAAAGCACGGGCATCAGCGCAGGCATTGCTGGGCGCTCCTTCTGCAAGCAACATTGTCTTCGGGGCCAATATGACCTCGTTGACTTTTCAGCTCAGCCGGGCAATTAGCCGGGACTGGCAGGAAGGCGATGAAATCATCGTTACGGCATTGGATCATTACTCGAATGTATCTAGCTGGCAGCAGGCAGCCGAAGACAAAGGGGCTATTGTTCATCAGGTAAAGGTGAATGAGGCAGATTGTACCCTTGATATTGATCACCTCCTGTCATTGCTTAATGCTAAAACGCGTCTGGTCGCAGTGACTTACGCTTCGAACACCACCGGATCGCTGGTGGATGTAAAACGTATTGTTGAGGCGGCACATCAGGTTGGGGCACAGGTTTATGTCGATGCGGTTCATTATGCGCCACATGCTTTGGTGGATGTCCAGTCGTTAGGTTGTGACTTCCTGGCTTGCTCGGCCTATAAGTTTTTCGGCCCACATGTGGGCATTGCCTATATCGCCCCGCAATGGTTACAGACACTTCGTCCTTACAAGGTCGAACCTGCGACTGATGAGGGACCCGGACGGTTTGAAACCGGGACCCAGAGCTTTGAAGCGTTGGCTGGTTTAGTGGCTGCCGTTGATTATCTGGCTCAGTGGGGAGATGTGGGAGCAAGTCTGCGCCAGCGTTTGCAACAAAGTTATGCGTTATATCAGCAGTACGAAGTATCCCTAAGTGAGCACTTCTTGCAGCGTCTATCGCAGTACAGCAATATCACGTTATACGGTATTAATGATCAACAGCGACTTAGAGAGCGAACACCAACATTTGCTATTCGCATTGACGGCGTGACACCGGGTGATGTTGCCGTTCATCTGGGTAAGCAACATATGTGCGTCTGGAACGGGCACTTTTATGCGCTTGGGTTGTGTAAGCAACTTGGAATTCTGGATGATGGTGGTGTAATTCGCATCGGATTGATGCATTACAATACCGAGGAAGAAATTGACCAGCTATTTACGGCTCTAGAGCCATTTTTGCAGCGTCAGTAGAAAGCGAAATACTAACAACGTCATACCAACTGCGTTTGCCCCTCTGTCACAGGCTTGGAACTAAGGTTGGTGTTGAAGCACTAAACAACGTTATGACCCTCTGGCCCGTGATGCATGCATCCGGGCTTTTTTCTCTCTTTTTTTCAGCCCTTCTTATTTCCCTGCCAGTATTCGTTAACAATTATTCTCTTCTATCTATTGTTTTCAAAAATAGCCAAAACAGCAAGTTAAAACAGAGGGTTAAAACAACTGCGAAATATTATGTCGTCAGAAGAAAATGCAGCCTATCACTTAGCCCCGAGCTTTTACATTTTGTGAAGTGGAAAGTTAGCGTCTACCCTTAGGTTGAGTTTTAGAGTTATTGCTCTAGAATTGTCACCCCTGATAAGTACCAAGGCTTAATGGAAAAAATAATGAGAATAAAGCCTATTGTGGCGATGACGTGTTGCGCCGCTTTGTTGACGATGCCTTTTGGTCGTGTTTTTGCCGGTAGTTATGTATCAGTACCGATGACTGACAGTGTTGCCCGGGCCGACCAGCAGGCGGTGAGCTTTACCGACGCCTGGCAAGCTGTGGTTACCACTAATGATGGTCTGGCTGCTGAAAGGGCGAATGTCGATCGTGCCAGACATCTCCAGGATGCGGCGAGCGATTTGTATTTTCCCCAAATTTCAGCGACAGCTAAATATACTCGACTGGATAAGCCTGTTGAGGTTAAGCCATCGGACTTAATTGAGAGTATGTCCGATGAGGCTGGCGGGATTGTCGCTGCCCTGGGGCAACAGTTTCACATCAATCCTGCGATGCTGGATCAGCTGTTTACCTCACAGCTCACAGAGCGCGATGTCTTTACCTCTTCTATTCGGGCTGTCTGGCCAATTTTCACCGG
The DNA here is from genome assembly GCF_001939735.1 of Photobacterium proteolyticum. Lineage (GTDB taxonomy): Bacteria > Pseudomonadota > Gammaproteobacteria > Enterobacterales > Vibrionaceae > Photobacterium > Photobacterium proteolyticum. The sequence goes on from NZ_MJIL01000096.1 coordinate 4,494, forward strand.
CGGCCGGATTACTGCTGCGCAGGATATTGCCAGAGGCCGAACGGAAGAAGCCCGTTATTTGCTGGCCATGAAGCAGCAGGCCAAGTTTGAAGATCTGGCCAAGTTTTATTTTGGTGTCGCCATGACCCAACATGTGCTGCAGACCCGTATTGATGTTGAGCAGGGACTGAAAAAGCATTTTGAGCACGCCTTAAAGCTTGAGCAGCAAGGCCAAATTGCCAAGGTAGAACGGCTGCAGGCAGAAGCGTCTTACGACAAGGCGCGGGTTGAGCGCCAAAAAGCAGCCCGGGATATGGAAATTGCACAGGTAGCACTTACCAAGTTGCTGAAACTGGATGTGCCTGCTACTCCGTCGACGCCTTTATTTACCAATACATCATTGCCACCAATGAGCGCATTCATCGACAAGACACTTGATGCGTACCCAGGGTTGAAGATGCTGGATGCCAAGAAGAAGCAGGCTAGCGGCCTGATTGATGCCGAGAAAGGCAAGTATTACCCGGAAGTGTATCTTTACGGTAATTACAGCCTGCATGAAGATGACACCCTGGCGGCAAAGACGGCGCCGGACTGGGCTGTCGGTGTCGGGGTGAATATTCCTCTTATGGATAATTCCGGCCGTTCAGGAAAGGTCAAGGCCGCTCACAGCGCGGTAACCCAGGTCAATTATCTGCGAGCACAGGCGGAGCGGGATTTGTCTGTATTGGTAGAGAAAACCTACCGCGAGGCCCTGCAGGCACTGGAAGAGTACAACGGCCTGTCATCCAGCCTTCAGCTTGCCCGCGAAAACGTACGATTGCGCGAGAAGGCTTTTAGTCAGGGGCTGTCGACGTCCCTGGATGTGGTTGACGCCGAGCTCTATCAGGCCAGCGTCCGTACGCAGCGTTCTGCGGCGGCGTTTCAGTATGTGATTTCATTGTCACGCCTTCTGGCCGTCAGCGGCGAGATCAGTAGTTTTTACCAGTATCAGCAATATCAAGGTGTAGAGGTTCAGTCATGAGTAAGTTTAAGGCTTTGGCGGCAGTCGTTCCGGCAGCGGCATTGGTAGGCTGGATTGGCTATACCTTCTGGGAGGCTTATCAGCCACAGCCGGAGCGTATGCAGGGGCAGATTGAGGCGCAGCAGTACAATGTGTCGTCAAAGGTGCCTGGCCGTATCGAACAAGTTCTGGTTCGCAAGGGAGATAAAGTTGAACGTGGCGATCTGATTTTTACCCTCCTGAGTCCGGAGCTTGATGCCAAGCTTGAGCAGGCCAAGGCCGGTCAGGAAGCTGCCGGTGCGATGGCGGCCCAAGCCGAGAAAGGGGCCCGAAGCCAGGAAATTGCCGCTGCCCGGGATCAGTGGCAGAAGGCCAAGGCGGCGTCGGCGCTGATGGGCAAAACTTATCAGCGGGTCGATAACCTGTATAAAGACGGCGTGGTTGCCGAGCAAAAACGCGATGAAGCCTATACGCAGTGGCAGGCGGCGCGCTATACCGAGCGGGCTGCCTATCAAATGTTTGAAATGGCCAAAGAAGGGGCACGTGACGAAACCAAACGTGCGGCGATCGAGAAAGCCCGGATGGCGGCCGGTGCCGTGGCCGAAGTAGAAGCCTATGCCGCGGATACGCAAATCGAGAGTTGGCATGATGGTGAAGTGACCCAGATTTTGTTGCACGAGGGCGAGCTTGCGCCGCAGGGCTTTCCTGTTGTTAGCGTTGTCGATATGAACGATGCCTGGGCTGTTTTTCATGTTCGCGAAGACAAGCTTAAAAAGTATAACCAGGGTGCCGAGTTCAAGGTGAGGATCCCGGCGCTTGGCGAGCTGAAGTACAGCTTCAAGGTCAGCCATGTTGCTGTGATGGGAGATTTTGCTACCTGGCGCACGACTGATCCGGCGCAGGGCTTTGATATGCGAACTTTCGAGGTGGAAGCGCGTCCGACTCAGCCGATTGACGGATTGCGTGTGGGCATGAGCGTCATTGTTGAGTGAGCACCATGATGTTTACTTCACAATTATGCCGCGAGTGGCGGTTGCTGAAAGCTGACGGTTGGCTCAGGGCAATGAGTTTGTGGCTTCCCGTGCTGCTTTTTGTCACCCTCTGGGCTATTTTCTCGGCAGGTATAGCAAGGGATCTGCCGGTTGGGGTGGTCGATCTCGACCATAGCCGACTCTCCCGCCAAGTGGTACGTCACTATGATGCCAGTCCGGCTATCGCCGTATCTCGGCATTTCATGACTGTCGAGCAGGGGAGTACCGCGCTTAGGGCGGGTGAAATATATGCCTTGGTGATTATTCCCTATGAACTGGAAAAGAAAACATTGCTGGGGCAGGCACCCGATATTACGACCTTTTATAACAGCCAGTTTATTCTGATCGCCAAGCTGGTGAACTCGGCTATCGTTCAGGCCCAGGGGACACTGAATGCCCAGGTGGATACGTTACGTAATATGGCGGGTGGCGAAGCGGTTCCGGTCAGGGCGCTGGGACAGGCCGTACCAATTCGTTCGCAGGTGACACCGCTGTACAACAGTAACAACCACTACGGCCATTTTTTAGTGTCCGCGACAATTCCGGCCCTGTGGCAGGTGATGATAGTCGTGACAACAATATTGGCCCTTGCTGCTGAGTGCCGCCAGCAGGGTATCAAGTCGTGGTTGCAACCAGCACCTGCTTGCAACCTGTTCGCCAAATTACTTCCCTATACCTTCTTGTTCTGGCTGCATGGAATATTGTTCCTCTGGGCGCTGTATGTGTTGCTTGGCTGGCCAATGCACGGTAGCTGGAGCATTCTCCTGCTGGCACAACTGCTTATGGTGATTGCCTGCCAGGGCGTAGCGGCATTGTTCTTTCTGTTACCGCTTGATGCCACCAAGGCCATGAGCCTGGCTGCAGGCTTTACTGCTCCGGCTTTTGCGTTTGTCGGGGTGACTTTTCCGGCCACGGACATGCCCATGTTTGCTCAGGTCTGGCGGGCAATGCTGCCTGTGACTCACTATCTCGAAGTTCAGGTACATCAGGTCAACCATGGCCAGAATATTATCGAGGCGCTACCTGCTCTCGGGGCATTGTCGGTCTTTGCCCTGGCGCTTGTCGTTGCACTGTTGAGGGTGAGGGGATTGGCTAATCAAGGCAATGACAGAGACAGTCTGAAAGGAGTGACATCATGAGCTGGCGAGCCTTGTGTAAGTTTGAGCTAAACGCCATTTTTACCAACCCGTCGATCCTCTTTACGGTATTTGGCGGCGTGCTGATTTACTCTTTTTTGTACCCGTTGCCATATTCTCAGCAGCTTCCGCGTGAGCAACAGGTTGTTGTGGTCAACTTGGACAACAGTCAGGTTAGCCGTGAGCTGGAGCGTATGGTGGATGCGACACCGCAGATACAGCTTGCAGCGCGTGCCCAAGGTATTGAACAGGCCAAAGACATGCTCAATGCCGGTACGGTAGAGGGGCTGTTAGTGATCCCAGAGCACTTTTCGCGTGATCTGTTGCTCGGCAAGAGTCCGACTCTGGCCTATGCCGGTGATGCGGCCTACTTCCTCGTTTACGGCTCGGTTGTTGAAGGGCTGGCAACGGCGGGGGGAACGCTGGGTGCCAAGGCCAAAGTATCGAGGATGGTGATGTCGGGAGAGAATATTGCGCTGGCTTCAGAGCAGTATTCGCCAATCAAGCTATCTATGCAGCCGGTGTTTAACCCGACGATGGGTTATATCAATTATGTCGTTCCGGCTGTTTTTGTCCTGATCCTGCACCAGACACTACTTATTGCGGTAGCTCTGCTGGGCGGCGGCCAAAATGAGTATGCCAGACAGGGAAAGAACGGTTACTGGCGGCAGTATCCGGTCTTGAAGGTGGCACTGGTTAGAGCCTGCCTGTTTGTGCTGATTTATCTGCCGCTGGTTATGTACTATTTTGGTTTTAGTTTTTCTTTCTATCAGATCAACCAGTTGGCGACGATCCCGGATTTGCTGGCCGTCACGGTGCCATTTTTGCTGGCGGTGATTTTCATGGGGATGATCATCGGACAGCTGATCCCAAGGCGGGAACTGGCGACAGTGGTGGTATTGCTTAGCTCGATACCACTGATCTTTTCGGCAGGATTCATCTGGCCGGTGTCAGCGATCCCGGCCCCTATTACTGCATTGGTTCAACTGGTACCGGCCACACCGGCAATACATGCTTTCTTGAGGTTGAATCAGATGGGGGCAGACTTTGAGCAGATCGTTCATTTGTGGGGCCAGCTGTGGCTGCTGGTGGCGGCTTACGGCGGAATTGCCCTGTTGTTGATGCATCGTAATCGCGGCACACAATAAACTTGATTAAAAAAGGGAAGTTAGACTTCCCTTTTTTCTTAACAACTTATTGCTTTATATCTGCGCTAGGCTCGACATAAGCTTTGGTTCCCCAAAGTGGAACCGTAGAAAGGCTATGCTTGAAACTTCCGTCAGTTTCTTTGGTTGTGTAAGACAAGTAGAGCAGGGTTTGGTTATCAGCATCATAGATGCGTCTTACCTTCATCGATTTGAAAAAGATGCTTTTCGACTTTTTAAATACCACTTCGCCTGATTTGCTCTTGTCGATGTTAGCGATCATCTCCGGTGTAATTTCGCCTGTCTGGCGGCAAGAAATCGAACTGTCACTCGGATCGGCCAGGCTAAAATCGGCTTCGATAGAGGCAATGTGACACGTCACACCAGTAACCTCATCGTCTTTCAGATTTTCAATTTTGATGTCTTTCATGGTGAAAACACCAAGGCTAACATCACCAACCTCATTGTCAGAGCAGCCTGCTAACAAGGTTGTTGCTGCAAGTAAACCTGCAATTAACGGCATTTTTTTCATTCTTCTTCTCCATGCGAAGTATTTGGGCCGGGGGTCAGTGCTGCCGGATATTAGCCAATGATACCAATTTCATCAGATTTACCAATGAAAACACCCAACTATCTCGATGTTCGGTTCCCTATCTGCCACAGTTTTTCGGCATGTGAGCCGATAAGCCAGAAAGTCAGGGCCAGAATGGCAAAGAATACCGTCTTATGGAAAGACTCCCAGAAGTACTCGAAATAGCGGGTGTAGAGGTTGAGCAGCAAGAAGGTGATACCAAAGCTGCGGCATAAGGTGTTGTCTGATTTTATACCCAGGTAGAGAATAGCGAGACAGCTGCCACCGGCAATGAACGACCAATGCAGTAGCTCAATTTGCTTGACCTTGCTCCAACTGGCGACATCTTCGTAGTTACCGAAAATAGAGAGCAGCCATAACGCTGTCAGGAAATAGAGCAAACCGATAAACAGGGTGGGCTCCTGTAAATGGTGATATCGCTCTTGTCTGCCTGTGAGTAAGCTCAGGGCGATCACGAACAGTCCGACAAAGACAAACCGCAGCGGCAGGTTCATACCCAGGAAGTAGCCGCTTGAGCCCGCCAGATAACTGGTTTGTGAAAGCACCCAGGCCCCGAAGCCGAATAGTGCAAAAAGCCAGATCAGTACCGATGACAAGCGAATGCCCAGTACGGCATAGATACCAGTCAGTACCAAGAGCATAATAGCGTCATGGGTGGTATCGAAGAGTGCCGTTTCGCTGAGAAAGCCGATGGAGACCGCCGTCATCAATACGCCAAAGAAGAAGGTTGCCTCATTGCTGATATTCTTCTGCGGGTGCTTTTTGCGACGCTGTACGCCTGAGCGATAAAAGAGCACGGCAATGCCGCCGCTGATAACCGAAAGGATGCTGGCCGGGGTGTCGATAATCGTTGCCAGTAGCTCCATGAGGTAGTCATCGGCCAACAAGACGCCAATGGAAATGATGAAGCAGGTGATGGCTATCCAGAATGAGTAAACAGCTAATAGTTTCCAGTCAAAGCCAACCACTTGATAGCTGCCTCGAAGCTGTCTGGCTTGTTCGTCAGAAATCAGTTGCTCCTGCTCCCAGTGGGTGATGGCTGAGTTGAGCACTTTTGCTTTTTGTTTGCTTACTTTCATACTTGGCTTGGCACTTTCCGTTAATCAAAAAGGCGCTAATTAGCGCCTTTTTTAATAATACCGTCCCGATTTACTGGGGAGGTTCCGATCCCGAGATGGCTTCCGGCATGAATGTCAGAATATGTTGCTCTGAGGTCAGAGTCAGAATGTTGTTTTCTAGCGCGATGCTGTTCCACTTCTGTAGCGACTTGGTCATGATGGACTCTACCGTCGCCTGATCATCCTGAATGCACGCCATTTTGGTCGACCCCATGGCTGTGATTCGGAGTTTGCTCTCTTCTGTTACTTCGACCTGGCCAAAAAAGCGGTTACAACCACTGAATCCGGCAACTTTCCAGTCCGTACCAATTGCCATGCCGGGAGGGGTTCTCGGTTCCGATATATTGACATCTTTGCCATCAATTTTTGTCAGAACCCAGTTATCTTTCAGGTTGTCTTTTGAGAAACCCGTCTGTACTGCTTGCTCACAGCCAACCAGGAAAAAAGCGCTCAGTATCCCTGCCTTCAGCAACTTTTTCATAAAAATTACCTCATTACCACGATAATGGCCCCGTTTGCTAATAATAGTATACCCATTTGACTGGGGTAACTCGTTTCGGGGAATAAAGAAATAGTTAGATATTTCCTCGGCCGAAATAGTTCACTTCACCATCGCGATAATGAAAATCTTCTTTGTTTTTTGTCTTGTAAGCCTGAAGGGCCTCTTGTGCCTGACAGTAACTTTCGTTTTTGCTGTATGCTTCGCGGGTGGTATCGATAGCCCGTTCGGCAGCACGACGGATATCTGGGGCGATTTGATTGTTGCTGAAAATAGCGTGCTGCTCGATAAGCAGTTTACCGACGCTTTCCCTGCAGATTTCCTCGTTCTCGGGCAGAGCGTGAGTAACTTGCGCCTGAGTAAAGCCTGATAGCGCGAGAAGAAGAGGAATAGTACAGCGAAAATTTGGCATCAGACATTTCTTTCAGTGGATAGGAGTCGGTGATTATATGTGCTTAGTATAAATACTCAACTTTCAACTACAAAAGAACGAATAGATGACTTAAATATCATACAGATATGGAATGGGTGTCATACCTCGCGCAAAGGGAGTTTTGTCAGGCACTCTCGGCACAGGCAGTCTGGCGACTCTATTCCCGAAGTGTCTCTCTTGGCCAGCTCGAAACACCAGCAGGATGATTTGCCGGCACTGATATCACAGTAGGCTGGTTTACCGCACGAGCTGCAGGTATGCGTTGAACGTTTGCCTTTTATTTCATCTATGGTCTTGGTTTGTTTTTCATCATTCATCAGGCGCCATCCGGTAATTTCTGTCATGGTGCGAAAGCAACCGCTACAGATCCCTTCGTGGTTCTTACATTTTGCGACACAGGGTGTTTTCACGCGTTATGCTCTGTACTGCTCGTTTCGGGAGCAGTACAGTAACACCAAGCCCGCGAGACAATCTAGCGTTTTCGCCAGATGGTCATTTCTGACAGGCTATGCTGGAACTTTCTCTTAGTTTCGCGGATCACGAAGGGGATCTCCTTGACTGCAATAAGCTCGAAATGGGGGATGAGAGTTTCGGTCAGCCCGTCGAGCGTCGTGAAGTTCTCGCCATGCACTTTGATGCCACCCAACCAGTTTGCCTTCGTCGTGTACTCTTCCAGCCAGGTATAGGGAGAGGCTATCACCAGATAACCGCCTTCATTGATCCGCTGGTGGATGGTTGTCAGAAAGGCCTTGGGATCGCCGAGCCGGTCTATAAGGTTTGAGGCATAGACGAGGTCATAACCGCTGAACTGCGGCTTGAGGTTGCAGGCATCACCCTGGACAAAATTCACTTTTTTGACCTCTTCACTGTAATTTAATTGGGCCAATGTAGTGCTCTTGAACTCTACCAAGTCTCCTTCTGTGCGAATGGTATAGCGTTTCTCGCCCTGCTCGCTCAGGTTATAGGCCTGCTGGATGAAGCGGGCAGAGAAATCAATACCGTCGACATGATCGAATGTCTTAGCGAGCTCAAAAGAGGCGCGTCCAACAGAGCAGCCGATGTCTAATGCCTTGGCCGTGTGGCTAAGCTGAATTTCGCTCAGGCACTGCCTGACGCCGTTGACGCAGAAATTAGGTACCGAGAAGTACTCGTCACCGTAGTGAAATTCCAGGTATTGGGAGATAAGCTCATTCGTTTCATAGACATTCAACGAGGTCATACTGGCCGGATCCTGGTTCGATTCGACGTAGCGGAACCCGGCGTGCTGGTAGAAGTGCCTGCGGAATGCATAGCGTGAAGAGCTGATTGACTCGTTTCCGGTTGAAATCCAAGAGCCGCCTTTGATCAAGTTGTGCTTGCCGTCAAAGGTCGGGGTCGAAAAGTCATCATACAGCGGGTGAACTTGAAATCCCTGGAAGCCGTCGATGCTGGTTTCCGTCCACTGCCAGGCATTGCCTAAAATATCGCAAAACCCCTCATGGTCAAATCGGTCTACCGGACAAGAGGACGCGAAGTAGGCCAATTCGATATTGCCGGGGGCTTCATGCCAGGTCGGTGAATCCTCTTCGATGTTACTGCGCAGCAGATACCATTCTGCTTCTGTCAGCAGCCGGATGTTGGCCTGAAGCTGTTCAGCCTTCCAGTTACAAAATGCTTTGGCTTCCAGCTGGTTAACTTCCACTGGCCAGTTCAGTGGCAACGGAACTTCTTCGGTTAGGTTGCGCTGCAGCCATCGGTCGCCCTGCTTGCGCCAGAAGCGTGGCATGGTGGCCTGGGTATACGAAAGCCATGCCTTTCCCTCGTCGTTCCAGTAACGCTGTTTGCGGTAGCCATCATCATTAACAAAAGCCATAAACTCCTGATTGGATACCAGGTATTTGGATGCCTTAAAATCATCGACCTTGAATGTCTGCTGGCCGTATTCGTTGTCCCAGCCGTAGGTATTGTCGTTATCATGCTTTCCTAGTGTAATCGTGTTGCCGCCGACAGAGAGCAGCTGATTGGAAGGCGCTGTACCTGTGTCCCGGCAGGCTGGCCAGTTGTGGTGTGGTGTCACATCACAAAGTGGTAGCTGGCGAATGATAACGGATGAGGTTTCAAGGTGGATGCGCTCATGTTCGATTCCCATCAGGATCACCCAGGCGGGATCGTTCTGGGCTATCGGCAGGCCGATCGGCATCTCGTCGATAACTGCGTTTACCTGTTGGCAGACTTGGCTTCGGTAGGCTCTGACTTCACTGACAGAGGGCCAGTCGTAATGGTTTTCATCGAGATCATCCCATGACATTTCGTCGACACCGATGGCAAACATCGACTCAAAGTGTTTGTTTACACGATGATCAATGTACTTACCGAGCTTTAGTTTGTTGATGTAAAAGACGGCAGTGTGGCCGAAGTAGAAGATCAGAGGGTGGCGCAGCGGCTCAGGCTTGCTGAAGTAGGCACTGTCGTTATTGATCACTTCGAAGAGAGATTCGTACAAAGCCCATGTTTGATTGAACGCTTGTTTTAGTTCCTGACGCTTTGAGTTTTCGTCGTCACCAGACAGTAACAGGGTACGCGTGGCTGTAGTCAGTTTGTTATCCATTTAGCATTTCCCTTCTTAAACAGTATCTTTAAACGTAGTCAGTGAGGAAATGGTTCACCAAAACATCGATAAGATTTTTGCCATACTGGTTAGAGGCGTTATTGCGGATAACTTCACGAGGACATAGGGTTATATGAGAAAGTGGACAGTGCCAACTTGGATATTAGTGGCCACAGGGTTGCTGCTTAATGTGATATCTGCTCTTATGACCAATTTTTTTATTGATGATATAACCCGTCAGACCAATGAAATCATTCAAAGACAGCAAAATAATGAAGAGCTTATAAGCCTTACTTGGCAGCAAGTTGAAACCGTTGAAAGAAAAAGAGAGTTTGTTTTGCAGTTATTATCAGCTAGTCAACTTCATAAGCAACCTGTTGCTAAAGAAGTCACGGATCAAGTAATAAGTGAACTGAACTATTGGCTGGATAAAAAAATAGAACGTTTGGTGCTTGAAGATATTCCGGCACTGATGATTGCAATAGATGGCATTCAACATAACCAGAGGGAAAAAATCAATCAATTATATTTGGAAAATTTAGAGTTGCTTGAAATACATGATGATAAAATGAAATCAATATCACGACTACGAAATTTGGCTTTATTTCTGCAAGTTATAGGGCTGGCGTTGGTATTGGCGCGAGATTTGAATCGGCGTGAATATTAGAAGTGTGAAAGTTAAAGGCCCTGATGTAGGGTCAGGGCCTTTGGTATAGTGACTACTTGTTAGTAGAGTGGAAAGCAAAGCGTGATGATTCACGGCCGCTTTCAGTTTTCGCTTTGTATTTGATAGAGCGAGAATTTTCCAGAGTTAGTGGAATGAAAACCCGACCTTTATCGTCTGTTGTATAAGACTTTTTCTGCTGTGGAACATTCGCGACTGACACTGAAGCATTCGCTGCAGGTTGTCCGTTTTCCGTAACTGTAACCCATGCGCCATTGTGAGTATCAGCAACGCGGATATCTGCAAATGCTGAAGTTGACATTGCGATTACAGCTGTAACAGTTAGTACTTTCAAGCTAGACATAATCTTCACCTCATTAGTCTGTGGCATCAGCCTTTTGTTATATGTGCATAGTGTCCACATTCAAAATATAAGACCTGCCACCAACAACTATATTTCAATAAAATTCTAAAAAGTTATTTTTATTTTTATTACAGTAGGTTACGGCTTAAATTTTTAGTCTGATTGAAGCTGTGCTGTAAAATAAGTCACAACTTGCAGTTCGATAAAGCAAACTACCTCTTTATTGCTTATCAGTTTTAGTATAGCCCTAACAAAAAAAATCACATTGGAATTTTGAATAGCAGAGTGTTCAACACTTTGTTTCTTTGAATGTAATTTGTTATAGACATTTGTTATATATGATCTGTGTATTCCTGGTGTTTTATTAATGATAAAAAATGTATTTATATCAATATCTTTTTTGCGAGTTATAAATAGGATGCTTTCTGCTGTTATTTTATAAATTAAATTTAGTACTGTTTGTTAAATTGCCCATATTATAAGTCTATGTTGCTGCTTTACTGCTATATTCTGTTAATGTTCTGTTTATATATAGCTCAAGGGTTTGGACGCTTATTCATGCTTGCAGTAATAATGCTAAGGAAATTGTAGTCTTTTCTTATCGAGTCAGGTTTCAATATGGACTCACCCTAGAGGGTATTTTTCTGAGTGGTTTTTTGGGGACACAATATAACAATTCTTTGCATGTTTACTGGATGACAGCAATGGTCAGATTTTTGTGCAAGCTGGAATGGAAGTGAGTACATGGCCAAGGCGCAAGCATGTGGCACAGTTTGGGATGGCAATTCATGACGACGGGTAGGGGATAGGCAGAGGATCAAGCCTCTGCCATTGCTTTGATCTCATAATATTCAAGATCCTCAGTGATCATATTGACTCTGGCCGCGTCACTTTTTGTCATAACATGTTCCATACCAATTTTTTGCATGATTTTGCCCGGAGACGGATCCCGGCTTAGGTGTTGACCATAAATTATGTCTAGCTCCAGGCGTTTAAATCCAAATTCAGTCACCCGTTTCGCAGCTTCCGTGCAATACCCTTGGCCCCAATAAGGCACACCGATCCAGTAACCTAGCTGGGCTTTCCCGCTATCGATGTTGTGTAATCCGACGCACCCTACAAGCTGATAGTTTGATTTTAACGTTATGGCATAAATGGCTGATAGCTGACTTTGCCATCCGGCGAGTACTTTGCCGATCCACTGACCCGCAAAACCATCGGAGTAGGGGTGCGGGATGTTAATTGCCCCGTTTGCAACAAGCTCATCACCAGCAAGCTTTTGTACCTTGGTTGCATCAGAAAGCTGGAAAGGTCTGAGTATGAGCCTTTCTGTTGTTAATAGAGGTTGGTGTCTCATCGTTCCGTCCTAACGCAAAGTACAGCATGTTAAAATGGAATTATTAAATCGTGTTCATACACTATATGCAATCGATTAGATCAAAGAATGGAATCTATGCCAAGACATTGAAATTATGATTACGCATGAGAGGGTAACCGGGAGTATTGACATACTGATGTCATGAAGAGGTGGCAGTAACGAGGGGACTAACAGGTGCACTGAATGCTTCGGCTTTTATAACAGCAGACGAGGCAGGTATCATGACTGCAGATAACTGCCGTAGGTACTGCCTGGGCCTAGGGAGGCTTGATTCATTTCGAAGACTTAGTTAATGCTTTTTCCATTCTAACTTGCCGTATTCGGCGATATTGGACAGTGCTCTTTTAATGTCTTTTTCCAGCAACAGTTTGATGAGCCACCCTGTCCCCCGAATACGAGGGGAAAACTTGATCCGGTAATGGATTAGGCTTTGGTTGGCATTGATACTTTGAAAACGGATCCAGCCACCGTGCTCATCGACAGGACCGCCTTCGATGATCTTGTAGTGGAGGTGTTCATTTTCTTTGTAGTCGATGATTTGCTCCCGAAAGGTGAACGGCCCGGCAATCACTTTCCTGATGGCACCAATTCCGTTGATTTCAGGCTTTCCATGCTTAACGAGTGAATACTTGGCGTCAAAGAAGCGTCCAAGGTTTTCATGGTCAGAAAGTAACTGAAAGAGCACTTTCTTGGGCACATCAGCAGTTTGCTCTAAAGTGATGGTGTGTATACCCATGTTTTTGACCTCTTGTCAAGATGTAATATCGATGTTAACAAAAAGTATCTTTGTGTCAATGCTTATTGGATCGATCAATTAAACGGTCTTGACGATGAAAAAGCCACTGGCAGGCTTGGTATTCAATATGCGGCAGTATGATAATTAACAGCTTGATATTTAATTAGTTAGGACGGTATTGAAGCGAGTCTGTTAAAGAAAAAAGACAACAGTCACAAAAATAGTGCACGATAATAGTTGCAAAACAACTCATTGGCTCTTATATTGGAAAAGTTGATATGAATTAGATGGTGAAATTTTACTGAAGACTATGGAAAGCCTTAATCCGTTAAATAAGGTCGCTTCTGGAATCACACCTACATGATATCACGCAGTTCTTTAACTCCCTGAGCTTTTTATTGAATCTAGCTATAGCTAGCTTTTCTATTTTAAAAAGTTGATTTGCCAGGGTGTAGTGAAGCTAAATGCTAACCTAACTGTCATAAGGATGTAATGTATCGTTGGGTATAGTAAAGCTGATTAGATGAGTAAGACGGTATTAAATAAGAGAGATATCAACCTTACTCGTTTTTGGAAAAAATGAGAGGTAAATTATGACTAATAGAAACCGCAGACAATGGTTCTATCATCAATCGCAAACAACAAATGTAAAAGGAAAGTCGAAGTAATCGTTTGAGTGCATTAGCACTAATGCTTTGATTCTTAACACCTTTGTTTTAAAGCGCGCCAGAAGCACAAGAAGTTGTAAGCGTGTTTCTGGCAATATCCCCCCTATAAAGTTTTATTTCCTAGCTTTTATTTCGATTTAGCTGAAATATAGTTCGTTGCTTTATTAAAGCAATCGTTTGCTATTTGCAGGGGATGACAGTGCGTTGATTCTATATAGCAAATCGATGTAAGAAATCAAAACTCGCTACTGATAGATTTTCCCTTCAACGGTTATATCATCAGGTATTTCGCTAAGTTGAACACCACCGAGATAAATATCACCTTTCACAACCAGGAACTTTGGCAGGGCTGTAATTGCCGAGTTGGCAAGATAAAGATCTCCACCAACGTAAAGGTATGGAGGAAGCTGTTCTATTTTTGTGCCCATCAAACTTAGATCCCCTCTTACCTGAAGACCTGTATTTAGATATGTGACCTGAGAATGGGCAAGATTAATATAACCAAATACCACTAACTGCCTTGGTAGTTGTTTGACGGCACTATACGCGAGATTCAGATTTCCTTTTACTTTCAGTTTCCGCGGCAGTTGCTCTATGTCGCTGTATTCAAGGTTTAGATTACCATTGACTGTCATGGGATCTGGCAAGGTCAGCTTTTTTGCTTTTCGCAGAGATACATTACCGTAACTGTCTGTGTAGTTTAGAAGCTTTAGCTCGGAGACATACTGATTGGCCTGTGACTGGCCAGAAAAGAGTACCGCGAAAAAGACAATGGCAATCGTGGCTATCCAAGCCTGACAAGGGGAAGTTACTAACGTCTGAATTCGTGCGTTTGCCATCGAGAGCCGCCTGCTATTTCTTATTAGCGAATTATGCCTTGCTCGAACAGATAGTCAATTCTAGGCATTGGATTCAAACCACAGTTTTCCTAAAGACATCCTGCAATATAACTGCTCCTTCAATGCTGTATGAAACTTGAAGTAACAATAATTAACCTCAAGAAACAGTCGGCATTCAGCAATAGTTCAGAAATAAAACATTGTTTTCTATTTTAAGGTTGGGTTCAGTAAAGCGGTGTAGATTAGGCATCAACAAAACGAAGGGCCATGAGAAAAAGTTTCGCCCTTGCATAAAGACATTTAGGAGTATTACTGATGAAAAAATTAGCCGTTATCTCAACCATTACTTTGGCTTCTGTTGTGGCAATGCCGGCTTTCGCTGCCGACACTGACTGGTTCGTAGGTGCGGGTGTTGGTTATCAGGAAGATAATATCAAAGGCGAATCTGCCCAAAACGGTGAAGATGCGACTTATCAGCTACGTGGTGGTGCTATCATAAATGATCATCACCGTGTGATGGGTACTTACAGTTATATGGATAAGTCGTCACAGAATATGTTCCTGGCATCTTATGATTACCTGGTTCCTGTTGCCCAGCAGATTAACTTATTTGCGGGTGTATCGGCAGGTGTTGCGGACAGCAAGATTGCCGGTGAAAGCTCGTCGGATTTTGTTTGGGGTGGACAATTGGGTGCGATGTACGAAATCAATGATAACTGGTCAACTGACCTGACTTATCGCTACCTTGATCAGGACTACAGCGAGAACAACACCAAGATTGATTACTCTCAACAAGTTGTCCTTTCTGTCGATTACAAGTTCTAATTTCTTGTACAGATGATTAAAGCAGCAAGAGGGGAGTAATACCCCTTTTGTTGTTTTTGCGTATACAGAATCACGCGGCTCCCTGCCTGGCAGAAATAAGACCATATTCCGCAACAATTGCCTATTTCATGCGCAATCAAATCTAGATCACAAAAAAAAGCCGCTTTTGGGTTGTTAATGTGATCTGTATCTCTATATACTCCGCTTCCGGCCAGAACCATCGAGTTCAGCCACCTTAGTTACAAGCTGTCACCATGGATATGTGAACGACCCACGGAGTTGGACCGGCGTTATTTTAGCTTGTTATCAAGGTGACTTGTATGTTGTATATATGGGCGGACACACCATTTTCTGAACATTCTTGTTCAGAACCCTCCTATTTTGCTTTCTCCCTGAAAGCAGTGGCTCCTCTATTGCAGCAGGCAGTAACACCTTCATATTTCGGCATCCCATTTATTAGAAGCAACAGGACGAAATAATGCAGTTGTTAATTAGTTTGGCCGGTATTTTTGTGCTGGTAGTATGCGCTTGGGCGTTATCTGAAAACCGTAAGGCAATCAACTGGCGTACCGTCGGTGGAGCGTTGTTTTTACAGGCAAGTTTTGCCGCTTTGGTATTGTATGTACCGGTAGGGCAAATGATGTTGGGAGCCATGAGCAGTGGCATCGCCAGCGTATTGGGCTTTGCCGATGAAGGAATTAAATTCCTGTTTGGTGACCTAGCTACTTCCGGTTTTATATTTGCAGTCCGTGTCCTTCCTCTCGTTATTTTCATCAGTGCTCTGATTTCCCTTCTTTATTATCTTGGTGCCATGCAATGGGTCATTAAAGTGATCGGTGGTGGTATTCAAAAGGCGCTGGGTACAAGCCGTGCAGAGTCTCTGGTTGCAACGGGTAATATTTTTCTTTCTCAGGGTGAATCACCGTTACTGGTTAAGCCTTTCCTTCCAAAAATGTCACGTTCTGAGCTATTTGCCGTGATGACCGGTGGTATGGCATCTGTCGCAGGTAGTGTTTTAGGCGGATATGCTGGGTTGGGTGTCGATCTGAAATACTTGATTGCAGCTAGTTTTATGGCGGCTCCGGGTAGTTTGCTGATGGCTAAGATTCTTGTTCCGGAGCAGGGCAAGGCACTGGAGCAAGCTGACATTGAAATGGCTAAAAGCGATCACAGCAACGCGATCGATGCACTGGCAGCTGGTGCGATGAACGGTATGAAGGTCGCAGTGGCTATCGGTACGATGCTGATTGCTTTTGTGAGTGTTATCGCCATGGCCAATGCCGGTCTTGAGATGGTGGGTGAATGGGTCGGTGTCCAGAACCTGACGATGCAGGCCATCCTGGGTTATATCTTCTCGCCGCTGGCATTCATCATTGGTGTACCTGCGAGCGAAATGCTTCAGGCTGGTGCATTCATTGGCCAGAAGATGATCCTGAATGAATTTGTTGCTTTCCTTGATTTCGTTAATGTTAAAGAAACGCTGTCTTCTCAGAGCCAGGTCATCATTACCTTTGCCCTGTGTGGTTTTGCAAACATCGGTTCGATTGCCATTCAGATTGGCTCTATCGGTGTAATGGCGCCAGAGCGTCGCGGGGATGTAGCGAGCCTGGGCTTTAAGGCTGTGCTTGCTGCTACACTGGCAAACCTGATGAGTGCGGCGCTGGCTGGAATTTTTGTTAGCCTGTAACAAATCATTTTCTTGGAAAACCGCCATACAGATGGCGGTTTTTTTATATCTTGGAAAAATATAATACAATGTTTTATTGTGGTGTCATTGACAGAGATATATAATAGGCAGGTTATTTCAATGCGGTTTATACCCAAGCTACCTCAAGATGCAGGGTTCAGAGTGAGACCAGCGAGCTCAGTTCAAGGAAAATGACGGTAGGAATGGCTTTTCCCTTTCAACGTTATTTGACACAGAAATGTGTTTGCTGGCTCACTCCCGAAGGGCGAGTTTACTTGGCTTCTATGCGTTGTTACCGATTATTAATTTAGAGCCACTAGATTTTCTAATCGGTGCCTAGCCTACAAGCCAAGTAATTCTCGCTGAAACGAGCATCTTGAGGTAGCTTGGGTATATTGTCATCCTACTAGCAGCTAGCCTCTGGTTATTATCAACCCAGAGCTATGCAGAAACCTTTTTGAATGACGCTGCATTGCTTAGCCAGCAACCAGAGTTCAGTGAGGGGCTCGCGCCTGATACCGCGACGAAAACGCGAGAGAAGCAAGAAGATGCTGCTTTCAGTTTTCAGACAGAGCTTTCTTCAGCAAAGGATAACCAGATACCACGATATCAAGAATTTACACCGACTCATGAAGTGATGCGTGATGTCGAGGAGAAACGTGAAGCGAATGATCGTCTATGGGAAGCGATTTTTAGCTTGTTCTGACTATGGAGCTAACCATGCAACCCGCCCCGGTGAAGGTCAGGAAAGAGGCTGCCAAGTACACATTGATTTGAGTTAAGGCTGGTATCTGCTTCCTAATAGTTGCAGAAACCAGCCTGCATGACTGTCGCTTAGTGACGATTATTCATCGAACTGCTTAATTAAGACCGAGGTATCTGCACGGTTAAACCCTCGTTCTTGAAGTTTGCCGTATTTCTCATCTACCTGTTTGGCGAGGGGGAGGTCGACGCCCAGCTTTTCTGCAGCCTCAAAGCAAATGCCAAGATCTTTGCGCATCCAGTCAATCGCGAACCCAAAGTCAAACTTGTCCTCGGCCATGGTGACAGCGCGGTTTTCCAGCTGCCAGGATCCGGCAGCGCCATGCTTGAGCACATCTGTCATCTTCTCGATATCGAGGCCTGCTGACTTGGCAAGCGTAATGGCCTCTGACAGCCCTTGTAGCACTCCGGCGATACAAATTTGGTTGGCCATTTTGGTGATTTGGCCGTAGCCGACATCTCCCATCAAAGTGGTCGCTTTTGCAAAGCAGTCAATGATTGGTTTTGCCTCTGCAAAAACTTCCTCGTTACCACCGACCATAACTGTCAGACAGCCATTGACCGCACCGGCCTCGCCACCCGATACCGGGGCATCAAGAAAAGCGGTATTGATTTCCGAGGCTGCCTGGGCAATTTCGCGCGCAACTTCGGCCGATGCTGTTGTGTTGTCGATAAGGATTGCTCCTTGTTTGGCAGTGGACAGAATCCCATCGGCTGCCTTATAGACCTGGCGGACGTCTTCATCATTACCCACGCAGGTGAAAATAAACTCGGCATCTTTCGCCGCTTCCGCCGGCGTTAGGGCGATGTTACCGCCATATTGCGCTGCCCATTTTTCTGCTGTGGATGTTGTACGGTTATAGACAGTGACCTGGTGGCCGGCATTAGCCAGATGCCCGGCCATTGGGAAGCCCATAGTGCCGAGCCCGATAAATGCGATGTGTTTGGTTGTCATGTGTTAGCTTCCCTGTGATGCAGTATGTTGATGAAATATAACGATCAAACTATTAACATTCAATGGCTATTTAGCGGCGGCTAGAAATAGAAAGTGTGATCACGGGCAAATAATTCCTTGTGCAATTACGGTTGGCATCCTATGATGTTTCGGTTCTTATTTATGATGTTGAATATATGCTGACGACTTTTTTTAGAGCAATAATGTTGGTGTTCTGTCTGGGCGTTGCTTCGTTTGCTCATGCTGAAACCAATCAAGCGGCTATTCGCTTGGCATTGCCTGCCAGTGTCAGTCAGCATGTTACCGAATCTTCCAAGCTTGTTCTGATAGATGCCGATGCTCACTCGGATACCGACAGCCGTCAGGCGGTGACGGAACAAGGTTCGCTTGTCTGGGATTTTTCCCAGCACCATAGTTCTAAGTCCGAGTCCAAGTCCCAGCAGGGCAGTTCGCAGCCTCACAAACAACACTCCACTGAACATCGCGACTATGACCCGGCATTGGTCAACTCTTCACGTATGGCCAGTTTGGTACACCATGACCCGGAAGAAGTGCAGCCCTTTTATCAACTGGCGATAGAATTACCGGTCGAACCGGCACCGTCTCTGGTTGTGGGTTATTGTGTTAACTTCAGTGAAAGCCTTAATTGGATGTTGAATACTAATCCGCCCTCATGCCGAATATCGGGCTGGAAAGAGACTAATCTCACCTACACCATCTACCAACCTCCTTTTCTCCGCACCTGAGAAATATTGATCAGCGCAAGTTGCTGATGGGTCTTGCTGGCTATAGCAAGAAACCTGACTTGTCTGATCCTAAACCAGCGTTCGGCACTGTCGGCCAAGGCCGTTTGATGTCAAGAATGACTGGCTCCTACTGAGTTTACGTCGAGTAAGTTGCTGCGAGCTTATGCCTTGCCGCAATCTATTGTCGTGTACTCAGGACAGATTGTTATTTCACTAGTTCTATCGCTGGTGAAAAAGATGGTGCATTACTAATGAGAAAAACCAATCAACAGCGGCTGCTTAACCACTATCCGGCTTGGAAATACGTGGTGCTGGTCGTTACCGTTATGATCATGCTGCTCAGCGCAATTCCAACCTGGTATGGGGAGGATGCAGCCGTGCAGATTGCCGCGTCAAATTCAAAGCTCCCGTCGGTTCTGGTACTTCAGCAACAGCTTACTAATGAAGGAATAGCTGTCAAACGTATTGAACAGCGAGATGGCAAAACTACTGTTGTTCTAGACAATGACAGTCAGCAGACTGCGGCAAGAACGGTGCTGGCTGATCTGATCAATGATAAGGCCAACGACAAGTCAGTTCTGACATTGGCATTGGAACCTGCTGCCCCGCAGTGGCTGCAGAGTATGGGATTTGCCCCGATTAAACTGGGATTGGACTTACGTGGTGGCGTCCAGTTTTTACTGGATGTAGATGTTGATCAAGTCTTCAAGGCCCAGGGTGAACAGCTAAGTGAGGAGCTTCGTCAGCTATTTCGTCAGGACGGGATCCGAGGCGCACGCGTCGAGGCTTCAGGCATGGATACGTTGATAGTCCGACTGCCAGATGCCAAAGCAAATAGTGCGGTACGCCAGTTTATTCGCCAAAGCTATCCGCACTGGCAGCTCACCAATGCCAGCGGAGCGGGCGTAAAGCTGGTTCTGAAAGACGATGAGAAAACCGCACTGCGAAATCTCACGGTTCAGCAAAACCTGCAAACCATGCGAAGCCGTATAGAGGAGCTCGGTATAACTGAAGCCTTGGTGCAACGGCAGGGAGAGAACCGCATTCGAATTGAACTGCCTGGCGTACAGGATCCCGCGGCAGCCAAAAGTGTCATTGGGGCAACGGCTAGCCTGGCTTTCTATGCGGTCAAAGAACCGGGAACCGGTAGCACTATGGAAATGAAGGATAAAGACGGCAGGCCGGTGAGAGTTGCACGCAAACCTGTGCTGGGCGGAGATCATATAGTCGATGCCCGTGCCAGCTTTGGTGAGATGGGGACGGCAGAGGTGAACATTACTCTTGACCATGCCGGCGGGAAAATGATGTCTGATTTTTCACGCGACAACATCGGTAAGCCGATGGCAACGGCATTCAGTGAATACAGTCGAGATAGTGAGGGGAATGCCAAACAAACCAGCAGCATTATTAGTGTGGCGACCATTCAGAGTCAGCTCGGAAATCGCTTCCGGATCACTGGGGCGGGGTCTATTCAGGATGCCCAGGAATTGGCCCTGCTGTTGCGAGCCGGCTCGCTGACAGCCCCGGTGACGATTGTCGAAGAGCGGACAATTGGTCCGACGCTGGGGGCGGAAAACATCGAAAATGGGTTTGCGGCACTTGCTCTGGGGCTAGGGATGACCCTGCTGTTTATGGCGGTTTGGTACCGTCGACTTGGCTGGGTGGCCAACGTCGCCCTGGTGGCAAACATGGTGATGCTGTTTGGGTTGATGGCGTTGATCCCGGGGGCAGTGCTGACATTGCCGGGGATTGCGGGCTTGGTGCTTACTGTCGGTATGGCTGTTGATACCAACGTGCTTATTTTTGAGCGGATCAAGGACAAACTGAAGGAAGGGCGCAGTTTTGCCCAGGCGATAGATCGTGGCTTTAGTAGTGCATTTAGCACGATATTTGATGCCAACTTTACCACGATGATCACAGCCGTCGTGCTGTATGCCATCGGAAACGGCCCGATTCAGGGTTTTGCCCTGACACTGGGGCTAGGACTGTTGACCAGTATGTTTACTGGAATTTTTGCTTCCCGCGCCATTATCAACTTGGTGTGGGGACGTGATGCTAGCCGCGAAGTGAGGGTTTAAGTGATGAGTCTTATGATAAAAAATGCAACCAAGTGGCGACATTTCACCAGCATCGTGTCTGTTCTGCTGATGGTTATTTCGATATTTATGGTTGCAAGCCGGGGATTAAATTGGGGGTTGGATTTTACCGGTGGTGTTGTTAGCGAGATCCAGCTTGATCCGGCAATCACCAGCAGTGAAATTGAGCCATTGCTGCAAGCTGGCCTGAACCAGGAGGTGAGTGTTGTGTCTGCCGGCGAGCAGGGGCGTTGGGTGCTGCGCTACGCCGTTCCGGAAGCCTATGAACAAGCGCCATCCATCGATCAGCTTCTTGCACCGCTGGCGACAGAGGTCAGTGTATTGAATACCAGTATTGTTGGACCGCAAGTGGGTCAGGAACTGGCTGAGCAAGGAGGGTTGGCGCTGTTGGTGGCGGTATTGTGTATCCTGGGCTATCTCAGCTACCGCTTTGAATGGCGACTGGCCTCGGGCTCGCTGTTTGCGTTAGCCCATGATGTGATTTTCGTGCTTGGCTTTTTTGCCGCGACACAGATGGAGTTCAACCTGACTGTTCTTGCAGCTGTTATGGCCATTTTAGGCTACTCACTCAATGACTCGATCATCATTGCAGACCGGATCCGTGAGTTGCTTATCGCAGAACCGGACAAGCCGATACAGGCGATTAACAACGAAGCGATTGCTGCGACATTCTCGCGCACCCTTGTGACATCCGGTACCACCTTGATGACTGTCGGTGCCCTGTGGTTGCTGGGTGGCGGGCCGCTGGAAGGGTTTGCAGTCGCATTGTTTATCGGAATTATTACAGGTACCTGGTCGTCGATCTCGGTCGGTACCTCACTGCCAGAACTGTGTGGTTTGCGTGCTGAGCACTACATGCCTAAACCGTTGACGGATGAGCCGTAACAGGCCTGATAATAGCCTTTATGGCTCACGATACATCAAGGCCGCAGCTCGCGGCCTTGTCTAGTTTTCTGGTCATGAAAGTGTTTTAAAGTAGAGACGCTTTGAATAAATTTGTCTTTTTTTCATTTTTATGCAGGCAAAATGCGAATAACTTGTCGATAATAATTTTAATATTTGTTTGCAAAGTGAGGTTCCTGTCACAGATATCCTCAAAATGGCAGTGATAAAGGTAGATATTAACCGGTATTAATATTGCATTTATCAATAGTGAGCATGAAGAGTCCTACTTAATACACTGATAAATGACAAGGGCGACATTATGTATGATACAGAAATGAAGCTAAACCATCAGATTGTTCAATTTGTAGAAACGCAATTGCATGAGTTGTTGTCACCTGAAGCAGACCAGGTACCAGCAGTACAGAATCACGAGAATATGCAGGCCGTAATGCTATCTATACTGGCCCAGTACCTGTCCGGGCTCAAAGCCATCAACTGTCTGTTGGGCAAAGGTTTCGTCGCCCAGACTCGGGGTATTTTCCATACCTTGGGTGATGATTATGAAGATATCATTTTCCTCAGCCTGCCAAGCCAGGATGGTGAAGTTTCACCTTTGCATCATGAGTACCTGAAGAGTGCTGCGGGTGATGAGTGCCATGGCTGTTATAGCCCCGTCTCACGCTGTGAAATTCGCAATATGATCAAGCGAGCTAAAAACATCAACCACAATGTTTTCCAGCTTTATCCGAAAAAGCAGGCCCTACAGGTGCTGCGTCCCACTGGCGGTAAGCCCTGCTCAGTGGATGTTGCCATCGATCTGCACCGTCACTTTGCCTATAAGGCGATTTTGCTAACGGTATTGACGGCCAAAGTTTCCAGTAACGTAGAAATCATGCGCGCATGCCTGAACTATCGTGCTCACCTGGAAATGATTGATCCCCGCACTGTTGAGTTTATTGCAGCAGACTCCCCACAGAATCACACGCGTGAAATGGGCGTCGTTCCCCGTTATGCGGCGGCAAGGTAAAGAAACCCGACGGCTACCCAAGCCTTCATCAATTGTGTTAATTTCATATACCCAAGTATTTCTCGCTGAAACGGCTATCTTGAGGTAGTTTGGGTATAGAATGCTTTTGAAAAGGAAATTTGGGTAGATCATGGGAAAGAAAGAGTTAGATACAAAAATCGTAACGGCTGGGCGCGCCAAGAAGTGGACTCAGCATTTGGTTAATCCGCCAGTGAGCCGAGCTTCGACCATTGTTTTCGATTCTGTTGCAGAGATGAAGCATGCGACGGCAAACCGGGCCAATAAAGAACTGTTTTACGGCCGCCGTGGAACCAATACCCACTTTGCCTTTCAAGAAGCCATGGTTGAGTTGGAGGGTGGAGTAGGTTGTGCACTGTATCCATGTGGTACTGCAGCAATATCAAATGCAATCCTGTCCTTTGTTAAAGCGGGCGACCATATCTTGATGGTTGATGGGGTGTATGAGCCAACTCGAGATTTCTGCGATAAGATGCTGGATAAAATGGGTGTTGAGACAACCTATTATGATCCTATGATTGGTGAGGGAATCCGGGATTTGATCCGCCCAAACACCACTGTACTATTTCTTGAGTCTCCGTGCTCAATCACCATGGAAGTACAGGATGTGCCGACCTTGGCACGCATTGCCCATGAGCATGATCTTGTCGTGATGCTGGATAACACCTGGGCCTCTCCCATTAACTTCCAGCCTTTTGAGCACGGTGTTGATATTTCGATTCAGGCCGCAACTAAGTACATTGTCGGCCACTCTGATGTTATGCTCGGTACGGCTACGGCTAATGAACGCTGCTGGGATCAGCTACGCGAGAGTAGCTACCTGATGGGCCAGTGTACGTCTCCTGATGATGTCTACCTTGCAATGCGCGGATTGCGTACGCTAGGTGTCCGCCTGAAACAGCATGAGCAGAATAGCCTGAAAATTGCCAAATGGCTGGCAGAGCGTGAAGAAGTCGATCATGTCCGCCACCCTGCCTTGGAAAGCTGTGAAGGTCACGAATTCTACCAACGTGACTTCAAAGGTTGTAACGGGCTCTTTTCGTTGGTGCTGAACCGCGGAAATACCGAGGCGCTAACAGCACTTCTGGACGGGATGGAGCACTTTAGCATGGGGTACTCCTGGGGCGGATTTGAAAGTCTGATTTTAGCCAATGAGAATATCAACACGATCCGTACCGCCAAGAAAAAAGACTTTGCCGGTCCAATGTTACGCCTGCATATCGGCCTGGAAGACTGTGGCGATCTAATTCGTGACTTGGAAAAAGGGTTTGAGCGCTTCAATGCCGTGCTGAACAGCTAATGCTGTTCGGGTAACTAAGGTATATCAGACAGGCCGTTTTTGCGGCCTGTTTGTGTTTAGAAAAGGGGCGTTTTATTGTTCGATTTCATTTTGAAGCTGGGCTAAAAACCCTTTCATGTAAGCCGTTCGTTTGTGCGCTTCTTTTCTTCCTGCTTCCGTGTTCATTGTATTTTCCAGCTTGAATAGCTTGTTATAGAAATGGTCGACACAGAATGCCCGGTCATTGTACTCGCGCTGCTGACAAAACGGGTCGTCATCGGAGTAAAGGCGGGCATTGAATGTGTTGCTAACCTGGATACAGCGTGCGATGCCAATGGCACCGAGGGCATCAATGCGATCGGCATCCTGAACGATCGCTGCTTCTATTGTTCGGGGGACGATATTGGCGCTGTAGCTATGGGCTTCAATGGCATGTGTGATTTCATCAAAGAAGATATCCGGATAGTTTATCTCCGCCAAGACTCGGATTGCTCCAATGCCGGCAAGTTTAGAGCTGTTGTGGCGCTCAGGGTGGTTTTTGGGCAGAGATATGCAATCATGAAGCCAGGCTGCCGGGATAACCACTTCTGGTTTGGCATTTTCGGCGATGGCGAAAGACTTTGCTGCCGCTACAACACGTTCAATATGGCTGAGATCATGGGCCGGATCAGTGGTCATTTGTTGTACAACAAAGTCTCTTAGTTGGTGTTCGAATTGTTCGAGTTGTAGTTCAGTCACAGCGATAACCTTAAATGATTCAATACGAGCTCAAGTCTTTGTCTAGACTAATGTTATACCCAAACTACTTCAACATGCAGATTCAGAGTGAGACCAGCATCTTGGGGTTGCTTTTGTATTAGGCGGATGTAAGGAGCCAGAATCACCATGAACTATAAACTGACGGTAATCGCAATAGTGGCACTTGGCGTAATGGGGTGTAGCAGTTCGGAGGTTGAGAATTACCAGCTGTTTCCTGATGAGTATGTCAGTAATGTCGAGTATGACAGTATTTATCATTACGGTTATAACCAAGGCTGCGAGAGTGCATTGAATTTAAAAGGTCAGCCTGACATGGATTACCTGAAAGACATTACGCTAGGTAACAGCGATACGCGGTTTAACGAAGGTTGGGATGATGGTAACGCGGCTTGTAAGGATGGTGTCCGAAGAATAATGCCAACGTCGAAGCTCTCAGGGGTACCGGCAGAGATTACTTACTAATTTTGGGCGGCGCTATTCTTAGCTGAGAATAAAGAAAAAAACAGACCCTAAGGTCTGTTTTTATTCTGCTCAATATTACTATCGGAAATGAAGAAATAAACCTAGCCTGATTTTTTTCTTAATCATTGTTGATACCGATATTTATATTATGCAACTGATGCTTGCGCAGCAGTAGGTCTTGTCAGTGAGTGTACTTGGCCTTCACGGAATGCGACAGGAACAACCGCATGAACCTCTGGAAGCAGCAAGTATGCATCATCATTTGCATCATTATTCATTTTAACAACGATTTGAAGATGCTGATCCAGTGCTTTGTAGAGGTTTGGTTTATGTTGCTTATTACCTTGATTGCCAAACTGACTATAATGACCTTTACTGGAATATACCCAGATATTGAAAGGGTCATCGCCCCTTTCAAGTTGCTCGATAAAATCGGCGATATGTCTCATAAAAGTCCTTTTTGTCAATATCAATATCTTTGTATTGATGTGTCTATTATGGGAGGAAGACAGGATTTTTCAATTTGAATTCAGTAGCTTTATTCGAGTAATGTGATCTTTGTAGTGTTTTAAATGAAAACGACTAAGCACAAATATTCCATTTCCTACCTTCAGTGACGAACCACAAATAAAACAATACACAAATATACCAAATAGCAATATAGATAAATTGTGATTAAGTATTAAGATCTATCATTTAAATATATTTATTAATATCAAAAGATCGCTTTTAGATATTAATCTTTTGCGCTATTAAACTAAGTGCTTATTAGTTTGGTATGCAATTTGTTGCCAGTTATATTAGGAGATAATTTGTCATTAATGAAATATAAAAGTGAATTAACAATAATTGGTGGGAAATTTGACGCTGAATATAATTGCGTCAATTATTCGACTATTTTTATGCTTTATTCGGTCTTAAAATAATAATTGGCTGAGGACTAGGCATCATATCCATCGTCCGATATAACTCCATATGCTGTTGACGAAATTGTCGGGCTGAATCGTCGTCGTAAGCGGGGATAGTTGATGTGGTTGTGCAACCAGTTAGATATAAAACCATAATTACAGTGACCAATGATTTACACATAGCTGAAACTCATTGAATTAGCGCTATCAGACAAGAAAATCGCCAGATTAGCCGGAACGGCTGGAAGGACTTAGATGCAGGTAGTGCCAGTTACGTTAAGTTAAGTGTAACTGACAGAATAAAATGCTGATAAGGACTGGGTTGCGTACCCAAAGCCAATGCCTTGATGCCAGCTGCCAATATTGTTCATGATTCGATCAAAATTCAGGTATCATAATTGGCTGTTTCAAAACGAGATAAAGTCATGTCAGAGACTCCGGTAAAAGTTATTCAGAAGGCCACATGGGTTGGCTCGATTGCTAACGTTGGCTTGGCCGTATTGAAAATAACGGTGGGTAAGTTAACAGGTAGTCAGGCGCTGGTGGCGGATGGTGTCCATAGTTTTTCGGATCTGGTTACCGACACCGCTATCCTTATCGGTTCCCGATACTGGACGGCTCCGGCGGATAAAGGCCATCCGTATGGACATGGCCGCTTTGAAACGTTAACAAATATTTTTATTGGTGTTCTACTGGCTTTTGTCGGCCTGGGAATAGGCTGGGATTCGATTAGCTCATTGGGCCATGATTCAACCACCAAGCCGGGAATGCTGGCATTTGTTGCCGCGTTGACTTCCATCTTGGTCAAAGAAGTTCTGTATCGCTGGACGCTCATCCAAGCCAAAAGAATTAATAGCCGGGCCTTGCACGCCAATGCATGGCACCATCGCTCCGATGCACTTAGTTCGCTGCCGGTTGCTGTGGCTGTAATTGCTAATCTTTTTTTCCCGGATCTGCATTATCTGGATCAGGTGGCGGCACTGATTGTGACAGCGATGATCTTGAAAGCAGCCTTTGAGATACTTTGGCCGGCATTGCTGGAACTGACTGAGGCTGAAGCCGATAACGAGCTAGAAGATAAGATTCAGAGTTATGCCGAGTCTGATCCCGATATTCGTGAAGTGCATGCGATTCGAAGCCGTCGTACGGGAAGTACGATTTTGCTGGATTTTCACCTGTTGGTGGATCCATCCATGAGTGTTGATCATGCTCATACGATTAGCGAGAACTTCAAGTCACATATCCTCAAGCAAATCGATGAGGTTGTTGATGTGATTATTCATATCGAGCCTTATACCTGTGCTGAGCGGGTGATTAATCCCTGCTGTGAAGACAAGCAATGTGATTAAACCGGCAGCTCCCGTCTCGAGGAGCGAAGATACGTACAGAGATAAACACCTGCAACCAGCAGGTGTTTTTTTATTGGGCCAATAGTATTTTTTTATGATTGTCTCAACTTTGAGATAGCGTCCTAACGCTGACCTTCACTAGGCTTTTAACTTAGTTACTTATCAATTTCTCACCTGAGAGTTTCGGGGGAGGATGTCGGTTTCGATGAGGGTAGGTTATGCCATTAGTAAGAATCAAATCATTGCCGTTTGATCATGAAGTTCCTGTGCCACAGGTTATTAGTGCGCTGTCCCAGGCAATTTCTGATGCAGCCAACATTGAGCAGCAGCATATCATGGTGACTTGGGAGTACCTTGCCCAATCACATTATTCCCACCATGGGCAAGTTGCAGCCAACCAGCCGATTAATACACACCCTTTGCTGATTGATTTGATTGCGCCTAATTTTAACACCGAAAAGCAGATAGCATCGATGCTTGAACTGATCGCACATACCATAGCCGAGCAGGTTCCAATCGCTAAAAACAACATTTTCATTAACTTTACACCAGCCTATAGCGATGGGGTTTATGATGAAGGGCACATTGTTGAGTGGGATATGTAGCTTTTCTCAATCGCGAAAAGAGTGAATCATAGGCAAGAAGCCTGATCTGGCACACAGAATGAAAAAAAGTCAGCTATTTATTGGCTGACTTTTTCAGTTTATGGCCTGAGTAATTATGTAGTTTGAGTTTGGATTACCGAGGCTTAACAGGGCCAGAATAAGTGGCAAATAGGATTAAACCGCCTGAGTGCTGGTACTTGTAGTCGTGGCCTGGATATTGACGCTGAAGCCGTGGAATCAAGCGAATTGAATAGTCATGCTCAGTTTTGGTGTTTATATCTAATGATTCTATTATAGCTGGCGGTTTGTACCACACTTGTTGTGATTGTAAATGCTTTGTTATCTTTAAGGGGTGGTACACAAACATGGAATGTCTATGAAAGCACTTGAAGCAAATTTCGATGGGTTGGTAGGGCCAACCCATAACTACAGCGGGTTGTCGTTTGGTAATGTCGCTTCGGCTAAAAACCAGGCTGCACCGTCGAACCCCAAACAGGCCGCTAAACAGGGGCTGGAAAAAATGAAAGCCCTGTCTGACATGGGGATGATTCAAGGGGTGCTGGCACCACAGGAACGCCCGGACGTAAAGACTCTACGTCAGCTTGGCTTTACCGGTAGTGATAAAGCGGTGATTGAGCAGGCGGCGAAACAGGCACCGAAGGTGCTTGCTGCCTGTTGTTCGGCTTCAAGTATGTGGACGGCCAATGCGGCAACGGTATCGCCCTCGGCGGATACGGCAGACGGCAAGATTCATTTTACGCCAGCCAACTTAACCAATAAGTTTCACCGTTCTATTGAACATGAAGTGACTGGACGGATCTTGAAAGCAACATTTTCCTCGCCTGAGCATTTTGTCCACCATTCTGCCTTGCCTGCAGTCGAGCATTTTGGCGATGAAGGTGCAGCGAACCATACTCGCTTTTGTCATCAGTACAACGAGCGGGGTGTTGAGTTTTTTGTATATGGCCGCCACGCCTTTGACAGCCGCCACCCAGCACCGGTGAAGTTCCCGGCACGACACACTTTTGAAGCCTGCGAGGCAGTAGCACGACTGCACCAGCTTGAGGGTGATGACGTGGTGATTGCCCAGCAAAATCCGGCTGTGATTGATCAGGGCGTTTTTCATAACGATGTTATTGCGGTAGGCAACAAGGATATTTTGTTTTGTCATGAGCAGGCTTTTTTGAATCAGCAAGCGGTATATGACGAGCTTACCCAGAAAATGTCAGGCAACTTTAATATCATTGAAGTGCCGACCAGTGCCGTGTCAGTAGATGATGCCGTAACCAGCTATCTGTTTAATTCGCAGTTACTTGCCTTGCCATCAGGCGAAACCCTGCTGGTACTCCCTGAAGAGTGTCGCAATAACCCCAATGTCTGGGCGTACATTGAGCAGATGTTGGCGCAAAAACGTGGTATCGACAGGGTTCAGATTTTCGATTTGAAACAAAGTATGGCCAACGGCGGCGGTCCGGCATGCTTGCGTTTGCGTGTCGTGCTGAACGAGCAAGAACTACAGGCAGTGAATCCGTCTACCTTGATGAATGAGACCTTGTTCAACCGCCTCAACCAGTGGGTAGAGACACATTACCGCGATAGCCTGGTTGAAGCAGATCTCGCTGATCCGCAACTACTTGATGAATCCCGTACCGCACTAGACGAACTAACGCAAATCCTCTCGCTTGGTGCCGTTTATCCATTTCAGCGATAACCTATCCCAAATAAGCGGTACACATGTACCGCTTAGACTTAACCAATATCGGTGTCTTTATTGCCAATACACTGATGTCTTACTATCTGATAAAAAAAGCAATATCTCAATTAAGAGATCTGCCAGGTTGCTATTTTTATTGCAAAATCAATCGTGTATTGCAATCCTGATATAATACCAATCTTAAACTTTTGATTTTATTAAAAATATAGGTTGGCACGAGTTCTGATTTCCTGTTCCTGATTGTGAATTTGGAGGTAGGGAATGAAAAAAGCACTTGTGGCAACTCTCGGTATCATATTGGCTGGCTGTGGTTCGGAATCTTCACCGTCCATATCTGGCTCAACAGAAAGTACCCGTCTTAGTGATAATATTGCACCGCCTAATGCTCGGTTTGAGCAATATCGGATCAGTGCGTTTGAGCTGGATCCTAGCCAATTCGCGCTAGCGGGAAATAGGGTGTTTCTTAAAGTCTATTCATCTACAGGCAATGTACTTTTTTTAGGCCAGATAGATAAGCAGAAACCTGTTTCGCTCCCGCTTTCACTGCCAAATAGTGAGGGGGGCATAAAGTTTGATCTGTTTAGCGACTTAGATGGCGACAATAGTATTTCAAGGGAGAAGCAGCTATGAGCCGATATTTCTGGGGATTCTTGTTGGCCGCAATGTTGGCAATGCCACAGGCACAAGCAGCAACAGTATCTGTTCAGTTGAAAGATACGATAAAGCAAGGAAGCGGGAGTATCGATCTATTTCGTGCCAAACAGCAAAAGAATAATCTTTCTGCTGCAGATTTGGAGGCCATGAGAACCGAGCACGGCGGCTCATTGATTTTTGCTGTTGATGTCAATGAAGCTGCCAACGGATCGGAGAAAGCATCCAGTCAAGGTGTGGCGATTGAATCTGCGGTACTCACTGTTGTTGTTGGCGGTAATAGCTCTTCATTTAGCAGCTTTTCGACACCAACCGAATCGATGTTGGCTAAAGTCGGCTCTAGCGAGCGAAAGCTTTACTATACCTTGATAGGCCAGACCGGCTCATCATTGATCACACCCAGCAGTAACAGTGAATTAAACGGAAGTTCGTATGATGCGCTGATCACTATGCCGGTAAACATGGCCCTTGATAGTGCGACTTCGGCAACGCTAGATATCACCTTGTTGGAGACGAATACCTCCTTGGGGGATCCCGAGGCGTTTTATGATTACACGGCAGGCTTTGAGGATCTTGCTCTTGTTAGCGTGGAAGACTCTACGTTTTTGGCTGGTCTGGCACCGGGTCAAAGCGAGGCGCCATTGGTGATCACTCAGGGGCAAGTGCTCAACCCGATTGATTCATGGGTCTATTATCCATCTGCTGTTGAGTATTACATTGCCGCTTATGAGGATAACTATCCGGCAAAAAGTGACTATGATTTCAACGATCTTGTTGTTGGTTACCGAGTCGGCCTTGGTATGGCAGATGACAAAGTCAGCTCCTTGATTGTATATGGTTACATTATTGCCCGTGGCTCAGGTTTCACTCACGATTGGTATCTGCATATTGGTTTGCCTGATGAAGCCTCGGGAAGTGGCACGGTAAACTTGTTCAAGGCCGGTTCGAGCGAGCAGGAGAGCGGGTATCCGAAATCCATTTCGCAGTCCGGCAGCTTTGATCAGCGCTTGCTTCAGGGAACGAAGTCCCTGATGCAGATACCGGGCCTTGAATTTGCCAATACAGAGGCTCAGATCTCACTTATTCAGGGGCAAAAATTCAGTGTCTCGTTTGACTTTGATACGCCACTGAACCTTGAGGATGTTGCGCTCCCTCCCTATGATCCTTATTTGTATGTGACCAATACCGGCTATGAAATTCATTTGCCGCAGTTCGCCTCGAGGTTAGGGAACTCGGTAAACAGTGCAGAAGGTGTCGGTGGTTTTAAAAATGAACAGGGCTACCCTTTTGCGGTGATTATTCCCGAAGACTGGGAACCACCACTCGAGCATGTCGACCTAGGCGAAGCATACAGTTCATTTTTAGGGTATGTCTCTAGCTCGGGTACACAAAATACCTCTTGGTATACCCTGCCTTCGGAATCCAAAATTAAAGGGATCGGTAAAGGTTTTTGGAAGTGGGACTGATATTAAGGCAACTTAGCGACCTATCGAGGTCGTTTTGTTGCCTGTTAAGGGCACCTAGGCTTGACCTGTTTCTCCCTGCCCAGTGATAATATAACGATGAAATTAAGCAATCGGCGAAGCTTTCATCGTTAACGCCGGTTGTTATCACTGTTTAATGAAACTGTGCCCGCGACGGAGTCAAAATGGCAAAGCTAACGTTACAAGAGCAGATGCTGAAAGCTGGTCTTATTGATAAGAAGAAACTAAAAAAAGCCGGAAAATCATCCAAGAAATCGAGAACTCAGGCGAAAGAAGCCAAAGCGGCCGTTGAAGCTAACCGAGTTGCTCAGCTTGCTCAGGACCAAGAGCTAAACCGCCAGAAGCAGGCGGAAGCCGAGAAGAAGGCGATTGCCTCGCAGGTGAAACAGCTGATTGAGATGAACAGGATCGACTGTAAAGACGGCGAAATCGGTTATAACTTTACTGATGGTACCCTGGTCAAGAAAATCTATGTCGATAAATCAATTCAGGACCAGTTGGTAAGCGGCCGATTGGCAATTGCCCGCTACCTTGATACTTACGCGATTGTACCGGGTGTGGTTGCGGACAAAATTAGCCAGCGTGATGAAGAGTCAATCATCGTTAATAATACTGCCGATGAGCAGGAAATGGATGAGGATGATCCGTACGCGGACTTCAAGATCCCTGATGATTTAATGTGGTAATTGCACAGATTCATTCGGGGTACCGCCTGGTACCCCGTCTTACCTTTCTTGTTACACCTCCCTAATTCCCCTTCTGCATAACAAAACAGTTCTGTTTACCAGCGCACTAGCGTTAGCCAATGGTTTGTAAGCAGTTAATGTTTCTGTCTCAGCGACAAAATGGTAGAGAACGCTATTCCCTCTATACTTCATTCATTGATTTTGCTTTTTACCAAGCATGAATTATGACCTGTGAGGCTAAAACAGGCGATAGTTTGAGCGTTTGGTACTTTCAGATATAGGATATACGAATAAGTTAATGCGAATGAATATCATTTGTAGTAGGTTGTGAATGTAATCAGCGTCGTAGGAACATCAATAATGAAGACTGAAATTTCTCGTTGGATAGCGCGAGACCCTGACCCTAAAACACGTGATGAGCTACAACAGCTTATTGACTCAAACGCAGAAGCCGAGCTGGCAGATCGATTCTCCGGACGGTTGGTATTTGGTACTGCCGGGCTAAGGGGGATTGTCGGCGCCGGATCAAACCGAATGAACCGCCTGGTAATTCAAGAAACGGCGATGGGGCTTGGCAAATATCTGCTGGCAACAGAGCAAGATGCGGCCGAGCGTGGCGTAATTATCGGCTTTGATGGTCGCCCTGATTCAAAGCGCTTTGCTCACGAGACTGCCTCGGCACTGACCGCTCAAGGGATAAAAGTGTATATGACCACCCATGAAGCACCTACACCAATGGTGGCTTTTGGAGTGAAACACTTTGAAACTGCTGCCGGTGTTGTAGTGACGGCCAGCCATAATCCGCCGGAATATAACGGTTTTAAGGTTTACTGGGGGAACGGTGCCCAGATTATTCCGCCTCATGATTCGGGCATTGCCGAACAGATTGATATTGCAACCCAGCAAGAGATTGAGTTGCTTGATTTGGAGCTGGCTAAACAGCAAGGTTTGTTGTTCTGGCTGAGTGAGTCATTTTACGATACGTACCGTCAGACGGTGAATAAGAGCAAGTTGCTGTCGAACCACACTCAGCCAGCCGGGATCAGCCTGGCCTACACCGCCATGCATGGTGTAGGTGCCAACATGGCCGAAGCATTACTGGCTGATGCTGGCTTTACTCAAGTCTACAGCGTAGCCGAGCAGCGTGAGCCAGACGGCCGTTTTCCTACCGTGAATTTCCCGAACCCCGAAGAGCCGGGAGCGATGGACATGGTAATCGCCGAAGCCAAGAAGCATGGTGCCACCCTGGCGTGTGCCAACGATCCTGATGCCGACCGGTTTGCGGTTGCAGCCAGAACAGAAGAGGGCGAATACCAGATGCTGACGGGCGATCAGGTTGGTGTGCTGCTTGGGCATTACCTGCTGACACATGCCGAGCCGGGACAAAACCTAGTAGGTGCAACAATCGTTTCCTCAAGTCTGTTAAAGCAGGTTGCCAAGTCGGTCGAAGCCAATTACTACAAGACCCTGACAGGTTTCAAGTGGCTAACGAATGTTGCTATGCAGCAGCAGACGGATGAGAGCCGATTCTTGTTCGCTTACGAAGAAGCTCTTGGTTATACCGTCGGTAGCGAGGTATGGGATAAGGATGGGTTATCTGCATTGGTTGCCTTTGCTCAGCTGACGGCTGAATTGGCTGTTAATGGCAAGACTGTCTGGGATCAATTGGAAGCTATCTACCGTGAACATGGCCTGTATCTGAATGTCCAGAAGAGTATTGCGCTACAGCCGGGGTCGCCGCCAATTGGTGATAGCCTGAGAGCCAATCCGCCGGAGACCATTTCAGGCCGCCACATTGTGAAGACGGATGATTTGAAAAAATCACAGACCATTTATACTGATGGCAAGATTGAACCGATTGATCTGCCGTCCAGTGATGTGCTGATCTATTACCTCGATGATGATTCGAGAGTCGTGGTCCGCCCTTCAGGAACAGAGCCTAAGCTGAAATGCTACTATGAAGTGGTTGAGGCGATGAGCCATGAAGATACGCTTGAGCATGCACAGCAGCGTGCAGAGGCCACAATGGCTGAGTTAATCAGTCAACATCAAGCTTCGCTGACAGCGTGATTGCTGACAGTTTAAGACTCAAGCCGCCGGGCAGGACAGTGTTCGGCGGCTTTAATGCTTACTTTTCGCTCAGCTCGGCATATGTGTGCAGGAGCTCGGTAAGTACCTTGACCCAGCCGAAGGCATCCTCAGGAGCTTTACTTAGAATTTTCTCCACCTGCTCGCAGTGTTGTTCAAGAGTAACTGCTTCTTCAAGATTGAAGGACATAGCATAGAAATGCCACAAGATCAGGCGGATCATGCGTTCGGAATTTTGCTGCGCGTTGTCAGACTCGGAGAAAGCCATCTTGACTTCACCGAGGGCAATCGCAGTCATTCGAAGCATGGCATCAAACTGTGCCGACTTCAGGCGGTCTTCGCTATCAACCTCTTCCTGGTCGAAGGTAAATAGCTCCTGCATCATCTCTTCAGGAACCATACGGCCAATTACTCTTACGCTGAACTCTTCCAGCTCGTGGCGTGGCATTGTCAGCAGGCAATCAAGTTTGTAATCGCGTTCCATTTTCTTTCTCGGCAGTAAGCTAAAACAGGGCACGTATTCTGAGCGATTTTGCCGCGAAACTCCAGATCATTTCCATTTCTGGGGATGGATCGGAGATGCTTCTTTGACAGTCGGATGACATCCTTGCCATCAGCTTCGGGTATTGTCGGCACCGAACTCACCTCCTAGGACAACCAATTACTCAGTAATTGACTGTACAGAACGTAATGGCTACATCAGACAAACAACCGCGACAAGAGACAGAACAACACCTGTCATCCAAGAAATCAAATCAACAGGCACAATCGACCACTTCTTCTTTTTCCCCGTCTTCAGAAAGGTTTACACATCGTGCTTCTACAAGAAGCAAACGGCTCAAACATGGCTGTCTGGTTGGCATGGTGTTGATTGTTGCTGGCATGGTGTGGATGGGTAATACCCTTAACTATAGGGTAACGGATAAGTTCGAAGGGCAGCTATGGCAGTTGCCCTCTGTCGTTTACGCTCGTGAGTTAACCCTTCAGCCAGGAGCTGTGATCCGGTATGAAGACTTGGTCAACGAGTTGGAAGTGCTGAAGTATCGTAAAGTTACGACCCCGACGAAAAGCGGTGAGTATTCAACCAGCCGACTCAAGGTAGAGTTTATTCGGCGCCCGTTTGAATTTAGAGACGGGGAGCAGCCGCCGCGGCATGTGGTTGTTGAATTTGACTACTCGAAGGTCAGACGGATTTCAGAGGTCGAATCCGGACGTGAGCTGGGAACTTTTAGTGTAGAGCCAAAACTACTTGGTATGTTGGAGGCTAAGACAGACGAGCAACGGATCTATCGGCCAAAAGCCGAAATGCCACAGCCTTTGATTGAGGCGCTGATAGCAACCGAAGACAAGGAGTTTTACCAGCATGACGGAGTATCTCCCACAGCGATTGCCCGGGCATTTGTAGCAAACCTCAAAGCAGGGCGAACTGTGCAGGGCGGCAGTACGCTTACTCAGCAGTTGGCCAAGAATCTGTTTCTTAGCAGCGAGCGTAGCCTGTGGCGTAAATTCAAAGAAGCCTATATGGCCTTGATCATCGATTATCGATATAGCAAAGACCAGATCCTTGATGCCTATCTGAATCAGGTTTATCTGGCTCAAAATGGGGCTGATGCGGTTCACGGGTTTGCGCTTGGTTCGCGATTCTATTTTGGCTTGCCATTATCAGAACTACGCCTCGATCAGCAGGCGTTACTTGTCGGGTTGGTGAAAGGCCCTTCTTACTATAATCCATGGCGATATCCGGAGCGTGCAAAGCGCCGACGGGATCTGGTATTGCGTTTAATGGTCGAAAATGGCGTTCTCGAAGAAGAGGACTATAAGCTGGCCGCTGACAAACCATTGGATTTGCAAGAGAAGGGACAGATCGCCAACCGGCAGCCAGCCTATTTTGGTCAGTTGCAGCGTGAGCTGAAAAAGTATGTCGATGATTACCAACCCGGTCAGGGGCTGCGGTTATTTACGACCCTGGATCCGGACTCTCAGGCCAAGGCTGAGCAGGCTGTCCGTCATACGATTCCCCAGTTGGAAAAGCGTGCTGGCAACGAGCTTGAAACCGCGGTGGTTATTGCCGATCGCATGAACGGTGAAATCCGCGCTATGGTTGGCGGAAGTCGTCCGGGTTACGACGGCTTTAACCGGGCTATTGATGCCAAGCGCCCTATTGGCTCGGTCGTCAAACCGGCAATTTACCTGGCAGCCCTCGAGCAGCCGGGGCGTTTTTCGCTTGCCACCAATCTTGATGATCGTGCCTTGACGCTAAGAGGGCAGAATGGTGAAAAGTGGTCACCACGTAACTATGACCGTCAATACCGGGGATCGGTGCCTTTATATCTTTCGCTGGCGAAGTCATACAATATTCCGACAGTGAATCTCGGAATGGCCGTGGGCCTGGATGAAGTTATCGATACCATGGAAAGGTTAGGGATTGATCGCAATGAAATACCTAAGCTGCCATCGATGTTGCTGGGAGCCTTTACCCTGACGCCGGTCGATGTCACCCAGATGTATCAGACCATTGCCAGTGGTGGTCGAAAAAGCGAACTGACCGCATTGAGTGCAGTTGTTGATGCCAGCGGTAATGTGTTGTATCAAAAGCGCGCATCCGGGGAGCAGGTTGTCTCCGAGCAGGCGTCCTGGTTGACCCTGTACGGGATGCAGAAGGTGGTGACAGTTGGGACCGGGCGTTACCTGAACTCCATTTTGCCTTCATCACGCCTAGCCGGGAAAACCGGCACCTCAGATAAGGGCCGAGACAGCTGGTATGTAGGGGTAGACGGCAGAGAAGTGGTTACTATCTGGATGGGGCGTGACGATAATAAAAGCGCCAAGCTGACAGGTTCTTCAGGGCCGCTTCGACTTTACGCCGATTATATTCAGCGGCGCGATCCAGAGCCGCTGGTGCTTCGAGTTCCGCCGCAGGTGTCCGACTTTACCTATCACCAGGCGAAAACGGGGAGGTTGGAGCAAAGCTGCATCGGCTCGACAAAGCTGCCGGTGTGGGATCCGAATGGTACGTTGAAAAGAAGCTGTATAAAGAATGTCGAAACCTTCTTTAAACGTGTCTTTAACTGGTGACAAGCAGATTGGTATAAGTAGCTTGGGGTTAGGTATTGGGCTAGAATGCACGGCTTGTTATTGTACAGAAGTAGATAGACAGAGCTATGCGATTATTGAAGTCAACCGTTCATCCTGAAATTGAGAAGCTTGAAGGCCGTATTTTCCACCGTAAGGCGGCCCGAGGCATCATTCTCGATGGTGAGAATATCCTTATGCTCTACACCGCGCGTTATCATGACTATACGTTGCCTGGCGGTGGTATCGACGAAGGTGAGGACGCCATTCAAGGCTTGATCCGTGAACTTGAGGAAGAGACGGGGGCTCGCAATATCCGCAATATCTCGGCATTTGGTATGTATGAAGAATACCGACCATGGTACAAGCCAGAGCATGACATAATGCACATGGAATCATATTGCTTCGTTTGTACAATAGATGCTGAGCTGGGTGATACTCAGTTGGAAGACTATGAAGTTAACAACGGTATGAAACCAGTGTGGCTGAATATCTTTGATGCGATAGCTCATAATGAAGAGACCATTGCCAACAGTGATAAGAAAGGGATGTCGATAGAGCGAGAGACATTCTTGCTCAAGCGTATTGCTGCGGAATTGCTCCCTGAACCACAGCGTCAAATTGCCTAACGAAGAGCGTTTGCCTTACGTTTCTTCACCGTTACACTGACATAGTCAGTACCTGTCTAGTAACAGGTTTGAGTGGTTATGTTGGTGTAGCGCATAAAGGGTATAGGAGCCTCTTTTATTCTTCCTATCTCTTTATTTTTCCTCGTCATGTCTGGCGCTTGCCTACGCTGCTTCTCTCCTATTGTTAAACCGTTCAGCAAACTCCCTGTATTCGCATAGGGCATGGTGTGAAATGGATGATCTCCTTTTCAGTCAAAGCTGTTCAATTGTTGAGCTGGTTCAAACTTTATAAATATTGTTATTTCAAATAAGGGTCTGCCTACCCATTGCTACCTATTATGTAACTAAACACATAAGAAGTATTCTTTTAATAAAAGAGTCAGTAGGTTAGAAGATGGGAATAGAATTTCAGTCATATATTGGCAGTGTGGGTGCACAGCTGCCAAAACTTCCTTGCCCGGTAGAAGGCAATGTATCGCTAAATACTCCAGTAGGAAGTTGTCTGGATCACTTTGGTAATGTCTGGCTTGCCGATACTGCCCATAATCGTATTCTTGTTTTTGATAGCGAGCTGAACCATGTCCTGGCCCAGTTTGGTTCGACGGGTGAGGGGCCTCAGCAGTTCAACATGCCATTTCGCTTGCTTGCTCACCCGGCTAAAAATTGGATCTATGTCAGTGATATAGGTAATCAGCGGATCCACATCTTACACTACGATGCCAATCTCTCTGTTCAGTCTATTCATCAATTTGGCAATGAAGTGGAAGTCGGCTTAAAAGGCCCCAATGGTCTGGCGTTCTATCAGGGCGAGCTCTGTGTGGCAGATGAGTTTTATGAGGGGGCTGGTGGTGCCAGTCGGTTGGCTATTTTCTCTGAAGCGGGTCAGTACTTAAGATCCATTCATGAGATTGAAGGCGGTAAGGAGCCTATTCATCTTCTGTGGCCACAGGGGCTGAGTATGGATGATGACGGATTCCTATATGTCGCCAATACCGGATTTGATACGGTCGTCCGTTGTGATTGGCATGGTAAAGGGCGACCTTTTGCTGGCAATGGTAAATGCTATCTCGACGGTCTTGAGCTGGCGCGAGATGTTTCAGTGATTCAAAACCGGATTTTGATACCGGGGGCTAAGGCTAATGCCATATCGATATACGATATAGACGGTGAGTTGCAAGGTATGCTTGATGGCTTCTTTGCGCCTATTCAGATCACTCAAATGAACAACAGGGACCAGCTGTTAATTACCGAGCCCATTTTGGCCTCGCTTCAGCTCCATCACGTTAGCTTGCCTTCTTTCAGTGAGCAGTTCGCCGGTAAGAGCTATATCGGTGAAAGCAAGGTTGTTAAAACGGTTGGTGATGATAGGGGAAGTCCCGGTCAGTTTCATTTTGTTACTGCAGTGGCTGGGGGGATCACTCAGTCTAATCATAAGCACTACCGACAAAAGTATCCGTTGATTGAGAATTGGCTTTCCCACCAGTTTTCCCTACAGGAGCAGTTTTTTAAAGCGATGCAGCCTGCCGGTATGCCGTCGTGGTTGAACCTGGCGGTGACCGCCCAGTCAGAGTGGGTTCAGCGCTGGCAGCAGACGTGGCTAAGGGTGATTATGAATGACAGGTTCGAAGACCCGAAGACATTGCTTTGGATGGTCGATGCCGGAAATTATCAGCTTCAGGCCAGTGATAACGGCCATGCCGACTCGGCATCGCCAGTCAGCCTCCCTATGTTACCCGGCTCGCTGGGAATTGCTGCCTATAAGCCTAAGGTGCCCTTACCGGGACAGGTCGACCATGAGGTCCCGATGATAGTTGTGGGCAACTATTTAAGCGGCATTGTCTCTCTACTTCAATATGACAGCCGCATCGGCGAGCTGGTGCCATACACCTTTTTTGGCGGGTTGGGGGCCGAGCCCTGGCAGCTCAATAAACCACAGGGAATTACGATAGATCCGTCAACGAATGACATTCTCATTGCCGATTCGGGTAACCACCGAATTTCTCGCTGGCGAATCGACAGTGAGGGTGAGCCGGGTTTAGTCGGCGTATTCGGTAAGCTCGGGGCCGAACATGGTGAGTTTCATACTCCGTCTGATATTGCCGCTACTCCAAATGGCCTTATCTACATCACTGATCAATTCAATAACCGCATCGAAGTGTATGACGCTGATAACCAGTGGAAATGGAGTTTTGGTCAGGAAGGATACGGTGCCAGCAACGACAATTTCTTGCTGCCGACCAGTATCGACTATGACTCGGGTCATTTGTTTATCTCCGATTTGGTGAATCGCTCGATAAAGGTGTTTGATCTTGAGGGAAATTTTGTCGATAGCTTCAGTGGGTTTGGTGCCGATCCGGGCAAAGGCCAACTGTGGATGCCGTATCTGCTGCATGTTAATAACAGCAAGGTGTACCTACCGGACTGCGCCTTGAACCGAATCAATGTTTACCACTTTGATAAGAGCAAGAAATTGGCAGAGGTATCAGGATGAGTAATGTATTTAAGCGTGCACAACACAAACGGCTGAAGCATAAGCAGAATTCGACCGAGGATGTCATTTGTGAGAAGTCTCGCCAGCATTCGGAGCAATTAATGCTTAGGTTTGATGAGGTTATCAACCATTTATCCGAGGAAGAGGATGTCGATGCGTGTAAGAGGAAACTGCAGGAATTGCATCGCCATCATCACCGATGTTTCGGTGATAAGCATGTGTCCGGTCCTAATGAGCGTTAGGGATGACCATAAGGAATAGTGTTATGAAGAACAAGTTATCAAGTGTGACTATCGCAACGCGTGTTTGGGTGATCCTCGCATTA
The DNA here is from genome assembly GCF_001939735.1 of Photobacterium proteolyticum. Taxonomy (GTDB): domain Bacteria; phylum Pseudomonadota; class Gammaproteobacteria; order Enterobacterales; family Vibrionaceae; genus Photobacterium; species Photobacterium proteolyticum. The sequence goes on from NZ_MJIL01000096.1 coordinate 46,166, forward strand.
TTTGCCATCGGTCTGGTGACCAGCACATTGATCAATGCAGCGAAGACGCGTGAGCATATGCGAGAGAACTATGAGCGAGGCGTTGCAACGCTGGTAGAAAGTGCCGTGGGTATAGTAGAGCACTATCATGGGCTTAGTGTATCTGGAGCGCTTACGGAGCCGCAGGCCAAAGAAGCCGCATTGGAAGCGATAGCAGCGATGCGCTTCGATAACGGGAATTATATTTTTGTCGGTGATAACCAGGGTGTCCAACTGACCAGTGGTGTTCCTTCACTAGTAGGCAAGAATACTTTGGGGCTCAAGGACCCGAATGGGTTCAGTTTTGTCCGGGAGCTCTATGTTCAGGGACGAAATGGTGGCGGTTTTGTTGATTATGTCTGGACGAATAGCCATGACAAAGAGGTGTTGGAGCCGAAAACCAGTTACGCTGTAGAGTTTGGCCCTTGGCAATGGTTAGTTGGTAGCGGAATGAACATGGAAGCATTGCAGGCCGATATTCATCGCTCTGAAGTTGTTTCTATGATCAATGCTGCGATTATTCTTGCTGTGTTGTCGTTGATCGTGACTTTCTTTATTCGCTCTATTACTTCTCCGCTTAAGCGAACCGTAAATGCAATGGAGGCACTCTCGAAGGGTGAAGGGGACTTAACGCAGAGGCTGGAAGAAGAGGGGACCCGAGAACTGATCGATCTCGCTCGTCACTTTAACCAGTTTGTCTGCTCCATTCAGAGCATTATGCAAAATATTAGTGTAGTCGGTGAGCAGGTCTCAGCGTCGGCACACCAGATGTCTTCGTCGATTAATACCGTCGATGATAATTTGAATCAGCAGCAGAACGATGTGGAGCAACTTGCTGCGGCAATGACAGAAATGCTGGCTACCGTCGAGGAGGTAAGCCGGAGAACAGTTGAGGCCAATGATTCGAGTATTTCGGCGGCTAAAGAGACTCAGGGTAGTATGGAAATCATTAATAATAATATTTCCGAGGCTAACTTGTTGGCTGAAGATATCGGCAGAGCCAGTGAAGTGGTTGATCAGTTGGCTGCTGATAGTCGAAATGTCGATACTGTTCTAGAAGTGATTCGCGGTATTGCCGAGCAAACTAACTTATTAGCATTGAATGCTGCGATTGAGGCTGCCCGTGCGGGTGAAGCCGGTCGGGGTTTTGCGGTTGTTGCCGATGAAGTCCGAACCTTATCCCAGCGGACTCAGGAGTCGACACTGGAAATTCAGAATATCGTCGAAAAGCTTCAGAGTGGGGCGGAAAATGCGGTCAAAGTAATGAGCAAAGGGGCCGAAAAAGCGGAGAACGCCTCAAAGATTTCTGCATCTGCCGGTGAAGCGCTTAATACCATTAATGATGAGGTGCAGGTTATTCAGGATATGAGTCAGCACATCGCGACGGCGACAGAAGAGCAAAACCTGACGGTGAACGACATCAATCGTAATGTCGTCAGCCTGAAAGATATGTCGATGTCTGTTTCCCAGGAATCAACACAGATGGCTAGCGCCAGTGAAGAGTTGAGCCAGGTCTCAGTGGATCTTATGAGGATGATTAACCGCTTTAAGATAGGCTAGCTCAATAATAATACGGTTGATAGGAATCAGTGGCCTATAGTGATGTGATAAGAACATCAACAATAGGACATCATAATGCGCGTGTGTTTGAAAGTGTTGTTAGCCGGATTATTGCTGCTGGGGCTCAATGCCAATGTGTTGGCTGACTGGAAGTTGGATAGCAATAGCTCCAATGTAAACTTTATTTCTGTGAAGAATGACTCGGTAATAGAGCAGCACCATTTTCGAAATATCAGCGGCTCGGTGTCAAAAGAAGGCGAGGTTAAGGTGGTTATTGATCTTGCGAGTGTTGACACCCAGATCTCGATTCGGGATGAGCGCATGAAGAAGGAGCTGTTTGAAGTCGAGGGGTTTCCACTCGCAACACTGACGGCCAAGGTTGATCCTGTGATGCTGAGTGAATTGATCCCCGGCAAAACTCAGCCTGCGGATATTGAGTTTTCGCTAGATCTTCATGGATTAAAGCAAACACTGGCGGCGAAACTTCAGGTAACAGGGTTGGAAAACGGTGGAGTGCTCGTTTCAACCACGTGGCCGATTGAAGTTAAATCTGCACTTTTTGGCTTGGACAAAGGGATTGAGATCTTAAGGAATATTGCCAAGTTAAACTCCATTTTACTTAGCGTGCCTGTCACGGCGCAGCTTGTTTTTATTCAGTAAGGTTCCATAAACGGTAAAGCTGGCAACAGCCAGTTTTATCGTTCCTCTCTCAATGTGGTATAGCCAAGCCATAGTCGTAAGTAATTCTCGCCGAATCGAGCATCTTGAGGTAGTTTGGGTGTATCTTGGGTTATCACTTAATACTGCTTAAAGGACTAAGTATGAACACTGTAAGCTTCAACAATTCCTTGATTTCTCCCAGCAAAGTCGTCTGCATCGGTCGAAACTACGTTGATCATGTTCATGAGCTAGGAAACGAAATCCCGGATGAAATGGTGATATTTATAAAGCCCAACTCAGCGATTGGTACTGTTTTATCTGCTACGCACCGTGGCGATGAGTTGCATTATGAAAGTGAGATTGCTTATTTATACCAGGATGGACGCTTTGTCGCGGCAGCGCTCGGAATGGATTTGACCAAACGGCGTGTCCAGAGCGAGTTGAAGGCCAAGTCGCTGCCCTGGGAGAGAAGTAAAGCGTTCGATGGTTCGGCTGTATTCAGCGCGTTTGTTCCCATTTCAGGTAGTGATGCCGCGCTTGGGTTGAGCCTGCATATTGACGGAGAGCTGATCCAGCAGGGCGATACATCGTTGATGATGTACAAACCAGCGCAGATCCTTGAGGAAGTACAGACTTTTATGCAGCTGGAAGATGGTGACATTGTAATGACTGGCACACCTGCGGGGGTCGGAAAAATACGCCAGGGAGCCGAGTTTATCGGTGCTTTGGTATGCAATGGTCAGGAAGTAGTCAGTCAGCAATGGTTGGTAAAATAGCGTGTTGGTAAATGCTTGAATATGACAATGCAATCAACGAAGCTTAAGGACAAGGAGATTGCTATGTTTCAAAAAGAACACTTAATCAAGGTTGCCAATGTCAAAATGCCGTTTGGAAAGTACAGTGGCAGGGCACTTATCGATTTGCCAGAAGAATATTTACTGTGGTTCCAGAAAAAAGGCTTCCCGGAAGGAGAGTTGGGCACGCTGATGGCTTTGACGCTTGAGTTTAAAATTGAAGGGCTGGAGTCGGTGATCAGGCCGCTGAAGCGCGACTAATGAAAGGCCAGAGTGAAGATAAACATATCATCCACTTACCGTCACTAATTCACCGTATAGGTGGTGATAATGTCAAAAAGGCCAAGCTAATTGCCAAGGAAAATGGGTGCGAGCTAAAAAGAGTTCGCCGTTCCAGAAACTGGCAGGTGAGCGGAGAACCCTGTGCGCAGCGCAAGCTCTCTGATAGCCTGAACTTCTCAGAGCCTGAGGCTTTTCAATATTTGATACGTAAGATTGATGAGCGGCTTGTGATCATTAATGAAAACAGTGAATCACGGGAAGAGCAGCTAAAGAAACTGGTGTTCGAGAATCCTAACATTACGTTGGCGGAGCTTATGGCGATGACTAACTGCTCTATTGCTGAGGCCAGACTGGCACGATTTACCGCTGATTTGCTCTAGGTAGTAATACACCATTGGTGGATCTCAGATAGAAAAATGGGGCTGATAGCCCCATTTTCAATGATCAGCAGGCGCTTACTTACTCAGATAAGCGTAGCCTGTGGTGAACGCAGCTTCCTGGAACTGGCGCAGACCTGTATCGCGGAAATCGATAGCCAGCGGATTGCGTTTCAGCTTTTGCTTGATGTCGTTGTTTGACATGAAATCAACCTGAACACCGTCGAGAAGCTGGATTGCTGCTTCTAGCTTGAAGCCTACTGCACTGCCGGCAAATTTACCGCGTGTCTCGCGGGTACGGATCACAACAGCGTCAACTTGGTAGTCTTCTAGTAGCTTTTTGAATGCGAACTGGAAGTCTCTCATTTCAGTATTGTCGAGAGAGTCTTTCATAATGAACTTTTGAGTTCGGCATTGAGGGATGTCAAATAATCCATTGTCTTGTGAAAGCAGGCAAACAATCGCCTCGTTGCTTTTTAACTCAACAGCACAAATTTTCATGTAAACACCTAAATTTCTAATTAGCGCTATATTGTAGGCAAAAGTTTGGCTGATGTCAGATCTTTATAGCTGGTAACGTCAAAACGTTACTAGGAGTAGATCGGGCCGCTCAGTTCCTGCTGAGTGAGAAATAACCGCATGTCGAATTCGAGCTGGTGGTAGTCAGGCTCCATATGGCAACAAAGTTGATAGAATGCTTTGTTGTGCTCTTTTTCTCTCAGGTGGGCAAGCTCGTGGACAATAATCATACGTAAAAAAGGCAGCGGCGCATGTTTGAAAATCGATGAGATACGAATTTCATGCTTTGCCTTGAGCTTGTTGCCCTGCACGCGAGAGACAAACGAGTGGAGCCCTAGCGCATGGTTGATGACATGTATTTTCTTGTCATAGACCACTTTACTCACCGGTGGCGATTTCTTCAGGTATTGCGACTTGATCTCTTGTACATAGTCATACAAGGCTTTCTCTGTTGTTAGCTCATGGCAACGGGGATATTTCTTTAGCAAGAAAGCTTCAAGCTGGTTGGAATCAATCAGGTTGGCCACCTGATCGGTAATTGAAGAGGGATAGCCTTGCAGGTACTTGAGCTTTTGCATAGTAGAGGTTGTTGGCAATTTATTGAGAGAAGTTATTGGTCGGGTAATCTTATAGAGCCGATGACAGCTTAGCAATCACCTATTATTGTCCATTCAGTGATTCAATTCAGTCCATCTGTAACATAGGTATATATTAAACTGATTATTAAAGGAGATGACGACAGTGAAGTGGTTACATTGCTCTTGCGCTTTTATGGAGGAAATGGGGATATGGATTTGAAATTGCCTCCACCAGTGTTATTGCTGATAACGCTTGGTGGTATGTATTTGCTTTCACAGTATTGGCCGTTATGGATATTTTCGTTTTGGGGCCAGTTTATGCTGGTGCTGATGTTTTGCCTTGCTGGGACCTTGGTTGGCTTGGCTGGAGTTATGTCATTTGCTAAAGAGCGAACAACCGTCGATCCGCGTAATCCGCATAAGGCATCAAGTCTGGTCACTTCGGGTATCTATCGATTTTCACGTAATCCGATGTACCTCGGGTTAGTATTGTTTCTTATCGCTGCCTTTTTTTATTTATCCGCACTCTCTGCTTTAGTGATGATCCCGCTGTTTATCTTCTATATGAATAACTTCCAAATCGGCCCGGAAGAAGATGTGTTGGAAGCCATTTTTGGTGAAGAGTATCGACAATACTGCGAGCAAGTACGCCGTTGGTGCTAACTACTATGCCTAGTTACTACGCCTAGTTATTGCGCCTTGTCGCTACGCCTAGTCACAGTGCTGGCTGTTTAAGCCTCTGGAGGTATTGACCATATTAACGCGGTGGTTATTATGTGCCACTTCGTTAATACCTGAGCAAGCACTATGGGCAATCCGTTCAAAGCACGCTGGACATCGGTAGGGAACACCTTGTGTCTGGGCCATTGGGAAATTACATATCAGGGAAGCCTTTTAGAGATTCCGGAAGAAAAGCTTGAAAAGGATATGGGTACCTTTGGCATTTATAACTTCATGGATCCGGATGATCCCCTCTACGCCGAAGGGGAGGAAGAAGATCAATGGATTGTTTCCAATATAGATTGGCTGGCGGATCTTTTTGATACCCAGAATATTCCGATTGATGAGGACAATTTCCGGTATTTTTATCAGGCTGTGAATGCGGAAGACTGGCGTTGTGGCAGTTGCGGAGGTTGCTAGTTTCCTGGAGTTGGCCGCTATAGAAAAACTTTCTCCCGGATTTTGATTTTAGAGGATTTTTGGCAAAACAATTCCCTTCAGGTAGGTGTAAATTAACCATATTAAGACAAGGGGGATAAAACAGTACCCTACCATCCACCTGTTTATCTGAAGGTAATAACAATGAAAAAGCACCTCTGGAACGGTTTTATTGAAACAGTTAAGAAAGAAGTGGTTCCTGCATTAGGCTGTACTGAACCGGTTTCAGTTGCGTTGGCCGCTGCGATTGCCGCTCGTCACCTTAAGGGAAAGCCAACCCAGGTTGAAGCATATGTCTCTCCCAACCTAATGAAGAATGGCATGGGCGTTGGTGTACCTGGAACCGGAATGGTTGGTCTGCCGATAGCGGCAGCTGTGGGCGCATTGGCGGGTGAACCTGATGCAGGGCTGGAAGTTTTAAAAAATATCACCAAGGGTGATGTCGAGGCAGCCAAACTGATGCTGGAACAGCAGGTTAGTGTGGGTGTCGCCCAAGTGTCTAATATCTTGTTTGCCAAAGTGACAGTTAGTGATGGTACCGATCAGGCGACTGTGATTATTGCTGACGGTCATACTAACGTTGTTTCGATTGATGTTAACGGCGATGCGGTCTTTATTATTGACCCGCAGCCGGCTACAACGGCTGATACTCAGTCCGAGAACATTTTTGCCCACGCGAATGCACACGATATCTATGAGTTTGCACTCAATGTTCCCGTTGAAGATATCCAGTTTATTACTGAATCACTGGAGCTCAATGATGCCCTGTCCAAAGAAGGGTTGACCGGTAACTATGGCTTGCAGATAGGTGCAACGTTCCAGCGAAATGTTGAGCGAGGGCTGCTTTCTGGCGGGCTGCTGACGAATGTACTCTGCCGTACTTCCGCCGCTTCAGATGCCCGGATGGATGGTGCAATGAAGCCTGCGATGAGCAATTCTGGTTCTGGCAACCAGGGTATTGCTGCGACGATGCCGGTAGCTGTTGTTGCCGAGCATGTGAACGCTGATCAGGAAACCATGGCCCGAGCATTGATGATGTCTCATTTGATGGCGATTTATATCAAGAGCTATCAGAATAAACTGTCTGCGCTTTGTGGTGCGACAACGGCTTCTATGGGAGCTGTTGCGGGAATGACCTGGTTGCTTGGCGGACGTTTTGAGCAAATCAGTGCAGCGATTAACAGCATGATTGGCGATATTACCGGGATCATTTGTGATGGAGCCAAAACAAGCTGTGCGATGAAAGTCTCATCATCGGCCAGTGCTGCTGTAAAGGCTGCGTTAATGGCACTGGATGGTATCCGGGTAACGGGTAATGAAGGTATCGTCGCTGATGATGTTGATGCGTCTATCCGCAATATGTCGGCCCTTGCCAATGGTGCGATGACTCAGACTGATGTCCAGATCCTGGATATCATGGTTCATAAGTAAGCCATTGTTTCTTGATTACAAGCTATCTTGGTTCAAAGAGCGCCTTTAGGCGCTCTTTGTGTTTTTACTCGTCAGCAGTTAATGACCGAGAATTGCGCGTCTGGTGAAAGGGCAGACATCCGCTTAATACAATCCATACGAATCTTCGTATACTGATATTCAGTTTTGAAAACTAGCCATTCAGATTTGTCTGGGTGGGTTTCCGTGGTTATACACTTTCCTTCGACTGAACTCTCGTCACGTAAATCAAGCTTTACCTGATAGTGGTAAACACAAGCCATTTCGAAATAGTCGTGAAGGGTACAGTCGATAGGTTGATAACGATGGGTCATCGTGGATCCTCCTAGCGACGTGTTCATACTATACCCAAGCTACAAGAAGGTGCAGGTTTACGCTAAGCCGTGCACATTGAACGTAGTTTGATAAAGGATAGTCAACATTAACACTGTTGTCTTAGTATTGAGCAACGCCGCAGTATAGTATGTTGAAGGAGAGGCCGCCAGGCGGCCCTGAATATAGTGCATCGTTATTGTTAACTTGCTAACACCTCAGGCTGAAGGTACTGCTGCCAGGCTTCCTGGTAAAGATTACTCGAGACAGTTCGCAACTGAGCAATTTGTGCCAGTTCGAATTCAGAAAGAGGGCGTTTCTGCTGTAATCCTACCCGTTCAATTTTTTGGATCTGTTCATAGATTTCATGCTCAGCACCGTTTTTTACTGTCGATATCGCATCGAGGTGTAGTTGAACTTCGGCGATAATCTGGCTTTCAGGTAACTGAACCAGCAATTTAAGGTCGCGATAACCTGAATCTGTCGGCGATTTAAAGCGGTTCTTGACCGCAACAACAGTCACTTCCTTGTTAAGCAGTTCGAATGCCTGAACCAGACTAGGGATATCTTCTGCAACCAGTGAACCTCGGGCCAGGTCGGTGATCTGGTTTGTATTTCCTTGAAGTTCAGTATCTACTTTGGTTTTGGCACGATGCTGGGACTTAACACCCGGTAAAATAGCCTGCGTGCTGGTAACAAGGCTTATCTCACGAATAACAGTATCAAGTTCTTGTTGGGCATGAGCCGCAGCAAGGTATAGCTGGTCGAAATCTGAGTAAGGTTGAGCGATCCCCTCATCTTTCCAGCTATCAATGCTGTAGAGGCCACTTAGGCTGCGCTGGAATGATTTCTTACTGGCTTCTGAGCGATTGGAAGGCAGCTCATGGTCTGATTCAGAATAGCTTGTCATCGGTGCAGCCATTGCCGGGCCACGACCAAGAACAAATAGAAGAATAAAGCAGGTACGAAGTACAGATTTCATATCCATCAAGCAACTCCTGGTATGCTGAGTACTGCCTTTCGGCTTCAGCAATATACGTTAAACGGTGACCTTCAAACCGAAGGTTTGGTAAAAGTGACGTATCAGGCTGTTAAGAGCTTCTCTTTGTTGGTCTGTAGAATAACAAAGTAATCTGAACGGAAGATGAATTTGCTGAAGGGGTGAGCTTTAGATATTTCAGCCCGACATAAATGCTGTTCGGGCTGAATGATGAGGTTTAATTAGCTGGCAATAGCCTCTGGTTGTAGGTATTGATGCCATGCAGTCTGGTACATCGCCCGGGACTGCTGTCGCAGTGACGCGAGTTTGGCTAATTCGATATCGTTTAGGTCTCGCTGCTCTGTCGTGGCCTTGCGCTCGATGGTCTGAATTTGTTCATATATCTCGTGCTCGGCACCATTTTTGATTACAGAAATTTCCTCAAGGTGAAGTTGAATTTCAGCAATGTGCTGGGTTTTAGGTAGACGCACGAGTAGCTTCAGATCGCGGTAGCCTGACGGCGCAGGGGTCTTGAAGCGGTTCTTGACCTCGACGACGGTGACTTCCTTGTTCAATAGTTCAAACGACTGAACAAGGCTACCAATGTTGTTGGTTACCAGTGAGCCTCGTGCTAAATCGGTCAGCAGCTCAGTTTGGCCTTCTAGTTCCGTTGCGATTTTTTGTTGCGCCCTTGCTTCTGATTTCAGGCCGGGTAATACCGGTTGGGCGGCTGTTAGTAGGCTGACTTGACTGAGTACATTTTCAAGCTCGCTTTGGGCAGAGGCTGCTTGTTGATACAGAGCATCGAAGTCAGAATGAGGCTGAATCAGGGTTGGAGAACGGTAACTAGGGATTGAGTAAAGGCCACTAAGAGAGCGTTGGAATGTTTCTTTGGAGCCTTGGACAGGGGAGGGGTTTTCAATATCAGCATTGTTATATTCAGGTAACGCGGCTGAAGCAACCGGGCTTCGGCCAAGAACAAACATCAGAACAAAACATGTTCTCAATAAAGATTTTGCAACCATTAAAACTCCTTGTATCACCACTAAACGAAAGTGGTTACGGATCGTCTTTTTATCCGCTCAGTTAAGATATCTGTCCGGAGGCCCGGTTTTCAAGGACGCTGGCCGCAAAAATAAGGCTTCGTTTTTTCAGGTTGTGATTGGCTTCCCAAACTGAGCAAAATCCGTTTTTGAGCTAGGATGAAATTCATTCGATTTGTAACAAAAGGTGGAGAAGTTGGTTGATAGGACATCAGGAGTGGTAGACTGACGGCGTTAAGTTTTATTGAGTGAGTGTTGATTGTGCAGCAAGAACTATTAGTGACATTTGCCATTGTATGGCTGGGGTTGTCTGTTGGCAGCTATATGCTGTTCCAACGAGGATCTGACGTCGAGCGCAAACGAAGATTATGGCCTGTGTATACCATCTTTAGTAATGTCGTTATTGGGGCGGTTATCGTGTATGCACAGCCGCCAATGCAGATGATGCTGGGGCTGTTGGCCTTTATGGTGCCGTTAACATGGCTAACTATCCGCGCAACCAAGTTTTGCACAGCATGTGGAAGAGCGACTCGCGTCCCGTTTTTCATGAAACCGGCCGAGAAATGCTCACACTGCCAGAAACCGCTTAGCGACTAGCCCAGATGATGCCGAGGGGCGTTTGCCCCTCACCTGACAGTATATAGAGATAAGATCCCATGCTACTTCTCTGACAAAGCCCGGCCAGAGAATTGGATACCCTGCCAACCGTACTTCATGAAATTTCGGATGTTCTTGTGATCGTCCCCATCAGGGTTCTGAAGGACGTCTTCACGGTAGAAATCTCCGAAACACGCTAATGTTTCAGCTTCTGAGAGTTGGTGCAGTTGAGCAAAGGCAAAGATACGGCATGATCCCTCGTTGCTGCCAGCCGTGTTGACCAGCGTTTCATTGCCAAGTCCATTGGAGAAAGCTGTAGGTGTGTATAGGTAGTGTCGCTGGATAAGGTCGATGACAGTGTCAAAGCCAATCTGCTCAGGGGACTGTTTGATCTTGTTGAGTAGCGCTTCCATGGCGGTACATCTCCATCAGTTGGTAAAGTCAGAAATTGATAATAGACGAGTACGGACTACACTGCAGGAACGCTCGCTAATAAAAGGGCTGTCACAGCCCTTTCTCTATTCGCCGTTCACTAGGCAATCAAGACGAACTGTCAGTCGACTAGCGCTGATTATGTTTTCGTGCTTGCTGCTTTAACTCGTAATCAAGCTCATCAGGATAAACAACTAATCCATCTTCATCCTGATTCGGGAATATCACCACAGCCAGCTCGTCATCTTCCAGGCCGTGAGTCCAGCGACTGTGCCATTTGTTCAGAGAAATAGCTTCGGCCTTACAATACTCCCACTCTCCAGTTGCCCATGACTCAGCAAATTCCTTGTTCGGCCATACGGGTACACAATCTTCGTCGTCCGTATTTAACATGACACAGCCATGTTCATCAGTCAGAATCCAGATCTGGCGGTTAGAAACTACTTCTTTCACCAGGTACTTATAACGCTTCTCCGCATCGTAGGCCTGGATGGCCGTGATCTGGGATGAGTCTAATGGGTTGGACATGTATTCATTCCTGTTACTGCTTATTTTAAGCGTTATAGCATAGAGGAAAATTAGACTTTAGTCATTGAAAGTGGTCCCCCGGCTTTATAAGCCGGGGTGAATAGGAGAGGGCGTTATTTCAGGGTATATGGGATACGAACGGACAGTTGGAAGTCTGGGGCATCTGCGGTGATACCGGCTGTCGCGCCGACGTTGATGGTTGTATCTCTGTCGATGGCATAGTTTGCACCAAACGAGAGTGAGTCAAGTTGCAACAACTTGGCATCACTGGCTGTTGTTCCATTGATTTTTGATTTTAGGATAGTTTTGTGGCTTAGGCCGAGACTGAACGAGAATTTGGGATTCACGGCAAACCCCATTCCTGCACTAAATGCAATGGTATCGCCTAAGTCGATGGTATCTACACGGATGTTTTCAGTGTTGTCATCATCGTCCGTTATATTGATATCGACTTCTACATCATCTTTGATATTCCAGATATAGCTGAAGTTCATGAAAATAACGGCTGGATCGATAGGCATTATCATGGTGATACCGGGCTCGATGCTGGGGAAGCCGGAACCTGTAGGCAGCTCTTCAAAGTCATTCAGGCTATTAATAGGCACATCATAGGGTGACTTGCCCGTGGTGCTCTTGAAGCGGAGGCTACCTATCCAGTAGGGGGCCTCTTTCATGTTTATCTGGTATTTGAAGGCAGCTTCGATATCGCCAATATCGTTGCCATCTACAGTACGCAGGGTTGCTGCATTAGAACCGCTGTTCAGGTCCCGCTCAGAAATGGAATCTGTACGGTAGACCCAGGGGATACGCGCCTCAACCTCTAGCCGGTTAGTGATGCCGTAACGTCCGGTTAGCCCGAAGGTCAATGTCGTCCGATCAATATCACTGGCTCGTATTAGCCCGACAATAAGTGAAGGAAGAACGGTATAGCCGACAACAGATACCGAGTTAGATGAGTTCTGGGTATATGACAAAGAAGTATCAAGAACAAAAGAGCCTTTAGGTGTCAAAACACCAGGTTGCTCGAGAATATCGGCAACGGTTTGTACTCGCTTGGGCTTTTCACTTTCCTTGGACGCCTTTGATTCTTCCGCCGAAGCGGATATTGGAAATAAAGCAAGAAGCGCAATATAGCTTATTTTATTGAAAATACTCACGATTCCCTCACTTATATAACAAGTGTATGCCCCTAAAAATCATATGAAGTTGTATGTTTATACTCATACAAGCTAATAAGAAAAGGGTAGTATAAGTGAGAAAAAGTTGTCACCTGAGAATCTTAAATAAGTGTCTTATCACTGAGATATTCACGTGACTATATTATTTTCATTAAAGATAAGAAAATTTCTCAAAAAATCAAACGTGTCATTCTAAAGTTGAGACGATTTATTATCTTTAAGGCGTTATAAAGTAAGGTGATTAAAGCAAAAGATTTATATTTAAATGGCAGTGTGTTTATTAAAAATAATACAAAAGTACGAGTGGCGAAAACTATGATTAAGTTATCTCGCGAACTAACGCGAGTGATTATAAAAAATAACAACTCATTATATTTGGAGTAGGATCATGCGTAAAACAAATATCGCACTATTAGTAGCAGTTGTTAGCTCGCCTTTAGCATTAGCAAATGACCATGACCCATATGATTACGGTCATGATCCTTACGGTGGTTCCAGCTATGATTCTGGATACGATTCAGACCATGATGGTAATGATAAAACCATTACAGACTCATTCAATACTGATGTTGAAAAGAACCTAACGGTTACTCTTGAGAAAGATGTCTCTATTAAAGACAGTTACAACGACGACAGTGATTACATGTTACTGTATGATGTGAATAATAAAGATATTTATAAGTTCACTGATAATAGTGATTATGATAATAGCAAAGATATCACAATCGATATTGAAGAAAACTACTATATGGCAACATCATACCTAGATGGTGCAGTAACATATAGTGAAGTTACTTACGGTGGTGCTTGTTGTGATGGCCATGGTTACTACGGTGACGGTTATGGTGACCCAGCTCAGCATACATTGAATGTCACTCAAAGTAATACCATGCAGGATGCATTTACAGGCGCATCCGGTATCAATATCGCTGGTCAGAATGCGGGTAATAACTCGTTGGTTCAGCAAAGTGCTAGCACAAATGCAATGTTAACCAGTCAATAACACATAACTGAGGGTTGTGTATCAACCCTCAGGAGGAAGTCATGAGATATTTAACACTGATAGCAGTTGCTCTTTTTTCTAGTGGGGGTATTGCAGATGAGTTGGATATTCTAGCAAACTCTGAAATATTGAGTGAGGATATGATGACGCAGTCTCGCGGCGGTCAATACGAGCTGAAGATTGATAATATTCACGCAAGTTCAGATATGTATGGCGATGTTGCAGGTAATGGGGCTTACAATAATACAACGGGTGACAATATTATTGACTCAGGATCATTTAGTAATGCATCAGGTGTATTGAATGTAGTCCAGAACTCTGGTAACAATGTGTTAATTCAGAATGCGACCGTGGTTAACCTGACATTGAAGTAAATTGTTAGTCTATCTATGCTGACATATTGAAAATATGTCAGCGACCCATAAAACTAAAATGGAATAATGTTTAGTTTCGCAGGATAAAGAACAATACTTCTTTTGTTATATGATTGTGCCATCGCTTAATACTAGGATTATAATAGAGGCGATGGTATAACCAAAATGCACGGATATTAAAATAAGAACTGATAATTTTTGGAGTAATATCATGCGTAAAAATAATATTATGCTGATTGCGGCACTTGTGGCTTCACCTATGGCCCTTGCTGATGACCATGATTATGGTTACGGATACTACAATCATGATGGTGATATCACCATTGAAGATAGTGGTAATGTAGATGTGCTAAAGAATAAAGAGTTTACTTTAGAAAAAGATATTTACATTAGCAATGTCGGCAATAAGGACAAAGATGTTCTCGAGCTTAAAGGTGTTGGTAATGTTTATAAGAATATTACTGAAATAAACCAAGATGTTGACAACTCGTTAGAGAAAGATCTTGATGTTGAAATCAATACCTATCTGGCGGATTCTAAGTTATATGGCCACATTATGGATGCGGAAGTGACCTATGGTGGTGCATGTTGTAAGGGTAAGTCTAATTCATCTGACGTGACGGTGATGCAGACTAACAACATGAACAGAGCGTTTGGTGATGCCTCGGGTATTAGTATTGCTGGTCAGAACGTCGGCAACAACTCTATGGTACAGCAAACAACAGCTACAAATGCAGCGCTTGTTGGCACAGGTGGAGGCATAGTAAGCCCTGGTGGTGATTACTAGGCTGGATAAAGGGCCTTTTGGGCCCTTTCTTTAATATTGCTTGTTAACCAGCAATTATTAGTTTTGATAATTGTTGGTTTGTCAAAAGTACTATCTTTTATTCATGTCAGAATATAGACGCAGCGATATCAAGGCTAAGAAACCAAAACGGTATAGCTTATGATTAGATCAATATTGTTTACCACTGGCCTACTTGCGAGTAGTAGTATTTATGCGCTGGATTACTTCCCTAATCGGGGGGCGTATAATGTTGAGGTGAAAAGCTACCAAGAGCAGTTATTTGGTGATGTTTTCAGGCAGCAATATGATTTTAGTTGTGGATCTGCTGCTGTCGCATCTTTGGTTACTTACCACTATGATCTTGAAACATCAGAAAATGATGTTTTCAAGTATATGTTTAAACATGGAAATAAAGAAAAAATAGAGAAGCAGGGCTTTTCTATGTTAGATATGAAAAATTATCTTATTTCGATAGGGCTAGATGCTAATGGCTATAATATTCCCCTCGATAAGTTCAGTAAAATAAGGATTCCTGCAATTACTATCGTTAACTTCGATGGCTATATGCACTTTGTCGTTATTAAAGGAATGAATAGCAGTCAAGTTATCCTTGGCGATCCATCACGGGGTACTGTTGTAATGCCAATCGATGACTTTAAGACCTATTATAAAGGGTCAGTCTTGCTGGTTAAAAACCAAGCAGTAAAGGGCCGAGAGAGCTTTATAACTGCTGAAAACTATAACGTCTATACGCCGTCGCCGTCTTCAGAGGCGATTGCTAGAGACTCACTTGCAACGTTTAGTATTACACTACCTGGTGCAAACGATTATTAGAGGCTAGTATGAATAAATTCACTCGTATATTCGTCGCATCGACGATAGGAGGTGCAGCTATTATGGCTAATGCTTCTATCAGCTTTCCTTCTATTGATGAACTAGGGCTAACATCATTATCTGATAGTGATATGTCATCTATACGAGGTGGTTTTGTCTCTATAAATGACAATATTATAAATATTGGTTTAACGATGAGTACGGCAATTAATGGGGAAGAAGTGCTGACGACACGTATTGCAGACTTTACCATTAACAATGGCAAGTTAGTTAACCCGTCTGGTGGGGAGCCTATAGATTTTCAAGATCCCCTACATGTAATTGACATAGGTGATAATAATATTAATACGGCTAATCCAAACCCTTCTAGTACAGGTTTTATTATTCAGAACTCAGATGACGGGACGAGAATAAACACTCAAATGATTATGGATGTCGAAGCAGATGTTAACGGGTTTATTCAGCAATCCATTTATAGGAATAGGCTTGAAAACTCTATTCTCCATAATGGTTATTAAACCAATTTCATAGTAATAATTTGTCATTTAGGAAGGTACAGTATAAAAGCTGTACCTTTTTTGTTGTTCATTTGTTGATATGAATACGGAAACTTATACTTAAGTGCCGTTTTTATTATTAATAACTTGTTGATTAATATTGACTCTTTTTCGCAATACTATGAAGTAATAACTTTTCAATACATTTCTTACAACTGATACCCTGCAAAACTGTCGTTTATTGCCTATATTTTTAAGACATCAATAATAATATGCACATTGATAGAAGGTGACTTCGATGGTGGCTCAATGTCAAAATAAATCAATTAATGGTCGACTGGTTGCAATTGGATGTAACTATGAACCTTGGATTGCGCTTCTTGAACAATCTGGTTGGAAAACCCATTGCTGCTATGACCTACGTACGGCTGACTCAATCCTGGATGAGTTCAGCCCATGCATTTGTATTGTTGACTTAAGCAATAATGACTTTAGCTTAAACAGCATTTCTTTGAGGGCAAATAAAACCAAGCAAGTGAAATGGATTGCGATTATCAAAAAAGAGCAATTAAAAACTGATGCGATTTGTCAGTTTATTAATAATTTTTGTGTCGACTATTTCTCAGTACCTATTCCGGGCAGCCACTTACTTGATACCGTTGGCCATCAACTGGGTATGCTCGAAATTGAATCAAGTTCGTGGGTCGAGATAACGTCTCAACATGATATGGGACTATTTGGTGATTCTAAGTCTATCAAGCAGTTAAGGGATATGGTGCGCCGTGTGGCTTTAACAGAAGTTAACGTTTTTTTGACTGGCGAAAACGGCACCGGCAAAGAGCTGATAGCAAAATCAATCCATAATCTGTCTAAGCGAAAAAATGCCCCTTTTGTGATTGTCAATTGCGGTTCGCTAACCAGAGACGACGAGAAGATGGCCTTTCTTGACGGCAGCTATACCAACGAAGATGGTTCCCAGTTCAACGGTACTATTTTGTTGGACAATGTCGAAGAGCTGTCCAAAGAGCTTCAAGATGAACTCCTCACGTACCTCCAGATCCCGGCAGGGGAGTCGCTTGATGATGACGCATCTTCCGATGCCCGCATCATTGCGTCCTCTAGCGCGGACTTAGAGGCTGCCGTTGCTAACGGAGACTTTAGTAAGGAACTATTCTATCGCCTGAATGTTTTTCACATCAAAGTGCCGACCCTGAGAGAGCGTGGTTCGGATATCTTCCTGCTGGCTGAAACCTTTTTGACCAAGTTTGCAAGGGAATACAGTACGATGGCGGCATCGTTTTCCGAAGATTCCAAGCAATTACTGTTACGTTACAGCTGGCCTGGCAACGTACGTGAGCTTATTAACCAGGTCAAGCGTGCTGCCTTGTTGGCGGAAGGCAATGAAGTTCGGGCTGAGCACTTTGATTTGCCCAGTAAGGCGAACCTTAAGCAAAGCTTGAGAAACATTAAGGATGAGGCGGAGAAGGATGTTTTGGTCGCTGTGCTGGAAACGCACAGGGGGCAGGTAGCATCAGCCGCGAAGGACCTTGGCGTGTCACGCGCAACTATGTATCGATTGCTCAATAAGCACAACATAGTGCCGGATGTCAGGCACTACAATAATGGTTATGCGCGAGAGTAAGTACCATAAAAAAAGCCCGAGAAATCGGGCTTTTTTTATGGTTTGTTCAAGTCTATTGCACTATATCAAGCTACTCGCCTAGTACAATTATGTCATTGGCCTGCTCGTCATCGCAGTCAACTGAGAGATATAGCGTATCAGGTTGCTCAACCATGAGCTCATCTTCGGTTGGCGCAACAAACGTATACTGGTTTAACGCGTCCATATTAGTCCTATTATCTATCTCACATTTTATGTGTCGTTGGTCTCTATCTATAGAGCTAACGTTACAAAGATTAAATGACATTCTTATGAAAGAGCGATCATGATCTCATGAACGATATCAGATTGTTCAAAAATCACCCGGCTTTATAAAACGAGATGACTAATGGGCAGTGATCAGACAATTGGTATTTTTCTACCTCAGCTGCGGTAAAGTAGTGCTGATAGACCACCCCGTTGGTGGTGATAGCCCTGGCGATCGCTTTAGAGCTGATGGCATGATCAACAAGAGAACGGTACAGGCGTTTTGTTCGGCTTCCGTTACGCTTGCGGTACGAGACTAAACACGCAGCATCGACATGTTTAGTGAGATTATAGACAGGGGATGATAGTGCCTGATTCAATGCTGTTAACAGCCATTGATGCCGGCTGTTTAGTCGATGATTGAAATCCCCTACCACAATGTAATGTTCGTTGTTGTCCTGACGTTGCTGTACCCAACTAGCAAGGATAGAAGCTTGACGTCTTAAGGTACGACATGCCTTGCTGGTTTTCTTCGACTTTCCTGTAAAGCAACCTGATTTCAGGTGAATATTCAGTAAGTGCAGTTCAGCATCGGTTCCTTTGTGGATAACGATGTAGCTACCGTATCTGAGTTTCCCGGTGGTTGCCCTGTGCCCGTGTTTCGTCTTGCCCTTGATATAGCTCCCGACATTGAGCGAGCTGAGGTCCTGTGGGTTATCAACTGGAATCGTACTTCTGATGGCAAATCCGGTGTACTGATTGATATCGGGGAATATTTCCGTCGGGGAGTGACGTCTGTCCGAGAGAAAGATCTTATAGCCGGACGGAGGCAGTATAGCTTCTATGGCATCAACGCTGTCCACTTCCTGAAAGGCAAGGATATCGGGAGAAAGCGCTCTGACAATTCCGGCAAGCTGACGATAGTCGGGAGCTGTCCGGTTGATTATCGTTTTATTACTACCTGTGCTTAGCCACTGCATATTCCAGCTGACGATACTGAGAGGGGGAAACGGGTTGACCTGGTGATCGGGTGCATCACTGTAGACCACTGAAGGCAGCATTAAGATCACGGTCAGGGCGGTATTGATTAGTCGTCGCTGCAAGAGTTTTACCTGGGTCAATATCGGATATGAAGATTAGAGGGGCAGCGGTGGTAACAAGCGAGGTATATTTTGGCATTTTTAGTGATGTTGGAAGGCAGCGATAAAGAAGAGGGCGTTGTCATACTTGTTAGTTACACGGTGATCAGAAATGGGTAACGAGACAATCCAGTTAGGCAGAAAATCAGCCCGCCAAATTTGTCGATTTGCAAGGACTATTTTTTAAAAAAAGAGGCATTGAAAGCAATAAATTTGTTGACAAAAAGGCTGAGAAAAAAGCTTACATTCATTTTTTGGCACTAGCTCAAAATCATCGGTTGTTCCCTGTACTGTCCTTTAATAAAACTGATTTAGATCAATGTTTGTTTTGCGGATTTCTCGCCTAATACACCACATCTTGTATTAGCCCAATCACTAGACCCTATATTTTGTGTTTAAGTGACAGTGTCATTTTCGTAGGAGCCCCGTGTGAACCCTGTTGTGATTAAGCGTGATGGATGCCGTGTACCGTTTAATACCAAGCGTATTAAAGAAGCGGTGCTAAGCGCAGCCGAATCAGTAGAAGCGATGAACGAGGCGTATGCAGCGTCGGTGGCTGACGGTGTGCTTTCTCAGTTTATGTCTGTTGAAGAAGTCGACATTCACGTCATTCAGGATGCGGTTGAAAATCACCTGATGGTAGGTCCGCACAAGGCGGTCGCACGTGCTTATATTGAATATCGTCATGATCGCGATATTGCCCGTGAGAAAAAAAGTCTGCTTAATGGCGAAATCCGAGGCTTGATTGAGCAAAGCAATGCTTCTCTGCTAAACGAAAATGCAAATAAAGACAGCAAGGTGATCCCGACTCAGCGCGATCTTCTGGCCGGGATTGTGGCTAAGCACTATGCGAAGCAGCATTTGTTGCCTCGTGATATTGTTAAGGCGCACGAAGTGGGTGATATCCACTTCCATGATCTGGATTATTCGCCATTCTTTCCGATGTTCAACTGCATGCTTATTGATCTGAACGGTATGCTGACGCACGGTTTCAAGATGGGGAATGCCGAGATTGATACGCCGAAATCTATTTCGACGGCCACTGCGGTTACTGCGCAGATCATTGCCCAGGTAGCCAGCCATATCTATGGCGGTACCACCATCAACCGTATCGACGAAGTGCTTGCTCCTTATGTGACAGTCAGTTTTAACAAGCACCTTGAGATCGCTCAGGAGTGGGGCATTGCCGAGCCAGAAGCTTTTGCCAAGGCCCGTACCGAGAAAGAGTGTTTCGATGCGTTCCAGTCTTTGGAATATGAAGTAAATACACTGCATACTGCTAACGGTCAGACGCCGTTTGTGACCTTTGGGTTTGGCTTGGGTACGTCATGGGAATCTCGCATGATTCAGCAGTCTATTCTGAAAAACCGTATTGAGGGTCTGGGCAAGAACCGCAAAACAGCGGTCTTTCCTAAGTTGGTGTTTGCTATCAAAGACGGGCTGAACCACAAAACGGGTGATGCGAACTATGACATCAAGAAGCTAGCGCTTGAGTGTGCGTCAAAACGCATGTACCCGGATATTCTGAATTATGACAAAGTCGTTGAAGTCACTGGGTCATTCAAAACACCGATGGGTTGTCGTAGTTTCCTAGATGCCTACGAGGAAAACGGTGAGCTTGTTCATGAAGGCCGAAACAATCTTGGGGTTGTTAGCTTGAACCTACCGCGTATTGCCCTGATGGCCAAAGGTGACGAAGCGCGCTTCTACAGCCTGCTAGACGACAGACTGGCGTTGGCACGACGTGCTCTGGAAACCCGTATTAGCCGTCTTGAAGGCGTGAAGGCACGTGTTGCGCCAATTCTATATATGGAAGGGGCATGTGGCGTACGACTGCAGCCAGATGATAATGTTGCTGAAATTTTCAAGAACGGCCGTGCATCGATTTCTCTAGGTTACATCGGTATTCATGAGGCGATCAATGCCCTTTACGGAACGGAAACGCACGTATTTGACAGCCAGGAGCTGCGCGAAAAAGCTATCGCAATTGTTCAGCATCTGAAGCAGGCAACGAACCGCTGGAAACAAGAAACGGGTTATGGCTTTAGCCTCTATAGTACTCCGAGCGAGAACCTATGCAGCCGCTTCTGTGCCATCGATACCAAAGAATTTGGTGTTGTAGAAGGCGTCACTGACAAGGGCTACTATACGAACAGCTTCCACTTGGATGTTGAGAAGAAAGTGAACCCGTACGACAAGATTGATTTCGAAATGCCGTATCCGGAAATCACCAGCGGTGGATTTATCTGCTACGGCGAATACCCGAATATTCAGCACAATGTCGAGGCATTGGAAGACGTATGGGATTACAGCTACAGCCGCGTTCCATACTATGGCACCAATACGCCGATCGATGAATGCTACGAATGTGGCTTTATGGGTGAATTTGACTGTACCAGCAAAGGCTTTACCTGTCCGAAGTGTGGCAACCACAACCCGTCGAAGGTTTCCGTAACTCGTCGTGTATGTGGCTACCTGGGAAGTCCGGATGCACGTCCGTTTAACTTCGGCAAGCAGGAAGAAGTGAAGCGTCGCGTCAAGCACATGTAACCGCATACAGAGCGGGGTTAGCGTTTCAAGACGACGAATGCAGAAGTGCCATGAGTGGCACTTCTTTTTTTGGCGAGAAAGATAATGAATTACCTTAACTATTATCCTGTTGATGTTGTTAATGGTCCGGGGACACGTTGTACGTTGTTTGTCTCCGGCTGCGAGCATCAATGTCGGGGGTGTTATAACAAAAACACCTGGCGACTGGACTGTGGTCACCCATTTACCCAGGAGATGGAAGATCAGATCATCTCGGATTTGAACGATACCCGAATCAAGCGCCGCGGGCTGTCATTGTCCGGTGGTGATCCATTGCATCCGGCCAATCTTGAAGCGGTGTTAAAGCTTGTTCAGCGCGTTCGGCAAGAATGTGCAGGCAAAGATATTTGGCTATGGACTGGCTATGTACTCGATGAGTTAACGGACGCGCAGCGCAAGGTGGTAACTCTGATTGACGCATTGGTCGACGGGAAGTTTGTCCAGGAACAACATGATCCGTCACTGCTTTGGCGGGGGAGTGCTAATCAAGTTATTCACTATTTTCAATCAGATGAGCTTGGTTGTTAATTTTTTGTGATCAAGTTGGTGTGAACTATGTGAGTTATCCACTGTTTCTGTGTATAACTTTGGGAAAAGGGAGTGCATGGATCTTTGATAATGGCGTTATATACCCAAGCTACCTCAAGATGCTCGTTTCAGCGAGAATTACTTGGCCTCTAGGCTAGGCTCCGATTAGAAGATCTAGTGGTTCTAAATTAATAATCGGAAACAACGCATAGTGGCCCCTATCTATTTAAAAGAACTGGAACTCGCCCTTTGGGAGTGAGCCAGCGAACCCATTTCTGTGTCAAATGACGTTGAAAGGGACTACCATTCCTACCGTCATTTTCCTTGAACTGAGCTCGCTGGTCTCACTCTGAATCCTGCATCTTGAGGTGGCTTGGGTATAGCGATGCTGATTCATACTGAAAACGGGCTGAATATCGCGGTTCCTCTTCCATCATCGGGTGAGTTAAGGTAAATTCCCAANGGCTTGGGTATAGCGATGCTGATTCATACTGAAAACGGGCTGAATATCGCGGTTCCTCTTCCATCATCGGGTGAGTTAAGGTAAATTCCCAACCTATTTTTTTGCTGCTGGAGGCGTTATGTCACGCACCATTATCTACACTTACAAGAAACAAGAGAAACAGCTGGCATTCTCTTATGATCAATACCGTTCTATCCATGAGGCCGTTGCGGCAGCGGAAGGTATTGATCTGACTGAGTTTCTAAAAATGGAGCAGCAAGTTGAAGCTGTATCTTCTGGCTCGAAGGCGGTCAGAGATTTTAGAGACAACCATTTTAAGAAGCTGGGTTTTGGTAAAATTACCCTGGCTAAAAAAGAGCATCGGGGAATAGGCGAAAAATAGTCCCGCCAGTGTTAACCTTGTGCAAGTCTGAGGGAGCAGGCATTAGCTCCCTGATTCTGTACCCTTCATACGTTTAATCCAGCCCAGATAGATCATATATCCTCCGAGCGCGGCCAGCAGGTGCTTGACGCTATGACCGCTGACTCCGCCTAACAGCGCATACAGCTGTTCGTCATTTGACTCCGCCCACTTAGCAAGCACATAAGCTAATAGCGCGTATAGGTAGTATCTTCCGTGACTAAAAGGCGATTTAAACAAGCCTATTATCAGCGGTAAGTGAATGATGGGGATCACCTGTACCAGTACATAGGCGGATAAGTCCCCCCGCCCACCGATAACATCTGTCGCATACCAATACACAACGGAGAGCAATCCGTATAGTACGGCTGGAATAATCAGGCGGTGCCCGATAGCCGGCTTTATAAATTCACTCAGAACAATGCAATAAAGGGTGATAAAGGCAATCGTGATAGGAATGCGATCCAGCATCAGGGTAAACGCGTTAGGGGTGAGGTGATAGTAGCTGGAGCCGAAGAAAGCGGCGATTAACCCGACAAAGAAGCCTGGATACAGCAAACGGATTCTCGGTTCAATTGCATTAAGGTGATGAGGGTGAAATCGTTTGAGGCCAAGAATACCGACTAGCAGGAAAGGTAGGTTGGAAATGATATTGAAAAAATTGGGCACTCCCAAGAAGGTGCGCTGATCGGCATAATTGTAAAAGTTTCGGCTCTGGGTAATGGGTGAGAAATATAAGGCAAGTATCGCAAGTGTTATGGCAATGATAAGGAGCAGCCGGAGTCGGTTGGCATAGCTGATGCCCGTCATGTTTCGCACTCTTTCTTCATGATTTCAAGACCTAGCCTGAAGCATTCTCGCCATGCCAGATCGACTTCAGAAGTATAGCTGGGATCGCACTGATTAACGGTTTCCATTAGGCAATCAAGCCAGGTTTCGTAGTCCAGCGGGCTAACACCTATTCCTTGAGGGCCGTGACGTTTGCCAAAAAAACGAACGGATTCTCGGGCGGACTCTGACACAGGTGCCAGTAGAATGATCGCGATCGAGGCTTTAAGCATTGATATCTGCTTTTGCATATCGACATTGGCAAACATCTCTCGGAACCTGTCGTCTTTCTGGCAAAAGAGATTGTAGAAGATATCAAAGAAGTGAGGATGTTGGTTGCATCTTTCATAACTGTCGTTAAAAACTTCGTGGATATCCATGCCATCTCCTTTGATATAGATATTTTAAGTCAGCCTATAGTATGAGTATGGTTCCTAAAATAACGTAAGCAACTCATTTTACGTAGAATTGACCAACAAACGTATTTATTCGAACAAAACTTAACCGCGAAAGAACAACACGCCCTAGAGTTCATTGTATTTTTTTGCACTGCCGAAACACTTATCGACAGGGTATTTTTGCTCGTTCTTGATCAGCTTGTTCTGACATGCTGCCATAAGGTCGATGTCGCATTTGTCTGCCAATCGAAGCAAATACATCATTACATCGGCCATCTCTTTCTCGAGGTGTGCTTTCTTGGCTTCTGGTAGAAGTTCGCTTTGCTCGGGGGTTAACCACTGGAAAATTTCAGTTAGTTCGCCCACTTCCCCGCTTAACGCCATGGCCAGGTTTTTGGGCGAGTGAAACTGCTCCCAGTTTCGGTCTGCCGCAAACTTTGCCAGCTGTTGCTGAAGCTGTTTTATCTCTGACGTCATAGTGTTCTCTTTGGGTTTCAGGTGAGATACCGAGCCTTAGTTGATGCTTAACGTGCTTCTGCAAATGTTATAAGGCTAGCGCAGTCGTTATACGCCGCTTTGCTCGGCATGAACATACTTTTTTTTATATATTCCCTGTAAAGCTTCTAGTGTGCACAAAAACAAACCGAGCCAAATCAGGCTAAAGCTAATGGCTTTGACCTCATCAAAAACCTCTCCGAACAGGAACACGGCAAGCAGAAACTGTAGCGTTGGCTCTATATACTGCATTAAACCAACCATCGTGAGACTGGTGCGGTTGATAGCTAAGGCAAAGAAAATCAGTGGCGCCAGCGTGACAGGTGCCGAGCCGATATATAGAAGCAGTGTCGGTAAGCCTGATGACAGGGCCACGCTATTGTCGGATATACCCTGGGCGATGATGAAGCACAAGGCGAATGGGGCGAGGATAGCCGCCTCAAGAGTAACGGAAGTCAGTGCATCATAGCGAATGTATTTTTTACATAAGCCGTAAAGGGCAAAAAAGCTTCCCATGATTAATGAGATCCACGGCAACTCACCGTAGTGCCAGACTTGGTAGCCAATTCCGGCGATAGCCAGGACGACGGCGGCCGATTGAGCATGTGACAATCGCTCTTTGAGAAAAAGGACGCCGAGTGCGATGGCAAACAAAGGATTGATGAAGAAACCCAGGCTCGCGGCAAGGACTTGGTCATGGGTAATGGCCCAGGTGAATGCATACCATGAGATGCACATGATTGCGGCGGCAATGGTCGTGGCAACCAACGAACGCTTATCTGCCCATATAGTAGGCAGGGAAGGAAAGGGGCGTCTCAGAATGGCTATGACAGTCATCATAACTGGTACCGAGAAAATGATCCTCATGGCAAGTAGTTCATTGATATTAGCCTGAGGAAGAAATTGGTAATACAGCGGCAAGATGCCCCAGAGCACAAATGAGAAAGCAGCTAACGCATTTCCGGCACGGTGAGATCGCATACAGGTGTTCCAACGGTATCAAGGACAGAGAAAAGAAGAAGTCAGGGGCTATTTTGTCACCGAAACTGCGTTGAATAAAGTAATTTATATGACAAATAACTTGATGAAATGGATTGCGGTAATATTATTTCTTCATCGCAATAATGGTATGGACAAGCCAAGCTCGCCGCTCGCCGGTGAGTTGGGCTGAGTATTCTTGCTTCTCTTTCCATGAAACGACGTAGAAAGATGAGAATAGCTGCTCCAGCTCGTTTTTGCTGTGTGTCAGCACCGGTAGATCTTCATGGCTGCAGTTATCGTCAACGCCGAGAAAATGGCCGCAGAATACCCCGCCGCTGTATAGGCTTTGCTGTATGTTCGGCCACAATTGGAAAAACTCGTTACGTGAGCAAAAAAACAGGCAGGCACTGGCATTGATCAGGTGGGTGCGGGGAAACTCATAGTCCGAAAAACTACTTAGTTGGACATCCAGGGCAGGAGCCGAAGCGGCCAGTGGGTGCTCTGACAGGGTTTCAAGGCTCTTTATGTTAATATCAAAAGCATACACCTGATAATCTTGTTCCAGCAGATAAAGCGTATCTCGCCCTGTCCCGCAGCCGCAGTCAACAGCTATCCTGTCTTTGGTGGCATTGCCCAAAAACTGGTGAGCTTCGATAAGATGAGCGCGAGGGGGTAAGAGCTTTTGGTTACTTAGGTAATCCAGCCAATCAATAGTTGCCATGCCCATACCCTCTTCGACTACGGATTACACTGACGAGTAAAGTATAACGATTGTGAGCATCGATATTCGCCCAATTATTAGAATATAGATGACTGGATATGATCTAGCTGCCCGTAATGCCTGTATTGATAAGATTTTAATCACGCGAGTGGTTAGAAGTTTGGTATTATTAGTGGACATCAGGCGCTTGATAATATCTTGTATTATGCGTTTGACGTGACTGTAAGCCACTAGGCCAATGATAAGAGAGAATAGAATGACTAAGCTAACCGCAGATATTCAAGCGAACTGTGCGCTATTTGTTACCGAAACGAAAGAGACCCAGGTAGTTTGGGGGCTTTGTAACGAAGAAGGTGACTGGCTATCTGTTGCATCTAGTGAGTTTGAAGACTCTGAAGTAATGCCTTTTTGGTCAAACGAAGAAGATGCCAAACTTCATTGTGCTGACGAGTGGGAAGAGTTTACTGCCACAATGATCCCATTGGATGTTTTTGTCGAAGATTGGATGATCACTTTGGCGGAAGATGGCGTGTTGGTTGGGTTGAACTGGAATGCCGAGCTGGAAGGTGCCGAACAAGAGCCTTCAGATGTAGCCAAGCTATACCTGTAATGTATTTGTGATGTAGCTTTACGCTACACTGCGCATAATTGATAAGCCGTATCTTATTGATACGGCTTTGTTGTATTTGCGCGAGCGCAATTTAGTTACAGATTGGGATTTTTACTGGCAGAGATATCATCTATATTTACAGAGAGTCATCAAACATGAGGGTGTTGTTATGGTGCTTTCTGAATGTCGCCAAATGATGGCAGAGCATACGCTCGTTGAAGCTCGTATAGTGCATGATTTTCTAAGTGCAGGCTGGAGTATTAACTTCAGAGACTCTGAGGGGAATGATTACCCTATAACAGATACTTATGGAATTCCGTGTAGCTATGACTCATTGAAGCAGGCAGAAGATGTCGTTCATCAGGTAGGGAACTGCCCTATTATGATTGACAGTCTGTTCAGGTTTGCTGAACGTTAACAGCAGACGTTTGCTGACACAGTAAATGGACGAGGATAGAAGAAAATATACATTGCATTAAAAAGTACGATCGTGCTAAAAAGGGTAAAACGCCTAGTTATTGAGAAGAAAATGAGCAAAGGCCGCGTAACTCGAGACCACATTTTACAAACCGCTTTTAGCTTGGCCAGTAAAGACGGACTGGACAGTTTGACAATAGGTCAGTTGGCGAAAGCATCAGGGATGTCGAAAAGCGGCCTTTTTTCTCATTTTAATTCTAAAGAGAACCTACAGATTGCGGTACTGGAATATACCGGCGAGTATTTTACTGAGCGGGTGATTCAGCCGGCACGGGTTGCTGAACCTGAGACCATCGAAAAGAAACTGCGGCTATTGCTGCGAAACTGGCTTGAATGGAATCAGTCTTTTCAGGGCAGTTGCATGTTTCTGGATGCCTGGAGAGACAGTAGTGATGCTGACAGCCCTGTTCGGCAGGCCTTGGCGATTATCACTCGTCGTTGGCTGGACTATTTATGCCAACAGGTTGAAAAAGCAAAGCAAAACGGTGAGCTGAAACCGGAGCTTGATACCTGGCAATTTGTATACCGTCTCTATGGCGTTTATTTAAGCAGTCATTTGTTTCGTTCCTTGTCGTTGGAAACCGATGAACACCAGCGGTTCTGGCTTGGAATTGAAGAGTTACTGAACGAGTGGCGAGTGTAATAATCACAGTTACGATTAGTTTTTGTTTGAATTAAAAAAGCACGACCGTACTTTTTGGAGGCTCAATGAGCAGCAAGATATATTTTAGGCAGGGCAAAGGTTTTGATCTTCGCCGAGGCATGATTAACCTGACAACACGGCTGCATCACACTATTGCCCCGGGCCACGCCAGAAAAGTTGCGAAGAATTTGCTGTTGACACCGGATCGGAGCAAGCGCTTGATTGAAGAACCAGCAGGGTTAGTTCGACGTCAGATTGAAACCTCTGAAGGTAAGATCATGACTTATCAACTGGGGCAAGGGCCGACCTGGATTCTAGGCCATGGTTGGTCAGGCTCATCAAGCCAGTTTTTCTCTCTGATGGAGCATATTGCCGCGGCGGGGTATACCGCGCTGGCATTCGATAATCCGGCACATGGTGAGAGTGAAGGCCGTTACGGGCATCTGCCTGGCTTTGTGAAAGCGTTTGATAGTGTGCTGGATCAGCAAGCCAGCATTGCTGGCGTTATCGCACACAGCATGGGCGGGGCGATGGTTCTGGAGAGCCGCCATGCATTGCTGGAGGGAAAGCCTGTACTGCTGGTGGCACCGGTGCTCAACTATACAGAAAACCTCGTCAGTACCGTCAGGCGTTCTGGGTATTCGATGAAGCTATTTGATGAGGTTGTCGGTGAAATCGCCGAAACATACCAATATGCGCTGGACTCGATAGATCCGCTAGAAAGACTGAAGGCCCGCCTTGGTTCAGCGGTGATCGTTCATGATAAGGCCGATCGTTTTGCTTCGTTTGCACACTCCAAGCAGGCGGAGCAGTATGATCATGTGAAGTTGCTGGCAACAGAGGGGTTAGGGCATGGGCGGATCCTAAACAGTGATCCGTTGCGTCAGGCGTTTGACTCACTGGCTAGCTAGAGGCGTTAATTCGCTTCCTATAAAAAAAGAGCACCTGTGATGCTCTTTTTTATTCTTTTTAGATAGACAGATAGCTAGCTTGGTTTTACTTCTACCTGCTCGCGGGCGAGTTCCAAACGAGCCACCTCGGCATCCAGCTCGGCAATCTTCTTCTCCATAATCTGATGACAGTGATCAGCCAGCTTACGGGCATCTTTCATTTCATATTGTGAGACATCAATGGGCTCAAGCATTTCGGTAATGACGATACCGTTATCACGTCGGTTCAGTGAAATTTTGTTGTGGGTTGAGCTGACGCACATCGGCACAATAGGTACTCCGGCTTCGATGGCCATGCGGAAAGCACCAGTTTTAAAGGGTAAAAGTCCGCGACCTTTGCTTCGTGTCCCTTCAGGGTACATCCAAACAGACAGGTTACGGCTGTGGATAGCCTCGGCAACCTGTTGAATTGTGCTACGTGCTTTCGATTTGTTCTCTCGATCGAGCAGTATGTTACCGGTGATCCAGTAGAGCTGCCCGAAGAACGGGATCCACAACAGGCTTTTTTTGCCAATTGAGACAGTTCGTGGCTCAAGCATTCCCGGTGAAGTAACAAAGTCGAAAATATTCTGGTGGTTAGAGATATAGACACTGTTTCCAATTTGAGCGACATTTTCTTTGCCTCGCTTAATCAGCTCAACCCCAACTAGTTTATGGAGTTGATCGAACCCGCGGCAAAAAAAGTGTACGTGTTTAGGATCACGTGGACTCAGCAAGCAGTAAACCAAAGCAAAAAGCGTGGTACAAATGATGAAGATCGCCCCTAAAAACAGGCGGATAACAGAAAGCACAATCACTCCTTTGTATTGTTAGTACTCTGTCTGACGCTGTTGAGATTACACAGAAGAGGTCAGAGGAGCTTTAGAAACAGATCTACAAAAAATACAGGAATTCAGACAAAAGATAAATGATTCAGGCATGCTTAGAGAACATTTTTATTTCGAATATTTTTTTGGCTGAAGTACATTCAGTTCGCAATTTCAGTTGATAGTTTTATCGTTAATTAACACTTAAAAGCGCATAAAAGCAGACAAATGGATGTAAATAAACAGACAAGGTGTGAAGTCAATCGCATGGGATAATATGAGTCAAGAAAATGCTGGAAAGTCTTTATAATTCAAGAGATAAAGAGCGTGGTTTTGGCACGGTATGACCAGTCCTGTCTGAAATTGCTGGGTCTGCTGTGCGAAATCTCTTCTGTTGTGTGGAGTTTTTGAGGCGAGCCATGAGCTTCGCCTCTTTTTTTGTCTGCCGTTTACGGCTTGAGTACTTTAACCATGTTATAGCGCTCGAAAGGCACGTTATTTCTGAGTGACACTTCTTTTTCTATCAGCTCGAATCCGAGTTGTTCAAATAGGCCTAACGATACTTTGCTTGCTGTTACGCTCAGGCTGGTTTGCTCATTTGCCGAGGCTATCGCCTCAAGAGCTGTGTATAGCTGTTTCCCCAACCCCTGGCGGGAATACTCCGGCAAGACATAGAGTAATGTAAGGTGGTTTTCAGGGTGAAGCTGGCCAAACGCAATCGGCTGGTTGCGGCTGTCAACCGCAACCAATGTATGCCCTTGGGAGACGAGCGCTTCAAATTCATCAAAGTGTGCTTGAGGGTAGTCGGCCCAGATTGAAACTTGTTCAGGGGAATAATGTTGCTGTCCAAGCACAGATGCTGCCTGGTGATAGATTTTGGCAACCGCGTGGATATCATCACTGATAAATGCCCTGAGTGGATAAATATTCATGGAACTACATCTTCCCTGTTATGGCTGGAGGTCAAGTTGTCGGTTTTTATAACAATTAATGTCAGGATTCGGTAGTACCTCTGTTCAAAACTGTGGAATGGTATAACCTATAGTGAAACTAATAAATGCTGATTACAACGGAAAATTGCGGGATATTTCGCAGGCTTTCCGTCAGATTCCGGCAGTATCTAACAACATTGCGCTGTGAATATTTATTCTAAATTTTTGATTGTTATTTTGTCACTGGCCGTGTTCTCCGGTTGTAGCTCTAATTCTGTGCTGGATGGGGAGCTCGCTGAGGCGGCCAAGGCCGAAACGCTGAATCGCCCTCAGATGCGTGTAGTACCTGTAATGGTTGCGCCTCCAGCCCCGACATTTAATCGGGTTTACGAAAGCTGGAAGGGAACACCTTATCGCTTGGGCGGAAAGAGTAGGCGCGGTATTGACTGCTCGGCGTTTGTTCAAGTGGGTTATTATGATGTGTTTAACAAGGTACTGCCGAGAACGACAGGGGAACAGGCGAGAATGGGGCGGTGGATCCCGCTAGCCGACGCTAAAGAGGGCGATTTGGTATTTTTTAAAACAGGTCGGCGTCTGAGGCATGTCGGGATTTATCTCGGTAATGCCGAGTTTCTTCATGCCTCCACGTCGCAGGGGGTGATGATTTCAAGTTTGGCTAATCCTTATTGGCGCCGTGCTTTTTGGCAGGTGCGAAGGGTTCCGATCTACTAAGAGTTCCGATCTACTAACTAATAGATGTTTTTGCGGCTTTACACGTAAAAGTGAGCTCGTGTTCTCGCAAAAATGGCCAACGCCTCCCATACTTTTGCTGTAGGAATTATTTCCTGGAGGTGATTATGGCCATGGCAATTACAGTAGGGCAATTCCTCAATAGTCATAATGTGGACTTTAGCCTTACCCAGCACCGTCATACCGACACATCTTTCAGTTCTGCTATCTCTGCGCATGTCCCGACTTCGCAGGTGGCGAAAGCTGTCATGCTCAAGGACCAAAATGGTGAATACCTGATGGCAGTTGTTCCGTCTAACCGACGGGTGATGATTGACAAGATTGGCCGGATGATGGGTAAACAGTATTTCTTGATCGGCGAGCACGAACTACCAGAGATCTTTCAGGATTGCGATCCTGGGGCTGTCCCTTCATTAGGACAAGCTTACAAGGTAAATATGTTGGTAGATGACCTATTGCTTGAGCAAGATGAACTCTACATCGAGTCAGGGGATCACGAAAACTTGATCCACTTGGATAACAAGCAGTTCCATAAAGTGATGCATGATATTCCACACGAAAATATCAGTGGATATCGGATGATGTTTTCTCAAGAGCAGGAGAGCCGAAGAGGCTGGGATTGGGAATAATCATTTAGCTGTTAGCTGGCTGACAAGATAATGTACGTGTTGTGATGAGGAAAACACCCGCGAGATTGGTCAATCTGGCGGGTGTTTATTGTGTAGCTTATTGGTTAAGCAACATTCTGAACCATAGCCCCGGTGGCGTGCTGAAACCGGTGGTGGCAGAGGTTATTTTTCCTTCCTTGATGATGACGACTGTCGGGGTGGCAGCTATTCCCCATTCGCGCCCCAGTTCGCTACGGTTGTCATTGATTACCCTGAACGAATAGTCATGACTTTCAATGAAGGCATTGAGCCGTCTGTTGTCACCGGATGACAGGGCAATGGTGACGACCTCGAAGTGATCGTTCATCCAGTCAACGGTCGGGGTGACAAACTTACACGCCGGGCACCATGTTGCCCAAAAATAGACCATCACAGGTTTCTCATGGCTTAGGGTAACCAGGTCGATGTGCTTGCCTTGAGTTGTTTGGAGAACAAGCTGAGGAATGTGTCCTTCCGGCATATCCTGGCTTCGCCAGTAGTCCATCAAGGTGCTGAAGGCGACAAACATAATAATGACCAACACAGCTTCTTTTAGCCAGTACCTGGTCCTCCGCCTTATCTTCGCTGTTTTATGAGATGATGTAGACTGCTCGTCCATTAATTATTCCTGCCCGCCAGCTGTCTGTATCGCCTGCATGACTTCTTCGCTGCTTAAAATAACCGGTAGCGGGATCCCCTGTGGTGCATTCGGGCCATAGACAATATTGAACGGCACACCGAAACGTCCGTTGGACTGAAGGTAGCCTGTGACGTATTCAGACGGCCTGGTCCAGTCACCACGCATCAGAACAATGTTACTTCTTCCGAGTTCAGAGTAGACAGGATCTTGCAGCAATACACCAATCTTGTTGGCTTTACAGGTTATACACCAGTCGGCGGTCACATCGACAAACACTGTTCTCCCCTGACTGACCGCCTGCGCAATCTGCTTGGTGTCTAATTGCTGCCAGGCATGATCTGCTGGAAGAGGCTTGGCCCACTGGTCGGCGGTTACACTGCCCAGGAGCAAGCTGCCAGCAGTACCAAATAGCAGAAATGCCAGAGTCAGAATAACAGGCTTGCGACCTTTGACGTTGCCCAGCCGCCATAGCAGAGCAATAACGAGTACGACACCGACACCAGAGACCAGCCAGAGACTAAAGAAATTAGCCATCAGGCTAAGCAGCCACAGGCTGGTTGCCAGCATCATAAAGCCGAACAGGGTTTTCAGTTTGTTCATCCACGGGCCGGGTTTAGGCAGTAGTCTGGCAACTGTCGGGAAAGCGGCAATAATCAGCCAGGGAGCCGCCATACCGATAGCTAGTGCGGTAAATATTGCGATCAGCGTAATGATATCGGCGCCGAGCGCAAATGCCACGGCAGTACCCAGGAACGGGGCGCTGCAGGGCGTGGCCAGCAAGGTGGCAAACATGCCTTGTATAAAATGACCGGCATAGGAGCTGTCACCGCGAGAGGCGAGCCAGGTATTGGTATTGCTGGACAGGCGGATTTCGAACAGGCCGAACATGTTGGCCGCAAACAAGCCGGTGATCAGTACCATTGCCGCAATGAAGTAGGGACTCTGGAATTGCACTCCCCAGCCCAGTGCCTGGCCCGAGAGTTTTAATACGATCAGAAAGCCAGCGAGCAGCCAGAAGGAGACAAGAATACCGGCTGCCGATGCAAGAAACTGAGTACGGATTTGACGCTGTTGAAGTGTCTTGGCTGAAATCACAGTGCTGAGTTTCATGCCGAGTACCGGAAGTACACAAGGCATGACATTGAGAATAAGTCCGCCCAGCAATGCAATGGCAATAACTTCGAGCAGGCTTGCGCTGCTGTTTACAGGGATCGGCAAATCTGTGACGAGGCCGGGGATCTCTACGGCGATGTCATTGTCACTGATGGTCGCATTCAATGTCTGACTGAGCAGATCCGGTGTACCAAACCAGCTGGTGACTTCCAGCTGGGCAATGAGCTGATTGCCGTCAATGCGGATTGAAGGGGTACGAAACGACGAGTCGATGGCCTGCTGCGAGCTACCGTCGATAAATACGTCGGGCTGTTGCCATCCCTGAGGGTTGGTGGCGACAACAGACAGGGTCCGGCTGCCTGCATCCCAGGAGATTTGATCCAGTGAAATGACGCTTGATTGTTTAGGTACCTGGCTCATGCCCTGATTATACAGGTGCATAGCTTCCTGGGAGGCACTTAGCTTGGACGGGGTGAAGTCCAGCGTTATCTCATAATCAGTCAGCACACAGATGTTGGTACATGATGACATGGTGAGCTTGCCTGACAGAAAGACAGGTTTGCCCATATCCTCGACATGAAGGGTCATTGGAAACACGATGTGCTCTTTGTAACCGAGCGTTTCGACACCGAGAAACTCGTAACGTTTTGGCATCGGCCAGTGCCAGTCTATGTTTTCGAGGTTGTTGGACAGATCCCAGTCGATGCTGGGTGCGACGCCGCCTTCGCCGGGGCTCCGCCAGTAGGTTTTCCAGCCGGTGTCGAGCCTGACTTCAAGCAAGGCCTCGACGGTGTTTGCCTGTGGGTCGCTTTGTCCCGTTAGCATGTATCTGACTTCTACGGGCGGGTGCTGCGGGTTCGAAAGCCAGCCGGTGTTGTATTCGATGGCCTGTGCCGAAAGGGGCAGTAATGATGCTATTAGCGTGGCAAGCAGTGCTATAGACGCCAGTAGAGAAGAAAGCTGTTTTTTCAATGTATGTACTCCAAATAAACCTGATATCCAATTTTTAGCGACGAATGTCGACGGGTGATCGGTGTTATTCTCGGAATACACACAGGGTAAGGTGCCGTCGCCGGGAGGGCGTTATAGGTTCGGTTAGCAGCGGAACGTGAAATGGATTACCGATAGACATTGTTATCAGCAGCAACAGTATTCCGATGCTGATCAGGGCATGATCCAGCGACTGCTGGTGAAGCTGGAGCAGATGGTCGGTTAAATCACACTTCTTTTCTACGGCGTGGGAGGGTGTCTCCAGATCATGGTGCGAGTCCAGGCTTGTCTGGGTATAAAGCGGGCACGAGGAAACCATCCCGATGTTTTGTCCGGAACAGACAAAGACAACCAGTAATACTAACCATAATGACCACTTAGCACTTTGGTGACGACTTACCTTGCGACCCATATAGATCCCCTGCGCTGCAATGAAGCTATGACTGTCCAAGTTGGCCATAGTTTCGATTCAGGCACATTTTCTTTGTTTTACTGCCTGACTGCAAGTTGGGAGCAGAAACCCATAGTGCAGTGTGTATGGACTGAATAGGTCGTTGTCGAGAGGCAGGTATACGCAGCAATGATTACCAAACCGCAGCTGCGTATGATTTTGCGGGTACTCACTTTATGCTGTTGAGCATAAAGTTGATGACTGGATCGCTGTTATCAACCTGTGTCAGTGCCTTGGGAAGATAATCCGGCCTATGTAATATCTCCCGGGTGATTAGCTCATCCAGCAGAGGCTTGAACTCAAATCCTGTTTTGCCGACAAATAATGAGGCCAAGTCTCCCTGCCGATAATAGATCAGTGCATCTCTGAGCCCTTTCAGGTAGAGGTAATCTTTGGTAAAGCCGCCTCCCCGATAGGCTCTTGCTGTGATAGTAAATGCATCATCCGAACTTAAGCCGTGCTCTGTCACCAGACTGTTGTATGTTTCGTTAAAGCTCTCGCCTCGAACCATCTTATCAACGGCTATCACCCGTAACGCGAGTGTTTTGAGTCGGTGCAACGGGAAGCTGCCCGACAGATGCTCGCACAAGATAGCCAGTCCCTCCTGCGTATGGGTGTTACCCGGTAGCCCGAGTTTGAGCACCTTCAGCGGTTGCTTGTCGGCATTGACGCTGGTCACCATATGCACACCGAGTTCATGGTGGATCAGTGCATTGAGATCGGTTGGTGAGAACTGGCAGCTCATATTGACCTTGATGTGTCGCCCGCTCACCATAGCTCGTGCAATTAGCTGCTTTGAACCGACAATCTTGCACGAGATCCCATACTCTTCTGCAGCCGTTTTGAACATGCCAATCGCGTCAGACGCGCTGATGCTAGGAGTCTCTTGCTCCTGATACTCCCTGGCATGGAGAATAAAGTTCGCATTGGCAATATCCTGCTGATCTGGCTGGCCGTAATATTTCAGTGAGTTATACAAGAACTCCTCATGGCCGATGCTGGTCAGCAGGTCTATCCTGACCGCCAGCTGGTCAATAACCCGGCGATACATCTTTTGGATGTCGGCATCGCGGATCTCATCAACTGGCAACCGATATAATTGCTCCCTGAACTTATAGGGATCAATATCAAGCTGCCGATAGGTAAACCCTGGCAGGTAGTCATGCGGCCGATGAAGAAACCGTCGCTTTTCCTGTTTAAGGTTAGTCGGGTTGATATAGCTCAGCGTATTGATGCCCCGGGCCAATGAAAACAGTTGCCTGTCAAGTTTGATCACCTCGCGTGGCAGCTGCGATGATAATATATGGCTGCCTGTCAGGCGCTTCGCTTTGGTACGACGCTGTATGGTTGCAGCCGCATGCTCGGTGATCACCGTCTTCATGGCTTCTTTAAGCTTCTCGATAACCAGCGGGAAAGCGTCGCCGCTCATTTCATTCATGAAAACTTTCTTGATTTCGATGGGCAAGATCAGCGTGTTGGCAAAATTCTCCTTTATAAAAGCTGCCTGATAGCCTTGGCCTTTGAATACTGAATTCACTTCGGCATTCACTTCAATGTTTGGTAGTTCGACATCATTAAGAAACCCAAGCAGGAGTTCAATTTCCTTATGCCACTTACGCTTGTTAAGTTGGCTGGTGCCAAGGTTAAATACTGGTGTTGCATGCTCAATGCGCTGGTAGTTGTATGAATGAATGTCATACAGTAGACACAGGCCAAACTGACTCTCGAGTGAGTCGACCAAGCACCCCAATATGCGGTAATAGCACTGGTGTTTGCTGATCGACACGGCACGCTCATCGTCGGTTATATCCTCAGACCAGACTGACTTTCCCCAGGCCGTTTCATAGATGCAGCTCTCGATCGGGCGGTTAAGATCATACTCGTATCGAGAATCTTCTCCCTGCAGGACAATTGGCAGTGAGGAGATAAAGTCACCGGTATAGGGGTCTTCTTCATAGTACCGCTCCACTTCGCTCAGGTAGCACTTGTCGGCCAGATCACCGCGAAGGCGTTGACCGTGATGAATGGCTGTAGCTACATAAGGCTGATACTCACTGATCCGGATAACCAAGCTGCCGTCGCTAAGCTGTGCTTCGAACGGAACACGCTGCCGGATTTTCTCCAGCACTTCTGTTTCAGTAAGTCGCAGCATCAGCAATCACCTGACGGTATTCATTTTTTCGGGCAATGCCAATTTCTTTAGCGATAACGACACTCTCAACGAAGTCGATCACCTCGCGCTGTAACTTGGTCCGGTTCAGGCGGTTGATACGGGTGATCCCGCCCGGACTCAGTACATTCACCTCGACCAGCTTGCCCTTGATGACATCAAGACCAACAAAATACAGGCCGTCACGCACCAGTTTGGGGCCGATATGTTTGCAGAGTCGAAGCTCTTGCTTGGTCAGGGTGTGCTTAACCTCTTTGCCGCCAGCATGGATGTTTGAGCGTACATCGCCCGTTGCCGGTACCCGGCGCATTGCTCCGATTGGCTCGCCATTGAGCATCATGATGCGCACATCACCTTCTTCGGCGCCCTCGATATAGTCCTGGAGAATGACGTAGTTTTTGTCTTCGCCGATGTAGAAATCGAGCAGTGACTTCACACTGGACTTCGCGCTTTTCTCAACCAGGATGACCCCTTTACCGCCATAGCCGTTAAGCGGTTTCATGATCATTCGCGCGTTAGGGCTTTCGTCTAATACCCGTTCCAAGTACTCACGGTTCTTTGAAACGTGAGTAACTGGAATAAACTCGTTATTCGGATCCGGCAGCGAGGTGGTATAAAGCTTGTTGTTGGCGACGCGCAATCCGTCGATATCGTTTACGATGAATGTGTCATCGCGCACCGAGTCGAGAAAGTTCAGCGCCATGGTGTCCAGCGGCGGGTTGGCACGCATGAAGATCACGTCAAAGCCTGCCAGTGGCAGCTGTGCTTTACGAAATTCAGCCCGGCGGTAAAAACTCGGAATGTTGTTTGATACGTCGCCCTTTTTTAAGACCTTGCAAAATGCAATCGCTGTGCTGTGGCGCATAGTCAGGTTATTGGGCGTCGTGATCGCAACCGTATGACCACGGCTAGCCGCTTCGTGAATAAGGCGCAGAGTTGAGTCTGTTTCAGCTTCAACTTTGTCCCACGGATACATAACAAAACAAATTTTCATACAAGTATTACCAAAAGAGCTGTCACGAATGACAGGCAATAAAGAACTAAGCCATCACACAGTTGTGGATGGCCTAATCAGTATTTAGCGTTCAGAGTGGTGAGAAACCGTTGTCCGGTTGTTTCAAGCGTTCATTAGTAATCGAGGTCGTTCTCGATGTCGCTTTCGTTATCGTCATCGAAGCAATAGGACCGATTTCGTTGAGAAACACACAAGGTATAGCTTCTTACTTTCTGGGTCGTTTTATGGATATATTTGAGCCAGCATTTGGCAAAGTCGGACCGGACGTCAAGTTGGCCACGTATCTCTGCGAGAAACTGACGTTCGGGTTCACTGCTTGCCTTGAGAGAGCCTTCTGACAGCCCTTTCATGGTGCGGCCATAATTATGTAGCAACGTTGCTTCACTGATAGTGAAAAAACCAGATCGGTTGAAGCCGCGTGGGAAATTTTTATCGTCGTAAAATTTGCCTTCACTTCTCATTAAATTGCTTCCTGATGAGATTTGCGCAGATAGTCATGCACAAGGTCAAAGTTGTAAAACAAAGTATTTTCGTCGTGACGATAAAAATAATTGATTAAAATAAAAGGAAGCGAAGGTGTACTATCGCCATTTCCTCCTTTTTTAAAGATTGAGAACTCATTTGGATACTGAATTACTCCGGACGTTTCTTGAAGTGACGAAAACACGGCATTTCGGCAGGGCGGCAGATAACTTATTTCTCACCCAGTCGGCGGTGAGTTTTCGTATTCGACAACTGGAATCTCAGCTGGGTAATGATCTGTTTTCGAGGCAGCGTGGCAATGTTCAGCTAACGGCAGCCGGCGAGCGCCTGCAGCCCTATGCCGAGGCTATTTTGCAAACCTGGGGTAGGGCAAAGCAGGACGTTGCGCTGTCAGATAGCTTGACGAAACAGGTGACAATAGGCGCATCACCGATGTTTTGGGAGTTTGATGGAATATCTGATTGGATCAACCGGATTTATGAGGCTGAAGAAGGCTTGTCGTTGCGACTGGAGTCCGTACCTCGTCAGAGTATGGCAAAGCGTCTGCTCGATAAGAGTATTGATGTTTCAATTACCAGTGAGCCGCCGAGAATTGATAATTTACAGGTGACCAAAGTGCGGGATTTTCAACTGCAGTTGGTAACTCGGGTGCCTGACTGCACAATGGATGATCTGAATTCGCTTCCCTTGGTGTTTCTTGACTGGGGAACTCGTTTCTCAGTAGAACATAGCCGTATTAGCGAGTTGCAAAAGACACCGGTTATGCATACTCATTCCAGCAGAATGGCATTGGAATATATGCTTAATAGCCGTTCGGCTGGTTTCTTGCCGTCTCCTGTCGTCGCCCAGAGTGTTGAAGAGGGTAAGCTACACCCTGTTGCCGGGGCGCCGGTAATGGAGCAGTCTTTATTTCTGGTCTGGCGCGATGATAACGATAAATTGCCTTTGCTCCAAACTATGCTTGGCGTACCGTTTAACCAGGTGAGCGAAAGCGTTTAATCGATTTTGCTGTTTATGATGTGCAATATTATTTGTTGTACAGGTGCCAGAATCCTCTCTACTCTTCGCGCAGGGAGAAGCTAGTACTCAATGTGTCTCGGATCACGAGCTGTTGACTGCTGATAAATATTTCTCTCTGTGACGCTAAATTTTAGCATTACTGTCATAAATGACTATTACTATTCGGTAAATCTTGGTGGCGATAGCAACAGATATGCAGATTGTTACCAGTGACAACCCCGAACTTTTTATACTCTGGATATGTGTCAGGAAACGAGCATGGCAAAGTTTGATCAAAAATTCAGCAAAGGATCTAAGTCCAAACATAAATTCGATCTGGATGATGATTTTCGAGATTTCAACCAGCAGTCAAAGAAGAAAAAGCGCCGTATTGCAAGGCAGCGTGAAGAGTATACAGAGTACGACGACTATAACTATTAATTATTGCTAGCGGATTGCGGTATAATGGTGGCAGTTATATGAATCATCAAAGAGCTGTGCAATGCTAGAGAACTTAAATATCCCGACCGATATCGAAAAAGAGCCAGAATTGGCGATCCCTTCAATCGAAGAGCAAAAGCGCATCGTCGAAACGTTGAAGCGCCTGGAAGAAGCCGGTGAGCTAACACCCGAATTGCTTGAAGAGTACATGACGGGTAAGCGAGTTATCGACGAAGATAGCTAATATCGATACTGGAACTCTGAATGACTGACGGCCCCTCTGTTAAGAGGGGCCGTTTTTTATGCTTCATTTTCGAAGGATAGTCGCGTTGACGAGCTATCAAAAAGCGGGCTGCTGGCTTTTTGTCAATTTCAAACTGAAAGACTGGTAGCCCAGTAGCAAAGTACAAGGTAACAACCAGCTTAGGTGGCTGCTATAGAGAGGCAACCATTGAAGCAGAGCTTGGTCAAGCGAACCACTCACCATACCGAGTACGGCAGCAGTGTCGATACTGCCAAATAGAAAGGCCGTAAACACCAGGTACTTCAAGTGATGGTTCGCTGCGTGTGATAAAGATGCTGCGAGCACAAGGGTTATTGCGATAGGGCAGAGAACGAGGATCAAAGGCAGACTGAACGAAATAAGCTGCTCAAGTCCGACATTGGCCACAAGAGCGGTCAGTACGATAACGGCAGTGGCCGTTTTTGCAAATGGCAACCGGTAGGTTTTCTTAAAGTACTCGGCATTGGCATTGGTCAGCCCGATGACGGTTGTCAGGCATGCAGTCAGGGTAATAACAGCAAGTAGTACCTGGCCGACAGGGCCGAGTATTGCCGCTGAGTAGAGAGTCAAAATTGCGCCACCATTGCTGGCCTCGGCGGCAATCGATGAAGAGCTGGCTCCCAGGTAGCCCATAGCCAGATAACAAGTACTCATCAATACGATATAGATACCTGCGATGAAAAAACTGTAGCGCTGGATACCCGCTTGGTCTGTGATCCCTTTTTCCTTGATAGCCTGGATGATCACCCAGCCAAAAGCCACGGCTGCTATCGCATCCAATGTCATATAACCTTCTAGCAGGCCATTGACCAGCGGAGCCTGCTGATAGGCAGCAATCGCCTGGGTCGTCGAACCCTGGGGGTTATAAATGGCTGTGATAACCAGTATGCCCAGCATGGCAATCAGAGCCGGTGTCATAAACTTGCCGATGATGTCTACGAGCCTGCCCGGCTTAAGTGCCAGTATCAGGCACATTGCACAGAAGATGACGGAGAAGGGCAGAAGGTAACTTTCACTGACAAATGGCTTGAGTCCCATTTCATAGGCGACAGTAACCGCGCGGGGTAGTACGAAAGCCGGACCTAAAGTGATAAAAACCATAAGCCAGAATGTGCGATCCAACCACGGTGGGAGAGCCTGGGTGAGTTTGTTGGCAGAAGAGAGCCGCCCCAGAACGACAATAGTCAGTGCAGGCAGGCCGACAGCCGAGATCAGAAAGCCTAGCATCGCACTGAGCCAGTTCTCGCCGGCTTGCTGGGCCATCATTGGGGGAAATATAAGGTTACCTGCACCTAGAAACAGTGCAAAGGTTGTAAAGCCAATGGCCGTGATATCTCTTTTTTTCAATGGAACCACCTTCAGTCTTGTGTCAGCTGGGTGGTTAGAAAAGAGTGGTTAGGTGCTCTGTTTCCGCCAGCCAGGCTGACGAAAAACAAAAGCCGTCAGCGTCAGGAAATGACGACGACGACAGAGACAAGTGCGCAGGAAGCTGAACAAGATAAAACTTGCGGGCAATCGGACTGATTATTAATCATTGAGTTGCGCATACTACACACTTGGAGTTTGAATAAGTGGGATTAACATAATGTGGGTTTTGATCGATGTAAAGATTTATTTTGTACTGCATATGTACTGGTAACTCAGACTATTATTCTGCCCGCTTTGGTTCTGAATTTAAGTGATTGATATTAAAGTAATTACTAGAAAGTGGGGAGCGGCATCCGGATAATATGCCGCTTGCTGCCTGGCGTTAGGCTGATTTGTGGCTTAATAGCTTGTTGAGTTCGTTCAGTGTGGAAACTTGGTAATTTGGCTTGATCCCTTCAGGAGCCTGATGACCATGGGTATTTAGCCAGCAAGTATGGATACCGGCATTTATTCCACCCAGAATATCTGAGTGCGGGTTGTCACCCACCATCAGGACCTCATCTTTGTCCGGATGCCCCATTTGGGCTAGGGCAAAATCAAAGATACCGCGATCTGGCTTCGCGATGCCGACTTGTTCCGAGATGACCAATGTCGAGAAGTAGTCTTGGAAGCCGGTGCGCTCGAGCCTAACTTGCTGAAGTTCTGTAAAGCCGTTGGTGATAATCCCTAACTCTGCCCGATCCTGAAGGCTGTGCAGCAATTCTTTGGCGCCGGGCAGCGGGGCACAAATGTCGGCCATTGCGGTCAGAAAAGCGCTGTTGATAAATTGTGTTGTAACCTTGAGCTCCTCTGCCCACGTCTGAAAGCGGATGTTTTGTAGTTGCTGAGCTGTAATGACACCATCTTGGTAATCAACCCAGAGGGGCTTATTGATTCGTTGGTATTCTGCATAGTCGTCTTGGGTAAACTCGATACCTAAACGCGAAAACATCAATTTCAGTCCTTGAAATGCATCAAAGTGAAAAAGGGTTTCATCTGCATCAAAGAGTATCCACTTATATTTCATTTATTTTCTTCCGATCTTTGGTTCGCATCAGGTTGGTGTGGATAGATAATACCGCAATTAATACTCAATTTTCTCTCTTAATTGCA
This sequence comes from Photobacterium proteolyticum, assembly GCF_001939735.1. Lineage (GTDB taxonomy): Bacteria > Pseudomonadota > Gammaproteobacteria > Enterobacterales > Vibrionaceae > Photobacterium > Photobacterium proteolyticum. The sequence continues at coordinate 89,454 of NZ_MJIL01000096.1, forward strand.
TAAATGCTAGTTGAATATGAAGCTGTAGGCTTAATCTGCCTGTCTTTTTGGATATACCCATAAGTGGTTATATGCGCTTAATTACAATGTCTTGCTTGCTATCCTGATTATTTAACTATACTTGGGAGTATGGAAATAAAGGCAAGGAGAGCCTCCGCTGATCTGCAATTGTTTCTTTAATCTAATGCTAAGGAGTAACATTGAATGGTTGATGAAATACAGTTCTATGAGCCAAATGAAAGCCACGGATTCTTATCAAACTTCGCGTCTAGTCCTATTACATTAAGTGATATTGTATGGCCAACAAGTGAGCATTACTATCAGGCGCAGAAGTTTGTTGAACCTGAGATTCAGCAGCAGATTTTAAAGGCGGAAACACCAGACTTGGCATTTAGCTTAAGTCGCCAATATGCCGACAAGGTAAAAGAAGACTGGATGGACGTTCGCACGGCGGTGATGCGGTTCATTGTATTTGAGAAGTTCCGCCAAAACCCTCGTCTGGCGCATTTGCTTGTCAGTACGGGCGACAGTGTAATTAAAGAGCATTCGCATAAAGATGACTTCTGGGGAGATGGCGGGGACGGAAGCGGCCGCAATGAGCTTGGTAAGATTCTGATGGATGTGCGCGATTATTTTGCGAAGAAGGAGCCGTTTAATCTTGTCCACTTTGTTGATAGTGCTAAGCTTCCAACGCAGTGGGGAACCTTTCAGATGTACGGCTTTATTGAGCAGGCAACCGGTAAGGAACACTTGGCGCTAGTCTATGGCGAACTGGATCCGGATTCGCCGCCTTTGATCCGTTTGCACTCGGAATGCCTGACCGGTGATGCCCTGTTTAGTGCCCGGTGTGATTGTGGCTTCCAGTTATCCAGAGCAATGGAGAATATTGTCACAGCCGGCAGTGGCGTCTTGTTTTATTTGCGTCAGGAAGGGCGTGGTATAGGCTTAATTAATAAAATTCGCGCCTATCATCTCCAGGATGACGGCGCAGATACGGTAGAAGCTAATGAGCGATTAGGCTTTGCTGCGGATATGCGTGATTATTCTTTCTGCCGGGGAATGTTGAGTTTTCTAAATATTAAATCGGTCAAGTTGATGACGAATAACCCAATAAAAGTAAAAGCATTGACCAGCGCCGGAATTAATATAGACAAAAGGGTTCCTTTGCAGGAAGGTAATAATCCTCACAATGAAAACTACTTGAAAACGAAGGCGTCAAAACTTGGGCATATGTTTGACGAGGAATTTATAAAGTAGTTGTTATATATTCGAACAAAAGAATATAAAAACGCAGCGTACGCTGCGTTTTTTAATTTATTATGAACGTGGTAATTAACTACCAATCATCAGAAGTAGCTTTTAACAATATCATCAATAGCTCCTGAGGTTTTTAATTCTTTTAGTTTTGAATTTATAAAGCTCTGCATGTTTTTGTCCATTTTTGGATCAAAAGCGAGGTAAATTGGATAGTCAGGAATGACAGAGCTGAAGGGTTGTATCTCATATTGAGATAAGTTCTGGTTTTGCTGTGACAGGTTATATTTTACTCGTGATTCCATTTCGACAAACGCCGTATCCCCCGGGAGCTTTTTGATCACACGAAATGCCGCGCTGTAATCTTTAACTCTTAGCTCTTCGACGTTTCCAGATTCGAAGTAAGGCGTCAGTTGTGGATAGTCAAAGCCATGCAGTAATACGACAACCCTGTCACTCATGTCTTGCATTGAGTTGAATTCAAATGGATCCTTGTTGCTGCTAACCAGTACGTGCTTGACGTTATAAATTGGAATGTCGGACAAGTTTTCAGCCTGAACGCCTCCCCAACCAGGGCTGCCGTAGGTGACCCAGTTGGGTTTTCCGCCTGCTTCGAGTAGCGAAATCATTCGGTTAAAAGGGTAAGTATGATAATTAATGTCATATTGGCTGCCTTTAAAGATAGCCCTGACGATATCCGTCACAATACCGCTATGATTATCGTTTCCTTTCTCAATTTGGAACGGACTGGCCTGCTTGGCGATGACGTAATAATTAATAGATTCCGCATTTATTGCAAAGCTTGAGCAAGATAACGTTAATGCGGTTGCAATAGGGAAAAATTTATTCATTTTGTGTCCTTACCTTAACTATCCAGTTGAAGAAGCTATTATTATGTTAGTAGAAGAAGGATAAGATGCGAGTTTAAGGATGAATAAAACGTATCAGGAAATAAAGCCCAGGCGGAAAATGGGCATAGCTAGGCAAATTCTCTTTTCAATTTTGTTAATTAGCTCACTTTTTACCTTGTTTACGACTTGCTTGAATCTATACATTGATTACAAGCAGGACTTGGCGGCTATCGAAGAAAGATTTGTCCAAATTGAAGATAGTTACCTTTCAAGCCTGGTATCTAGCTTATGGGTGGAAGATCGCGAGCAGTTGGCCACCCAGGCTGAAGGCATTATGCATTTACCCGGCCTGCATTATTTAGAAATCACTGACAGTGACGGTGCTATTATTCGAATTGGCTCAGAGTTGCCTAAATACATGCACCAGAAGTCTTGGGACATGGTTTACAAGCTTGGTAACAAAGAGTATAACCTGGCGACTTTAACTGTTCAGTCTGACTTGTATGTTGTCTATCAGGGATTGATAGACAAGTTTATTCTGCTGTTGTTAAGCCAGGCGGTTCAAATCTTTGTTATCGCCGTCTTCATTATCCTGATCATGTACCGGTTGGTCGTGCAACCGTTGACTCAAATGTCTCGTACTGTGAGTGAGTTTGATGCTGACAAGGTGCCAAAGGCGATTCATCTGCGTGAGCGCTGGTTTGAAGACGAAATGTCCATCTTGTCGAACAGCTATAACCAATCTGTAGAACGGATCCGCGAGCATTATTATCAGCTCGAAGAGGCGCGGGAATATGCGGAACAAGCCAACCGTAAGAAAAGCGAGTTTTTGGCCAATATGAGCCATGAAATTCGCACACCAATGAACGGGATCATTGGTCTATCCAGCCTGATGAAAGAAATGGATATGCCACAGGAGCAAAAAGAGTATGTGAATATGCTCAATACCTCTTCACTCTCGCTGCTGGATCTTATTAACGATATTTTGGATTTTTCGAAAATAGAAGCTGGTCGACTTGAGCTGGAACATAATGTACTGAATCTGTTCGAGCTGAATAAAGAGGTGGAATCTGTCTTTTTGGTAAGGGCGGCCGAGAAAAGTCTGGCTTTCCGCTGCTCGATTGACCGAAATATCAGCCCGATGCTGCTGGGTGATGCGACCAAGCTTCGTCAGGTACTAAATAATTTGGTTAGCAACGCCATCAAGTTTACTGAAAAAGGATTCGTTAACCTCTATATCCACCGTGAAGATGAAGATCACAAGTCCGTCTCGGTCAGGTTTGAAGTGTCTGACAGCGGTATCGGTGTCCCGGCTGAGATGCACGAGGCTATTTTCGAGAAATTCCAGCAAGCCGATGGTAGTACTACCAGAAAATATGGTGGTACCGGGCTTGGGCTCGCTATCTGTCGCGAGATCATTCGGTTGATGGGCGGAGAGCTGGAGCTAAGCAGTAAACCCGGTAAAGGCAGTAAGTTTTCATTCGTACTTAGGTTGGAAAAAAATATCTTGCCGACAGCCTCCAGTGCTGACGTCAAGTTGCTGTCGGATCTTTCGGTGCTCCTCGTCGATGACAGTATGCTAAATATGAGGATCACCTCTGCCCAATTGAGTAATTTCGGGGCGAAATCGACTTGTTGCGAAAATGCCACCGAGGCTGCGGACTTTGTGTTGCAAGCGATTCGCACTAAAAAGCCCTATGACTTGATCGTGATTGATAAAATCATGCCGGAAATTAATGGTTTTGAATTGGCTAAGCAACTTAGGATTCAATTTGCAGCTCGTTGCCCGAAAATGATGATGATCTCGGCAGGACCAGAAGTCGGAGACGAAGAAAAAGCCAGAAAATCCGGGATTCGTTCATATTTGGCGAGGCCATACAAAGAAGCCAATTTAAAATGGGCCGTCCAGCAGGTTGTCCGAAGCAATGACATTGATATGACAGAACTTGATAATGATTTGCTGACTGTGTCTGACAACCAACAGCTTCTTAAGCCAATGCAAACAATGCCTGAGGCTTATTTACGGGCTAGCAAACAATCCTCTCGTTATAAAACCGCTGGAAATTCAGATGTCTCATCCGGCACCTCGTCTGAACTGATGATGTTGCAGGAGCAGGACGATAAACATGAAAATAGGCAGGTTAGGGTCTTAGTCGTAGAAGATACGGTGGTCAATCAGAAAGTTGCCCAAATGATGTTGGAGAAGTTAGGCGCTAAGGTTGATATTGCCGATAATGGCCAGATTGCCGTTGCGAAATACAGTAAGGAAGAGTTTGATCTTATTTTCATGGATTGCCAAATGCCGGTACTTGACGGGTTTAAAGCCACAGCGACAATTCGTGAATTAGAACCAGAGGGGAAGCGAATACCGATTATTGCCCTGACGGCCAATGTGGTGAAAGAAGAAAAAGACAAGTGCTATGACGCGGGTATGGATGATTTTGTATCGAAGCCTGTAAGCCAGCAGATGTTGGCAGCAATGTTAGAAAAGTACTGGTCATCATCCTGACCTAGCAGCGTGAGTCGATTGCATTAAGCCGGGAGCGGATATCGCTCCCGGCAATATTATGCTGCTTGCCGGGAAAGGCTATAGTTAGCGCTATGGTTATACAAGTTAACGACGACAGTAAGCGTATCCTGGCGTGCATCTTCCGAAATGTCCTGGATGACGTAAAAATCTGAGTCTTTGTATTTCAGGTTTGAATCCACCAATCGTAACAAGCTGTCTTCGATATCTCCTTGAATTTCTATTGTCTCGATCAGTTCAAACTGACCAAATTCAACTTCAGAGGGAGAGAGTAGCTCAGGGGAAGCCAGTGAGCTGGCTGATGCTCCGAGAAGGAGAAGAGTAAAGAGAGCGCGCTTTATCATGCTGGACCTACAAATGTTGCTTGGCTGTAGGACAACTTTGCCATATCAGGATTTTTTTAATGTCAGAGAACCGTCAAACAGTCCATGTTTAACGGTGATTTTCGTAGAGTTTTTCAAGGGCAACCGACAGGCCGTTTTCCGTAACGATCCTGATATGTGATTTATTCAGTTTTCTGACATTGCTAGCGCCACATGAATGGGCGATTAGCCCGATGCCGTAGTGGATATATTTGTTGTAGTTAGCCACCCGCTGTGTTTTATCTTCGACGTTGAGGCCTTGCTGCAGCCGCTTGTTATGGGTTGTGATCCCCGTCGGACAAGTATCTTTATTACATTGCAGAGCCTGAATACAGCCCAATGCGAACATATGGCCTCTGGCAGATACTACAAAGTCGGCACCGAGTGCTATCGCCCAGGCGACTTTCGATGGAGTAATTAACTTACCGGAGGCGATGATTTTGACCCGACCTTTGAGCTGTCTTTGTTCTAGTAAACTGACAACAAGAGGGAGGCTTTCCTTGAGCGGCAGACCGACATAGTCCAACAAAGGCTGAGGGGCGGCACCGGTACCACCGTCGGCACTATCAATGGTAATAAAGTCAGGGGCACTTTTCGCTCCCCTTCGCTCTATTTCATCGAGGAGATCGTTGAACCATTTCAGTGAGCCGAAAACAGCCTTGAAACCGACGGGCTTGCCGGTTATTTCTCGGATCTGATTGATCCTGTCCAGAAGTTCACCAACAGATCGGATATCGTTATGGCCATTGGGGCTAATAGAGTCTTGTCCTTCGGGAATACCGCGAATTTGGGCGATTTCTGCTGTTACCTTCCTACCAGGTAGCATACCGCCTTTTCCTGGCTTGGCTCCTTGGCTAATTTTGATTTCGAACATTTTCACTTCTGGGTGCGAAGCTATTTCCTGAAGCTTCTCTGCGCTTAAGTTGCCGTTTTCGTCTCGAACACCGTATTTGGCCGTACCAATTTGAAAGACAATGTCGGCTTTACCCTCTAGGTGGTAAGGGCTAAGGCCTCCTTCACCGGTGTTCATCCAGCAACCGGCAAGGCGAGCGCCGTTTGACAGCGCCCTGACCGCTGGCTTGGATATGGCACCGTAGCTCATACCGGAAATATTGAAGATTGACCTGGTGGTATAGGGAATGCGACAGGACTCGCCAATTGTCACGGCGGCAGGTTTGACTGCATCTTCTTCCAGAGTTGGAAAGGCACAGTTCATGAACATGATGGTACCTGTTGGGTCCAGGCTACGGGTAGAGCCAAAAGCAAGGGTGCGGTCAACATTCTTTGCGGCTTTATAGACCCAGCTACGTTCAGCCCGGTTGAAGGGCATTTCCTCACGATCCATGGCAAAGAAATATTGTCTGAAGAACTCTCCTTGCTTTTCAAACAGATAGCGAAAGCGGCCTATAACAGGGTAGTTGTGTCGTATGGCATGCTTGTGTTGCCGGATGTCGACAATGTACATGTAAATAACAAGTAGCCCGCCCAGCCCAAGGGTGAAGATGAACAGGCCGGAGAGAAAATCGATACTCAGTAGAATAAAGTCACCCATAGCTTACCTCTTTACTGTTAGTGCTGTGGTTCAGGTACACGTGTATTCCTTTTCGATATCCACTGATTGAGCGCGCTTAAAGTTAGCGAGATGCAATTTGGCTATAAATTCAATAGCTGCATTAAACCTAGTTGAATTTTGTTTGTTGGTATAAAGAACGGGCAGGGGAGAGATTATTTCAAAAGGATAAAGAGGGCACGGTGTGTGCCCTGGTAATTAAGAGGGAGCCGGTGAAACCGATACTAAGCAGTCGCGCTGACTTTTTCTGCCCCGCGTAGCATGGCATGAATAAGCTCATTGGCTTCAAACTTGGTGAGTGCTTCGTGAGCACCGACCTGGTGAGCCTGGGAAACACTGATTTCACTCGATAGAGAAGTATGCAGAATAATGTAGGCATGGTTGAGTTTGCTGCTATTCTGGACCTCGAAAGCAAGCTCATAGCCGTCGAGCCCAGGCATTTCAATATCACTGACCAAAATGTCGAACGGACTGCCAACATCAGCCGCATGCTCAAGCATGCTAAGTGCATCACTGCCGTTGGTTGCAATGAAGTAGGGAATACTAATGCTATCAAGCGCCTGAGATAGCTGGCGCCGAGCCACAGCGGAATCATCAACCAGCAATATTTTGAGCGGGCGAAGGATCTCGCGCTGAACATCGGTGAGTACTGGATGCAGACTGTCTGGCGTATCTGGAAAAACTTTCGAGAGCAGTAACTCGACATCAAGCAGCTGAATAAGCTTGTTATCGACTTTCATAACGCCGGTGACAAATACATTGCTTCCCAGCGCGCTTGGTGGCGCATCAATGTTGTGCCAGTTACATTCTGTAATTTTATTGATGCCGCGTACCAAAAAACCGACAAGCATACGGCGACAGTCAGTGATGATAATGTAGCAGTCTTTCAATTCCTCTTTGCTGAGCGGCGGGTAACCTACGGCCTTAGCCATGTCGATCACTGGCAATGTGTCGCCACGCAAATTGGCAGCCCCTAATACTGTCGGGTGTGAATGCGGAATAGCCGTCAAAGGCGTATAAGGGACAATTTCTTTTACCTTCAGCGTTCCAATAGCAAAAGACTGGAGCGATGTTAATTGAAAAAGCAGCATTCCCTGAGATTGATTCGTTGCGGTTTTGATCATTTTCAATCCCTGTAAGCGCGTTAGAAATTACTCAGATATATAATCCACTATAGTAGCTTTTTATGACGTTAATAGGAATTGATGTTATTGAGTTTGTTGTAAATTTATGAGAACTGTGAGGCATAGTGAATACAGAACAAATAGCGGTGATTCCTTTATAGAATGCCGTGTTTTAAATTACTTTATTATCATTTGTCATACTTTTTTGTGGATCTTATTTGGTTTTATGAATCATCTTGTTGGTTTTGTCTGATCATGGAGCTAAATATCTGGCTACTTGGAATGTAATTAGAACGAATGCCATTTTGTTTACAAAAATTGCACATATTTCCTAGAAGTATTATTAAAATTTTTCAATAATTTTCGCGAAACAAAAAAACTTCACTAACAATGATTACGAACTCTTAGGAGAGAGGCTTTCGGACGATGGTTTCTTTGTTGTAGGGCAAATAGCTTCTGATTGTGTAAACGTAAACCATGCCTGAATGCAGCTAACAAAGAGTCACTTGTGGGTCTCGATAACAAAAAGTCGTACCCGGATGATTTTAGTAATGATGACGTGGAGTAAAACATGAAAAAGGGATTGAACCTGAGCAAAGTTGCCGGCGCTGTTGCCGCTATGTTGTTAACAGGGGTAGCCAGTACCGCTCAGGCGGCACCGACACATGATAAGAATGTGATCGGTTACCTCACCCAGTGGGAAGCCTGGAAGGGGCCGAACGAAGGATTTAGTGTCAAAGGTGAGGCCACCCACCTGAACGTAAATATGGATATTTACTCTATCCTCAACTTCTCATTCTTTGGTGTTGCTAAAGACGGTTCGCTGCATAGTGGTGATTTACGAAATAAAAACATCTATCAACCGACGGCTGTTCAGGAACCCGGACCTCTGCTCCACCCAGATGTTTATTCTAGCTGGGATTTCCATATTCTTTGGGGTGAGCTTGAGTATGTTCACCAGTTCCCGGTCAACGAACCATGGAATCAGGAGCAATACCTCAAGGTTAAAAACCAAGGTTTTGTACAGCATGGAAATGGCTGGTTACATGAGCCGACAGGCATCACAGGACAGTTCCCAATCCCTCTGAAAAAAGCAGGCGGTGCACCAGGCCTTATCGATCTAGCCCATTCTAAAGGTGTGAAGGTCATGGCATCTCTGGGTGGCTGGAGTATGTCGAAACACTTCCCTGAAACGGCGCAAGACCCAGTCAAGAAAGCACGCTTCCTGGCTGATGTCGATAAGCTGATGGCATTAGGCTTTGACGGGATTGATATTGACTGGGAATTCCCGGGAAGCGGCGGTATGAATTTCCCGGGTAGTCCGCGAGATTTTGCTGATTTCGAACAGTTGATGGAAGATATTCGCGAGCGAATTGGCCCGAACAAATTGCTAACGGCTGCTTTCTCGGCTGCACCGAATAAACTTGAGGGTTATAACTGGCCCCGCCTTGTTGCCTCCATGGATTATTTCAACATGATGACCTACGACCTTAACGGTGGATGGTCAAATGTAGCCGGACATAACTCGCCGCTATACGGATATCCGGAGGAAGAATTCGCTGAATTCAACCTCGATTATCTGCGAAACTGGATGGCAGCCAAAGGCGTTCCTTCAAACAAAATTAACTTTGGTGCTGCGTTTTATGGCCGTGGTGTACAAACGACCGAGCCAGTGGCGTATGTCGGTGCCCCGACCGAGAAACGTACCGTCAACTTCAGTGTCGATGGTCCGACAAATTCAGCGGCAGACATGGATAACTGGAAAGCTTTCGAAGGGCAGCCAAACTATAACTACATCATGAACAAGCCTGGCTGGGAGCATAAGTGGGATGCCAATGCCGAAGTACCGTATGCGGTGAAAGGCAAATACTTCCTTAGCTATGATGATGTACCTGCTATCGAGAAGAAGGCCCAGTACATTGTCGATAACAACTTGGGTGGTGTGATTGTCTGGCAGGTCCATGGTGATATTAAGTGTGAGGGCACCTTTATTAACCATGGCGCTAACCTTAAGGAGTGTACCAAGCTAAGCTCGCCACTTGCCGAGGCTGTTGATCGTGTATTCAGCGCTGGTACGGTACCAAATAATGCGCCTGTACTAACTGTCCCTGCGGCCCAGTCGGCTAACTCCGGTCAGGTGATCAGCTTCGTTGTTTCTGCAACCGATGCGGATGTCGGTGACAAGCTGACCTTCAGCGCAACCAATGCCACCGTTGTCGATAATGGCGATGGCAGTGCAACGGTTACCTATCAGGCTCCGAATACAGCGACTGATTTGCAAGAAGTTGTTGCCGTCAAGGTGACAGACGGCCGCAAGAGTGTAACGAAGAATGTGGCGGTGAATGTGAAAGGAACCGGAGTGGGTGGTAATACTGCTCCTGTACTGACGGCACCAGCAACGGCTACAGTAGCCAGCGGCCAACAAGTCGTGATCTCTGTTGCGGCAGATGATGCTGAAGGTGACGCGTTGTCGTATACGGTATCTAGTGGCACAGTGGCCACGACTGCGACAGGTGCTGATATTACCTTCGTTGCTCCAACAGTATCGGCAGAGACCGTGGTTAATCTTGTTGTGACTGTGTCGGACGGCCAGGCAGAATCAAGTAAAACGATTGCTGTGACAGTAACGGTAGACGCAGCAACGACTTGGGATCCTAATGCCGTCTACGTTGGTGGCGATATTGTTACCTACAATGGCGTGAAATATAAAGCCAAGTGGTGGACAAAAGGTGAGCGCCCGGATCAAAGCATGGTTTGGCAGCAAATCTGAAGCCAATCTCTAAAGTAAATAGTCACTAACCGATGATAGCCCTGCAAATGCAGGGCTATTTGCCTTGCCTGAATGACTGGCGGCAGGACAAATGTAATAGGCAGCACTATATTTAAGATGTCACTTGGGCGTTGGACATTTGATGAAGGTAGGCGACTATGGAGCTACGTAACAAGTCAGGAGATATTGCTAAGCTTGCTGATAACCTGACATTAAAAGAGATTGTTGATATGGGGTTCTCTCTGGATATCTGCGACGAGAGTTATGATCCTAATGAGCACTGGACAGTAAGCAACAAGGCACAAAAAGGTAAAGAAGGCGAATACCCATCAAGCAAATAGTGTGATAGAGAAACTTTTACAAAAGCTGGCCCTGTGCCAGCTTTTGTTCGTTTTGTTTAAGATGAAATTGAAGCTATGTGGTTGTTTAATAAGCGTTTGGCTTGGTGTTTTGTGATGTGCGTCATATTTTGAAAATCAATGCTTTATTTCAAAGCACATTCTGGACATTATGAACATGTTAGATGCAGAACATCACTACACACTTAGTGATATTAATAAAGCGGGCATCGTATAATGGCTATTACCTCAGCCTTCCAAGCTGATGATGCGGGTTCGATTCCCGCTGCCCGCTCCAAGAATTCTTCAAGAAAAGCCCACACTTAGGTGTGGGCTTTTCTGTATACGGTAAAAATACGGTAAATTCTTCAGCTCGTAGATTAGTTCTTTGATTTTATCAATGGAAATTAGCCCAAAACCACTGTTTACGTAGACTCACTTAATTGTAGTAATCATCAGCGTGACGACAGAAGGCATATTGAAGAATAGGGCAATGATAATCTGAACTGAATCATACTTGATGGTTTGTATGCCTATCAGGTATCACTTAATCTGACTGATTAAGTACTGTATATTGACTATGCTAGGTCTTAGACACCAAGTTTAATGATAGGGGACATGTGCCTGCGAAGTCCTAATAGATTTTCATAGAGCCTTTTGTTTTTAAAGCTTTTTAGACGACAAAAAGTGACGGAACATGTCCCTCATATCAAGACCAATGGAGGCTGCTCACCCTATCAACTATGGAAGTCAACTGAAGCCCATAGCTCGAACAAAATAGTTCTACCGCGTTAGATGATAAATTCGTTTAGCCTCAAGGTATCTCTACTTGGAGGGAGTACTGGAATAGGTGAAGTAAGCAACTTCCTGAACTCACGACGGAAAGAATATAATCAAGCCCTCAGAGATCGAAACTCACTCACCTGTTATGTGGATGAAGAAGCTTTACAGTCTGGAACTGTTCAGTTTACCTCGGGCGATGGAGAATCCCCACAAAATCATGAGTATTTTCGTGCTATTAGGATTACTAGATCTATTGGTTTTTCTGGCCCATCGCTTTGATTGTTTGAAGGTTAGTGTTGCAATTGAGTATCATGCATTTTGTTTTCAATCTTCTATGTTTGTGATGAAACCAAGAGATTTTCAGATAAATTACGCTCCTACTTATTGATCTAAATGGGGATTTTGTGGGGATTCCTGAGCCTCGGGCGTTGGGGATCCTTAAGCCTCGGACGACAAGGTTGAGGTTTTCAATACACTGATATAGCAATATCAATGGCGCTCTTGGTCAAGAGTAATTTCAATTTGTCATTTCGTTCGCAGCAAGACTTTAGGAGAGCTACTTTCATCTTGATAGACGCTTTAGCAAAGTGTCCACCTTAACAGCTGCACTAGTAAAGAGCGAAGACTGTCGATATTCGTGTCAAGGAATGCAGCTGACTAAAACAGTTAAAATATTCGTCACGTGAATATGCTTATGGTGTTATAGCAACTCATTTGCTACTCTGGTGTTTTGTTATTGTTTTAGAGCAAGATAGATGTTTAAGACACCCAAAAACGACACTGTTGTATCTGTTTATGAGCCTGTAGAGTTTCCTGTTGAAGATCATGAAGATCTTGCTCTAAACCTAGATGTTATAAATCTAGCTAAACAGCAAGCTCGGAAGGAATTGCCTAGTTCTAATGCATCATTGCCAGATGCTAATGAGGTCAATTTCACAAACATTATAAAAACAAAGCTAACACAAGCTGTAAACTCTGTAGACCAATCTACATCGAATCTTAAAGATGAAATAAACAGTTTAAGTGTCTCAAAAGAACTTTCCCATGCAAAAGAGATGAGCAAAGAGTTTGAGAGAGATATTTCATCCAAGTTAATGTCGAGAGTTAAAGAACTTGAGCAAAAGAAAGAAGATTTAAATTATGCTGAAGATGATCTAAACCAGTTTAAAAAGAAACATGGACTAAGACGAAGTGCCGATTACCCATTAAGTCACTGGTTAACAGTTGGAATTCTTCTAATGGCTCTTATCTTTGAAGCTTTCATGAATGGCATGTTCTTTTCGAAAGGAAGTGATGAAGGATTAGTAGGAGGTATAATTTATGCGACATTGATTGCAATAATTAATATAGGTATAGGATTCATTTTTGGTTGGTGGTTACTAAGATACAAAAATCATTGTTCAAAGTTTATATCCCTTGCTTCTATATTATCTTTTACTATCTTAATGATTATACCATTTATATTTAATTTACTTATTGGACATTATAGAGAAGCATTAGTAATAGCTCCTGACAATGCTCATAATATTGCTATAACTTCCTTTAAACAAGGTATGCTTTCTATAAGCGATATTAATTCGTGGTTGTTGTTCACGATTGGTATGATGTTTTGCTTTCTTGCCATCTACAAAGGCTATGGCTTTGATGATGCATATCCAGGTTATGGTAAAATATCTCGCCGTAAAGATAACCTGGAAGAGGAACTATTAGATGACCGAGAATCTATGCTTGATGAACTTGATGATATTCATTCTGATTATCTTGAGTCTCTCGATCAGATATACGACAATGTTGTAATAAAAGAGAAGCAGTTAAGTAACCTATGCTCTGCTTTTGATCATCAAAACAGAATTCTCAAAGGATACAAATCTCACCTTAATAATAATATTGAGTATGTCATAAATCTTTATCGAGATACGAATGAATCAGAAAGAGAAACCACGTCTCCTAATTATTTTATTTCTAGAGAGGTACCTCATATTGGAGATATTCACTTAGACATTAAATATACCGATAAGCAAGAGTCTATTAGGCAAGATAAAGAACAATTGGCTGTACTTCTTCCTGGTATAAGAAATGCTATGCTTTCATCGAAGGAAGAATACCAAACAAAAATTGATAAGATTTATAAGTCATGAGTAGAAGTAGACGTAATAAAAAGAAAGTAGCAAAACAAAAAGGTATGTTGATTACAATGTTTGCTTTTGTAATAATACTTGCTTTTGGTTATATTTATTGGGATATAAGTAAAAATAGTATCATTAGAGATAGCGAAACAATGTGTCGAACAGATGACTATATTAGTAAGGATACAGTGCTTCTAATCGATGCAACGGATAGTTTTAGTTCTTCGCAATCTATTCAAATAGAAAAAGAAGTTAAAAAAATCCTATTAAACGCAAGTATTGATGATCGCTTTTCGCTTTACGTTATTGATGACAATACTGATGATTTTAAAGAAGCCTTTTATGTATGTAACCCTGGTGATGGAAGTAATAAGAGTGAGTTAACCTCCAATAAACGGAGGCTTAAAGAAAATTGGGAAAAAACATTCTATGATCGTGTAATTAATTCTGTGAAAGAGCTAGCTGGAACACATACATCCAATACTTCACCAATAATAGAGATGATCAAGCTTGCATCATTGCAAACTCTTTACTCATCAAACGCTGATAGTAAAGAGATGATTATAATATCTGATATGCTTGAACATACTACTAAATATTCACATTATAAGAATAAGCCAAACTTTGATGAATATAAAAGATTACCATATTCGATAGAGCAAAAACCTAATCTTGATGGTGTTGATGTTAAGGTGTTTTATCTGGTTAGAACTAAAGACAGAACTAGACAAAATAGAGGTCATATTAACTTTTGGGAATTACTTGTTATGGATAATGGTGGGTATATCTCAAACGTAAAGGTGGTAAATTAAAATGACAGATGATAAAAATGAGTTAATTTCTGGAAGAAAACTGGTCAAAATTGAATTAGTATCAGTTACTAAGATGTTTCTTATTTCAGTCTTGTCTGGGGCTATTTTTATTGTTTTAGGTTTAGCTTTTAACTCCATTATACTCTCAGTTGGTGCTCCATTATTAGTAATGCTTTCTTATATCTTTTTCATGATAAGAGCAGAGAATGATCTTCCCATATCAATAGTTGGAGACAGCTTTTATTATCTTGGTTTTATTCTTACTCTCGTAGCGTTGGTCTCATCATTAGTTTTCTTATCCGTTAATGATGACGTTAACATGAACAATGTTGTTGGTAGCTTCGGTGCTGCCTTGATTACTACTATTGTAGGGTTGGTTGCAAGATTAGTAGTAACATCATTTTCAGTTCAAGCTCAAAAAAGAAGAGAACGCCTAGAAAATGAAATTGAGAAAGCTTTAAACACGTTCTCTGCCCAACTTGATTGCTTGACCACCCAAGTCGTTGCTTCTGTAACCAAAGTCCATGCTGAAACAGAAGTCTCACTTAAAGAGACATTAGAAATATACAATAAAACACAAACAGAAGTTACAGAAAACTATAAAGAGTCAATGGAAAGTGCTAGTGATGTAGTGCATTCAGCGATGATAGATTTATCAAAACGCATCAATAATATTGATGTATCTTCTGATTTGATATCGAAGCCTTTACAAAACTCTCTAAAAGATATAATTAAGACACTAGAAAACCATCAAAAAGCTTACGAGAATATCAATTCACAGATGATTTTAGCTAATGAACAACTATCGATTCAATTTAATCAATCAGGTACGTTAGTATCCGATCATGTGGATAAATTAGAAGGAGCTTTAAATGGTACAATCCAATCACAGGCACAAAAATATGAAACCTCACTTTCTGAGATTAGCAAGTCAATTTTATCTAGCTTAGGAGATATCAAAGATCTCAAACAGGATACTGAACAAGCCATTCAATCGAGCCTGTCTGAATACAAAAATCAGATTAATGCCGTTGCTGATGAACTAACTAAAATTATTGATCCAGTAAAACAATCTACTGAAAATTTGACTAAGCAACAAACCGATATTTCTACTGGTATGGACAAACTTGTCAAATTAACCTGTGAAATGAACTTGTTAATTGATGCTACTAAACAAAGTTCTTCAAATGTACTTGATACCAGAAATGAGTTGAGTGATCTGGCAAAAGCTATTAACGAAGCCAAACAAAATATCGAGGAAATGGGTATTGTAAGTAAAGAATCTATGAATAGGCTGAGTGCCGCTGCTAATGCTACTGAAGAGTCAAGCAGCCAAGTTGCTAAAGATATTTCGACCGTTTACCAGCAATTAGCGTTACAAATAAAAGGCTTGAAGGGGATTTCATAATGAATGTTTTCGTTGAGGAAAATTCAAATTCAATTATTGATACTTCTTTGACTGAGTTATCTTTTATTTTTTTCTTTATTTTACTAATGGTATCAGCTTGGCAGATCAACTCTGTTTCCGAAGAGCTAGAATTATCTCATGAAAATCAAGAAACCCTTAAGCAAGAAGTATTGTCGCTCAGCGAAAGTCTAAAAGTAGCTTCTGAGTTTGCTGCATTATCTGATGAGTATGATCCTGAATCACTATTTATCGAGCTTGCAGAAGCTAGAAAAGCGACTCAACAACTCGAATCCACTCTCCAAGAAAAAACTAAACTTGAAGAACAATTGAAACAGTTAACACACAAAGTAGCATCCAATGAAGATGCTAAGAAGCAACTAGAGACAGCTTTACGTGAAAAAGCTGAGTTAGAGAAAACGGTAAAAAAAATAGAAGATCTTAAGCTTGATAATTTACGTCAAGAAGAACTTATTGCTTTAGTTGAAGAGTATCAAGAAATAATAGAAGCAATAGAGATTAATAATTGGGAAGGCTCTCCAAGTGAACTGATTGCATCCGTTATACAACAAAATGAAAACTATAAAGGTCAGAATATAAACTTAAGAGAAAAGATTAAGAAGATAGGTAACGGTCTCGAGCATCCACCATGCTGGGCTGATTCAGAAACAGGAAAGATACAATACTTATTTAATGTCGTTATTAATGAAGACTCAGTAGAGTTTCTAAGAGGGTGGCCTGACTCGAGAAACACACAAGCTGTTAGTAATCCAAATATTTTCAACGTAATAGGGAAGTACGACACAAATAATCGTATGTGGTCAAAAACTAAGGGTATATTCTCAGAGTCAGTAAAACTTGAGTGTCGACACTTTGTTAGGATATATGATCACTCAGAATCAAAACGTGCTTTTCTACGTTACTTACTTGGTGTTGAAAATCATTTTTACAAGTACCTTAGCAGGAGAAAACTATCTAATGCAAACCAAATCTAGAACTCCATTGGAAGAAAGTAGAGAGCTTTTTTTTTCTGAGCATAATTCAATTACACATTATATTACTATTTTAACTATTGAAAAGAACTCTAGTAAAAGTAAAATTTTTAGACTTGCCGTGATAAAATTTTTTCGTCAATTTTTAAAGAAGTTCTGATTCAGAATCGAGATGAATGGCATGCTTGTCAACTATATAAGTATAAGATTACTGAACTAGTTGAATTAACTGCCCCAGTAAGATTGAACAGAGAGTTAAGCGACATTATTTTTTATAATACAACAAAGAACGGCCACACGATTCACTGAATGATCTAACTTCCTGGAAGTATCAGACGAAAAATTCACAGGCTGAACACTCTAATTATGTGTGTAACTGATTAGGGAAGGTTTACAATAGTCCTCCGGGTAAGTAGCCTACAAGCCTTGATTCATCTAGCCTCAGCTACCTAGATGTTGTCTTTAAGCAGCTCAGTGCGACATTTTAAGCAATCAAGTAACAATTTTTTGAGCACTCTATTGCGTACCAAATTTAGCTCGGATAATCTCGAATTAACTTATAAATTGCGGGGTTATCATGTATTTATACAATAATAGAGAGTGGTGTAAAGACACGGATGGAGACAACAAACCAGTTGTAGCAATTAAACATAAGATTGATTCTGCACTGATTGACTTGGTTAATTGCGAAAACCTTATCATTTTAACTGGTCTAGGTACATCTCTTCATGTTCTTGATGACCAAGGCAATAGGCTGGCTCCGACTATGTGGAATCTATGGGAAGAGGCTGTCAAACGTGAGTCTCCAGAAGACCCTGTAATCCACGAAATACTTGATATTGTCAATTACCACCCAGAAGCAGGTAAAGAGAATATCGAAACCCTTCTTTCTCATTGCAAGCTTGCAGTTGACTACTTATCAGATGAAGTCCAAAAAGATAAAGTAGAACGTTTCGTAGCCAAGGCTGAGAAGACGATTCATTCAATGGTTGACTTCATCACTCCAGACATCATGCTCGACGTTCACTCAGACTTCCTACGCAGAGTTGCGAGAAGAGCAAATCGTAAAGTTAGAACCAAGATTTTCACAACTAACTACGATAAGTGCTTCGAAGCTGCTGGTGGTAAAGGAGGTTATGTCGTCATTGATGGGTTCCGGCGTTTTTCAAGGTAGTTGTCGCCTAATCATGTTTAAGCAGCTTGTTCCAACTGCTCGTTTATATCTGGTTTCTCTGGG
>NZ_MJIL01000097.1 GCF_001939735.1 Photobacterium proteolyticum
TCATAGGTTCATCTGGTGATACAGATGGTTCACTCATTAAGCGGTGAACAACGCTTCATACGACTTCAGGTCGCACGGGCAAAAATATGTTAGAAAAGGCAGGCGAGATACAAGCTCAAATCGAGTATTGCCTGCCAGAATATCAAAACGTGTACGAATCAGTACTTATGAAGACTCAAGAAGCTGTCGGCAATTCAGGCAGGTGTGTACCGCCGTTGTGCGGGTAAATAATATATTCACCGTGATACTTCACTTTCGACTTATAGTCGGTGACTTTATACATCAGTAGTCCCGCTTTATAGGCGGTATCGACAAAGAACTGTGCATCACCACGAACATAGAGCGATATTGGCTTAATTACCTCGCCCTGCTCGGAAATCCCTTCTTTAAACTGCTTCGAACATACCACCAGCGAAGCCTGACCATCGGTATGGTGCGTCACTTTTCGGTTTACTTCATATTCTGTTGTTACTAGCCAGTCAGCCTCTTCCAATAGATCATAAAGAGATTCAAGCTGCTCGCTTGTCGTCGCTCTGGCAACGTCCTCATCACGAGGAATACCGGAAAAGGTCTGATAAATATGCTCAAACTGCTGCTTCAGCTGGGCATTTTTCCCCATACTGCGGGCCTGCTGCTGCCAGGCCAGTAGTGTTTTAGCCAGACAGTGATCATAACGCTGCTGTTTGATTGCCTTGGTGACCCAGGCACTCAGGAAGTGAGTCTCACTGACCGGGTTATGAGGCGTTTTACCCGCCTGCTGGGAATCGGCCAGTTCCTGAAGCCCATCAGAGACCAGTTTATAAATTTCTTGATAAAAGTTTGCCATGTGGTGCCTTAAGCGTCTCGGGACATAAACCAATAAAAACCCGCAGATAATACTGCACATGTCGCCATGGTCAATGCCATTGGCCAAACTGTTGCATCTGGCATCATCGCAACCATCCCGCCAACAACGGTTCCAGTACCGAATCGCATCGTTCCTGCCAGTGAAGATGCCGTGCCCGCCATATGCGGATACTTGGCCAGCAGACAGGCCATCGTGTTACTACCAATGATAGAAATGGTACCAACGAAAAGCATGACGGGAACAACGACGCCCCACAAGCCGAGCTCAAAAAGTTGACCACACACTAGGCCGATCCCGGCAATTAGCTGAATAGTCAGGCCAAAACGCAGCATCCAGTGCGATCCCATCTTTTTCACCAGCCGACCGTTAATACTGGTCATCAGGATCAAACACACAACATTCAAACCAAACAGTAGACCGAAGTTTTCAGTGCTGACATGGTACAAATCAATGTAGACAAAGGAGCCAACGGTCAGAAACGTAAACATTCCGGCGAAAGAAAAACCGCTACTGAAAATTAAACCAACCGCAGTAGGTGTGGTGAGCATGCGGGCATAATTTCTCAAAGTCGAGCCAAGATGAAAAGGCAGTCGCTTTTCGACGGGTAGCGTTTCCGGAATTTTACCCAGTACAGCCACAATGACGATAACGGCAAACAGGGCCAGTACCCAGAAGATAGAACGCCAGCCAAACCAAATCGACAGATAACCACCAATCATCGGGGCCGCAAGCGGAGCAATTGTCATCACCAGGGTGATAAATGACATGGTACGGGCGAACTCCTCACGTTCGAACATATCCCGCACCAGAGCCTGAATGATGACCGCCGCCGAGGCACCAGCAAAGCCTTGAGCCGCACGTACCCAAGTTAGCTCGACGATACCCTGGCTCATTGCACTTACGCAGGCTGCAATGGCAAAAAGCACCACGCCAATAATCAGAATAGGCTTACGCCCGTAACTATCGGCCAGAGGGCCGTGCAACAGCTGTCCGATGGCAAAGCCAGCGGTATAGGCAGTCAAGGTAGTTTGTACAGCACTGGGGGAAACAGCCAAATCTCTTGCAATACTTGGCATAGCAGGAAGGTACATGTCTATTGCCAGCGGGGTTAGCGCAGCAATGGCACCCAAAATAAGGATCAATTGCAAGCTCAGCTTCTGACTGTCTTGTGTCGTCATAAATTCTCAATAATGGAGGTTCGAACAGGTAGCCGGATATTGTACGACGAATTGGTAGATATATCTCTTTCCTAATGGGAAATTATCTGTTTCTGTTTACGGGGTTATATACGCCTGCAGACACAAAAAAGGACGGATATACCGCCCTTGTCTGTCGCTCTTTCTGTCTCTGTTACTTCAGAAAGTAGGCTATCTCTTCGTCTGTCAGCGGACGGTACTCGCCCGGCTCCAGCTCCTCGTCTAGCTCAATATTACCCACCTGCTCACGGTGCAAGCCGACAACCTTGTTACCCACCGACGCAAACATCCGCTTCACCTGATGGTATTTGCCTTCCGAGATAGTAATAAGCGCTTCACGCTCACTCAGAATTTCCAGCTTTGCCGGGCGAGTGAGTTCTTTCTCACCGCGCAGCTGTACCCCTTCGGCAAATATCTGAATGGTTTCTTCCGGCAGTGGATCAGCCAGTTCAACGTAATACACTTTCTCGCACTCGTGGCGAGGAGACGTAATACGGTGTGACCATTGACCATCGTCAGTCAGCAATACCAATCCGGTGGTATCGCCATCCAGGCGCCCTGCCACATGCAGCTTCTCCGGGCTTACCTCGTCCAACAGCACAAACACCGTCGGGTTGTAATCATCGACATGGGAGCATACAAAGCCCTGTGGCTTGTTAAGCATGAAGTACCTTGGTCCGCTGAAGCTCAGAGAACGGCCGTTAAACTCGACGTCGCAGTCATCGGTTACTTTCAACGAACCGTTTTTCACGATCTCGCCGTTCACTTCAATTTGTTTGTTTTTTAATAGTTTACCGGCTTCTTTACGGGTAATACCCAAAGTGGTACTTAGGAATTTATCAAGCCTCATTACTGGCTCCGCATGGTGCAAAAACGCGTATCATACCAATTTTATTGAAGCGGACATAGACACAGCTGCATGGCAATCTGCAATCTTTTTTACGAAGAATTTCCGCAACTGAGAGAAAGATCCAGCTTTTCAATCAAACACAAACTAAGCTACAAAAAATAGAACATTTCTGGCTTTTCGTGGTCTTTAATTATGAACATGTTACACATAGGTTACGTATAAACATACAGTATCATCAGAACGGATTTGATGAAAAAACCTAACAACAAAGGTCGTACTATGAACATCTCACTTGTTGCGCCAAGTTTGTCATCAACAGATATGCTACTTAAACTCGTTGAGGAACTCTTTGAATATGAAGTTCTACCGCAGAAAGTCGAACAAACGAGTCAGGCTATCCACCAGCTAATCAGTAACCCGGAACTAGGCCAGGCCTGGTTTATCGAAGTCGAACAAGAAGGCGAGAAACTGATTGCTGGCCATATCATCGTCAGTTATAGCTTCAGCCTCGAATATGGGGGCCGCATTGGTCTCATCGATCAGTTCTATCTCAAGCCAGAATGGCGGCAGCAAGGTATAGGAACAGCACTGATCCCACAAATCGAGCAACACGTGACCGAAGCGGGTGTACATGCCCTGTCGCTCGAAGTAAATATCGGTAATGCCGGCGCCAGAAGCTTCTATGAAAAACACGGCTTCGTCCCTCGCCGACAATTTTGCATGATGACCAAGGTGATCAAGCAAGAAGAAATGCCACTGAACATTGCGTCATAACGCTATAAATTTGAACAAAGCTCTGAACAAAACGATTTAACCACGCGCTATGTCGTTGTTACACACGCTATACCTATCCACCCTATCCCGGCTCACTTAATGGTGGGCCGATACATATCAACAGTTTCCCCCTATCGCCATTGACTACAGCTTTCAGGTACACTCTCTCCCTTGAGAGCAAACTGGCTCATCCGTTGATCTCCATCAGTAGTAGTGAATATGTATACCCTCCGCCCCTATCAGCAAGACAGCGTCAAAGCGACGATACATTATTTTCGCAAACACAGTACCCCGGCCGTACTTGCCTTGCCGACCGGCGCGGGAAAAAGCCTTGTGGTTGCCGAACTTGCCCGTATAGCCCGCGGCCGGGTACTGGTGCTGACCCACGTCAAAGAGTTAGTCGAGCAAAACCACAGCAAATACGAAAGCTATGGCCTCAAGGCCTCTATTTTCTCGGCCGGGCTAGGACGAAAGGAAACGGATCGCCAGGTTGTCTTCGCTTCGGTCCAGTCGATGGTGAACAGTCTTGATCAATTTGCCAATGAGTTCTCCCTGCTGGTCATCGATGAGTGCCACCGGGTACCTGACGACGAAAACAGCGCCTACCGGAGAGTGATCAGCCACCTGCAGGCGATTAATCCGGGGATCAAAATCCTTGGCCTAACGGCAACCCCCTACCGTCTCGGCATGGGGTGGATTTACAAATACCATACCCGCGGACAGGTTCGCACCGAGCAGGACCGCTTCTTTCGCGACTGTATCTTCGAGCTTCCGATCCGCTACCTGTTGGACGAGAACTTCCTCACCGAACCCAAGGTAATGGATATGGCGGTTATGGGCTATGACTTTTCTAGCCTCAAGCCTTCCGCCAGCGGCAATTACCGTGAAGCCGATTTAGATAACGTGCTCGAAAAGTCATCACGTGCAACCCCGATGATCATTGAGCAGGTCATTGAGTATGCAGAAGATCGCCGTGGGGTGATGATCTTTGCCTCGACAGTGAACCACGCCCAGGAAATCATGGGCTACCTCGCCAATGAAAACGCTGCTTTGGTGATCGGTGATACCCCACTGGACGAACGAGATCGGATTATCGAAGCGTTCAAGCTACAAGAAATCAAGTATCTGGTGAATGTCTCGGTACTGACAACCGGATTTGATGCACCCCATGTCGACCTGATAGCCATCTTGCGACCAACAGAGTCGATCAGCCTCTATCAGCAAATTGTCGGGCGTGGCCTGCGTTTGTTTGAAGGAAAAAAAGACTGCCTGATTTTGGAGTACGCCGGAAACTGCTATGACCTCTACCAACCGGAAGTTGGCGAGCCTAAACCAAACAATGATAGCGAAGTGATCATGGTCCCCTGCCCGGCCTGCGGCTTTAAAAATAGCTTTTGGGGCAAGCTCGATCCGGCCGGTTTCCTTGTCGAGCACTACGGCCGTCGCTGTCAGGGCTACTTTGAGGACGATGACGGCGAGCGTGAGGAATGCGGATACCGCTTCAGGGCCAAATATTGCGAGGAATGCGGCGCAGACAATGATATCGCTGCCCGCCGCTGCCATCAGTGCAATGCTGTAATGGTCGACCCTGACAAAAAACTCCGAGATGCACTGAAGCTCAAGGATGCCATGATCATGAAGTGTACCGATCTGCGTCTGGAACCGGGAAAGAACAAGTTCGACAAGCCCCAACTCAAGGTCATTTACTCCAGTGACGAAGGATCCGAGATCAGTGAAGTCTGGCCCTTGGCGACCAAAACCCAGAAAGATAGCTTCCTGAAGAAGTTTATCAACCCACATCTGGTCGATCGCCACCGTCCGTTTACGGATACGGCACCAACCAAAGTGGCCAATAATGAGCACCGCTTACGCCCGCCAGAAGTTATTATTGCCCGTAAGAGTGGTCGCTTCTGGGCAATCCGGGACAAGCTATTCGATCTGGACCAGTACCAAAACAGCTAATAAGCAATCAAGCAATAAAGCAATAAAGCAATAAAGCAATCATCAAACAATGGCGATATTATCTATATACAAGAAAGACCGCACTTAGCGGTCTTTCTTATGTTACAAGGAACAACACTCAACTAGAAACTGTAGTCCAGTGTAACACCCCAGTTACGACCTGGCTGTGTACGACGGTCAACACCTTGAGTTGAAGCCGTCACGCCTTCCAGGTCCTGATATTGCCAATACTTCTCGTCAAAGGCATTGAACAGACCTGCACGCAACGTCAAATCATTCGCAGGACGATAGTATGCCGTCAGATCAACCACAGTGTAGCTTGGCGCTTCCACATTCGGATCACTGCCATCTTCAGGCGCTTCCCAATCATTAGCAGACTTAGCCGCAACCATGGTGACGCTCAGCTCACTCCCCCACATCTCACTTGGCGCGTCATAACCTAGCCCAACAACCGTGGTGAACGGGGCAATCGTGTTAAGCGTATCGCCAGACTTCTTATCTTCACCATCAAGATAGGCCATGGATAGACGCGCATATGAGCCCATCGGCGCACCCACTACCTCATCTAACCACAAGCTTCCCTTGAACTCGGCACCATAGATTTCAGCTTCATCGAGATTCTTGTTGGTTGTAACATCTAAGCCACCTTCTTCAGTTGTTTTACTCTGAATAAAGTTGGTGTAGTCATTGAAGAAAGCAGACAATTCCAGCGCACCGACACCGTTACTCGCACGGAGGCCAACCTCATAAGACTTGCTCTCTTCCGGTTTTAAATTAGGGTTCGATACAATTTTATAGCCGTGAGCTGCATTGTCCTTATCGTAATAAAGCTCATGAATCGTCGGCGCTCGGAAGCCTTCGCTATATTGGGCATAAGTACTGAAGTTGTTGCTCCAATGGTATACCGCCCCCAAACGTGACGTCAGCGAATCGCTATTATGCTCCTCCAGGCCTGATGACGCTTCCGGAGTGGCTTTATAATCGTCATAGCGAAGACCGGCAGTCACTACCAGTTTATCGTTCATGAAGAACATCTGATCCTGGGCAAAAATAGCGCGCTTTTCAGAATCTGACTTAGGCACTTCTGCTGTACCTGGCTTCGATGTTCCGGTATCCAGGAAGTGATCCGTATATTCCAGCTCGAAAGAGTTATCAGATGCCGCAACACCGTAAGTCAGCTCATGACGACTCGCAGCCAGCTGAATTTCTTTTTGTAGCAGAACATCGAACTGAACACTTTCATCAGTCCCGGCTCTTGCACGATTACGGTTTTGATAACGGCCAGTATGATCATAGCTGTTATGCTCTGACTCACTGTGGCTCCAGTTGAGTTTCCACTCCAACGAATCGAAAGCAACATTACCTGCCAACCATTCATGCTCAATCCCTAGCCTTACGCGCTCGTCTTTATCATCGGCACGCACATTGGTATAAACAAAGCCAGGCATGAAACCGCCGCCACCATCATAGCCTTCACGAGACAAGATACGGCCATCCGCACTTCGGGTGTAGTATTCACCGGTAAAACCGACACGATGCTCATCGTTAATTTGATAGAAGATTTTGCCTAGCACATTGTGTGAAGCAATGTTGAACGGGTCGGCTGTACCACGCTCCGGACCTTCAATGTCAGCACCATCACCGTGAGCTTCTGTTTCATTGCCATCGCGGTAGGTGTAGATCAGCAATGACTCAAGGTCACCGGTTCTGTTTGCCACCTCGACCGTCGCTTTGTATTCATCGTTGGCGCTGGCATAACCTGTTTTTACGCCAACATGAGTATCATCGCCCGCTTCCAGAAGGTCTTCCGGATTTTTAGTTCTCAGCAACACGGTTCCGCCAAGCGCATCGCTACCGTATAAGCTCGAAGATGGGCCCTTATTCACTTCAATCGCCGTCAGTGTATCCACTTCAAACGTATTTGAGTTTTTGCGCATTACATCCGCACCCGGATTATATGAAGATGGCTGCTCGACGCCATCTACCATCACTTTTACCCGGCTTCCGCTCATGCCACGTATAGTAAAGTCTTCCATACCAAAACGACCGCGACCATTAACCGTAACACCTGGCTCGTACTTCAAAGCCTGCTTTACATCAGTTGCCAGATTCTGTTCTATTTCTTCAGACGTCACTTTAGAAACGCTTGCTGGCACATTCTTAATGCTCTGCTCCGAGCGGGTACCCGAAACAACAACTTCATCAAAAATGGAAACTTCTTCCTGAGCCTGAAGTGATGGCGAAATAGCCAGCACAACTGAGCTGGCAATGATAGTGAGCTTGAAATTCATAGTCCCTGCTTAAATATAATTTTATCAATTAGAAGACGGGACGGATTGTTGCAAACAATAATGAGAATTACTATCATTATCAACGTGATCTGGTTCACGTTTACTGCTTTTTGGCGTCTTTGGGTGTAAAAATACGCTTGCAATTGCTTAAAATATTCTAGCTGTTTATATATCAGGTGGATATCAACACCAGTATGGATACTACATTCAGAGTGGAGTGAATAATGACTTAAACGAAGAAGGAACGTTCAGACAGCTGCTAATATAGATATTTAAACGACTTTTCACGGATTTATCTTGCCGGATGTACATTCCAATGTTAGTATCCGCGCTCGATTTAGGACATTGAGTAAGGTCGCATTACTCATGTAGTCCGATTTAGTTAACTTAAAGAGTATTTAAGATGAAATTTGAAGCAGTAGTACGTACAGACCTAGGTAAAGGTGCGAGCCGCCGTCTACGTCACGCAGAGCAGTTCCCAGCAATCGTTTACGGTGGCGAAGCAGCTCCGATTGCTATCGCTCTAGAGCACAGCGAAGTTATCAACCAGATGGACAAGCCTGAGTTCTACGAAGCTATCACTCTAGTGATCGACGGCGCAGAAGTTAAAGTTAAGCCACAAGACATCCAGCGTCACGCGTACAAGCCAAAAGTTGAGCACATGGACTTCATCCGCATCTAATTGCGAGTTCATACTCTTCTAAAAAAGCGCCTTTATGGCGCTTTTTTTACATCTATGGGTTAGGTTGTTTGGCCTTACTCGTCGAATAATGACTGCTGTGGGCTCAGGCTCTGCTCAGGCGATGATTGCTGGTTGTCTGCTTTGTTTCTGCGCATCACCCTTATATAGCGCTGTCGACATAGCCGCAGAGTATTTCGCTGCTGATCAGCCGTCATCTTCTGCCAGTTAAAACGCTCATCCCGGCTTCGCATACAACCCTTGCAATACCCCCGTTCATTCACTTGGCATACCCCGACACATGGGCTAGGGATTGAGAAAAACTCAAGTTGCTCCATCCTACCCTCCCGCAGCTAATACCTAAATTGATAATATGCAGAAGCCAACACCACGTCCAATATTGTTTCGCAGTATGAGAAACTGCGCTGCCAGTCAAGTTAACGCTTTATCTCCAACAAATGAAGCGAGGCAACCACAAGTAAAAGGGCTATGGGGTACAATTTAAAGTGCTTGATTATTCAACTGTGTTGCCAAGTGTTCCCCTATTCTGTTACTGTTTCCGGGTTATCAGGACTGATAGCTTGAATATTTATTGACGTAGATTGACTATAAGTCTTTGCTACGTGTACCAGGAGGGAACCATGGATTTTTTTGTACCATCGGCGTCTAGCCCAACACAGGCAGAATCTGTTTTTTCATCAATTGCCAATCATGTCTCTGCACCATCTCAGGCCCAGCGTGTGTTCAAGCTAGAATGGGAACACGAAGGCAGCACCTGCACCTGCGAGATCGGCAAAACGTTACCAGCGGTCTTTCGTACCGATGAAGTTGTGTTGGCTATTTTCGATTGCGGGAATGTATTTAAAATCTGTACACCGAATCGTGGCGCTATCAACTTTGATCCTATCCATGCCGTTAAATCAACCGTGAATAACGTTGAGTTCTTCAACTGATCAAGCCGGATCTTATCCGATCCAAAAAACGCGCTTTCTAGCGCGTTTTTTTGTCATATTATTGTGATTTCATCAATGGACAAATTAAAACAGCCCCATCTGCGGCGCGGTAATGTCATCAAAATGCTTGCCTATAAACGGTAAGATCCCGTCAGCAACCGGTTTTAGCTGCTTCTCAAGGTAATGGTTGTAATCAATAGGGCTCTGCCTGAACTCGTGAGGTTCGGCCCCCGCAATCGTAAACACATACTCAATCACCCCCTTGTTTTGATACTGCAAAGGACGACCTAATTTAGCATTCATCTCATCAGCCATACGGGCTGCTCGCACCTGCGGCGGGATATTCTTTTGGTATTCGTTTAAGTTTCGCCGTAGCCGTTTGCGATACACGAGCAAGTGATCGTGCTCACCGTCCAGTGTCTTATTGGCATAGTCACGGACATATTCATCAGCATCCTGATCGTGGAAAACCATATCGTAAAGCGTTTGCTGAAACTCTTGAGCCAGTGGTGTCCAGTCAGTACGCACTGTTTCCAGCCCTTTGAACACCATTTTCTCCTTACCGTTCTCAACCACCAGCCCGGCGTAGCGTTTTTTCGACCCTGTTTCGGCCCCTCTGATCGTCGGCATCAAAAACTTCTGATAATGCGTTTCGTACTCAAGCTCCAGGTAGCAATCAAGATTATATTCTTCCCGAAGCCGTTGCTCCCAGGCTGCATTGATATCGATTACCAACTGCCGTCCAACAGAATCAGCGTCTTCTTGCACATGACTTTTGCCCAAATGCACAAAAACAGAATCCGTATCACCGTAGATAACCGTATAGCCTTTCTCTTCAATCATGTCTTTGGTTCGTGACAATACTTCATGGCCGCGCATGGTGATTGATGATGCCAGCCGATGATCAAAGAAACGGCATCCAGACGACCCCAGTACTCCATAAAACGAATTCATAATGATCTTAATTGCCTGAGAGAATGCCTTCTCACCGTCACGCTTGGCCTGATCACGCGCCAACCAGAGGTCCTCAATCATTTTTGGCAGAAAGTGCTTTTCACGATGGAAGCGACCGCCACGAAAACCTGCAATGGCCTGCTCGTCACCCTTGCCTTCTTCGAGTTGAAGGCCTTCCACCAGCCCCATCGGATCAATACGGAACGATCGAATAATAGACGGATACAGAGACTTAAAATCCAGTACAAGTACAGAATCATACAAGCCCGGTTTCGAATCCATCACATAGCCGCCAGGACTGGCAATCCAGTTTTCACTATCCAGGCTAGGCGCAACATAACCGGCACGGTGTAGCTGAGGAAGATAAAGGTTGGTAAAGGCAGCAACAGAGCCACCGATGCGGTCAAGTTCGACACCCGTCAACCGACTTCGCTCCACCGCAAAATCCAATAAGTGCGTATGCTCAAATATTCGCGAGACCAGCTTACAGTCCTGCAGGTTATATCGGGCAAGGGAAAGCTTGTCATGGCGAAACATCTGATTAATTTCGTCCATGCGATCATGCACATTATGTATCTGCTTTCCTTCGCCCAGCAATTCCTGCGAGACAGACTCCAGCGACCAGGAACGGAAATTAAACGTCGCCGTTTTCAGCGTATCAATACCGTCTAACACCACCCGACCCGGTATGGTAATGAAACCTTGGTTGGGATTTTGGTTCGACTGACGCCAATGTGGGGGCTGTTTACCCCTTCCTATCCGCAGGCTAAGCTTGTTCCATTCAGCACGTTTGAGCAGAAGCCGAAAATCAAAATCAATCACATTCCAGCCAATAACAATATCGGGATCGAACTGGATAAACCAAGATTCCAGGGCAAGCAGCAGATCTTTTTCGGAGTCAACCCATTGCACCCAGCTGTTTTCTGCTTCGTCCTCAACTGGTGCACCGATCATAATCACACGGCTATCCTGCTCACTATGTAAGCCTACCGAATACAATACGCCCTTCTCAGAGCACTCTATATCCAGAGAAACCACGGAGAGCTTGGGAATATAGTCAGCTGCTTTCGCTTTTACCTGCTGATACTCAAGGTAGCCGGCTTTCTGCTGGCTGTGACCGCTAAACGCAATGCCGCCACGAATGAAACGCTCCATCAAAAAGCGATCGGCCAATCGGATATCGGCCTCAAATACTTCTATCCCTTCAGAACGCAGCAACGTCGTCAATTGCAGGCTATCGCGAACAGTCTGGGCATAACAGGCATACATTGGTTTGTGCTGGAAGCTTTTTAACGGCAGTTGACGCCAACTGACCGATATATTGCCAGCACGAAGAATAGTTTCTGCATTGGCCTGATCATGACTAGTGACAAAACAGACAGGTTTGTCACCTTGGACAATGAGACGACAAGGCCCCTGTTCGGTTTTGACCCATAGCACGATCTCTGTTTGGCCACGTACGTCTCGGCTTTGCCTTGTTAGTACAAAGCCCGTTGAATGAGTTTGCAAAAATACCTCAAGCACAACAAATTAGATTCCGAGGCAGCGCGAGCCTTCCTCATGAAAGGTTAACCAATTTTACGATCGATGCGATCAAATTCAGAGACTATCCACCCGCCAAAAGAGTCCATCATAAACAACGACGCCTTCTTGGGTACCTGCTGGCGACTGGCTAAAATAAACAAGCGCTCTACTTCCAACTCTTTCTCGGGATAATATTTAATAAAAGCCTCGGCACATTGTTCTATAGACAGCGCAAGATTTTGCTCCCGGTGCATCACCAAAGAAAAGCAGCTCCACAGCATTTTCTTACTGATATATTCACAGTAGTCCAAATAATTCTGAACAACCTTGGTCGCCATAATTTTCTTGCGATAGCGGCTCAGCTCATCGCCAATATCTCCGTTCAGCGATTTGGCGATATCCCAGCTAGCTTCAAAAAGTCCAAAACGCGTGGATAAATCATCACCATATAAACAGATACAGCAATGTTTTAACCAGAACCCCCAAGTAAATATTGACTCTATAGACAGAACTTCACCGATCTCGACTACTTTCAAATCAACGATAGAAATAACAGCATGCCGAGAAGCCAGCCGCAAGCGGATAGTGCTTAACACCGACTGTTCTGACGCATTCAGAGGGCGCTTAGCAATGATTGTCAGGTTGAGATCTGATTTTCCGGCGATGGCTTCTCGACGGGCAACACTGCCGAACGCGTAAATACTATGTAGCGTTTCGCCTAATCCGGCTTTAAACTGCTTTACTGCGTCCAGTAATACTGGCATATAGTCATGTTGAAAAGGCGTTTCGCCATCAATTACAGGTAGAGCTCTCGCCACACATTTTTCCTTCAAGGATCTGTCATATTCAATCTTTTTCCGCAGGACTCAACACCTGCAGATGACATTCTATCAAATCATAGCTTTACAGATCGAACAATCTAACTCATTGCACAAAAACAAAACAATTCTTAAACACCATTTAATAGCATGAATATGTATGGTTTATTGGGCGCGTCGTGACATATAATCGGCACAAATTGAATGTACACGCCAATAAAATGACTTAATTCAAGTTATATTAATAAATCTTTAATTCTTATATTCAATCCAACAAAACTCATATATCCTCTCATCCTTCATTTAAACCTTTACTTAGCTATTATCTACCATAATGAAGAAAACACATATCATTAAGCTGCTATTTTTTACTGCTATTATCGGTGTTTTTTTTAATGTCGCATGGGTAAAATATCAAGCTAATAATCGCTCTGAGGAAACTGTCGCCTATCTGATCGATACTATGGACAAGGTTCTGGAAAATGTTGATAACCAACTAAATTCACTCAGTAATATATATCTGCCATGCAGTGAAGAAAGCCGAGATAAGCTTGAAGAGATGGTGTTTAACTCCAGTGTATTACAAGAAATCACCTACATTGAAAATGGTAATATTCTGTGTGGTGACAGAAACATCGATACTCAACAACTATTAACCCCCTTAAAAATTAATCACATTACCAATAACAACCAGCAGGTAATTTATCGCTCATTCAGTCAGCGAAGACATATTGACGGCGTTTTTTTCATACTTCCAGTCAATGCGGGTTGGTATAAAGTTCTATTTGATATCAAATATATGAGATTCTGGCTTAAGCAACTGACAGAGAAAAGGTTTTTGTATAGCTGCATGTTGGATAATCTCACCGAAACGTCGTATCACTGCGAGCAGAATCTATCGAGCCCTATTTTGTACTCCATCTCGGCCAACTCTAAAAAATATCCCTATTCAGTGGTGACTGGTTATACTAATGATATGTTTGTCGGTGTTTACCTTAGTCAACTTCCCTACGCGATTTTAGTGATAATAAGCCTATCTGTAATCATCACATTACTCAGTTATGCATATTTCAACTGGCGATACTCATTACGCAGTGATATTCAGGGTGCTATTAATAGAAAAGAATTTTTTGCATTTTACCAACCTATTGTTAACGCACACACTGGTGAATGGCAAGGTGCTGAGCTACTGGTTCGATGGTTGCATCCTAACGGTATTGTCACCTCGCCAGCTGAGTTTATTCCCGCGGCAGAGCAATCAGGTCAAATTCAACAGATCACACTTCAGCTTCTTGAAAAAGCCGCTTACGAGAAGAAGATAATTAGTGAAATTTCGCCAACATTTTATCTAGCAATAAATGTAACTGCATCAATGATTGCCAACAAGCAATACGTTGACTCATTGATAGCCATGATAAAACAGTATCCTTCATTACAACATGACATAACGCTAGAGTTTACCGAACGTGAAACCTTCGCCAATGTCGACATTGGTGCACTGCTGGCAGGCATGGAAAATCTTCGTAACGTAGGAGTACGCTGGGCACTAGATGATTTTGGTACCGGTTACGCCGGGTTATCGACGCTACAAATGCTCAGTTTCGACACTTTGAAGATAGATCGCACCTTTGTTGCCTCTTCTGTCACAGATGCCGTCACCCACTCTATTCTTGGCAACATCGTTGAAATGGGGCATAAGCTTCAGTGCTATCTGGTCGCCGAAGGTGTCGAAACGGCAGAGCAAGCAACGCATGTTGCACAGCTAGGGATCGAGTTCTGCCAAGGGTATTACTTCGATCGGCCGATGCCGTTCGAGGACTTTATCGCCAAGCTTGAGCTTAGTGGGTATAATGGTGCCTCAATCAATACCAGAGATTTATGTAGTTCATGGAAACTTCAAACCTGATTTCTTACGACGACGTTATTGACGCGGCTTACGACATTTTCCTTGAAATGGCTGCCGACAGCCTGGAGCCTGCTGACGTTATTCTATTCACCGCACAATTTGAAGATCGCGGCGCAGCTGAGATCGTCGAGACAAAAGACGACTGGGCTGGCCATGTCGGTTTCGATGTCGACAAAGAAGTTTTTGCCGAGGTTCGCATCGGCCTAGTCAATAAAGAAAACGATGAGCTGGATGATGTGTTTGCTCGCATGCTTGTTAGCCGCGATCCGGAAAACAAGTTCTGCCATATTCTTTGGAAACGAGATTAATCTTCACGACAACCTATATACAAAAGGCGGAACATACGTTCCGCCTTTTATTTTTCCGCGGTTTCTTATCCGCTATGCCTGCCGTCTCTTACGCCAGAACAGGTGTATCGTGTCGCTGACTGCGGCGAACCCACAACAGGCTTAGCACAACCAATACTGCCATTACGGTCATCACCGCGCCCAGACTATACTGGTCTTCTGCACGCATCAATGATGCTGCCAGAGTTGCCAACCCTGCGCCCAGATTTTGAAGCCCACCAAGAACAGCCCCAGCTGTGCCGGCATGATGCGGAAAAGGCTCAATCGCTGCAGTTGTTGCTGCAGGGAATAAGATGCCCGCACCAATAAAATAAACAAAAGCACCGCCAATCAATGAGCTGACAGTTACCAGCCCAGCCATACCCGGGATCAAAATAGCAAGCGCCCCTGCGGCTATTGCCAGCATCCCCAGATACATTACCCGAGTATTGCCTAACTGTTTAACCAGTACTGCAGACAGCCAAGAGCCAGCCAAATAGCCCGGCAGAGGTAATACAAACAGCCAGCTGACTGTCTTTGCGTCCAGCTTCAGCACACTACCAAGCAATACGCCCGCTGCCGCTTCAAATACTGCAATCCCGGCAAAAGTCGCAATCAGACACAATACATACCCCTGGAAGCGGCGGTTGCCCAAGACATATCGATAGCTCACCAGTACACGTTCAGCGCGACGATTTTCTACAGGCAATGTCTCGGTAAACATGAACATCATTGCCAGGGTCACCAGGGCGCCAAATATCAGCAGGAAAGTATAGCTGGCCTGCCAGCCAAGTGCCGAAGACAAATACCCACCCAACACTGGCGCGATCAATGGCGAGAATATAACACCCATACTTACCAGGCTATTGGCTCGGTGCAAATCTGCGCCATCATAACAGTCTCGCGTCACAGTCCGCGACATAGCACCACTACAGCCCGTCCCCAGCCCCTGAACAAAGCTGGCAAGCAAAAACAGCTCAAACGACGGTGCAAACAAGGCAGCCAACGTACCCACAAGGAAAATACTCATACCGATGATAATCACCGGCCGACGACCAACCCTGTCCGATAGCGGCCCGTAGAAAAACTGTGACAGGCCGTAAGGGATCAAATATGCCGCCATAACGGCTTGCAGATAAGAAGACTTAACAGCAAAGAAATCAGACATTGCCGGAATAGATGGCACATACATCGTCTGTGTCATCTGACCAACCGCAGTCATAATGATTATTAAAAATAACAATTTTGCCATTTTGGCAGAAGAAGATTGCTGAGCCACAATCTGTCCCTCATCACAGAATAAAATATTGAATACTTGTCGTATATTAAGAAAAATCGCCAAGACGCAGGATAAAAAACCGAGCAATAAACCCTTGCCAAACAATTAACTTGTTAGGAGGAAATATTAGATTCGAGCTCTGTTTTTATGAGCGGAGATAGTAATCGGGAAATCACTATCAAGCAAGAAATTACCGTGCTACTCACACGAAACATTATTATGAAATGGATTAGAAAAAATAATGGATAATTCATCCATATTCTTCAATGGGATTGTATAAACAACAAGTATGGTGCGATGTTAAGCCTATGCCGGAGTTGATAACCTGGATTCAATAGCATCAATACACAGTCTTACCAGTAATGGTACCGTGCTATTAAAAGCATGTGTCGCATAAACAGAGGTAGGTACAAGATAGGCGCCCGGAATCGCTTCTTCCAGACAGCCCGCCTGCTCTCGTTCGCTAAATATAAACTCGGGAATAATCCCCAGCCCGGCACCCGCTTCAATCAATGCCAGCGTTGTCGGTAATGAATCTGCAAACCGGGTTGGGTGCATCATCAAGGTCACAGGCTCTGGCTGTGACTGGTGATAAAGATGATGTACGACATATTTGCCCTGCCAGACATTAGCAACATAATTGCAGTCAGCCATATTCTCGGACAGATCTTCGCAAAAATCGAGGGTATCACTGAACTGAGCGATATATTGCGGGGAACCACACAGCACATCCCTGAACTGACCGATTCGACGTTGGCGATAGCTGCTAGAAGCTGATTCGCCAACCCTTATCGCAAGATCGATACCGTGCTCAATAATATCAACCCGGCCGTCGTCTGCGACAAGGTGTGGAATAATAGCCGGGTAAACCGACACAAGCTCACCGATGGCCGGGGCCACAATACTCCCCATCAAGGCATGCGGCGCCGTAATGGTTATTGAACCTGTCGGTGTAAGCTGGCTTTCTCTTGCCCCTTCCCACGCTTCCTGGGCCAGTTGATTCATCTGCTGGCACTTCTCGTAAAAAGCGGCCCCGGCAGCGGTCAGCGTTTGTCTGCGTGTCGTTCTGTTCAACAGTGTAATGCCCAGCTCTTGCTCAAGCACTTTTAAGTGCTGGCTGATCACCGACTTCGACAGGCTCAAATCTTCGGCAGCAGCGCTTATCGAGCCCCGCTCTACCACTTTGGCAAACACAGACATATGGCGAAGGTAGTTCATAGTATTGTTCAGTTTTATCAAACAGTATTTACATATTACTCTGTTTTTCGCCGCTAATATCTAATTTAAGCTTTAATCATCGACTAAATATGAAGCAAAGCAGGAAAAGACGATGACAACTCAGGCTCCGGAAACATTCAAGACTGGCATTGAACTATGGAAAAAGTCTTTCAATCAACAAGATGCAGCTGGATGCGCCGCACAGTACACCGCTGATGCCGTTATGCACGCGCGTCCGTTCGGCACATTCACTGGTACAGAAGAAATTCGTGGCTTCTGGCAACACATCATCGATTCAGGCTATCAGCAGGTTGAATATCAAAACACAACATGGGAGAAAAAAGACAGCAATTGCTTCATTCTTCGCTCTGAGTGGACAATGAACAAGGCCTTCGGCGTTGTACATGAAGAGCATTGGGTCATACAGCCAGATGGCACCGCAAAATTAGCTTACGATGACTTTGAAGTGTTAGGCGAGCGCTGATAACACTTCGCAGCTCCATATATTGCTCTCAAGGTAATTGCTTAGCGGCTATTGTTTTAAGGCTATAATCCTCAAGTTTCTTGAGGATTTTTCTCAAAGTGTCTATTGACCACCATGTCTCTAAATGGAAATCATGATTTAAATCAATAGACATTATGAACCTTCACCCATAATAACTCTGCTTTATCAAGCCAATACACACCATTAAGCTGTTCGCTAATTGTACAGCCATGTCACTGATGTAACTGATAAAAATAAATGGAGATATTATGTGGTTTAAATCTAGTGTTATTAGACTGCTACTCTGTAGTGCATTCGTTTTCGCCTCTCACTCTCAGGCAACGGAACTCAACAAGTTTGATGGCCTTTCCGGAACGGTCAATATTGCTGGCGGTACAGCACACATTCCAGTAATGAAACAAGCAGCAAAATCCATCATGAAGGCAAACCGTGATATAAAAATCACCATAGCCGGTGGAGGTTCCGGGGTCGGAGCCCAGCAAGTCGCAAAAGGGCTCGTCGATATTGGCAACACAGGACGTCCGCTAAAACCCAGCGAAGCTAAGCACGGACTCGTCTCCCTCCCCTTTGCGATTGATGGTGTAGCTGCAATTATCAACCCAGCTAACCCAGTCGAAGGCTTAAGCACCCAACAAGTCATTGATATCTTCTCGGGCAAAATCACCAACTGGAAACAACTCGGGGGCGAAGATCGCGCGATTAACGTCTTTACCCGTGACGAGGCCAGTGGTACCCGTGCTGTTTTTTCGAAAAAACTACTTAACAAT
Source organism: Photobacterium proteolyticum (assembly GCF_001939735.1). Classification (GTDB taxonomy): domain Bacteria; phylum Pseudomonadota; class Gammaproteobacteria; order Enterobacterales; family Vibrionaceae; genus Photobacterium; species Photobacterium proteolyticum. The sequence continues at coordinate 18,850 of NZ_MJIL01000097.1, forward strand.
ATCCCACTGGTCAGCCATGCCAATGTTGTCCCTTCAAACGGTGCAATGAAAACCGCTATCGCCCGTGATCCGGCAGCAATTGGCTATACGAGCGTTGGCTATATCGACCAGACAGTTAAAGCCCCCGATCTAGACAACATCCACCCAAGTAACGAAGCCTGTGCATCTGGCGAATATCCGATCGTTCGAAAGCTGTATATGAACACCAAAGGTGAACCACAAGGTCTCACCAAGGCGTTTATCGATTACATATTCAGCCCTCAGGGCGAATCGTACATTCAGGCTGCTGGCTATATCCCGGTTCGCAGTTAAGCATCGATGAAAGCAACAATAACAACAGAACGGGTACTCTTGATGCTTGCCATCACGGTAGCCGTTCTGATGACCATGCTATTTGGCTTCTTAGGCTTTTTTGCCCTGCCAGTATTTTTCAATGCCGGAGATTCGCTTCTTTCCCTTAGCTGGCAACCCGAACAGGGGCAATATGGTATCTTGCCAATGGTGCTGGGATCAGGAATGGTTGCCATTCTGGCCCTTATTCTGGCCTTTCCGTTAGCCATTGGCATCACTAGCTTCTGCCTGCTTGAGCGTTATAAAACCGTCTCTGTATGGGTACGAAGAATAGTCAGATTGATGACAGGGATCCCCACCGTCGTCTATGGCCTTGCCGCAGTATTCTTACTCGTTCCGCTGTTAAGGGAGACTTTCCGATACGGCTCGGGATATTGCCTGTTGGCAACGGCAGCAATTGTTACACTGCTTATCTTGCCTGTGATGATCCTGATGCTTGAGTCTCATTGCCGCCCGATGGCGGAACAGCTGCGCCTAAATGCCACGGCCTTGGGGTTTACTGATATCCAAACCATATTGTTTATCATCTTACCCAACTCTACGAAGGCGATGGCCGCAGCTGCTTTGCTTGGTTTCAGCCGAGCCATTGGCGATACACTTCTGCCACTGATGCTGGCAGGTAATGCCCCGCAACTAACAGGCAATGTACTCGATTCCATACGAACCTTAACCGCCCATATCGGATTGGTCTTGGCGACCGAAAACGGCAGTTCTGCCTATAACTCACTGTTTGCAGCAGGATTATTGTTGCTCTTAATCAGCACGGCAGTCACTTCTTTGATCAGAAGATTAGAACTTTCACACAGTAGAACCATTACCAAGGAGCAGCTATGAAGCTACGCCTGTTCCACCTATGGTGTTTGTGCTCTACGGTTGGATTGATTACCTGCCTTTCTGTATTACTTGGGTTTATTATTACTCGCGGCACAACGGCCTTTGATTTCACCCTCTTTTTTGGTGATACCGACCCACTGAAGGGCATTTTCGGCATTGAACCTATATGGGATGGTATATGGCCTGCCTGCGTAGGAACACTGACAGTTGTCACCTTCGCACTATCACTTGCTTTGCTCCCAGGAGTCGCGACAGGGATATGGCTCGCGATAAGTCCGGCAACTCGATTCAGCCGGGTATTAGCTTTTGGCATTGATATCCTTGCCGGTATCCCTTCCATTTTGATGGGCTTGTTCGGTTTTACATTAATCCTGTTTCTGCGAAATTGGTTGATCCCTTCTGCTAACACCTGCTTAGTCCTGTCAGCATTAAGCCTGGCAATCCTTATCATTCCCTATTTGGCTGTCGCTACCCGCACGGCTTTACTTGCACTTCCTCCTTCGCTCGAACTTACCGCCCTGTCACTCGGAATGACACATTGGCAAGCTTTACGCTCGGTATTGCTCCCACAAGCAGCCAAGGGAATATCTGGTGGCATTATGCTTGCCGCAGGTAGAGCCGCTGAAGATACAGCCGTGATAATGCTAACAGGCGTAGTCGCAAATGCAGGCTTACCCGGAGGCATATTCGAGCGCTATGAAGCACTGCCCTTTACTATTTTTTATTACAGTGCTCAGTACCAAAGTGACACCGAGCTACAAATGGCCTTTGGTGCGGCACTCACACTCCTGTGCCTTACTGCCACCATCTTTTCTGTTGCTAGTTTTTTGATTCGTACCACTTCACGGCGGCAATAACATGAACTTAACTCTACCCCCTTCAATGGCTGGAAAAATAACTGATCTCAGCATCTACTTTGACAAACAGCCAATCATTTCTAATCTCAGTATCAGTCTGAAAAAAAAACAAATCCATGTACTGACAGGAACATCAGGTTCTGGAAAAACAACCCTGCTAAGAGCACTAAACCGCCTGAATGACTGCTTCAATAATAGCTATACCAAAGGCCAGATCACGCTGTCGCTAGACGGAGAGTCCATGGCTGTAAATACGCTGAAAACACACCAGCTACCTAATCTACGCCGAAAAGTTGGTATGGTCTTCCAGCACCCCCAATTGTTGCCAGGAACTGTCATTGATAATTTGTTGTTGCCACTAAAGGTTGTCAATCACGTTTCAGGGGAGCACGCTCATGCCCAGGCAATTTCGGCACTGCAACAAGCCGCTCTTTGGGATGATGTAAAAGATCGACTTTCGAGGCCGGCTAATACGTTGTCCGGAGGACAACAGCAGCGCCTATGTCTTGCTCGTACTCTTGCTCTCGAACCTGAAATATTACTGCTCGATGAGCCAACAGCATCGCTAGACCCTGATACGACAATTCAAATTGAAGCACTGATCCGTCAGCTAGCCGCCCAATATACGATTGTAATGGTTTCGCATTCCGCGCAACAAACGCAGAAGTTGGCAGATAAAGTAATTCACCTTGAGCAAGGCAGATGTGTTTGATTTACGAGGGAAATAAAACGAAGAATGAAAGATCTCTTGATCACAGCAGTGATCAAGAGACAAAGAAGACTCTAATCAGTCGAAGTTAAAGCGGTGCTTACCACGGCTGGCTTTTGTTCTCAGGTAGCTTTCGTTACCGTCTTTCACATGAGCCTTGGTACCGACAACTTCAGAGATGGTAATGCCCAGCGCTTCAAGCTCATTGATTTTCTTCGGATTATTGGTGATCAGGCGAATATCGGCAATACCCAACGCCTTAAGCATCAGTGCCGCTTCGGTGAAGTCACGCAAGTCATCACCAAAACCAAGGTGATTGTTGGCTTCATAGGTATTCATGCCCTGGCTTTGCAGCTCGTAAGCATCAATTTTATTGTACAAACCAATACCGCGCCCTTCCTGACGCAAGTACAGCAGTACGCCACCCTGCTCGCCCATTTTGTTCAGTGTTTCGTCTAGCTGTTCACCACAATCACAGCGCGAAGAGTGGAAAACGTCGCCCGTCAGGCACTCGGAATGCATTCGAACCAGCGGAGGTGAAGATTGTTTATCAGCGTCCTGAAAAATCAGGGCAACATGTTCTTTACCTGACTCAAGTCCGTTAAAAGAAAGTAGATCGGCTTCGATATCACTGTTCAAGCCGACTTTGAAAGGCACTCGCGCCCGTACATTAACCATGTTGTTCCTAAGTACTTCTGAATTGCCATTACGGGAATAAAAGCCACAAATAGTTCGCTATCACCGAACCGTATCGGGCATGGGTATTATACCTATACCCCATAAAAGCAGATAACCTTACTTTATACCCAACTACCATAATACTCTGATATTAAAGTACTTGTATGGAATTTGAGCATTCCTCTTTATTACTTAGATGATATCTAAAATAATTACACTAAAACAGCACTTCTTGTCACAGCAGTAATCATAGCGACACTATTAGTATGGCCGTTACCGAGAAGTTAAATGTTATATTATAACATTTACGGGTGCTTCTCATTATGCATGATGTGGCAACTGCTGAAAAAGCAGTTAATTTAGCCCGTAGTGACGTTCAAGCCTGGCATGTAAAAACAGACAGGAAGAAAGAAGCGTAAAGCAGATCACCACTCCCATAATGATGGTCATTCGTTGCCAGTCATCACCCATCATCATTCTGGTCATCAACATCTGATACGTGATTTGCATCCATGTTAATGAAGCCACAACCAGGCTAACTTGCATGAAGCGTGCAACAATGGCGCTCTTGACAACCAATAGCAACGGAAAGGACACCAGAGCGGCAAACACATATAAGTTCCCCATTCGCAAAAAATGTGCAGCCAATAACCAGAAACTAAGCACTACCGGAAGCAGTAGGCCAACAAGACTAAAAGTACCTGCTGAGTTTTTCATTTTTCTATCCCAGATATTAAAGTTGTAATATATATACAACTTTAATGTCAAAAAAGCCAGTTAGGCAAATGCGGCAGCATTTGTAACTATTGGTTGCTTATTATATCACTGCGCACTGCCGCGCTGTTCTAGCTCATCAGCAAGCAAAATAAGCCTGTCCAGAATACGTTCACCGTCAGCTCGCAAACCATTATGCTCGTATTCATTGGTCATCCACGCCTTCGCCTTGCCCATCTTGGCTAACGTCTCTCGGCTATAGTCAAACTCTACATACATATCATCGACATACACTGCGGCCGCAACAGGCACCTTATTGCGTGACAGCTGCTCTAGATCATAGAGTACAGGCCAGTCTTTCTTCTCGGCAAGTTGCTCAGCCGCCGCTTTAAGCGGTTTAAGGCTTTCCAACTGATCAAACATCCATGGGTAGACCATCTCGCCGGTAAAACAGAAATCCTTACCTGATTCATAATGACACTGCGGATACTCGGAACGAACTCGGTGGGCCGACCACCGTGAGGCTGTATTCTGACAATAAATGGCCTCATGCAAAATAGCGTAAATCGGGTTGGTCTGATAAGCCTGCTCTGCCAGCATTGCATTAAGGAAACTGTAGCTTAGCTGTGGTGCCCCTCCAGCCTCGACAAATGCGCCTTCCAGCAAGTAATACATTGCCACATTTGCTCCGCTTTGGCCCAGGTTAATCCCGATAAGCTGAAACTGCTCTACAGTAAATACCTGACCATTGGGTAACCGCACATCATTGGCAAGTAGATGATCAGCAATCCGGTTACACATTTGCTGGGCCTGGGGAAACGCATCGAAAAACGCCTTATTCTTATCCAGCACCCGTTTGTATGTTGCGCGATACACCTCATCGGCATGACGCGTCAATGACGGGATCCCTCCGGTAACATAGGCTCTCGACAGGCTATCAGGATAACAAGACAAATAATGCAAGGTACAGAAGCCGCCAAAACTTTGCCCCAGCAAGGCCCATTGTTCGATACCCAGCTGCTCACGAATGGCTTCAGCATCGCGGACGATATTGTCAGCCCTAAACTGAGACAAATAGTCAACCTGCTCGCTGACTGATTGGCTGGCCAGAGTTTGTGCGCTGACAACCTGGCTATTGCCTGTTCCGCGCTGATCCAGCAGCAGCACCCGATATTGCTGTAATGCACGCTTTAACCAACCACTGTTGGCATCGGGACGAGGAGACGGAAAACCCGGGCCGCCCTGCAAATAAACAAGCCATGGCAGTGTCGCATCACGGTTCTCTTTCAAAACGACTTCACGGGCAAAGACCGTTATCGTTTCACCGTCCTTGTTGGCATAGTCAAGCGGCAAAGCAAACTGATGCTGGTGGCATAACATATTATCGACATAAAAAGCTGACTCCACTCTTTTCCCCTTTTATTCGTCTGTTCTATTTTATCTCTATGTGCCTGATTGTATAGCAAGAATGCTAGCTATTGAAAATAGGGAATAAATTATCGACGACTTAAACGACAATGCCCGGCGTTTGCCGGGCATTCATCTATTAATCAGTCGTAAAAGCAGCTACCTAAGCATTTTTGGCTGCCACTGAGCGTGCCAAAATAGCCAAGGTTGTCCCGTTATGTAACAAGGCACTCGCCGCCGGGCTAAGCATACCCAACGCAGCAGCTAACATAATGCCGCTGTTAACGTATTCTGCCAGCTTAATGTTGCTGTTAACCAACGACATGGCAACTTGTGCCAGTTGTCTTGACTCAGCAACACCGTACAGCTCGTCTCTCAGCAGTACAACATCAGCCGCCTGTCTGGCCAGTTCTGTACCTTTGCACATCGCCACACCAACATCGGCTTTCGTCAGCGCCGGAGCATCATTAACGCCGTCACCAACAAACATCACGGTACGGCCGGACTGACGCAGTTCCTCAACAATTTTCGATTTACTCGACGGAGTGGCCTCAGCATAGACCTTGTCCAGCTTAAGCTCATCCCCCAGCATCTGGGCTTTGAAAGCACGGTCACCGGAGATCATAACGAGCTCGCGTATTCCCGAATCACGAAGCACCTGAAGCGTCTGCGTTACATCGTCACGTAAATGATCACGAAGGCCGATCAGGCCTATCAACTTATGCTGATGCGAGATATAGATCAGGTGGCGCCCTTTTTCCTCAAGATCACGAATAGTTGCTTCGAACGGTGTAAAATCAACTTCTTCATGTACTTCAAGGAAATGGCGGCTTCCCATCACCAGACAGTGCTCATTGAGCGTGCTGCGAAGGCCATGGGCAATTACATACTCTACCTCGCCATGATCAATATGCGGCAACTCATTATGCTTCGCCGCATTTACCACAGCCTGGGATAACGGGTGACTACTGTGCTCTTCCACCGATGCCGCAATGGCCAGCAGATCCCTGGCACTATTATCACTGCAGAGCGGGACCACATCAGTCACTTCCATATCGCCGTAAGTCAGTGTTCCGGTCTTATCAAAGACACAGGTATCCACCTTCACCAGCTTCTCGATGGCACTGCCGCCCTTAAGAAGAATGCCGTTCTGCGCGGCACGATACATAATCGACTTAAAAGTAACTGGGGTACTGAGTTTTAGCGCACAGGAATAATCGACCAAAAAGACCGAGGCAAGACGGTTGACGTCCTGAGTCAGCGCAAACACAGCGGCACCGATCCCCAGGGTGATCTTTACACGGCGATCTGCCATGTCCTGAGTCACCTGTTGGATCTCACTTTTCTCGCTCAGCGATTCATAAATCAGCTTGGCAATTTTAGCTGTGGTTGCCTCGCTGCCGACTTTCTCTACTCGTACCTTGATCGAGCCTTCATGGACAGTCGTCCCTGAATACACCACGGCATCAGGCTCACGACGAACAGGCACGCTTTCACCCGTTAGCGTCGACTGGTTGATCAGTGCAGCGCCGGATTCAATCGTACCGTCAATCGGAATTGCGTTGCCAGGCATCAATTCAATCAAATCGCCGGCCACCAGCTCGGAGGAATTACACTGAGTCTTACCATCGGCATCAATGCGCCACACCAGACATTCCTGTGGCCTCATTAACTCTGCCAGCAGTTGATCGCTGCTTCGGCTGGTACGCTGCTCCATGTATTCACCCAGACTGATCAGGCTCTGGGTCATCATTGCGGTACGATAATCACCCCGCCAGGCAGACAAACCAACAGCAACAGCGTCAAGGACCTCGACTGAAACACGCTTATTTCTAAGCTCGTCGATCCCTTCAAATAACGTTGGTGCAATCAAGCTCGCAGTAGCAAGTGCGCCCCAACGTTTGGGTAGCATTGCAGCAGACAGTGTGCCGATAACATTCATCGCCACATCACCGCGGGTGTATTCATGCTCCGAGTCTGATGCTTCTGCTTCGTTGAGATCTAGCACCGATAGACGCGCCTTGATGGTTTTGCAGTCCAGTAGCTGCGTCTCATACGAAATAACCACCGAGCAGGCATGCTCGTTAACCCGAACCTCGCGCACCCCCTGAATGGCCATCAGGCTTTGCTTGATCCAGTCACCGATATCCCGATACGCTTTTAGCGCAGGAACTTTGAATCGGATCCGCCCAGGAAGATGATGTCGAACTTGCAGTCCAATCATTCCTCACCCTTGTGAAGATTGCGGTAGTATTCAAGCTCGGCCTGTGTATCTTCCAGGCGCTCTTTTAGCTCTTCGACTTCACCACGAACCGCTGACCATGCCTTCTCACCTGTCGCGGCGACACCTTGCTGAAATTTCTTGTTGGTAAGCAGGTACGCAACCGCGGCACCAGCAGCCACACCCATAACGAAGTGAGTCTTGGTGTTTTGCTTCTTATATGTTGGCTCAGCTGCAGGCTGTTGTTGGCCACCGTAATACGGGTAGCCATAGTAAGGATTGTATGGGTTATTATTGCTCATTTTTTTTCTGTTCCGCATATTGTTCCATCATGTACAAACCGGCTGCCCCTGCACTAAGTACAGTAAGCATTGAAAGTACCGGTCTGCCTGCCATTTTTTCAGCGATATAGGTTGTCGCACCACTTGCCAGGCCAGTTTTGAGCGAATCTTTAGCGACAGTCGATACCAGCTGATTGGTATCGATCTCACCGGACTGATGCGCCTTCCACTGATTGGCCGCGGACGCCGTGCCACCAAGGATAGCACCGACCAACATGGCTCGACTCGCTGGGTTTAGCTTGTCAGATGAATTGCTCATAGATTTTTACTTTTCAAAATCGTCGTGCGCAGGAAATTCATCATACTCACTCTCTTGGGCAGATGCCTTCTCGTGGCTATGGCGTTCAACTGATTCTCTGAAACCCTCTTTGCCCGCTTCATAGGTATCACGGAAGATTTCTCCGCCTGTAGATACATTCTCCTTAACGGAAGAAGCTGTCTGGGTAGCGGTATCTTTTACCGAGGCACCACCGCTTTTCAGCATATCGCCAGCGTTAGATACCATTCCCATCAGGCCCTTACGGACATTTTCGTTGCTTAGGATTAGTGCAGCTGCGGCACCAACCATTGCGCCTTTCCAAAACTCTTTATCATTCATACCCATAGTTCCTAATATCTGCTTAAACATCCCGGCTTCTTCACCGAGAGCACCTTCGAGCATTGCCTGTGCCTGCTCGAACATTGGATCGTTTTCCTCTGACGCTTGTTGCTCGGTCTGAGGTGGTACCATTCCCGGGTGCATATAACCGGCATGAGGCGGCGGAGCCATTCCAGGATGCATGTGACCATGATGCATGTAACCTGCTGGCGGTGGAGCCACACCAGGATGCATTTGGCCAGGGTGCATGTTACCTGGATGCACATTACCATGAGGATGAGCATGGGGATGCATCATTCCAGGGTGTCCGTGGTAGTACGGGTGCATCATATGGGGCGGATAACCGTAATAACCCGGTGGTGGCACTTGCTGGGCCCACTCCGGCGGCTCACCGTATTGGCCATAAGGGTTGTCAGGCTGCCCCTGGTTTTCTTCATTACTCATGATTCGCTCCGTCTATTTCTAAACAAGCACCAAGTGCATAACAGGCTTGCTCTGCATCTTGTTCGGATTGAGAAAACAATGCATCAATCAAGTGTGGTTTGACGATGGAAGCGTCATACTCAATGAGCAAGCTTCCTGTCGCATTGTTTAGTTTGTAGTTTTTAAACGCCGGTATATTTTGCAAGGCACGTTCTATTTCAGAACTATTGAATGTGGCAAGGTGAGCCAAGATGCCCAACTTGTACTTCAGTCTCACTCGTCCAGGAATATGGTGCCCAACTGTCACCCAGCGTCTTAGCTTTAAAGCTGTATCGATATGTTTTTTCATAAGCGGATTATATATATAAAACTATAAATTCAATCGCTTAAGGTTAGCCTGAAGTTATTTATTCGCTTTTTCTTTGCGCTCCGTCAATTGGAATGATAATGTTGCGAATGAAAATGATTTTTATCTAGATAAGCATCTTGGTTGGCACATTTTATGAACACGTATATTCACAAAACAAATCAACGTTTACGGGTGCGCTCAGACTTCATTCGCCAAAACCCTAAAGCCGTCAAAGAGCTAATTGCTGATTTACAACAGATTGATGCCATAGGTGCAATCAAGCACAAACGCTATGCCGGTTCGGTTGCGATTAGCTTCGACGACAAAGAACTAGATTGCGAGAGCTTGCTCGAAATATTAGATAGTCATGGCTGGACCCGCGCTTCAAGCAAACCCACTTTTATTGAAAATGCAGTGACAAATGGGACTAAGACCTTTGCCAGGGGGATGGCGGTAATGGCGCTAAAACGCCTGGTTGGCCCGTCAGTGAGTCGGGTAATAATGAGCCTATAACAATACTGAGACTAAAGACGCTAAGCGCGAATATTAAACTTCTTTGCTGCGCACTTACAGATGCCGTTATTGAGTGCCGGGCAGCGCTTGCAAGCCGGAGACTTGAGCGGAACTCGTACCAATGTTTGCTTCGCATTCGAAGAGCTCGGCAGTTTTATCGCGGAGCGGAATGATGGTGAGGAAGAGGCAGAGAATTGAAGCTCGCCGCCTTCACGAAACCATGACAAAACCGGATTTAAAGGGGTTGCTAACTCAGAGACAGCACTGAGCATCGCCTGCTGTGAAATATCTATTACCTCTCGCCTGACTTCCTCATCCCCCCCGGCAACGGACGCTGCTGCCTTTCCAAGCTGCTTTAGTTGCTCTGCCGAACGGTTGGGCACTTTCTCTACTTTCTTCTTCAGTTTTTTTAGTGCTTTTTTGGTATTCACGACAATAACTTCTTTCTTCGTTTGTTAACCGCCAAGCTACCAAAATACCAAGGAAAAATACATAGATACCCCAACTGAACATCCTGATTATATAATGTCACTATCACCTCATCTAACACAGGTTTAAACACTTTGTTGGTAAACACTCGCAGATACACCCCATACGTATCGATAACAGGGTAAATAAGGTGCGGAAATAAGCAGCCACATCTTTTTTACACAACTTCAATTGTTATTTCTTGTAAAAGCTCTAAAATTGCACGGTTTACTTTTTCTGTCCTGATCTTGAGCCCAGCTCTCAGGCAGATTTTTTAATTCAGTCTTGCAGCCTCCGATGCTGCAGTCGACGCAGTGAAGGAAACATCATGATTCAAGTAGTAGGGCACAAAAACCCTGATAGCGACAGCATCTGTTCAGCACTAGTAGGCGCAGAGCTCCTTAAAGCACGTGGTCTGGAAGCAAAAGCGGTTCGTCAAGGTGAACTAAACCGTGAAACTCAGCACATCCTGGAACAAGCTGGTGTTGCACAACCAGAAATGTGTACCGGTGTTGCTGGTGAAAAAGTTTGGCTTGTTGACTATACCGATCTGGCACAGGCACCTGACGATATTGCTGACGCAGAAATTCTAGGTATTGTTGACCACCACCGCCTTGGTGATGTGATGACAACAAACCCGCTTGAAGCTTGGATCTGGCCTGTTGGTTGTACTTGTACCATCATGTTCAACCTGTTCAAGATGGAAAACACCGAAATCACTCGCCCGCTGGCTATCCTGATGATGTCAGCAATTCTGAGTGACACAGTAGGTTTTGCTTCTCCAACGTGTACTCAAAAAGACAAAGATGCGGTAGCTGAACTGGCTCAACTTGCAGATGTACAAGATCTGGATGCCTTCATCAAAGATCTGCTGATCGCAAAAACTGACATCGCGGGTCTTTCTGCTGCCGAGCTAGTAGAGAAAGATCTTAAAGCTTACCCATTCAACGATCGCAACGTAGTTGTTGGTCAGATTGAGCTTGCGACTCTTGAGCAAGTAGACAGCATGATCAGCGATCTTGAAGCTGATCTTCAGCGTCGCTGTGACGAAGAAGGCCTGGCAATGGCAGCCCTTATGCTGACTGACATCACCACCAGCACTACACGTCTGCTTTACAAAGGCGAGTGGAATGCAACGCTTGATCAGTTCGCTGACAACGGCATGCTGATGATGGAAAACACGCTAAGCCGCAAGAAGCAGGGTTGGCCGTGGCTACAGAAGGTTCTTGCTTAATTGCAACCTTGCTGAACAACTCAAAAGGGACGCCACGGCGTTCCTTTTTTGATCGAACTAATACCAATCTACATAAGTATTTGATCATTCTTGCTGGTTAAAATCACTTTTAACTGCGTTATGAATTTTGTAATTAGAGTAACTAGTTAGCTGCAATTCATGCCTTGTTCTAAGTAATTTTTCCTGCGCAACTATCTGAACAACTACTTATCCAGATTGGTATAAAGCATGAATCCGCTCAGTATTAGTGCTTGGGAGTCAAGGTCGTCGTTTCATTGAGTATGTCGNAATTTTTCCTGCGCAACTATCTGAACAACTACTTATCCAGATTGGTATAAAGCATGAATCCGCTCAGTATTAGTGCTTGGGAGTCAAGGTCGTCGTTTCATTGAGTATGTCGGCAAAATGATCAACAAAATACCGTCCCACCACCTTTCCTTCTCGATAATCCACTTCAAGATCGTCTTTATCACTCAATAATGCCCGGCTGCGTAATGCTTTTTCCGGTGCTATCTGAATAACTTTCAGACCATCTGGCGGATTAAGCAAAAAACCATTGAGTTCATCATAAGAGCGGTAGTAACGGTTAAGCATATCTATAATTTCTGCACTTTTACCTTTTCCGGTAATCGATAAGAATCGCTCTATATTATCTGCTGACAACAATCGCCAATTACTGTTTCGAGGTGTAATGATTTGGCTGCAGTCATCGCCGGGTTCAATCGACTCATTGCCAGAATCATCATCCGGTTTGTCATTCCACAACTTCCACTGTTCAAGCCGCTGGGTAAGATCACTTCTGATAGCCTTGACCCGATCGATCGACTGATTCAGGCTCAGCCTGTCAATATAGTCCGGCAGCACAGTTTCAATCTTTTCCCGCCAATCATTAAAGGTACTAGTCTCTCCCTCCGGCAGTTGTACCGGCTCAGTCCGAACCACCACCACCAAATCAGCGCCCCGTTGCCAGGCCTCTTTGACGGGTACAGCCGCACTTACCCCGCCGTCTACCCATTCAAGATCACGTAAATTTACAGGCTGATTATAGATCACCGGAATGGCACAGGATGCGCGCAGCACTTCACGCCAGTCACTATTGAACATTGGCAGGTAGATATCCTGAAGCGTATCTTTGCGCGTTGCACAAGCCAACGCGAGTCGATGCCTGAGTACCTGCCGGGCGGTCTTAACATCAAGCTGCAACGAACCACCAGGCGCAACTGTTTCCAATGCCCAGTCCAGATTCATCGACTTTTGCTTGCTCAGGTATTTATATAAATTGAAGAACTCATTGTCTGTGGTGTAATCGACAATAAACTGATAGCCAAACTTGTGTTGACGGCTTATAAACGAAGAAAGATTCAACGCACCTGCAGAGGTGCCGACATAAAGCTCAAACGGGTCAAACCCAGCTTCCAGGAAGGCGTCAAAGACCCCGGCGGTAAAGATACCCCGCTGCCCTCCTCCCTGAACGACTAAGGCAATTCTTTTCTTCCTAGCCCCCAGAAGCTGCGAGGAAAAATTGTTAACAAGTTGTAGATCGGAATCACTTAAACTAAACGGCAGATGATTCACCATAATCTCCCCACATCAAAGAATACGAGAATTTACTGTCGACAGTGTACTATCCTTAGTTTAACCGAAACGGAACATTACTCTTAAAATAGCTAATTTATTAACCTGTTACGCAGTAACTGAGACTATCCCGAAGCTTAACAACACGGTCATGACAACAGCAACAGTGATAAGCGCGAACTTTAGATCAGTTTCCATAATTTATCCCTAGCATTAATGATGTTTTAACATACTTTTAACTCTAGTTTAGGGTGAGTTCAAGCTTATGACTAATTAAAAAGCATCATTTTCGGATTACTGTCACAATAAGTTATATGTTGAATCAGAGGAATAGAGTCAAAAAATGAAGCTATCAATAATTGCAACTCTCATTAGCGCAGTGTTTACCTCCTTCGTTTCAAGCTCAGCATTCGCTGAAAATACCATTTACCTTACTCCCTATATCGGCTATAGCTTCTCAAACCAGATCACTGACGAAAACGGTATCGAGATCCGGCCAGAAAGTGATCCCCATGCTGCAGTTGCAATTGAAACCGATATGGATCTCGGGCGTGTCGGATTATTCGTTAGCCACCAGCCTAATGAATATAGAGATATCCAGGGTGATGGCTCATTCACTTATGTTCACCTTCAAAGCAGCCTTCGCTTTAACGCCTTCACTCACTGGGACTCTTTCTTCGGCGCCAGCCTCGGCGCGACTATCGTTGATGCCGAATGGTCAAAGGACGATCTGCTGTTCTCAGCCGGCCTCCTGGGTGGCCTTGAATACCGCATCAACAACAACACACGGCTTGTTTTTGAGGCCCGCTGGCTCGCAAACCTAATAGATGGCGATACTTCTGCTGTCTGTCAGCTGCCAACAGGCTCTCAAACCTGCCTTATCAGTATTGATTCAGAATGGCTTAGCCAACTTCAAACAAATGTTGGTGTTACGTTTTCTTTCTGAGTATTTGTTCTAAAGGCCGGATTATCTGGCCTTATAGAACCAGACAACCGTTAAGCGCTTAATTTTGATGATTTATCAGTCAATATCGTCACTATAAAAAAATAATATTTCACCCTGCCCAATCTTCTGAATGCAGTTGTTTCTTCTATCTATTACCCCCACCACTTCGATCTTTGTGCGGTATATCGCAATTATCACAAAAGTTAACACCAAGGTATCACTCAGTTAACAAACCTACAGTCTATTGCTTTACATATTTTCTATGGTTAATCTCAAGTTATTAACGTGGTTGTTCAGTCCAGATCCCACGTTTCAGGAAGTAAATTTCTAGAATAAAACACTTTAAATTACTTGTTTCATAGAGTATTGCAGTACATAAGGAGATGTTTATGAAACGCGAACAATGGGGCTCACGCGCAGGATTTATCCTGGCAGCAGTAGGCTCTGCTATCGGATTAGGGAACATTTGGCGTTTCCCATATATGGCTTACGAGAACGGCGGCGGCGCATTTTTTATTCCATACCTTTTCGCCATGTTAACTGCCGGTATTCCATTTATGATTATGGAATTCAGTCTAGGTCATAAACTTCGTGGTGCTGCACCTCGTGCCTTTTCAAAAATGGGCGGCAAGCTAGAGTGGCTGGGATGGTTCCAGGTATTTATTGCCGCGATTATTGCTGTTTATTACGTTGCGGTTATTGGTTGGGCAATTTCTTACCTAAGCTTTTCCTTCAACCAGAGCTGGGGAAGTGATACCAATGCCTTCTTCTTCGGCGAATATCTAATGCTGGGTGATAACTCACCGAGCAAGCTGGGTAGCTTACAGATCCATATCGCAATTCCAATGGCAATTGCGTGGGCAATTACTTTTGCAGCCATCTTTACCGGCGTAAAAGGCGGTATCGAACGTGCAAGCAAGATCATGATGCCGTTACTATTCCTAATGGTTCTTGGCCTGATCACCCGTATCGTCTTTTTGCCTGGTGCACTAGACGGCCTGAACTATTTGTTCCAGCCTGACTTCAGCAAGATCCTGGATGCCAAGGTCTGGTCTGCAGCCTACGGTCAAATCTTCTTCACCCTGAGTGTCGGGTTTGCCATCATGATTGCATACTCTAGCTATCTGCCTGAAAAATCAGATATCAACAACAATGCCTTCATGACAGTTTTAATCAACTGTGGTTTCTCTATCACAGCCGGTGTTCTGATTTTCGGTGTACTTGGTTACATGGCCCAGGAGCAAGCGAAACCGCTAACTGAAGTGGTCTCAGCAGGGGTTGGTCTGGCATTTGTTACCATTCCGGCAGCCATCAACCTGTTACCGGCTCCGTATATCCTTGGTCCACTGTTCTTCCTGGCATTGGTTGTCGCAGGCTTGAGCTCGCATATTTCAATTATCGAGGCCGTCACCTCAGCCATCATCGACAAGCTGAACTGGTCACGTAAAAAAGCAGCTTCTATTGTCTGTGGTACCGGCTTTGTAGTATCAATGGCCTTTGCGACCAACGGCGGCTTGCTGCTACTGGACTTGGTCGATTACTTCATCAACAACGTAGCACTGCTAACAAGTTGTCTGATTGAACTGGCGGTTATTGGTTGGCTGTTCAAGGTTGCCGATGTTCGAAGCTATGTGAACAACATCTCTGAATTCAGTATCGGCAAGTGGTTCGAGGTATGTATCCGCTTCCTGAGTCCTGCGATGCTGGCGGTTATTCTGGCAACGAACCTTGTCAACACATTCAACGACGGATATGGCGGCTATGCGATGTCTGATCTGCTAGTACTGGGCTGGGGACTAGTGGCAGCAATGTTTGTTGTTGCGGTCATTATCAACCTGGCATCTAAACCACAATCTCATCAGGAGGCATAACTATGACATTCGGTGCAATCATCATGATGTTATTTGGTTTGGGCATCACATGGGGCGGAGCAGCATATTGCATCTCTGTCGCCATGAGAAAACAGAACCAGTAACAGTATTCGCTTGATACACATTTCATAGAGGCTCTTCGGAGCCTCTTTTATTTATCTGACTACCCTAACCTTTGCCTACCACTTATTGTCAAACATCACAGTACAGATGCGAGATAAAAACTTTGCTAGCTGTGATTCATTCCCTTAAAGAATCCTTTTCCTTATCTCTATCATATCGTTACAATTGCATGCACAAGCAAATATAATTAACAAAGTCGCACTCAAGGAAAGGCAATGAAGTTACCTGCTATTTTACTCTCTCTCGCTCTACTCCCGTCGTCTGTACTAGCGGCATCTACCAGTTGTGAAAGTGACAAGTACCATCAGTATGTCGATGCTTCCCTATCGTGGTATCAAAGCCTGGTTGAACTGGCCGTGAAAAAAGATCAAAACCTTGAAGACGTCGGTAAATGGTTCCTGGAAGGCCGCAAACACCATTTTGAATTAAACAGAGAAGCCGTTGACTGGTATCTGAAAAGCGACAAACAGCAGTTGGATCTGGAACAACCCATCGAAAGCTGGCTAAAACTAACCCAGCAAGATGTTAAAAACCTTGCCCAACAAGATAATGAACTTGGCCGTTTTGCCAAGAAAGCTTTCGATGATCGTCAAAGCAAGCCACACCCAAAGAACTATGAGCTGCGGAGTGCATTTGCTGATTTGCTGACTCATCCGGGCGACATCGACAAACCCTTAAATGCTTACAATGAAAAAATGACGGCCATTGCAGCCATTGAGTGTAAGTAATCATCTGCATACATCACCGGGAAATCGTCCCCTTCCCGGTGATACTCCATATTCCATGGCGAATATCGAAGAGGCCATACCTAATAGCAAATTAGTGATTTGACCTTTCAATGACATAGCGTATTCTAGATTGGCGTATAAGTGGCTTTTTATTAATAAAGTCATAATCTTAAATCTCTTATGGCTTTGCAAGGAGCAATAAATGAAGCCTATAAAACTCTGTCTCGTTGCCAGCTTTGTCTCGACATCAGTCTTTGCCAACCAGGGGCTACAATGGTCACCGGGCTTTGGTGGTGACATATCAATACTGACAGGCTACACCAGCACCACATCGCAGTTTAATACCGATAATAACGTCACGGCAGATCTGAACAATAACGGCGAGTCTCAGAGTGAGGGCTTCGTCAGTCCGCTAGGGACAATTAGCTACACCATGGCGCAGGCTGACAAGCAAATCTATTTTGGTACCAGCCGGTCCGATGTTGCACTGGGACGATTTCATGTCGAGCTGGGATACCGCCAGCGCATTCCTGACAACGGTCAGATCAGTATCAGCTATGTGCCAGGCCTGCTCTCAAGCGACACATGGGAAGACCCTTTTGTCACCAACAGTCCGCGTACCGAAACTGACAGCACTATAAAAGGCGTACGCCTGCAATATGACCGCATTCTCGGCTCTAACTTTTCTATCGAGCTCTCAGGCGGCAAGCAGGAGGTTGATTCAGAAAAGAGTGGCCAAACCCTGACATCAGAGCAACAGGCATTGCTGGAGCGTGAAGGCGATATCCTGTTTACTCAGCTCAGCTACCTCAAGCCAATCAACCGGGAACAGGTTTTCCGTACTGCTGTCAATTACACGCGTATTGCGGCCGATGGCGACGCCATGGCCAATAATACCTACGGTGCAGAGATCGGTATCATTCAGATGCTGCCAAGTTCGAGCCTGGCCTTGACTCTCAGCTATGATCTGGCTGATTTTGATGAAATCAACCCCGTCTTCAATGAGCGTCAGAAAGACAATCGCTGGGGTGTTTTCCTTGCCTATGAATACCAGGAACCGTTTGGTTGGGAAAACTGGGGATTGGTTTCTCTGGCAGGTTATAATGAGAGTAACTCCAACATTAACTTCTATGACGAAGACGCCTTGCTGATTAGTGCAGGTATCAACTACAAGTTCTGATACAAACTCAAGATTGGTCAATTGTGGCCAATTTTTGCACCTAGCTCTCTATTTACTGTTAAGTTGAACAGAAAGCTAAAATCATTTTTTTCGGGACAAGCATGGCAAATTGCATTAAATTAGCAACAATTTGCCAACTTTCACCTTAAGTAACAGCTAAATATGGCAGTTGATAACAGACAAGCCGATGCTTCCGAAGAGTCGCTGCATCGCATATTTACCGTGCCGGAGGCACCCGATTCGACACTAGGTCGAATTGAGAAAGAGATATCGGAAAACCTCAATGCGTTTTTGCAGACACATATCGCGGCACGCGAAAAGCCGCTAGCAGAGATCGAGAAGGATTTCTCTTCGGCTGACATCCCGGAGAACCCGTCTTTCGTCTCTGAACACACCCATTTTCTGCTCGACAAGCTCGTCGCTCAGTCGGTGCATACTTCCGCCCCGAGCTTTATCGGCCATATGACATCGGCACTACCGTACTTTTTGATGCCGCTGTCAAAGATCATGATCGGGCTGAACCAGAACCTGGTGAAGATAGAAACCTCTAAGGCATTTACTCCGCTTGAACGTCAGGTGCTGGGTATGCTCCATAACCTGATCTTCAATGAGGAAGAAGCTTTCTATCAGCAGTGGATGCACAGTGCCAACCACTCTCTCGGGGCATTTTGCTCTGGCGGTACTATCGCCAATATCACAGCCCTGTGGGTTGCACGCAACAATATACTCAAACCCGACGGTGAATTCCGCGGTGTTGCGCAGGATGGTTTGTTCCGTGCGATGAAGCACTACGGCTATGATGATCTGGCTGTATTGGTATCAGAACGTGGTCACTATTCATTGAAAAAAGCCGCTGATGTCCTAGGTATCGGCCGTGATAGTGTCATCTCGATCAAGACCGACGACAATAACCGGGTTTGCCTCGATGAGCTAAACAAAACACTCAACTCACTCAAAGCGCGTAACATCAAGCCCTTTGCTATCGTCGGTGTCGCCGGTACGACGGAAACGGGCAATATCGATCCGCTTGAACAACTTGCTGATATCGCCGAACAGCACGGTTGTCATTTCCATGTCGATGCCGCCTGGGGTGGCGCTACCTTGATGTCGAACAAGTACCGTACCCTTCTGAAAGGTATTGAGCGCGCCGATTCGGTAACGATTGACGCCCATAAACAGCTTTATGTCCCTATGGGCGCGGGTATGGTCATTTTCAAAAACCCGGCCTTGATGACGGCTATCGAGCACCATGCCGAATATATTCTGCGCAAGGGCTCAAAAGACCTGGGCAGCCATACCTTAGAAGGCTCTCGCAGCGGAATGGCCATGTTGTTGTTTGCCAGCATGAACATCATTAGTCGTCCTGGCTATGAGATGTTGATAAACAACAGCATCGAAAAGGCCAAGTACTTTGCCCAGCTGATTGAGTCACACCCTGACTTTGAATTGATTTCAGAACCTGAGTTGTGTCTACTGACCTACCGATACGTTCCGGAAACCACCCAACGTGCGCTTAAAATCGCCACGCCGGCGCAAAGAGAAGAACTGCTGGACGCACTGAACGACCTGACGAAGTTCATTCAGAAAAGACAGCGTGAATCAGGTAAGTCATTTGTCTCGCGTACTCGCCTTACTCCGGCGAAATGGGACAGGAAGATCACGACGGTGCTTCGAGTTGTCCTCGCCAACCCGCTGACTACAGATACAATCTTGAACGATGTACTTTGCGAGCAACAAGCGCTTGCAGCTGAAAGCGAGTTTAGTTTTCCAAAAATCGTCTCATTGACTAAGACAATTTTAGATAAACAATAACAGCCGCGAAACTGCTAAAATGAGAGATAAATAATAGCCAGGAAATAACACCTGGCTATTTTTATTAATGCCAAGCGCTCATTTTTTACCCACCCAGCCGCCTAAAATTCACCCACCTCAATCTATTGACAACATTTCGCAACCCGCAATATAAACAGCTAACAATCAAATAAGTGAACAACTCGACATTTATTTCTATGTCTAACATATAAATTTATTTAAAAAACACACGACTTGCATATTGATTTTTAAAATTTAAACCGTTGTGACATCAATACTTTCAATAAAAAGCACAATTAGTTCACAACCTGTTTGTTAATAAAAATTAACAACCATTGACCAAGATCAATAAAAGCACCTTTATCAAGCCGATAAAAAAGCCGATACACAGGGTATATCGGCTTTTATATTTCAAATTGTTTCAGCCTGCCGGAATAATAATTTGAATATTCATTCGACAATCATGGCTGGTTTAGTCACCAGCAAACATATAACCTTCACCGTGCACGGTGACAAAGATTTGCGGATTTTTCGGGTCTATTTCCATCTTTGATCGCATTCGTCTAATCAGTACATCAATGGTGCGATCATTAGGTGCCTCGACGCGATGGCTGAGCATATTCAGAATACGTTCGCGGCTTAGAACCACATTTGGGTGAGAAGAAAATGCAACCAAAAGCTCGTACTCAGCCTTAGTGAGTTTTACAGGAACACCGTTATGGGTCAGTGCTCGCTTGTTGATATCGAACTGCCAGTCACCAAAGCGAATGATACTGTCTTCCTGCATTTCAACCATGGTTTCGTCGCGCGCTTTTTCTACTAAAGATATGCGCCACAACAAGTTTTTCACTCGGACAAGCAACTCGCGTAATTCGAAAGGCTTGGTAACGTAATCATCAGCGCCCATTTCCAAGCCGACGATACGATCAATACTATCGGTACGTCCGGTAACCAAAATAATACCGACTTCTGAGCGGCTTCTCAGTTCACGGGTTAATAACAGGCCATCTTCACCTGGCAAGTTAATATCAAGCATCACCAAGTCAATTTTCTCGCTCGCCATGATCTCACGCATTTGATCACCGCTCTCGGCCTGGCTTACTTTGTAACCTTCATTTTCAAAATACCCGACAAGCTTAGTGCGGGTAACAATCTCATCTTCTACAACAAGTACGTGATGACTCATTTTTATCTCTTTATTTATTTCGGCAGTCTTTAAAACGGTAGCACAATACGCGGTTATTAACAATTTGTCATAAAGCCGACTATCCTGTTAACCGCCACCCATATCCTTATTCATATCGCGGAATTAAGATTAAACCATAAAAAATTATACGTCACCGTTATTTACGGCAGACACTCATTCTTTTATGGAATCTTCCACTATGAAAAAACTTTGGCAAAAGTTGATTAAACCAAGCAGCAAGTATCCAATTCTTGCACTGGTTTTAGTCGGTATCGGTATTACACTTGCGGGCACTTTTGTGGTCCACAAGGGCTTTCAAGTCACTTCGACTATCGAATTCTGTACCTCTTGCCACACCATGCAGCAGAACTACGACGAATACAAAGAAACTGTTCACTTCAAAAATGCTTCTGGTGTTCAAGCAATCTGTGTTGACTGTCACCAACCGAAAGACTTCCCGGGCAAAGTATTCCGCAAGCTCGAAGCAGCCAAAGATCTCTACCACCACTTCGTGACAGGTAAGATTGATACCCCTGAGAAATTCGAAGACCACCGTCTCGAAATGGCCCAGGCGGTTTGGGATCGAATGAGTGGCCAGAAATCCAAGACCTGTAAGAGCTGTCACTCTTACGACGACATGGATCACAGCAAGCAATCTGCTAAAGCGGCAATGGAAATGAAGAAGGCCGCAGCTGCCGACATGAACTGTATTGAGTGTCACAAAGGTATTGCACACGAACTACCGAACATGGCAGGCGGATTCCAGAAAGACTTCCAGGAGCTTCAGGCAACCGCTAACTCCCAAGGCGCCGCTGCCGAGACACTTTACTCGCTGGGTGAGAAAGATCTATTTGCCTCTGCGGATGCTAGCAGCAAAGCCGAAGGTAAGCTGCTTCCAGCCTCAGAAGTGACAGTGCTTGAGCGCAAAGACAACATGCTGAAGATCAAGGTTGACGGCTGGCTTGAAAAATCCGGCAAAGGCCGCGTAATGACCGAGTACATGGGTAAGCGTGTCTTCAAGGCAACCATTCGTGGCGATGTTAAGGCAACCCAGCAGCTAATCGAAGAACAAACTGACAGCGCCACTGACATTGTATGGCAGCACGTGTCTGTTGAAGCTTGGATCACAGCCGAAGACATGATCGACAACATCCAGCCAATCTGGAACTACGCAGAAGATATCTACGGCTCGACCTGCAATGCCTGTCACGCCGCCCCAGACCCAGGCCACTTCACGGCGAACGGTTGGATCTCAGGCCTGAACGCAATGAGTGCCTACTACCGTCTTAGTAAAACCGAAGAACGCACTCTGCTGAAGTACCTGCAGAACCACGGTAAAGACACCGGCGGCGCTGGCGCACACTAATTCCTGATACGCGGTGGGGCAACAAGTACTCCCCCATCGCCTTTCGAAAAAGAATTTTAATTTAAGGATTTATCTATGGCGACTCAAATTCTAAATAAAGGCGTTTCTCGCCGTCGCTTCCTATCCGGTATGGTTGCAGCAAGTGCTGCCACTGTAGTGGGCACAAGCCTGCTTGCTCCACGCAAAGCCATGGCTGCTACTGACACTAAAGCTACATTCACCGGAGACGTACTTTCAGGCTCTCACTGGGGTGCATTCCGTGCAAAAGTCGAGAATGGCGTCTGGGTTGATACTGTTCCGTTCGAGAAAGACAAGCACCCGACAACCATGATCAACGGCGTCCGTGAAGTTGTCTATAATCCGGCTCGTGTCAAATATCCAATGGTCCGTATCGACTGGCTGAAACACGGCTACAAGTCAGATACGACCCAACGTGGCGACAACCGTTTCGTTCGTGTGCCTTGGTCTCAGGCGCTTGACTTCTTCTACCACGAAATGGAGCGCGTTCAGAACTCATACGGACCTAGCGCACTATATGCTGGTCACACCGGTTGGCAGTCAGTCGGTAAACTGCACTCTGCCGGTACTATGATGAGCCGCGCAATCGGTCTTCACGGCACATACCTGGGCAAAATGGGTGACTACTCAACAGGTGCGGCGCAGGTTGTCCTGCCATACGTTGCCGGTGCGATGGAAGTCTACGAGCAGCAGACATCATGGCCGTTGGTACTTGAGCACTCAGACACCATTGTTATCTGGGGCTCGGATCCGGTTAAAAACCTACAGGTTGGCTGGCTAGTACCGGACCACAGTCCGTATGCCTACTACCATCAGCTTGCCGAGAAAGTGAAGAACAACGAGATCAAGGTGATCTACATTGATCCAGTTCGTTCTGATACTCAGAAACTTGTCGGCGGTGAGCAGGTGCCTGTTAACCCGCAGACTGACGTTCCGCTAATGCTGGCTATCGCTCATACCCTATACAGCGAGAATCTGTACAACAAAGACTTTATCGCTGACTACACGACAGGTTTCGACAAGTTCGTTCCGTACCTGACAGGCGAGAAAGACGGTGTTGAGAAAACACCGGAATGGGCAGAAAAAATCTGTGGCATCAAGGCCGACGAGATCCGCGCCCTTGCTCGACAGATGGCTTCCGGCCGTACTCAGATCATCGGCGGCTGGTGTCTGCAGCGAATGCAGCACGGTGAGCAGTACGCGTGGATGCTGGTTGTTATTGCTGCGATGCTTGGCCAAATCGGCCTGCCGGGCGGTGGCTTCGGCTTTGGTTGGCACTACAACGATGCTGGCTCGACAACGTCAAACGGTCCGTTGATGTCTGGCTTTAGCGGTGTGACTGGCGTTGATCCTATCCACAACGGTTCATTCAAAGGCTACTCGACCTACATCCCTGTAGCGCGCTTCGTTGACTGTATTGAAAATCCAGGCAAGACCATTCAATGGAACGGCCACGATGTGAAGTACCCTGAAATGAAGATGGCGGTCTTCTGTGGTAACAACCCGTTCCATCACCACCAGGATCGCAACAAGATGATCAAGGTGTGGCGCAAGCTTGAAACGGTTGTGTCTGTTGATCACCAGTGGACGGCGACCTGTCGTTTTGCCGATATCGTTCTGCCGGCAACAACAACGCACGAACGTAACGACATCGAACAGTACGGTAACCACTCGAACGCAGGTGTGATTGCCCTGCCGAAAGTTGTCGAGCCTATGTTCGAAGCGAAAGACGACTTTGATATCTTCCGTGAACTGTGCCGTCGCTACGACCGCGAAGAAGCCTTCACCGGCGGTAAAACGCAAATGGAATGGATCGAGCAGATCTATAACGGTGCTCGCCTGCAGGGCCGCGGCCTTGGCGTGCGTATGCCAAACTTCAAAAAGTTCTGGGAAGGCGAAGGCTTTGTCGAGTTCCCGGCTGGTAAAGAGTGGGTTCGTCACGAGTCTTTCCGTAAAGAACCGGATCTTGAGCCTCTAGGTACAGCCTCGGGTCTGATCGAAATCTACTGTAAGACAATCGCAGAAATGGGCTATGACGACTGTCAGGGCCACCCAATGTGGTTTGAGAAGAACGAGCGCAGCCACGGTGGCCCGCGTTCTAACAAGTTCCCGATCAACTTGCAAAGCACGCACCCGAAACACCGCCTGCACTCGCAGCTGTGTTCATCAACCGAGCACCGTGCAACCTATTCAGTCGCAGACCGTGAGCCGATCTACATCAACACGGAAGACGCAAAAGCACGTGGTATTAAGTCTGGTGATATTGTTCGCGTATTTAACGACCGCGGCCAGGTGCTTGCCGGTGCTGTTGTTACCGATGACTACAAGTCGGGTGTTTGCCGTATTCATGAGGGCGCATGGTATAGCCCGCTGGAAGGTGGCAAGGCGGGTACAATCTGCACCTACGGTGATCCAAACGTTCTAACTCAGGATGTGGGTTCATCGAAACTGGCACAAGCTACATCAGCGGCATCTGCACTGGTCGATATTGAAAAATATACCGGTAAGGTACCGGCTGTAACTGGCTTCAGCGGCCCGGAAGAAGTAACGGACATTAACCCGTTATTCCCGGCGATGGATCTGGCGTAAGCTGACTTTGGCTGCCGGGGGCTAATTGGCTCCCGGTACCTACTAAGTTTACAGGTACGGCCCGTTTTTATTACCTTTTATACCTATAAAGAGCCTATTCTCATATAATCATTCATTAAGTTAATGTTCTATCTGAATATGTTTTATGCAAACCGGCAGGATGACATTTTAAACCTTATAAGCCGGAACGCTTTACTCTGGAGTGCCCATGCAAGAGTTTATTGCTTTCAACGAACAACGTGCAGAAATTTACTGGTGGATGTCTTCTCTTCTATCTCGTGAACTCACACAAGAAGATATCACTGAATATCATGGCGGAGAGATGTACACATTCTTGTCCGGCCTTGGTATGACACCGGAGCTGAAACAACCTGTCGAAGCATTTCGTGATGCTTTGAAAAAGCTAGAGGCCCGAGAAGATGCGCAACTTGAGTTGGCGGCAGATTTTTGTGGCCTGTTCCTAAGCACACCTAAAACCGGTGCCCTGCCCTACGCGTCTATGTATGTTGGCGAAAGTGGCCTGCTAAATGACAAGCCGGCGCAGGATATGAACAAGCTAATGACGGAATACAATATTGCCCAGCGTAAGGAGTTCAACGAACCCGCTGACCACATTGCCGTCGAGTTAGACTTCATGGGCAACCTGATCATTCTAGCCAACCAGCAGGAAGACGAGCAAAAAGCAGAAGATGTCATGCAGGCACAGCATAAGTTCCTTGAAACCATGTTACTGAACTGGTTGCCTGCCTTTTCCCAGGCATGTAGTGCCCGAGATAAATTTGGTTTCTATGCTGCGGCAGTCGATCTGCTGCTGGCATTCTGTAAATTAGATACCGCCTTCCTGGCGGGTGAAGAACAATAATCCAATCAGCCTATCACCAAGGCTGAAATCACTATCTCATGTTGCCGGCAGATGGATTGCCGGCTTTTTTCTACCGTTTTCTCACCATACCGCCTCCCACTATCTGTTCAGCTAACGCACAGCTTTCATGACATTTAACTGACATTTCTCACTTTGCGCTCCGTTAGATTAAAGACATACAGACAACAAAGAGATATCAGTAATGCATAATATCAATACTATTACGAAACCATCCCCTGCCATGAAGAGCTGGTTTATTAAAATGTCTTTGCCTCTGGTACTTTTATCCATGATGTTGCTGGCTCCGCAGGTAAATGCCAGCAATGTATCAGCTGATTCACCGACAGCAAAAAAAGAGACGGTAAACAGAATTAACGCAATTCAACGCGATCTCACCAGTATCCGGCAGCAAACCCTGCAAAAGAACCCTGAGCTTGCCGAACAGGCCAAACAACTTGAGCATGACTTTAAGAAAAAGGCCGATGAAATTGGTTATGAGCCAGAAGAGTTCATTACCAAGGCCCAAGAGATCCAGGAACAAGTAAGAGACACTTCGCTCAGCGACGAGGAGCGCAGCGAACTTATTCAGGAATTTGCCGCTGCCAAGCAAAAAATGGCCGAACAGCGCCAGGCTATTCTTGACGACAAAGAGCTAATGGCCAAACAAGACAAGCTTCAGGAAGACATGCTAGTTGCAATGAAGGCGCAAGATCCGAAAACAGAACAGCTTGTCGAAGAACTCAACACGCTCGTAAGAACCATTCAGTAGTGCAACACACTCTGAACCTGTAAAAACAATGCAACCTGTCAGTTTTAATCCCTTGTTCTGACAGGTTGTATCTAGGCTTGCTGAAACTTGGCAATTCAAAAACCAATCATACCACCACCAAAGTGACCTAACTCAGTAGTTCAAGGATCCTTTGCCCTTCAAATGCAAGTTGAATGCCCGAGGACACCCCCATCTTCTTAAATAAATTATGGCGATGAATTTCGGCTGTTCGTAATGCAATACATAATTCATCAGCAATTACTTTGTTTGTTTTACCCTGAATAATGAGTGGAATAAGGTCTTTTTCCCGCTCTGTCAAGGTAGCGACTTTCGCTTTCAAATCGTCGCTACTCTGTCTTGACATTGAAATGCTAAGAGCCAAATCCTGTGCCTGCGTAACCGCATTACAAAGCTCCTCGCCATTAACAGGCTTTTGCAGTAAATCATTGGCACCACGTTTAAACGCAAGTTTAGTAATTTCCACATTGGCATGCCCGGTAAGAAATACAATAACCAAACATGTTTGATGTTCACATAGTGTTTTTTGCAACTCCAGACCATCAATACCTGGCATATTAATATCTAACAGCACGACACCGGGATTGGCCGTATCAACCTGGCTTAAAAAACTCTCGGCATCCGGAAACGTATATACATCCAACCCTTCCCCTTCCAATAACCAGGATA
This sequence comes from Photobacterium proteolyticum, assembly GCF_001939735.1. Taxonomy (GTDB): domain Bacteria; phylum Pseudomonadota; class Gammaproteobacteria; order Enterobacterales; family Vibrionaceae; genus Photobacterium; species Photobacterium proteolyticum. The sequence continues at coordinate 46,259 of NZ_MJIL01000097.1, forward strand.
CCGAATCGATTATGGCAATATCATCGTCGACCAAATAAACCGGACAAGACATAATTATTCCTCTTCTACTGTTAGTGGCAAGGTGATAAGAAAACGAGTCCCCAATGCTTGTTGGTAAGCGCTGATGGTACCATTATGCGACTCGATGATCCGCTTGCATATCACCATCCCAAGCCCCAACCCTTCAGGCTTGCTGCTTTGGAAAGGCATAAATAACTGCTGTAGTTGTGCATCAGAAATACCACAGCCACTATCTGAAAGCTCAATAGTTAAGACCTGCTCATCATCATCAACACGTATAGCAATCTCCTTTGGGTTACTAGAAGAAACTTTTAGCGCATCAATACTATTTTGAATAAGGTTGGCAATCACTTGCTGGATCAATACGGGATCGATATAGATACGCGTATTGCAAATATCCGTGTTCAGCTGAATATTCTGGCGTTTAAGAGTGTGCTGAAAAGTCAGCAATGTATTGTTAATCAATGACCTAATTGAAACACTTTTTTTTTCATGACTATGGATTTTCATGAAGTTGCGCATTCGCTGGATGATTTCGCTAGCATTCAGTGTCTGCTGTTCAATCTTTTCTAGCGCTATTAAGAGTTCCTGCGGGTCGAGCTTTGAGCGTTCAACTCTCCGTTTACAGCCGGTGGCATAGGTACTGATTGCCATTAATGGCTGATTCAGCTCATGGGCTACACCCGAGGCCAACTCGCCACTCAATAAGATACGCTGTGCCTTGTAAAGTTGATTTGTCTCTCTCTCCAACTGATTAGTTGTCTGCTTGTGCTGCTCAATCTCTTCACGGAGCTGGGCTGATCGGACATGAACAAGATAGTTAACACGTAAGTGATAGCAGACAAACAGTAATAGCAAGCCAGTAGCAACCATGAGCCAGCCCCGATATTGCATCCAGATGCGGGTCAAGTACGAAGGCTGGAGACTCAGCCCAATCTCATCCATCAACTGGTAGATAGCACTGTCATCAATAGGCACAGACCAACCACCATAGAGGCCAGACACAGCTATTTGGCTTGTCGGAGGTATCGTGAGCAGAATTCTGGCAATATGGTTAGCATAGTCTGCCGGTACGTGCTTCATACGCGCCAGAGTCCAGTTTGGGTAGAGCTGGCTAGATGTATGGCAAGTAAAAGCAGATTCTGGCACCTGCCGGCGCACCACTTTTAATGCATTCGCGGGAATAGTGCCATCCCGTACTTTCCTTTCTAACAGGCAAGTCGGTGCGATAGCAAAGTCAGACTCACCCTTTAGTACCTCAGTTAACAAATTCTGCTGTGGGTAACCAATAAATGACAGCTTCTTTAGATCCTCCTTCTCAACCCCCTCGGACATAAACTCCCTGAGCATAACTTTAAAGCCACCAAAAGCATTCTCGCTAACCGACACAATGGAGCGATTACGTAACGCTTTAAGAGTTACAATTTCCGGCTCGTCTGCCCGGGCTATCAGAGCGGAACCAATAGCATGTCTAGCATCACCATGGAACGGATTAAGATTGAGCATTTTCACTGCCTGGTGATTGTACTTATACATCAGGAATTTAATGCCGTTAGTTAAGGTGAAATCAATAAGGCCACTACTTACCAGGCTATCTAAAGTCGGAATATCAGCAGGTACTATCACAAAGTGATAGTCCGGTAATGCATAGTTGAGGTAGTCAATAGTCGGCTGCCAGCGCGTTAACGTATAGGCAGGTCCGTTAAATGCGAGCACACCAATTCTGACCAGTTTCTGCTCGGCAAAAGTCGAAAAACTGAGAAACAAGCTCACTGCGAATATCAGAAGGTTTGTTTTCAATGGCGTAGCCTCAGCAATCGTTTGTTCAAATCTGTGTTTAGCCTCTCATATTGATAGAAAGCTTTTTTGCTGTAGATCAATCATCAAGGGGAACTGCGGTTTACCACTATAGAGGTACTCGCAGCCACTGCGCACAATACTCCATATCTTATTGAGAACAACAGTACGCAGCAATGTACATGGAGCAAAAGTTATGTCTGAAAGTAATTCACGTCGTAGTTTCTTAAAACTGGGTTTAGGTGCAGCAGCCATAGCCCCGGTATCAGCGCTTGGCCTGTCATCAGCAGCTTTTGCTGCCACTAATCCTAACAACATCCAGTGGGATGACGAGATGGACGTACTCGTCATTGGCTCTGGCATGGCCGGAATGATTGCAGCGATTCGCGCAGCAGAAACCGATGCAAACGCAAAAGTTGTTGTAGCAGATAAAATGTCACGGCTGGGTGGTTCATCGCTGATCTCGGGCCTGAATATGGCTGTTGTCGGTTCTGATCTGCAGCAGAATATCGGGGTTACCGATGATTCATGGGAGTTGCTACTAAAAGATATTGAACGAGAAGCAAAAGGCTACAACCATCGAGAACTAACCGAAGTAGCAGCAAAAGGGACGTTAAAACTGTATAACTTCCTCAAAGAGCATGGTGTGAAATATGACATGTCGATCGGTGGCGGAACGGGTGTCAAAAAGCTTGGTGGTCACTCAAGAGCTCGTTGCGTCTGGCCCCAAGGTGGGGGTACCGAGGTTATCAAAAAACTACAAGGGTACTGTAGTAGTCAATTAACCAATGTTGAGATACGCAAAAAAATTCTTCTTGACGAGATCCTGCGAAATGACGAAGGCCGGGTCATTGGCGTAAAAGTCCGTGAAAAATATCGCTTTAGCAGAAAACATGACGATCTGGGTGACAACGACAACCCGACCATCAACGGCTCAGGCAAGGTGAAATACTACAAAGTTAAGCGTGGTCTGGTAATGGCAACTGGCGGCTATAACCAAGACCGTAAATTCCGTGGTGATGAAGTCGGTACTATGTATAACGCAGCTTCAACCACCCAGCCTGGTGCAACAGGGGGCGCAATCAAAGCGATGATCAAGGCCGGATTTAAGCCAATCCATATGACCCTGTTCCGTTTTGCTTTCCCTATTCCAACCGAAGATATTCGATGGGGTATTCTGGTAAACCCTCGTACAGGTGAGCGCTTTGTTGATGAGTACAACAACAATGATCGTCAAGCTATTGGCATGGCGATTCTCGAAGAACGCCGCCACATTGATGGTGAGCACACTGTGCTGATTTATGATCAGAAAGGGGCTGAGCATTACCATGACCAACAGCGTTTCCATCTGTCTCTTGAAGGCAAAAACGGTATCAACGGTACTATTTGGAAATTCGATACCTTAGAAGCGCTGGCTGATAATTTCAAAATGAATACCAGCCTGCTTAAAGCCAATATAGATAAATACAACAAAAATATGGCGCGTGATCAGGACGAGTTCCATAAGCCCAAAGCCATACTAAAAGAAGCCTCTTCTATCTCTCAGCCGCCTTACTACGCAATGCAACTTAACCCTCGTTACAACTATGCGCAAGGAGGAGCAATGATCACGCCGAAAGCAGAAGCGGTTGATGTGGTAACGGGTGAACCGATCAAAGGGGCATTCGTATGCGGAGAAGCATCTGCTGGTACCTACGGCTATATCCGCTTAACGGCATGCTCAACAATCGATTGTGGGACATTCGGTATGGTAGCTGGTGAAAACGCTGCAAAAACAGAGCCTTGGGCATAAGACTTTCTCTGGGTGGCGAAAGCCACCCTTCACCCGACAAAAGTATTGCTTATGAAAACCATCTTAACTGCAATGTTATCGTTACTGCTTACAGTAACGGCTTCTTGGGTGTACGCCGATGCTGAACCAGACTGGAAATCATTGGCAACTGAGTACACCTTAAAACCTCATCATCAGAAGCTGAAGTTTGACTGTGTTATGTGCCATCAGGGAAATGATCCTGAAGCGTTTGAACCGTTGGAAACAGAAAGTTGCCTGTCATGCCATGGCAGCGCAAAGATAGTGGCCGATCGTCTTCAGTTTATGGATCCCAATCACACTAACCCGCACAACTCTTTTCACGACGGGCTATCACTGGATTGCTATGAGTGCCACGCCGAGCACGAACCATCAACCAACCTTTGCGCCGATTGTCACACCACCACCTCTTGGATGGGCAAGGTGCCATAAGGAGATACTATGAATAGAAAGTGGTTTATTGTGATCCTGCTGGCGATAGGTGGATTACTTGGAACGGGTGCCAGCCTTGTTACAGCTGAAATCGCCCACAGTACAGGTGATGCGGCGTTTTGCGGCTCCTGCCATTCAATGGAACCAATGGCGAATACCTTCAAGCTTGATGTTCACGGAGGTAACAACAACCATGGGTTTGTAGCGCAGTGTGTTGATTGCCACCTTCCGCAAGACTCAGTTTTCGCTTACATGCTGGATAAAACTAAACACGGTATCAACGATATCTTGGTCGAAAACTTTACTAATACGGAGGAAATTGACTGGATAGCTCGCAGGGAGGAACGAGAGCGGTTTGTATTTGACAGTGGCTGCTTAAACTGTCACCAAGCGTTATTAGACAGGAAAGAAGCTGAAAACCCCAAATCGTTGCAAACACATGCTCACTATAAAAATCAGTTGGCATCAGGGGATCCTATCCAGTGTGTCTCTTGTCACGTGACCGTTGGACATAACGGAATGCTAAGAAGTGAACTGAACAAGCGCTATCCCGAATACTCTTTTGAGTCCAAATAACCTGATATAAGCCGCCATATTTTCTTCTATGGCGGCTTTTTACACTACGCTAACGCGGCGTGATGGTAAACGACTGATCCGCACTATCGTTAACTTGATAGCCGTAAGCCAGAATCTGGTCTCGAATACTATCTGCCTCATCATATAGGCCTTGTTGCTTCATAATCTGTCGCTGCTCAGCAAGCCGCTGTACCTCATCCGGGATAGCCACCTGAATGACCTTTTCAAGCTCCAGACCAAAGGCTTGATCGAAATAGAGTAATGTTGCTTTTTTATCTGCCGGGGCAATGTCACTGTCAATCACATTCCAGACCAGAGCGAGTGCCTGAGGCATATTCAAATCACGGTTGATATACCCCAGAAATGCCACTTTATACTCGTCATCAACCTTGCCACCAGCTGGCATGTCGGCGACCTTCCCTCTTAACCGGCGCAATGCCTTTTGGGCACCGGCCAATCCTTCCCATGAAAAGCTCAGGTGGCTGCGATAGTGGCTGGTCAGTGTCAAGTAACGATACGCCAGCGGCTCATAGCCTTGCTCAATCAGACTCTCCAGGCGCAGAGATACCCCGGACTTGGAGATCTTCTCATTGTTAATATTCAAGAAGTAACCATGCATCCAGTAATTTGCCTGCACCTTGCCATTTTTAGCCTGGCACTGGGCGATTTCATTGGTGTGGTGGACCGGAATATGATCTTCACCACCGATATGGATATCGAACGTTTCTCCAAGGTATTTCTCGGCCATCGCTGAACATTCAATATGCCAGCCAGGAAAACCGATCCCCCATGGACTTTGCCACTCCATTTGCCGCTTCTGCCCGCTACTGAACTTCCATAAGGCAAAATCCGTCGGATGCCTTTTCTCGGCCATATCAACGCGTATACCCGCTGCCAGCCCTTGCTTGTCTAACCGGGCAAGCTTGCCATAATCCGGCATTTTTTCTGTATCGAAATAGATACCGTCATTGGTTTGATAGGTGTAGCCTTTCTCTTCCAGTGACTGGATAAAAGCAATTTGATCTTGGATATGCTCTGTTGCCCGGCAGGTAATAGAGGGTTTTAAAATGTTAAGCCGTTCCAAGTCGGTAAAAAAGGCGCTTTCAAATAAAGTAGCAATCTCCCACGCCGACTTGTGCTGGCTTCGTGCCCCTTTTTCCATTTTATCTTCGCCGCTGTCGCCATCTGACACGAGATGGCCAACATCTGTGATGTTCATGACATGGTTTACCTGATAGCCGTTCAGTTGTAACACGCGCTTTAAAGTATCCACGAACAAATAGGTACGCAAATTCCCGACATGGGCGTAGTCATAAACGGTCGGGCCACACGCATACAGACCAACCTTGAGCGGTTCAATCGAATTAAACGGGGTCAGCTGCCGGTTCAGCGTGTTATAAAAATGCAGTGTCGTTTGTGCCATCGTTCATTTCCTTATAAATACAAAAAGGCCGCGGATGTAAACATCAACGGCCTGGGAGATAGTGCGATATATTCGTTAGCGGATAGCTTTTCTAGGCGATAGATTTGCTAGGTGATAGCTACACGAAAGCGGCCGTAAATTAAGTATTTACAGCAACAACATAGAGGGTGAGTAAGTGCAGTCATCATCGTCATAATAGTTTCAAACTAAAATAGATAATCTGCAAAATCAACCGTTTATTTCTCAATACTTTAATCTTCAGACCAGACGTCCTTAATTGCCGGCCAGCCCCAGGCAGTCATAGACACTCCCTTTAGTATGCCCTCGAAGCGCAGTGTCTGCCGGTGGTGGAACAAAGGCATTAACCAGTGCTCATTGAGCATCACAGTAGCAATAGCATCCAGCTCGCTAAGATACTCATCCAAAGGACTGTGCTGGCGAATGTTCATCAACACAGAGTCTAACCATTGGCTATCATCAGGGGACATACACTGATGGAGCACAGAATTAGACAGCATCCAGCGAAATGCTGAAGTAGGACGATTGTCATCCAGGTTCAGGCTGGTCAGGACAAGGTCCTCACCTAAAGCCTCCCTGCGGGCCTTGTCATGAAAGTCATCAAACGCATACACTGTTACCTGACACTCAATCCCAGCCTGTCGCAAAATATCGCTGATGGCTTTCGAGCAGTCAACCAGGGCCTTATGATCGAAAACAGCAATGGTTAGCCTTTTAGGCAACTGCTGTTGTGCAGCCTTTGGCCTGTAGATTCTGGTCCAGCTTGGGAGCAGATTGCGAGCAGGAACCGCCTCTATGTGGGTGTTGAGCTGTCGCAACTTCGCCATCAGATCATCCGTTGACAGAAGCTGGGCAAGGTATTTCCGTTGCAGCAATTGGAGCCCGGACTGATGGTTAAACAGCATCAGCAAACAGCCGTTTTCAATTCTGGTCTGCTGGCTCTCTTCGCTCCCCTCGCCCTCCCCACTGATGGAAACATAATGCGAGCAACTGGACTGGCTTTCTTGAGCAATATCAGCCTGAAGTACAGTTTTACCAAATGCGCTGCTAGCTTGCGCAGACACTTGCCATACCGTGACAGAATCAGTCAGTGCCCGGCATCCGTAATAGTTATCAAACGCCTGTAGGTGTAGCCGCTTGCCAGAGTGCTCCTGAACCTGAAATGCACCACTTCCGACGATCATGGCTGCCTGTTCGAGTTGCTTAGCAGGCTGGATCGAATACCTGACATCAGAGACTAACCCGGCAAGGCCAGGATCTGGCTGGCTTAACGTGAACTCGACGCAATGCGGATTAATCACAGAAACGCTGTCCATATGAGCCAGCTCTTTTTGATATTCAGGCAGTGCCTTGAGGTCTCTAAACAGCTCGGCGACTTTTTCTGCATTAATCTCCTTACCGTCATGAAACGAAAGCTGCGGACGCAAGTAAAAACGCCATCGACATGCCTCTTCATGATAGGTCCAGTGATGGGCTAACTGCGGGGTAAGGGTCCCATTCTCATCACAGGAAGTCAGACAGCTATAGACCTGACGCAGAAAAAAACGCTCACTGTTTCTCTGCGCTACATGAGGCAGTATCGGTGAAAACGGACGACGGTAGGTAAGCTGAATATGCAGCAACCCCTCACGCCGAGAGGCACCTGATGTCGTCTGTAACAACTGGCCAAAGAGCACTTGGTCATTATCGATAAGTGCCAGTGCTTTTTCATACTTTCCAGTCGAGATATGCTGCTTGGCAAGATCGGCTCTCAGTTCATCAGGACTGTATTTAAGATGAAGTAAAGAGCGTTGGTTACGCCCCACCTTTGGCACCCACTCCAGCCAACCGACAGTGTGCATTTCCTTCAGTAACGTTCTGCTGTGCCGGGGGCTGGTAAACATAGCTTCCGCAACATCATGAAGGGTAATTAGGATCTCCTTTCTCACCCCGAGCTTAGCCGTGCGTGTATAGTAAAGCAGTAATTTATCCTTCAACAAAACCAGCCCCGCCCATCTCTGTTACTTCCTCATTTTCATTAATTTCGAGCTAACTTCTACATTAAACCAGAAAAATCGCTGATAACAGGAAGAAATCCAAAAATTAATGTCTGTGTTTTTGTTCCTAGTTTAAATGAATAATATACCCAAACAGTGGAGGACGAAGATATGTTAGCCAGTATCAAAAGTATCATTCATCAGAAAGCAGGCGGTACAGCATTAGCTGAGTACTATCGTTCACGGTTGAATACCGCGCATAGTGTTCTTGAGCAAGAAGCCATTCTTTATATGTCCTCACTGCTGTCACTTTACGACTGGGATACCCAGGATAATCAGGAGCGGAAATGAAGATTGAACATGTCGCGATTTGGTGTAATTGCCTTGAAACCATGAAACTGTTTTACCAGCGTTATTTTGACGCCAAGTGCAGTGATATATATAAAAACCCGGAAAAGAAGTTTTCATCATATTTTTTGACGCTGCCAGACGGGCCACGCATTGAGCTGATGAATATGGACTCTTTTCAGGTGCTACCTGCCGATCCTTATATTCAGTTCACCGGACTGGCGCATATTGCTTTTTCTCTGGGCTCTGAAGAAAAAGTGAATCAAATGACTGAGAGATTTACCGCTGACGGTTTCAAGCTCCTGGACGGTCCGCGCTGGACCGGTGATGGTTACTATGAAAGTGTCATTCTAGACCCGGAAGGCAATCGTCTGGAACTGACCGTGTGACAACAACTCCTCACCGCAATAAACCTATTGCGGTAAGTCCTCTCATTGATCAAGCTATGAACAATCATCTTCATAATCACTTAGATTGATTCCCATTTCTTCTGCCACTTCGGCCCAATACGGCTCGGCTTCGCAAACACAGCAGTCACACCAGGGTGCTATCCCTTCGTGCATGTTCTTGCGTTTATTGCGATCCAATTGACGGGAAACTTGGCGTGCTCTCTCCTTATCGAGACCAACAGACACACTTGCCATAAGTTACCTCCTCCCACCTTTACGGGGATATCAATGAAAATATAGCCCGACTCCGGCAAGTAGGTGATCACTTCCGCGATAGTGGTAAGGACATAAAAAAACCGGAACGATAATTCATTCCGGTTTCAGTGTGTCATACAATGTTGCTTATAGCTCTATCGCTTTATTCTGACTAAGCAATTTCATCCCCTGAATATGCTTGACGAACCATTTAACGATTGCCAATGCAGCAATCACAAGCCCAACAACCGGAATAGCGCTTAGTAGCTTATCGAGAAAATCACTCTGTACCCAGTATTCAGCACCGGCAACCATACCGCTGGTCGTAGCAGCCGTTACACCCAATACCACAAAGAAAGTGAAGAATAAGAAGAAGGTACGGATGATGGTGTAATAATGGCTGTATGTCAGCTCATCGGTGCCCTTATTCAACTTATAAGCAGAATAAATAACAGCAACAATGCCTGATATCATAAAAGTCAAAGGGGTTAGAAAACTGGCGATATACGCAAAGCGCACACCGCTTTTAGTATCACTGGACATAAATGAAACTCGTTTTTTTTGTCATCAATAGAATAATTATCACACGTTTTTTTTGCTCAGCAAGCGAGCCCTCGTATTACGATGATCCGGATCAAGCGATTCCGTCAGAGTCCGTAATAACGACCTAAACGAACAAAGACCTGTCGATTGCCAAGCAGCGATATGCTGCATGAATAACCACCCAGGCCCTTGTTCTTAATTCTTGTTAGTTCTTGTTAGTTCTTGCTAACTATAATTCTTCGTTTGGTGTCGTGATCTCGCTGCCGTCCTTGATTCGTTTATGCCCTTCCTGCAAATGAACAAAATCAACCAGATCGTCACCGCTTACCTGAAATGCCTGGCCAAACCCCTTCACAAACAACCCTTGAGTTGGCTCAAGGCGGAACAAAGTAAAGTCTTCCAGGCCACTTAAACCATCGACTACCTCACCAAAGCGCGCTTTCAATCCCTCTACAGCAACAAGCCAGCGTTCACTGTTTCGTTCTACTACAACCACGTTTGCCTCAAAGGTCAATCGCTTGCGTGCATAGATGGTCTTCGATGTCCCCTCATCTTCAATCATCATCAATGATACCTGCGGATTTTCAAGCAGGTTACGGGCATGTTTGGCAATTTGGCTGATTAACACATAGTAGCCATCTTCCAGCAGGGCAAACGGCGCATAGCTAACGTTAGGCTTGCCTTCGGCATCCACGGTTGCCAATTGCAGTGTCAGACATGATTCTCGAAACTCTTTGATTTCAGGGCCAAGTCGATTTTGAAGGCGTTCTTGCTTTACTTCATTCATGTTTACTTTTCTCCAAGGTATTTTTGTTTTAATTGTTTGAATTTTTCGATTTGATCCGGAAATAGCTGACGTTGCTTGTCACGCCCCAGATAGACTTTAAAAACACATTCACCGGCTTGAGCAAAAAAACCGATAAAATAACTTTCCTGTCCCATGAACGATTTACTGACCAACGCAATATCTGTGACAAGGTCTAAACGCAAGTGACCGTGTAACTCCCCTGGTTTCCCCATTAAGTTGTAATAGCCACGCGCTTCCTTGCCTTTCGGAAACGGCGCTTTCACCTCAAAAATTGACCCCATAGAGTGAACAATAGTCGTGACTTGTCCCCAGGCTGGTAAATCTTCAAGAATAACTTTTGCATCCTCTCCCGGCACAGGCACAACCAGTTCGTCAGGAAATGCCATTACTACCTCACCTTCTGTTACACCTAAAGTCTCAGCAATAGCCATTGCATGCAGCTTAGGATCGGATGCCAGTAGTTCAGCAACTTGGGACTTCATTGCTTCAAAAGACTTGTTCTCGAACACAGTATTTCTCCAGATAAGGTCATTTCTAAGCTAACTCAGGACGCCGTATTCAGAACACCTTTGATAACTTATTTATATAGCTAAATATTAGGCGGCTTTCGACAATGGGTACTTTTGCAATACTTCTATCATTGCCTGCGCCAGCGACACTGACCAGAACTCTCCAGCCAATGTAAGTGACAAATAGTCACCTTCAAGGTTTACCAATCCATTGCGCTGCCAGATAGCAAACAGCGGTCGGCAATAATGGAAAATGTCCCAGCCGAACTTGTTACTCAATTCAGCAGCAGACAAAAATCCCCGATCAAAGCTCGCTTTGACTTCAGAGTGCAGCGCAGCCTGAGAGGCAACACGCGTCATCATGACTACCGGGATTTGCTCCGCTTTCACAGCAGCAATGTAGTCATCCAGGTTCCGTTGCTGCATAAGGCCAAAGCCACCCAAATTACCGCCGGCGCCTGCACCCAATGGCAGTACTTCGGCTGACGTTTTCGCCAGGCTGTTGTAAATGCTACGTTCTCTGTTATCGCGAGCCCAGTGGTTGACACTTAAGCGGCGAAGGTGATGCTTGGCCATAAAGCTCACACCATTTTCGAACATCGTTGCTTTTGTCGGAGTGTCGGCCGGATCTGGCAGGCGACCTTGCTCGACCATGCCTTTCATCGGAGTTCCACCCATTTCGATCAGCTGATACAGATCAACGCCATGGGCACCGCTATCTAAAAAGTCATTCAGATCTTGCTGCCAGATAGCGATATCCTGGAAAGGCAGGCCATACAGAAGATCAATCACAATAGGTGCCGCATTGGTCGCGCTTAATTCCTGTATACGCTTGAGGACAACATCGCGGTCATCAAGTCGCTTTGCCTTTCTCCGTACTTGCGTATCAAAGCTCTGTACCCCGAAGGAAAAGCGATTAAATCCCCCGTCTAGCGCCGCATCGAACATACTGTCATCAAAGCGATTAATACGACCTTCAAGCGTGAGTTCACAATCTGTAGTAAGCGGAAAATGTTGGCGTATCATTTTGCCAAGGCGGTTAACCTGGGCGGGCGTCAGATCCGTTGGGGTTCCGCCACCAATATAGACCGCATGAAACGGTGCTGACTGCGTCCATGGCATCTTTGCCTTGAACGTCAGTTCAGCCATTAAGGCTTCAAAATACTCGTCAATTAGAGACTGGCTCGATGCATACTGGAAAAAATTGCAATAGGTGCACCGGACTCTACAAAACGGAATGTGAACATATAGGCATCGCTTTCCATTTTGATTTGCCGCCATTTCACTATTCAGGGCGGTTAGAATCATCGGTTGCCGTTCCTCTTCAGCAACCATGGCACTCATTCCCCCTGCATGCGCCGAACGTTTACTTGAAAAAGCAAACCGCAGAGGGTCAGGCGTGTTTTTACCCGTTATTTCAATGGTTAGATTTTCAGGGTTTATCTGTTGTTCTACATTCATAGGTAATACGAGCAAACGATGGTCTGCTCCTCCTCACCAAATCTCTTTATCAGCTATCAAGACAGTCATCATAAGACTGATTCATGATGATTATTCGTTGAGCAGCTTGCTGATTACTTTCATTATTTTTTGTACCACTCAGAGGCATTAAAAGCCCTATACCTGAAAGCGCTTTTCTGCGCCCAAATGATAAACAATCTTATTTGCAAGCATCATAATTTCGCGCAAATGAGATTGCAAATGATAATTGATATTATTTAATCTTTATGGATAATGAAGAACATTCTCACCCCAAAACTGACTTTTGATAGTTCTGTTATTAGCTTTTTATATTTAAATCAGAAATTTATTCACGAAAAGTATTGAAGTGATTATAAAACTAACTAACAGGCGATTGACCTTGTGAGATGGAGAAAAATCAGTGAACACAAAACGATATGTAATTGCCGGCGCTACATCGATAATTATCCACAGCGTCCTTCTGTCAGCAGTCCCCAACAAGATTGTCATGGCTATGCCCGTCGGTACTGAGTCGACTCGAGTATCACTGAACCTTGTATCCGCTCCCAAACCCGCACCTCAGCCAACAGTAGTAAAGGAAGTGGCTCAAGAAGCCGTTCAAAAAACGACACCGGTTTCCGAACCCATGCCGGTAGTAAAAGAAACGAAAGTCAAAAAGCTGGTCAAAAAGAAAGAGCCTGAGGCCGTGAAAAAAGCACTGGCACCTAAACCTAAACCTAAACCTAAACCTGAACCTGAACCTGAACCTGAACCTAAGATAACCAAGCCGGAGCCAAAAAAAGTATCAGAAAACCCGGTCAAAGAGGTTACCAAAAAGATTGATAAGCCAGAGCCACCAAAGAAAGTGGACGAGGCCAAGCCAGCAACGCCAAAATCGGTCGCTAAACCCAAAGCAGAGATGAAATCTGAACAAGCCGCTGGAGTGAATAGTTCTCCCAGGCTGGTTACCCGTCCGACATTTGCAACCCGCCCGAGCCCGGTCAAATACCCCAAAATCGCAAAGCGTCGAGGTATAGAAGGACAAGTAATGATTGAGGTATGGATCGACAAAAATGGCAAACAGATCAAACAGACACTCGTACAATCTTCTGGTGCCCAAGTGCTTGATAAAGCAGCTATTGAAGCCATAAAACGCTGGCAATTCTCTTCTCATACCGTAGACGGACAAGCAATTGCACACCGTGTACAAATTCCTGTTCGTTTTAAGTTGGATTAAACAATGGACAACATCTATCAGCTACAAAACCAATTTGGCCTAATGACCTGGCCACTTCTTATTTGTTCGGCACTTACCGTGATGATCCTATTAGAGAGGTGTATTCAGGTCTTGTTGTGTACAGGAGTCGGAAGAAACAAAATTACGGCCTTGCTTGCCAGGCAAGACCGTAACGATGATTCGTCACTCAACCAATTTGCTGAAAACCTGAATAGTCAGCGTCCATTACTCTATAAGGGCGTAGCAATGCTTATCTCTCACCGGCACTTCAACAAACCGCTACGTGAAGATGCGGCAGGGATCTGGCTGCAGCAAAAACGTACCCAGCTTCGTTCTGGCTTGCGACTACTGACCTTAATTGGCGTCATTAGTCCCCTGCTCGGCCTACTGGGAACAGTGCTCGGTCTGATAGAAATGTTCAAAGGCATCGCGGTTTCAACCGGCTCTGTAACCCCTAACGATCTGGCCGATGGCCTGGGACTGGCGATGCGTACCACTGCGGCAGGACTGATCATTGCCTTGCCGGCAATTACCGGTGCCCAGCTACTCGGGCTTTGGGCAGACAAGGTGACGGCTAAGCTGGAACATACCCTCAATTATTGCAACCTATGGCTCGAAGGGCTGAATCTGGTTCCGAACGGCCAGCCTGACTCTCTCATGCAACATAATCAGGCCGGGGTTCAGCAATGATCCGCACCAACAATACCGGCCAGTTCGAAAATGAGCTCACCCCTGATCTGACGCCACTGCTGGACATCATTTTTATCGTCATGGTTTTTCTGCTCCTCACTGCCAGTGTCAAGCTGGAGTCACTTGAGGTCGAGCTGCCTCAGACAGAAACAAAAGTGCTGCAAACCACCGACTCCGATCCTGTCACGATCAACCTGACAGCACAGCCACCTTACTGGGCCTTGCAAGGCAAAGCGGTAGAAGGGTGGGAAGCGTTTCAGCAGGCAGTGCTCAAAGAAATCAAAACCAACCCGGAGAAGCCAGTGGTTATCGGCGCCGATAAGGCTGGCTCAGTGGAGAACATGCTTAAGTTACTCGCCTTTCTTCAACAACATGACATAAAAGCCACCCAACTATTAATGGAAGAGGACAACTCATGAAGCGTATCGCTCTGGCTACTACATTACTATTTGCTGCCTGTTCCGTCTGGGCCAATGAACGCATCATCAGTGCCGGTGCCGCCATTACAGAACTCATCTATGCGCTTGAGGCTCAAGAGCAGCTTGTTGCTGTCGACATTACCAGCAAATCGATGGTCGACAGCTCAGTTCCGACTCTGGGATATCACCGCCAGCTATCTGCTGAGAGTTTAATTGCGTTCAACCCGACCCGGTTATTAGGTTCGAACGAAATGGGTCCCAAAACGACCTTGGAACTGATCCAGCAAGCCGGTATTGAGGTCGATATTGTTAATTCTGGTGAAACTGTCGATGATTTACTGGCTCGGATTGATGAAATCGCCCTGTTAACGAATAAAAAAACGGAAGCCAACCAACTGCACGCTGTCGTAAAACAGCAGGTTACGGCGATCAATGCTACCCTTGCCGCTCATAAAGAGCGCAAGAAAGTCCTCTTCCTGATGATTCATGATGGCCGTCCCGCTAACGTTGCCGGGCGTAACACTACGGCTGATACCGTCATCCGACTTGCTGGTGCAATCAATCCTGCCGCCAGTGCAGTGGAATCATATAAACCGATATCGACCGAAGCCATGGTTCAAATGCAGCCAGACATTATTTTGATCAGCTCCCGTACACTGCACAATATCGGCAGCATCGAGGATCTGCTTAAAAAGATGCCGCTACTGGCAGCAACACCAGCCGGACAAAATAAAGCACTTGCCACCATTGACGGTACCGCACTTATTGGCGGCCTTGGCCTAAAAAGCCTGAGCGAAGCCGAGCGCCTAAATAGCGTTTTCTACAACCACTGATCCTGAAGCTTTCTACGGTTACTTATGCACTCAAGAACACTACAGCCCCAGCGAATGCCTGTCGGCATTATCTTTCCATTGAGCTTTTTGCTACTCACAATTGCCGTCATCACGTCGGTAGCTGTCGGACCTATGGCGATCAGCTTTTCTGACAGCCTTAAGGCACTGTTACCATGGCAAACCGATCTACCGACCCATATCGAGATTGTGATCCATAAGATTCGTCTTCCACGTACCCTGCTCTGTATCGCGGTCGGCAGCATACTGGCACTCTGTGGTGCTGTCATGCAGGGACTTTTTCGCAATCCTCTGGCTGACCCCGGTATTATTGGCGTTTCAGGGGGTGCAAGCCTTGGCGCAGCGCTTGCCATTGTTATCTTTGCCCCTCTGGCAGCATCATTTCCGCTTCTACTTACCATGGGAACCGTACCGGTGTTCGCCTTTATTGGCGGCGCAGCCAGTACCTATCTGGTTTATCGGCTTGGTACCGATAAGAACGGTACCTCTGTGACTATTATGCTGTTGGCAGGTGTCGCTATTGGCGCATTATCCGGAGCCGGGCTTGGATTAATGAATTACTTTGCCGACGATCAGGCGCTGCGCGACTTGTCGCTTTGGTCTATGGGCTCCCTGGCTGGGGCTACCTGGCCGGGTATCACCCTTGCCTTTGTCACACTTGGCGTATTGCTACTGGCTTTCGACCGCTATGCCAATGCACTTAACGCCTTCCTGCTGGGAGAAGGTGAAGCCAAGCACATGGGCGTAAATGTACAAAAACTCAAGCGGCTGCTCATTTTGCTCTGTGCCGCCGGTGTCGGGGTTACCGTTTCTCTCACTGGTGTTATCGGATTTATCGGCCTCATTATTCCGCACCTTTGCAGAATGCTTACCGGGCCAAACCACAAGACACTGCTACCGCTATCTGCACTACTCGGAGCCCTGATCCTGCTGATCGCCGACATGCTGGCCCGGGTGGTTGCCGCCCCGGCAGAATTACCCGTTGGGATCATCACCGCAATCCTCGGTGCACCTTTCTTTATCCTCCTCCTTACCAGACAAAAGGGGAAAATGTCATGATTTCATCAGATACAGTGCAGAAAGCTGCCATCAACGCCAAGGGCTTGCACTTGAGCCTAGGCGGAAAAACATTACTCAGTGACTTCGACATTTCAATTGCCAGTGGTGAGCTGACTGCACTACTGGGCCCTAATGGCGCGGGAAAGAGCACGCTGCTCAAAGTACTGTGCGGCGAAGTTGATGCAGGGGGAGACATCGAATTCTTTGGCAAACCGCGGGCTGAATTTAAACCAGAACATCTTGCCAAGCACCTAGGAGTCCTGCCACAGCACAGTAATTTAACTTTCGCCTTTACTGCACAGGAAGTGGTAGAGCTTGGCAGCATCCCCCTTCAGATTCCTAATGCTGTAACCCAGCAGATTGCTAAGGAAAAAATGCAGATTGTCGATGTGCTCTCATTAAGAGAGCGCCTCTACCCCACCCTTTCCGGTGGTGAAAAGCAACGAGTACATTTTGCCAGAGTGCTTACTCAGCTCAGTCATGCAGGTGAACAATGTGTCCTAATGCTCGATGAACCAACCTCCGCACTTGATCTCGCCCACCAGCACCGTACTCTTGAGGTTGCCCGCGAACTTGCCCGTTTAGGGGCCGCGGTTATCGTTGTGATCCATGATCTCAATTTGGCTGCACAGTATGCCGATCGCCTGGTCATAATCAACGAAGGAAAAATCCAGGCAGATGGCTCCCCGTGGCAGGCTCTGACCAGTGAAACGATCAACAGAGTTTACGGCTGGCCTGTGCACATCACAGCACATCCGACAGATGATTATCCGGTAGTCATATCTTCTGGTATACCAACGGTCTACTCGGAAGCCACCTAAATAGGATATGCATCTAGTTTGTGTAAAATCGCATTGAGTTTGTTGATATCTATCAAGAATTTCAAGGTTGGGATACAGAAACGTTGCACTGTGCGCTACACTCAGTAGAATGTGAACGCAAGCGATTACACAATGAAACGCCCCGTAAGGCAAGAGAACAAAGCCGCTCGTGAATGAAGCGGCTTTTTGGCGTTTTAGACGCTGTACCAAACAGACTAATTATCTAATGCAGTCAGATAATTACTCTGTTTGGTACTATTGATTACAAGTGATTATGAAATGGTCGGTTCTGACCTCTGATCTTAAATTATTAGAAGAATAAATATGGCAACGATTAAAGATGTTGCACGTATGGCTGGTGTATCAACGACAACAGTATCTCACGTGATCAACAAAACACGCTTTGTTGCAGAAGCAACACAGAAAAAAGTATTAGCGGCTGTAGATGAATTAAATTACGCACCAAGTGCTGTTGCACGAAGCCTCAAGTGCAATACAACCCGTACTATCGGTATGCTAGTTACCAAATCGACTAACCCTTTCTTTGCCGAGGTTGTACATGGTGTGGAAGAGTATTGCTATGGTGAAGGCTATACGCTGATCTTGTGTAATACCGAAGGCAACCTTGAAAAACAACGCGATTACCTGCGCATGCTGGCAGAAAAGCGTGTTGATGGTCTGTTGGTCATGTGCTCTGATCTTGACGAAAAGCTTCTCGAGCTACTTGAGCGTAAGAAAGATCTGCCGATGGTGATCATGGATTGGGGGCCGGAAAGCCCGCACACTGACAAAATCCAGGACAACGCTGAACTCGGTGGCTATGTTGCGACCAAATACTTCATTGAACACGGTCATACCAACATTGGCTGCTTGTCTGGCCACCCAGATAAATCAACCTGTCGTGAGCGTCTGAAGGGCTTCTATAAAGCGATGGACGAAGCAAAGCTTGATGTCAATGAAAGCTGGCTGCTTGAAGGTGACTTCGAGTGTGAGTCTGCTGTTATTGCCGCCAACAAGTTCATTGCCATGAAAGATCGTCCAACCGCAATCTTCTGCTTCAATGACATTATGGCAATGGCGCTTATCAGTACCTTTGAACAGGCTGGTTTACGGGTTCCTGATGATATCTCTATCATCGGTTACGACAACATCGATCTGGCTCCCTATTTCTCGCCACCTCTTACTACAATCCACCAGCCTAAGCGTCGATTGGGTAAAACAGCGATTGAAATCCTGATGGAGCGTGTCAAAGATAAAGAGCACGAACGACGTATCTTTGAGATGGCCCCGGAGCTCGTTGTACGTAAATCAGTAAAAGACCTGAACGCATAAATGACCTAGCACGCCCCCATCAAAAAAGCCGATATCTGATATCGGTTTTTTTTGTCTTTAACTCTTTTTTTACTGTAAATATTTTAAGGCATTTATGCTGCTCTCATCCCATAACTGGGATCTATTACTTGAAGCAAGATCACAGTTTTCAAAGTGGGAGCAAGTTCAAAAATATTATCTGAGATATTCTTAAATAGTCACGAACAAGGCAAACCATCCGAAAGGATGGGACGCAAAGCTTCCGGCCTAAAAGTGGTTAGTTTATCAATAACTAAGTTGCTTATGGTAGCGGGGTTGCCGATGGATCTAGCAATAAGTGATGTCATGAATCCTGACATATTTCTGACATAACTTTTTTGTGAAATTTGCTAATCTGAAATCCTCGCTCTGTTGTTAGGTGACTCAAGATATTTTTCACCGAGAAGAAGCATGGACAAACCAGTACTTAAAGAATCACTACGATTATTCAATTGTTTCGAGAATGTAAAATCTCGCTCGATGTTTGGCGGTTTTGGTATATTCGCGGGTGAAACCATGTTTGCACTTGTGGTAAACGATAAGTTGCATCTCCGAGCTAATGCCGACAATGAAGAAGAATTTAAGCAGGCAGGTTTAACTCCTTACGTTTATAAAAAGCGCGGGTTTCCTGTTGTGACTAAGCATTACGCTATTCCGCAGGAATGGTGGGATGAACCTGGAAAAATTCTTTGCCAAGCGAAGCGTTCTTTTACTGCCGCTAAACAAGATAAAGAAACCAAAAGCAAATCAGGTCCTAGTCGTATAAAAGATTTACCGAACCTACGTTTAGCTAACGAACGTATGCTGAAAAAGGCCGGTATTACGACCGTTGAAGAGCTCTTTGAAGCCGGTGCACTCAATGCCTATAAAGCATTGCAGCAAACCCATCAAGAGTCGGTAAATATCGAGTTGCTATGGGCCCTTGAGGGTGCAGTTAGCGGCCAGCATTGGTCGGTAATTACTAAGCAGCGTCGTTCGGAACTTCTTTCTGAATTACCGTGAACAACCCTATAGATATTTATAAAAAGAGGTGCTAAGCACCTCTTTTTTTATTACCTATTTTCAGCATACCCAACTAATGGAAATAAAAATATACGCATAGCCACTTATGCATAATTATTTTATTACCACTTTTTTGCTCCCCCCAATGACAATTTTTTGTCATATAACGTCAAATATTGATACCTCTCACAAAGCTGTTCATAAAAGCATCAATATCCTTTTCATCAATATTGTCATTAGTAGAATTGGGCTGTCATTCTAGCAGGAGGTTGTCATGCACTGTTCCAAGCCTTTTCCTGGACAAGCAGACCAGATGTTCAAAGACAAGTTTTGCAAGTGGCCCAAGCTTATGCGTGCCTTGGTGATCATTAGCTTATTTCCACCCGCTGCTGCCTTGTTTATGGTTACCCGACAACTGGCACCAATAGACGCACTTGATGACACCCTGTCGCTAACGATTGGCTTTAATGTCATATTGCTGCTTTGGGGCATATTGCTGAAAATACGCTCCAGAAAATACTGGTACCGCAACTACCATATAGGTAAAACGATGGCCTTGGCTGTCATGCCGCTTATCGCATCCGGCTATATATTGTTACAACAGCCTGAAGTGCCGAGTATGGCAAAACAGCAAAAGAGCCAAACTGTTTACATTTCACTCAACTAGTCGAAATTAAAGATTTTTCCCTAGTTTTTTGAAATTAATTTGCCCTTTATTCGGTCTCTGTCTCATACCAATCTCGTATTTTGTTTGATCATTGCATCTACCAGATTGATATACTCGTTGTAGCATAAAGTTATAACCAGACAGGCATTATTAAGGGGCTCATGTGCGTATTCCAGCCAAACAACACTATTCTTTACTTATCAAGCCATTGCTTTGGCTACAGAAACGCCACTACGGTAATGTACTAAACCCCGCTCTGCTTTGGGGACGCCGCCCTACTCTATTCTGGCTTGTGGCTGGCTTTTTTGGCTACCTGGACCGAAAATCATCACCTGTGACCCCAGTTACGCGTTCTTTGGTCTGCGTGCGGGTGTCGCAACTCAATAACTGCGAATTTTGCGTCGATGCCAATGGCATGAAGTTAGCCGAACGTTGCGACTCTGTCGAAAAAATCAAATCACTCGCCAACTGGCAAGCCAGTGATCTTTTCGAACAGCAGGAACGTGCCGTGCTCGCCTATGTGGAAGCCATTACCATCACAGGCCAACGTGTTGATGAAGAAATGATCGCACAGCTGAAACAATGGTATGACGATGATGCCATTGTCGAACTCACCGCCTTGATTTCATTCCAGAACCTGTCTGCAAAATTTAACACAGCCCTTGATGTACCGAAGCAGGATTTTTGCCATCTTCCTATTCAGCCAGACGATATTCAGCTGCCAACAGAAGAGCCTATAGCCTCTCCTTCGGACGACGATAAAAGGTAAAGTCATGGATAGAAAAAAACTCCTGTTACTTGCTGCAATAGGCAGCCTTGTTGGCCTATGGTTTGTTCTCGATCTGGGACAGTACTTCACGCTTGAACAGGCTAAGGCTCAGCAAGTTGCACTGCAAGACACCATAGCCCAGCAGCCGCTTTTATCAAGCTCTGTCTATTTTGTCCTGTACGTGATTGTTACAGCCCTCTCGCTGCCGGGAGCAGCTATTATGACGCTGCTAGGGGCGGCCTTATTTGGGTTCTGGTGGAGCCTGCTGCTGGTTTCCTTTGCCAGTACGATTGGTGCAACCCTGGCTTTCCTGTTCAGCCGCTTTATTTTACGCGACTGGGTCCAGAGTAAGTTTGGCCACCGTCTGGCACCGATTAACGCAGGGATTGCCAAAGACGGCCCTATTTACCTATTTACCTTACGCCTGATCCCGGTATTTCCTTTTTTCGTGGTCAACCTGCTCATGGGTTTAACCCCAATCAGTACCCGCATGTTCTACCTCGTCAGTCAGGTCGGGATGCTGGCAGGAACCATGGTATATATCAATGCAGGTACCCAACTTGGTGAAATTGAATCGCTCAGCGGCATCATTTCGGCACCGGTACTGATTTCACTGGCATTGCTTGGGCTCTTCCCGTTAGTGGCCAAATTCGTTATCAACCAGATCAACCAACGCCGTGTCTATGCCAACTGGCAGCGTCCTTCGCAATTCGATCAAAATATGGTCGTGATCGGTGCAGGTGCAGGCGGATTGGTCAGCTCCTATATCGCAGCTGCGGTAAAAGCCAGAGTAACACTGATCGAACGGCATAAGATGGGAGGTGACTGCCTCAACACGGGTTGTGTTCCTTCTAAGGCGATCATTCGTGCCGCCCATACTATGGCCGAAATATCCCGTGCCAACGAGTTTGGTATTTCAACAGGAAAGCCTGACGTTAATTTCGAAAAGGTAATGGCACGGGTACACAAGGTGATTGCCAAGATCGAACCCCATGATTCGATAGAGCGCTACTCCAAACTCGGTGTCAACTGCATTGAAGGCGATGCCAAAATCCTCTCGCCTTGGGAAGTAGAAGTAAACGGGAAACGTATTACGACAAGAAATATCGTTATCGCTACTGGCGCACGTCCGCTGGTACCGAATATTCCGGGAATTGATACGGTCAACTATCTGACCTCTGACTCCATCTGGTCGCTTAAAGCGCAACCGAAGCGCCTGCTGGTACTCGGAGGCGGCCCTATAGGCTGTGAACTGGCACAAAGTTTCAGCCGCCTGGGCAGCGAGGTCACCTTGGTAGAAATGGCTGATCAGCTCTTGATCCGTGAAGATAACGACGCAGCGGAGCTGGTTAAGCAAAGCCTGCACAATGACGGCGTTGATATCAAACTTGGCCACCGTGCAATGCGCTTTGAATCTGTCACCGAGCAAGACGGGAACATGGTTCAGCGAGCGTACCTTGATTTCAACGATGAAAAGCAACAAGTTGTTGTCGAGTTCGATACCGTCATGCTGGCACTCGGCCGTATCGCCAATGTACAAGGGTTTGGTCTTGAAGAACTCGGCATAACCACAACTGATCGTGGTACTGTGCAGGTGAATGAGTACTTACAAACCGAATACCCAAACATCTATGCTGTCGGTGATGTTGCCGGTCCGTTCCAGCTCACCCATGCTGCAGCGCACCAGGCATGGTATGCCGCTGTCAACGGGCTGTTCGGCCAGTTCAAAAAATTCAAGGCGGACTACTCTGTCCTACCGGCGGCGACCTACACCTCACCGGAAGTTGCCCGAGTAGGAATAAACGAAAAAGAAGCCGAAGCACAAGGTATTGATTATGAAGTCGTTACTTATGGAATTGATGATCTTGACCGCGCCATCACAGATGGAGAAGATCATGGCTTTATTAAAGTGATTACGCCGAAAGGAAAGGATAAAATCCTTGGCGCAACCGTTGTTGGAAACAATGCTGGTGAGCTACTTGCCGAGTTTACCCTTGCTATGCGTCACGGACTAGGACTGAACAAAATACTGGGAACAGTTCACCCCTACCCGACCATGAGCGAAGCGGCCAAATATACTGCAGGCGTCTGGAAACAAGCCAATGCACCAAAAGGTCTGCTTGCCTGGGTTGAGAAATACCACGGCTGGATGCGCAAGGAGAATAGCGAAAAGCAGCCAGATTCCGAGACAGCCAATTCCGTATTAAAAGAAGAAAGGGATAGTTAATCATATGAAGAAATTACTGTTGGGTGCAGCCATTTCGCTTGCTACCAGCTTGATACCGGCCCAAGCCTCTACCGAGGCTGCCAGCGACACGTGGCAGCAAACCGTCGCTAAAGCCCAGGGACAAACAGTTTATTTTAATGCCTGGGGAGGCAGCCAGGAAATCAACGACTATCTGCGCTGGGCCGGGCGTCAGCTCCAGACCCAATACGGTGTGACGCTAAAGCATGTCAAAGTGGCCGACATCGCCGAGACAACCCAGCGGCTGTTGGCAGAAAAAACAGCCGGCAAAAACGGCGGCGGCAGTGTCGATATGGTTTGGATCAATGGTGAGAACTTCCGCTCAATGAAGCAAAGTGGCCTTCTGTACGGTCCGTTTACCAAGCAGTTGCCTAATTGGGAATACGTCGATAAGTCTCTGCCGATAGACGAAGATTTCACCGAACCAACCGACGGTCTCGAAGCGCCTTGGGGGGTAGGTCAGCTTGTCTTCATTCATGACAAGCAAACACTGAATAATCCCCCGCAAAACTTCAGCGAGTTGCTAAGTTTGGCAAAAGCGTTCCCGGGCAAGGTCAGTTACCCGCAGCCGCCGGAGTTTCACGGTAGTAGCTTCCTCAAAGCGGCCCTGATTGAACTGACTGACAACAAAGAAGCCTTATACCAGCCGCTTGACAGCGAGAAGGACAAAGCCAAGTTTGACCAGGTTACGGCTCCGCTGTGGCAATATCTGGATCAGCTTCACCCGGTATCCTGGCAGCAAGGAAAACGCTTCCCGTCCGGTACCAGCGAAACCATCCAGTTACTGGATGACAAGCAGCTGTTACTGGCAATTACCTTTAACCCCAATGCTGCGCGGGCTGCCATTGAGCACGGTAATCTGGTCGAAACCGCTCAAACCTATGCCTTCAACCAAGGTGCATTGTCAAATATTCACTTTTTGGCCGTTCCCTGGAATGCCTCGGCTAAAGAAGGGGCTCTGGTTGCGATTAACTTCCTGATGAGTCCGGAAGCGCAAGCTCGCAAGGCTGACTCCTCAATTTGGGGCGATCCGTCTGTTCTGAAGCACAGTGCGCTAGCCGAAGGGGGCGCTCAGGGTTTCTCGCTGTTTAAATCTATACCGGAGCCTCACCCAAGCTGGCTGACTGCGCTGGAACTCGAGTGGCAAAAACGCTACGGTAGCTAAAACTGTATGGGTATTGGCCTTAAACAACGGAGCCAATACCCATTCATTAGGTTGTTTATGATTCGTTTGCTATACCTTTTCACCCTTGCTCTCTGCGCGCTGCCATTCGTACCCGGGGTACTAGGTATTTTAATTCCCGCCTTTTCCTGGCTTCCGCCTTTAGGACTAACCACCCCTAATCTGTCTGCTTTTGATGCAGTTATCCAATGGCCGGCTCTAACACAGTCCCTTTGGCTAACACTGTTTACGGGCCTTGGCAGTACCGGACTGGCGGTTCTGTTTTGCTTTCTGATCCTTCGCCAATACTGGAATAGCCCTCACTGGCAACGGGTGGAACATTCTCTATCTCCCATGCTGGCGATGCCTCATGTCGCCTTTGCCATCGGTTTTGCATTTACTTTTGCCCCTGCAGGCTGGTTCTTCCGATTGCTTGAGGCCATGGGCCTTGATACCAATGGCTGGTTTAGCTTAATCAAAGACGAGTATGGCATTGGCCTCCTGCTGGCCCTTGCCATCAAGGAAACCCCGTTCCTTTTGTTGATGAGCATTTCTGTCCTTCAGCAAATTAAGGTCAACCGCCTGACCGCTGTTGCGTCCGGATTGGGATATAGCCATAAGGAAAGCTGGCTAAAGGTTATTTTGCCCCAGTGGCTGCCGGGCATGCGACTGCCGATTTTTGCCGTCGCGGCGTACGGTATTTCGGTTGTCGATGTGGCACTTATTTTAGGGCCGGCCAGACCGCCTACCTTCTCGGTACTGGTGTGGCAGTGGTTCAATGAACCTGAACTGACATTGCTTCCGCGAGCCGCAGTCGGCGCTATCGTTTTATTGGGCCTTGCCCTGCTGACACTCGGGTTCATCCGTTTGGCAGAGTGGCTCCTGCTACAACGATGCCGCCAATGGCAAATCGACCGTCCACGCCAATCAAAAGAGATTCGCCGCAATTTGCACCTGCCCCATCCTAAGCTGCGCTTTCCAAGCTATGCGCCGTTTGTTCTGATCCCTGTTCTGGTGATTCCGGTATTAGTACTCTGGTCTTTTGCCCATCGCTGGCGGTTTCCTGACTTATTGCCGAGCCGGTATAGTCTTCGCTTCTGGCAGCAGGAGTCTCTGTCACTAGTCGAGCTTGCTGCCAACAGTCTCAGTCTGGCGTTGGTGAGTAGTCTTTGTGCCCTGGTTTTGGCTATTGCCTGCCTTGAGTACCGCCAACAATACCAGCGGGCAATACCGAGCTGGCTTATTGCGCTTCCTATGGTACTTCCTCAGTTATCGCTGCTATTTGGTATTCAAATAACAACCTATTTAATTCCCGGCCAGTGGTATTGGCTCTGGGTCGCATGGAGTCATCTGTTTTTCGTTTTCCCATACCTGTATCTGGCATTGGATGGTCCATGGCGAAATTACGATATTCGCCTAGATCAATCCGCCCGAAGCCTGGGCCTTAATGGCTGGCAAACCTGGTGGCGTGTCAAGCGCCCGCTGTTACTGCCGGCGATTTGGCTAGGCCTGGCTGTCGGGGTAAGTGTCAGTCTTGCCCAATACCTGCCGACCCAAATGCTCGGTGCCGGCCGTATTTCTACCCTCACAACAGAGGCGGTAGCACTTGCCAGCGGACAGGATCGCCGTGTCAGTGCGATCTATGGCCTACTGCAGGGAGTATTACCTTTCCTATTCTTTACCTTGGCTATCGCGGCAAGTCGCTACTCTGCCCGCTTTACCCGACGAACTCAGCAACAACGGAGAGAACGCCCGGATGATATTATCTGTGGAAAACCTCACTATAAGTAATGATGAGCAACACTTGTTTCAGCCAATAAACTTTTCTGTTGAACCGGGCAGTATTCTCACTTTGATGGGCCCCAGCGGCTGTGGTAAGTCAACTTTACTCAGCGCCATTGCCGGCCACCTGAGCCCGGAATTCGTCCTCAAGGGAACGGTTACTCTAGACGGGCAGAGTATGATAGACATGGCGCCCGATCAGCGCCGTATTGGCATTTTGTTCCAGGATGATCTCTTGTTTCCGCATCTCAATATCTGGGAAAACCTGGCTTTCGGCTTACCCAAAACAATCCGGGGAAATGAGCGCAAGAAAAAAGCACTAGAAACGCTACAACAAATTGGCCTGCCGGAACTGGCCAATAAGATGCCGACGGAGATATCAGGCGGACAACGGGCCCGTGTTAGCTTAATGCGTATGTTATTATCCAAACCACATGCAGTGTTGCTTGATGAGCCGTTTAGCAAGCTCGACAAAGCCCTACGCTGCGAGTTCAGAAGTTTTGTCTTCAACCAGATAAGACAACAACAAATCCCCGCGTTGATGGTCACCCATGACGATGATGATATACCCGAAGATGGCAGCGTACTTCGCTGGCCATGGACCGACACACCTCAGGACTGAAGAGAAACACTATGTTAGACCGCTATGCCATCAAGGTCATTCGATGGCCACTACAAACCTTTTCTGCCCTACCGGACAAACTGGGGATCACGGCCAACCAAATCACCATTGCAGGATTTATTCTCGGCTTGATGGCGCTGCCTGCTTTAATGATGCAAGAATACTATTGGGCGCTGGCATTTATCCTGCTCAACCGGATCTTTGACGGGCTCGACGGGGCGGTGGCCCGGAGGCAGGGGATCTCCGATTGCGGCGGTTTTTTAGATATCACCTTTGACTTCCTGTTTTATTCGATGGTGCCGTTCGGATTCGTTCTTGCTAATCCTGAAGCCAATGCCGTTGCCGGGGCTTTTTTGATCTTTTCGTTCATCGGAACAGGTTCAAGCTTTCTCGCCTTTGCCATTATGGCTAGCAAACGTAATATCGAAAGCCCTGTTTATAAACAGAAATCCCTTTACTATATCGGCGGACTGACAGAAGGCACCGAAACCATTGGTTGTTTCGTGCTGTTCTGCCTCCTCCCCCAGCACTTTGCTGTTATTGCCTGGATATTCGGCACGCTCTGCTGGATCACAACAGCCACTCGAATTTGGGCAGGTTACCAAACACTTAAAGATACACTTCCCAAAGCGTAGCCCTCGCTCGGCTCAGGTACTCATCCAGCCCCGTTTCACCGGGGCTGATTGGATCCTGCTTAGCGATTGATATTATCGTTCCATGCCACAATAACATATGCCTACTGGACAAACTCACCCTATCTGTCACTGATAAAAGCTAAGATTGTACTTGTCTTCGATCTGGATACCGCTACAATCACCGCCTTACTTTGACAAGCAGGCACCGATACGATGAACCGCAAGAAAAAAATCAACGAAGTACTGAAAAAGAAGCTAAAGAAAAAAAATGCCAAGCTTCATCGCAGCAACAAGCCTCGCTATATCTCTAAGGCAGAACGCGCAAAGATGGAAGCGGAAGCTGCCCAGCAGCAAGAAGCGATGCCCGAGACACCAGAAGCCCAGCCTCAGTCAACTGACAGTGAGCAGGCTGAACCTGCAGATAAATAAGGTTCGATTGAAGCTCGCCATCTCGGCAAACTATTTGCAGCGAGCTATTTCCCGTGTTTATCTCATCCATTCACGGTGAAGCTGCTCGCTATCCCCTAAATATTCCAACAGCCAGTCAATCGCCGGATTCCGGCTTTCCTTATTCCAGGCCAAACAACACGGGCTGGCAGCAAGTTTGGTTGCCAACTGTTTTTCCACCAGCTCTCCAGCAACAATCCGCGGCAGCGCCATATGCTCAGGTACAACACCAATCCCCAATCCGGCTTTCAAGCACTGAATAGCACTGTACCAGTTAGGCACCATCAGGCGACGTTGGTTGTCCATCACCCAGGTGATACGTTTAGGCAGCACCCTTGACGTGTCCTCGATACAGATACCCGGATATTTCACCAGCTCCTCAGGCTCGATATCATATTCTGCCACCGCCAGAGGGTGATCGGGCGCTACCACAAATTTCCAATTCAGGCTTCCCATATCCCTGTAATCAAACGAACCACTGACAGGAACTGCTGCGGTTGCACCGATTACCACATCCGCCCTACCGCCAGCCAGTGCATCCCATACACCGTTATATACTTCCATCGACAAATGCAGCTCGACGTCAGGAAACTCCCGGTAGAAATCTCGCACCAGGGTATTCACCCGGCTTTCCCTCACCACGGTATCGAGGGCAACCGACACACTCTGGGACCAGCCATTGGCAACACGCTGGGTTTGAGATTTTATCTGTTCCATCCGTTTTATTAGATCGCGCGCCTCTTCAACAAAGTACTCACCGGCAGGTGTTAGCTGTACCTGTCGGTGTAACCTAACAAATAAATCAACAGCAAGACGCTCTTCTATTAGCCTTACCGTGTAACTGATTGCGCTTGGAACCTTATGCAACTCTTCCGCAGCAGCAGAAAAACTGCCTCTTCTGGCCACAACATCAATAACTTGCAAATCATTGTATGAAAACATAACGAATCAAATTTTTTGAAAGCAATGTTTAAATATTACCGTTTCACAGTGAAACAAAGCAAGATTAAACTGGCCGCAAATGTAATACAGATAAAGTCTTCTTTTATGAACAAACAACCTTCAAAAATCACCATATTTTGGTTTGCATGTCTAAGTATGCTGGGTTTCCTTGCAACTGACATGTACCTGCCTGCTTTTGAAACAATGCGGTCAGATTTCAATACATCACAATCACTTATAGGTTTGTCATTAAGTATTTTCTTGCTTGGTATGGCCTTAGGACAACTTATCTACGGACCACTCTCCGATCGTGTCGGCCGCATTAAAGTTCTGATGGGAGGGATGATTTTATTCAGCCTTGCATCTGTACTTTGTGCTTTCGCCCCGAACGTCGAGTTCTTGCTGGTTGCTCGATTTGCTCAAGCGCTAGGCGCTTGTAGTGCAACGGTTATCTGGCAGGCTGTAGTAGTGGATCGCTACGAAGGAAAAGTGTCGGAGCGTGTCTTTGCCACTATAATGCCTCTTGTGGCATTATCTCCTGCGCTTGCTCCGCTTGCTGGTGCATTACTTGAACACCAGTTTGGTTGGCGCAGTATCTTTATTGCACTTGTTGGTTTTGGGGCAGTTTTGTCCGTTATGACACTAAAAGAGCCTGAAAGCGCAAATTTAGAAAAGAAGCAGGAAAAGATCAGCGTTCAGCTACGTCGCGATTACCAGCAAATCCTTAGCTCAAAAAAATTCATTGGTAACATGATGATTTTTGCAGCCTGTTCTGCGGCTTTCTTTGCCTACCTGACAGGCTCACCTTTTGTCATGTCAGAGATGGGCTACTCAGGTTCAGACATCGGCTTAAGTTATGCACCTCAGACTGTTGCCTTTATTATCGGCGGTTATGGCTGCCGAACATTGCTGAACAAGTTCGACAGTCAGCAGCTTCTTCCTTGGATCCTGAAGCTGTTCATTACCAGCGTTACCGTTATGTTCCTGATTTCGGTCAACACTGAACCAACAACTATCTGGCCAATCTTAGTGCCATTCTGTCTGCTGGCAGTAGCTAATGGTGCTATCTACCCAATCATTATCAGCAAAGCACTGGAAGACTTTAAAAACTGCAGTGCAACGGCTGCAGGTCTGCTGAACTTCCTGCAAACCATGGTGTGTTTCGCAGCCAGTGGTATCGTATCGGCACTCTCCGTATACGGATTGATCACTGTCACCTCGACAATGTTTGCGACCGCCTTTGTCGCGCTGATGGGCTATGCGTTGGTTGTCCAAGCCCGCAGACAGTCGCTTCAAAACGCGCAGACTGCATAAAATTCCATTTTTAATCTAATCCCCCTCTCTTGGCCACCTCCGGGTGGCCTTGTTATATCTAGTGCCCCTCTCCTTCCCAACCAAGAAAAAGATGACTAAAATCTCACCCCCCACTTAGCCTTTCCTTTTCCCTCACACCATTATTTAACAAACCAGCTCTAACAGACTGGTTAAACCAGCAATAAACACCAACAATCAAACAATTAATAAACAATCATATAACACAAGAGATTATTTATACATTTTTCTTGCATAAGATCCCACTTTAGGTAATATAAAAAACTAATGACGATTAATGCAGTATGTCAGCATGAGTATTCAAGTAACCAATATCAATAAATTCTACGGACCCACGCAGGTTCTTCATGATGTGAACTTCAGTTGTGACAAGGGCGATACCCTAGTATTGCTCGGTCCTAGTGGTGCCGGTAAAAGCTCATTGCTACGCATCCTGAATCTCCTTGAAACAGCCAGCAGCGGTGAATTACATATTGCCAGCGAGCAATTCAATTTCGGTGCGTCTGTCGCAGAGAAGGAAGGACTGAAACTGCGCCGTAAGGTTGGCATGGTTTTTCAACAATACAATCTGTGGCCTCACCTGACGGTATTGGAAAACTTAATAGAAGCCCCAATCAAAGTAGCAGGGATTAACAAAGAAGCAGCAGTTACGGATGCACTCGCAATCCTTTCGACTCTTCAGCTTGAAGACAAGGCTGATGCCTGGCCGTTACAGCTATCAGGTGGTCAGCAGCAACGTGTTGCGATCGCCCGTGCTCTGATGATGAAGCCGGATGTTTTATTGTTCGATGAACCAACAGCTGCACTGGATCCGGAAATCACCAACCAGGTCGTCAAGATCATTAATCAATTAAGTGAAACCGGTATTACTCAGGTTGTGGTAACACATGAAGTCGATTTTGCCCGAAAAATAGCCAGCCATGTTTTGTACCTTGAACAAGGTCGAATTGTCGAACACGGCAGCAAAGAGGCATTCATCAATCCGACCACGCCGGAATTTGCCGAGTACCTGACACACTGATTTATCCCTTTATTTTTATTACCTAATTTCCTGCATCATTCTTGCCAACGATGCAGAGCACAGTTATGCACGGAGTATCGCGATGAAAAAAGTTCTACTAGCTTCCCTAATCGGCCTGGTTTCATTTCAGTCAGCAGCTCAGGAAGAAATCAAGTTTGCCATGGAAGCCACTTACGCCCCTTTCGAGTATGTTGATGAAAACAACCAGATTCAGGGCTTCGATGTCGATCTGGCCAATGCGCTATGTGAAGAGCTCAAGGCAACGTGTTCTTTCCATAACCAGCCGTTTGACAGCCTGATCCCGGCGCTGAAATTCCGTCGTTATGATGCAGCCATTTCCGGTATTGATATCACCGAGCAGCGCTTGCAGCAGGTCAACTTTACTAACGCCTACTACGAGAACTCAGCGGCTTTCGTTGCTATTGAAGGCAAGGTTAACAGCCAGAAAGCTCTGGTTGGTAAACGTGTTGGTGTCCAGAACGGCTCAACCCACCAGAGCTACCTGATGGAACAAATGGACGGTGTGACTGCAGTCCCTTATGCAAGCTATCAAGATGCATTCATCGATATGCAAAACGGCCGTATTGATTCTGTATTTGGTGACACCGCTGTCGTTGCTGAGTGGTTTGAAAAGAACAATAAGCTTGCCTACGTAGGAGAGCAGGTCACCAATGCACAGTATTTCGGTAACGGTTTCGGTATCGCCGTAAACAAGAACAACCAAGAGCTGGTAGATAAACTAAACACCGCGTTGAAAACAGTGAAAGCGAACGGTAAATACCAGGTGATCTTCGACAAGTATTTCGGTAAGTAATATGGCGTTATCAGGTTATGCGCTTACCCTGGCAGAAGCTGGCTGGCTGACATTGCAGCTGGCTTTTGCCAGCTTGTTGGTAGGACTTGTATTAGCGGTACTTTTTGCCGGGGGCGAAATGTCCCGTTACCGCTTTATCTCATGGCCGACAACCGCACTGGTTACTATTCTGCGTGGTCTGCCCGAATTACTGGTTGTGCTATTCATTTTCTTTGGCTCGACGCAGGTATTGTTCATTGTGACGGGTGATTATGTCGAAGTCAGTCCGTTTCTGTCCGGCGTTATTGCCCTGTCGCTGATATTTGCCGCCTATGCCGCCCAAACATTGCGTGGTGCATTAAAAGCAGTTCCTAATGGACAACGTGAAGCCGCCAGTGCCCTTGGGATCAGCAAGTTTCAGGCATTTATCCGGATAGTGCTTCCTCAGGCTGTCCGCCACGCGCTGCCGGGGCTCACTAACCAATGGCTGGTTCTCCTCAAAGATACTGCGCTGGTTTCACTCATTGGTGTGACTGATCTCTTGAAACAGGCTCAGCTAACTGCCGCCGCCACCCACGAGAGTTTTACCTGGTATGCCTGTGCAGCGGCCATTTATCTGGTGATCACCCTGATCACTCAAAAAGCAGTAAAGGTAATGGACAAAAAGTTTAGCGCACAAGGGCTGAGCAGTGCACAAGGAGCATCAGCATGAACCAACAGCATCTCTGGCAACTTCTCGAAGGCCTCATAACCAGTATTGAACTCACCGCCGTTTCTCTATTTGTCGGCTGTCTGCTGGCGCTGTTAATGACATTGACGCTGATCCTACGTACACCTGTTGTTCACTGGCTAAGTCGCGGTGTGATCACCCTTTTCACCGGCACACCGCTGCTTGTACAGATCTTCCTCATCTACTATGGGCCGGGACAGTTTGATGCAGTTCGTGAAAGTATCTTCTGGGATTGGCTCAGCCAGCCCTGGTTTTGTGCAATGCTTGCGCTGGCCTTGAACACGGCAGCATACAGTACTCAGTTATTTAAGGGCGCTTTCAATGCCATTCCTCCCGGCCAGTGGCATGCCTGTCAGGCATTGGGCATGGGGAAAAAGGCAACCCTAGGTGTGCTCTTGCCTTACGCAATACGGCGCGCTATTCCAGCCTATTCCAACGAAGTGATCCTACTATTTAAGGGTACGTCGCTCGCAAGCACAATTACCATTATGGACATCATGGGGTATGCCCAGCGTATTAATGCCCAAACCTATGACACGCTGGTTGTATTTAGCGTTGCCGGTTTATTCTATCTCACTGTAAACGGTATGCTTACCATCGCTTTTCGCCAAGTTGAAAAGAAAGCACTGGCATTTGAAACTGCACGTTAATATACCTACCTATAGAAATTCATAAAAAAAACCAGTTGCTAACGCAGCTGGTTTTATTTTTATATGAAGACCGAACCATTAAGAAATCAACCTTCCAAATGATATTTGTTATTATTTAGCCTCACGACTACCCCCACAATAATATTCATATGCACATTTACACTTATTCATAGTTGATTCACATCTCTTACTTCTTTATGGTAATTGGAAATAACCCGTAAGTTGCTAATATCGTTAACGCATAATCATAACCTGACAGACCCCGTTTATAATCAGTAAGAATTAACACCTGAGCAACACAACCCACACCTCGACAACAATTAATAAACATATACCAAGCCGATTATATTTTATTTATCCATTAACATTTATTAACAAGTAAATATAAAGAATCACAACCATTTTATTCTTATTCATGTTTCCGTTGAGGATCAAAAAACATAACAATTAAATATATTAATACCGCCAACCTAATTGAATTGCTGTAAATATATATTTTATGATCTTGCTAAAAATAGAATTGTAAAATTCATTCTTTGTTTTTTGTTAAACAAATAATATACAGGTAGCTCTATGAACAATGGCATAAGCACAGCAAGCCAAGACAAGCGAAAGCTTGAATGGCGCACTTTCTTTTTAATCACAGTCGTTCTCTTCCCTATTCTCAGCGTTATGACAGTAGGTGGATATGGCTTCTTTGTGTGGATGATGCAGGTGTTTTTCCTGGGTCCTCCTGGTCACGGCGGCTAACTCCTTCACGATACTAACCAGAATCAACAATAAGAGAACCCGATATGAAATCATTATTAACCAAAACTTGGCAGACGTTGTCTCGTCCAAGTATCCATATCAGTCTTGGTGTACTAACACTAGGCGGCTTTCTAGCCGGTATCATTTTTTGGGGTGGATTTAATACTGCACTGGAAGCAACCAATACCGAAGAATTCTGTATTGGCTGCCACACAATGGAAAACAATGTTTACCAGGAGTTGCAGGAAACTGTTCACTGGAAAAATACCTCTGGTGTACGTGCAACCTGCCCTGACTGTCACGTTCCTCATGACTGGACAGCAAAAATCGCCCGTAAAATGCAGGCAAGTAAAGAAGTGTTCGCCCAACTTTTTGGTGATCTAGACACCCGTGAAAAATTCGAAGAACGCCGAATTACCCTAGCCCAGCACGAATGGGATCGTTTCTCTGCCAACAAATCTCTTGAATGTAAAAACTGCCACAACTACGAGAGCATGGATTTCGATAACATGCGCCCAACCGCTCGCATTCAGATGAAGCAGGCTGCAGAGCGCGACCAGAGCTGTATTGACTGTCACAAAGGTATCGCGCACAACCTGCCGAAAAATATGGACAGCACCGGCGGAATGATTTCTCAGCTTGAACAACTTGCATCTAACACCAAGTTCACGACCGGCCAAGAGTACATCAGTGTTCGTCATCTGCCGCTTTATGAAGAGAAAAGCCTGGCAACAGAAGCCGGTCTGCTAAACCCGGCGTCTTCGGTGAAAATTATCGACCAGTCTAATGATGCAATCCAGGTTGAAGTATCTGGCTGGCGTAAAGATAAAGGCTTCGGCCGTGTTATCCAGGAAGACTTCGGTATGAACATCGCCGTTGCCTCGCTGCTTAAAGAATCTGCCACCAACGATCAGATCGTCGAGAAGTTCGAGCGTAAAGAAGACGACCTGACCGGTCTGCCATGGCAGCGTGTTACCGCCAAGCTGTGGATGAAGAAAGAAGCATTACTTGATGATGTACAACCAATCTGGGATCAGGCGAAACAGTCATACCAAACGAACTGTTCTGTATGTCATACCCAACCTGATGAGGCACACTTTGATGCCAACACCTGGCCTGGCATGTTTAACGGCATGATGGCATTCGTTAACTTCGATACCGATAGCAAAGCGCTGGTACTGAAGTATCTACAAAAACATTCATCAGATTTTTCTGACGGCCACCACTAAGAGATTGATGGAGTATTTTAAGTATGTCTGTTAGCAGAAGAAGTTTTCTTAAAGGTCTGGCAACCACAAGTGCCGTCTCCGTCATTGGCCCTAGCCTACTGGCTTCAGCCAAGGCAACTGCCGCGGAAACCACCGGAACATGGAAAATGTCGGGCTCACACTGGGGGGCTTTCCGTGCCCACATCTATGCGGGCAAGGTTCAGGAAATCAAACCATTAGAGCTTGATAAGCACCCAACCGATATGATGAACGGCATTAAGGGCATTATCTATAGCCCCTCACGTGTCCGTTACCCAATGGTGCGCTTGGACTGGCTGAAAAAGCACAAATACAGTGGCGAAACCCGTGGTAACAACCGCTTCATCCGTGTCACCTGGGATGAGGCTCTGGATCTTTTCTACCGCGAGCTAGAGCGAGTTCAGAAAGATTACGGTCCTTGGGCACTTCACGCCGGTCAAACCGGCTGGCGCCAGACGGGCCAGTTCCACAGCTGTACCAGCCACATGCAACGTGCCGTTGGTATGCACGGTAACTTCATTACCAAAGTGGGTGACTACTCTACAGGTGCCGGTCAGACGATCCTGCCTTATATACTCGGTTCAACCGAAGTCTATGCACAAGGTACGTCTTGGTCGGAGATCCTTGACCACAGTAAGAACATCGTACTTTGGGCAACTGACCCGGTTAAAAACCTGCAGGTTGGCTGGAACTGTGAAACTCACGAGTCATATGCTTACCTGGAGAAATTGAAAGAGAAAGTAGCCAACGGCGAGATCAACGTCCTTTCAGTTGACCCGGTTAAGAACAAAACTCAGCGTTACCTTGGTAACGACCACATGTACATTAACCCGCAGACTGACGTTGCATTCATGCTTGCAGTGGCGCACACCCTGTACACCGAAGAGCTATACGACAAAAAGTTCATCAAAACATACTGCCTGGGCTTTGATGACTTTGTGCCTTACTTCATGGGTACGAGCAAAGACAAGATCGAGAAGACACCTGAATGGGCGGCTGAGATCTGTGGTGTCGATGCCGACAAGATCCGTGAATTTGCCCGTATGCTGGTTAATGGCCGTACCCAAATCCTGTTTGGCTGGTGTATCCAACGTCAGGAGCATGGTGAGCAACCATATTGGATGGGTGCTGTTATTGCTGCAATGGTGGGCCAGATTGGTCTGCCTGGCGGTGGCGTCTCCTACGGCCACCACTACAGCTCTATCGGTGTTCCTTCAACAGGCTTCGCTGCACCCGGTGGTTTCCCGCGTAACGTTGACCAAGGCCAAAAGCCTAAATGGGACAACAATGATTTCAATGGCTACAGCCGTACTATCCCGGTTGCCCGTTGGGTTGACTGCCTGCTAGAGCCTGGTAAAGAAATCAAATACAACGGCTCTAAGGTGATTCTGCCGGACTATAAGATGATGGTGATCAGCGGCAACAACCCTTGGCACCATCATCAGGATCGCAACCGCATGAAGCAAGCGTTCCAGAAGCTGCAGACAGTTGTCACCGTAGACTTCGCCTGGACGGCTACCTGCCGCTTCTCAGATATCGTACTGCCGGCCTGTACGCAGTTCGAACGTAACGATATCGATGTCTACGGCTCATACAGTGGTCGCGGTCTGATTGCCATGCACAAACTGGTTGATCCACTGTATCAGTCTAAGACTGATTTCGAGATTTTCACTGAGCTCTCTCGCCGTTTCGGTCGCCATAAGGAATACACCCGTGGTATGGACGAGATGGAATGGGTACGCAAGCTATACGCTGATTGTCGCGAGGCAAACAAAGCGTCATTCGATATGCCTGAATTTGATGAGTTCTGGGAAAAAGGCGTTCTAGATTTTGGTGAGGGTAAACCATGGGTTCGTCATGCCGACTTCCGTGAAGACCCAGAGATCAATGCACTAGGTACACCATCAGGCTTCATCGAGATCTCCAGCCGTAAAATCGACCGTTTCGGTTACGAGCACTGTCAGGGCCACCCAATGTGGTTTGAGAAAAGTGAGCGCTCCCACGGTGGTCCGGGCTCTGAAAAACACCCGTTCTGGATGCAATCTTGTCACCCTGACAAACGTCTGCACTCCCAGATGTGTGAATCGGAAGAGTACCGCGCAACTTATGCAGTAAAAGGTCGTGAACCGGTTTACATCAACCCGAAAGATGCAGCGGAAAAAGGCATTAAAGATGGCGATATCGTTCGTGTATTTAATGACCGTGGCCAGCTTCTTGCCGGTGCGGTACTCACCGATAGCTATGCTCGCGGCGTGATCCGTATTGAAGAAGGTGCCTGGTATGGTCCGCTTAACGAGAAAGTCGGTGCGGTTTGTACCTATGGCGATCCGAACACCTTGACTCAGGATATCCCGTCATCCGAGCTTGCTCAGGCAACCAGTGCCAATACTTGTCTGGTTGATTTCGAGAAATTCACCGGTGAGGTACCGCCAGTGACGTCATTCGGCGGACCAATCGAAATACACTAAGCCTCTGCTCTTAGCTGGTAAGTAACATAAAGCCCCGACCCACATATTAAACCGTGGCCCGGGGCTTTTTACCTTTGAAAGCTACAACTTCGCTGCAAGAGCGGAAACTTGCTTACTCCATTTTTCTCGTTGCTGTTCAGATGAGCTAATAACCGGACCGATATAGGTTGGCGATCCGACTTTGATGCCACAGAACTCCAACACTGTTCTCTTAAGTTGTTTGTAGACCGGATTACCCTGAATCCAACGATAATAAAGAGGCGGTGTATCCATAGTAAGAATAATATCGGCACTTCGCCCGCTAAGAAGCTTGTCTGGAGTCATCTTGCCTTCTTGATAGTTAAAGGCAAAACCAGATAAAAAAGTCCGGTCTATCAGCCCCTTTAACTTGGCTGGCATTCCCCCCCACCACACCGGAAAAATAAAGACCACATGCTCGGCCCATTTCAGCAGCGATTGAAATTCGCTCAGATCAGCTTCAAGGGGCTGATTTTCATCATAGCCATGGTGCAAATCAGGCTCGAACGTCAACTCACTGAGAGCAAGCACCTTTACTTGATGCTTATTCCGGCTTGATAAAACGTATTGCTCAGTTAACTCATGACAAAAACTGTTTGCCTTCGGGTTTCCATTGATTACCAGTATTTTTCGGCTCATAACGCTCTTCCTCTATAACTGAGGGCAGCATAAACCTTGCCCCTAGGGAAAGAGTCAATAAGCTTTTTTCGTTTGATATATAAGTGATTTAAAGCTCTGAAGGCAATATTCAGTTTCTGTACGATACAAAGATATCTGTTCACTCAACGCCTTCAGAGCCTCGGTTTCGATCGTTAAGATTCAGTGACTCCCTCAGTATATCCGCAACTCAATACCTGCAGGTGCTATCATCTCCGGGCCTTGTCTCAGATGCTGGTCAAAGAATTGAACCAGCATAGCATTGCTGGCGTTATGCATTACCTCTGAGTCGATACTGCCAAGGATACCTGCATATTTTAGATACGGGAGGTGATTCAGAATGCTGAAATTCATGTGCGCTGCCCCCGTAAATACGGCCTCACAACCACCGCCTGAATTCGCCTTTGCTACTTGCTGATCCATCCATGAATAATCATGAGTCACACCTTCTAACTGGGTGTCAGTCGTATAGGCAAAACAAACCGGCGCATTATTATCCGGTTTTAGCGAGAATGAGAAATGCTGACCGTCTAAATTAAATCCAGCTTTCACCCGCTCATCGTTCATCGCCAAATGTGATGCCATGGAACCACCGAAAGAGTGACCAAAAGCAGCAAGTTTGTTGAGGTCCAGATGTCCAGTTAACCGCGTTTGTCGTATACCACTGGCAATATCCGGCAGTGCATCCAATAATAGCTGATTGTTCTTCAACCACGGTTGAAAATTACTTACCGCTTTTCTCATGAGGTCTTGCTCATACTGTTGCGATTTCTGCTGCCATTCAACCAATGATTGGCTCTGACGTATACGCTCAA
This sequence comes from Photobacterium proteolyticum, assembly GCF_001939735.1. GTDB lineage: Bacteria > Pseudomonadota > Gammaproteobacteria > Enterobacterales > Vibrionaceae > Photobacterium > Photobacterium proteolyticum. The sequence goes on from NZ_MJIL01000097.1 coordinate 85,806, forward strand.
TAGATATCGAAATTCTGTTTGCAATGTCGGCATCAAAATCATCGGCACTGATAGCAACGCTCTGCTGCTGAGGCACAAGATCACCATTTACGCGCTTCACAATCAGACTATGACCAGGATGGCCTAGTGCCAGAACCACAAAGCCATGACTGGCCAGCTGCTCCATATTGGTTAAGTTTTGTTGCGCAAAAGAGCCGTAGCCGTGATTAAAGAGAAGAACAGGATGTTGTCCGGCCAACACCTCTACATCAATAATCGACTTTGTAAGGCGTTCATCCGTCATCAGTTCTCCGGGAAAGCCCTGTTGCTTACCTAATGCTTCGGCTAAATAGGCTGGCATATAGGGTAACCGTTCACCCTCTGCATTATTTACTGCAGGATACCAGGCAGTCACATGAACAAAGCTATCCCCATCTTGCACTTCAAACTCAGTCACTCCAACTTTATGCTCACCATCGGGCTCTGGTATCTCCGGAGCTGGTAACAACATAACAACTCCCACCAGCAAGACAAAAATGCAAACCAAACCCGCGCTAAACCGAACAAACCACTTCATTTCGCCTCCTTACACATCAACTTGTAAGGAATTTGACAGCAGTTCCCGCAGGCAGCAAGCGTATTTACGCTTCCACTTTCTGTCTTATCATTTGCATGGTAAGTCTTCGGGGCATTTCACAAAACTATGGCCACATGTACAAAATTGCTCATCAACGTCTGAACACAAATGTGCTTTTTTGCCCCAAAAATTTGCAGTTATCCCTTCTCTGTCAGTTTAGGGTCATCGCGAACCGACTAAAGGTTCTTTAGACACTCCTCAATTTCAGTCCGATACATGGATATCTGTTTGTTCATCTCCTTCAGCGCCTCGATTTCGGCATTAACCTTACGCTGCTTATGGTCCAGTAGTTCTATCACCGCGTACCAGTCAAGTGTGTTACGGCTCACCACCAGCTTCTTTAGCTCAGTTAAGCTAATACCTAGCTGTTGGGCCTGCTTGATGAGTTTGACGAACTCAACATCCTCGGTGTTGTAAACCCGATAGCTACCTTCTCGCAGGACATGAGTGAGCAACCCCATGGTCTCGTACAATCGAATAGCTTTTGGAGAGGCTCCGGTACGCTTGGCGATTTCACCGATATACACTGTCGTTTTCCTTATAAAAACTGCATCAACAACGAATAGTAATATCAGTTTTCAAATCAACAATATAGCTATCATTCTCATCATCAAATGCTTCAACTCCATCACAAGGTAGAACCATGATTTCACTAACCATCTGAGCATTAAGACATTTTCACAACCATTGAGATACCTTCTCGTACATACCCACTTTAGGTATACACTTCTTTAAGAGCTCCAATGAGGCATTGCGGCAAACAAAGAGGAAGCTGGAACATGGCAAAAGCATTAATTGTATTGACCAGTCACTCGCAAATGGGTGAGACAGAAGAAAAAACCGGTTTTTGGCTATCAGAGCTCACCCACCCCTACTACGCTATTGCTGATCGAGGAATTCAGACCGACATTGTTTCGATCCAGGGCGGCGAAGCCCCTGTTGATCCACGTAGCTGGGACGAAGAAGACAAGCTAAATGTACGATTTATGTCAACGCCTGAGTTGACCCTGCTACTTAAAAACAGTCCTTCGCTGGATGATATCGATCCAAGTGACTATCAGGCCATTGTCTTTGCTGGTGGTCATGGAACCATGTGGGATTTTCCCGATGACCCGGATGTACAGGACAAAGCGGCAACCATTTACGAACAAGGTGGGATCGTCGCAGCCATTTGCCATGGCCCTGCTGCCCTACTCAATATCAAGCTGTCTGACGATACATTGCTTATTGATGGCAAACAAGTTACGGCTTTTAGCAACGCTGAAGAAGAGGCAGTACAATTAACCGAAGTTGTTCCGTTTTCCCTTCAGGATGAACTGATTATCAATGGTGCCAAATATATCGAGCAACCGCCATGGAGTGCCAATGTTGTTACTGATGGTCGGCTTATAACAGGTCAAAATCCTCAGTCAGCAGCTGGGGTCGGAAATGCCATCTGCGATTTACTGCAGGAGCTAACCAGTTAGGGAGTGTAATTCAATAGAAATGAGAGTTGATGGCAAAGCAGAACGTTTCTGCTTTGCCATATGCCTTATCGCTTATTTTTCATCCTGAGGCTTATAGTAATCATTCTGATAGGCAAGGCTGCCCCAAAGAGCGTTGGCATGCGCCATCTTCACCATCTTTTTCGGTTGCGCCTGCTCAATGAGAACGGAGGTATCCTTATTGTATTCAAACCCTTTCGGCCCCTTATCCGGCTGGAAAATGACGACATTATTATTATCATCCATCCAGGCAAAGTTCTTGTAGAACTGCATCATTGCCCGCAAGTCCTTGCTCTCGACATCCTGGGTTAGATCATGACCTATCATAGGGTTATAGCTATCGACACCGATAAGGGACAGCAACGTAGGAGGAAGGTCAATCTGGCTGGCCAGACGCGAATCCTGTTTCGCCTCAATATCCTTACCTACGATGACAGCAGGAATATGAAAACTATCGATAGGCACCAATTGACTGCCATATGCGCGTGAGTCGTGGTCAGCAACGACGACAAAAACGGTATCATTCCAATAGTCAGACTCTTTGGCCTGCTTAAAGAACTCTCCCAATGCATAGTCTGAATATTTCGCCGCATTTTCTCGCGTTTGCTTCGGCTCATTATACGGCGTTATACGGCCATCCGGATATTCGAATGGACTATGGTTAGAAGACGTAAACACTAAGCTGAAGAACGGCTTCTCTGACGTAGCCAGCTTGGTAAATTGCTCATGGGCTTTCTGGTACAAATCCTCATCAGACGCACCCCAAGAACCAACGAAAGTCGGGTTCTCAAAAGTCGGAAAGTCCTGCATGTCCTCAAAGCCGTTACCTAGGAAGAAGCTCTTCATATTATCGAAGTGGCTCTCTCCGCCGTATATAAATTGGGTATGGTAACCTTTGCTCCGCAATAAACCCGCAATCGTAAAGAAACCTGTCTGACTCTTGCCAAGTTTAACCACGGCACGTGAAGGTGTTGGCGAAAAACCGGTTATAACGGCTTCAATACCACGTATCGAGCGGGTGCCTGTTGAATACATTCGGGTAAAGTTCCACCCCTCCTGCATCAGGCCATCAAGGTTCGGTGTAAGCGGCATGCCACCCAAACCGCCAACATACCGAGCCCCGAGGCTTTCCTGCAGCAAGATTACAAGGTTCTTGGGCTTCCCTTTATAGCTTGCAGGATGGTAGGCCATCGTCGGGATGTCATCGGAGATAAACGCTTTGCTCTCTCGACCTGTAGACTGACGGACAAGGTCTATAACATCGTCACGATCCATGCTGTCGTAATATTTGCTCGCGCTATCTTCCGCTGACATTTGCTTCACAGCAAACACCATTGAATACGACGAATTCAGAACCAAATCATTCACCAGCGGATCGGTTGCAAAGGCGACCATGGCAGGATTAAGCGGACGGTGTCCAAGAGTCGATCTTGCCCCCATAACCCCCAGAGCAACAACCAGGAACCCCAAAGGGATGCGCCAGTACCAACGAGGAAAAACAAGGCCTGATACCAAATGGCGAGTCAGCTTCCAGCCGAAAAAAATCGTTGCCATGCTGACAACAGCTCCGATAAACAGCTCAATTTTATAGCCGCTCCAGAGCATACCAAACACTTCTTTGGGGTAAATCAAGTACTCGACAAACAGCCTGTTAGGACGGACATCATATTCCATGATAAATGATGGTGTCGCCAGCTCCATATATACCAGCAGCCACAGACCCACGACTAACCATAACCGCAACGCAAACAGCCACGTTCTACCAATGACTCCCTTACCGGCTAAAAGACACGTCAAGAGCCCGGGTAATATAAGCAGATAACTGAGTGTTGCGATATCAATACGAATGCCGCTAACAATGATATCTAACCAACCATTAGCGTCCGAAACACGATCACTCTGCCATAGGCTCAAGCCAAGGCGGGATAAAGAGAGCAAGAAAAGAAAAATAAAAAAAGCAGTAGCAATTGGGTAAATCACACCCAGTCGCTTTTTGACAATATTTGTCATTGTTACATCCTGTAATTTAACCGGGTGTTAATAAACCATGGTTGAAGAAACGATATACACCCAAGTTAATATCGCCATAATAAGTGTAAGCAGCACGGCAGCTGAGCCCATGTCTTTCGCTTGGCCGGAAAGATCATGCTTTTCCAAGCCGATACGATCAACAACAGCCTCAATGGCTGAGTTTAATAACTCAATTACAATAACCGCGACCACAGACCCAATCAGCAATAACTTTTCCAATCCAGTTACGGGGAGAAATAGAGCGATAGGGGACAAAATCAAAAATGCGACCAACTCTTGCCTAAAAGCTGCTTCGCAACGCCAGGCAGCACGCAGACCTAACCAAGAGTATTTCGTTGCGTAAATAAGGCGAATAAATCCTGTTTGTTTGCTTTTCACACCACACCTGTTTTATACACGTCATAAATATGCCTTAATGGCATTATTTGGTTAGAAAATAGGTGAAAAGTTCCCGGCTGTATACTTATTTATTACAGAACCTTTAATCCTGTACCAAATATAGAAGCAGAAAAATGCGCGTGATTTCATATGAATTTTTGCTGCTTAAAAGGCGCTGTATTAGTTATGGTATTCCCGCTTATTTGAGATATTTAAATAAACCCAGAAGCGTCAACTTTATGACGCACACCTTCCTCCTCATCTTCTTAGCCCTGTCTAGTTATCAGTCACCAATACACAGCAAGTTGCCCCCTATTCATGTGATCAAGCGTGAAATTACTACTATTCATATGCGCCTTTTTTCATTGCCACACTATACTGTTAGCAGATAAGTGTTCAATGAGATCATGGATGATATATGAAGCTAGCTTTTCTCCGCTTTTTGGCACTGCTACTGCCGTTATTATCAATAACAGCAGCGGCTGCTTTCTATATCTATCATGGTGATGTGATTCAACTAGAGCAACGGATACAGGAGAGAGAACGCAGTTTTCACCAGTCAGCCCTGCATATCACGCGGCTGCATTTCGCCCCCATTATTGATGATCTGCGCTACCTGACTCAAAAAGCCGATGAGGTCAGTATCAGCACACACAGTAGCAGTGAAAAGAAAGATATTCTTGCCAATACCTTCAAGCGCATGACTCAGACTCGAGCCTATTACGATCAAATAAGACTGATTAATGCTCAAGGCCAAGAAGTTATTCGTATCAATATGAAAGACGACAAGGCATATCGTGTTCAGGAAAGCCAGCTTCAGGATAAAAGCCTACGGCCATATGTACAAGAGTCACTTAAGATCAAACCCGGCACTTTCTATACATCACAGTTTGACCTGAACATAGAAAATGGGGAAATTGAAACGCCCATCAAACCCATGCTTCGCTTTATCAGTCACTTCACTATCAACGGTGAAAGCTGGCTAATCGCGCTTAATTATCTCGGCCGCGATTATCTAACTGAGCTGGATAACCAATATGACTGGAACAGCGGACAATCTTGGCTTATCAATAACCAAGGGCGCTGGTTGCTGGGTCCTACATCAGACAGTGCCTGGCAATTCATGCCATCACGGCAGAAAACAAACGGGCAAGACTTCTTCGAAGCCCACCCTAATCTGTGGGAGCAAATCCAGAAAGGTGAAAGCGGGCAGGTACTTAAACAGGATCATCTCTATACCTTTACCCGATTTTTCTCTGGTGACAGGTTCTTAGGAGATGAGCTTTTCACGCTTCCTTTTGATGGTACAGATCTACCATGGACGATCATTTCGCACATCAATATGAATGAAGCTGTTTTTGACCTCGCATTTTCACAACAGCGAATTCTGAAGTTTACTATTTTCTCCCTCTTGATCATGACATTGGTTTCGGGCTGTATTGTCCTGGCCTGGCACCTTTTGCAAATGCTCCGTCACGAAAAGCGCCTAAAACAAAATATCGAAGATGTCGCACTTCAATATGCCACTGTACTGGAGCATGCACCTGACGGCCTCATTACAGTCAATCAAGATATGACAATCAATAGCATCAACAAGGCTGCAGCGCATATTCTTAATATTAATGATCAGTCAGCCAAGGGAAAGAGCCTTCTAAAACTCATCAGCGGACACAAAAACCGTGAACAAATCAGGCAGCTAGTTGACGATGTTCACGAAAATAAGACCAGAAACAATCCGCGGCCGGTGAAAACACGCATCCAGCTAAGAAACCTCAAAACACGACACATTGAGTTTGTAGCAACCGAGACAACCTACAGTTCAAGCAGTGAAATCCTGTTGAACTTCAGAGATGTGACCTATTGGATTGAACGCGAGGAAAAGCTTAAAAGCATGTCTCGCGCCCTAGAGCAGAGCAACGATTCGATTATCATCACCAACCATCGCGGTATTATTGAATATGTCAACCGAGCTTTTGAAAAATTCACCGGCATGAAGTCCGAAGATATCATTGGTTCCCAGTCATCCAACCTTCTCAAGCAAACACTAAATAATGATACAGATGTCAGAGAAGTTCAGAAGCAGTTAAAAGATGGCCAGACAATTCAGCGTGTACTAGCACGAAGGCAAAAGGACGACTGTATTCTCTACGAAGAAAAAACCATTTCCCCTATTCTTAACAACCGAGGAAAGATAAGCCACTATATCTCAACAGGAAAGGATATCACTGAACGCGTACTATTTGAGAGTAAGCTGCACAAACTTGCACACTACGATATCTTAACCGAACTACCCAACCGAACGTTGCTCCAGCAATACCTGGAAAAAGCCATCGAAGATGCCAAAACAAGCCACGGCAGCATAGCTTTGCTCGCCATCGATCTTGACCATTTTAAGAAAATCAACGATTCGCTAAGCCATGAAACCGGTGACAAAGTCCTCCTCGCAGTTTCAAAGCGTATCAGCAACTCGCTACGCGGCGATGATCTTCTTGCTCGATTAGGTGGAGACGAGTTCGCCATTATCATCAAACAAGAAGTGGAGCCCGAGAATCTGGTCAATATGGCAAACCGTATTATTCATCATATCAGTAAGCCTCTTTGTATTGATAACAAAGAGCTGTTTATTACCGCCAGTATGGGAATTAGCTTGTACCCCGATGACAGTGATAGTGTTGAGACCTTATTCAAGAATGCCGACATTGCCCTATACCGAGCCAAAGAAGAAAGCCGTAACAAATTTTGCTTCTTTACCCAACAGATGGGACTGGACAGTATCAAGCGTATCCAGCTTGAATCTGAGTTAAGAAGAACAATTGGCACCCATAGATACCAGTTCTACTACCAACCCAAAGTAAATGCGATCACCCATGACCTCTGCGGTATTGAAGCCCTGCTTCGTTGGGAGGATGAAAATGGCGAAATACAGTCTCCACTTGATATCATCCCTATTCTTGAATATTCCGGGCTCATTATCGAAGTGGGAGAAGACCTGATCCAACGAGCATGCCGTCAGCTAAAACAGTGGCAAGATGACAACCATTTACTTCATTTTGCCCTCAATATTTCTGCTCGCCAATTACTGAACTCCAACATAGTCGAGACGGTAAGCAAGGCAATAGAAGAAACTGGCTGCGATCCGCAATATCTAGAACTTGAAATCACCGAGAGCGTGATCATGGCAGATGTCAAAGCTGCACTGGATAGATTAAGAGGACTGGAAGCACTTGGTGTTAAAATCGCGATCGATGATTTTGGTACCGGTTATTCATCGTTAGCCTATCTCAGCCGCTTCCCGGTCCATATCCTGAAAGTTGATCGTGAGTTCGTTAAAGATTTACCTAAAAACAAGGATAACATTACGATCACTCGTTCTATCGTTGAGCTTGCCCATAACCTCGAGATGATCGTTGTTGCCGAAGGTGTAGAAACCGAGGCACAAGAGCAATTCCTGGCCAGCATCGGGGTAGAGGAATTTCAGGGGTATTACTTTGGTGCCCCAATGCCACTAAAAGACTTTGAGCAGCAGTACCTCACCTTGCCAGATCCACAGCTGATCAGTGAGCAGATTTGTCAGGGTATATAATCAGCGAATAGCATTTGTTGCTTCTCACGTTCAAGCATATAATCGATGTTATCGAACCAAGTAATACCAAATAGCCTGACAGGTAATCTTATGAGTTTTAGTGACCACTTAGATAACTTTCTTAAACAACGTGACCAAAAAGCTCAACCTTCTACCAAGGGGACTTTTCGCCGTCAGTATACTGTCCAGGAACCAACCAACCAAAGTGTAGCCCGCGAGGCGTTAGCAAAGGCACAAGAAGATGCTTCTGAGCAAGCAACCATAGATACCAAGGCCCCCCATATCCGGGTCAATGGCCGATGTGTTACTGAAAGCGAGGCACAGGCACTTGAACAACTAAAAGTTGACGCAGCACCAGCCAATCCAAATCGTATTGACTATATTAAGCAGCTAAGAAAAGAGCTGAAGCTTAAAAAACGCTCTTAAAGTAATATCCCGCCGCTTAAATCGTCGCGCTAACCAGCAATTGAATCTTTATACTCAAGCGAGTTAGCGCTCTTCTTTGCTTTTTATCTCCCTTATGCATCTACTCTTTCAATTCATCAACCATAATACTTGTATCCAAGCGTAAATTTTATTAATTGAGTAATATACAACTCGCCAAAACGTACAAAAAACAAGCAAAAAAGAGTAAAACCAAGGATATCTTGAATGCTTAGCAAAAATTTCGTTGAAAATTTCAAAAATAAAGCAGACCAAAAAACAAGCTAAACGACCACCTTTTATACTTGCAAGCAAATATACAGATTTTTTATATTTCCGACACGCCCATCAACAAAACACTCACATCAACAGTTCCTCTGTTTTTTTTTATCAAAATGAGCATCAAGTTGAATTTTTTTATCTAAGCCATTGTATATAAACATATTTATATCTTCATATATGTTCTCACATGTGTGGTTCATGAAATATCCAATTTCATTCAATTATTTACAAATACCCTTTCAACAACACAAACAAAATCACAATTAAAAACAACATCAAAACAAGACATACAAAACACAAAACCAGCAAGCCATAAAAAATAACATTAAACACAAATCAACAACCAGGCATCTACACCAATTACTATTCAATTGCAATATAGGCAGGGCGCTTTTTAAGAGTTAAAATTGCCGCCTAAAAAAGTATGTAAAGACGTAATCATGAACTCATTAATTCAAATTAACGAGCTGGAATCTCTGCTCATCGCAATTATCGTACTTTTTCTTGGCTACTTTATTAATAGCAAAGTTAAGGTTCTAAGAAAGTATAATATTCCAGAACCCATAGTCGGTGGCCTCATAGTCGCTGTAATTATTACTATCCTTCATCAGCAAGGTATTGATGTTTCATTCAAGCTAAGCATCAAAGATACTCTGATGCAGATGTTTTTCGCGACTGTCGGACTAGCAGCCAGCTTTAAACTGCTAGCCAAAGGTGGGTCTCGCGTGTTTTTGTTCCTCGGTATTGCGACCCTCTATATCACAATCCAGAATGCTGTCGGCGTTAGCCTGAGCTCTCTACTGGGCCTAGATCCCCTTCTCGGCCTCATTGTTGGCTCTATTACACTTTCTGGCGGTCACGGTACTGGGGCTGCATGGTCACAAACATTTGCGGACAGCTTCGGACTGCATACGCTTGAACTCTCGATGGCGGCTGCAACATTTGGCCTGGTTATGGGCGGGATCATTGGCGGCCCAGTCGCTCAGCGACTGATCAACAAGTACAAGCTGAAATCCGAGTTCGGCGGCGGTGAGCATCACCATATCGAGCACCCGGATCTGGTTACTTATAGTGATCACGAAGAAGATCGCATCACGGCAAAAAATACAATTGAAATTCTCTTTATCCTGCTCATATGTGTTGCCGGCGCAGCACACGTTAAAGAGTTTATCGACGGCTTCGGAATAAGCTGGCTTCGCATCCCAGATTTTGTCTACGCCCTTTTCATTGGCGTATTCATTACCAACCTATGCGAAACCACCAAGATCTACAAAGTAAACAACGAAACGGTTGATGCTCTGGGAACTATCTCCCTGTCCTTGTTCCTGGCCATGGCTTTAATGAGCCTGCAGCTTTGGGAACTGCTTGAGCTCGCATTGCCGATGTTGTTGATCCTCTCGGTACAAACAGTAACGCTGGCCATTTTTGCCTACTTCATCACCTTCAGATTGATGGGCAAGAGCTATGACGCCGCAATCATCGCGGGTGGTCACTGTGGCTTTGGTATGGGTGCAACACCGACAGCCGTGATGAACATGGGATCGCTGGTATCCAGAAACGGCCCGTCACCACAGGCATTCATGGTGGTACCAATCGTTGGTGCATTCTTCATTGATATTGCCAACCTGATTGTACTGCAGACTTATATCAGCTTCATCCAATAAATCTGCGTTAAATCACAAAAAGGCCAAGTGACATTGTCACTTGGCCTTTTTTGTTCCCTCCGATGTCGCGTCAACGATTTTTCGTTCTATTATTAATAAAAACAGAACAACAAACTTTCGTGATTTCCGCCAATTATACGGACCATCATTTTTTTTAGTTAATTATGCGCAACTAAAGTCTTATATCATCTGGCTTTTAGCGAGTTGGTATGATCATAAAAAACCAAAGAAAAAGCAGGGCTTCACACACCAATGAGTATGGAGTATTAAGATGTTAGGTGAAAATCACGCACTCTACATTGAGTTTCCTGAACTACAAAGCAAAATCCAGCAGCTAAAAATGGCTGATGAAAACTTCAAAGCTATGTCAGACAGATACCACAAACTCGACCATAGGATACGAGGACTAGAAGGAAACAACATCCCTACTGAAGATTCACACTTTTCCCAACTCAAACTGGAACGGGCTCAACTGAAGGACAAAATCTACAGCATATTAACCAATTAGGCGTTTGCTAACAGGCTATATTGTCGTTCCCCCTTACTTAAATACCCCCCATTCGTTAGAACGGGGGGTTATACATATCCCCTTCTTACTCCAGCTTTCACCATTAGCAGACTCACCACACGCAAAAGCTTTGTAAGAAGTTATTTCAAGCTGTTTTCTATTCAAAAAAAGTTGATAGAATCCGCGCACCTTATCGAGAGTGCAACTTTTGTTGATAAACTCAAAATAATTTATAAGCATTGATGCAGCCAATACAACAGGCTGCGCTTGTCGTGTAATTGAGAGAAAAATGAATAAAATTGATAAAGCGATGCAGATCCTGCTTGCCGGTTTCTGCATTAATCTATGTATGGGTATTTTGTACGCATGGAGTGTATTTAAACAGGCTCTTGTGGTCGATATGGGCTGGTCAAACGCTGATGCTTCGATGCCTTATACTGTTGCTGTTATCACTTTCTCACTATCACTGCTTGTCGCAGGCGTCCTGCAAGACCGTATGGGACCACGCCGTATCCTTATTATGGGTACCGTTATGGTCGGCCTTGGCATGATCATCTCAAGCTTTGCAACCTCACCACTGCTACTCATCCTGACGTTTGGTTTGCTGACAGGCTGTGGTATTGGGTTCGGCTATGCCTGCCTGGCACCATCAGCAATGAAATGGTTCCACCCGTCCAAGAAGGGCATGGTAAACGGTCTGATTGCGGCAGGTTTTGGCCTGGCCGCTGTATACCTGGCCCCACTCACTTCATCATTGATCGGTAGTTTTGGTATCAATACCAGCTTTCTTATTCTAGGTTCCGCTGTCTTGCTTGTCGCAGTACCTTTGGCTTGTACGATCACCAATCCACCAGCAAACTACAAGCCTGAAGCACCGGCTAGTGCAGCCAACAAAGCACCTACCAAGCCGGTTGATATCAACTGGCGTAGCATGCTGAAAACCCCCCAGTTCTATTCACTGTGGTTGATGTTTGCCCTAGCCTCTTCTGCGGGACTTATGGTGATCGGAAACATTACCTCTATTGCTGCAGCTCAAGCTAATATCACTGAAGCAGCCTACCTTGTGGTTATCCTGTCTATATTCAACTCTGGCGGCCGCGTGGCTGCAGGTATGCTGTCAGATAAGATTGGCGGAGTGAAAACCCTGATGCTTGCCTTCATTATGCAAGGCATCAACATGGCAATGTTTGCAAGCTTCCAGTCAGGCTTTACCCTGATGATAGGTGCAGCTCTTGCCGGCGTGGGTTACGGCACACTGCTTGCCGTATTCCCTTCAATCACAGCTGACTTCTATGGTCTTAAAAACTACGGTGCAAACTACGGTGTGCTTTACACGGCATGGGGTATCAGCGGGTTTATCGGCCCGGTTGTTGCCGCTGTTGCCGTTGATACTACGGGTACCTATGCGATGGCATACAGCATCTGTGCCGTGATGATGGCCGTTGCTGTCATATTATCTTTCATCACCAAGCCGGTAGATGCCGAAGCATTAGAAAAGAAACTGGCGACAGCATAAGAAGTGCTTGCCCTCAGTGCGAATAAACAAGCCCGACATAACTGAAGTGACCCCATTAAGTTGGATATTTTAGTTAAGCGGCTTGTAAGGCCTGATTTCGATATTCTATCGGAGTCAGGCCTTCTAGTTTTACCTTTATACGTTTAGTGTTGTAATACTCGATGTACCCTTTAATCTTTTCTATCAGTTCATCGGCATCTTTGAAGCTTTTCCCGTGATACATCTCTGTTTTCAGCAACGCGAAAAAGTTCTCGGCAACAGCATTATCGAGGCAATTTCCTTTTCGCGACATACTCTGGGCAAGGCCATGGTTAGCGAGTTGCTTTTGATAAGTCTTATGCCGATATTGCCAGCCTTGGTCGCTATGCACAATTGGTCTTGAGTGTCCTCTAAGCTTCTTTATTGCATCTTTCAGCATGCCCGTAACCAGTGGTAGTCGAGCATTTTTGGCCAGCCTAAACGAGATCACTTCTTGATTAAACAGGTCAACTATTGGCGACAAATAGACTTTCTGCCCTTTAACCTTGAACTCGGTGACATCTGTTACCCACTTTTCATCAGGTTTTGTCGCCTTGAAGTCTCTTTCAAGTACGTTTGGGGCCGCTCTCCCTGCTTCTCCTCTGTAGGCTCGGTACTTCTTTGGCCTCATCGTGGATTTTAGCCCTTGGAGGGTCATCAACCGTTGTACCGTTTTGTGATTGAGCTTGATACCGCGATTTCTTAACTCCAAGTGAATACGGCGGTAGCCATAACGCCCCTCATGCTCATGATAAATTGACCGAATAACTTCTCGCTCGTGCTCATAAGCGTCAGGCTTACGACATGCTTGAACTTGATAGTAGAACACACTCCTTGCCATCTTCATGGCTCGAAGTAGGTGCTTTAAAGAGTGCTTTTCTTTCAGAGCTGAAACGGCTAACGCTTTTTCTTTGTTTGTCGACGCTTTTGCTGCTTCAGCTCCTCCAACTTTTTTAGAACAGCATTCTCTGCCCGCAAGTACGCAAGCTCCTCTCTCAGCTCTTCAAGGGTCATTTCGTCATCAGGTTTTGGCGTAGCTTTGGATAGAGTTTTCATAAGAGGTCTTCCTATAGTGCGGCTTTCTAGTCCTTCTAAACCGGCCTCGTTGTACTTTTTGAGCCAAGACGACAAGGTGCCAGGAGAGGATAGGTTCAACACTGCGCTAGTGTGAGTGAGAGACCACCCTCTCGTCCACATCAAATTCAATGCCTGAAGTTTCTTTTCTGCACTACTGCTATGTAAGGTAGGCAAAAAGGAGTTGGTGCCATGTATCGAATAGACCTGAGCCCAGTACCTAATTTGTCTCGATGATATTGAATATTCACTAGATAGCCGTCTGGACGCGGCTCCATGAAGGCATTGCTTGGCAATAGTGAGCTTTAGCTCACGACTATATTTGGACATAAAAAAGACCCCTAATAATTGGTTGTCCAACTATTGGGGGTCATTTCATAACTGCCGGGCTTTTTTATTTATCAAGTTTATACAAGCTAGCATTTAGATAAATCATTTTTTTGCTTTACCTCTTATTAGTAATACAGCTTCTTGTTTTTAATTCCCTTTCAGATTAAGGTTTTATAAAAGTTATGACTCATTAATAATAAATTGTCTTTAATTTATTTTTATTAATCACCTCTGATAAATAACACCAAATATAAATCCATTTCCTGACTTCATGCCTATTAATTCCCACATTTAATAACAAAATTCATGTGGTTTCCGATCATTATTAAATGGCGGTACACATTGAACTCTAACTATAAACACTTCAGCAACCCATTGGGGATTTTTCAGGAGCAAACAATGGAAAATAATAATATGCGAAAACGCGCCCGGCTAGGCGTATTTATCGCAGCAACGGGTCTGCTCGCGGCTTCCATACATCAAGCCGTGGCGGCATCCCCCGAAAAGCCAAGCAGTTATCTTCCCGATAACCTCCCTCCTGTTCCCGGCATCGAAGAATACATAAAAGACTATGATGCTGCGATTAAACTCGGGAAAGCGTTTTTCTGGGACATGCAAACAGGTAGCCAGGGCCAGAGCTGCGGTAGCTGTCACTTCTCTGCCGGTGCCGACATTCGCGCCAAAAACCAAATAAGCCCGGGTGTACTCAGCACCATTGTAGAAAATCAAGACAAATTTAACTACGACGGATACCCTGCACTACCTTCAGGGGGTAAGGGCGGCCCTAACTATACGTTAACAAAAGATGATTACCCGTTATACCAACTCGAGGATACCAGAGACAGGGACTCCAATGTCATCTATGAGACTGACGATGTTGTTTCCTCTCAAGGTGTTTCCTTAGCCAAATTCATTGATCTCGAAGGTAACCACTACGGTTCTGAGTTTGAGGACGGCAAAGAGCGCTGTGAAAATCTAACTGATATTTTCCACGTGAATAATCTCAATACCAGACGGGTTGAGCCACGAAACACACCAACCGTAATTAATGCCGTCTATAACTTCCGTAATTTCTGGGATGGGCGGGCAAATAATGTCTTTAACGGCGTCGACCCATTTGGCCCACATAATGAAGGCGCCTATGTCCTTTATTATGATCGAAAGTATGGAAAAACAGTCCCGAAAAAAACACACCTTATTAACTCAAGCCTTGCATCTCAGGCTGTGGGACCTCCAGGCAGTAATTTTGAAATGACTTGTGACGGCAAACCATTCAAGGCCATGGCGAAAAAACTGCTTCGCTTAAAGCCATTAGGGTTGCAGGAAGTACATCCAAACGACAGTGCCTTGGGTTACTTGAGCGCCTACCCATCCAAAGGGTTAAAAACGGACTATCGTACACTCATCAGAGAGGCCTTCCACGAAGAGTATTGGATGAGCCCGCGTCATGACGAAGACGGCTATACCCAGATCGAGCACAACTTCTCACTATTCTGGGGACTGGCAATCCAGATGTACGAAAGTACCCTAGTTTCTCTCGGTCACTCGAAGTTTGAAAAAGGAGAAGATCTGACTCCACTTGAACTGCAAGGTGCACAAATCTTCAGTAGTTTTGGGGGTCCGAATGCTGGTCGCTGTATTGGCTGTCACGGAGGCCCGGCATTTAGCCAGGCAACTCTGCACCTAACCGGAAACACAGACGCCGTTGTTACTCAAGGCCCTGTAGGTCCGACATTTGCGCCAGCATTCCGAGATAGAGGTTATATGAATATAGGTGTAAGACCAACGTCTGATGACCTCGGTATCGGAGCACTGAGTGAATTTGGCTACCCATTGTCATTTACCCGGCAAGCGCAAAATGGTGAGGCTCCGGACGGCGATCTTATCAACGGACCTGTCGATCCATCGGCGAGAACGGCTATTGACGGAGCGTTCAAGATCCCGCTGCTGCACAACATCGAGTTGACTGGTCCATATATGCACAATGGTAGTCTTGCTACTCTGGATGAAGTCATCGACTTCTACTTCCGTGGCGGTAACCGCCGGAAAGATCCTAACAACCCTATCGGAGATACTTCAGGTCATAACGGTACGGCTTCCAACCTTGTATTTAACCTAGGTCCGCTACCTCATCTTAACGATGATCACAAGAAAGCCCTGGTGGCATTCCTAAAGTCGTTGACCGATGAGCGTGTACGTTGGGAGAAAGCTCCATTTGACCGCCCACAGCTATTCATTCCAGTCGGTCACATAGGTGACGAATACAGTGTGCAGGATGATGGTGAGGGTAAGGCAGAAGTGCAATGGGTAGAAATTCCAAGTGTCGGTAAAGAAGGCCGCTACGCAGAAAATCTTCCACCAATAAAAGGGTTCCTGGAAGAAAGCAGCGAAGAGCCGGAAGCCTATGATGACTATGCCGAAGTCAAATACCCTCACGAGGTTACCATCAACCTGATGGCAAATGACAAGGCGGGCAGCGCACCACTAGACTACTCCTCAGTGAAAATTGTTGAAGCACCTGACATGCATTACGGTGTACTGACAAATCACGGTGACGGTAAAGTGACCTATCGCCCGATGCGAAACATGAGTACGAGCTTTACTTATCAAATTAAAGACAAAGACGGCTTATTTTCCAGCCCAGCAAAGGTTGAGATCAAAGTTTATAGATAAGAAAGCAATTCTTACTTTTAATAAAAGCCCGATATGTAAGCATCGGGCTTAATTCTGCCACATGAACTAAAAGGTGTTAATTGAATTTAGCTGTGAATTTAGCCTAAATTAATTCTTGCTAAACTAAAAACACAAACAAAACAATCACACAGCCATTACACAACAAATCCTTATAAACAAAACACTACTTATAATACAGAAGCTTAAAGAAAAAACTACATCAAACCAGAAAAAACCAATAGAAATAAGAAACATCAACCTTATCCACACATATCACAAAATTAATAAATGAGAATTTAATTCTTAGTCATAATTTTATTACGAGAGGTACTCCCTCTCGTTAAACTCTTATTCATGAATGGATGCCAGAGGTAAATTATGAATAAAAAAAGAAACAAGCCAATATTGCGCTTAAGTGCAATAGTCACAGCAGGGTATTTAATTGGATTATCCAGTAGCCTTGTTTATGCAGAAGTTGAACCCTCTCCAATTGGCTCTTTAAAGGGGATCCAGCCTGCACCAGTTCCGGGAATAGAGAAGTATATTAAAGATAAGAAAGCAGCAATCAAACTTGGTAAGGCTTTCTTCTGGGACATGCAGGTAGGTTGTAGTGGTTTAATGATCCCGGACACCAAATTAGGTGGTAAAGTCTCCACCGTAAATGAGGTGTTCAATGACAAAACGAC
>NZ_MJIL01000098.1 GCF_001939735.1 Photobacterium proteolyticum
GACGCGGGGTGGAGCAGCTTGGTAGCTCGTCGGGCTCATAACCCGAAGGTCGTCGGTTCAAATCCGGCCCCCGCAACCAATTCTCTTATGAGAATATGCGACACTAGCTCAGCTGGTAGAGCGCAACCTTGCCAAGGTTGAGGTCACGAGTTCGAACCTCGTGTGTCGCTCCAATTNGGTGGAGCAGCTTGGTAGCTCGTCGGGCTCATAACCCGAAGGTCGTCGGTTCAAATCCGGCCCCCGCAACCAATTCTCTTATGAGAATATGCGACACTAGCTCAGCTGGTAGAGCGCAACCTTGCCAAGGTTGAGGTCACGAGTTCGAACCTCGTGTGTCGCTCCAATTTCAATGAGAGTCATGGCAAATGTGCGAGGAACCTCGTGTACCTAGCCGGCTGCGACGCTCCAATTTCTGCTGTCACTATCACTATATCTGATCGTGAAACGGCAAAACTACTACTGTGAAGTACTAGTCCAAATGCAGCATTCCTGGGTTACTCGATCACCGATAGCCTTGTGTGTTGCCCCAAGTTCCGTAGCTTCGGCTATAAGGAACCACAAGAAGCAATCAGCTTCGACGACATCATCAGAATTTTGCCTAGACAGTCTTTAGTGACTGGTTTTGTATCTTAGGTAAATGCGATGCTCTGTAAGCTAATGCCGTGAGGTATTGGTGCCAAATGACGACACATGCTCTTTGATTTAGCTGATACCAGTGGTTGGTCTGTACGCTGCTGATAAGGACTTGTGAATCGTATCTGCTCTCTTTATCCAGAATCAATAATTGCCTGAATGCTGATATATTCTGGGCTGCTGTCTTGATCTTTGGAACAAACCATTAGTTAGTGCACAGACTTATCCACATGAGTCAAACTGTGGGTAAGTCAGTTGATTACGTGTGCCGACTCCGTGTGAATAACTCCTTTCTCCTAATAAATTGGCCTCGGAAAAACGTTATCCAAAAAAAATTATCAACAAGCTAAAGTATTGATATTGATGGCATTTAATATCTTTATTCAATATTTATATACAGCCTGATCAATATGTTTTGTCTTGGGATAACTGTTTTGATTCCCTGCATTCAGGCCTGTGTTTAATATTTTACGATCAGGGATAAAATCGTGGGGATGAAATTGTTTTCCACATTCATGCAGAAGCCTGATTTCGCTCCCAGTTTGTGTGTCCAAAAATGTGCAGACGCTTAAAGGCCCTCAGGGCTACGCATCTCGCGGCAGGCCTTTTTCGACAATCCTGATCAGCCTTTTGGTTTTGCCCGGTAATATCTCAATGGCATGTTCCTGATGCCTCTTCGTTTGTATTTCCATCGCCCAGTGAATATGAATATCAAGCAATTCGTTTTCCCCAAGGCGTTGTTCCAAAGCCTCAAAGATATCTGCGCTATATGGTGCGTTACCCATAGCAATCGTTAAGTTACGCAACCATTGGATATGACCGATACGTCGGATTGCTGAACCTTCCGTATTTTTCAAAAACTGTTTTTCTGTCCATTGGTACAGCACATGCAGTGGCTGCTGATACAGGCTATCACGACAATGATAGTCAACTTCTTCGGTAAGATCCGAAAAACGGTTAAACGGGCAGACCAGCTGACAATCGTCACAGCCGTAAATCCGGTTGCCAATGGGCTCTCGCAGCTCTTCAGGAATAATGCCGTCAAACTCAATGGTGAGGTAGGAGATGCAACGTCTGGCATCAACGACACCTTCCTCAACGATGGCACCGGTGGGGCAACTGGTCATACAGGCGACACACTTGCCGCACTGGTTGTCGATAGGAGTATCGACAGGGAGAGGGAGATCAATGAGCAGCTCGCCAAGAAAAAACCAAGAGCCAGCTTCCGAGCTAAGGATTAGCGAGTGTTTTCCTGTCCAGCCCAGGCCGGCTTTTTCTGCCAGTGGCCGTTCAAGAATGGGAGCCGAGTCGACAAAAGGGCGGTAGCCGAACTCGCCAACTTCTTTTTCTATCAACTGGCCAAGACGCTTAAGACGATTGCGAATTAGTTTGTGATAATCACGTCCCAGCGAATAGCGGCTGATGTAGGCAGTATCGGGCTGTTTGAGGCTCTGGGCAAAACCGGCCTCAGGAGGTAAGTAGTTCATCCGCACACTGATCACCCGAACCGTACCGGGATGCAGTTCGGCGGGACGGGCTCGCATCATACCGTGGCGGGCCATCCAGTCCATGTCACCGTGATAGCCGGCATCAATCCAGCGCTGAAGCTGAGCCTCGTGCTGGTGAAGATCTATATCGCTGATCCCCACTTGCTGGAAGCCGAGTTCCTTGCCCCATTGTTTGATTTTCTGGGTCAGTTCGCTGTAGTCGATGTTCATGCTCTGATTCACAGTGTGGCTGAATTCTTGGGGGCCGAAGTGTAACACAATCATCATTGCTTTCACTGATAATAGAAAACTCAGCAAGAATGGGAGCAGAAATACTTTTTTGACATTGTACCGGGCGGTAGTTTTGGGCACTATTTATTCATTATGTGGTTTGGTTGCCCTGCCTGCGCTGATCTTGGCAGCCATGAAGAACGTTAGCGGCTTAGAGGTAAGGCAATACCATGGTGACTTCGCAACTACCGACACACTTATACCGCGCTGAACAAGTTCGCCACGGCGAGCAGTTGGCGGCCAGAGCAATGCAGCTTGAGATGTACCAGTTAATGGAAAGAGCCGGGCAGGCGGTATTTTCACATTTTCGCCTACAGTACCCGGAGGCTGCTTCACTGCTGGTATGCTGTGGTGGTGGTAATAACGGCGGGGACGGCTATATTGTGGCCCGGCTGGCCCGGGAATCGGGGCTGGCGGTAACGCTGTGGCAGTTGGGACAGCCCGAACGTTTGTCGGGGGATGCTGCCCGAGCCAGGGATGCCTGGCTTGCCTGCGGTGGGAAAATTACGCTGCCGGAGTCTAAGATTCCGGACTCTGCCGAGGTGATCGTTGATGCCTTGTTGGGAACCGGCCTGAAAGGAAGCGTCCGGGAAGACAGTGCCGGGCTGATTAGCCTAATTAATCAGGCTGGACGGCCGGTTGTCGCAGTCGACGTGCCATCTGGGCTGTGCGCTGATACGGGCAATATCCTTGGCACGGTTATTCAGGCACAATCGACAGTGACCTTTATCGGTTTGAAGCAAGGGCTGTGTACCGGTCAGGCGGCTCAGTACTGCGGAGAGGTACTTTTTGCCGGCTTGGGTGTCGACGATGCTTTTCGTCAGCAGGTGCAGCCGTCGGCTTACCGGATCTGTCAGGATGCGGTGAGGCAGTGTTTGCCCCCCCGTGGCCGTACAGCACACAAGGGTGATCATGGTCGGGTATTATGTGCCGGTGGTGATGTAGGGATGGCCGGTGCCATTCGGCTGGCTGCCGAAGCTTGTGCAAGAAGCGGGGCCGGGCTGACTGCGGTGATCACCCAGCCTGACAATGTGCTGTCAATTGTTACCGCCAGACCTGAGATAATGGTACAGGGGTGGCAAGATAAAGCCCATGAAATCAGCCAGAGGCTGGAGTGGGCCGATGTTATTGTGATAGGGCCTGGCTTGGGGCAGAGTGACTGGAGTAAGGCACTGTTGTTCCACTTTGACGCCACCGAGAAAACAATGGTCGTTGATGCCGATGGATTGAACTTATTGGCCCTCTCACCAGACTATAAAAATAATCGTATAATGACGCCGCATCCGGGAGAAGCTGCCCGGTTGCTAAATACCACGGTTGCCGCAGTAGAGGCTGACCGGTTTGCTGCCGCGAAGTCGCTGCAGCAAAAGTTTGGCGGTGTCGTTGTTCTGAAAGGAGCCGGCACTCTGATCAATGACGGTCGGCAGTGCTGGGTATGTACTGCCGGTAACCCTGGAATGGCAACAGGTGGCATGGGTGATGTGCTTTCTGGCATTATCGGGGCGTTGGCAGGGCAGGGGCTTTCGTTATCGGAAGCCGCCCGGACTGGCGTCTGGATCCACAGTACCGCTGCTGATCTTTGTGCCCGGGAGGGGGAACGTGGTGTATTGGCCAGTGATCTGTTTCCTTATATTCGACAATTAGTAAACCCAAGATAAAGATAACAATGCAAACATTTGAAACACTGCTTGCCGATGAACAGGCAACCGTAGATTTAGGCCTTAAATTGGCAAAGGCATGTAAGCGCCAGACAACCATTTATCTGCATGGCGACTTGGGTGCAGGCAAGACCACATTTAGCCGGGGCTTTATTCGAGCTCTTGGCCATCAGGGCAACGTGAAGAGCCCGACTTATACCTTGGTGGAACCGTACGAATTGCCACCCTGGCAGGTGTACCATTTCGACTTATATCGCCTGGCGGATCCGGAAGAGCTGGAGTTTATGGGGATCCGCGATTATTTCAGCAATGACGCCATTTGTTTGGTGGAGTGGCCGGATAAGGGCGAGGGTTTGTTGCCTGAGCCGGATCTGGAAATCGAAATGCGCTATGCCGGTGAGCAGCGAAAAGTGGCTGTTACTGCTAGAAATGAATATGGTCTAGAGTTGATCAAGCGTTTGGAGTTGTGTTGATCAGGATGTCTTTACGGGCTTTTTTGTATTTATTCTTTTTTGGGGTAGGGATGTTCGGCTCGATGGCGATGGCCAACGAGCTGAAGAGCATTCGTGTCTGGCCCGCGCCAGATGAAACCCGCGTGGTGCTGGATCTGCAAGATGAGGTGACGTTTTCCTACTTCACCCTGACCAAGCCAGAGCGCTTGGTGGTCGATCTTAAAAAAACCACCTTAAAAACCAAGTTGCCGGTGACGGTCAAAAACAGTGCGGTGCTGAAGAAAATTCGCAATAGCAGCGCACCGGAGAAGGGCACCTACCGTTTGGTGTTTGAAACCAAGACCGGCGTTAACCCAACTATTTTCAAGTTGGCACCAACGCCGGATGGCCATTATAGCCACCGTCTGGTGCTGGACTTGCCGCACAAGAAAAAGGCGGTGAAGGCCAAACCTGCGGCACCGAAAAAAACGGTTAAGGAAAACCAGAAAGCCCTGTTGCCCTATGGCAATGATGACATCATCGTCGCAATTGATGCCGGTCACGGCGGGGAAGACCCCGGTTCTATCGGTCCGACACGTAAGTACGAGAAAAATGTCACCTTGGACATCTCGAAAAAAGTGGCGGCCAAAATCAATGCCACCCCGGGCATGAAAGCGGTACTGACCCGTCAGGCCGACTATTTTGTTAACCTCAACAAGCGCTCGGACATTGCTCGTCGCAACAAGGCTCACCTGCTGGTATCAATCCATGCCGATGGATTCCACAAACCACAGCCTCGCGGGGCGTCGGTATGGGTACTCAATACTCGCCGCGCCAACAGTGAAATTGGTCGTTGGCTCGAGCAGCACGAGAAGCAGTCAGAATTGCTTGGCGGCGGTGACGTGTTGTCCGGGGGGAACGATGATCAGTATCTGAGCATGGCCGTGCTGGACTTGCAGTTCAGCCACTCCCAGAAAGAGGGGTATGATGTGGCGACACGGGTACTGAAAGAACTGAGCCGGGTGACTACCCTGCATAAAAGCAAGCCGGAGCACGCCAGTCTGGCGGTGCTGAAATCGCCGGATATTCCGTCGCTGCTGGTCGAAACCGGATTCATTACCAACCCGAAGGAAGAGCGGCTGCTCAATTCACGCTCGCATCAGACTAAGCTGGCGAATGCCGTCTACAAAGGGGTGCTGGCTTACTTTAATGCCAAACCGCCGGAAGGTACTTTGTTTGCGGCGAGAAAAGGCGGGGTGAAACACAAGGTTACCTCTGGCCAGTCCCTGAGCGTGATTGCCAGCAAGTACGGCACGTCGGTAGCGGCACTGAAGAAGGTCAATAAGCTCAGCAGTAATACCCTGAAAGTCGGTCAGGTACTGGTGATCCCGGGGAGCTCCGTTGCTGCGGCGAGCCGAACGGCGTCACCGGCCTCAACGAAGCCTGTACAGCGAGCGGTCACAGTCACGACCCATACGGTGAAGCGTGGCGAGTTTCTTAGCAAAATTGCGGCCAATTATGGCGTAACGGTTACCAGTATCCGCAGCCTGAATAAGTTACGCTCCGATGAGCTGGCGATTGGCCAGAAGCTAAAAATTGATACCAGTAACCGCAAGTCGATGAAGCATACGGTGAAGCGCGGCGAGTTTCTGGGCAAGATTGCCTCCCGTTATGGGATCAGTGTGAATAGTCTCCGCCAGGCAAATAAGCTAAGCTCAGATACATTAGCGGTAGGCCAACAGCTAACCATCCCGAGTAGTTAACCATACCTAGAAGTGAATTATGCCTATTCAGATCTTGCCCGCCCGGCTGGCAAACCAAATTGCTGCAGGCGAAGTTGTTGAACGTCCTGCCTCGGTGGTCAAAGAGCTGGTAGAAAACAGTTTGGATGCCGGTGCTACCCGTATTGATATCGATATTGACAAGGGCGGCAGCCGGACTATCCGTATCCGCGATAACGGCAAGGGGATCCCGAAAGAGGAACTCAGCCTGGCTTTAAGCCGCCACGCGACGTCGAAAATTACCTCGTTAGACGATCTCGAGGCCATTATGAGCCTGGGCTTTCGTGGCGAGGCGCTGGCCAGTATCAGCTCGGTTTCCCGTCTGACCCTGACCTCCAAGACGGCGGATCAGGAAGAGGCATGGTCAGCCTATGCCGAAGGGCGGGACATGGAGGTACAGCTGAAACCGGCGGCCCACCCGGTGGGTACCACGCTGGAGGTGCTGGACTTGTTCTTCAACACTCCGGCCCGACGCAAGTTCCTGCGGACCGAGAAAACCGAATTTAGTCACATTGACGAATTGCTCAAGCGCATTGCACTCAGCCGGCTGGATGTCACGATCAATTTGCGCCATAACGGCAAAATGATCCGCCAATATCGAGCCTCTCAAACCCAGGTACAAAAAGAGCGCCGTCTGGCAGCGGTGTGCGGCTCTAATTTTCTTAACCATGCACTGGCTGTCGAGCTGGAACATGGTGACTTGAAACTGTCGGGCTGGATCTGCAGCCCACAGGGAGCCAGAGCCCAGAACGATATTCAGTATTGCTACGTCAATGGCCGGATGATGAAGGACAAGCTCATCAATCATGCCATACGCCAAGCGTATGAAACCAGCCTTGCAGCTGATCAGTATGCGGCCTATGTGCTGTTTATCGAGGTTGATCCGCACCAGGTGGATGTCAATGTCCATCCGGCGAAGCACGAAGTGCGTTTCCATCAGGCGAGGCTGGTTCATGACTTTATCTGCCAGGGGCTGCAGAGCGCCCTGCAACAGGGTCTGGAACACAGCCTGGAAGAGAGCAGCGAAGCTCTGTATCAGCCGCCTCGGCGGGGCAGTGCCGAAGCCAGCCAGGCTGTCGCCCCGCCAGATGATGGGATTGCCGAACCGTCGGCAGTCATGTCAGCGGTGGCGCGTACGCCTGATTATCCCAATAAGGCTCATGCTAGTGAGTGGTTGCCAACCTCAAATCATCATGAGCATGGTGGCAGCTACCGTGAGGCGGGTGCCTCAAGGGCATCGGGGACAACTGGTGCTTCGGGGATGCCGAGAGGCCAGGGGCAGCAGCGCCAGTTTGGCCACGATGCACCGTCAAAACGCGAGGTTAGTGCTTACCAACAATTGATGCAAACACCGAAGCAGGCGGATTTTGAGCCTCTCTCTCCGGCACCTATACCGGTACCGACAGCGTCTTCTTTGCGGGAACCAAGCGCGCCTAGGCCTGAACCAACGCCTCGTGCGTTGGAGACTCGCTCTTCGCCATCGCCAGTTCGCCAAACGGCCATAGATGCGCAAAATGGGATTGGTCTGGGTAAAGCTCTGTGTTTGACGCAGCAGCGGTACTTGCTGCTGAGTCGAGATAACGGGGTATTTGTTCTTTCGCTGGACAACGCACAGCGCCTGCGTTGCAAAGGCCAGCTGCAGCTGGCCCAAACGGAAGGGCTAAAACCGCAGCCATTGTTGATCCCACATTCCGTACCGGTCGAGCCAGGCATGATAGAATGTGCAGAACAGCATGCTCAGTTGCTCAAGCAACTGGGCATTCATCTTAAAGCCAAGGGCAAAAACGGACTGATCATCATGTCAGTCTGTATGCCGCTTAGGCAGCAAAACCTGCAGCAGTTGATCCCGGCCCTGTTGGGGTATCTGGCTTCGGTAGCCGATGACCCTGAAGCGCAGGGTTGGGATAAGCTGCTGGACTGGTTAGCATCGCAGCTCGTGATTCCGACCGAAGGCTTCAGCTTGTCGCAGGCAATACAGCTGGTGACGGATCTGGAGCAGCTATGGGGAGATTCACTTGAACACTATTATCCAAACTTGCTGCGTCCGGTTGACGTCGGCGCGGCAATAGAAGCATTTGATTTATGAGCAAGCCACTACCTCAGGCCATTTTTTTAATGGGGCCGACCGCATCGGGAAAAACAGATTTGGCCATTCGATTGCGCCAGCAGTTGCCGGTGGAGTTGATAAGTGTTGATTCAGCCCTTATCTATAAAGAAATGGATATCGGCACAGCCAAGCCAGATGCGAGGGAACTTTCTCTTGCGCCTCACCGTCTTATCGATATTCGTGATCCAGCGCAAAGTTATTCAGCTGCAGACTTTCGCGCTGATGCACTGAAAGAAATGGCTGATATAGTTGCAGCAGGGAGAATTCCTCTGCTGGTTGGTGGTACTATGTTGTACTACAAGGCATTATTGGAAGGCTTGTCGCCATTGCCGGCGGCGGATCCGGAGGTCCGAGCTGAAATTGAGCGAGAAGCCGAAGAGAAAGGCTGGCAGGCATTGCACGAGGAGCTGGTGCGGATAGATCCGGTATCGGGAGCCAGAATCCACCCTAATGACCCGCAGCGGCTCTCTCGGGCATTGGAAGTTTTCCGTATTTCGGGTAAAACTTTAACAGAGCTGACGAAAACCCAAGGTGAATCTTTACCATACAAGGTTCACCAATTTGCAATAACACCCAAGGATAGGGCTGTCCTACATCAGAGGATTGAGCAACGTTTTGACAAAATGATTGAAGCAGGTTTTGAACAGGAAGTTCGTGCTTTGTATGAGCGAGGTGATCTGCATCCAGATCTTCCATCGATACGTTGCGTGGGTTACCGACAGATGTGGGAATACTTGGACGGGAAGTGTGATTTGGACGAAGCGGTCTTCCGCGGAATCTGCGCAACCCGTCAATTGGCGAAGCGTCAAATTACCTGGCTTCGTAGCTGGAAAGATTTGACGTGGTTGGATAGCAGTGATGTGGATAAAGCGTTACAAACAGTCACAAACTCAGTTAGATGTGATGTTTGATTAGCGTGTATACTCTCACTGTTTTGCGTATTTTTAATTTTGTTCGTTGCTAAATACAACTACAAACAAATAAGGAAAAGAAATAATGGCTAAGGGGCAATCTTTGCAAGACCCGTTTTTGAATGCGCTGCGTCGTGAAAGAATACCGGTCTCTATCTACCTGGTGAACGGCATCAAACTTCAGGGCCAGATTGAATCATTCGATCAGTTCGTGATCCTTCTTAAAAACACTGTTAACCAGATGGTGTACAAGCATGCGATCTCTACAGTGGTTCCGGCTCGTCCAGTGAACCACCATCATGCAGGCGACCGTCCGGCTCCTGCTGAGCGTTCTCAAGAAAAAACTGAAGAATAAGAGTATTCTTCGATAAGGAGTTGATTGCTTGTTTGACCGTTATGAAGCCGGTGAGCAGGCTATTCTTGTTCATATCAACTTCACGCAAGAAGGGGAATGGGAAGACTTAAGCGAATGCGAAATGCTGGTCTCCTCTGCGGGAGTTAATACGCTACGTGTAGTCACAGGTAGTCGTAAAACTCCCCACCCTAAGTATTACGTGGGAGAAGGTAAAGCACAGGAAATTGCCGAAGCGGTTCGGGCTGAAGAAGCCGAGATCGTGATATTCAACCACTCCCTCTCTCCAGCGCAAGAGCGTAATCTGGAGCAGATTTGTAAATGCAGAGTATTAGACCGTACTGGCCTGATCCTGGATATTTTTGCCCAGCGTGCACGTACCCATGAGGGTAAATTGCAGGTTGAGCTTGCTCAGTTACGTCATATCTCCACTCGATTGATCCGCGGTTGGACCCACCTTGAACGACAGAAGGGTGGTATCGGTTTGCGTGGTCCGGGTGAAACTCAGCTGGAAACGGATCGCCGTTTACTACGAGACCGTATCAAAACTATTTTACGTAGATTGGAAAAGGTATCGAAGCAGCGCGATCAGGGGCGCAGAGCCAGAAATCGGGCTGAAATACCGACCATCTCGCTGGTGGGTTATACCAATGCGGGAAAATCGACGTTATTTAACCGAGTTACAGATGCCGGGGTTTATGCCGCTGACCAGCTGTTTGCGACCTTGGACCCAACCCTGCGCAAGATTGACGTTGCCGATGTCGGCACATCGATTCTGGCCGACACGGTTGGGTTTATTCGCCACTTGCCCCATGACCTGGTGGCTGCGTTTAAGGCAACATTGAAAGAAACCCAGGATGCAAGTTTGCTGTTGCATGTGGTGGATGCCAGTGACGAGCGTTTTCGCGAAAACATTGATGCGGTGAACAATGTGCTCGATGAAATCGATGCCGGTGAAGTCCCTGTCCTGATTGTCATGAATAAGATCGACAATCTGGAAGGTGCCGAACCGCGTATTGAGCGAGATGAAGACGGGAGCCCCCGTCGGGTTTGGGTTTCGGCGATTGAAGGACAGGGCATTGACCTGTTGTTCGAGGCGCTGACTGAACGTTTGTCTGGCACTATGGTGAAACATACGCTGTGTCTGCCGCCATATCTGATTGGCCGGTACCGCAGTAAGTTTTACCAGCTTGGGTGTATTTTGCATGAAGAATATGAGTCTGATGGCAGCCTGACGATTGATATTCGATTACCGTTGGCTGAGTGGTCTCGGTTACAAAAAAGAGAAAGTACTTCGTTAGATGACTTTATCGTTGCTTAATGGACTGCTAGAGTAATAAGAAAAACTGTCGTCATATCATATTGATGGAGTTCTATAATGGCGTGGAATGAGCCTGGTAACAACGGCGGCCGTGATAAAGACCCTTGGGGGAATAATAATCGCGGCGGTCGTGATCAAGGTCCACCGGATCTCGATGAAGTTTTTTCAAAACTAAGTCGTAAGTTCGGTGGCATTTTTGGGAATAAGAAAGGGCCTTCGGCTGGTGGCAGTGCTGCCGGTCTAGGGGCGATTGCGGTACTCGCGACTGCAGTATGGGGATTCTCGGGTTTCTATACCATTGGTGAAGCGGAACGAGGCGTAGTACTGCGCTTTGGTAAGTTTTACGAGATGGTTGATCCGGGTCTGAACTGGAAGCCGACGTTTATTGACGAAGTGACACCGGTCAACGTTCAGGCTATCCGTTCTCTGCGTAGCTCCGGCCTTATGCTGACCAAAGACGAAAACGTACTGAAAGTTGAAATGGATGTTCAGTACCGTGTGTCAGATGCCAACAAGTATCTGTTTAGCGTGACCAACGCCGATGACAGTCTGCGTCAGGCTACCGATTCAGCACTGCGTGCGGTAATTGGTGACTCGGCGATGGATGAGGCATTGACGACGGGCCGTCAGACTATTCGTGCCAACACCCAGGAAGCGATCGACAAGATTATCCAGACCTATGATATGGGTATCTTCGTTGTCGATGTGAACTTCCAGTCAGCGCGTCCGCCGGAAGCGGTAAAAGATGCGTTTGATGACGCTATCGCCGCGCGAGAAGATGAAGAACGTTTCGTTCGTGAAGCCGAAGCTTACAGCAATGATATCTTGCCGAAAGCAACCGGTCGTGCGGAGCGTCTGAAGAAGGAAGCTGAAGGTTATTCTGAGAAGGCCATCAACGGTGCGCTCGGTGAAGTGGCACAGTTTGAGAAGCTACTTCCAGAGTACCAGGCTGCCCAGGAAGTAACCCGTAACCGTCTGTATCTGGAAACGATGGAACGCGTATACGGCAATACCAGCAAGGTCATGGTTGATTCCAACTCCAGCGGCAACTTGTTGTACCTGCCGTTGGACAAACTGATTAACCCGTCTGAGCAGGGCAGTAAGCCTAAGAGCAGCACATCAAGCGGCTCCTATGGTATTGAGCTTGAGAAAGTTGAAACAACAGCCCCTGTATCCACGGCTCCGCGTGGCGATACTGGCCGTCAAGGGAGATATTAATTATGCGTAAGTTAATGATCCCAGTGATTGTCATCTTTATTGCTGCGCTGCTGATGTCGATGTTCATCGTACAGGAAGGCGAGCGCGGTATTGTGGTTCGGTTTGGCCGGATCCTGAAAGACAACAATACTGAAATTGCACGTATTTACGAACCGGGTCTGCACTTCAAGGTGCCGGTATTCGACCGTGTCCGTATGCTTGATGCTCGTATCCAGACTATGGATGACCAGGCCGACCGTTTCGTCACGTCAGAGAAAAAAGACGTGATCATCGATACCTATGTCAAATGGCGTATCGAAGATTTCGGTCAGTACTACCTGACAACCGGTGGCGGTGATGCTTCAACGGCAGAAGCGCTACTGAAACGTAAAGTGGTTGATAGCCTGCGTTCTGAAATTGGTTCGCGTGAGATCAAGCAAATCGTTTCTGGCCCGGATCGTGGAACGCCTGTTGTAGCTTCTGATGAAGACGATGCTCCGGCAACAGAGATTGTTGCCGAGATCGCTCCTCGTAAAGAGGTGGAAGGCCAGCGTGATCAAATCATGGCTAATGTACTGGCTGACATCAAGATAAGCGCAATGAAAGACTTGGGTGTTGACGTAGTTGACTTCCGTATGAAGAAAATCAACCTGCCTGATGAAATCAGTGAGTCTATCTACCGTCGTATGCGTGCCGAGCGTGAGTCTGTTGCGCGTAAGCACCGCTCTCAAGGTCGTGAGAAAGCGGAAGTTATCCGCGCCCAGTCTGAGCTGGAAGTGGCGAAAATCCTGGCTGAAGCTGATCGTCAGGCACGTGTTGTACGCGGTACGGCTGATGCAAAAACGGCAGAGATTTACTCTTCAGCGTTTAACAAGGATCCGGAGTTCTATAACTTCCTGCGTTCTTTGAAAGCGTATGAGAACAGCTTCAATTCGAAGAACGATATCTTGGTGGTTGATCCAAATACTGACTTCTTCAAGTACATGAAAGAATCAAGCGGCACTAACTAAGCCGATACTGATAAGCAGAAAGACAAGGCCTCGGCCTTGTCTTTTTTTTTGCCGTTGGAACAGAATGCAATATTAAGGTCGTGATCATGAGTAAAGCAATTTGGTTGGCTTTGGGGTTAGTGTTGGTTTTTGAAGGACTTGGACCGTTACTGGCACCAAGGGGGTGGCGAGAGATGGTTAGTCAGCTAAGCCAGCAGAATGACAACACCCTGCGTCGGATCGGCGGTTGCCTGGTCGTCGCCGGCAGTGTGATTGCCTACATGATGTACACTAGTATGTAAATTGCCCTAGCATGCAACCGTGACAGTGTTCTTGCAGAAATAGCCGCTACGGTTAAAAAATGACTGCAAGGCGCTCTTTAAGGTGCTAGAATCCCTTTTTAACTACTGATAGACGAAGAAAGATGGCAAATAATGTAGTCGTTCTTGGCACCCAATGGGGTGACGAAGGTAAGGGTAAGATCGTTGATCTTTTGACCGAAGATGCAAAGTATGTAGTCCGCTACCAAGGTGGCCACAATGCAGGTCACACTCTTGTCATTGACGGTGAAAAAACTGTCCTTCACCTGATCCCATCAGGTATCCTGCGTGACAACGTTAAATGCATCATCGGTAACGGTGTTGTACTTTCTCCAGATGCTCTGATGAAAGAAATGGGCCCGCTAGAAGAGCGTGGTATTCCTGTTCGTGAACGTCTGTTCCTGTCAGAAGCTTGTCCGCTAATCCTTCCATACCACATCGCACTAGACCAGGCTCGTGAAATCGCTCGCGGTAAAAAAGCGATTGGTACAACAGGTCGTGGTATCGGTCCTGCTTACGAAGATAAAGTTGCTCGTCGCGGCCTACGTGTTGGCGATCTGTTCGACAAAGAAGCGTTTGCCGAGAAGCTTAAAGAAGTTATGGCTTACCACAACTTCCAGCTTGAGCATTACTACAATGCCGAGCCAGTAAGCTACGAAGAAGTGTTGGAAACTATCATGGGTCAGGCTGACGTACTGACTGCGATGGTTATCGATGTGACCAAA
Source organism: Photobacterium proteolyticum (assembly GCF_001939735.1). Classification (GTDB taxonomy): domain Bacteria; phylum Pseudomonadota; class Gammaproteobacteria; order Enterobacterales; family Vibrionaceae; genus Photobacterium; species Photobacterium proteolyticum. The sequence continues at coordinate 14,204 of NZ_MJIL01000098.1, forward strand.
GAGCTTGATGACGCGCGTCTGCGTGGCGACAAGATCATGTTCGAAGGTGCACAAGGTACGCTGCTGGACATCGACCACGGTACTTACCCGTATGTAACCTCTTCTAACACAACGGCTGGTGGTGTTGCTGCAGGTTCTGGTTTTGGTCCTCGTCACCTGGGTTACATCCTGGGTATCGCGAAAGCATACTGCACACGTGTTGGTGCTGGTCCATTCCCGACTGAGCTATACGACGGTCAAGACAAGCAAGATCCTGTTGGTAAGCACCTAGGTGAAGTCGGTAACGAGTTTGGCGCAACGACAGGTCGTCTACGTCGTACTGGTTGGTTTGATGCGGTGGCTATGCGTCGTGCAATTCAGATCAACTCAATCTCAGGTTTCTGCCTAACTAAGCTAGACGTATTGGATGGCCTGAAAGAAATCAAAATCTGTACTGGCTACAAGACTAAAGATGGCGAGCTTCTGGAAGTGTCCCCAATGGCGGCTGACGCTTACGAAGATCTAGAGCTAATCTACGAAACTATGCCTGGTTGGTCTGAAAACACATTTGGTGCTAAGTCACTGGATGCGCTTCCACAGGCGGCTCTTGATTACATCGCGCGTATCGAAGAGCTAACGGGTGTGCCAATCGACATTATCTCGACTGGTCCGGACCGTAACGAGACTATCATCAAGGTTCACCCATACGGTGAATAATCATCGCTTCTGATGATCGGATGGATAAAAACCAACCCTGAGGGGTTGGTTTTTTTATGCCTGCGAGTTGGGGGAACGGCGATATTCGCTTACTATGGATCTTGCTCCCAATATTCGCCGCTACCTGTTGCGTCAATTTTCCTACTGTGTAAAGAATTCAAGCGGCAAAAAATTGCCGTTTTTCTGATAAAGAGGTTAAAGTCTGACTGACTCTTGCCGATAAGGTATCTACGGTTCAACAGAGACTAGTAAATGAAACTGCAAGCCCTGCTTCTTTCCACATTGCTGACAGCGACACCCGCCTATGCATTAGAAGATGTAGGTGAGGCAGTTCCTGTGTATACCGAGTCAGACCTGATCCGTATGTTTGACGCCAACAGCCACCTTCAGCAGGTAAAAGCCGATGATTGTCAGTTGCTTCAGGATATTGAAGCACGTGCGGTCCGGGTTGAATCTCCGGCTTACCAGTTCTTATATGGTGACATGCTGGCATGGGGGGTTTGTGTTGATCGTGATGTCGAGACGGGCATCTATTACATGCAGTCTGCAGCTCACCAGGGATCCCCGGCAGCACTGGAGCAGTTGGGACGTTACTACGCGACGGGAACGCTGGTTCAGCAAGATAGGGAGCGAGCGATTCCTTACTTGCGTGAAGCGGCATCCATGGGCAATGTCGATGCCCGTATCCAGCTGGCCGAATTGCTCCTCAGCAACTACGGCAGCCCGCTGGATTTTGAGGATGCCTATCGCTGGCTGTATAACACGGTGACGGCTAGCCGCAAGACCCACAGTAAAATCACAAGTTTACGTCGTAGCCTGGAAAACCGCATGCCGGGCAATGTGATTGCGCGGGCGAAGCGTCGCGATACCTTCTGGTAGAGCACGTTATTATGATGAACATATGAAAGAGAGGCCCTTGGGCCTCTCTTTTCGCATCTGCTCTTGTTCTGGCTTACCTTACAGCACTTTATGAGGACCGAAGCATTCGTAGTGAATATGATCTTCGCTGATCCCCATGTTGATCAACTGCTTGCCGATATGCTGCATAAAGCCGACCGGTCCGCAGAAATAGTAATGCATCCCCGGTGCCGTCAGGCTGTCTTTAAGGCTACCCAGATCCATCAGGCCCTGATGCTGGTAGTCTTCTGTTGGACGGTCAGACGTAAGTGGTTTGCGATACCAGGTGTTGACAGAAATATGCTCGTGCTGATCGGCAATCGTACGCACCTGCTCTTTGAAGGCATGCTGAGCACCGTTTTCGGCCGCGTGCAGCCAGTGCACCTCGGCCTGATGGCCGGTGAGGGTTTCTAACATTGACAGCGTCGGCGTCAGGCCGACACCGGCTGAAATCAGGACGACAGGCGTTGTCGGTTCAACTTCCAGGAAAAAGTCTCCGGCGGGGGCGGCAAGTGCAACTTTGTCGCCGACTGAAAGGGTATCGTGCAGGTAGCCAGAGACCTTGCCGCCGTCTTCGCGCTTGACGGAGATACGGTAGCTGTCTTGGCGTGGTGCACTCGACAGGCTGTACTGGCGGATCTCCTGGTGCTCGAAGTCGTCAGGTTTGAGGTAAATCCCCAGATATTGTCCCGGTTTGAAGGGGGCAACAGGGCCGCCATCGACCGGTTTAAAGGTGAAGCTGGTGATCACATCGCTTTCTTTGCGCTTGTCGACCACCTCAAACTGACGGGTACCGCGCCAGCCCCCATTTTTGCTTTCGTTTTCTTGGTAGATTTCTTCTTCGCGCTTGATGAAGACATCTGCTAAAACGCCGTAGGCTTCAGCCCAGGCATCGATTACCTCCTGGCCCGGGGAAAATAGCTCGTCAATGGTCGCCAGCAAGTGGCCGCCGACAATGGCATATTGCTCGGCAGTGATCATAAAGCTGGTGTGCTTGTGGGCAATTTTCTCGACTGCCGGTAACAAAGCCGCCAGATTGTCGATGTTGTTGGCGTAACCGCAGATAGCGTTGAACAGGGCTTCGCGCTGATCGCCGTTTCGCTGGTTACTCATGTTGAAAATATCTTTCAGCTCAGGGTTATGGCTGAACATTCGCTGGTAGAAGTGGGCCGTGAGCGACGGACCGGTTTGGGCAAGCAACGGAGCAGTTGCTTTAACTGTATCGATGGTTTTTTGACTTATCATGACTTATTTTACTTTCTCACATTAAAGTTATATTTATAATGCATCTTATAAGTTGTATCTGATCTGTATCTTTTAGTCAATAACCAGACTAAAATGGCGGCAGGAGGAGTTATTGTGCAGTTAACAAGTTTTACCGATTATGGCCTGCGGGCCCTGATATACTTGGCAACGTTACCGGAAGGTGAGCTGGCCAGTATCTCTAAAGTGACCGAAATATATAGTGTGTCACGCAACCATATGGTCAAAATCATTAATAGATTGGGCCAGCTGGGCTATGTCGAAACCGTGCGGGGCAAAAATGGCGGTATTCGCCTGGGTATGCCTGCGGACCAGATAGTCCTCGGCGATGTGGTGCGTGCGATTGAACCGTTGCAGATCGTCAATTGTAGTGAAGACTTTTGCCACATTACACCGGCATGTCGCCTAAAAGGGATCCTCGATTCCGCGAGGCTGGCATTTTTGGCCGAGCTTGACAGACATACCCTGGCAAGCCTGATTTCGGATAACCCGCCACTGCGTGTATTGTTGGATCGCCCTGTCGCATAATCGTACAGCCAATCAATAACTTCTAAATTTTTTCAGTGGAGCAAAGAAATTGAACTTTGCTCCCGTCTGTTCACCTATGGCCCGGATATACTATGGTTATATCTTCGCCAATATGGATCTGCTTATGTCCAAAGGTACTACCGATTTACCGGTCGACCCTTTTCGCGATCGCGAAGCATCAAATTATGAAAACCCAATCCCAAGCCGTGAGATGCTCCTTGAAGTGATCCGCGGCTTTACTGCTCCTGTTAGCCGTGACCAGCTGTTTGCTGAGTTAAAGCTGGAGGGGGATGACCAGTATGAAGGCCTGCGTCGCCGTTTGCGGGCGATGGAGCGTGACGGCCAGCTTATTTTTACCCGCCGTCAGTGTTATGCCCTGCCAGAGCGCCTTGATCTGATCAAAGGCCACGTCATTGGCCATCGCGATGGCTTCGGCTTTTTGCGCCCTGAAGGCACCAATGCCAAAGAAGAAGATCTGCTGCTGCCGCACCACCAGATGCGCGGGGTGATCCACGGTGATTATATTCTTGCCCAGGTGGCTGGCACGGATAAGCGTGGCCGCCGTGAAGGCCGTGTGGTTCGTGTACTTCAGGAGTACTCTGGTCAGATCGTCGGTCGTTTCTTTATCGAAGACGGCATGGGTTATGTGGTGCCGGATGACTCCCGGATCTCCCAGGATATTGTGATCCCGAATGAGCACCGGATGGGTGCCCGCATGGGTAATGTCGTGGTGGTCGAGATCAATCAGCGAGCAACCCGTCAGTACAACGCTGTCGGTAAGGTCGTGGAAGTGCTGGGCGAGAACATGGCGCCGGGGATGGAGATTGAGATCGCCCTGCGTACCCACGATATTCCTAATGAGTGGCCGGGTGAAGTTGAAAAACAGATCCAGGGGCTATCGGAAGAAGTACCTGAAGAGGCCAAAAAAGGCCGGGTTGATCTGCGTGATCTGCCGTTGGTGACGATTGATGGCGAAGATGCCCGTGACTTTGATGATGCCGTTTACTGTGAGCGCAAGAAGTCTGGCGGTTGGCGTCTGTGGGTAGCAATTGCCGATGTCAGCCACTATGTTCGCCAGGGCTCGGCATTGGACAACGAGGCGGTTAAGCGCGGCAACTCGGTGTATTTCCCGTCCCAGGTGATCCCGATGTTGCCGGAAGTGCTGTCGAACGGCCTGTGTTCGCTGAATCCGCAGGTTGACCGTCTGTGTATGGTTTGTGAGATGACCATATCGGAAAGCGGCAAGCTGTCAGGGTACAAGCATTACGAAGCGGTGATGAACTCCCACGCCCGTCTGACCTATACCAAGGTGAGTCACATGCTGGAGGGGGACGAGGAGCTGCGTGAGCGCTATGCACCGTTGGTTCCGCACCTTGAAGAGTTGTACAGCATGTATAAAGTGCTGAAGACTGAGCGTGAATCGCGCGGTGCGATTGAATTTGAAACGGTGGAAACCAAGTTCATCTTCAATGCGGATCGCAAGATTGATCGTATTGTACCGGCAGAGCGTAATGATGCGCACAAGATCATCGAAGAATGTATGATCCTGGCCAATATCGCCTCGGCCCGTTTTGTCGAGAAAGCCAAAGAGCCGGCCTTGTACCGGGTGCATGATGCGCCGGGCGAGGAGCGTCTGATGGGGTTCCGTGATTTCCTCGGCGAGCTGAGCCTGAACTTGTCTGGTGGGCTGGAACCATCGCCTCGTGACTATGCTGAGCTGGCTGCGCTGATCCACAATCGTCCGGACAAGGAGCTTATCCAGACCATGCTGCTGCGCTCGATGAAGCAGGCGGTATATCAGGCCGATAACATCGGCCACTTTGGCCTGGCCCTGAAGCAGTACGCGCACTTTACCTCGCCAATCCGCCGTTATCCTGACCTTACCTTGCACCGTGCACTCAAGTACCTGATTGCGAAGAAAGAAGGCAAGAATACCGATCGCTGGACACCAACTGGCGGGTACCATTATTCGTTTGACGATATGGACGTGTTGGGCGAGCAGTGCTCGATGACCGAGCGCCGGGCCGATGACGCAACCCGCGATGTCGCTGACTGGCTGAAGTGTGAGTACATGCAGGATCATGTCGGTGACGAGTTTGACGGTGTGATAGCGAACGTGACGGGCTTCGGTTTCTTTGTTCGCCTCAATGAGCTGAACATTGATGGCTTGGTGCACATCTCCAACCTGGCCAATGATTATTACCAGTATGATGCGGTTGGCCAGCGCCTGATTGGTGACAGCTCCGGCCAGGTCTACCGCCTGGGCGATACGGTGAAAGTGAAGGTTGCCTCGATTAACCTCAATGATCGCCAGATTGACTTCGACATTGTCGGCAGTACCCGTAAACAGCGCGGCGCTGGTAAAACGGCCAAGAACCGCGAGAAACAACAGCGGATGCGCAAGGCTGAAGGTCTGCAGCGCCAGAGCATGAAAGTCTACCGGGTTGAAGACGGCGAGGCGCAGCAGGAGCACCGCAGCAAGTCGAAAAAAGAGCGTAGCTCGGTTCGCCAGAAACTGAAGGCGGGGGCGATCCCGCGTCTTGAGGACGATAAAGCCCCTAAAGGCAAGGCTGATGATAAGAAGAAAGCCAAGAAAAAGTCGTCCAAGAAACGAAAGCAACGAGCTGGAAAAAAAGAACGCGCAGCGAAGAAGAACTAAGTAATGAGTAATCAAGTAATTTTCGGCATTCATGCCGTGAAAGCCGTATTGGCTTCCGATCCGTCACGCTTTATCGAAGTGTTTGTGCTGAAAGGGCGTCAGGACGATCGTCTGATGCCAGTATTGAATGAGCTGCAGATGCTGGGCATTACCATGCAGCAGGCTGGCCGCAAGGCGATGGACGATAAAGTTAAAGGGGCCTCCCACCAGGGTATCATTGCGCGCGTCAAGCCGGGCAAGCAGTACAACGAAAATGATCTCGACGACCTGTTGGCAGGCAAAGAGAATCCATTGTTGTTGGTATTGGACGGTGTGACGGATCCGCACAACCTGGGGGCCTGTTTACGCAATGCTGATGCGGCCGGTGCCGTGGCTGTGGTTGTCCCTAAAGACCGCTCGGCCCAACTGAACGCAACGGCCAGCAAGGTGGCCTGTGGGGCTGCTGAAGTAATGCCATTGGTTCGTGTAACCAACCTGGCTCGCTCGCTGCGCGCATTGCAGGAGAAAGGAGTTTGGGTGGTCGGTACGGCAGGAGAGGCGACGCACGATATCTATCATAGCAAGCTGACCGGCCCGCTGGCGATTGTCATGGGGGCCGAGGGTGAGGGTATGCGCCGTTTGACCCGCGAGACTTGTGACGACCTGATCAAAATTCCGATGGCGGGCTCGGTGTCGAGCCTGAATGTCTCGGTGGCTACTGGTATCTGCCTGTTTGAAGCGGTTCGCCAGCGCCAGGACGGCTAGTCATAGCAGCTAACGCGTAGCAACGCCTCGGACAAGATAGAGCAGAAGCGGATTATTGATAACGCTTCTGCTTTTTTATTCCCGCCAAACCATAAAATTAGCTTGCTTAGATTGTCCATTCTCTGTACTATTCTGCCTCCAAATTCTCGGTTCTTTTTTTAGTTCCTTGCTTCTCCTGGATGACCGAGCCAAATAGAGAAGCTGATTAATCCGTAAGGAGCAACCAATGCGTCATTACGAAATCGTATTCATGGTGCACCCTGATCAGAGCGAGCAGGTTGCTGGCATGATCGAGCGTTACACTGCTGCTATCAAAGATTCTGGCGGTCAGATCCACCGTCTAGAAGATTGGGGTCGTCGTCAGATGGCTTACCCAATCAACAAACTGCACAAAGCACACTACGTTCTAATGAACGTTGAAGCTGAGCAGTCTGTTATTGACGAGCTGGAATCTACTTTCCGTTTCAACGATGCAGTGATCCGTAACATGATCATGCGTACTAAAGGCGCTATCACTGAGCCATCTCCAATGATGAAGGCTAAAGAAGAGCGTGCCCCACGTCGTGAAGAGCGTGCAGAGCAGCCAGCTCCAGCACAGTCTGAAGGCGAAGCAGCAGCTGAGTAATTTGTAGATGACCAATCGTCTGGAGTTATCTGGCGTTATCGCCAAAGACCCCAAACGAAGCAAGTCCCTGGCGGGAATTCCTCATTGTCACTTTGTGCTTGAGCATCGTTCCTACCAGCGGGAAGCTGATTTACCCCGTCAAGTGTACTGTTACATTAACGTGGTCGTCAGCGGGCAAGGTCAGCAAATACTCACTCAAGATTTAGCTGTCGGCAGTCACATTAAGGTAGGGGGCTTTGTCTCTTATCAAACCGGCCGGAATGGCATTGGTAAATTAGTGTTACATGCCGATCACATTGAAAAAATTTAGTTCAGGAGATAAGCCCATGGCACGTTTCTTCCGTCGTCGTAAATTCTGCCGTTTCACTGCAGAAGGCGTACAAGAGATTGACTACAAAGACGTAGCAACTCTAAAAAACTACATCACTGAAGCTGGTAAAATCGTACCAAGCCGTATTACTGGTACTCGCGCTAAATACCAGCGTCAGCTAGCTCGCGCTATCAAGCGTTCTCGTTACCTAGCACTTCTACCATACACTGATAAGCATCAGTAATCGGTAGCGGTTTAATTAAGTTTAAGAGGACAAGATAATGCAAGTTATTCTACTTGATAAAATCGGTAACCTAGGTGGCCTTGGCGATCAGGTTAACGTTAAAGCGGGTTTTGCTCGTAACTTCCTTATCCCACAGGGTAAAGCTGTTATGGCAACTAAAGCTAACGTTGAAATGTTTGAAGCTCGTCGTGCTGAGCTAGAAGCAAAAGTTGCTGAGCAACTATCTGCTGCTGAAGCGCGTGCTGAAAAACTAAACGCTCTAGAAGCTGTAGAAATCGCTTCTAAAGCGGGTGACGAAGGTAAACTATTCGGTTCTATCGGTACTCGTGACATCGCTGATGCTGTAACTGCAGCTGGCGTTGAAGTAGTGAAGAGCGAAGTTCGTCTACCTGAAGGCGCACTACGTACTACTGGCGAATTCGAGATCAGCATCCAGCTGCACTCTGATGTATTCGCAACTATCAACCTAAACGTTGTTGCTGCAGAGTAATAGCTTTTAGTGTTGTTAGAAAAAACCAGCCTCCGGGCTGGTTTTTTTGTATCTGGGGTCTGACAAAATACAGTGTTGCTGGCAGGATGGTATTGCTAGATCTTGAACAGCAGGTTGATTGTCATCGTCGAGTCACGTTTCTCCAGCCCGTCCGGTACCCAGCTGTTGATCTTCTGGGTATTGCTGAACTTGATTGCGATGTGGTCGGTGATTGAGCTGGTCAGGTCAATCTCGGTTTCTAGAGTACTGTTACTGTTACCGGCAACACCGGTAAAACGGGCATTGAGTTCGACGGTCTTCGAAGGCTTCCAGGTAAACTTGGCACTTCCCCGGAGGATCAGCTCATCGACTGTTTCCGGCAAGATGATGTCATCATCGTCAATTTCATCAATATTCGGCTCCTGGTGGCGATAGCCCGGACCGGCTTCGACTTCCATCTGAAGAGTTTCCAGCCGCAGCAATTGATAACCGAGACCAGTGGCAAGGGTAAAGTCGGTAAAGTACGGACCGTACCTGTCGTCAACATAGTTGGCGTTTCCCAGCACATAGGTACGCTCGTTAATCTTCACGTCACTCTGTAGCTCAATCTGGCCCTTGCGCTTGTCTTCCTCGCCGTCTTTTTCCGCCAGCAGGTACTTGGCTTCGGCCGTTTGGCGATACTGGTTTTTCACATAGGTCAGTTCGATACGGGTGTTGAGCGACTCTGAATCTGAGTTGCCGCCCAGGGATTGGTAGCCTAGCTCCAGTTCGCTGGACCAGGGAGGCGGGATCTGGGTGGGCTTGTCGTCGTCGGCATGAGCGGGAGTATTGGCAAGCAGTAATAAGGCCAGTAAATATCTTGCCAAGTGTGCCCTCCTTAGGGACATGAATACGTGAAAATGGAACCGAACATCCAAGTTTACCTGAACTATGTCATTTTTTGGTCAAAAATCATGACAATTCTCGATATTTCGCGGAAATAAGCAGCATAATCTTCCAGGGGAGCTGCAAGCTTTTCAGTTATTGCACTTTTCCCCGCTATATTGATACATAGACCTCGCATGAATAAGGTATAATCCCCGGCCTAGTTTCCGGTAAGCACGCAGTTCCTATGGCAGAGAAAAGTAAACCGAATAAACCCAAAGATTCCCAGATGGATGCTATCAAAATGCCTCCTCACTCTCTGGAAGCCGAGCAATCCGTCCTGGGTGGCTTGATGCTGGACAACGAGAAGTGGGATACCGTGGCTGAGAAAGTGGTCCCCAAAGATTTCTACAGCCGCCCTCACCGAATTATTTTTGAAGGCGTCTCGGTTTTACTTGAAAGTGGTCAGCCTCTGGATCTGATCACTCTCTCTGAGCAGCTCGAGCGATCCGATCAGTTGGAGGATGTCGGCGGCTTTGCCTACTTGGCGGAGCTGGCCAAAAATACCCCGTCAGCTGCAAACATCTCGGCCTACGCGGAGATTGTGCGCGAGCGGGCGCTGGTTCGCGATATGATCGGGGTGGCCAATGAGATTGCCGATGCCGGTTATGATCCGCAGGGACGAACCAGTGAAGACCTGCTCGATATGGCAGAGAGCAAAGTATTTGCGATTGCCGAGCAGCGAACCAATGAAAATGAAGGCCCGCAGAATGTCGATACGATTCTGGAGAAAACCCTGGAGCGTATCGAGCTGCTGTACCAGACTCCTCAGGACGGTGTGACTGGTGTCTCGACTGGCTTTAGCGATCTGAACAAGAAAACAGCCGGTCTGCAGGGCTCTGATTTGATTATCGTGGCGGCGCGTCCATCGATGGGTAAAACCACCTTTGCGATGAACCTGTGTGAAAATGCAGCCATGGAGCAGGAAAAGCCGGTACTGATTTTCTCGCTGGAGATGCCCGCCGAACAAATCATGATGCGTATGCTGGCTTCTCTATCCCGAGTCGATCAGACCAAGATCCGTACTGGGCAGCTGGATGACGAGGACTGGGCGCGAATTTCATCGACGATGGGTATTCTGATGGAAAAGAAGAATATGTTCATTGATGATAGCTCGGGTCTGACCCCGACGGAGGTACGTTCCCGCGCCCGTCGTATTGCTCGTGACAGCGGTGGTTTGAGCATGATCATGATTGACTACCTTCAGTTGATGCGAGTGCCTGCCCTGCAGGATAACCGTACCCTGGAGATCGCCGAGATTTCACGCTCCCTCAAGGCATTGGCGAAAGAGCTGAATGTTCCTGTCGTGGCACTGTCGCAGCTGAACCGCTCGTTGGAGCAACGAGCCGACAAACGCCCGGTAAACTCGGACTTGCGTGAATCGGGAGCCATCGAGCAGGATGCCGACTTGATCATGTTTATCTACCGTGATGAGGTTTACCACGAAGACAGTGCCCTGAAAGGAATTGCCGAGATCATTATCGGTAAGCAGCGTAACGGTCCTATCGGTTCGGTGCGTCTGACCTTCCAGGGGCAATTCTCCCGATTTGATAACTATGCCGGCCCGGCTTTCGACGAAGAGTAAGCGGACGGATTTTCTTGATGACTTGGTGCCGGCTTGCCGGCCCAGGCCGGATTCATTGATGTAGGATTTTTAATGAAAGCGGCGACAGCTTATATCAACACAGCAGCACTGACCCATAATATCAGCCAACTCCGGTTGCAGGCACCGAACAGCAAAATTCTGGCAGTGGTAAAGGCCAATGCGTATGGCCACGGTTTGGCTCACGTGGCGCAAAGCTTGCCGGACGTGGATGGTTTTGGTGTCGCACGTATTGAAGAAGCCCTGACGCTGCGGGCGGGTGGAATAGTAAAACCAGTCCTTTTGCTGGAAGGCTTCTATGCCGCCACTGATCTGCCGGTATTGGTAACCAACAATATCCACACTGTGGTGCATTCTTTCGAGCAGCTAGAGGCCCTGGAACAGGCCCGGCTCGATAGTCCGGTTGTGGTGTGGCTGAAAATTGATACCGGTATGCACCGCCTCGGTGTTCGCCCCGAGCAGCTCACTGAATTTATTGATCGCCTGCATGCATGCCCGAATGTGGCCAAGCCGCTGCGTTATATGAGCCACTTCGGATGTGCCGATGAGCTGAACAGCTCGGTTACCCATCAACAAATTGATACCTTTCTTAGCCTGACTGACGGTTGCCGTGGCGAGCGTTCTCTGGCCGCCTCGGCAGGTATCCTGGCTTGGCCTGACAGCCAACTGGAATGGATCCGTCCGGGGATCATTATGTACGGCGTGTCACCGTTTATGGAGCCCGAGCGTTCGTCGTCGTCTTTCGGTATGAAGCCTGTGATGACGCTGACGTCCAGCCTGATTGCCGTCAGGGATGTAAAAAAAGGCGAGGCGGTGGGCTACGGCGGGATTTGGACCAGCGAGCGGGACACCAAAGTAGGGGTTATTGCGATCGGTTATGGCGATGGCTACCCGCGTGCGGCCCCGAACGGCACGCCGGTGCTGGTCAATGGCCGCATCGTGCCGATGGCCGGCAGGGTCTCAATGGATATGCTGACGGTAGATCTTGGCCCGGATGCTGCTGACAAAGTGGGTGACGAAGCGATATTGTGGGGAGAAGGTCTGCCCGCCGAGGTGGTTGCCGAGCATATTGGCACGATCGCCTACGAACTGGTGACCAAGCTGACTTCCCGGGTGGCCATGGCCTATTTATAACTAAGCAAAAATTCGGACAGTTTTGATAAAGTCTTATTGTTTAAAAGCCGCAGCAGTTGCTGCGGCTTTATCATATTCATTCGTGACGCATGCTGATGGCTGGCCGAGTTGGGAGCCAGAAACCGCGGCGGTGCCGTTTGTCTTCACCAGTGACTCGATGGGCCTGGCAGTTGGTATGGCCGGGGTGCTGAAAGGTGCCGGGCAGCCGCAGGCAGCACTGCTGGGGGCCGGGCTGGTAACGGACAAAGAAACCTGGCTTGCCTACCTTGGCGCCAGTAACTATATCATTGATACCGACAGCCGTTGGTTATTTGGTGCCGAGCTGTATTCGGCCGAATTCAAGCAGTTTGACTACTATCTTGGCGAGGCGACCCGCAATGACTCGGTAGCGGATGATGCCACAGTCGCCGATGCGGCAGAAAGCCAGTATCGTATTTCTGCCCGCTATATATTGCCGCTCGGTGCGGCGGATACTCAGGGAATAAAAGCGGCACTGAGACCGGAACGTCCGTTGTCTGGTCATACGCCGTGGACGAGCGGTGTGACCTCGTTAGAGTTCAGGCCGTTTTATCAGAGCCGTGAGTTTTTCGACCTTGCTACTGATGATCCGGCGTTTAGCGAGGCGGAAAGTGTCTGGGGGCTGGAGACCCGGCTGGATTGGGATAACCGCAATAACAGTCGTAATCCCACCACAGGTAGCCGCAGCCAGTTCGGGGTGACTTATGATCTCGGAAGCTCTGACCATGCCAGCTGGTGGAAATGGGAATTGAGCCAGAGTTGGTTCTGGGATATCGGTGCGCTGGGAGAGATTTTCGATCAGCAGGTGATGGCCCTGAATGTCTATACCGGGGATACCCCGAGCTGGAACAGCACGGAAAGTGTCAACGGTGCCGACACGCTGCGCCGTCCACCGGCCTATGCCGGTACCCGCCTTGGTGGCCTGTATCGGCTTAGGAGTTTTCAGAGCGGCCGGTTTGTCGATCGTGCGGCCCTGAGCTATAGCATGGAATATCGGGTATTGCCCGACTGGCAGCCGCTCAGCGACTGGCCGGTGTTTAACTGGTATGACGTACCTTGGTGGCAGTGGGTGGCCTTTGTCGATATCGGTCGGGTGGCCGGTGAATATGATTTGAAAACGCTGCACCAGGACATGAAATGGAGCGCCGGTGGGGCAATCCGTTTTCAGGTCGAGGGGATTGTTGTCCGCACCGAAATGGCCTGGGGTAGCGAGGACAGTCTGTTCCGCGTGATGATTAACCAGCCGTTCTAAACGATGTTGGGTATCGGGTTTCGGTATTTCCTACCCGATACTCGTCTTTCGCCCTGCAGATGATTTTCTGTCAGGGATATCCGCCTACCTGCGTTATTCTCCCTGTATTGTTACCACGATCCGTCGACTTCCTCCGTGGTCGCGATGTTCGCCCAGGTATATGCCCTGCCAGGTCCCGAGCGCCAGGCGTCCCTGTGATATGGGTAGGATGATACTACTGCCCAGGGTGGATGCCTTGATATGGGCCGGCATATCGTCGTCCCCCTCATAGGTATGCTGGTAGTAGGGGGCGCGTTCTGGAGCCGATTGATTGAAGTGGGATTCCATATCGCTACGCACGGTCGGGTCGGCATTCTCATTGATGGTCAGGCTGGCGGAGGTATGTTGGATAAAGCAGTGTATCAGGCCGATACTGTACTGATGGAGTTCCGGGATTTGTTGTTCAATTTCATCGGTTATGAGATGAAAGCCTCGGCACCTCGGCTTGAGCTGAATTGTTTTCTGGAACCACATAGCGTATACCTTTTTATTTCCGTATTGCTGTCATATTAGATGATTACTGTACTCATCAGGGAATTTTCCGTCTATTATTTACTCTCTGTTTTCGTGACCTGACTCAATGAAGGTAGAGGTGGCTTCGAGTCATAATCTGACATAAGTCGTAAAATTACAAAAAAATAGCCTACTCTGCTGGTTGCGCTAAAATTGACAACATTCAGAAATATCGGGGATCCATGGTCTGGATGATACTGACTGGATCAATGGATTAAGAATTACAATATCAGGAACTTCACCATGTTGAAAAACATCAATCCAACGCACACTCAGGCGTGGAAAGCGCTGACAGCCCATTTCGAAGATGCACAGGATCTTCAGCTGAGCGAATTGTTTGCACAGGACAGCGAGCGTTTTGCCAAGTTTTCGGCAAACTTTGGCTCAGATATTCTGCTTGATTACTCCAAGAACCTTATCACTGAAGACACCATGAGCAAGCTGTTTGCTCTGGCTGAACAGACTGAACTGAAAGCAGCCATTGCTGATCTGTTCAGCGGCGAGAAAATCAACCAGACTGAAGGCCGTGCGGTACTGCACTCTGCACTGCGTAACCGCAGCAATACGCCAGTGATGGTTGACGGTGAAGATGTGATGCCGAAAGTGAATGCCGTGCTGGAGAAGATGAAAGGCTTCACTGCGCGCATTGTTGACGGTGACTGGAAAGGCTACACCGGCAAAGAGATTACGGATGTTGTCAATATCGGTATCGGTGGCTCCGATCTGGGTCCATACATGGTCACGGAAGCATTGGCACCATACAAAACGCGCCTGAACATGCACTTTGTGTCGAACGTTGACGGTACGCACATTGCCGAGACACTGAAAGCGCTTAACCCGGAAACTACCCTGTTCCTGATTGCATCTAAGACGTTTACTACTCAGGAAACCATGACCAATGCACACTCTGCGCGTGACTGGTTCCTGGCAACCGCTCAGGATCAGGCTCACGTTGCCAAGCACTTTGCTGCGCTGTCTACCAACGCGGGTGCGGTGTCTGAGTTCGGTATTGATACTGACAATATGTTCGAGTTCTGGGACTGGGTTGGCGGTCGTTACTCACTGTGTTCTGCGATTGGTCTGTCAATTAGCCTGGCTATCGGCTTCGATAACTTTGTTGAGCTGCTGGACGGTGCCCATGCAATGGACAAGCACTTCGCAGAAGCGCCACTGGAAGAGAACCTGCCGGTAATTCTGGCGTTGATCGGAATTTGGTACAACAACTTCCACGGTGCCGAGTCTGAAGCTATTCTGCCGTACGATCAGTACCTGCACCGCTTTGCGGCTTACTTCCAGCAGGGCAACATGGAATCTAACGGTAAGTGCGTTGATCGTGGTGGTAACCCGATTGACTACCAGACGGGTCCAATTATCTGGGGTGAACCAGGCACCAATGGCCAGCATGCGTTCTACCAGCTGATCCACCAGGGTACCAAGCTTATCCCATGCGACTTTATTGCGCCTGCACTTAGCCACAACCCATTGAGCGATCACCATCCTAAACTGATGGCAAACTTCTTCGCTCAGACAGAAGCACTGGCGTTTGGTAAGACCAAAGAGCAGGTTGAAGCTGAGTTTGTGGCTGCCGGTAAATCTCTGGAAGAGGTAGAAGAGCTGGTGCCGTTCAAGGTGTTTGAAGGTAACCGTCCGACTAACTCTATCCTGGTTAAGCAGGTAACGCCTTCGGTGCTGGGCTCGCTGATTGCGCTGTACGAGCAGAAGATCTTCACTCAGGGTGTTATTTGGAACATCTTTAGTTTCGATCAGTGGGGTGTAGAGTTGGGCAAACAGCTAGCAAACAACATCCTGCCAGAGCTGAACAATGCCGAAGAGATTGCTAGTCACGATAGCTCTACCAATGGCTTGATCAATGCGTTTAAGCAGTGGCGTAGCTAAGCTGTCGCTTTAATATCGATAAAAAACGCCGCTT
Source organism: Photobacterium proteolyticum (assembly GCF_001939735.1). Taxonomy (GTDB): domain Bacteria; phylum Pseudomonadota; class Gammaproteobacteria; order Enterobacterales; family Vibrionaceae; genus Photobacterium; species Photobacterium proteolyticum. The sequence continues at coordinate 30,052 of NZ_MJIL01000098.1, forward strand.
AGCGGCGTTTTTTTCATTCTGAGGTTAAAAACACTCAGCAGCATTAAGAAAGCGCGACAACTTCGCTTGCTTGTGGACCTTTCTGACCATCTGTTACGATAAATTCAACACTTTGGCCTTCTTGAAGTGTGCGGCGGCCCTGAGCCTGGATAGCACTAAAGTGAACGAATACATCTTTGCCATCAGCACCAGAAATGAAGCCAAAGCCTTTTTCATCGTTAAACCATTTTACGGTTCCAGTCAGTTTGTTCATGTTACGATCTTTCCTTTGAATGAGGGTAGTTCCTTGCTTGACCGATAGTAGCCAGCAAAATTACGAGCTGAAGGCTGACACTATAAGTGTGTAGATGCTTATTCAGCATATCCAGTCTAGACCGAATACGTGGAAGGTGGTAGTTTTTTATCTGGGATTTGTGGCAACTTCACAGAAATTTCAAAGTGATAGTTATCATTATTTCAGGCAGGAAGAATCGCCAGCCAGAGAGCTCTGACTGGGGCGATTAACAGGTATGGCAGTGCTGACTAGCCGTCAAAGCAGATTTCAATAAATGCCTTACCGTACTCAGAGTCAAACGGCATAATGATGATAGCGCCGTCACACTTGTGAGTGATGGTATGGCCGCGGCCAGATACTACGGCAGGTGTGGCCATTTCAAAATCATAGCCTCTGTCTGCCAGAATACGCTTCGCGCCCCCGGTCACCATGTTGGTTATTTCACCAACCATATCAGTGACTTCTTCATTGATACCGTTCGGGCGCTCGCCCAACATACGTTGCATGATTTCAAGAGCCAGAGGCTCGTCAAAGGTGATTGACATCGAGCCTTTGGTTTTAGGCCCAATCATGCCGATCAGGCCTGATACATCACCGCGAGCAACTTCGTCTTTCTTTACTCGAGGCTTTTGCGGTGCTAGCTCCATCGACGCCATGGTCTTCAAAACATTCAGAAGTGAAGCTAGAAAAGGGTTTACAAATTCTGCGCGCATAATCTGATAATGACTGTATTAGTAAAAGTAAGAGTTACTGCTTGCTGTTCTGACATTCATGACAAATGCCGTGGCTTTCCACTACATGATTCGATATCTGGAAGCCGTGCTTTTCTGCTTTCTGGCGCAGTAGTTTAGCCAGTTCATCATCATGGCATTCTTCGACAGTACCACACTCATCACATATTAGCAGCTGAGAGCAGTGGTCAGCATGTCCGAGCACACAACAGGCTATATAGCTATTGGTGGATTCGACCTTATGTACAAAGCCCTGAGCCAATAAAAAATCAAGAGCCCGGTATACCGTCGGCGGCTTTGCTTGTGGTTCGGTTTCCCTGAGAAGATCCAGCAGCTCATAGGCACTAATTGAACTATGATGCTCCACGATAATCTCGAGAACTTTCAGCCTTTGAGGTGTTAGCCTTACTCCTCGTTGCTCGCAAATCTGTTGTGCCTTTGTCAGCAGTTGCGTTTGATTTGCCATATAACCTCAAAAAACAGCGATAAGTCCAGTAGTTTATCATAGCATTTGGAAAACGTACCTTACTTCGCTTAATTCCGGCGAAATAGGTCAGAAAATTCGTGTGCCTGATCACGTCAGCTTATCCAGCAATTGTGGTGAAGAATAAATAATGCCTGGGGGAGGAAGCAACAGTCTTCATCTCAGGAACCCTTCGACTCTTCACCTGTTGCGTCCTGCTTTACCTTGGAAGTACACCGAAAAGCTGTACGCTCAATATTCTCAAAAAAACGAATTCATTTAAGTTATTGATTTGTATCCTGTGTACAGCTTGTGCAGCTTTTTTGGCATTATAACTCAAGAGCTCATAAAGCTGTACGGAAGAAGAATGAAAACAAAGATATGCTTTTTAACTCAATAATTTATCTGACTTACAAAAAAGAACATCATGTTATTTTTAGTTGATGTTTTTGGCCTATAGTAGGCAGAATACTAGAATGTGGAGTGATGGCTTCCGGCCTGTAAGCGAGGGCTCAAGTGTTGGTAGAATGGTTATTACTTTAAGCATATTTGGTGTGAAACCCTTTACGGGGAACGACTGGCAAATGGAAGAGAGCTAAATGGCAGAGCACTTTATTGGCAAGTATGAAGTGGAATACAAATTCCGAATCCAAGGGCATGAGACGATCCTACAGCGCTTGCGCTCCCTCGGTGCCACCGAATTTGTCGTGCATAATCAAGAGACAGATACCTACTTCGATAGAGCGGATAGTCCTCTGATGGACCGGGATATCAGTATGAGTGTACGTAGCATGGAGCCTTCCGGCATTAAATTGTGGATCGTGAAAGGGCCGGGAAATGATCGTTGTGAGGCGGTCAAGGTAGAGTCGGTTGATAAAACACATAGCATGTTGAAAACCTTGGGCTATCAGGCTGCATTTTGCATTGCAAAGACCCGGAGTATTTATTTCCTCGGGCAATTTCACATTACCCTGGATAGGGTGAGTGAGTTAGGAGACTTTGCTGAGATTGCCGTCATGACGGATGACAAACACCGGCTTGACGAGTTAAAAGCGGGCTGTCTCGAGCTGGGAGATAAGCTGGGGTTGGAAAGTTCTGACATTGAGTCTCGATCTTACCGTCAGTTACTGGGCTATTAGTCGCCGGTTAGCCAGCGACTAGGTGGAATTAGGGCTGTACAGCTTCTTGTATGAAAAGCAGCAAAAAGGGAATCGAATTTTTCTGGTTGGCTAATAATGATCTGTAACCTGCTGATAGCTAGGCGTATAATCAACTTGTACAGCTTTTTTAGGTTTATTGGTATCCAAAAGCTATAATTGCTGTACATCGTGGTTGGTGGTTTGATTTATCTATTTATTATCAATTGCTTAATCTTGGTTTTGTTTTGCCTGCCATGTTCTTTTTACTATGTATTTTCGAGACGGCTAGACTTTCTATACAGCAGAGCTAAGGAGGAATTATTACTTTCTCTCATAGCCGGCCCTGTTGGGCAAACGACCGATATGGGGTAGAATCCGCTCTCTTTAAAGTAAACTGCCGTTCAAAGACGGGTACACGGGTCAAAATGAGGCTTTTCGATGCTAGATAATGCTGTTGCCAACTGCGACGATTTACAAACTGAATCCACCCGGAGTGCTGATTATCCATCAGGCCGTTTTTCCGTTGCCCCGATGCTCGATTGGACTGACTTTGCCGCTATTCGTGGCCTGAGCGATACTTAGGGGGACTATAGGGGGACTATAGAGGGACTATAGGGGGACTCTTAGCCTAGCTTTTGAGTTCATTCGTAAGGGTTATAACGAACTATGTGCTTTAAATATTCTAAAGCATACTGCATTTCTCGTGAGACATTTGATGGAAGCATTGGTATTTCTGGGCTCATTTGATCAGAAGTTAATTCACCAATAAGTTCCACTCCTACTTTATTATTTACGGCTGAGCTTTTTACAAAATTAAGGTTGGAATTTTGGTGTAGTACATATCCTTTGTTACAGTCCGTAACTTTTATGTTTTCAAAGTGCCCTTGAGCCCCTTCTCCGACAGATAAACCTGTGCCGCAATTGGAAATTACAAAGTTACGATAAATGTTCATCTTTTCCCCTTGTAAAAAACTATCAAAGAAATCAGTATATAGTATAGACCTTTAAGGGGGAGAATATAATGGCTATTAAGTTTGATGACTGTGATTTTTCGAAGAATGAAACTGGGGTTAAAGCTCCAAGTTCAGCTGATGTCTCATTTCAAAAAACACGATTTACAGAGAACACAACAGCAGTAGATATTTACATCACTAAAGAGGACATTATTGCTTTAGGTCTTCCTGATAATACAGACCCTGAACTAGTAAAAGAAGCCGTCAGTCTTCTGAAAGAGCACGAAGAAGCTCCCCATGAAGTTAAAAGTTATCTGCTGAATACGACAAAGCTTTTTAAATGGCTTGGAAATATTTCATCTCTAACTACAATTGGAACGGCTTTGATTGATTTTGCAAAATCGTAGAATTTAAAAAGGAACAGGCTAGGGAGAAATTTCCTAGCCTGTTTTTAAATGTTAGTGCTTTATTTATTACATTCTCTGCCCAGTCCAAACCACCTTTCCTATTACCTCAAAGTCCTCTGCTTGAACTTCTTCTTTGCTTAACTCCCATGGTTCATAGGTTTCGTTGTCACTGACTACCTTCAAGCCTGCTTTTGAATACTGAAGGCGCTTTACCATCAATCGGCTGTCGAAGCGAAATACATAAACGCCATCATCGGCAAATTCATTCACCCTATGAACCATCATTACGCCACCATGCTTCAAGGTTGGGTGCATGCTGTCCCCTTTAATCGGCATTAACAAAATATTATTAGGGTTAACGCCGACTTCGTTGCGTAGGTAGCTTTCACTAAACACCATCGATGAAGATAGTTCTTCTCTCTCTACAAGGGCGCCATGTCCAGCACTTACTTCAACCTCGAAAAAGGGCAATTCAACGTAACCGTGGGGGGCGGTCATACTGCCTTTTTGTGATATATCTCTCGCTTTTATAAAAATATCATCTGGTATGTGATTACGGTGTTTCCAGTTGGAAATGGTTTTAGGGGATTTACCTAGAACCCTTGCTAAATCTACGTTCTTAGATGTATTTGTTAGCTTCTTTAATTCCTTTAGTTGTTCCTCAAAACTTCCCTTCATGATATCTCCGTGTACTTTTGGGGTTGAAAGTAATCTTTTATTCCTCAATAATTCCCTTCAATGAAATTCGGGAAGTTTAGAGGTTATTTGAGTTGCTTTGAACTTCCCTAAGTGTACTACACGGAGGATGAATGAATACACAATTTGCACTGCTTGCAAGGTTTGGAAGTCCCACTATTGAATTAAAAGAGGTCTGCAAAGAGTTTTTCGGTATCACTCCGAAGACAGCAGAGCAAAAAGCTAAGGCTTGTGACTTCCCTGTTCCTACCTTCAAGTTGCGTGATTCTGAGCGTAGCCCGTCCCTTATCAAAATCGAAGATTTAGCTGCGTATATCGATGAGCGATACGAGCAAGCTAAAACCGAATGGCAATCTGTGAATGCGTGAGGGGGAGCTATGTCAGCCAATGATTACGAGTTTCCAACCGAAAAACAGCGTCTAGGTGGTTTGAGACATATCAATAAGATTCGCGGCGAATTGAAGCGAATCAAGGCTAAGCGGGACAGACATCAAATCAACACGCGAGAAAAAATCCGCATTAAAGCTAACCAACTACAAGCAAGGGCTCTTTAGCTGTGAAAGCTTACAACCAAAATACAAATAACTCTCTCAAGGCCATGCCGCCGGCTCTGCGTGTTGAGCTGGCGCAGTATGTAGTTAAAAGCCAGCGTACTAGCCCTGAATTGTGCATGGTGACAGATCAGCGTGCTGACTATGCTCAGCAAACCCCACGTGAACGTGTGTTCGAATTTGCCAACCGAGTTCGGGCGCAATTCAAATTGCCCGCTGATATCAAAACGTATCTAGACAAAGCCGCTGCTGTCCGTTTTCGCAAGTATGGATTTAAGCGGGCTATCGAGTTTATCGAATCCCGTGCTCAGGCCGCACACGCCGCATTGGCTGTGCTGCCCGAGCCGTTCTGGTGCGTCAATACCGAGTACAAATGTGCACGTCTTGCCGATGAGCTGGCAGGGCGCGCACGTATGCACTTGGACCTTGCTACCAAAAAAGGTTTATCGCCGCTTCAGGCGCTAGAGGAAATCAACGAGTTCACGGGGCTTGCTCTGTGGATGCCGCAGTTTGAGCCAAGCGAAGGTGAAGATGATGAGGTGTATTTCAGCATTATCGCCCGTGCCATTGATGATTCGGTGTGGAAGCGAAGCATCCAAAAGCAAGTGATTGCAGCCTTTGAAAATGCCCGTCGTGCGGCTGGGATGGTGTCGGATAATACCAGCCCTTATGCCTCCTACTCGGCCTGCCAGTGGCTTAAAGGCCGTCAGATAAAACAGCGTGAGTGGCTGGAAATGATGGCGATTGAAAACGAGCTAGGCGAGCAGTTCAACATGGAAGATATCCATCAAGCCTCTGTGGCAAATCCGGTAAACCGTCGAAATGAACTGATGACCCGCATTGCTGGTTGTCAGGAGTACGCCGACGAGCAAGGCCATGTTGCAGTATTTGTGACCATGACGGCAGCAGGCAAGTACCACCGCCTGAAAAAGCGCGGCAAGTACTGGGTGGAAAATCCCAACTGGAACGGCAGAGGTGCGCAGTCGGCGCATCACTGGCTTTCCCTTTCTTGGCAGCGGTTCCGTGGGGCGGCAGACCGAGAAACCAAGAAGCGAGCACGTCTGACCTACTACGGAATGCGTGTTGTTGAGCCACATATCGACGGGACTCCGCACTGGCACGCGGTCTTTTTCATGCCGTTTGAGCAGGTGACACAGTTCACCGCAATGATTCAGTTCTACCAGTTCCAGCGTGACCGTGACGAGCTGTTTTCTGATGACGGCAAGCCGAAAACCAAGGCAATGCAGGCGCGTGTCAAGGTTGAGGTTATCGACCGCGATAAGGGCGATGCGGTGGCCTATATCGCCAAGTACATTTCAAAGAACATCGACGGCTATGGTCTTGATGGTCTGTCCGATTTGGACTCAAAGAAGACCAAATTACTTGAGGTAGTGAACAACGTGACCGCATGGGCGCGTAGCTTCAACTTCCGTCAGTTCCAGTTTCAGAAAACCCCGAGTGTCACGGTGTGGCGGGAGCTGCGCCGCATTGAAGACGAGCAGGAATATTCCCTGTTTGAAAAGGCCCGTCGTGCGGCTGACTTTGGGTTTTTCTCGGCCTATTTCGACTACATGGGCGGTCACCGCGTTAGCCAGCGTGAGCGCCCTATCGAGTTACACAAAGAGCCCACCGAAAACCGTTACGGCGAACCTTCCGAAAAGGTCACGGGGGTAACGGGTTCGGGTATTACCGTTTTCACTCATGAGCATGAATGGAAGATGGTCAAGCAGGATGCGCCGCAGCCAGACGCGGGCGCTCTTGCTCTTTCAGGGGATGGGCATCCCCGTCCTTGGACTAGTGTCAATAACTGTACGCAAACGCCGAAGGAGCAGAGAGCGGCGAAAATCATCGATAACGCGATGCTCTGTTTGGAGTTGGACGGCGGTTATTCGGTCAGTGACTGGGATGACTTGCTTGATATCAAGACAGGCCCTGCCCCGCTTCACTGGGTACCTGAACAATACAGAGATGAGTTTACGGACTAACGACGTTCGGCGCTTACTTTTTACCAAATATCAATTCGAGAGATCAGGAGAAACACCATGAAAATTTTATCATTACAAGAGTGTCAGCGTGACTTGGCCGCGCTGGATGCAGCCGACCAGTTAACCACCGCGATGAAGGGGGAAATCGAGCGCTTTAAAACCATGGATTCGCAGGGGCTGATTAAAAAGGCCATGGGCATGCTGATGAGCGGCAACCTGTCGCTTGAGGGGCTGGGACTTCCGGCCAACCTGTTTGAGCAGATAGAGCAACTGGAAAAGCTCAACAGCGTTGCCCGTACCAAGTACCGTGCCCGCGTATTGGCCGACAAGGCCGTTCTTGAAGATATCGAACCAGCACAGATTGTGGAGGCTTAAACGATGGCAAAACACCCAAACCCAGTGCGCGGGGCTGTGCGTTGTCCTGTCTGTTTGTCTGCATCCACCGTTCACCAGGTGGGAGAAGGTCAGCTCATTGCAACAGGTGAGCCGCCCAAAAACAGCCGGAATCTAGGGCTGTTGTATTACCGCTGCCCCGACTGCGGCAACAGTTCTATTAGCAAAAAGGTGAGTGAATTTATCACCGCCAATATGGTGAACGGAGAAGCCGAGTTGCCAGCGTTGGAAACCGAACAGGCACCGTTAGAGGGTGAGTTGCTAACAGCTCATGAACCGTTGCCGTCAACCAAGGAAACGGTTAACACCGAAACGGCCGAAGCCAGTAATGACGCGGTTTCAAGCGTTAACGAAACCGTTGAAAACGAAGGTGAAAAAACGCCGCTTTTCAGTATCAAGCGTGTTGCGATGCTGCTTGGCTTGTTGCTGTTCGTCGTGTGGATGGTGCGCCAACTGATGCCAAAACCGCAGCCGAAAGAAGCTATCGAGGGTACGGAGGTACAGCATGCAACAGCCTGAAAACGGAGTACTTGAGCCTCAAGAAGCAATGGATGACTGGGGCGACTTTAGCGCGGTTATCGGTCAGCTAGAACAGCAGGAAACCGACTCTAACGAGGCTTTAACCGATGCAGTAGGAACCGAGTCTGCCGAAGACAACAGCGAGGCGATAGCCGGATTTCTGGATATCACCTTTACCGTGGTTGAGCAGGTTACCTCGCTGATTACGGGCGTTGAATTTGAGTTTGACGCCAAGGGTAAGGAGAAGGTGATTGAGGCCGCTCAACCTGTACTGAACAAACATGGCTCGGGTTTAATGGGGGTATTTGGCGATTACATGGAAGAGGCAACGCTGTTTATTGCCGTCCTCAGCTTGGCCTACACGTCGCGCTGCGCTTACATGATGGCGAAGCAGGAACAACTAAAGGGAGAGGCTGATAATGGCAAAGAAGAAACCGAAGCCGCTACCGCTGCCTAATCCGGTCAACTCCAACCCGTCCCACGATGCCGAGCATACTATCTATGTGGCCGGAACGGGGGGCGGGAAAACCTCCGCCGTTAAACATATCGGCTTGGTGCCCAAAGCCTCTCAGGTGGTGTTTTTTGACCCCTATCGCAACTATGCGGGGAGTAAGTTTCAGGGGCAGATGTGCCATGGCACAGAGTCAAGGTTGGCGTTCGTCAAGGCGCTGATACTGGCCCGTAAACGCGGAGAGTCGTTCAAACTGGCTTATGTTCCCAAAGAGGGAGCGACAGCCGATGAACTGGAGTTCTACAGCTCGGTTGTGTGGTCGGTTGGCAACGGGCGCGCTTCCAAGTTACATGTGGTAATAGAAGAATTGGCTTCCTGTGTGGAAACCTCCGGCAAGCTTAAGGGGCGAGCAGGAGAACTGCTGCGCGGTGGCCGTCAGTACGGGCTGGTTGTCCATACGGTTTTCCAGCGCGGTCAGGAAGTCCCGAAAACTGTTACCGAGCAATCATCGGTGTGGTGGGTGGGGGCCGTAAACTCTTTGAGTGATGCCAGCTGGCTAGCCGATAAACGCGGGTTGGATGTCAACGTTATTGCCGGATTGAAATCGGCAAAGGTGAACAAAAAGCGTATCGGCAAACCCATAGCCGAATATTTGCTGGTTCGTGACGGTATCGGCAACGTTGAACACAGGGCTTTCAACTGTGCCTCGGGCACAAAATTAACGCTAAATTACCGTTAAAAACGGCGTGACTTCAATCACAGTTCAACCTATAGGTTAAAGCGTTAACCTATAGGTTGCATCTCCTTCCCTTTCTCCTCGTTTCGTCCTTTCATAGTAGCTCGTTTAACACGGGCAATCGTCCACTTACCAACGTCGTGAGACAGGGGAATATTTAATGTTAGGTTTTACACCGAAAAAGTTGGCAGCTATTGCCATTGTTGCAGTCGTGATTGCTGTTGGTGTTGTTTGGGCCTCAAACAACGTAGATAGCGTTGAAGACGTAATCGGCTAAAGGAGAGCGACATGATTTCAGTAATGAAAATGAACTCCTTTACGGGTACTGGTTATGGTGAAAAAGCGTCGCTGACTATCCCGACGGGGCCAGTGTACGAGGAAATCTTCCTTGAGACCAACCTGAAGCCGGAGCAGATTAAGCGCGTCACTATCACCTTAAATGCTGATGAAATTGTGGTACTGGACGGGGAGCTGATGCGCATGCTGGAAGCGTATAAAGGTCTGGCTAGCACCGATGGTTTCTATCACATCCCGCTTGCCGATATCACGGCCAAAACCCAAAACGGCATGCGTTATACCGCGCTGGTTACCGAGAAAGGTGACAACATTCTGCTTGAAGTAGAAATCGCAGATGCTCCGCTTGGCTCTGTCGGTATTCAGTTGAAAGCACACGCTTCTGTATCTGAAAAGCAGCCTGCTCGTATTGTGGTGCCGCAAATCAAGAAGCAAACCATGCAGGCCACATCAACTGAGAATGAGTTTTTGGATTTGGTGTCCAGTCCGCTGCTCCATGTTCGCCGCATGCATTTCTCTGACGAGCGTGTAACAGGTGTCGAGTTCTGGCGTGACTACATCAAGGAATACGATTCGACGCGTGCGGTGGAAGTCATGCGCGCCAAGCGTAACCGCCGTTTCTGGCAATCCGGCTATTTCCACTTTGACCCGATTATGCGCGGTTACTATCTGGACGAGCTGATGCCGACAGCACATAACCATGAACTCAAGTTCACGGTGAAGACAACCGAGCCGTGCGGCTCTATTCCAATCATTGTCGAGTCCGTGAAAGTGGTTCGCCCTGATCTGATTCAACAGTAAGGGGGCGCTATGTCACTTTGGGATGATTTGAGTAAGTTCGGGAGCGGCATGCTCGACTCTGTGGGGGAAGGTTTCGACAGTCTTGTGACGACGGCTACCACCCCTACCCAGTCTGTTAACCCGAACACTCAGCAGCAGGAAACGCAGCAGGCCGATAACCACGGCAACAAAGTGACACCACATACCGATGAGCCAAAGCAGGATAAAACCCTGCTTTATATCGGCGGCGGTGTGGCTGTGCTGTTGGTGCTGGGGCTGCTGATTCTTGCGGTCAAGAAATAAGGAGGGGTGAGATGCCAGTATTAGCAATACCTCTTCTGGCTGGTGCCGTTGGGTTTGGAGCGGGTTTCTGGACTGGCTCCACTACCTCGAAGCTCATCAAACTTGCTGCCGTCGGTGGCGGTTGTTATGTGGCTTACAAGGTTGTTAAGGGGGGCAAATGATACCAAGTTTCGGCGGTGGCCTGACAAACAGCGGTTCAATGCCTATCAGTGCCAGTGGCGGGCAGGCTGGGCCGAGTACTGCCAAGGCAAACAACAGCTTTGGCGGCATCAGAAACGGTTCAATTAATTTCGGCGGTGGCCCTTCTTCGTGGTTGCCATGGGTAGTACTGGCACTGGGGGCGGCAATATGGCTAATGAAAAAATGACCATCATCTACCTGACAGCTGCCCGTGCCGACTGGGGCTACCACCTTAATCAGCTTAAACCCGCCTTCAATGGTTCGGACAGTGCCAGGGCGGAATTCGAAGAAATGGCCGAGCGCCTCAACTCCGGCGCAGCAGCTCTGTATCTGGTGAAAGCCAAGGGGGTGCTAATCCGGTTCGTGGGGCATGTGACCGATGGTGTCTATCACATCAATGCCATGACGGGGCGCGGCCTGAAACATGCCGCCCCGCTAATCATTGAACGCTGTCAGGCGATGGGTTATCAGGCGATTTCCTATCACACCTATCGCAATGGCATGGGGCGCATTCTACGCGGTTTTGGCTTTGAGCTAGACGAGCAAATCAGCCAGACCGAGCGCCGTTATCTGCTGGGGTTGGAGGTAAGCCATGGGTAAAGGCGGAAGTTCTAACAGCAGCAATACCACCAACAACACCAACGTCAGCGGTACGAATGCCGTACAGGGCGACAACCTTGGTGTGCTGATTAGTGGTGTCAACGACTCAACCGTCAATGTGACGGCTACCGACCATGGCGCAACCAAGGCAGCGGCGGAGGTATCGACAAAGGCCATTCAGAGCAATGCCGATATTGCCAAGGCGTCGATTGCGTCTGGTGAAAACATGCTGAATGACTCGCTGGACTTTGGCCGTGATGCGCTGAAATCCAATGAGAATGCGGTTGATAAGGCGCTGAAAGTTGGTAGTGACACGTTCGCGAAAGCGCTCGATGCCAATGGGAACACGACTGCTAAGGCACTTGATTTCGGTGAGGAGTCAATGAATAAGGCGTTCGGCCTGAGTGAAATCTCATTGAATAAGATGCAAAGCACCACGGAAAGCGCGATGAGTTCGGTCAAGGCCATGGCAAGCCAGAGCAATGAAAATGCCCGAGCTGCACTGGCGATGGCTGAGCGAGCCAAGACCTACGAGCAGACGGGTACTGAAACCGAGAGCAACAAGGCGGTGTATGTAGCCGGAGTTGTATTAGTGCTTGTCGCAATTGTCTTGGCGGTTAAGGGGGGTAAATGATTTTACAGCCAAATTCAACAAAGCGTATCGGGGTTGCAAAGCATCGTTGGCTCATTGTCCGAGAGGCACAGGAATATTTCTATGTCCAAAGCGACAACGGCGAGCAAATTCGCGTCGATGGCGGCGACAAGCTTGATATCGAGAACCTTCGGGAAATTGATATCAACAACCCGCACTCGGTAGCAATCAACGTCGTGTTTCAGCTTACGATGCGGGATATCGAAACCACCCCGCCCGTAACGCTGAAAATGGCCGATTCGATGGCTGTCAGTGAGGTGCGTTCGACGGTAAACACACGGGAGGTCAGCCCGCAAAGCTTTACCAGTCCAGCGCATATCACGATTGAGCCGAATAAGAAAAAGCGCCTGTGCATGGCTTCGGCAAGCCGTCGGGAAATCTTTGTGCAGAACATCAGCAGTGATGAGTGTGAAGCGCTAATCGGAGACCAGAGTGTAAGCGCGGTGTCTGGGCTGTCCGTCACTGGTGACAGGCAGACCCCTGCCGGAATGACAATAACATGCGGCGCGGAACTGTGGGCGTTTAACAACGGTTCAACTGTTTTAAAACTGGCGTTATCGGAGGTGCACAATTAGCGGGTTTATGACAAGGCGGGCGAAGGCAATCGACCCGCTTACCGAACACCTTAAAAACTTACAGCCTGAGCAGGTAGACGCACTGGAAATGATGCGCGGTGTTTACAGCAATCAGGCTTCACTTGGCGCGGCAATGTTGGCCCTGCATCGCCATATTTTGGAAACAGATGATGATGTCTATGGCTTGGCAAGCAGTGTCGCAAGCAATGCATTGCCAAACTTGCAGGCCGTGGCAGAGGACTTGGAGAAACAGGAACTATGAATTACGCAACGATTGGTGAATATGCAACGGAAGCCCGCAAACTGCTAGATAGCATCAAAGGCGGTGCTATCCATACCATGCAGACTGAATTCGAGGCGCTGAAGCAGCAGTTCACCGACAAGCTGGACGCGATAACGCCGCAATTAAACGCATTTGTTAGCCAGCAGAAAGCCAATGTGAACAGCATTTTTGCTGAGCCTGACAAGCGTTATCAGGTTTTACATACTCAGCCGCAAGCGCTCGTGGTTGGTGGTACGTCTGATAAATGGTATCCCGTCGCCATAGAAATGCCTGCTGGCGTACTGACAGGCCTAAGCATTTACCGTTATGTGCATGATGACGAGGCGGTCTACGGAAAGTTTAACGGCTCGCTGTCACTGGATGTTATTGCCTGTTCTTCTGGCTACGGCAAGTCGATTGCCAATGTCATTGTCGAGCGCTATCGAACAGCCGGACGGCAGAGCGAAGCTGCAGGGGCGAAAAACCCGTTTGTTGGCCGTATTGAGTCTAATGCTCGTTCAAATGCGTTGGTTGTTTGGTTACGGGGGGCGACTAGTTATCACCTTGGGTGTGATAACGGTCAGGTGGCCGCAACGGTTTATGAGGCGGGAGATGCCGCACAAGGGATTTATCCAAGCCTTGATGTCATGAATATCTCGCAAGGTGCGCACGTATCAGTTCCTGCTGTTGGCTATGTTCGGGGGTAACAATGACAAATATTCCAAGTGAAATCTTAAAAGAAATGCGCATGGGTGAAGTGCGAGAGATTCGCAACCGCCTGCTGGTTGAAGCTGACCGCCTCGTCAATAAGGCTGAAGACAAAGGGCTAGATTCAACACCGCAACGTCAGTATCGCGACTGGTTGCGGGATGTCCCTGAAACCTACAAAGACAATCCGGAGGCCGTGGAATGGAAAGAACCACCATTGCCGCAGCCGTCTGCATAATCGGAGGGCTGGCATACATGGCTTATTGGAAATCAATGCCGCGTGGTGTTCGCAACAACAACCCGCTGAACATCCGTGAATCAGAGGGCGATCGTACACAGTGGAAAGGTGAATCGGTCCTTAATATCGACAAGGCTTTCGAAGAATTCAAGCATCCCGTTTACGGCTTCCGTGCTGGTGCTCGGATTCTTCGCAGCTATCACCGACAAGGCTTCCGCACTTTACGGGATGTTATTTACCGTTTTGCACCGCCGGAAGATAACAACGATACCGAGCTGTATATCCAGCAGGTCAGCAAATGGTCAGGCATCAGGCGTAACCAGATGATTGATGTTACCAACACCGAACAGATGGCGAAGCTACTTCACGCGATGAGCCGTAAGGAAGTCGGCTCGTACTTTGGTCTGAACATGGCGCGTGATGGGGTGATGATGGCATGACAAAACAAGATGCCAAGAAGATTGCAATTACTGTGGTGGGGGCTGTACTGGCCGCCTACACCGTCAAATACCTGAAAAAGAGTAAGTTACTATGAAGAAATTTCTGAAAGAGAAACTGAAAATCGACCTTGAGCAACCATCAACGAAAAAAGGCATTGCCTTGGTTGGTGCGGGCGTAGCTTTGGCTTCGGGGCATCCTGAGCTATTAACGGCAACCGTCACTGATGCAGGTGTGCAATATGGTGGTCTAATTGGCACTGTGGTACCAGTAGCTTTAGGCCTATGGGAAACCCTACGGAATGAGTTCAAGTGATATGGTTGAATTACTACAATACTTCACCTCAATGGGTTTGCCTCCCTCAATGCTGGTTATCGTCGCTATGTTCTGGCAGCACAATAATCGCCTTATTCGATTGGAAGCCAAGGTATTATAAGTCTCGAAGCCTACTCATTTCGTAGGCTTCAGTTTAACGAAAGTGGTGCATTAAACTTCCACACGATAGTATGATTCAGCTATCTCTCGACATACATCTATTCCTTTAGAGGACAGTTTCCCATAATTGTCAGATAAGCCATGACTGCTTAGTGCGGCAAGCATTCCACCGTCAATTATCTTGGCGTGAAGCAGTTGTTGAAAGTCTATTGTCAGTACACTGTTACTTGAGCTTGTTACGACCTCAGGTTCAATATTCATCACAGCATGTTTTAGTATTTCAATTCTTCCCTCTGAAGTGTTGTGTTTTAGAGCCAATCGCTTTTCAGTGGAAGGGGTATCATTATTTTTGGGGCGCATTTCATAGTGTTTTATATTAAATGTTTCGCCATTGCATTTTGCGTAAACCACTGACTGTACTAGCAAGTCAATCCAGTTGAAATCAAGAGTTAATGTGTGGCCACCTTTTATTGATACATAGTTTTCAAATTCTTGTGCAACTCTAGGTGGAACAAACTCAATTTCTTCAGGAGGGACAAACTCAATACCTTCAGGTAGCTCACCTTCATGGACTAAATTACATCGATAAAACTCGTATAAAATATGCTCTATTTCGTAATATTCTCCTTTGAACTCTATATACTTCCCGCTACTACCAGTTTCTGGGCCACTGAAGTGGCCACCCAGTATGTTGCGTATACGACCACCAAGAAATAATTTGAAAGCTTCATTGTCCCTCATGTTTCTTTTTGGTTCTTTGAGAGATTTGGTCCCTCTTGGGAACGTCTTTCTTGATGAAGCTGCAACAGCTAGCATTAGATTTGTTAGTGCGCCTAAGTAACGTTCATGTTCTTTTAAGAAAATCGCATCTTCTACTTGTATTTTTATGCTCATATAAAATCATCACTATGAATTATGCTGCGTATGTTGTCGCATGATAACTATACCGTTAAATGAGATTTGAGAGTGGGCGCAAGTATTATGATTTCTCATGTAGCTTGTGTGGAAAGAGTTGGGTATAAACCTGCCAGAGGATGTTTAAGTTTCTATGTCCGGTGACTTGAGCAACTTCTTCTATTGAATACCCTTTTTCAAACAGGCGGCTCGCACCTTCTCGCCTCAAATCGTGATAACGTAAATCTTCAATATCAAGGCTGTTTCTAACTCTCTGAAAGCCAGCCGTAACACTGCGTGGGTTATATGGGAAAATTAGCTCACTGGTTTTTGGTTGGTTCTTAGCGATATCGAATGACTCTGCCAGTAAAGGGACAATCATGTGATTTCCCTCTTTCTTGCGTGGATCTTTACGGTCACGGACAACAATGGTTTTGTGTTCTTCGTTGAGATCATCCCAACGTAGTTTGCACAACTCACCAATTCGCATACAGGTCAAAATGCTGAAATCCAGAATATCTAAGAAGGGTATTCGTGTTTTACCGTTGGGACGAAAGTCCTGACGCGCTTTCAGGCCTTCTCTGAGTTTGTCTAGCTCTGTTTCAGTCGGGCGTCGGGTACGCTTTTGGCTTTTACCTACGAGTCCCATATCGATCAGTACGGGAACGGCTTCTTCAAAAATTGCGTAGTTGGCATTGATATTAAAAACAGGATTAGCCTTTTTCATGACAGATCGTAGATAGGCTATGTCATGATAAACCGTGGCGGGTTTGGCTCCGGCTGATCTTCTGTTTCGACAGTGTTCAATGAGGTCGCTTGTTTTTAATTGGTTGCTGTCAATATTAGCTATATCGCAATCCCTTAGCATTTGGATGACATAGCGTTTGGTGCGACCAGTTTTGTCCCATAAATCAGCATCATTCATATATCTGTCAAGCAGTACCCCTAGGGATACTGAATTGGTAATCGGTCCCCCCTGAGATTCTAACTCCAGTACTCGGTTGCGACCAAAAGTGCGAGCTAGATCCTTTTTCCTGAAAGTTTTCGATTCACGATGTATAATCCGCGAGTTCTTTTTTACGAAAACAGTTGCTTTGTACCGCAGTTCGCCGCTTTTGAGTTGTCGTTTTTCTACCGTGAAAGATGCCATTTGTCCTACTCTGTCGGGGGTACTATGAGGGGTACTGTAGAACGAAATTCAAGCAATTTCAACGATATTACAGGTAATTCGAAATGACATTAAATGTTGATAAACATCAGGAAACTAGCGGTATTGCTGGTGATTACCCCTCTTCTCGTTTCTCCGTGGCACCGATGCTCGATTGGACAGATCGTCACTGCCGCTATTTCCATCGTCAGTTGAGCGAGCATGCGCTGCTGTATACCGAAATGGTGACTACCGGCGCCATTATTCATGGTAAGGCAGACTATCTGGCCTATAACGAAGAAGAGCATCCGCTGTCGCTGCAGCTAGGTGGCTCTAACCCGGTCGATTTGGCTCATTGCGCCAAATTGGCTCAAGAGCGCGGTTACGATGAAGTAAACCTGAATGTCGGTTGTCCGTCAGATCGGGTACAGAACGGTCGCTTCGGTGCCTGCCTGATGGGCGAAGCCGAGCTGGTGGCGCAGTGCGTGTCGGCTATGCGCGAAGTGGTTGATATCCCTGTAACGGTAAAAACCCGAATCGGCATCGATGATCAGGACTCTTACCAGTTCCTGACTGACTTCATCGGTACAGTCAGTGAAAAAAGCGGATGTGACGATTTTACAATCCATGCCCGCAAGGCCTGGCTCAGTGGCCTGAGCCCGAAAGAAAATCGTGAGATACCACCGCTGGATTATCCGCGTGTATACCAGCTGAAGCGTGATTTTCCCCACCTGACCATGGCGGTTAACGGTGGAGTAAAAACACTGGCCGAAATTGAAGCTCACCTCGAGCATCTTGACGGGGTAATGGTTGGCCGTGAAGCTTACCAGAACCCGTATATGATGGCTGAACTGGATCAGCGCCTGTTTGGCAGCAATAAGCCAGTGAAGAAGCGTCGTGAGGTTGTTGAGGCTATGTATCCGTATATCGAGCGTCAGATCGCCAACGGCTCTTACCTCAATCATATTTCTCGCCATATGCTGGGGCTGTTTCAGAACATGCCGGGAGCGCGCCAGTGGCGCCGCCACATCAGTGAAAATGCCCATAAACCGGGAGCGGGTATTGAAGTGCTCCAGCAGGCACTGGAAAAAATACCGGCACACCTGGATGTCTAAGCGGTAACCAATCATTAATGTGGCTGTTTTCGCCATATATCATGGTGAAAAAAGCCAAGTTAGATAGGGCGTTGATCATATATGGTCAACGCTCTTTTTGTATGTGGTTGAAAGTAAATGGTTATTTTAAAAGTCAAACTGTTGGCCTGAATTGTGCTATCAACAAAACAAGATAGGATAAAAACTAAAGGGGTCAAAAGATGATTGAGTTTCTGTTTTTACTGGTATTTGCGATGGTATTGATTTTCACTGGCGTGAGTTTGGTTGGTATGGTTTTTGCTGTGCTGGCAGGCTTTGTGGTGATGGCGCTGGCGGGAATGATTGGCGTGATGCTCAAGCTTCTGCCTTGGCTAATCTTAATCGGTGTTGCTGTTTGGCTGTACCGCGGAAAGAAGGGTGACTGCCAGCATAGAGGTCGCTATCACCGTCGTTGATGACGATACTAGATAAATTGCTTTTGCTTACAAAAGCTTGCCTAGCAATTGAACTGAAAGTGATGGTTCTGCGAAGGAAGTGCGGTTTTCTTGTACGGCATCTGGTATAGTTTGGCCGTTTTTAAATTCTAATAAAGAGCGGAGACTCGAATGAATAGATTAGCTATTTCTGCAGTGGCGGCTGCAGTCGCATTAGCAGCGGCAGTGCCAGCTCAGGCGGCAATGCTTCTTGGAGTAAAAGCAGGTGCAGATGCATGGTTTGCAGATGCAAAAGTGAACGATGCCAGCACAAGCGGTGATGATACCCACCTATCGTATCACCTGGCCTTTGAGCACTTTATTCCATTGGTGCCTAATTTCCGTCTACGTTACGCTGACATTGATGCAGGCGCAGTATCATTTGGTCAGACTGACTACACGGCTTACTATGAGATCTTAGATAACGACGCGATTGCGTTCGATGTGGGTGTCACCCTGTCCAAGTTTAATGCGGGTAAATTCCTGGGCGAAGACTTCAGCGAGTGGCAGCCGAACCTGTATGGTAACGTTGAGGCTGGTATTCCAATGACGCCGGTGTCAGTCTTTGGCGATCTGAACTTCGGTAACTATGACGGTACAAGCACGGTTGATGGCCAGGCTGGCGTGAAGTGGTCACTACCGTTGATTGCTGCCGATCTTAACCTACGTGCCGGCTACCGCGTGATGGACTATGACTTTGACTTCATCAAGCAAACTGAAGGTAAGGTGAAGCTAGACGGTTGGTTTGCAGGTGTAGAACTGGACTTCTAAGCGTTATTGGCAGAACACAGAATATCGAAGCCACGATTTATCGTGGCTTTTTTGTTGCCTGTTTGCGCTTTTCTGTACCATTTTTAAAAGTGATACAACAGTCAGGAAGTGGGCAAATGACATTAACTGAACTACAGCAACTGTATGCCAACAGCGATATCGTGGAAGCGGTTATCGAGCCATCTATTCAGGCCAACGGATGGATTGTAGAATTTCGTCATCGCCGGGGTGGTTTTGTACCGCTGACCGATGGTGCCGGCAGTGAAAAGTGTTACCGGGATATTGATACGGCCACGGAGCGGGCTTTCGAGGTCGGGTTCCACCAGGTCCGTATCGCCGATACCTTTTGATTTAGTGTGTAGCAACCCGGCTTAATATCAGGTTAAGCCGCTTTTTCCTGTCTTCTAACCTTACTAAAAGTTATAAAACATTCTTATCTATTCTTTCTTGTTATTTCTTTGAGTAGCTAATCTAACACTACGCAATGTATAGGGATCGTCGTGTCATGTTACTTAAGGAACTCTCGGCCATAGCCAGCCCACTCAATGATCAACAAATAGGTCAACTGCAACAGGCCGCTGCAGAATTGTCGCCACAGCAAATGGCGTGGATAAGTGGGTATTTTTGGGGGCTGAGCCAAACTCAGTCTGCGGACCAGCCTCAACCTGCCCAACAGCTTTCCGCTGCGGCTGTTGCCCAGCCAACCGGCAAGCTAACGATTATTCATGCTTCCCAGACGGGAAATGCAAAAGGGGTGGCTGAAGCGCTCAAAGAAGAAGCTTCGGCTGCCGGTATCGCTGTCGAGCTATTTGCTGCCGGTGACTATAAAGGCAAAAATTTAGCCAAAGAAACCCATGTGATCATTGTCGCCTCTACACATGGTGAAGGTGAGGCACCGGATGATGCGATTGAACTGCATGAGTTCTTACAGTCGAAGAAAGCGCCGAAACTACCGAATCTAAAGTATGCCGTGATTGGTCTGGGAGACTCGAGTTATGAGTTCTTCTGTCAGACGGCAAAAGACTTTGACAGCTATCTGAGCCGCCTGGGCGGCGAATCGATACTTGAGCGTCTTGACTGTGATGTTGACTATGATGCGCCAGCCGCAGAATGGCGGGCAAAAGCTCTTGAAAAGGTGAAAGAAACCTTATCGATTGGTGAGGCTGAAGTGGTTCAGCTACCGGTAGCCAACAGTCAGCAGGCGGTTTCACAATATTCTAAGCAGAACCCTTATGAGGCAACACTGCTGACCAGCCAGAAGATCACCGGGCGGCGCTCGGGCAAAGATGTCCGCCATATTGAAATTGATCTTGAAGATTCCGGGCTGACCTATCAACCGGGTGATGCGCTGGGGGTTTGGTACGAGAACGACTCGGTTTTGGCTGAAGCCTTGGCGGCGCGGGTTGGTCTGGACGGAACCGAAAATGTCGAGGTCGACGGAGAAGCGCTGTCGCTGAAACAGGCGCTGATCAGCAAGTATGAAATTACCGCAGCGAACCCGCAGTTGGTGACCAAGTACGCTGAGCTCTCAGGCAGCAAAAAGCTGGAAAAGCTGGTAGCTGACAAAGACAAGTTGCGTCAGTATGCCGGCCAGACGCAGGTGATTGATGTTTTAGCTGAAAAGAAATCAAAGCTGACTGCCGAACAACTTATCGGGCTGCTGCGCCGTTTGACACCACGCCTGTACTCCATCGCTTCCAGCCAGGAAGAGGTGGGTGAGGAAGTGCATCTGACGGTGGGCGTTGTTGAATATGAAAACGGTGACGAAACCCGACAGGGTGGAGCATCGAGCCATCTGTCATATCGCCTGGAAGACGGTGATAACGTCAAGGTCTTTGTCGAGACTAACAACAACTTTAAGCTGCCGGCTGACGACAATACTCCGGTGATCATGATTGGCCCCGGAACTGGTATCGCACCATTCCGTGCGTTTGTTCAGGAGCGAGATAACCGGGAAGCGAAAGGTAAAAACTGGTTGTTCTTTGGTGACCGCACCTTTACTGAAGACTTCCTGTATCAGGTGGAGTGGCAGAAGTATTTGAAATCCGGCGTAGTGAGCCAGATTGACGTCGCTTTTAGCCGCGATCAGGTGGAAAAAGTGTATGTTCAGCACCGCCTTCTTGAGCATGCCGCCCAGGTTTGGCAGTGGCTGCAGGACGGGGCACACGTGTATGTCTGTGGCGATGCCAACCATATGGCCAAAGATGTTCACGAAGCTCTGGTTACTATTGCCGAGCAACAAGGTCAGCAAAACCGCGAACAGGCGGAGCAGTATCTTAACGAGCTGCGTAAGAACAAGCGTTATCAAAGGGATGTGTACTAATGAGCGAGCAAAAACTATCAGATAACGAACGCCTGAAGCGGGAAAGTAACTTCTTGCGCGGCACCATCGAGAACGATTTGCAGGATCGCATCACCGGTGGTTTTAACGGTGATAACTTCCAGCTGATCCGTTTTCACGGTATGTACCAGCAGGATGACCGCGATATCCGCGCAGAGCGTGCCAAGCAGAAGCTTGAGCCGTTGCAGAATGTGATGCTGCGTGCCCGGATGCCGGGTGGGGTGATCACACCGAAGCAATGGCTGGCCATCGACAAGTTTGCTGAGGAACACAGCCTGTACGGCAGTATTCGCCTGACAACGCGCCAGACCTTTCAGTTCCACGGTGTACTGAAACCAAACATCAAGCTGATGCACCAGACGCTCAATAAAATCGGGATAGACTCGATTGCCACGGCGGGGGATGTGAACCGTAACGTACTGTGTACGACCAACCCGGTTGAGTCGGAGCTCCATCAGGAAGCTTATGAGTGGGCAAAGAAAATCAGTGAGCACCTGTTGCCGAAAACACGAGCCTATGCCGAGATCTGGCTGGATGGTGAGAAGGTCGAGGCTACGGATGACGAGCCGATTCTGGGCAGCACCTATCTGCCGCGTAAGTTCAAGACCACCGTGGTGATCCCACCGCAGAATGACGTTGATGTTCATGCTAATGACCTGAACTTTGTGGCGATTGCCGAAGGGGGCAAGCTGGTTGGCTTTAATGTCCTGGTTGGTGGCGGGTTGGCGATGACCCATGGCGACAAGTCGACCTACCCGCGTCGCGCCGATGATTTAGGCTTTATTCCTTTGGCAAAGACGCTGGATGTGGCTGCGGCCGTGGTAACAACCCAGCGTGACTGGGGTAATCGCTCCAACCGTAAAAATGCCAAGACCAAGTACACCTTAGATCGTGTCGGTACGGATGTGTTCAAGGCCGAGGTGGAAAAACGTGCCGGTATAGCATTTGCCGAAAGCCGTCCGTATGAATTTACCGACCGTGGTGATCGGATTGGCTGGGTCGAGGGTATCGATGGTAAACATCACCTGGCGCTGTTTATCGAAAATGGCCGCTTGCTGGACTATCCGGGCAAACCATTGAAAACCGGGATGGCTGAAATTGCCAAGGTCCATAAAGGTGATTTCCGCATGACTGCCAACCAGAACCTGATTGTGGCTGGGGTGGCGGCCAAGGACAAAGACAAGATCGAAAAGATCGCCCGTGATCACGGCCTGATCGATGACGGTGTCAGTGAGCAGCGCAAGAACTCTATGGCATGTGTATCCTTGCCTACCTGTCCGCTGGCAATGGCCGAGGCCGAACGTTTTCTGCCTGACTTTGTCACCGATGTCGAAGGTATTCTGGCCAAGCACGGCCTGGCTGAAGGTGAGAATATTATTCTGCGGGTGACCGGTTGTCCGAATGGCTGTGGCCGGGCAATGCTGGCAGAGATTGGCTTGGTTGGAAAAGCGCCGGGACGCTATAACCTCCACCTTGGTGGTAACCGTAGCGGTACCCGGGTACCGAAAATGTACCGGGAAAATATTACAGTGGCTCAGATCATGGAAGAGATTGACTCGCTGGTGGCACGCTGGTCGCAAGAACGCGAAGATGGTGAAGGCTTTGGTGATTTCACTATCCGTGCCGGGATCATTGAACCGGTGTTAGTCTCTAAGAGGGATTTTTATGCCTAAGTTAGCGTTAGCAGAGCTGCTCCGGAAAAATAAGGTTGAGCAGATCCTGCAGCTAGCGGAAATTAATGCTGAGCTGGAAACCCTGACTGCCCAAGACAGAGTACGCTGGGCGTTGGAAAATCTGGACGGCGAATTTGCGCTGGCATCAAGTTTTGGCATTCAGTCGGCTGTTATGCTGCATTTGTTGACTCAGGAAAAGCCGGATGTGCCGGTGATTTTGACCGATACCGGTTATCTGTTTCCGGAGACCTACCAGTTTATCGACGAGCTGACGGCACGTTTGTCACTGAACCTGTATGTCTATAAGTCGGAAATGAGTTCGGCCTGGCAGGAGGCACGCTTTGGTCAGCTGTGGGAACAAGGTGTTGAGGGGATCAAGCGGTATAACCAGTTAAACAAGGTCGAGCCTATGCGCCGTGCTCTGGATGAGCTCAATGTCGGCTGCTGGTTCTCGGGGCTGCGTCGGGAGCAGGCTGATTCCCGAGCAACCTTGCCGGTACTGGCTATCCAGAATGGTGTGTTTAAGTTTTTGCCACTGATTGACTGGACGAACAAAGATATTCACCAGTATCTGACTTCACATGACTTACCTTATCACCCGCTTTGGGAGCAGGGCTACCTATCTGTCGGTGATACCCATACCACCCGTAAGTGGGAGCCGGGTATGAAGGAGGAGGAAACACGTTTCTTTGGTCTCAAGCGAGAGTGTGGCTTGCATGAAGATGGTACTGAATATGATGGTTCGGGTATTTGATGCATTAACGCTCTGATGATCAGGAGCAAAATAAAAACCTTATCTGGCACTGCGACCTGCAGGCAGATAAGGTTTTTTTATGTGAGGTTATTATTAGCCTGCTGTTTTAATTAACTCTTTTTACTTGCATTTGACAGGGGGCACACCAATTTCTGTATCATCGTTGCCGCGCCGGAGTGTGGATGCGGTTAGCCTGCCGGTGTCCACACTTTGCCGAGGGCATCCAGCAAGCCTGCACTGGCTCCCTGGCTGCCGAGGAATTGCATGACAACGGGGATAAACTGGCTGACCATGCTGGCATCCATGCCGAGGGCTGAGAACACCTGGTTGATTGTATCTATGTTGGTCAGCATACCGCCAAGACCCGCAGGAATGGCAGCAGTAAGGGCATCGCTGCCGGGGATCATCTTGCTAAGTTCACTAGCCTGATCGGCACTAAGTTGGCTGGATGCCAGTGACAGCAATGCGCCGGCACCACCGGCCGCTTGCTCTGATGTCACACCAAGCTGGTTGGCCAGTATGTCTGTTAGGGGATTGGTTGCGCTGGCCTCTGCCTGTTCGTCATCACCGCCGCCAAACAGATCTGACAGGCTGAAAGCATGGCTATAGGCTGAAAAAGCCAAACAGCTCACAAGTGTGGTAAGTATAAGTGATCGGCTAAAAATAGATGGTTTGCATCCCATGGCATCCTCCTTTGATTAACGTTATAAGCGTAGTGGGGAATGCGGCGTAACTACCAAATTAAAATGAAAAAATATGGTTTACTGATGGGGCGTGCATCTGGAAGGGAGAAAAAACGGTGCCGAGGCACCGTTTGGAAGTTTTGTCTGGCTTCGGGAAGCTTACAGGATGTCTAGTAGTTCTACTTCGAATACTAGCGCTGCGTATGGAGGGATTGCAGCACCTGCACCACGCTCGCCGTATGCTAGGTCTTGTGGGATGTATAGTTTCCACTTAGAACCAACAGGCATCATCTGAAGCGCTTCAACCCAACCAGCGATAACGCCAGTTACAGGGAATTCTGCAGGCTGACCGCGAGATACAGAGCTGTCGAAAACAGTACCGTCAGTCAGTTCGCCGTGGTAGTGAACACGAACTTGCTTGTCTGAAGTTGGGATTTCGCCGTTACCTTCAACAAGAACTTCGTACTGAAGACCAGATTCAGTCACTGTTACTTCAGAGCGTAGTGCGTTATCTTTTAGGAAAGCTTCACCGTCAGCTGCTGCAGCTTTTGCTTGCTCTTGACGAGCTTCTTCAGCACGAGTGTGGATTTCACGTAGTGCGTTGTTGATTTCGTCAACTTCGATTTCTGGCATTTCACCAGTTAGGGAAGTTGCGATACCTTTAGCGATAGCAGCAACGTTTAGGCCTTCAAGACCGCTCTGCGCTAGCTGTTGGCCCATTTGTAGACCGATACCGTAGCTTGCTTTAGTTTCAACTGTATCTAGTTTAACGTCAGACATGGTGTCTTCTCTCTATGTAGAGTGAATTAAAGCAGGCAGGATAACAGTTTCGACCCCAAGGGGTAAACTTTTGTGGCAAGATGTCGTTTGATAGCGTGAGTTGAGAACGCTGGAGTGTTGAATATGGGACAGGCCAGACGCCGTTCAAAGAAAAAAAGTGAATTTAAACTTCCCCGTCTTTCGTTTAGCAAGGAAAGTCTGAGTGTCAGCAGCGATCGGCTGAAAGCCAGGCTGGCGCCGTTGAAGGCCAAATGGCAGTCGTTGCCACTGTTGCACCGCCGGGCGCTTGCGGTACTGCTTCCCGTGGTTGCCGTGTTGCTGTTATGGCCGGTGAGCGAGTCAACATCGACCACAAGCTCTGGCCCGACAGAACGACGTGAACTTGCGCTTGATCTCGGTAACGATGCAACTTCGCTTCCTCCGGTCGGCCAGCGTAGCGAGCCTGCGTCGCCGGTACGTACTGCGGTGAAAGCGCCGGAGCCCGCTTCTCCTGCGAGCCAGTCACCGGTGGAAAAAGCACCGGTTGAAGTGGAGTGGCAGAAATATCAGGTTAAGCAGGGTGAGACGCTGGCCAATATTTTCCGCGACAAGTCATTACCGTTAACCGATCTCTATGCGGTCGCGGCCATTGAAGGTAAAGATAAACCCCTTAGCCGGATCAAGGCCGGGCAATGGCTCCGTTATAAACAGACGGCAAAAGGCGGGCTGGATGTGTTGCAGATAGAAAGCCGCAAGGGAGAGTCGGTGATGTTTTTCCGCCGCTCCGATGGCAGCTTTGTTCGCAGTCAGTAGCGAATGGTGGTGAAAAGGTAGTTGTGAAAAAGGCCGAAAGTGGCCTTTGTTCATTTTGACGGCTTTTCAACTGAATACTGTTATTGCGCCGCGTCATCGCACAGGGGCTTTGAACGACGTGACTTAGGCAGAGGCAGCATCGGCAGCACAATGAGTACAATCCCCATAGTTGTCAGTAAATCAGGCCGTTCATCAAACCCGACAATCCCTAAAATGGTGACAAAAATCAGTCCGGAGTACTCAATCAGCCCGAGCTGGCAGGTTGTTGCGCGTCGGTAGGCGGCTACAGCGCAGCCGTGATACCCCAGGGTAAAGAGTGCGCTGGCTGCAATGAGCATCAGCTCTTCTGTGGTGATGGGCTGCCAGAACAATGTAGCAAGTACGCCTGCCAGAGGCAGAGAGAAAACGCCGGTCCAAAATAGCGTACTGACGACGGGTTGCTGTTCAGGCAACTTTCTGACCAGCACGTTGTACAGTGCCAGCGTGAAAGCACACCCCAAAGCGGCCAGTGCCGCCCAGTGGAACTGATCGGGCCGCAGTACGACCAGGACGCCGCCAAAGCCGGTGAGGGTTGCCAGTACTTTCTGCCGTTCTGGCTTTTCTTTTAGTAACCAGGCCGATAGCGGCAGCATCAGCAGTGGCGCAGCGTAAAACAGAGCGTTGGCAGTCGCTAGCGGCAGCCAGGTCAGGGCGACCATGACGAATCCGCTACCGGCTAACACCAGATGAGAGCGTACCAGGGTAATACCATAGCTGCCGACAGCCTGTTGCCGGGGTGTCAATCTGAACCAAAGCGGAAACAGTAATAAGACACTGAGCAACTGGCGGATGAACATGTATTGAAAGGCGCTGATGCCCCCTTCAAGTAGTTTTACCGCCACATCAGAGAAGGATGCGGACAAGTTGCCCAGCAGCAGTAGCAGCGCTCCGGCGGCGAACGGGGAGAGTTTATTCACTCACTATCCCTTTGTGCAGTCTCATGTCTACATGCGGAATGCCATCTTCCAGGTATTCGTCAGAAATTGCTTCAAAGCCATATCGGCGATAGTAGTGCTGAAGATGAGACTGGGCACCGATGTCGATTGTCTGATTTGGCCAAAGTTGTTCGGCGTATTCCAGCCCTTGCTGGATCAGCACGTGGCCAGCCCCTGTCCCCCGAGCACTGGCTGCCGTCAGTACGCGGCCGATGCTGCTGTTGGCATAGGTGGTCCCCGGTGGCAGCAGCCTGAGGTAGGCCACAAGCTCATCATTGTGGTAACCCAGCAGATGGTGGGTACCTGCTAGGCGGTCACAGTTATCCAGCTCGGGATAGGGGCAGTTTTGCTCGACCACGAAGACATCGACTCTGAGCTTGAGCAAGTCATACAGTTGGTGGGTTGTGAGCTGTTCAAAAGGCAGGCATTGCCATTGCATCGTATTCTCCTTGATGGATACAGGGTCTGGCAGCAGAGTACCG
Organism: Photobacterium proteolyticum; assembly: GCF_001939735.1. Classification (GTDB taxonomy): domain Bacteria; phylum Pseudomonadota; class Gammaproteobacteria; order Enterobacterales; family Vibrionaceae; genus Photobacterium; species Photobacterium proteolyticum. The sequence continues at coordinate 57,673 of NZ_MJIL01000098.1, forward strand.
CCAACATGTCTGCCTGGCATTAACGATTGTTAATTATTCTTCCTAAAGCCGTTTTTTGATCCGGCTAAGGCTTATCGGGGTGATCCCCAGATAAGAGGCAATCTGATAGTCGGCAATCCGGCTCAATAATTCCGGGAAGCTGGTGGTAAATAAATGGTAGCGCTCCTCTGGCGTATGCATCAGCATAAAGCGTTCTTTCTGTTCTTTATAGCTAAGCTGCCGTTCAAGCAGGCGCAGGTAGAGAGGATTGCCCTGTGCTCGCCACTGCACTAGCAGGCTGACAGGCAAGGCAAGCAGCTTGCTGGCAGACAGGGTCTCGAGCAAGAAAGGTGAAGGCGCATCACTGATAAGGCTTTCAAAGCCAATCAGGACATCCTGGTCCCAATAGAACTCTTTGCTGAACTGTTTTCCCTCGGGTGTGAGGTAGCAGGCATGACAAAGTCCGTCGAGGAGAAAGTAGCAATAGCCCGGCTTTTCCCCTTGGTTGAGCAATACGTGCCGGGTTGGCAGCTCCATGGGGGCGGCGGCAGCGACGGCTTCTTGGATGGTTTCCTCTGAAGCACCAAGCTGGCTGAGAAAGGCTTGCAGGACGTCGTTCATAATAATGGTTACAGGTTGGGAACTATGCTGCCATCATAGCAAAAAAATACCGCGGGCTAAGCCGCGGTATGTATGAGTGATGGATACTCAGGGGTTATTTTTGCAGATCGATACGATAGACCGCAAAGCCAACCTTGTCCGTACCCACTTTTTCCATCGGGTACTGACCTTTGTCTTTAATAAACTGCGTCGCCTTGTCGCTTGGCGAGGTTTCAAATGTCACATTTAGCTTCTTGTCGCTATTCAGCGGCGCAAAAGACCAGTTGTTGTCGGCGCTCGGGGTAACCAGGCCTTTTTCTTTGCTGATACGGGAGATGTAGTCGGCAATGACCGTACGGTTTTCATCCGGTGAGGCAAAGGCGACATATTGCTCGCCAGTACCGGCAAATTTGCCGCTGTATGCACGGTAGTTGTTGGTCGCAATGATAAAGGCCTGCGTTGGCTCGACAGGTTTGCCGTTGAACGTCAGCTCTTGGATTCGCGAGGCTTTGTCATTGATTAGCTTACAGTTACCGTCGTAACGGGCAGGCTGCGAGATATCGATGGTGTAGTTAACGCCGTCGATCACATCGAAGTTATAGGTTCGGAAACCGTCCCAGTTGATCAGCCCCTGCTGCTCGGTGCTGTTGAGATCGATCTGGTTGAACTGACCTGCCGAGCATTCCAGCCATTCTTTGACTTCTTTGCCGGTGACTTTCATCGCAACCAGGGTGTTCGGGTACAGGTACAGATCTGCGGCGTTACGGAACGTCAGCTGACCGGACTCAACTTCGGTGAAGTTCGCCGGATCGTTACCACGGCCACCTGCCTTGAACGGTGCCGCTGCAGACAGAACCGGAATACCGTCTAGATCAGGATCGCCCTGGATGAAGCGCTCGACATAGTCTTTCTGGGCCAGGCTAACGATCTGAACGGTTGGATCGTCCTGAACCAGTGCCAGGAAGCTGTACATCATATCGCTGGCTTTGCCTATTGGTTGATTGACAAAATCACGGGTGGCCTTGTGGTCTTCGCTGACAGACGCAACCAGTTTTTCATCCGCTTCGACAAGGGCTTCTTTCTTGTACTTGTCATAGATAGGACGCGCTTCGGTCTGGGCATCGGTGACGACCCACTTGCTGTCTTCTTTTTCAAGAACAAGGTCCATCACGCCCAGGTGATCACCCCAGCGGCCTGGCATAACAGCAGCAACACCGTTGATGGTACCTTTTTTAATATCGGTGTTCGGCAGGTTGGCAAAGCCTTTTCCTGGGAACACGGCATGCGAGTGGCCGAAGGCAATAGCGTCAATTCCCTCTACCTCTGTGAGGTAGTAAACCGAGTTTTCTGCCATTACTTTATACGGATCAGCAGAGACGCCGGAGTGAGGGATCGCAACAATAACATCCGCACCTTCAGCCTTCATTTGCGGAACAAACTTCTCGGCAGCTTGTTTGATATCGAGTGCTTCTACTTTGCCTTCCAGGTTCTTCTTGTCCCAGATCAGAATCTGCGGCGGAACAAAACCGATATAGCCTACTTTGATTTCGTGCTCGACACCGTCTGTATCTTTGAAGGTATGCGGCTTGATGATGTAAGGCGTGAACATGTTTTTGCCTGTCTTCAGGTCAATCACGTTCGAGTTGATATATGGGAAGGTCGCACCTTTAAGAGAGGTTTTAAGGAAGTCCAACCCATAGTTGAATTCGTGGTTACCCAGGTTACCGACATCATAATTCAGCTGGTTCATCGCCTTGTATACAGGGTGAACTTCGCCGGCCTTGATGCCCTTGGCAGCCATGTAGTCACCCATAGGACTACCCTGCAGTAAATCACCGTTGTCGACCAAAACGCTGTTAGTGACTTCGGCACGCGCTTCTTTGACTAACGTGGCGGTACGAACAAGGCCGGTTTTTTTGGTTGGCTTATCTTTGTAGTAATCGTAATCCATCACGTTGGTGTGGATATCGGTTGTTTCCAAAATACGTAACTTGATCGTTTCAGCCGTGGCAGGACCCGCCATAGTCAGCAGGCCACCAAGTACTGCAATTGACAGTGGCTTGGCAGATAGTTTCATGATTTTCTCCAGGAAATAGAACGGGAAAGCGTGTTTAAGGTATCAAAAATCATGTCGCTATTACGTGAACTGTTTACCTTATTGTGTTCTGACTCTCGTTTTTTAACTTAAAAAGGCGGGGCAAATCTCATTATGCTCATGATTTCACCTGCTCTGATTTTTTAGTAATACAAAAAAAGCATAACTTAAGCCCTATGTATCTGTGGTGGTTATGGGTCTGGGCTATTTTTACCTGTAATTTCTGGCTTTTTAAGACTAATTGATTGCTAGGGGTGATATTTGCTCTTGTATAGTCGTCATATATGCGTCGTCTGAACTTTTTGGAATAAAAAATAAACTTTTAGAATTTCAGGTAATATTTCAGCCCGACTATAGTGCTGTTAGATATAGGAACAGAGGGCGCTGTAAATGGATTACTTGCCAATTTTTGCAGACATAAAACGTCGACCGTGTTTGGTTGTCGGGGGCGGAGACGTCGCATGGCGTAAAACTCGCATGCTATTGAAGGCGGGTGCCGATGTGCGGGTGATTGCCCGCGAGCTCAATGACGACTTCCAGCAAGCCCTGCAGGCGTGTGACATTACACATCAGGCGCAAGAGTTTGTCCCGTCAGATCTTGATGGCATTTTCTTGGCTATCGCCGCCACTGATCGTAAGGCAGTCAATGCGTTGGTGTATCAATCGGCCAATCAGCGCCAGGTGATGGTCAACGTGGTTGATGACACGCAGCGATGCAGCTTTATTGTGCCTTCTATCGTCGATCGTTCGCCGATCATCGTTGCCATTTCCTCTTCAGGCAAGGCTCCTGTTCTAGCTCGTTTAGTTCGAGAAAAGCTCGAAGCGCTTTTGCCTCGTCATCTGGGGCGGATGGCAGAGATTGCCGGGCGTTTCCGTGACCGTCTGGCCCAGACGGTATCCTCTGTGTCACAGCGTCGGTATTTTTGGGAGCAGGCTTTCAACGGCCGTTTTGCCGAATTGGTTGCAGCCGGCCAGGAAAAACAAGCCGAACAGGAGTTGGCATCTCTTTCAGTGCAAAGCCAGCAGCAACAAGTTTTTTCTCAAGGCCAGGTTGCACTGATTGGTGCCGGTCCCGGTGATGCCGGGCTACTGACACTGCGTGCCTTGCAGCTCATGCAGCAGGCCGATGTTGTGCTCTACGACTACTTGGTGTCTGATGATGTGATGGATCTCGTTCGCCGTGATGCTGAGCTGGTCTGCGTCGGTAAAAAAGCCGGCTTTCACAGTGTCCCACAGGAAGAAACCAACCAGCTTATTGTTCACTATGCCAAACAAGGCAAGCGCGTTGTTCGTCTCAAGGGGGGAGACCCGTTTGTCTTCGGCCGGGGGGGCGAAGAGCTGGAAGTCTTGTTCGATGCCGGTATTCAGTTCCAGGTAGTACCGGGAATTACGGCGGCTGCGGGAGCGACGGCTTACGCCGGCATTCCGCTGACCCACCGTGATTATGCCCAAACAGCCATGTTTATTACCGGTCACCTCAAGCCTGACGGTGATCAGCTGGATTGGTCAACCCTGGCTCGCGGTAAGCAAACGCTGGTGATTTACATGGGGCTGATGAAATCCAGCCATATCCAACAACAGCTACTGACCCACGGTCGGGCGGCGGATACGCCTATTGCTATTATTGAACGTGGAACCCAGAAATCTCAGAAAGTATTGAAAGGTCAGCTCGGTGAGCTGGCGACATTAGCTCAACATGCCGCTTCACCCTCATTGATAGTGGTCGGGGAAGTGGTGAATTTATCAGAAAAATTACATTGGTTCGGCAAGCAGGAACAGCAATTACAGCAGTCTGCTGTTGTGAAGCTGGCATAGTATGGAGAGAGTGATGGACCCTAAACGTTTAACCCACCTCAAGCAGCTAGAAGCGGAGAGTATTCATATCATTCGCGAAGTGGCTGCTGAGTTCGATAACCCGGTAATGATGTACTCCATCGGGAAAGATTCATCGGTTATGTTGCATCTTGCCCGCAAGGCATTCTACCCGGGCAAGATTCCATTCCCTCTTCTGCATGTGGATACCGACTGGAAATTTCGCGAGATGATCGAGTTTCGCGATCGTACTGCCAAGAAGTATGGTTTTGATTTACTGGTGCATAAGAACCCTGAGGGGCTCGCGATGGGAGTTGGCCCCTTTACCCATGGTTCTTCAAAGCACACCGATATTATGAAAACCCAGGGGCTGAAGCAGGCTCTGAATAAATATGGCTTTGATGCCGCATTCGGCGGTGCACGCCGTGACGAGGAGAAGTCTCGGGCCAAAGAGCGTGTCTATTCGTTCCGTGACAAAAACCATACCTGGGATCCGAAAAATCAGCGCCCCGAGTTGTGGAAAACCTACAACGGTCAGATCAACAAAGGCGAGAGTATCCGCGTCTTCCCGTTATCGAACTGGACCGAGCTGGATATCTGGCAGTATATCTACCTGGAAGGCATTGAGATTGTGCCGTTGTACCTGTCTGAGGTACGTCCTGTTGTTGATCGTGACGGCATGTTGATCATGGTGGATGACGATCGGATGGAGCTGCAACCGGGTGAGAAAATTGAACATAAGAGCGTACGCTTCCGTACCTTGGGCTGCTATCCGCTGACTGGTGCGATTGAGTCAGAGGCCAATACCCTGCCGGGTATTATTGAGGAGATGCTGGTGGCGACATCGAGCGAACGTCAGGGACGGGCGATTGATCATGATCAGTCAGGCTCGATGGAATTGAAAAAGCGTCAAGGTTACTTCTAAGGAAAGATACATGAACAGTCTTATTGAACAACAAGTGGCTGAGCTAGGCATAGAAGCTTACCTTGACCAACATCAGAACAAATCGTTGCTTCGCTTTTTGACCTGCGGCTCAGTAGATGACGGTAAGAGCACCTTGATTGGCCGTCTGCTTCATGACTCGCATCAGATTTATGAAGATCAGTTGGCGGCCATTCATACCGACAGTCAGAAAGTTGGTACAACGGGTGATAAGCCCGATCTGGCATTGCTGGTTGATGGCCTTCAGGCTGAGCGGGAGCAGGGGATCACCATTGATGTCGCCTACCGCTATTTCTCGACCAAGAAGCGTAAGTTCATCATTGCCGATACCCCTGGCCATGAACAGTATACGCGTAACATGGCGACGGGTGCCTCGACCTGTGATGTAGCCGTGATTCTGATTGACGCCCGAAAAGGAGTCTTGGATCAAACACGCCGCCATTCCTATATAGCGAGTCTGTTGGGTATCCGCCATTTTGTGGTTGCCATTAACAAAATGGACTTGGTTGATTACCAGCAAGAGCGTTTCGATACAATTCGTGATGAGTATCTGGCCTTTGCCGAGAAGCTGAATGCCGATCTTGATATCAAACTGGTGCCGCTGTCGGCATTGGAGGGTGACAATGTTGTTGGCCTGAGTGACAAAACGCCTTGGTATGACGGTGATTCGTTACTGGCATTGCTTGAAAATGTCGATATTGGCCAGGAACGTGAAACGGGAGATTTTCGTTTCCCGGTGCAATATGTTAATCGCCCTAACCTGGATTTTCGTGGCTTTGCCGGCACGGTGGCCTCGGGAGTTGTAAAAGCAGGTGATCAGATTAAAGCGCTGCCGTCGGGGAAAATCTCTACGGTCGAGCGTATCGTGACCTTTGATGGTGACTTGCCAGAAGCGCACCCCGGTCAGGCGGTGACATTAACCCTGACTGACGAAATCGATATTAGCCGTGGTGATACCATAGTGGCTGCCAATGATGATGTCCCACAGAGCAATCACTTGTTGGCTGACATTGTATGGATGGCAGAAGCGCCACTGGAGATTGGTCGCCAGTACGACATTAAGGTTGCTGGTAAGAAAACTGTTGGCTCAGTGGAAGCCATTCGCCATCAGGTCGATATCAATAACTTGGAAACTTTCTCAGTCGATGCGCTACCGTTAAATGGTATTGGCCTATGTGAAGTGACACTGAATGAAGAGATTGCCGTTGATGCCTATAAGGACAGTGTCGATACCGGTGGCTTTATTGTTATCGACCGTTTGACCAACGTAACGGTGGGGGCCGGGATGGTGCGTGAGGCGTTGGCAGGAACGGAAAGTCAACAAGAAAGCCCGTTCAGTGCCTTCGAGGTTGAATTCAACGCGCTGATCCGTAAGCATTTCCCTCACTGGGATGCAAAAGATATCAGTAAACTACTGGGATAATAGCATGGGCTGGGAACAAGGAATGGTTCTTGCCATGTTAATGGTGATAGTAACCTGTCTGCTGACAACACGGATCAAACCGGCTTATTTATTTGCCGGAGCCGCCTTTGTCGGTTTTCAGGTTGGCATGATTGACTTGCCGACCTTGGCTGGCAACTTTACTAATTCATCATTGTTAACTTTGGTATTGCTGATCCTTGTTTCTGTTGCCCTTGAGAAAACACGCCTGATCAGTTGGGTCGGGCGTCAGATTTCGCAGGGTGGCCAGTCTAGCGTGGTTGCAAAACTTGGCTTGTCGACTGCGTTTTTGTCTTCATTTACGAATAATACGGCCGTGGTCGTGTCATTGATTGGTGCTATCAAGCGTAATCAGCGGCATGCACCATCCAGATTGCTGATCCCCCTTTCTTATACTGCCATATTAGGGGGAACACTTACCCTGATTGGCACTTCAACGAATCTAATCATAAATAGTTTCGTTGAGGATGCGGGGCTACCGAGCTTGGGCTTTTTTGCGCCTACCTCTATTGGGCTTGTAGTATTGGCGATCGGGCTGATTATTATTATTCCTCTCAGCTATTTGTTACCTGTCTATGATGACAACAGCCAGGATGACTTACCGTATTTTCTCGAAGCCCGAATAGTAGGGGGCTCACCGCTGGCGGGCAAAACGGTTGCCGAGAATGGTTTGCGCGCGCTACGCCGGCTGTTTTTGGCTGAAGTGATACGTAATGGCAAAAAGATAGCTCCCGTATGCCCGGATACCCGGTTACTGGCTGGTGATACTCTGCTTTTTTGCGGTGATGTGGAAAGTGTAACCACGTTGCAGGAAATAAACGGTTTGCATTTATTTGGCCAGCACCACCTTAATGGCCAGTCGATGCTGGAGGTGATCGTCAGCCACTCTGCGGGGATACGTGGCAAAACGCTCAAAAGTGTTCGCTTCAGGGAGCGCTTTGATGCTGTTGTTGTTGCTATCCGCCGGGGGCATGAGCGTCTGGGGGGAGGTCTGGGTAATATCGAATTGCATGCCGGTGACACTTTGGTGGTGGTACCGGGGAAAACCTTTAATGATAAAAAGCAGCAGCTTAACCGAGAGTTTGTGTTGGTCAACGGGTTAGATTCCAGTGCTCGCTTAGACAGCAGCAAAAGCCTGAGTGTCTTGGCGGGCTTTATGGGGGTCATTGCCGCTGCGCTGCTTGATATTCTGCCTATTATCAACGGGCTTGCCGCTTATCTGCTTGTCCTGGTTGCTACAGGCATTATTACTTTTACTGAAATCCGGCGGCGTTTTCCTGTCGACATCGTTGTCATTGTTGGTTCTGCGTTGTCGCTGGCCCAACTGATGATCTCCAGTGGTTTGTCTGATCGTATGGGCAATATGCTGATGACAGCATTCAATGGCTGGGGGATCTATGGAGCATTGGTTGCGGTATATCTACTGACGCTAATCCTTACGGAGCTGGTGACCAACAATGCTGCGGCAGCACTTTCTTTTCCTATTGCCTACAGTTTGGCGGTGAGTTACGGCGCGGATCCTATGCCTTTTATTATGGCGATCTTATTCGGTGCCAGCGCCAGTTTTATTTCTCCCTATGGCTATCAGACTAATTTATTGGTCTATAGCGTGGGAAACTACAAATTAATAGATTACTTACGGGTAGGGTTACCGATCTCCATTGTGTATTCAGTGGTTGTACTTGCGTTGATCCCTCAGCTATTTCCTTTTTAATATGATTTTTAATCGTACGTCATGAAACGGAGTTAATTATGACAGCCGCGGTTCAGCCTCATGATGATGAGAATGTTGTATGGCACAGCCATCAGACGGATAAGGCCTTTCGTGCCAAGCAAAAAAAGCAAAAGCCTTGTGTAATGTGGTTCACCGGGTTGAGTGGTGCCGGGAAATCAACGGTTGCAGGTGCCCTGGAGTCCCGTCTTGCGGAGTTGGGGCATCACACCTATCTCCTTGACGGTGATAATGTTCGGCATGGATTGTGCCGTGATCTTGGGTTCTCGACGGAAGATCGCCGGGAAAACATCCGACGCATAGGTGAAGTCGCAAAGTTGATGGCTGATGCTGGGCTTATTGTATTAAGTGCTTTTATTTCCCCACATCGTCAAGAGCGTCAGTTGGTCCGTGACTTACTACCCGAAGGTGAGTTTCTTGAGGTATTTGTCGATACGCCGCTGGCTGAATGTGAGAAGCGTGATCCGAAAGGCCTGTATAAGAAAGCCCGAGCAGGAGAGATTAAACAGTTCACAGGGATCGACTCTGAATACCAGGCTCCGGAATTGCCAGAGATCCATTTACAAGCTGGTGAGGCATCGGTCGCAGAGTTGGTAGAGCTGTGTTTGGAGTCGTTGAAACAACGTCAGATCATCCGCTAATAAAAGGAGTCGCTACGAGTGAGTACTCTACTCGAATCGATATATGGCATAGCGCTTGAAGCCGGAGAAGCTATCATGGAGCGCTATCATGGTAATGTTCAGGTTTCTGAGAAGGCTGATAGTAGCCCGGTGACCGAAGCAGATCTCGCAGCCAATACCATTATTGTTGAACAGCTAAAAGCGTTAACGCCAGACATTCCTATTCTTTCTGAAGAGTCTGCTCATACTCCTTGGCCTGAGAGGCAGCATTGGTCTTCTTTTTGGCTGGTGGATCCTCTTGATGGCACTAAAGAGTTTTTGCGCAAGAATGGTGAGTTTACTGTCAACATTGCTCTGATTGAGAATGGCAAGCCAATCATAGCGGTTGTCCATGCCCCGGCATTGGACAAGTCTTGGTTAGGAGATAGTGAAAAGGCTTGGCTTCAGACAAAAGCAGGACGAGATCAGATAAAGGTTCGACCTGCAACTGTACCAACTGTGGTGGGAAGTCGTTCTCACCCGAGTCCAGACATGGCGAGTTATCTCGAAAAACTGGGTGAGCACAAAATGGCGGAAGTTGGTTCATCGCTGAAGTTTTGCTTGGTTGCCGAAGGTCGAGCACAATTTTACCCTCGGTTAGGTCCCACTATGATGTGGGATACCGCTGCCGGACAATGCATAGCGGAAAGCGCAGGAGCAACGGTGAAGCAGTTCAACGGTGATACATTAAGTTACCATCGAGAAGAATTGTTAAACCCATATTTTGTTGTAGCTATTTAAAGTCACTGTTTTTCGACAATATTAAGGCAGCCTGAGGCTGCCTTTTTTTGCGAATTCTCTAAAACAAGATCGCTTTATCCAATAATTGACTACGCTTAATCTACCGTGATGACTTTTGACGCTTTGATTTATGTATTGTAATCGGCGTATTTATTGTCACTTTTATGGGCTATGGTTTGAATTGTCAGCAATCGATGTAAAAGTTCAATAAATCGGTTGTTATATTCTTCTGCCACCCTATAATGCCGCCTCACCAACAAGATATGAACGCACTTAGTAAGCTATTTGCAAGCTGTGCATAACTTGTAGGTAAGTGGGGTTTCTAAAAAAACAATTGAAAAAAGGTGCTTGACACCAGTTTGAGATTGCATAGAATGGCCTCCCTCTTCAGTAAGTAAGCCGAAAGCGGTAAAAAGTAAGCTTTTGCATTGTTGAGGTGAGTCAGGAAGCGGTTTTGAGAAAATCAAAAAAACAGCTTGACTTAAAATATGAGGCGCGTAAGATACGCAGCCTAGCCAACACAAAGTGTTAGCGAAACGCTCTTTAACAATTTGACCATGCAATCTGTGTGGGCACTCGTGAAATGATTAGTCAAACCTTTTGTCTTCACTTTTTAAAAGT
>NZ_MJIL01000099.1:0-124587 GCF_001939735.1 Photobacterium proteolyticum
CCGGAATCGGTGATCGGTTTAAACCGGAATGAGCGATCGGATAATCCCGGAATCAGGGGTCGCAATACTCCGGAATATGCATCCCTCAGTGAGCTAGGCCTACAGTTGTGGCTGGCTGGTTCTGCAAGCATAGCTAGGCAATGAAAGGTCGTAGTTTTTACTTGGTTATATATTGTGTGGGTGTGTGCTAGATCAAGATTTCAAAGAAGTGGTACCGACTGGTTGCCGTTCAAGGCATACGAAGGCACTAATAATAATAATCGTATGTTTTGAGGGGGGGTATAACTGGTGCTGTGGGATGGTAAGAGAAGAATAAGTGGTTAGGTATGAGAAAAAGTGACGAAGTCGTCTTTATATAAGTATTTATAGTCGAAATTGTTTACATCCAGTGGTTCATGTGTTTTCATATGCTTACGTTTTGTTATAAGCGAAAAGATTCGTAAGCTTGATGGGTTTGAACAGTCGGTGATGAACTATATGAGATTTGGTTTCGTAGAAAAATCGAAAGTCATGTTCGATCATTATACTCATATTAAGAGTATAGAGGTTATTGAAGCTAATAAAAAAAAGAACTATAGGAGTCTATTTTTGAAATTGTATATAAGCTATGTCCATATGAGGAGCTATTTGACTTAAGCCATCCGAGTATAAAATTTTAGGTAACTTAGAATTAGTGATGAAACGCAGTAGAAAGAACGACATGAAGGTCACGGTGATACGTAACATTTCTTTTTCGGTAAGGGGCAGAAAAAAATGCTAGATTGGGTTTTAGATATAATTTCATTTGAACTATTTACTATTATTATTTTAGTGCTCACTTTTGTTATTGGTTATTATTGCTGGGTAATGGAATCAACGGTTTTTCAAAAACTCAATGAATTGGAAAAAAAAGCTTTAGAAGCTTATTCAGAAATTCAGGATCGTAAAGCAGAATGTAAACAGCTAGAAAATATAGTTACTCAACTAGAAGGAAACTTAATTTTTAATGAGGATAAAAATAATAAAAAGTTAGGTTGTCCTAAAGAATATACTTCTGGAGTTGATATACATTAATTAATTTATTATCTACTGGTAAATTTAAATATAAAAGATGTGATTAATTTATTAATCATTTTTACGACTTTGTTTGTGATATGGGCGAAAAACATTGCAAGAAAAAACTAAATATGATTTGGTTAAAAAAGATACAAGATTTAATTTTGATAAGTGTAAGCTAGTAAATCCAATAAAAAATTTGGCTACAATTATAACCTTGTGCATGGTTTTGATTTTTATTGGTTGCATGGTATTGGCTTATTGTATGTTTAATGCCTCTGAATCTTATCGAGCAAAGACTTATTCTATGGTTTCTTTCGTCAGTGTTTTTATGGGTTTGGTTTTAACCGTATTTGTTTTTAGTGTATTTAAAGCTCTTATATATGTGACAAATAAGTTCGGTTAACTTGAAATGTTAATATTAAAAGAACCATGTAGGCTACTAACTTGTTTTTATAGTTTTAGTTTGACTTTGTTGGCCTTATACACTTTTGATACGATATTTTATTGTAGTGTATATCTAGGAATAGGAATAAAATGAAATCACGATTGAATCTAGTGTTAGTATCAATATTATTTTATTCTTTTAATGTCTATGCAATTGATTATGAGTATAAATCAGTTTCTGATTTCAATCATTTATCATCATTCAAGAATATTGAAGATTTTGAAAGTAGCTATGGTGATTATATCCAGAGTTGTTTAGATAATACTGGCGGAGGAAGTGGTGGTATCCCATGCTTAATTGCTTCCAAACTATGGGACCGAGAATTAAACATCTACTATTCAAAACTTAGAAAAATGTTGAGTGAAAAGGAAAAGGAATCATTAAAGCAATCTCAATTGACATGGCTTGAAGATAGGGATAAAACGCTCAAATTTAACAGCATTCTAATGGATCGGGTATACCCACCTCAAGGAACTATGTTTCAATTAATGCATAGTGGAGATGTATCAGATGTTGCAGTATCAATTATTAAACAAAGAGCGTTACTTTTAAAATCGTGGGCCGAGGCAGTTGAAATCAAACGTTATCAGTGACGATTTAATGTAAATTACAATGCAATCACGTTAAAAATTAATATACAGCGTTTTATTTAATCGCTTTTGTAAGAGTGTCACCGAAAGAGGAGGGATTATGCCTAACTATGAATTTTACACGTTTCCATACAATCAGAATACAGACTTTACTCATTTGGAAATAGATACAGATATATACGAAGAAGAAAGAGAGATCCTCTTATCTCATGGGTTTGAAGTGGATGGTAGTCCAATTTATGCTGAAAATTCATTATTAGCAGTTGAGGTATATAAAAAAAGGGATATTAATAACATAGCTGAGGAATTAAATAAGTCATTTTTATCTTGCATAGTTGTAGAGGGCTTTATGGTACTGTGGAGGCGGTTCCGAAAAGTTAAATCATGAGGTATGAAATAGAGCTTGGTAGTTTTACTCATAGTATCAAGTAATAAGCTATTTATGCGGTAAAAAATATAGTTTGTGTTAAAACGATTTGAAGGTAATAATGGTGAGATTTAAATGTCAATATTTATTAGTTTTTGTGGTGTTAGTACTATCTGGTTGTGTTACTAAAAGCAATAGAATAATAGATGAAGAAATTTCACATGATCAGAGAAGATATGTTTAAATATATACAATAAAAACTCAAATGGCATTGAATCAACCTGAACAGTTTAAAGGCAAAACGTGTACACTTCATTTGAATATAAGTGAAGAAGGTAAAGCTACTATAATAAGATCAAATGGGAATGAGAAGTTATGCAAAATAACTGAAAAAGTGGTAAAAACTATTGGTGTATTTCCAATGCCAGCAGATAAACAAGTTGCTAAAAAGCTTAATAAAGTTAAGTTAGTAGTAACCCAATAGTAAAGTTCAACAAGGTAACTTACTGTGACTATGCTCTGATAGTGTCTAATTTAGTGCAGTGAGAGGTAACAACACTGGGAGAGTTAGGGAGCAAGTTGACGTGTCACACTCGCCAAAGCGCGGAACGCGAAGTATCATATACACAAAGTTAATCGAAGAAGTACTAAAGTTATGTCGTACCCTCCTTGTCCAAACTGTGCATCCGAATATGTGTATCCAGATCAGAACCATTTAGTGTGCCCAGAATGTGCTCACGAATGGAATCCCTCAGAAGTTGATGCTGAAGATACCGTCACGGCTAAAGATGCTAACGGCACATTGTTGTCTGAAGGTGATAAGGTCACTCTAGCCAAGGATCTCAAAGTTAAGGGCAGCTCGCTTGTATTGAAAATTGGTACCAAAGCACTTATTAGACGAATCGTCGATGGCAAAGATCATCAACTAGATTGTAAAGTCGATGGAGCTGGCGAAATGATGGTAACGGCTCAGTTTGTGAAGAAAGCTTAAATAAGCCTTCCATCCCCACCAAAGTACAAACGTTATTCGAGTGCGTCACGGTAGTTTACTGTGGCGTACTAAATCAATTGTAAGATCCTTACCCCCAAAAGTGGATGAAAGTTAATGATGCAGGTTTCGATGAACCAGACATTGAAGCCATTAATCAATCTATTCTCTATTTCGAAAACCTAACAATACTGAGCAGTGATAACTGATTTTTAGTGTTGTTCTAGAAATTCCGGCTGGCTGTTAATTCTTAAGGCAGAATCCAATCTTTTTAGTGTAGCGGCCGTAAAGGTTATTTACGTTAGGCTGAAAGAGAAAATATGTGCTACTAGAGAGCGTTAAGATGAGAAAAAGTGATCGAGTCGTCATTGCATAGCAGTTTATAGTTGAAGCGGTTTACATCTGGTATTTCATATGTTTTCATGTGCTTATGTTTTGGTTTTGGTGAAAGCATTTGAAAGTATAGAAACCCCGGTGAAGTGTTTGAAGCTGTAAATACATTAAAGACTCCGATTGTTACTCTTATTACTTGCAAAAATGAATATGGTGCCATATTTGAAACTTGGAATAAGAAAGACAACAAGGAAACAGCATTAATGTTAAATACTAAATAATATACTATTGTCTAATTTTTTTATAATTTGTAAGTTTTGATTAAATTGAGGGATGTTATGTTGTTCTTTAGGTTCAATAAAAAGGAAAAATATGATGGTAAAATTGGGTATTATGGTTTATCAGATTGGTGGAGTACCTGCTTTTGTGAGGAAGAAAGAAGGTATATAGAAGAAAAATATTGCCCGATTTTTACTCGTACATCAATGAACTTAACCCAAGGAAAAGATCAACACCTATCTGAGCCTAAAGTACATTTTTTATATGATTTGGCTGGTTGGTTCAATACGTCGATGGATAGAGATATAGGTTATAAAATCATCACTAAAGCTGAAGAGTCTATTGATGAAAAAACAACAATATTGGATCTTCATTTCTTTTATCAAAGTAAAGCTAAAATTTTTTACCAAGATAGATATAGATCATCATATTATTTTGAATCTGCCATGCATTCTTGCCTGAATCAAATCAATCTTTCACCAAGATCTTTTACTGTATTGAAAGAGCATTCGGATAATGAGCTTATCCCTACTCATTATGGATTTAAACAACTTGCAGTAATATATGAACAACAATGGGCTTTAGATAGGGTTATAGAGCTGTGTGAGACGGCTAAATTGCATGGGTGGGCAGGAGATTGGAACGAGCGTATTGATAGGTGTAAAACAAGGTTGGAGGCGGTTAGCTGAACATCAGGAGAGGCACTGGGTGATTAAATAATTATATTTAATATTGATGTGAAGCACCTTTATATACTGGTTTTTTCCGCAGTCTTAGAGTTGAGTATAGCACCCTGATTTACTAAAGATACATGCTGAAGTCATGAGAGAACTTTAGAATAACAACGTACTTCAGGGAAAGTATAAATGCACTATGACTGACCTTCTGTCTCAATATATTGAGTCCCTGTGAGAAATGCCTATCTCATAAGAACTCAACTCACAAATAAATATAAAACACAAGTCCTATGAAAATGTTTTTTACAATAGCATTGTTGTCTTTATCTTTGACATTGTTTTACTTTTCAGAAGAAAAGGTGATGAACTCTTTTAAAAACTATGATGAATTGGTTCAATCAGGGATTATTGATAAAGGCTGGCTTCCACCATACTTGCCAAGGTCTGCGACTAATATCGAAGAAGAGCATTATGTAGATACGAATATAGTTTATGCAACATTCGATTTCCATCCTGATGATATTTTGAATGATAGTGATTGTAAAATAAAAGAGACGCTGGAGTTTGTAACAACTTACTCATGCGAGTATCGGGGCAGTAATCTTAAGATCACAATGTTCAATACTGGCCACGCTGATCTATTTAGCCAACCTAAGTAATTAAATAAGCAATGTTGAAATAGCGTTTGTTGTGATCTGTTGCTCACAACAAGCGCTGCTTATAGTATGCGTTATGTAGTAAACGGTTGTGTGATGGAGGTAAGAATTAATGACTTAACTATATAGAATTTACTCTCTGCGGGAGGCCAGCTATTTGCTTTTTTTAGCTTCGCATCGAAGTATGCCTTTATGCTGGCTGCATCTTCTTCCTCGGTAAATTCTACCTGGGTGTAGTTTACAGGCACGACCACTCCAGATGTGCGTTCAATGAGTCGTTTTCTTTCTGGGTGGCTGATAGCAAGTACGACATAGCCATGGCTAGCGAGGTACTCTAATTGCGTCATGCTAAAGCGGGGAAAGGTGAGAAAGCCGTGGTTATATATCAAAACAGGGTAGCTGTCAGATGCAACGGGAAGAGGAAGATCGCGGAACGACCAGGAAGACGAAATAGTTGAAAATATCGTTCTTGGGGTACCCTCTTTAACGTAGGTATCAATCAATGCCGGTGATAGATAGTCGACTCGGTTCTCATTAGTTTCAGCTCTATATTGCAATTTGTTGCGTATTTTTGGTTTGATATTTTGAACGAAAGCCTCAACAAATAATAGGGTTACCAATGAATACATATTGAAGTGTGACTGCTGTTCTAGATACAGGCGGAGGATATATAAGTACTAGAAGACGATACAAGGTGGTATGGGGATATTGGTGGCCTATATATGCTCACTTAACCGTGGACAGAAATGAGAATTTAGAAACCATTAATAACTGTTCAACGAGATCAGCCAGTCAAAAGGTCAACTAGGTCTTTGTGTTAAAAAGGTGGTTTTCAGAGATGTTGTTACCTATTTGGCTAACGCGGAATGCCTGAAAAATAGTACAAGAGATGCGTTTGACGATGGCTGAGAGAACGATGTTTTATTCTGCCCTTTTGTGGAAAACAGGGGGTTCATTTTGCAGAATCTAGTGTTATTAAGTACCTTGCATAACTAGTTCTGAACTTAATGAGATCTAACAACTTAATGATTTTTATCAATAACGTGTCATTTTTGTCTGATATTGTTACGCCTTCGCCATGCAGATAATAGCACTTATAATCAGAAAGCTCGGCATTTGTCATAACAAATAGGTAAAAATAACGAGGGGAATATGACAGACGAAAGAGTAAAGTTTTCAGACAGCGACAGCCTCATATCTACAACGACATCAGACAGTCATATCACTTACTGTAATGAAGATTTTTGTCAGGTTGCTGGCTACAGGGAAGAAGAACTACTAGGTAAACCGCATAATGTTATTCGCCATGGTGACATGCCAAAGCCGGCATTCGGTCAGTTATGGGAATATATCCAGTCTGGTAAAAGCTGGATGGGATTGGTCAAGAACAAATGTAAAACCTCCGGTCATTATTGGGTATCAGCTTTCGTCACTCCCATTATGGATAAAGACGGGAAGGTGTATGAATACCAATCAGTCAGAACGCAACCGACTGATGAGCAGATTTCACGGGCATACTCACTCTATTCGAAGTTAAGAAAAGGAGCGGTTTCCGTAAGGCGTATAGAATGGATGAACCTGTCTTTCGGGCTGACGTTTGCACAGCTAGCCGTTCTTATTGCTTTTGCCTTAGGGGCATTTTCAACTCCTGTCATGCTAGGCATACTCACTCCATTAATTCTTGCTCAGATCTCGTTTTCATTTGTCGTGAAAAAGCGTTTGGCTTCATTGAATAATGTTGCCAAGACTCACTACGATAATCCTTTAATGGAGCAGCCGTATACCGGACATTGTGATGATGTTTCGCGTATCGAGCTGGCCATGATGATGAAGCGTGCTGAACTAAGAGCGGTGACTGCACGGGCAAACGAAACATCTACTCATTTGCTCCAGGCTGCGAATGAAGAAGTTCTCAATAGCCAGGCGATTGATAATGAGTTGGGTGAGCAGGATGTGGCAACCGATGCGATGGCCGTTTCCGCTGAGGAAATGCTTGCCTCTATCGCAGAAGTGTCAAATCAAGCCAAACAAAGCTCTGAGTTTGCTAACGATGCGCAGAATAAAGCGAAAGAAGGGACACAGACCATTGATGAGGCGGTAGAGACGGTGCGTGAGCTGAGTCAGCACCTGGGCAGCTCGAAAACAGCGCTTGATCAACTATACGCTGATGTTGATGGCATCGAGACTATTCTGGAAATGATCCAGGGCATTGCGGAGCAAACCAATCTTTTGGCACTTAACGCGGCGATTGAGGCGGCAAGGGCTGGTGAACATGGTCGAGGCTTTGCTGTAGTGGCTGATGAGGTTCGGGCGCTGTCGGCGAAAACCAGTGCTTCGGTTGATGATATCCGGTCGAAAATAGAAGTGCTTCAGGCCACCGTAAATAAGACAGGTAGCCTGATGGAGGAGGGGATTAAGTCCTCTGAACAGAGTGTATCTAAGTCGCAAAAGAGTAAAGAGTCATTCGAGGCGATAGTGAATGACTTAATCTCGATTGGGGAGCAAAGTACCCAGACCGCTCAGGCTATTACGGAGCAGGTGCAGGTGACCCAGGGTATGAACGATCATGTTGTACGGATGAACGGCGCTATTCAATCCACCAAACAACTCTCATCATCTTCTGTTGAACGCACCAATGCGCTTGTAGGCAGTTTAGAGAGCTTGCAACGTCTGGTGCGTCAGTTTAGCGAGTCATAAAAACTCCCCCCTAAACCTGAAAAAATAGCCCCTGGTATTTCTAGATGCCAGGGGTTTTGTTTATCGTTCAACTTAATGCTATTTAACTCGACCCTGCCGCTATTTTGCTATTGGCAGTGAACTTAAATAGGCTGCAATATCGACAATGTCGTTGTCGTTAAGCCCGGCGACAACCGGTTTCATCATTGCAGATTGCGGGGAGTTTCTGGTTCCTGCTTTAAATCCGTGCAATTGGCGAACCGTATAAATACCAAAGTTACCCGCGAGCGATGGACCAATACTGGAACCCGTCAGGTCACTGCCATGGCAACTCGCACATGGAATGGTTTTTCCGTTGCCAGTTTTCACCAAAGCCTGACCACGCTCGATACTTCCCTGTGGGACATAACTGATGAACTGGCCGTAGGGGGATCGCTTGTGAATGATCTCTTTATCAACCGCTACCTCGATAATCCGATTGCCAATGGGCTCTTCAGTGTTCTTTGTCAAATCAACCTGCCGCATCCTTGTACTATCAACATACGTTACAGGTACGGTGTTAACTTCTTTTACGGTAATGAAAGAGCGCGGTGTCAGGGAAGCGAACCATTTTGAGGCGGCTTGCATTTCCTGCTTAGTCATCAATGGCGCCATGCGGTTCATGTGACCTGAGTAATCAATACGCTGACCAGATGCAAAAGCCTCTAGCTGCTGGACCATATAGCTTTCTGTTAATCCGGCTAATGTTGAAGATTCAGGGTGTCCGAAGCCTGATGCAAGGTGGCATGAGGCGCACGCCCAGACTTTGGGTTTTTTACCAAACTGGACAATTTCAGGCATAGGCGCATGTTGCTGCGGAAACCAGTCCGGCGCACTGAACTTGTCATCAATTTCTGCTTGTGTGTACTGCTTGCTGCTTCCTTCGAGTGTCAGTTTTATATCTGTAGTATGTGCTTCTGTCGCGACGCCTCTTGCGGGTGTCGACCAGTCAGGGGCTCCCGGTATGGTGTTATCTGCAAAAGATGGCGAGGTCGTTATTATGAGTGTTGAGAATATTAGGTGTGGTAACTTCATATTGCTTCGAGTCAAGGTCGTATGTGTGTAGGGTGTTAACAAATTGTATGAATGGAAAGGTGGAAAAAACGTGGAAGACAATATGAAGTGACTGGAGCAGCATACTGAAGATGAGAGTGGATACCCAGGCAGGGGATAGAAAACGCCCATCATTAGTTGATGGGCGCTTGTGATTACTTCATACCGTCGACTTTTTTCTGCAATGCATCAAGTTGTTGCATTTTCGCTTTCAGGCCAAGGGATTGAGCGCTGATACTTGCCGGGTTCATTTGAGTACCCGTCTGCATTGGGTAGTCCGGCAGTGTTTTGAAGAAGTCGCCCAGTACATCCTGAATTGGAACGAACAACCACATATTGTCGGCCATCCAGCGCATGTACATGCTTGACTCATGCGGTGCTTTTTCGAATGGGTCGGCACGCAGGTGGATGATCTGCGGCCAGTTTGGCGAGAAGCGCACCGCATCGACAATGTTACCTTCCATCACAGCGAAGTTCAGCTTCCAGTCGTTCCAGCGTACGGCGTTTAGCTCGGCGTTAGAGCTAAAGTAAAGCATGGATTCACGTGGGCCTTTGTCTGCTTTTCCTTCAAAGTAAGGTTTGAAGTTATAGCCGTCGATGTGAACCTTCCACTCCTTGCCATTGGCCTGATACCCTTTGGTTAGCTTCTCTTTCACATCATCAACGCCAGCTGCTGCCAGCAGGGTTGGCAACCAGTCTTGATGCGCCATCATTTCGTTGACTTTGGTACCTGGCTTGATCACGTTTGGCCAGCGTACAAGCTGAGGTACGCGCATACCGCCTTCCCAGGTGGTTCCTTTTTCCCCATAGAAAGGTGTGGCACCGCCATCAGGCCAGGTTACTGTTTCGGCACCATTGTCGGTTGAATAAATAACAATGGTGTTGTCAGCAATGCCGAGATCATCCAGCTTATCAAGCAGTACACCTACCTGATCATCGTGCTCAAGCATGCCGTCTGCATAGATGCTGACACCGGATTTACCCTGATATTTTTCCTGCAGGCGAGTCCAGACGTGCATCCGGGTTGTATTGTGCCAGATGAAGAATGGCTTATCGGCCTTGACGGCTTTTTCCATGAAGGCCAGTGAGGAGTCGAGGAACTCTTCATCAGCATGTTCCATCCGCTTACGGGTCATCGGGCCGGTATCTTCAATCTTGCCGTCGGCATAGGACTTGATAACTCCGCGAGGGCCGTAGTTTTTACGAAACTCCGGATCTTTCGGGT
The DNA here is from genome assembly GCF_001939735.1 of Photobacterium proteolyticum. Classification (GTDB taxonomy): domain Bacteria; phylum Pseudomonadota; class Gammaproteobacteria; order Enterobacterales; family Vibrionaceae; genus Photobacterium; species Photobacterium proteolyticum. Next base: position 10,367 of record NZ_MJIL01000099.1, read on the forward strand.
AGTAATATGTTTCTGGCTCTTCCTCGGCATTGAGGTGGTAAAGGTTACCGAAGAATTCATCAAAACCATGGTTGGTTGGCAGGTGCTTGTCCTGATCACCAAGGTGGTTCTTACCAAACTGTGCGGTCATGTATCCCTGATCTTTAAGTAGATCGGCAATGGTTGGCGCCCAGTCAGGAATACCGTGATCAGAGCCCGGCATACCGATAGTCAGAAGGCCTGTACGGAAAGGCTCCTGCCCGGTAATGAAGGAGGCACGACCAGCGGTACATGATTGCTGGCCGTAGTGATCGGTAAACAATGCACCTTCGTTGGCAATGCGGTCAATATTCGGAGTTTGGTAACCCATCATGCCCTGGTTGTAGGCACTGATGTTCCAGTAACCAACGTCATCACCGAAAATCGCCAGAATGTTTGGCTGGTCGGCAGCAGCTGCCGTTCCAGCGGTAGCCGCAAGGCCAACACTGAGTGCCACTTTGTTTAAATGATTTGCCATATCAGATCCCGTTATGCTCGTGTCTGGTTCAGAAATATGAAAGGTAACGATCTGAATACCCTCTGAGTATTCGTTGGGATTACTCTAAAATGGCAACGGCAGTACTGTCGCTTTATAGAGCATATAACCAAAGGTAATACCCAACTGGATTAAACTGGCTTCAGAGCGATTTGGGAGCACAGTTTATGAACCAGTTACAGCAGCAAGTATCGTTACTTATTGAGCAAGTCAATCAAAGCGTGATAGGGCAACAGCATGTTACTCGGGCTTTAGTGATTGGATTGCTGACCAATGGACATGTCTTGCTGGAAGGCTTACCGGGCACCGCCAAAACGCGATCCGTTAAAGCCTTGGCTGCCACACTTAATGCCAGCTTTGGCCGTGTACAGTTTACGCCTGATTTACTTCCGTCTGATGTGACGGGGGCCGAGATGTATCAGGAAACCGCCAACGGACATGAATTGCGCTTTCAGCCCGGTCCTATATTTAACAGCATCTTGCTAGCTGACGAGGTAAACCGCGCCCCGGCAAAGGTTCAGGCAGCCCTGCTTGAAGCGATGGCAGAGAGTACCGTGACAGTGGGCGAGCAATCACACGCCCTGCCTGAACTGTTCATGGTGCTGGCAACTCAAAACCCGGTCGAACAGGAAGGGACTTATCCGCTGCCGGAGGCCCAGATGGATCGTTTTATCATGAAGGTTAATGTTGATTATCCGGATGATGAAGCTGAGCTGGGAATTATCCGTTTATTACGTCAGGAAGAAGCGGAGGCAAACCGTGACCATTCTGATGACAATCTGGCATCTTCGACAATTACGCTGGATCCTGAGTTGATCCTCGCGGCGCGCTGTGAACTGGCGCAGCTTGAAGTGTCCGATATGGTGGAGCGTTATATTGTTGCGCTTGTGATGGCAACACGCAAGCCGGAACGTTATTCGGCATCCGGGCTGGCACGTTGGATTGCTGTTGGTGCAAGCCCGAGGGCTTCTATTGCATTGGATAAATGTGCCCGAGCCTATGCGTGGTTACAGGGGCGCGAGCATGTGCTGCCAGATGATGTCAGGGCGATGGCACCCGCTGTATTGGGGCACCGTATAACCCTTAGCTATGATGCGCTGGCAGAAGGGATAGCTCATCCTCAGGTGGTGATGGAGTTACTTGACCATGTAGCCATCGGCTAGGAGGCATTATGGTCAGAACAAATCCGTACATGCCACTACCAATTGGCACAACTAAGGATTGTCGGTTGTATTGTGACTATGCCCAGTTGGTAAAACTACAGTCTCAAACTACCGGCTTTACCTTACTGCCACAGCTCAAGTCGGGAACTGCGCTATCTGGTCGCCATACATCGCTATTTCGCGGCCGGGGGCTGAATTTCGAAGAGTTACGCCACTATCACCAAGGCGATGATATCCGCAACCTTGACTGGAAGGTGACATTACGAACCGGCAAGCCGCATGTTCGGTGCTATACCGAAGAAAAAGATCGACATGTGATTGTCTGTGTCGATCAGCGCAGCAACATGTTTTTCTCTTCTGTCGAAATGATGAAGTCGGTGGTGGCGGCAGAGTTGGCGGCGCTGATTGGCTGGCGGGTACTCAAAGACAATGACCGGATCGGACTGGTGCTTATGCAGGGCGAGCAACTCGACTGGCGAGAGGCGCAACGCTCGCAAAACCATTGGCTCCAGCGCCTGCAAATGCTGGCTGAGGCTAACCAATCACTCAATGTGCGGAGTGATGATAATTCGCTGTCAGGTTTTAGCGCCTTATTACACTTGCTTGGACGAATGAAATTACGAAATACCACTTTGATAGTGCTAAGTGACTGGACTGGGATCACTGAAGCGGATTTGAACCGTTTTAAATTGCTGCAGCAACACAATGATGTGTTGGGGGTAATGATATCGGATCCCCTTGAGCATGCATTACAGCCCACCATTATTGAACATCAGCGCACTGGAAAGTTACCGTGCTCATTTAGCTGGACAGTCGGCAACGGAAATAAACAGCTTCACCTGTCCCAAGCTCAATTGGTGTCAGCCAGTAAAGGACTGAGTGCCAGCCAGCAGTTAAAGAAGGACCAGCTCGTAAATCTGATGGCGGCAAAACACTTACCCTTGATAGAACTTGATACTCGTGGTGAGCATCTCAGCCAGTTTATTCGCGCTGCCGGGGGGATGGCATAATGGACCATCAAGTTCCGGGAACCTATATATTACGCCACCTGTCGGATGTTGCTATTCCTGAACCGGTTAGCTGGTGGCCACAGACAGTAGGCTGGAAGGTATTGCTGGCGGTAGCCATTCTGTTTGCGGTGTATTTGTTGTACCGCCAGTGCCGACAATGGTGGCTAAACCGTTACCGGCGCGAAGCACTCGACAGTCTGCGTCTTGTTGCGATGAGCTCGTCTCAAGCGGACCAGGATATTCTGGCCATCATCAAAATCGTGTTGGTATATCTTGAGCCCAGGTGTGCCAATCTGTTCGGACAACCTTTGCTTGCTGCGCTGGATGCGGCATTACCGGCATCTGATGCTATTTGGTTTACGCCTCTGGGTGAGCGCTGGTTAGAGTCTGTGATCAGCCAGAAAACAACGCTAACGGCAGATCACGTTAAGCAGTTGGAGCTTCATTGCCGCGATTGGCTAGCAGAACATGATGCCCGTTATCTGAAGGCTCATATGGCTGCGGAAACAGCAAAAGGAGAGGGTGATTATGTTTGACTCCCAGCTCACGTTTTCTTATCCGCTGTGGTTATTGGCTCTGCCATTGCCTGTCGTCGTGTATTGGCTGATCCCAGCTTATAAAACCAGAAAAACGGCTGTCAAAGTTCCCTTCTTCGATACCTTGATCTCGGTACTGGGCGAGACTCCTTCAGAAGGAGCAAGTCAGCTAAAGCCCAGTTGGTGGCAACGAATGGCGTTAGCATTCAGCTGGTTATGTATTGTTATCGCGCTGACTAAACCTATGGTACTAGGGGAGCCGCAAACCCGTGAACGTTATGGCCGAGATGTGATGGTGATACTGGATCTTTCAGGTTCCATGGCAGAGCCTGATTTTGAAGACGGCAGTGGCAAGATGATTACACGTTTGGCTGCGGCCAAGCAGGTGTTATCTGAATTTGCATCGAAGCGTGAGGGTGATCGGTTAGGACTGATATTGTTTGGAGATGCCGCTTTTGTGCAAACACCTTTTACTGCCGATTTAGCCGCATGGCAGGCGTTACTGGATCAGACTGATGTGGCAATGGCCGGGCAAAGTACCCACCTGGGGGATGCCATTGGGTTAGCCATCAAGGTGTTTGAGCAGAGCTACAGCGATGATCCTGAACGAGAAAAAGTAGCCATTGTGCTGACAGACGGTAATGACACCGGCAGTTTTGTTGAGCCTATTGATGCCGGTAAGGTCGCTGCTGTAAAAGGTGTGAGGATCCATGCGATTGCGATGGGGGATCCTGCGACGGTCGGCGAGCAGGCTCTGGATATGGATACGTTGAGAAAAGCGGCCGACGCAACGGGGGGAGAAACGTTTGAGGCACTTAATCGTGAGGCACTCGAACAGGCTTATCAGAAAGTGGGAGAGCTAGAGCCTCAGCAGTATCAGAGTACGACATTTCAGTCTAAGCGCAGCCTGCACCATTATTTTATGATTGCGGCAGTACTTCTCTATCTCACCGTTTTTTCACTGATCACGCTACGCAGGCGGTATCAGCGTCGACATGCTGTTGACGCCGACCACCGGCAAGACCAGGAGGCGGGCCATGTTTGATTCTCAGCTATGGCAACAGATTTGGCTGCAGTTCCATTTCATCCGACCTTTATGGCTGCTGGCTTTTATACCTTTATCAGCCGTGGTGTATATCCGCTGGAATCAGGATAGCGTTAACCAGTGGCAGCAGTTGTTCCCGCCTCATTTACGAAAAGCGCTGACATTGGGCGAAACAGGGTGGAAGAAACAATTGCCGTTAAAAGTGCTGACGCTGGTTATGGCGCTGGCCATTGTTGTTTGTGCAGGGCCTACCTGGCAGCGTGAGGCGTCTCCATTTGGTGAGGATAATGCATCGTTGCTGGTCGTGCTAGATAACAATGACTCAATGCTATCCAAAGACATTGCCCCAAGTCGGTTAGAGCGGAGCAAACAGAAAATTCGCGATTTAATGGTGTTGCGAAATGGCGGCAATACCGGGTTAGTTGTTTTTGCCGGGACAGCGCATGTTGCAATGCCTTTGACACGTGACAGCGAGGTTTTTGCGCCGTTTCTGGCGGCGATAGAGCCAGATATTATGCCGGAGAAAGGGAAATCAACGCAGGAGATCATACCGCTTATCGAGCAGCAATTGAGTGACCGGAAAGCCGCGACGGTGTTATTGGTAACAGACGGTATTTCGCCATCGGCACTGACTGATCTCAGCAACTATTTCCAGTCTACTTCCCATCAATTATTGGTGTTGGTCGCCGGTAATCCTGGCGCCTCATCCGTGAACCCGCCTGATGTTGATTCCCTGAAGGAGTTAGCTCGATCTGCTGGCGGACAAGTGGTTGTAATGACGGTTGATGATTCGGACGTAAAAGGCATCAGCCGTCAGGTTGAACGTTATATGCAGCTTAATAATGACTCCGACATGCCGTGGCAGGACATGGGCTATTACCTATTAATTCCTATCGCTATGATCATGCTGCTGTGGTTTCGCAAAGGGTGGTTGGTACAGTGGTGTGTGCTGGTTGTGGTTTGCCTGCCGCTTGCGTATTCTCCTGCGACTTTTGCTAAGAGCGTGGAAGCCAAGGCCACCGTAGAGACACCGCTAGAAAATAGTTGGCAAGATCGTTTTAGTCAGTTTTGGTTTGATCTTTGGCTGACACCGGATCAGCAGGGGCAGTGGTTCCTGAATCGGGGCGATTACCTTAAGGCTGCGGCTCATTTCCAAGACCCATTTTATAAAGGCGTTGCCTATTACTATGCGACGCAATATTCGCTGGCACAGTCTGCCTTTTTGCAAGATGGCAGCGAGGCTGCGATTTTGTATGCCGGTAATGCTCTGGCGAGGCAGAGGGAGTACCTGGCCGCAAGAGATTTGTTTTCTAAGTTGAGTAAGAAAGCGTCTTCACCGGCTATTCGTGAAAGAGCTGAACATAACCTCAAAGTAATGCAAGGCATAGTCGAGGAGATAAACCGGACCAGTGAGAGCCAGATGGGCACAACAGACGGCCCGGAGGAGTCATTTGAACTGGCGGATGATCAGCCTCGAACAGCGGATGGTGAAGACGAGAAGGTTGATGCCAGTATGATGGTTCGGCAGACCTTAAATGCCAACGAAATCTTGGGAAGTGACGAGCTGGCGGATAAATGGCTGCGCCGGGTAGAAGCGGATCCTAAATATTTCTTGCGGGCCAAGTTTCAAATACAGCGTCAAAAACAGAACCAAACAGACGGACAGTTAGGGGAGCTGGAACCCCAAAGAAAAAGAGGAGGTGCATCATGACAGCTGCGATACATCATCAGTGCCTGGTGAGACCGTTTTTTCATATGGCCTCTCGTTACATGTTTTCTCTTTGCTTCGCTCTTTGGTTTGTCGTCTGTCTGGTCGGGTTACCGGCTTATGCCTCTGGACTATCTGGTGACAATGCAGAGACCCCCGTTGTTGAAGTAAAAGCTTGGCTGGATAATAAAAATCAGCTGGATGATGGCCGTTATGCGGTGAACCAGCAGGTGATTCTGTACATCGATGTGGCTACGCCACGTTGGTTTACCGGCGGTACCCGGATAGCGTCGATTGAGATCCCGGGCATGATCGTGAAACAGCGAAATTCGCTGGCGACAAATTATAGCCAGCGCGAAGAAGGTGTTACCTGGTCACACCAACGGTGGGAGATAACGCTCTATCCTCAGCAATCAGGACGTTTTGTTGTTCCTTCTGTTGATGTAGATGTGCAGGTTTCTGCTCCGGATGGCCGTTCCGTGAAAGGGCGAATAGCAACACTGCCTTTGGCTTTTGACGTGAGCTTGCCTTCGCCGTTACTGAAACAAAATGGATATTGGCTGAGTGCCAGCGAGCTGATGATTGAAGAGCAGTGGGAGCTGTCACGGGATGCTGGTGAGCTGAAAGTCGGAGATGCGATAACCCGGACTGTCACTGTTCATGGTGAGGACACGTTGTCAGTGTTGATCCCGCCAATATTGCCGTCTTATGTTCAGCAAGAACAGCAGCAAACAGTGACTAATCCTTTTCAGGTATATGTACAGCCACCAAAGCTGTCAGATAGCCAGGAAAGGGGGAATTACCGTTCAAGCCGTCTTGAGCAGGCGGTCTATATTGTGCAGTCGGGCGGGGATATTGTTTTCCCGGCACTGGAGCTTCAGTGGTGGAATACAAGCTCTCAGCAGCTTGAAACATTGAGTTTGCCAGAGAAACATATCAGAGCGCATCATACCTGGCGCTCATGGCTACGTACTTACTGGTTGGGTCTTGCTCTATTTGGCGTTTCCATGGCCGTATTGAGTCTTAGTGGCCTATTGGTATCGCACTATTATAAAACTCGGCCAGCACCGGCCTGGTGGCAATTTAGCAGAGCACTAGGCAGGAGAGACTGGCCGCAGGCAAGGTTGATGATTTATCGTCGTTTGCATCAACGGACGGGGCTGGTGGAGCTGGCAAAAGCGGATCAATTCTGTTGTTGCGCTGTTTTGCCGTCACAGCAGGCTAAATGGGGCAAGCTTCAGCATCGCTTTCAGGCAGGAAAGGGGACTTCGCTATCATTTATCCGTTTATGGCGGTATTTGGGGCGATGTTTGAGACCAGGTTTACGCAGGCGTTCTCGTTTTCTAACTTTGCCTAAAGCATTGCCACAATTACAGGAATTGCCTCACAAGAACGAGTAATAGCATTCGCTGTTCTTGCTTCAATTTTCTATGCTAAATACAACTAGCCAGTTATCAAAGCTGGCTTTCGTCTATCTTAATCTCGGGTGCCAATGAAGAGTACTGAACTAAATTTAATTCCGATATTTGTCGCTATTTTCGAAGAACGCAGCCTGTCAAAGGCGGCGGTCAGGATGGACATTAGTCAGCCTGCAGTTAGTAAGGCGCTAAAGCGACTGCGTGAAATCTATGACGATCCGCTGTTTCACCGTAATACCTCTGGGGTTGAGCCCACCACCTTTGCCGTTGATATTTATCCGGCCATGTCAGCGGCACTGAAGAACTTCAGCTCTACATTATCGGCATCACGGGAATTTGATCCTAAAACCTCTAAACGGATTTTCTCCATTGCATGTGTCTCTGTTGCCAGTTATACCCTGATCCCGGCTTTAATCCTGCAAATGCGCAAGGAGGCCCCGAAGATTGCGCTCGAGATTCATCCATTGTTTACCGAGGATATGGAAGCGGATCTGCGTTTGCAGCGATATGACTTAATTATCGATATGCGGCCTCGTGGTCGGACTGTGCTCAAAACAGAGGTACTGTATTCCGAAGAGCTTAAGGTCGTCTGTTCAGCAAATCATCCTCGGTTAAGTGACAGTGTCACGGTGAGTGAGTTTCTCAATGAAGATCATGTTGTTGTCGCAAGGTGGCAGGCGAGACGCAGTTTGTTGAATGCAGAAGATTTTCCCGAGCTCGACAAGCGTAATATCATTGTTCGCGCGCCGGGAGCCCTAGAAATGCTGCCAATTATTGCCGGATCAGACATGATAGGGATCCTGCCGGCATCAACCATCAATGATTTCTCTGAAAAATATAATGTTAAGGCATTGCCAATGCCATTTGGCGGCAGCGTACAAGATTTATGTGCTATCTGGCATCCCAGCCGGACATCGGAAAACGCTCATCGCTGGCTTCGAAACCAGTTGTTCAAAGTCGTTAAAGATGTCGAACTGTAACGGTTATAGTTTTTGATAGAGCGGTTCGAATAAGCCCGTGCCATGGCGGTACGGGCTTTGTGTTTTTCATGCTTTGAGAGAACGTGTTTTATTTGCTGCTGCCTGCTACCTCTTTTAATACGGTTCCCGTCGTGCCGCTTGGCTGGGTGATCCCCAGTTTGTTGGAGAGTGTTGGTGCGATGTCGTACGGCGTTATTTCTCGGGTCACTTTATTTGGCTCAATGTTGTAGCCTGCAAAAATGACCGGTACATGAGTATCATAGCGCCAAGGCGAGCCATGAGTTGAGGCAATCGTCAGCCCATCCATGTCATTGATATAAGTGCGAGGGGCGAAAACCAAATAGACATCACCTGAACGCTGTGGATGGTAGTTGTTTTTCACCAGGGTCATAAGGTGACTATCCGGAATACGGTTTGTTTCGATATCGCGACTTGTTACCGCATAGGCGATCCCTTTAATTTTCGTCATCTCTTCAGCGACAGCGGCTTGAACATCGGCTAGCTCAATGCCCTTATTTTTGATGAGTTGATGATCGAGATAGATATAAGGCTGGGCGTAAAGGCGGACAACATTTTCGGGCAATCCAAACTCTTCTCGCAGCCTTTTCTTTAAGTCATTATTTACAATGGTTGACTTATCAAAGTACCCGGCATTGCGATAGCCCAGTGCGTTGACCGTAGGGGCGGCTTCCGGCACACCGTGATCGGCTGAAAGTACGATCAGCGTATTCTCCAGGCCAATGTGTGAGTCGACGTGTTTAAACAGCTTGCCAAGTGTTCTATCTAGCCGGATCAAATTATCTTCTGCTTCCAGGCTGGCAGGGCCGTACATGTGGATCACATAATCGTTGGCCGAGAAACTCACAGCCAGATAGTCAGTAAATTTGCCCTTGCCGAGCTGTTCTTTATCGATTAACGCGGATGCAAAGTCAGCCGTTAGCTCATCACCGGCAGGGCTTAGCGTTAGCATAGTGCTGAAGTATTTGTAGGATGCAGGGCCATAAGGGTGCGGAAAACTGCGCCTGAAGCCAGCCAGATCGACCTTGTAGGAAGGATCGCCTTCCTTGAGGGTGTAATGCTCGGCAGGTAGGGATAGCTGCCACTGTTGTTTGCTGTATCGAGCCGGATAATTTTGGGCATTCCACTGGTTTACCCATGCTGGATACTGATCGTAGTAATAATTACTGGTGACAAACTCGGATTGGGCCTTGGAGAACCAGAATGCTTTACCGCTATGACCGGCTAGCGAGATGGCACCACGGTCTTTGACTGATACCGAGAAGAGTTTAGACTCGCCATTGCTGGCGACGGCCAGTTCGTCACTGAAGGTTGTCGACAGGATTGGTACCGGGGAGCGACCATCTTGTTTAGCGGCTTTTTGTGTCGGGTCGATTTCAGTGGACTGGTTGACCCCGGCATTGGCTGTCAGCATGGCATAGTCGGCATCTTCCACGTTGTAGACCAGTCGCTCTAGCTGACGGTCATACCAAACATTTCCTACCATGCCGTGTACGCTCGGAGGTGCTCCTGTTGCCAGGGAGACATGGCCGACAATTGTTTCGGTATTACCGTGCTGATAGTGCGCATTGGTATAATAAGCGCCTTGTTCCATCAGGTATCGAAAGCCACTGTCACCAAAGTTTTTCTTGTATCGTTCAATTAAATCTGCGCGAAGTCCGTCGACGGTGATTTGAAGCACCAGTTTGGGAGCTGAACCTGTAGCTTTGGAAGCTTCAGTCGTATTTTTCGTGGCGGGAGCCGTCGCATAGCAGGGCACAGCAAGTAACCCGGCGAGAACCAGCATCGGGATGCGTGGTAAGTTCATAGTGAGTCCTTATTCTTTTAAACGTAAGAAGGCGATGAAATAAGAATGTGTTTTGCAGGTAGCCTTAGTCGGCATCACGGACCAGACGCAGTCCCATGTCAGACATAATTACCGACTGGCTGGCAAAGTCCCGACGGAAATTTTCCGACTCATCAGCATCGTAAGAAAAGCTGCCACCGCGGACAGATTTGTGGGCAAGCCCGATATCAGTCTCTTTAGCGTTGTTAGGGTTGTCTGTCGGGCCGTAGCGGTAGAAGTTCTCATCAAAGGCATCAATAACGAATTCACCGACATTGCCAGTCATATCGTACAAGCCGAGATCGTTGGGCTTTTTCATGCCTACAGGCTGAGCACGGTTTCGGGCATTACCGGCATACCAGGCAACCTCATTGATGTCATTTGACCCGCTGTAGAGATAGCCCTGACTCTTGTTACCACCACGAGCAGCGTATTCCCACTCGGCTTCTGTCGGCAGGCGGTAATGGCTACCCGTCTGGGCGTTGAGCTGTTCAATGAAATAGCTGGCCTGTTGCCAGCTAAGGTTGTTCACCGGTACATCTTTACCTTTGAAGTAACTCATGGATGAACCCATGACACTTTCGAATAGCTCTTGAGTCACTTCAAACCTCGAAATATAAAAGCTATCAAGGCTAACGGTGCGTGCCGGGCTTTCAGCTTTTTTTGCCTCGGGTAGGGATGTGCCCATCGTAAAGCTTCCACCTTCTACCAACACCATATTGGCTTCTATCTGCAGGGCAACAGGATGCGTTGTGACCTGGCTTGAATGGGCAACTCCCCAATAGACAGCAGGAATATAGACTGCAAGACCAAGAGTGGAAAGAGTCAAGGTACGCATAGGTAAAGTACGGATAGAACGGGGGGCTTTCATAACGGAGCTCCGCTTAATAATTAGGCGTTTCTAGTTTATGGAAAAACGCCATTCCAATTGGTTATAAGGGGTATAACAAGCGCTGGGCTGCGCGGGGATTTACACTGCGAGCATCATTTTGAGTCTATCTGGTGGTGCAATATGCTGATTACCCAAGGTCCACAATTTAACGGCAAGGCGTCGAAACGAATGCATGTGATGGCAAAACCGATTGGTGCTGCATGTAATATCGATTGTACTTACTGTTATTACCTCAGTAAGCAGGATTTGCTGGAATATAAGCAAGGCTGCTCTCCCAAGCTTGATGAGCAAGCCTTAGAGACTTATATCCGTCAGTACATTGAAGGGCAGAACACACCAGAAATTATCTTCTCGTGGCAGGGGGGCGAACCGACGATGCTGGGGCTGGACTATTTTCGCAAGATAGTTGAGTTACAAAGAAAGTATCAGCCTCCGGGTATTGTGATTGCGAATGATCTGCAGACAAACGGCACGTTACTTAACGATGAGTGGTGCGAATTTCTGGCCGCAAATAACTTTCTCGTCGGACTAAGCATCGATGGTCCGGAAATGCTGCATAATGCTTACCGGACAAACCGAGCCGGACGAGGCACATTTCGCCAGGTAATGGCTGCCGTCGAGTTACTACATAAGCATAAGTTGAAGTTTGCGACCTTAACCTGTGTAAATAATCTAACTAGCAAGAACCCACTTGAAGTGTACCGCTTTCTTCGCGATGAGGTGCGCTCGCCTCAAATGCAATTTATTCCGATCGTCGAGCAAAAAACTTTCCGTACTACGGCACCGCAGACCTGGCAACCGCAAGAACAGCTACGTCAGGGGGATAACCGATTGAAGCCCTGGCATAAAAAGTCAGTGGTCGAGCCTTGGTGTGTGTCTGACGAGGGGTGGGGAGATTTCCTGATTGCTGTTTTTGACGAATGGGTAAAACACGATCTGGGTAAGGTGTTTGTGCAGTATTTTGAGGCCAGTGTCGAGACCTGGATGGGGCGTAAAAACCCGTTATGTACCTTAGGCGAAATGTGCGGAAAGGGACTGGCTATGGAGCCAAACGGTGATGTGTTCACCTGTGACCATTATGTGTACCCCGAGTACAAGATAGGCAATATTCATCATCAAAAACTGGATGAAATGGCATATTCGGAGCAGCAGCAGGCGTTTGGCTTTGCCAAGTCTCGCACCTTGACCAGCCAGTGCCAGCAGTGTGATTACCAGTTTGCCTGCTTTGGCGAGTGCCCTAAAAACCGTTTTATCCGTACCAAAGATGGAGAGCCGGGGCTGAATTACCTATGCGCTGGTTGGAAAAAATTCTTTAGCCATGCGGATAAGTCGTTGGCTTACATTTTGAGAGCGACGGGCCACCCTGTTGCCCATGGCAAATACCGGGATGAGTTGCTTAAGCCATCAATGAATCGTTTTCCCTATCCGCCGCAGTTCTGATCAGCGAGGTTTTCGATGAACAAATTATCTTTCAGCTTCAGAAGTATTGCGAAGCCTGCGGTATCTGCCGTCTTATCGCTATCTTTATTGGCGCCTTTGCAGGTAAATGCACAGTCCTCTGAGGTAGCAAACGCTCAGGCAGAGTCTGACACAGGACTAGTAGTCACTCGGGGCTTTAATGTAACTGAGGACACGCAGTCGGCTCAGCTTCAGAAGTGGGTCTATACCGCGCAAGATCAGCGCCAAAGTGATGAGGAGAGGGCTGAGGCGTTACGCCAACTCGCTCGCTATCCAAACCAGAATAGCCTGGTGGCTGTTGTTCGTGGATTACGTGATAGCAGTGCTGCTGTAAGAGAAGCTGCAGTGATTGGTGCGGAGCCCTATCAGTTCGAGCACCGCTGGCGAATGATATCGCCATTGCTTAATGATCCGGTTTTCCAGGTGAAGTTGGCTGCAACCACCAGTCTGATCCGAGATTTCGGTAACATGTCTCCCGAACAACAGGCAATGATGGAAAACCCAACCTCGGCATTAATCCAACACTTGTCTGAGCAAGAAGACAAAGGCATGCAGCTTTTGCTGGCAGATGTCTATCGCTGGCATCAGGAATTCGGGCGTGCAAGTCGTATTTATCAAAGACTATTGGCTGACAATCAAACCGATCCGCAAATCTGGCTAAGCATGGCTGATAACCAGCGTGCACTGGGGCTGGACAGTGATGCGTTGGTTACGTTAGAGCAGGCGATAGAACGATTGCCAAATGAGGCCAACTTACATTACTCCAAGGCACTGACACTGGTTCGGTTGGAACAAAAAAACGTTGCTGCCAAAGCGATGCAGCGTGCAGCATCACTAGCGAAGACTAACAGCTATTTTTGGTATCTCAGTGGCGTACTGCAAGAGCCAGTTAACCTTGATGCGGCCATATCGGCTTTTGAACAGGCTTATCTGATCTCTGGTGCCCCGGAACAGCTCTACGCCGTTTGCGATATCTATATTCGCAACGGGCATCAGAAAACTGACGCTTGCCTGCAAGAGCTCGGCAAAATTGCGCCTGAGTATGTCATCAACGAACTCCAATCTAAGCGTGGCTGAGTATTTTAGCCCGTAATCTACCCGAAAATAACAACGATGAGTGACGTAATGCGAATAACAACGCCGACCCTATTGACTGCGGTATCTGTACTGTCTTTACCGGTACAGGCAAGTGGCATTTTTCTTCAGGAGGCCGTGACGGCAAATGCCGGGACAGCAACCGCTGGTGATGGCGTTTATAGTGGTTCGGCTGCTGCAATGTGGGCGAACCCGGCCACCATGAGTGATATGAGAGATCAGCTCACGACATTTAATGTTCTCGGCTTCGATCTGGAAATGAAGTATCGGGACAATACTGGTCAGGGGGATGGAAAAGCAAGCTCTTTTCTTCCATCATTTGGTGCTTTTCATGCCCACCAGATCAGCGACAATGTGCACCTTGGGCTCGCTTTAGGTGCCGTTGGTGGCTCAAGTCTGGCTTATGGCGATCAGTGGGCCGGAGCCGCGGCACTTGATGAAATTACCCTAACTGCCATGCAGTTCAATCCCTCGTTGAGTTATAGCCTTAATGAACAATGGGCTGTAGGGATCGGGTTACAGCTTAGCTGGGCAGCACTTCAGCAATCGACGAGTTTGATTGAAGCCAAGCAGGACACTGACTGGGCCTTTGGTGCAAATATTGGGGTGATATATACCCATGATGAACGGTTTAAGGTCGGGGCAAGTTTCCGGAGTAAACTTGAGCATGAGTTTGACACGAGGGTTACCGGTCCTACCGAGTTGGGGGTGATTAACCGACTACAGACTGATATCAGTCTTCCGGCGTTAATGGATGTTAGTGCCAGCTATGCAGTCACGCCACAGTTGGATGTACTGACGTCGGTGCAATGGCATCGCTGGAGTGAGTGGGATACAACGGTACTTGATTTTGGCTTGGGTGATAGTGGTGTTGTGATCGACCGTGACTGGGATGATGTCTGGAAGGTAGCTTTGGGGGCGGATTATCAACTAAACCACAGATGGCGATTAAAGGCCGGTATCTCCTATGAATCGTCGCCACAGGATGATGCAAGCAAGCAGTGGGTTGACGTACCGGTTGGCGAGCAATATCGTTATTCGGTCGGTGCATCCACTTATTGGGATGATATTAAGATTGATGCCTTCTATGAATACGCAGATCTTGGTGGGGTCGATATCAGGCGTAACTTGCCAAGTTTGGATGGAACATTTGACGGCCGTATACACTTTGTTGGTGTGAGCTTTACGTATTAATCATTCAGCGTGAAGTAATATGTTATGTTAACGCCTTGCCTGAGCAGGGCGTTGCTATATTGAGCAGTTATTTTTCATTGTGAGCGTTTTATTGGAATTTAAGTCATAAATCTATCAATAAGAGGCGGCTTTACTAACCGGAGAGTATAGGATTGGCCTTGGAAACAACAGAGGGGACAACTGAATGATTGAAGAAAGCGGTTTGGATACATATCAAGCAACAGCGCATCGGTTAATGATGATTAAAGGAGGAGCAAGATGCTTTGCCTTTGATCCAAACCGTGACAGGTTTAACCTGCTGCATTGTGCAGATACCAGTGTACGCAATGAGCTGAATGCCAATCGTATCAAGATTAATGACCGCTATATTGCAATTGCGTCGCAGTTCCCATATCAACATCAGTTGGAAAGTCATTTTCAGATGCTGGTGGAAAATCGAACGCCTGTTCTGGTTGTACTGGCAAGTGACACTGATATTCAGGGCAATGATCTTCCAGATTATTTCTCGAATTCTTCGATTTACGGCAACATTAGGACACAATCGGTATTTTCGAGCACAGAAGGCCTTGGAAGTGGGATTGAGGCCAGAGTCTATCAATTAAATGTCGCTGGGTATGATGCCTCTATCGATATACCTGTGGTACACGTACATAATTGGCCAGATCATCAAACTGTCAGCTCGGAAGCAACAATTAACTTAGTTGCCTTGATTGAGCGCATTACTGCCAATAAGCGTGCTTTTTATGAAAAGAGACGAAGCCGTGCAGTGCACGATCCAGCAAAACTGTTACCAGTTATTCATTGCCGGGCGGGCGTAGGCCGTACGGGGCAGACGATAGCTACTATGGCAATGAACACATATCCAAGTATGTCTTTAGAAGCGATTACCCGGGATCTGAGAGCTTCACGAAACGACTTTATGATCCAGACCCCTGTTCAGATGGAAACTTTAGTTCGTCTAATGGAAGAGAAATAAAATCGCGTTATAGGTAAAGGCAAACAAGTTAGTTTGTAGAATAGACGCTTGATGTGATCATAGTCACCATGATTCACATGTGATTTACTATTATTCCCTGAAGTATTCAAAATGATGTTCAGGGAATGAGTATGTCTTATACAAAACAACAAATTATGCTGACATTCAGCTACATGTCCTATTTTGGGTTTGCTTTGGAAGGGACAGATAAGAAAAATGCTGAAATAACTCTGACAAAATTCAATGAAGCGCTTCGATCATGGAAGCCTATTAAGAATCAGTGGGAAGTCGTTTGGGGGCCTGCTGTTTTTGCCCTTCCAGGTACAAAGTTTGACGATAGCCTGATGTATGCTGTCCGTAATATTGAAGACCCTTCCAAGTACGTTATCGCTATTCGAGGTACAAACCCTGTTTCTATTCCCAATTGGGTTATATGGGATTTTCAGGCCAAGTACTTGAAAGACTGGCCTTTCGGCAATCCTCCGCAATACCTAGTACCCAAAATTTCGGAAAGCACCAATTTTGGCCTTATCATGCTGCAAGCTCTGCGGCCTGAGTCTGGTATGCCGGGAGCGAAGCAAACCATACTGGAGTTCCTCAATAGCGAGCTGGGGCAAGAGGGAAAAGGAGATGTCTGCATAACCGGACACAGTTTGGGAGGGGCTTTGTCACCGACGATGGCATTATGGTTAAAAGATATTCAAGGGAAAGGGCTGTCAGAGAATATTAATATTTCTACGGTAGCCTTTGCTGGGCCATCTGCAGGAAATGAGGATTTTGCAGAGTATTCTGATCAGCAACTAGGCGATCAATGTGTCCGCATTGCCAACTCTCTTGATATCGTACCGCATGCCTGGAATACGCAAACATTAAAGAAACTGTATGGCTTGTATTTTCCACTCTTGCCGAGCCTTCCTTTAGCGATGGTTTTCCGCAAAATGATCCGCGATTCCAAAGGGAAGAAATACAGGCAAATCAATGCCGATGAGCCACCATTGGAAGGGAAATATAAAATCCTGATAGCCCCATATATCATTCAGGCTATTTACCAGCACGTACAGGGGTATCCTGAGCTGATGGGGATGGAAGACGATATCCCACTAGAAGACTTACTGCCGCTACCTAAGATGATCCGCGAGATATTAGGGCCGATAGTGAATTGAGGTAAAGCAAGGACTAGTCAGGGAAATAAAGTAGCTACTGGTACAGGATTTGTACTGGTAGCTAACCGATCAGTTTGAGAAGTTCATTGATGAATTCTAACCAGAGGTTAATGGTTTCCATTGTGACTGCTTATTTGGTGATTAAGGTGATAGGTTATCAACTTGATGTATGAGGTGCACCAAAAAACACGGCATAAAACAGAAAGTAAAGCCCGCCAAACGACGAGCTTTACTTTACCTGTGAGTTATTACCACATTTCCCACTCTACAGTTTCAATTTCAGCTTCAATGCTGTCTGGTAGTGCACTGAAGAAATCAAGCTGAGTTAGTTGCTCAACTTCGTCTACTGTAGCGATGAAACTGGGTATTTCTGATGAAGATATTTTGCGGTGTGGCACTATAAAGGCAATTGCGTCATTGTAGGCCGGATCAAGAATGACTTTGTAGAAGCTATTTGGAATATACACACCGTTGCCAATATAGGTTTCATTACCGTCCCAAATTGGGCCGGAGATAACGTACAGTTCGTTATAGGTATTAGCCCACTCGCGTACTTTTTCTTCCAGTGCTTTCCAGCCGCCTCGGTTAAAGCCAGGGAGCTGCGGAGCCATATTCGACATCAAAAAACTTTGCTGCATAGATTGCTGAGAAAAGTCCATCGTACCAGAAGGTGCGAGGTGGCCACGGTCATAGCCTGTTTTGCTGTAATCGCTGCTTGTTGAACGGTATGGGCTCGGAATTTCAGTATCAGTGCGAAAGCTATTTGAACGTTCGTAATAGGCATTCACACTTTCAGCCGTGATGTGATAGGCCACCCAATTCGAGACCTTATTTTGGTAGTTATAACCTGCAGCGTAACCGTCTCTACATAGAATTTGATCGCTCTGGTTTGGTGTACCGACATCAAGGTGCTGGTTACAGGTAGCAGCAGTGGCCGTAGCCGAGAAGGCAAGGCTTAATATAGCCAGTAGGATATGTTTCATTATTCTATCGTCCTTATTATCAATTGTGCTTATAGGACGAGAGATATTATTGCTTTGCCGAATGAATATGTATTGATAAATAGGCAAATTGTGATAGGTGTTTTCATCAATATATTGGTGTGGGATATAAAGCACTTTATCAACAATATTAATCACTTATGGGCGAAATACACACATGAGTAACGTGAAATGTTGAAACCGAGATATCTGTTAGTATGGTCGATATGATGTCGGAGATGAGAAGGAGAGGCTTGATGAATTATGGAAACAAAAAAGGGTATCCTAAGATACCCTTTTCTCAAAGCTTAACGCTTGGTATCAAATTAGATACGCTCAACGTTAGCAGCTTGAGGACCTTTCTGACCTTGTTCGATGTCGAAAGATACTTTCTGGCCTTCAGCTAGAGATTTGAAGCCTTCACCAGCGATTGCACGGAAGTGAACGAATACGTCAGCGCCGCCATTGTCCTGAGTGATGAAACCAAAACCTTTCTCGTCGTTAAACCACTTAACAATACCAGTTGCTTTAGACATGACATGTCTCCTGAATAAAAATTAATCTTACGCTTGTCGCGTACTTAAGCCATCATAATGTATTACTTATGGACAAAAGAATAATGAAGCTCTTCAGGACAACTGCACTTTTTACAAAGCGGTGGAACGAAGTTTTCTATTTCAATTTGTTGCATAAATAGGTCTGCATTACAGGCCGGGGACTATTAAGCCATAAGGGGTCGGGTAGGGCAAGCAATTACTTTAAAATTTAAGTGCTTATGGAAGAAAATGTGATATTGGTATCACTACAGTGAAGGATAATCTCTGGTTTTTACAACGAGTTAGTGACAAATGACTTGAGATAGAAGAAAAAATAAAATTTTATAGCTCGGAAGAGCAGAGATTAAAAAAGGGCCAAATGGCCCTTTTACTGCTAAGTAGAAAGATAGACTAGATCTTTTCTACGTTAGCGGCCTGTAGGCCTTTTGGACCTTGCTCTGTTTCGTAAGAAACTTTTTGACCTTCAGCAAGTGTTTTGAATCCGTCGCCAGTGATAGCACGGAAATGAACGAATACGTCAGCACCGCCGTTATCTTGAGTGATAAAACCGAAACCCTTTTCTTCATTGAACCACTTAACGGTACCTGTTGCTTTAGACATGTTGTCTCCTGAATTTCTACATCAACAAAAAGCGCCAATAACTATTTAACTTTGGTGACAATTGAAACAGATAGCTTCAGTACAACAGTCTTAAACAAGAACTTATACATGAAGTGTTTTCGTTCACATTGTTGCATCATTGCCAAACACTACTGGTCTAATGAAAGAGTAGGCACTGATATGCTAATTGCAAATAGTTAAGTGATAAATTTGTGGTCAAATTCACAGGATTTAGCTGAAAAATAGACCTTATTCTCATTACATAGACAGATGAAATAAAAGCGGTTTCTTGCATTTGAGACTTTGCGCATGTTGCAGTAAAAAGTGGGAGAAACGAAGATAACATACCTCATGCTTTGCTGTATTAAATCAAAGAATCGGCGATAAAATTTTCTTGTTGATAATGTGACTTGAGTAACAACATATTTTTCTGTTATAACAAAGTCAGTTAGGCTTTGTAGATTCATAAAAGGACAAATAATGAACACTATCCTAGAGCTTGTTCGCCAAACACGTCGTAAAAACAAACTGAAACGTGAAATCCTGGATAACGATCGTAAGGTCCGTGATAACCGTAAGCGTGTTGAGCTGCTAGAAAACCTGCTTGATTACATCAAGGCAGACATGACTCACGATCAAATCGTAGAGATTGTTGAGAACATGAAAGGCGATTACGAAGATCGTGTTGATGACCACATCATCATCAGCGCCGAGCTATCTAAAGAGCGCCGTGAAGTAAGCAAGAACGTAAAAGATTTGAAGAAAGCAGAGATTGCTCATAAGCAGTAATGCCTACGAATGAATTTGAAAGCTCGACTTCGGTCGAGCTTTTTTGTTTGAGCTGATTGTTCATATTCTTACTTTATTAATGATAAATACTTTCTTACTTCATGTTCAGCGTGTTCGGGGGTTAACCATGAGTCAGGCCTAGTTCCATTAAATACTAAATTGTCAATAATCTTAAACAGATATACTGTGCTTTTCATGTCTGTCAGTGATGAATCTGACTTTATAAATCCTTTATAATCTGGCATGTAACTCCGAAGTGGTAATCTTTTTTCATGCCTTAATAATGATTCTTTTATTTCAACTAGTTCATCAATTAGCTTAACTTCATGTTGAAGAAGCTCTCTTTCAGGGTTCTCTAATAAGTGGAGAAGGACTTCAATACAGGGGGGTATATAATTGAAGTATTCTTTCTTTAATAAAAGTTTGCCATGTCGCGCAAGAATTAATAACTTTTCCATATGGTTTTCAATTTCTTCATATATACACTCCCTATTGTTTTGTTTACTTGCATAACAGTTTAGTGTTCCGTCGGTGTATATATATCTTAAGGTACTTAACATTTCAGGTTTGACTGGTAGCTCAAGTTTATTTTCTTCAGCCCTTTTTTTAAGCCATGTAAGTTGAGCGAACATTCGTTCTTCTGGTGTATTATTTCCTGAGCTAAAGGGCTCGAATTTTTTTAGTAGAATGTTGCAGTTATCGATCACATCAAGTCGTTGCTCATTAGTGTTGGGCATTATATTTTTCCACATTGGTATTTATCTGCCAAATCTTGAATGAGTTTTAGCAGTCCACTGTTGAATATGAATTGCTCAGAAAAGCTGATCTCTTGGGGGAAATAAATTATTTCACTGGATAAATTCCTATTACGGCGGGATCTGTTAACGATTGAGTAACCTGGAATACCTGGTCCGTCATAAGCCATGGCTCGCTTTATACATAACATTTCACCATCGATACATTGATCATTTGTTACCATTGCTCCTGAGTGTAGGCCTCCATTTTTAGGTGCTTTCCTGAAATCGATTAATGCTTCAATAAACCAGGCTAGGAACTGTAATGGGAAATCTGTTTGATAAGACCTGAAACTTATAGAGCCATCATCTAGCGTTTTTGTACGATGTTCCAAAATTGATAGGTGATTTATATTATTTACAAATACGTATTTTATGTTTTGATTCACAGAATCCTGAATTTCACCTAGTTTTATAGCATAATTTTCTAGATCCTTAATGTTAGTAAGATCTGGGAGTTGTTTTAGTTGTGGATATTGGGGATTCACTCTTGTCATATATTCTCTACTTAGTTATGTAAGTAATAGCATTTGCTTGTTGAAGTTGATTCAAATTAATCATCTTTCTTTCAAAGTTCAATGTTTCTACTGCTCCATACTTATTTGATGAGTTTTCAATTAGATTCATGGTAAGACCATTGCCAGTGTAATCTTTGTTATTACCGATGTCTCTTTGCATTATTAATCTCTTGAGAAGATAATCTTTAGTATCTTGAGTAAGTTTGGTATCAGATAAGTAGTTATTGAATCCGATTGGGTCTGAATACCACTCTAAATAATCTAATGAGTTTGCGGCAGTATAGTGCTTAGCATATATATCTTGAAAATTACTGTTCATGATTCTATCTGTGATTTCTTTAGGGAAATCAGCTGGAAGTTCTTCATTAGCAAACTTACTGAGATTCTCAAAGGTTGCCGAAATACTTTTTACACCAGTTAAATCTTTTGATTTTTCAGTGTCGATAATAATAAGTGTATATTTCTTCTGAGGATCGAAGCTGTCGCCGAGACCCAGCTTGTTTGCGATAAGCTTGAAGTCCGTGTCTGCATCTTCAATTTGGTCAAATGTCGTGGACCAGTACTTAGCCCCTTTACCTGTTTTGCCTTCCATCTGAGCGCCTAGCATACCTTCGCCGCCATTTATATATTCACTTTCCATGAAACGAACGTGGAAGCGCTCTTTGGCAACATTGCCAGTTTTTGCCATTGCAATAAGTTCAGCATCAGTATATTTAGGTTGATAGCCTTCATCTGCAATAATTTTAGCCATAGATAAAAGTCTTTCTTTTGCATCACTTAACGATGTTGGTGGCACTCTTTTTCTAGTGGCTATTGTTGTGCTAATGGGTCTAATATTATTAGGCAATTCAGCCCCATCAGGCCTCTTGATCTGATGTGTAATATGACCATTGGTTCTGCCACGTTTCTGTTTGAATTGTGCTTTTTGTTTGAGCTGTTTGGTGAGCTGTTTTAATAATGTGCCGAGTTCAGAGAACTTGTTGATATGGCGTGCTTTGCTGGGTACTGAGCCTGCTGCACCGATACCGCCAGTTGATGACGCTAATAAGGCCGTGAGAACTATTTCAAAGATTGCACTACCTGCAATGTAATTCCATTCAAGCTCGTGTTGAGCGGCCACATAATCTTTGGCAAAATCAATTAATGCATTTTGCGTGGCTGGATCACTGTTTACAAAACTCGCAACTTCATAGGCTTCTGCAAACATTTCTTTGTTGATGGCGGCCGGATCAAACCCGAGAGCGATCACAAGTTCCTTGTGATGCTGCTCAAGATAATTATCGGCAAAGGTTGTTACCCAGTTATCGGTGACAGTGTCATTGGTTCGCCAGGCGGCGATGTAGATGCGGGTAAGGTAAGCGAGCATACTATTTATTGAGTAGTTTGTAGCAATACTTTCAAGCGTGCCTGCACCGGCATCAAAAACACCTCTTGCTCTTTGTTCTACACGTTTAAGCCATTTCTCTGCCGAGTTTAGCTCTTGATATTCGGTTTCGAGTGCCAAGGCTTCGGCATTTTGGGCTGCGATGATGGACTCAAGAAGGAAACCTATTTGGTTACGTGTTGTGACAATCTCTGCTTCTGTAATTGGTTTACCAAATATGACCTCGACATCACCAGCTTGTAAATTGTCGAAGTGTTGAGTTCCACTATTGTCCAGTTCCCCTTTATGAACGGTACCGCAAGATAGGGATTTTACTGTGTATGGAATATTTACTGCAGGTTTACCATTTGGTAATGAGCAGGATATATCTAACACTTCTAGTTTATCGTTATTTGTTAAGTCTTTACCGCCTTGCTCTAAATTGCGGGAGGGGACGATAGGTTGTAATTGCTCAACCATGTTGGAACTCGCCATTGGAACATCCGCATTGGTGGCATCTGGTGGGGAAGGTAAAAGGTTGTCAACACAAAATACCAAGAATTCCCCGTGAGCCATGCGATTACTGAGTTCATCGATGATTTCATCTTTGGACTTATGATGCTGAAGCGGGCTTGGACAAAGCTGGTGATATAAGCGATACAGATTGAACTGATATCCCCACGTACTACAGTGGGTGCGAAGAAGTCGGTCTGCCCAGTATTTATTCTTGTATTGGTCTTTCGCAAGGCCAGGATCACCATTAAGTGCTCGATGGGGTGGGGCTATGACGTAACAAAGCCCTACAGCATCGAGCAGAAGTGTCTGGTTTAATTTAGCGTTGGCGAGAGATGTATTAAAATGCACAGCTACCTCTTACTTGACAGTACGGGCCGATAAATAGGCTTAATAAGCCGAACGTGCCTTTTCTACTTCGGCAAAAAGGTTGTTAGCCTTTTTCATCACCATGTTTGCGGTTCGCCCTTTATTGGCTTTCAGGAGTGCTTCAGAAAAATTCAAGTACTCGGTTGCCATAGCAAGACGTATTTGTATGAGAGGGGAGAAATCATCTGGTAATTTGTCGGTAATCTTTCCGACATCATTGTTTAAGGCATCGAGCTGAGTCACATTTTTAATGTTGTCTAGCCTTGTATTCAATTCATCAAAGCTGTTTTGATAATAAATCGCAGCGGCTTGGTATGGATACTCGGCAAGTGTCCCTTCGCTTAGGCTCGATTGGTAATCCGTCATGATTTGAATAGATTCTTTTAATTTTCTCCCGGCAGCGAGTTGTGATTGCTGACTTGAAGTATTGGAAAAAAGTAATTCGCCAACATGGATTAGCTGCCTAATCGATGCTAGATCAAGGTTCTTTGCTGCGTCTTTAAAAGCCTTCGAGAAAGTTATGTTTGCCTTTTCTGTTGGTTCAAATTGATACTCGAAGGAAACTTGATTCAGATCGGCAAGTAGCTGAGCAATATCATCATCACCATCAGGATGATACTGGCCTCTTTCCAGCAGTGTATTTAGCCGTTGAACCAGGATCTTTACTGTTGATTGCCAACTCGCTGTTATTTCTTCCGAGATGCTATACAGGACGAGTGAATCGGGGTAGAGGTTCTGAGCATTGATAAGCTCTTTTTCGATAGCGTAATAATCAGGATAACGCTCATGGCGGTTATTCAAAATGTTATTAATGCGCTGTTCGTACACAGAGATGATTTGCTGATGCTTTTGTCTGAGCAGCCCATCTATTAGTAGCGGCTTATCTTTGGGTAGCGTCGGTAGCGCTGCGATAAATTGAGATGGTGTTAGCTGAGTGAGCTGGTGTTCCTCTTGCGAAGCTTGATTGGATAGCTGCAAGCGGGTGGAAAGCCGTTCAATGTGTTTGTCTTGTTGCTGATAACCATAGCTTAAGCTTAAAGCAACACAGAGTGTTGCTGTTACTATTGCAATTTTGGGAGCAAGACGGGTGTTTAATTGATATTGAAGCTCTGAAAAGCTTGTTATCCGCTTACCTGCACTAAAATCTAGCCCTTGACGCAATGTTCGCCATTTAAAGAAATTTAAGTGGTTGGGCTTAACTGCGATCATTCCTGATTGCTGTGCTATATCTGCAGGTTTACGGTCAAAAGGGTGCAAACTGGTTAGCAGTTCATAGGCAATCGTACTAAAGGCAAAAATATCATCTTTTGCCTCAGGCTCTTTTCCCTGCAATAGATCTGGTGAAGCATAGGTTGGGGTATATCCGCTGAGGGCATTGGTCTCATGCTGAGCTTCTGCAGAGTAGTCGTCGGTATGTAAACTAAATGCCTTTGAAACACCAAAGTCAAAGAGCTTAATTGTGCCGTCGCGGGTGAGCATAATATTGCTAGGTTTTAAGTCGGTATGGATAACACCTTGGCTGTGTGCATACTTTAGGGCAGAAATGATCTGATTTAATAGTGTAATTGCACTTTTGAAGGGCAGGCCATTTGGTCGAGATCGTCGTATAACTTCTTCGAGTGTTTCACCATCGAGCCATTCCATGACGAGGTATGGGGCGAGCTTATCACCGCCAAAATCGAATACGCGAATGATGTTGGGGTGACTCAGTTGTTGGGTTTTTTGTGCTTCCCTGATTAAGATTTTCGCCGCCCCTGATTGGTTCAAGTATTCCCTTTGAAGGACTTTCAGTGCGACATAGGGTTCGGCATTTCCAGATGCTTCCCGTAGCAGGTCGGTTGCCTGGTATACATCGCACATCCCGCCATGTCCAATCAGTCTTTCAATCCGATAGCGATCTTTAATGACTTTGCCTTCTAGCGATTGACTATTAGAGGGGGAGCTTGTTGGTCCAATGTCAGGAGTGGCTGTTTTTTGTGTTGATTTGTCAGAGATGTCAGTGAGGACTGAGACCGAATTTTCTGCTTCACGTTTCTTAGATGAGACGTTGTTTTTAGAAGAGATATTATCCCTGTCAATGTTTTCCATGATTGCTATTTCCTAACATAAATCGCGCTACAGCTGCTGTATGTGTAATGAATAACAATGAATCTATTATCTACCTACTGGATAATAAGAGGAATGCGGTCAAGCACTGAGTTATTTATAGGCTATGTAACAACGAACATTTCATTTTTATGAAGTGTGTGGGATAAATAGATGTGTTTGATAAACCTTCGTTGATATTTATTAATCCTGTTCTTAGTATCGCGTCAAAGAAATATTATTTTGGAAAGTGGTTTAATTACAATATTGTTTTTAATATGCTTTTATATTCAATATTGTCAGTTTACTTAAATGGCTAGTGATGCAGTTATGGAATTGACACTCTCAATAGTAAGTTATCATCGTTTTACGTCTGAATTAGAAGCAAAGAAAACGTTTGTTTTTAATGGGAAGAGTGAAAAATATATAATTGGTCGCTCTCAGCACTGTGACTGGTGCCTGCCTGATCCAGAGCGAGTGATTTCAGGAAAACATGCAAATATTGAAAGAAAAGGCGATAAACTCGTTATTTCTGATATTTCAACTAATGGACTTTATATTAACCGGTCCATTAATCCGTTAGGCAATGGGGAATATACTGCTCTTTCTGATGGTGATTGTATCTCATTTGGCGATTATGAAATTGAAGTATCGTTGGGTGGCTCAGGGTCAGCTTTAACTACTGCAAGCGTTTATAGTGAACAAGGTTCAGAGCTAGAAAATGAAAGCTTTGCGATACCTGCCAATAGCTTGACTAATACTGACCATATTGATGATAAACATACACAAGCTTCAATAGCGAAAAATGTATTATCCGTATTTACAACTCAGGTAGAAGATAATTTCATGGTGCCTTCAAGCAGCAGTATTTCGCCTGATTTAGACCAACAAGAATTGCCTATTCCTGAAGATTGGAGCTTGGATTTAACACAAGCGCCATTAGATCAACCATTAGAAGTGGAAGTTTGTCAAGGTATTGAATTAAATGGTAAAAATTCTAGTGGTGAAGAAGCATCAACTCAAGGACAGTTCTTCAGCAAAGTTGATAATGAGCTCGACGATATGCCTGGAAGCATCAGTGCTTTTGTTCGGGGGTTAGGTATCAGCTCTAACATGCTCCCTGCAGATCAAGACGAGCAGTGGTGGTATGAGTTAGGTGTGTCAATGCAATGTTTAATGACCGGACTTATGGATTCGTTACATCAACGTGCAGCTTTTAAACAAACTAGTCGTTTAAACCAGACACACTTTAAACGACAAGAAAACAATCCTTTGAAGTTTTCTGCCACTTTTGATGATGCTATTCATAACTTGTTTAACAGGAGAAGTGCGAGTTTTTTGCCGCCTGAGCAAGCCATTAAGGAAGCATTCTCGGATATAGGTCACCATGAAAAAGCATTGTTGGCGGGCGTGAAAGGTGCAGTTGAGGGCGTTATTAAAACACTTTCACCTGAATCAATTGAAAGTGCTCGCACCGAGCATGATTTTTGGAATCGATTTAATCCTAATCGTACAAAAGCTAATAGATGGAATACATATGAAGCTTTGTATAAAAGAGTCGAGGAAGACTTGGAAAAAAGTAGTGGAATATATTGTTGGGATGATTTTGTTAAAGCTTATGAAGCAAGTTTAAGACAGGGAAAATAGGAATGTTTAGAGCTGGTTATCTTAAGGCTGTGTTTGCTGTAATGTGTTCGCTGTTAATTAATGCCTGTACGGTTGCTAATTATGTTGTTCCTGCCTACACCACATTAGAGTTTGAGGTGTCCCATGATGTCAACCCAGATTTAAATGGCCGGGCTTCACCAGTAGTGGTAAAAGTCTTTGAGATTTCATCCAAGACCATATTTGAAACTCAAGATTTCTTCTCTTTATATGATGAACCGGAAGGTTATCTTGGTCCTGACTTAATTATAAGTTCAGAATTTGAACTTGCGCCTAATTCAAAATACGAACATGAGTTGACGTTGGCCCCAGGCGTTCGTTACGCGGGGATCTTAGTCGCCTATCGTGATATTGAAAATGCCCGCTGGCGAGAGCTAATTGAAATTGATAAGAGTGACTACCGAACTGTCAAAGTCAATGTCGGTGGTTTGGCGGTATTTGCAAACTAGCCATATAGAAGTGAGTGTTTAAGGAATAGCATCATGAGCGAATATAGCCGAGTTGCGTGGACTGAAGGGATGTTTTTACGTCCTCAACATTTTCAACAGCAGGAAAGATTTTTGTTGAATGAGTTAAGTGAACAGGTCAATCAGGACTCGAGTTATCCATGGGGAGTATTCGACTACATTATCGACGAAGCATTGCTTAATCATGGCAAACTCGGGATTGAAGCTATTTCTGCGCGCTTTCAGGATGGTAGTGTCGTAAATTGCCCTAAACGTGACCCTTTACCTGTTGTCCTTAAGCTTGATAAAAGCGTTAGAGAGAAAATAGTTTTTCTGGCGATTCCCACTGAGCAGGTAGGTAGGGTGAATATCGCTGCTGCTGATAGCACCCAGGTGACACGATACCATTTCGAAGATCGTGAAGTTGCCGATTATGCCGTCGGTAGTGATGCTGTGGATGTATTACAGCTAGCAAAATTGTCCCTTGAACTTAAGTTGTCTGGAGATAGCCTGTCGGGTTACCTCACCTTACCTGTTGCCCGGGTGATAGAAGTCACTGATGAAGGTAGGGTAGTCCTTGATGAGAAATATATTCCTCCCTGCCTGAGTGCACAGCGTAATAAAGTCATTAAGCGCTATTTATCTGAACTGAGTGGAATGATTAAGCTTCGGGCTGACAGTGTTGCCAGTCGATTAAGCCAGGGACAAGGGACTGCCAGTTCAATAGCAGATTTTTTATTACTTCAGGTGCTCAATCGATACGAGCCGCTGCTAAGTCACTTTGAAGTTACTGATGGTTTGCACCCGGAAACTCTTTGCCGATACTTGCTTGCAATGGCTGGCGAAATGGCAACCTTTTCAGGGGAGACAAAGCGTCCCCCCGAGCTGCCAGTGTATTTGCACGATGATCTTACCAGGGTAATGGGTAACCTGATGATTGTATTAAATCAGTATATGAGTGTAGTGCTTGAACAAACGGCGCTGCAGTTACCGATAGAAGCGACAAAGTTCGGGATTCGCGTTGCAGCTGTCTCTGATAAAGGGTTGCTAGAAAGGGCTATATTCGTTTTAGCAGTTAAGGCTGATATTCCAAACGAGGAGCTACGTCGACGTTTTCCTGCTCAGGTTAAGATTGGACCTGTAGAGCACATACGGGATCTTGTTAATAACCAGTTGCCTGGAATCGCTACGACTGCTTTGCCTGTAGCGCCAAGGCAGATCCCCTATCACTCGGGTTATCACTATTTTCAGTTAGATAAAAGTAACGATTATTGGCACCGGTTGAGTGCCAGTGGCGGAATAGCTTTACACCTTTCTGGCAAATACCCGGAACTGGATATGCAGCTTTGGGCAATTAACTAATATGGGCAGGCAAGGGACTCGTTAATGTCAGAAGCAACTTTTATAAAGCCTCGTCCTGGTGTTCGCGGCAAGACAGCTGGCACCAAGAACGAAAAAAAGAAAGAGCAGCTGCATACTGCTGAGCAAACTGTTGTATTAACCAAAATAAAGTCCGGGAATCAGTTTAGCGGATTGATGCCGCTCGGAAGAAACCCGTTGATTGAAGAGGCTAGCTCGCTATTTTCACTTGTTGGTCAGATACGAGCTACAGCCGATCATACTGATGTTGCCTTTTTTCAACAGTGTTGTAATGGCTTGGTACAAGACTATGAAAACCGTTTACGTCGATTGTCGATTGCCAGCGAGATAGCTGATGCAGCACGTTATTGTATTTGTTCGTTCATTGATGAGACGGTGCTAAATACTGTTTGGGGTGGGCATTCAAATTGGTCCACAGAGAGTTTGCTGTCCACATTTCACGCCGAAACGTTTGGTGGGGAGTATTTTTATACCCTTCTTGATAATGCGTTGAATGAACCGACAGCTAATTTGCAGCTGCTTGAATTTCAGTACTTATGCCTTTCACTAGGCTTTGTCGGCAAAATGCGAGTCGAAGAACGTGGAATGGAAAGGCTCGAAATCTATCGAGACAGACTTTATCAAGTGATTTCCAGCGAGAAGGGGGATGATGAAGTACCGCTTTGTCCTAGCTGGAGCGAGTCTGTGCTTCAGACCACAAAGCCTAAAACAGACTGTCCTCTTTGGGTATGGGTATCCGTGTTAGGTGCTATCACCCTGGCAATATATATGGCGTTTAGTTATTCCATCAATGCTAAATCTGATCTCGCATTTGCAGCCATTAACAATTTGGCCAGATGGGAACCTAAAGAATCAGTATCACCAACGAAGACTGCGCCCGATTCTCTGTATTTGCAACAGTTATTACAAAGCGAAGTAGAAAGGGGCGCATTGGAGCTTGTTGAGCTACCCGACCGTGTCCGAATTATCCTGAACTCTAACGAGCTGTTTTTATCCGGTAGTGCCGAAGTTCAGGAGGCCCTGATCCCGTTACTTTCCAAAGTGGCCAGAGCGTTGGAGTCAACTCACGGGCGTATATTGATTACCGGGCATACAGATGATCAACCTATTTTTACATCCCGATACCCTTCAAATTGGCACTTGTCACTGGCAAGGGCAACAGCAGTCGCCAACTCAATGGCATTGGGGACTGACTTACATGGTCGCTTATGGCCTGAAGGCTTAGGAGACTCTAGCCCGAGAAAGACGAACGATAGCCCCGAAAACAGAGCAAGCAATCGGCGTGTTGAAATTGATTTACTGCATTTACAATAAAGGGTTGGACTAAATTGATGTTCAAAAATGGATTATTGAGACGAGTAAAGGATGTGTTCTGCTCTAAATGGGCGGTTTCCTTATTGGGATTATTAGCCCTCTCTTTATTAATTTGGTTTGGTGGCCCCCTGATTGCCATTGCAGGTGCTGAACCTCTATCAGGCCCAGTTTCAAGATTGGTTGTATTGTTGGTGCTTGCCTTGTTGTGGGGCGCTATAAACATCCGCTCTCAGAAAAAGAGTCAAAAGAACAATGAGCATGCCGTGAAAACCTTGCTAGACGGCGAAGAGGAGAGCAACACTGATCTTGCATCGAAGAAGGAGATAGACACTCTACGCTCTCGTATTGTTCAGGCGCTTGAAGTGCTAAATAGTTCGTCACTTGTTCGAGGTAAAAGTGTCTATCAGCTGCCCTGGTATATCCTTATTGGCCCTCCGGGAACGGGTAAAACGACAGCACTAAATAACTCTGGTCTGGAGTTTCCTCTAAAGGATCAACTAGGCAACGATCCGCTGGCCGGTATTGGCGGAACACGACATTGTGATTGGTGGTTTACCAATAAAGCCGTATTGATAGATACAGCCGGTCGCTATACAACTCAGGATAGTAACAGCGAACAGGATTCAAAAGCTTGGCTTGGTTTTCTTGGCCTTCTCAAAAAATACAGGACCCGTCGCCCAATAAACGGAGCGATAGTAACAGTCAGCCTAGCGAGCTTGCTGATGCAAACCAAAACAGAGCGAAATCTTCATGCTCGTGCCATAAAACACAGAATTCAGGAGTTACAAAACCAGCTTGGTATGCACTTTCCGGTCTACGTCATTTTAACTAAGGCTGATTTAGTCGCCGGTTTTAGTGAATACTTTGCGGATTTAAACCAGGAGCAACGAGAACAAGTATGGGGGATGACATTTCCGGTTAAGGCTGAGGATCCTGATCGCGGTGTCGTCGCACTGTTCAACCGTGAGTTTCACCATATGCTCCGGTGCCTGGTAGTACGGATGAACAACCGAATGCAAAATGTGCGTGGGATTGAACAACGTACGTTGGTGTATGAATTTCCCAAACAGCTTCGTTCTCTACAGGCAGCGGCTGATGACTTCCTCAAAGAGGTATTCACCCCCAATAGTTTTGAAGAAGCGCCAATGCTACGTGGGGTCTTTATTGCCAGTGCAACCCAGGAAGGTCTCCCGATTGATCGGGTTATGGCAGAAAACTCCGGTGGAATGGGGTTAAGCCAGGTACCGTTGAAGCAGCCTGGCTCAGACACAAAGGGCTACTTTATTAAACGGCTGTTTGAGGAAGTGATCTTTCCGGAGCAGTATCTGGGTACCAATAACCGAAGCCATCAAAAGCAGAATCGGTGGTTAAGGCGCAGTGTGTTGGCGTGTTGTTTAATCATGATGTCGGCAGCCAGTGCAGTTTGGTTTAACAGTTACCGATGGAATCAATTTTTGATCACTCAAGCTACAGCTGCCGTTGATGAATATCAGCAGTTCGTTTCTCCTGGGTTGAGTGAAGAGACTGATGTGGTAACGCTGACACATGCTTTGGATAAGCTTAAAGATATTCCTGCCGGTTATAGTGAAATAATGCTTGGCACTGAAGAAGTTCACCGTAGTGGACTGTATCAGGGTGAGAAGATTGGACAGCCGGCAAAAGCTGCCTATGAGCGTGCATTGCAAGGGTACTTTGCACCCTATCTGGCTGAGTCTCTAATAATAGAGATGGCAGAAAATGTTAGCTATTTAGATTACCTCTACGAAACACTGAAAACATATTTGATGTTGTTTGACGCAGAACATTACGAAGAAACACAAGTTACCAGTTGGTTCTCTGTATATTTTGACCGAAGCTTTCCTGGAGAGGTCAATATTTCGCTTCGTCAATCGTTAATGGAGCATACCCGAAACCTGTTTAAAATGGGTATTACCCGTCTCGGTACCGATGCTAGTGCAATACAGACGGCAAGAAGTGTCTTAACTCAGATGCCGTTGTCAGAAAGAGCCTATCAGCGGCTGAAGATTGAGTATCTTGATAGTCACATACCTGAGTTTAGATTAACCGATGTACTGGGGGCCGATAGTCACAGTATTTTTGAACGACAAAGCGGTAAGGCATTGTCTGAAGGTATTCCTGGTTTATATACGTACAGTGGCTTCCATCGTATTTTTCAACTGGAGAATAAAAGAATAGTCAATAACCTTATGGAGGACAGCTGGGTATATGGCGATGAGCTATTACTCGGCGAATCGGCACAGAAACAGGTGACCCAGTCTGTTAACGATAAATATTATCGGGACTATGTCTACCATTGGACCCAGTTACTTGGTGATTTGAAGCTCAAACCTTACCGCAATGCCAGAGACGGCCTTGCTCAGGCGGCAATTTTAGCGGGTTCGGAGCAGCCGTTAGAAAGCCTGATCATTGGTGTGCAGAAGCAACTGCGTTTAACGGCAATACCTGTTAGCGACAATGCCAAAGCTGTCGGTGAAGTTACCGCTAATGCAGCCAGCGTGGCACTTGAACATAAGAAATCAAGAATTTCTCGTTACTTACCCAACGAAATGCCGGAGGTTAACATTGACTTGCCGGGCAAGGTAATTGAGGACAAGTTCACATCATTGTTGGCTATCAGTGAAAGTGAACTCAGCGCTTTAAATGACTCCTTGGTGATGCTGCATAATGTTTTGGCCGAGTTAAAAGCAACAGGAAATAGAGGCGGTGCGGTCTATAAAAGCGTGTTGAGTGGCAATGCACAGGGTGGGTTGAATAGTGCGCTAAACCAAATTCAAGATTTTCTGCCACAACCATTCGAACAATGGGTTAATCAGCTCGAGATCCAAACCATGAAGCTGGCAAAGCAGGGTTCGAGAACTCACCTGAATACCATTTGGAAAGATACTGTTTTACGCGAATACACTGCGGCGATTGAGGGCAAATATCCGTTTAGCAGCCGGGCGCGAAAAGACGTTAGACTGAAAGATTTTGGCCAATTTTTTGGGTACGGCGGTACGATGGACCGTTTCTTTACCGCTCATCTTGAGCCTTATGTTGATACGTCAAAACACAGTTGGCGGTTTACTAAAAATATTGGTGTCAGCAAAGCGTCATTGAATGCCTTTGAGCGAGCAAGGCGGATTAGGAATGTCTTTTTTGAGCCTGGAAGTCAGGTGCCTAAGGTCGAGTTCGGTATTAAATCAGTTTATTTAGACCAGCATATCAGCAACTTTAAATTTGAGCTTGGTGGACAGTCGATGATGTATCGTCACGGGCCAACGCGAGTGGTGCCGTTTACTTGGCCCTGGAGAGGGGAATCATCAAAGGTACGATTGGTATTTACACCACCCCAGTCTGGCTACTCGATTACCAAGAGCTATGCGGGAAGTTGGGGGCTCTTCAGGATGCTGGATGAGGCTGCAAGACACAGAAGCAAAACGCGAAAAGATCATCTTGTGAAAATTGAAGTCAAAGGAAGCCGAGCGGAGCTTCAATTATTACCCAATAGTGTGGCGCATCCATTTTGGTCTAAAGATATAGAGAGGTTCTCTTGTCCGACAACATTATAGAGCCGGCTTTTGGATATTTTGGAAAGATCCCTGACCGGGGGGACTTTATCCAGGCTCACCTCTCTCCTGAATTTGTAAAACCGTGGAATGACTGGCTTCAGGCAACACTGGCTGTCAGTCGCGAGCAATTGGGAGAGCAATGGCTTGATTACTATTTAACGAGCCCTATATGGCACTTCGTATTATCGCCAGGGGTTTGTGGAGATAGTTGTGTGGCTGGAACGCTAATGCCAAGTATTGATCAGGTGGGACGCCACTTTTATTTTACTTTGGCATCGGCGGTTGATTGCCCAGCAGTACGTTGCTGGCTTGGTAAAGAGTGGAGCCTGATGACTGAAGAGCACGTATTGAAGTTATTGGACGAGCCTACTGAACTTGATGTGTGGATTTCAGAATTAGATTCAGCCGCGATGTTTCAGCAAGCAAGTCTATATCAGCAAATTACTCAGATTGAGACAGATAACAGTGACTATATGGTGTTACAGGATGGCTTGGAATACCACTCGGAATTTGTGCTGCACCGGGAGTTAAGGCAAAGGTTTGAGCGATATTGCATATGGTGGACGTCGGGCTCAGAGCAAATAGCAGAATGCACGCTGGTGACAAAGGGAATGCCGTTAGTCAGCCAGTTTTCAGCCATGTTAGATGGTAACTGGGAGAAATGGGGATGGTAATGAAATCCAAAGATACTCACTGGCGCTTCGTCTCGTTTGCACAGACTCATGCAGGCAAGGTACGGCCGTATAACGAAGATGCATATCTGGACTGTACTCTGGAAGGTGTATGGCTTGTCGCTGATGGCATGGGAGGTCATAAGGCCGGTGATGTTGCCAGCAAGATGTTGGTTGATACAGTTCAGCAGCATGTCAAAGCACTGCCTCAGGCATCTCTTGGAATTGATAACCTGAGAAAAGCGCTGGAAGAGGCAAACAGTCGAATCTTTGAGTATTCGCAACGCTACCTCGAAGGGGAGACAATAGGGTCCACGGTTGTTTTACTGTTTGTCAGAGACGGGCTATACCACTGCTTATGGGTAGGTGATAGCCGAATGTACTTGCTACGTCAGCAGCAACTGGTGCAAAAAACACGAGATCATAGCCAGGTTATGGATATGGTTGAGCAAGGATTGATTTGTGCTGAAGAAGCAGAAAACCATCCGATGGCAAATGTGATAACTCGGGCAGTTGGTGTTGACGCTAATGTTGTCATTGATCAGATATCCGGGGAACTGGCATGGGGTGATCGATTTTTGCTGTGTACTGATGGCCTGACAAAAGAATTGCCGGATACGCATATGTTGCATTGCATGCAATCCAGTGTGGTAACAGATTCGGGCTTGGCCTTGATGCATTCGGCGTTAGTGAAGGGCGCATCAGATAATGTGACCTGTATATTGATTCGAGCGACAAGCAGTGGTCTGGATAATCATGACGGAATAGGAAGTGATGATACTGTCCCCTTATTTAACTATTCCAGACAGTAAATATTTATAGTGACGTGCTTAAATAAATAACCGTAGGTTAATCATGGAAGATGCCCTTATTGATTTTGAGGCGTTGAAAACGCCGATATCAGATGAAATGCCCGCCGGAAAAGATCCTCGTGATGATACTTCTCCTTATTCTGCATATTATTCATTGAAAGATGTTCGAAATAATGCTCGTTCATCAGAAAGAAATGCATTGGTTGATAATGAACCTTTATTAAACTTCTCTCATCTTTGGAAAGATATTTTAGAGCAAGTTCCAAGTTTATTGGTATCAGAATGTAAGGATCTGGAATTTACAGCTTGGTATATTGAAGCTTTGGCAAGAAATTATGGCTTTCGTGGTTTATCCACTGGATTTAGAGCTGCAACAGTATTAATT
This sequence comes from Photobacterium proteolyticum, assembly GCF_001939735.1. GTDB lineage: Bacteria > Pseudomonadota > Gammaproteobacteria > Enterobacterales > Vibrionaceae > Photobacterium > Photobacterium proteolyticum. The sequence goes on from NZ_MJIL01000099.1 coordinate 46,172, forward strand.
GAAGCGTTTTGGCAAGAGCTGTATCCGCTACCCGATGAAGATGGTGATGAAACGAAGATAGCTCCCTTGATGGGGCTTAATGGCATCGATGGTGAAGGAACGTTATTGATGCCGATATCGTGTATTCCCATAACAGAGTGTTACGGTGAACAGGCATATTCGCTCTGGGAATATGAACAGGCACTTGAAATAGAACGCCTCGATGAGGACAAGAAGAATCAGCGTCTTAACGCTGGCGGCGTTGTGCTTAAAGACGTTCAGGATGCGGTTAATGCATCTGAAACCTCTTTTTATCATCAGCTATATACAGATATCCAGGTGTCGCTTGATAGCTATCACGCACTAGTCGATACGATGGATCGAGCATGCGGTTTTCCAATACCTACGTCCCATATATCCAAGCGTTTACAGGCTTGTCTTGATGCTGTGAGCTATCTGGCTGAAGACAAGTTGAATGAGCAGCAGGATGAAGAGGTTGAGTTGTCAGTTGTTGATACCGGTGAGCAAGAAAAACAATCAGCGCCTGCTCTTCATTGTCAATTGAAATCTCGTCACGAGGCAATAAGTAACCTAAAGCAAATTGCCGATTTTTTTAAGAAAACAGAACCTCATTCCCCAATGGCTTATGCCATTGAACAAGTAGTACGTTGGAGTGATATGGCGCTGCCAGACTTATTGGAAGAACTGATCACCGATGGCGAGGCAAGAAAAGGATATTTCCGGCTGGCAGGAATAGCAGAAAAAAAGAGTGAGGCTTCATACGGCTAATTATGAAGTGTAAAGAATGAAAAATTAATAGGGAGTCAAGAATGGAAAGTATCCACGGGAAATTATCACGGGTACGTAAACCTAGGGTACATATTACTTATGATGTCGAAACTGAAGGTACGAGTGTAAAAAAAGAGCTCGCTTTCGTTGTCGGTGTAATGGGTGATTTTGCCGGGCAAAATATTGATGCACTAAAGCCAATAAAAGAGCGTCGGTTTATTCAGATTGATAGGGAAAACTTTGATGATGTATTAAACCGGATGAACCCTAAGCTTAAATTTAAAGTCGATAATAAGCTGACTGACGATAACACTGAAATGAGTGTTTCGCTGGCTTTTTCATCAATGGCTGATTTCGAACCCGCTGCCGTGGTTAATCAGGTAGAGCCATTGCGCAAATTGATGGAAACACGTAATAAACTTCGAGACCTCATGACTAAAGTCGATCGTTCTGAAGATCTTGAAAACATCCTGGAGAAGGTACTGAACAATACCGGTGACTTGCAGACATTGTCTGATGAATTAAACCAAGGAACAAAGGAGCCTGCAGAATGAATACTCAAACCTCTAACGTTCTTGATGCCGCCGTTGAGGAAAAAACGACGTCCTTGTTGGAGCAGGCTATATCGGCAACGAAGCAAACTGAAAGTAGTCGCGCAGAAGAGTTGCTGCGCACATTAACCGAAGAAGCGCTAAAGGGAACGGTTACCTGGAACAAAAACCTGACAGTTACCTTCAGAGAGGCAATTGCCGCCCTAGATGATGCTATTTCCATTCAGCTTGCTGAAATTATGCACCACGAGCAATTCCAGAAGCTTGAGGGTAGCTGGCGCGGAATGAATCACTTGGTGATGAGCTCGGAAACGAGTCAGACTCTGAAAATCCGTATGTTGAACATGAGTAAAAAAGAGCTGCATAAGGATCTTAGTAAAGCGGTCGAGTTCGATCAGAGCCAAGTCTTTAAGAAAGTGTATGAAGCCGAGTTTGGTACTCCTGGCGGAGAGCCGTATGGAGCGTTGATTGGCGATTATGAGTTTACCAATCACCCGGAAGATATTGAAACCCTTAGCCTGATGTCGAATGTGGCTGCTGCTGGCTTCTCGCCGTTTTTATCAGCTGCTTCACCGGCTTTGTTTGGTTTTGACGAGTGGACTGAGCTAACGAAGCCGCGTGATTTAGCGAAAGTATTTGAGTCGTTGGAATACACTAAATGGCGTTCATTCAGAGAAAGTGCCGATTCTCGTTTCGTAACACTAACAATGCCAAGGGTGCTGGCTCGCCTGCCATATGGTGAAGCGACAACACCGACAGAAGCATTCCGTTATGAAGAATTCGCCATTGATCCTGATTCCGGACTGGCAACTAATGCAAGGCATGATGATTACTGTTGGATGAATTCGTCATATGTACTTGGTTCAAAGCTGACAGATGCATTTTCAAAGTACGGTTTCTGTACAGCCATTCGCGGTGCTGAAGGCGGTGGACGGGTAGATAATCTTGCTTCTCATACTTTTATCAGTGACGACGGCGATCCTGATCTGAAATGCCCGACAGAAGTGGGAATAACAGATCGTCGTGAAGCAGAACTCGGTAAGTTGGGTTTTCTGCCTATCTGTCATTATAAAAATACTGATTATGCTGTGTTCTTTGGAGCACAAACATGCCAAAAGCCGGAAGTATTTAACAACCCTGATGCAACGGCCAATGCTGCTATTTCTTCACGATTGCCCTATATGATGGCGACCTCGCGTTTTGCTCATTACCTCAAGGTGATGGCTAGGGACAAGATTGGCAGCTATATGGAAGCTGATGATGTTGAAGCTTGGTTAAATCGCTGGATCCTGTCTTATGTCAATGCCTCTGAAGGAGGCGGCCAGGAAATCAGAGCCAAGTATCCGCTGGCTGATGCCAAGGTTCAGGTGAAAGAAATTCCAGGCCAGCCTGGAGCATATAATGCGATTGCCTGGTTACGGCCTTGGCTACAAATGGAAGAGCTAACAACCTCGCTAAGGTTGGTGGCGAAAATTCCGGAGATTGGGTGATAGCTGGATTGTGCAAGTCGATAATCAAGTCGACTTGCCATCATCAAGGGTAAGGAGTTGAACATGAATTCAGCACTTCGCTTTATCGAGTCGAAGCAATTAACAGCTACCGCTGATAGCAAAGGGCGGCAAGATTCTGTTTGGTATGCAGAAAGCGATGTTATTGATCAGTTCCTGGAAAACTCTGATGACTATTGGTCTTTACGAATTTGGCTTGAAAAAGACAGTGGCTATTGGCCGTATACTGACCGGGACAGTATGCGCCTGGTGTTACTTCGTTCGATTGAAGCGATTGATAGACGGATAAATGAACAACTGAATGCTATTTTGCATCACGATGCTTTCCAAAAATTGGAAGCCAGCTGGCGTGGGTTAGCGTATCTAACTGATCAGCAGTCTGAATTTGATAGAGACTTAACATGCAAAGTTAAAGTTATTAATCTTAGTTGGAAAGAGCTGAGCAGAGATATCAACCGAGCGATAGAGTTTGATCAAAGCGAGCTGTTTCGTCTGGTTTATAGCAACGAGTTCAACATGCCAGGTGGAGAACCTTTTGGTCTATTGGTTGGCGATTATCAGGTATCACATAAACCTAGGCCTGGAGTGCCGACTAATGATATCGATACATTAAAAGGTATTATCCAAACAGCTGCAGCCGCCTTTGCTCCTTTTATTGCCTCCACAGATCCTTCATTAATAGGGGTCGATCATTTTGCCGAACTGGCGTCTGTCAGCAACATACAGTCTCAGTTTACTCAGAGAGAGTACCAAAGCTGGCGTAGTTTAAGAGACTCTGAGGATGCGCGGTTCTTGGGACTGACTATTCCCCATATCTTAATGCGGGAGCCCTATCAGCAAGATGGTTCGCGGAAAGAAGAGTTTTACTTCAAAGAGACTATTCGGAATGCCCATGCGGATCACTTGTGGGGAAACGCGTCTTTCGCTTTTGCAGCCGTGACGTTAAAAGCGTTTACAGAATCAGGCTGGTTTAGTCAAATTCGTGGATTGCAGCCTGGAATGTATAACCGAGGGCTTGTATTTAACTTACCCGCCAGTGATTTTCAGGCAACACGTCGGGTCAAACGTAATAAGCCATCGGTAGACTTACAAGTCGGAGACAGGATGGAAAAACAGCTTTCAGATAGTGGCTTTATGCCTGTTTCTCCGGTTCCTCATACCGCTCATTTGGTTTTTTTCAGTAATGCGTCGGTTAATTTACCCCAACACTATGACTCGCCGGGTGTGCAGGTCAACGCCCGATTGTCATCAATGTTGCAATACACCCTCTGTGCGTCACGTTTTGCCCATTACATAAAGGTAATGGCACGTGACAAGCTTGGCTCGTACGAGACGGCACCAAGTATTGAACACGAATTTCAGCACTGGTTATTTAACTATACGACAGCATCAGATGAGGCATCAGATGAAGTGCGTTCACGTTTCCCATTAAATGAAGCCCGTATACAAGTTAAAGAGAAATCAGGTCAGCCCGGTCATTACTACTCGATTATTCACCTCCGGCCGCATTTTCAGCTCGATCAGATGGTTTCGAGCATCCGTTTGATAACCGAATTATCACCAAGGCAGAATCAGTTATGAATCAGTTAAATGAATTAATCCAGCAAGCAAAGTTATCCAAAGCTATTGACTTCCTGGCTGGTGAACTACAGCAAAAGCCACAGGATTTGGATCTGCGAAGCAGCTTTATTGAACTGCTATGTATAGATGGCCAATTGGAAAGGGCAGACAAACAACTGAATGTAATTATCAAACAGCATCCTCAGTGTCTCGCTGGTGCTACAAACATCAGGCAATTGGTTAGGGCGGCACAGTCTCGAATTGACTTTTCCCAAGGCGCTGCCACAGCTTCGTTGGTGAAAGAGGCCGACGAAGCTTTTGCTTCCTTGTTAAAAATGCGATTGGCAAGAAAAGAAAATGATATGTCTTTACTTGTTGAATGTGCCGAGAAGTTAGAGGAAGCACGTAAAGATATCGTCGTTATTGTTGGTGGGCAGCAACGGGAGAGGTTGCGTGATCTGGATGATAGTTTAGCTGGATTCCTTGAGCTGTTTGGGACCAATGGTGAATATTACTTGGTCCCCGTCGATGCTGTTATCCGGATGGAAATGCAGCCTGTTTCTTCACTTATTGAGCTGGTTTGGCGAAGAGTGAATATTGAGATAGAAGGTGGTCTGGCAGGAGAAGCCTTTGTTCCTATGACTTATCTCGACAGTGTAAACGAGGCCCAGAAGCTTGGAAGGGAAACAGATTGGGTAGCTGTTGGCGAGACTGAGCTATGTGTTGGCTTGGGTCTGAAAATGTTTTTGTTTGGAGAGGAAGCTTTGGCAATGTCCCAAATGACTTCACTTGAAAAACATGCAACGGCAATGGTGTAAGTGTTCTTTCGTAATGAAACTGAATCAACAGGTATTGCCGTCATTATTGGACCGTTTATTAGACGACGCACCAGAGCAACAAGAAGAGCGTGCTCGCCAGTTTACGTTGCGGGACTTGCGACAAAGCGTTCGTCATGATCTGGAAAACCTTCTAAATGCCAAGGTGCATTGGCACGTATGGCCCAAATGGTATAGCGAGTTGGATCGCTCCTTATTCGCTTACGGCTTACCTGATTTCTCGGCGATGCCATTAAGTAGTTTGGATGGAAGGCAGAAACTATGCCGCATTATAGAAGAAACAATCAGGAACTTTGAGCCTAGATTTGCCGATGTAACAGTGACTGTTGTTGGAGATGAGCAACCGGTAGATCGAATATTAAGGTTACGAATTCATGCTTTTTTCCACGCAAGTCCCGAACCCGAAGAGGTGACATTTGACTCAGAGGTTGAACCGGTTTGCCTGGGTATTCGAATAAATGAGTCTTAACGATGAGTGATGAGATTTTAAAGTACTACAATAGAGAGCTCGCATATATTCGTCACATGGGAGCTGAGTTTGCGAAACGTTATCCCAAGGTGGCTGGTCGAATAAAGCTGAGTGACGAACATGTAGAAGATCCGCATGTCTCTAGGTTAATCGAAAGTTTTGCTCTGCTTACGGCTCAGATTCGACAAAACCTGGATGATAGTTTTCCCCAGTTGACTGAGGCTCTGATTGGGCAGTTGTTTCCTGATTATCACGCGACGATTCCGTCGATGGCGATCATTAAGATGACTACGCAGAACATCACCGATAACGGTTTTCTTCTTGCCAAGGGAAGTGCTGTTGAAAGCCGGGTAAGCGGTTATAAAACATGTCATTTTTCGACATGTTACGATACTCAGCTATGGCCTGTGGAGGTGAGTTTTGCCAGTTTTGAAAATGCACCTTTTAAAGCGCCCAACCCCAACTTTACGAAACAAGCGAAATCGGTACTGAAGCTAACCCTGAGTGGTGAGTTCGATAATATCGAACTCAAAGTTCTGGGCATTGAAAAGTTACGTTTCTACCTAAATGGGCAAGCTCAGCTGAGCTATTTACTGTATCAACTGATTTTTAAATCTGCCGTTGGTATCTCGATTACTCCCAGAGGACAGCAGATAGCGACACAATATCTTCAGCCGCGGCATATTGCGCAAGTAGGTTTTGATGATAATCATGAAGTCGTGCCTTATCAGAAACATAGCTTTAGTGGCTATCGGTTGTTGGTTGAACATTTTTTGTTTCCGGAAAAGTTTGCTTTTTTTGAACTGGTTGATCTAGACCCTGATTGGTTCGGTGACAGTCACGAAATTGATTTGTACATCTATTTTGACGAGACAGCGGATGTACTTCCCAAGCAGTTAACGGCAGATAACGTACTGCTAGGGTGTACACCAATTATTAATCTATTCGAGCAGGAACTGGAACCGGTTGCTTTAAAACCTGGCTATGAAGAATATCCCTTAATACCTCGTTATGATGATGCTGATATATGCGAGGTCATTCAGTTAATGAAGGTTGAGGCGTTTGATCAGCATAATAACAGTGTGCCCGTTTCGTCTTTTTATGGTGGCGGAAATAACAACTATCTGGCTGAAAATGAATTATTTTGGACGATTCGGCGAGAGCAATCCGATTGGGCTGGTGGGCATGCTGAGCCGGGGTGCGATACTTATTTGGCTGTTGTTGAACCTAACGCAGCTCATTTTAACGTCGATGAATATGAGCATTGGCTGGTTACTGTGAAAGCGTTGTGCAGTAACAGGAACCTTCCCGTACGATTGCCCTATGGTGGCGGGCAGCCTGCAATGAGTGTGGTTCAACGAACAGATTCGTTGAAGGAGGTTCGCTGCTTGATAGCACCGACGTCGCCGGTACGCCCGAAGCTTCATGAAAGTACTTGTTGGCAGTTGGCTAAGCACCTGACGCTTAATCAGTTTTCGGGAGAGGCTGGTTTGGTAACGCTGAAAGAAACCTTGAAACTGTATGACTTTGAACAATCACCGCAGAGCAAGGCGCTTGTCGAGGCGATCACCGCAATGGAAGTATCGTCAGCCAATGCAAGAGTCGTTCAGAATGGCCGGGTTGGGTTCTGTCATGGTTCAGATATTGAAATTGAATTTGAAAGTAGTGATTTGTCGGGCATGAACTTGTTTTTCTTCGGCTGTGTTCTGAGTCAATTTTTCTCACAGTTTACCGCCATAAATAGTTTTACACGTTTGGCAATTCGCATTCGCGGACAATCACGAATTCTTCATTGCTGGCCAGCAAGAGCTGGGGGCAAAGAGTTGCTATGAAGCTAAAGAGGATAATTAACCAGTTAGATAAAGATGATTTTTACCAGTCTGTTTATACCTTGCAACGAGTTATGCAAGGGGGATCTTTTCGTGATGAATTGGGAACAGATACCTTGCCCAGAAATGAGCAGATACGGTTTTCTGTTTCACAACAGCTGGGTTTTCCTGGTTCAGCTATAGAGCAAATTAAGGAGAACATATCTGACGATGGTCGACTGCGACTTGACGTCAGTGTCAATAGTATGGGGCTTACGGGGCCAAGTGGCGTTCTTCCGCGCCATTATACCGAGTTGCTCATCCAGCGATCGCGCCTCAAAGATGTCGCTATCCGTGACTTTTTTGATTTGTTCAATCATCGTCTCATAGCATTGAACTATCGCGCCTGGGAAAAATATCAGTTTCCGGCTCAGTATGAGCGTTCATTGTCAGGTAACTCGACACCTTCAGATGATGTGCTTCGAGCATTATCAGGCGCTACGCAGGATGCAGAAGTATCACTCGGTGGATTGTTTGCACAGCCGATCAGAAAAACCAAGAGCCTTCAGCAAATTTTGATGTTCCTAAGTGGGTGTAAGGTCATGGTTCATGAATTTGTTGGGCGATGGCTCTTTCTGGAGCATACAGAGCAAACTCGCCTTGCTTCACGTATCGAGCCGGAGGGGCAGCATGCGCAGCTGGGAGTGAGTTCGATCGTGGGTAAGCGGGTGTGGGATCTTTGTTCAGCCATAGAAATTGAGATTCAACCGAGTGAGCAGGCGAAAGCGATGGAATTGATGACCGAAGGCAGTTTGTTGTCGGTGTTAAAAAATGTCACTCGTCAGTACGTCCCCGCATCTATTCACGTCAGATGGAAGATTACGACAACGTATCGCAACTTGCCGGTGGCCTGCCTGGGGAGTCATGGTCCAGGGCTAGGGCTCGGTGGGGCGCTGATGGTAAGAATTGATTCAATGGACAAAGCATTAACCATTCCTGTTGGTTAGGTAGATATTTTATATAAAAGGAAAGGGATCCTTGTATGTCGACAATGACGTTGAAGTCTCTCGTAGACAAACTGGCACCAAATTGCAAATCCTTGCTCGAGTCGAGTGCCGCTCTGTGTAATAGCCGTAGTCATTTTAGTGTTGAGATCCAACACTGGTTAGCCGTAATGGTTGATGAGCCCAATGGTGATTTATCTCTAATTGCGGATCAGTTTGGTATTGAAATGGCTGAACTAAAAAATGAGTTACACCAGGCATTGGAGCAATTTAAAACTGGCAATAGCAATACGCCGGGTCTATCTCCTCATCTCGTTGCGCTATTACGTTCAGCCTGGTTGGCTGCGACTATTGAGTTCGACGACCATCAAATTCAGTCCGTCCATCTGGTTTATGCACTACTAAAAGATGAAACCATGGGCACCCTGGTGGTAAGAGGTGCCGGTCAGTTGGAAAGAATCGATCCTTCTGAGTTGCTGTTTGCATGGCCGACTATTTCCGAACAAGGATCACCGGAACAAACTGCGACTCCTGGCACCGTAAATTCAACACAGGGAAATGGGACTGTAAATCATCAGACACTGGCACAATACACGATTGATCTGACGGAGCAGGCAAAAGCAGGAGGTATTGACCCAATATTAGGCCGTGATAGTGAAATCCGGCAGATGATTGATATTTTGACCCGGCGGAGGCAGAACAACCCCATCCTGACCGGAGAAGCCGGAGTGGGTAAAACGGCAGTTGTAGAAGGACTGGCCCAGCGTATTGTATTGGGTGATGTGCCGGAATCATTAATAAATGTCTCGATTCGAGTTCTGGACTTGGCCTTGCTTCAAGCGGGTGCCGGAGTCAAGGGAGAGTTTGAAAATCGCTTGAAGAGTATTATTAAAGAAGTAAAGCAATCGCCTACTCCTATTATTTTATTCATTGATGAAGCACATACGTTAATTGGTAGCGGAGGCCAGGCGGGACAAAATGATGCAGCGAATTTAATCAAGCCAGCTCTGGCCCGAGGGGAGTTGCGCACTATCGCGGCGACAACCTGGGCTGAGTACAAGAAGTATTTTGAAAAAGATGCTGCTCTTACAAGGCGCTTTCAGGTGGTTAAAGTAGAGGAGCCAGATGAAGCAACAGCCGTTGTTATGTTACGTGGCTTGTTACCCGTTATGGAAGCCCATCATAATGTGACCATTACCGATAAGGCTCTTCATGCGGCGGTAACATTGTCTAACCGTTACATTAATGGACGTCAGCTTCCGGACAAGGCGGTCGCATTACTTGATACAGCTTGTGCCCGGGTTGCAATGAGTCAGGTGGGTACGCCGGGTAAGGTTGAAGATTTAGATCGCCAGCGTCAGCAGCTTAGTGACGAAATGGCGGTATTGGCCAAGGAAGAAATAACAGGAGACGATCACTCGGCGAGATTAGAGAGTTTAAGAAATAGGCTTGTCCAAGTAGAAAGCCAGTATAACGAAATGGAAAATCAGTGGCGTGACGAGAGTAACCTGGTCCAGCAGGCAAAAGCAATGTCGACCAAGCTGGTGTCCGCTTCCGAGGCGGAATCGCTGGATTTGGAAAAGGCGCGGTTGAAGGAGATTAAGTCAGTACTTGGTGAAAACTCTGAGCCTATGGTTTTTCTTCAAGTTGATGAAGTACTGGTTGCCGAAGTGATATCGGATTGGACCGGCATTCCTTTGGGGCGGATGCAGAGTGATGAAATTAAAACCATTTTGTCGTTGAATGACAGGATGAAAGAGCGGGTTATTGGCCAAGATCATGCGTTGGATCTGATGGGAAAAGTCGTTCAAACAGCAAGAGCACAACTGAGCGATGAGCGAAAACCCGATGGCGTATTTTTATTAACCGGCCCGAGTGGTGTAGGGAAGACAGAGTCAGCACTTGCGTTGGCAGAACAGGTATACGGTAGTGAAGATAACGTGACCATTATCAATATGTCTGAATTTAAAGAGGAGCATAAAGTTTCTTTGCTGGTGGGTTCACCTCCTGGCTATGTCGGGTTTGGTGAGGGAGGGATCCTTACCGAGGCAGTAAGACGTAAACCATACAGTGTGGTATTGCTCGATGAGATGGAAAAAGCGCACCCTGGTGTTCAGGACATTTTTTACCAGGTCTTCGACAAGGGTACGCTGAAAGATGGAGAAGGCCGCGATATCGACTTCAAGAATACAATCATTATTATGACCTCGAATATCGGCACAGAAACGACGATGGCACTCTATGAAGATGAAGGAACCGCACCGGGCCCTGAAGGATTAAAGACGGCGATATATGATGAAATGATGGAGACATTCAAGCCTGCATTTTTGGGGCGTGTAAATATTGTCCCTTATGTACCCCTCAGCACCGAGGTGCTCGAAAAAATAGTGCACCTACAGTTAGAGCGAATTGGCAAGAGGCTGAACAATAACTATAGCGCATCATTTAAGTATACTGTTGATGTTGTTAATTATTTAATTAATCGTTGTTATGATCCCGGATTTGGTGCAAGAGCGATCCTAAACAACCTTCAGAATATATTGCTACCATTAATATCAAAGATTACTTTAGAAAGGTTATCAATAAAAGAAAGTATCAATAACATAATTGTTGATATTCGCGATGATACATATGACGTAAAAATTGATTAGATTTATGAGTGCCACAGGTTTAATTGCGACGTAAATCAAAGTCCAAATCATTACTTCTTAAGTCTTATTGTTTTGGGTGTGATAATTATATTTGTTCGTCATTATATTGTTTTCCAAAGAGTGTGTGTTTTAATTGTTATATTTGCAATTAAAAGTAATCTCTTTGGTTTTTAATTAAACTCATCATTATAAATTCTGATAGAGTTGAAAATAGAACCCGTTACAGGGATAAACCAGTAATGCTATAGGAGATTAGCATGCAAGCGAATACCTACCTTAAATATGCTGATATTAAGGGCGAAGCTACTGCAGAGCAGTATAAAGACTTAATTACTTTATTGTCTGTTGACTGGAGTGTTGGTCGGGAAATTACCTCATACACAGGTACAGCGCAGGATCGTGAAGCGAGTTCAACACGTCTTTATGATATGACTATTACCAAACTTCAGGATAAAGCCTCGCCAGACTTATTTAAAGAAGCGACCATTGGTAAAGGTAAACCTGCTGTTTTCCACATCACCAAGCAAGGTGAAAAAGTGGAAGAAATCATGAAAATTGAACTTACTGATGCAATGATTTCTAACTACAGTGTATCGATTCAGGATGATCGACCTGTTGAAACCATCACTATTTCTTATACTGAAATGATGATGACAGTAACGCCGACGGATGACCAAAACAATGTCCAAGCGCCGCTTGTATATGGCTATAGTGGTGTTAAAGGTCAACAGATGTAATTTAGTGAGCGTACGGGGTAGCGAAGCTATCCCGTAGCATTACAATACAGCTCCGTTTGGATTAGCAATAATGAAAAAAGCAACTCAAGATAATAATATTATCAGAATAGATACGCCTTTGGGAAAAGATGTATTACATCTTACTCAAATAGAAATACAAGAGGGAATATCTTCGCTTTTTTCTATACAAGCCCATGCTTTTACAAATGGGCAATTGATAAGTTCAAAAGAACTGATTGGTAAGCCTGCTACTATTACCTTGCTTTATAACAATGACGTAGTTGTTTCCAAGCGTTTCTTTAATGGGGTTGTGACATCAGTACGTTCGGTTGGAAGCCGAATGTCTGCAATTGCTGATGGAGATAAATACCAAGACTATATACTATCGATTAGTCCGTCACTCTCATTTTTATCACAGCGAACAAACTGTCGTATTTATCAAAAACTCAATGTTGAAGATATCATTAAGCAAGTATTATCGGAGCATGAGGTAAAAATACAAAGTGAACTAAAAAAATCATACCCAATCTATGATTATAAAGTTCAATATCATGAAACTGATCTGCAATTTGTAAATCGCTTGGTTGAGCAAGAAGGTATATTTTATTTCTTTAGGCATGATGAAAGTAACCATTATGTTGTATTGGCAGATGATGTAACAGCGTACCAAGAATGCACGGAATCATTGGTTGCATTTACAACAGGAAGTCTGTCTGAGGCACATGTTCATTCATGGTCAGGTGCATTGGAAGTTGCGCCGGGTAGCAGTGTTAAGAAAGGGTATGATTTTATAACGCCCGCATCAAAGCCTTCGGGAGAGCATGTTAATTCAAGTTTAGTTGTACAACAGTCTGCTTTAGAGGTGTTTGAATATCAGGCTGGCTCTGAGTTTAATAGTCGAGCTCAAGATGTTGCCAATGTTTCTCTGGAATCCTTTCAGCGCGATACCGAGCAGTGCTCGGCAGCAAGCAACTGTCGCAGTTTCAGTGCAGGTCAGTACTTTACCTTTAAATCTCATGAAGATAAGCGATTTGAAGGCAAGGGCTTTCTGATCACCCAACTAAATATGGAAGTCGCGATCACAAGCCAAACAGGTGCAAGCAAAAGTGCCTATCAAACCATTCGAAACCAGTTTTCATGTGTACCGAAAGAAACACTCTACAGGCCACAGCAGCTCACGCCGAAACCTCGAATATATGGTGCCCAGACGGCCTGTGTGACAGGGGATGAAGGTGATGAAATACACATCGACAAGTACGGCCGGGTAAAAGTGCTGTTTCATTGGGATCGAGAGGGTGTTGCTGATAGCACGAGTTCTTGCTGGATCCGTGTTGCTCAAAACTGGGCTGGCAATCGATGGGGCGCATTCTTCTTTCCTCGGGTTGGCCAGGAAGTGCTGGTCGAATTTCTGGATGGTGATCCTGATCAGCCTATTATTAGCGGCGCCGTGTATAACGGCGATCAAATGCCGCCGTATGAGTTGCCGGGAAAGAAAACACAAAGTGGCGTAAAAACACGTTCGACAAAGGAAGCCGCAGAGGACAATTTCAACGAGATTCGTTTTGATGACGATAAAGGCAATGAACTGCTCGCTATCCATGCAGAGAAAGATCACCATTTAATGGTTGAAAACGACTATCAGTTGCTGATTGAAAATGATTGCCGGCACACGGTGAATAACGACCATCAATTTGTAGTCGAAAATAATAGCCAGCAAACCATTAAAAATGATTACCAGCTTCTTGTCGAAAATAACTGCAATCAAACCATAACGAATGACTACACACTGAAAGTCGATAATTATCTTAATGCTGATATAGCTAAAGAATTGGTTATAAATGCAGGAAAGAAAATAGTACTTAAAGCAGGTGGTGCTTCACTGACACTGTCCAGTAGTGGTGCGATTGATATAAAGGGATCCAGCATAAAGGTCAATGGAAGCACTATTGCGCTAAAAGCGGGCTCTATCGCATTAAATTAGAGACTTGAACAGAAAATTGGTTATCCGGTAATGGGTTAAGAACTTAATAGGGAGTCAGCAAGGTGATATTAACCTTGTTGTAAATAGAAGATGGGAAAACCAGCCGCCACAGTGAGTTGTTTTCATATGTGTCCTAAGACAACAGGAAAAGTCCCGCATGTTGGCGGTCCGGTCGCAGCAGGTTCGGGGAATGTGTTTATTGGCGGTCTTCCAGCGGCTAGAAAGGGAGATATGTTAGTGTGCATCGGTCCGCCAGACAGTATCAAAGTGGGATCATCGTCAGTATCAATCAATGGTAAACCTGCGGCTAGAATGGGGGATCCAACTGATCATGGTGGAAAAATAGTTGTTGGTAATCCTACGGTTACGATTGGGTGAACAATGCCAATTGAGATCGAGCCGCAGTGTCTCCGGATAGGAAAATATACCGACCATCAACGGGTGTTAGCCATGGATCCGTCGTTGCGTCTTCAACCGCAGCTTGAGGTGATAGATAAATATAACAGTATATTGTCATTACCGATTTTGCCTTTATCTGAAGATGATCATTTCAAACGTCAGGCGGCAGTATTACAAGCAAGCTTATTGGATCGTGAATTTGATTGGTGCGCTGCGCCAGTGTTTTTGCTTTTATCCGATCACAAAGGCAATGACGAAGAGTGGTACTACCAATTATTCTCAACGCTTTGTAAAGTCATACCGGCCTTAACGACTCACACCGAATGTTATTTATTTCCATATGGTTGCTCTGCGATGTTATTAGCCTGGCGTCATCTTGAATATTTATTATGTGAGAAGCGACACCCTTATATTTGGGTCTTAGCTGTAGATAGCGATCCGCGCCTTAGTTCTGGTGTTGTTGGTCAGCCGCAACAGCATCATATTCAGCTAAATAGTGGTATTGCTGCTGAAAGTGTTCTTTTGGTCAAGATTCGTTTATCAGAAATTGGACTCACACGAAATTGGTTTGCAAGTGAAACACGAGATAGAGAAATAACCGAGGCCAACATTGAGTCCTTATTTAGATGTTACAGCACTGAGCACAGTAAGGGTATTCAGCAATTTTATGCCCCAAATACTGGAAGCGCTGAATTAGTTGAGAAGTGGACAACCGCTTATTACCTGCTTCACCCATTCGTGGGATCCCGAACTCAGATTGTAATGACTGGAGTCACAACGGGCGAATTAGGTGCATGTAGCGGCCTTTATAACCTATTGCATCTATACCGACGTTATGAGTGCGGTGAGTATTTGCACAGTACTTTGCAGCTAGAAATATCAGAAAGTCAGTATTTAGGGGCTGCATCGTATACCTGGCATCAATAGTAAATCATTGTAGGATGACATGGACGAAATTAAGCAGTTACAGCTTAAAGCCAATGATGGCAAAGCATATATATTTACTGTTGCAACTAATAATTCTAGTCAAATATCGTCTCAATTCGAAACGCTTCAGTTAGCCCGGCTACATGTTGATAAATTTGCTCGCCTAAGGCCAAGGCAGGGCGGCGATTTATTGGCTGTACTGGGGATGCTTGATTTTCAGGCTGAAGTCCAAGCTAGATCCGGTAACCATAATGCATTCGTTAAAGCGCAGGAAAGAGTCGCGAAGGCTTTATTTGAAGGGGAGCTAACAGTATTTGAAATTCCGGCTATTGACCCCGTTGTTATGCATCAACCGTCGTTGCTTGAAATTGCGGCTAAGACAACAAAGCAGGTAGGGACACAAGGGGGTAAAAAGGATAATTCCTCTGCGGGGAAAGACACTGTTCGAGATAGCAAAGTGCCGGTCACACCTGATGAGATGGAGTATTGTGGCGATCCCGTATCGATGGCCACCGGTGAAGAAATTCTGCATTTAACGGACATTTCTCTGTCAGGAAGTTCGCCTATTCAATGGCAACGGTTATATCGTTCCAGTCTTTGTTCGGACAATGTCGGATTAGGTTATGGATGGCGAAGCAACTTCCATTACGAGTTAACCAAGTATCAGTCGGCGGAAGGAGATAGTGAGCAGTGGCGCTTTATCGATAGCCAGGGCTCGGTATTGGTGTTCGATGATGTAGATAAAGGAGCTGTGAGTTATCAATTAACCGCAGGGGCTACGCTGTATCATGATCCTCATGGTTATTATCAGCTCGTGCTAAATGATGGCCGACAGTTGCGTTTTGTCTATCAGCATCGGCGTTGGTTGCTTGAAAGGTTGCGAGAAAATGAAACCCTTCAATATCGTTTTAGCTACTCCAGCGCAGGGCGATTAATACGAATAGTTGCTAATAACTGTCAGGCACTTGAATTACGATATGATGCCGGGGGAAATCTGATTGAGGTTCAGGCTAATGCCGGGGGGACGCCTTATGTCCTGGCACATTATCACTATAGTGCTGAAGGGGATTTATGCGAAGCAAGTAACCGTCAACAGCAGGTTGAGAACTATCAGTATTCAGGCCACTTACTGACCCGTAGAATTCGTCCATCAGGCTTTAGTCATTACTTTAAATGGCAGGGAGCAGGCTCATTAGCCAGATGCATTGCTCAGTGGGGTGACGAAGATAATTATCGGTATAGTTTTGAGTATGATCTTGATAAGCATACGGCAGTGAGCACCGATAGCCAGGGCAATCAATGGCGATACGAGCATAACACTCAGGGAAAGTTGATTCGGAAGGTGTCTCCGAAAGGGCATGTTTGGCGATATTGTTATGACTCCCGCTCAAGAAAAATTGCGGAAATTGCACCTGGCGGTGAAGCAACGCGATTTTTTTATAATCATTATGGCCAGCTACGTGAGAGACAATCTCCAGACGGTAGCATAACACGTTATGACTACAATCGAATGGGGTTAGTTAGCCGTATAGTCGATGCAGAAGGTCGTGAATGGCGCAATGATTTCAACAGCTTTGGTCGATTGTTAAGCCAATATGATCCTGCAAGTGGCACCAAGCAATTTCATTATGATCGTTACGGAAGAGTGATTTGCATTGAGCACTCGAACGGACATAGCCAACGGTATTGGTGGGATGAACATGGGCTGTTGGCTGCATATCAAGACGGTGAGGCAATAACCCGTTACAGCTATGATGAACTAGGCGAAATTAACGGTATTATCAATACCGATGGTTGGGTGACACAGTTCAAGCGGGATCGTTCGGGAAATATAATCGAAGTTGCTGAATACCCGCAAACGAACCCAGAGCAACATCGCTGCCTCTCAATTGATTACGACTGGGCCGGTCGTCCTACATCATTCACTGCCGCATTAGACAGAACATATACCCTTGTTTATCAAGGCCTTGCTCAACCTGTTCAGTATATTCGTCCTGATGGCAGTTGGCTTAAGTTTCAATATGATAAAGAACGTAATCTGACAGCCATAGAGCGTAGTGATGGTGTTTCTTACTGTCTTGAGTACGACAGTGAAGAGCAGATACAGAAGACAATTGGTTTTGATGGCCGTACTCAGGAATATCAGTATGACGGGCAGGGGCGATTAATTAGCCTAGCAGAACAAGGCGAGCGATTAGTACAGCTCAAGCGCGATAAATGCGGCCGAGTGGTTGATCAACGTTTTACTGCTTTGGGGGTATCCGAGTCTAACCATTTCCAATATGACAATATCGGGCGTTTAAATTATGCAAATAATGCCCAGCGTAGACTGAGTATCCATTATCATCTTAGTGGCCAGCCAGCAAAGATATGCCAGGATAACTGGATTATCTTGCATGAATACGATGCTAACGGAAATCGTATTACTACCCGGTTACCAGATAATCATCGAATACATTATCGTTATAACGAAAAAGGCCTCCTTACAGGTATAGACTGGGATCAACAACAATTGTTCCAGTGTAAATTCGATAGCAGTGCAAGAGAAGTTTACCGTGAGCAAAGTAACGGCGTAACGCTTTCGCAGTCCTTTGATGTGCTAGGGCGTTTGAACCAGCAGTGTTGGAAATATGCTAGTGACGAGCACCGTCGGCAATATCAATTCAATCAGGTGGATCAGCTTGTTGGCATACAAGATAGCGAGCAGGGTGATAGCCATTATCAGTTTGATCAACTCGATCAACTTAGCGGCAGTCAATTATCTCATCAACCAGAAAAGCTATTCACCTTCGATAGCTTTGGTAACCCACAGACTCATCAAAATGACACCAGTAGCCAACAGGGCAACAAAGAGAGCCACGTCAGCCGTGACAAGCTATTGCAATGGCAAGACACCCACTATAGTTATGACCGCTTTGGCAACCAAATAAAACGCCATGCCACGCAAGGAAATGAACAGCGCCGCTTCAATGGCTTAAACCAGTTAACGAGTCTGAAAAAAGGCGGTAAATATACTCAGTATCATTACGACGCCTTAGGTCGTCGAAGTGCAAAAATCACCGAAAGCCAGCGTGTTGATTTTTTATGGGATGGCGACCAGATCATCGGCGAGCACTGTAACGGGCAATATACCTGGTACGTGTATGAGCCAAACAGTTTCAGGCCTGTTGCCCTTATTAAGCAAGGGGAAGTCTATTATTACCATCTTGATCACCTTGGCACCCCGCTCAAACTGACCGACAGCAGCGGTGAAACCGCTTGGCAGGCGGAATACAGTATTGACGGTTTGGCCTCTCCAGTGATTGAAACTATCAGTAACCCGCTGCGATTCCAGGGTCAATACTTCGACGAAGAGAGTGGCCTTCACTACAATCGCTTCCGTTACTACGACCCTGAAATAGGGCGGTTTATCCATCAAGACCCAATAGGGCTACTCGGCGGCATTAACCCGTATCAATACGCCCCCAACCCTGTGCTGTGGACAGATCCACTGGGGTTGAGTTGTAAGGAGGGGGCAGCAGTAGTCGCTGTAGCAAGAGCAGTACCTTACAAGCCTACATTAAATGTACTAAGTAATAATGTTGTAAAACTGACTACACAAGCAGCAGCCAATGATGCGTTATACACTGTTGAGAGATCATTACTTGCTGAACTAGTTCCGGCATTGAGTCGAATTGCAGCTGCAATACCTGCTTTGTTGTATAGCCCTTCAGCAGGCGGAGTGTTTGAGCAATATCAGGCTTCTGATGGAACGACTTACAGTAAATACAGCAGCGAATTGCTGTTCAAGGCTGTAGCACCTAGCGGTGAAACGTGGTTTGCAGAGAATATTCAAGACGATATTAATTACCGCACCTGGCTCGCAAATGGAGGTGATGGCACATTTGAAGATTGGCTCAGTCAAGGAAAACCTGATAGCCTAGAAGTTGCAGATGTTCCAAACAAGATCTCATTGGACGATGCGATTAGTGGATTACGAAATACTACAGGTACTGAAGCTAATCAGTTTGCTCGACAAATAGCCGAAATGTCAACCCACGTTAATCAGAATTTGAACCGCTTGGTTCTAGGAAGATGGGCTGAAAATGGAGGTTATATTGGAGAGGCAAAAACCAATGGTGGTGTATGGTATGAGACTGACTCTAGCTTCTTTTCCAAACTTACTGATGGGTTGAGTGAGGCCGAAGGACGTGCAAAAGCTTGGTCTGTCAATGAGCAATTTCTTCAAGGACAACTAGAGCGCGGTGTTGGTCGAATTGACCTTTATGGTGAAACTATCAGAGAAGTGTTGATTAATAGACCCAATAGCTTCACGGCAATGGAAATTAAGTTTCTCGAAACAAATGCTAAGGATTTTGGTTATGTTAGAGATGGTAATTCTTGGATTAAGGTTGACTAATAATGGCTAGTAACTTTCAGAGAAAAGTACAATTAATCTTGGCGGAATTTTTTTCTGCTAAGGGCTTTAAATATGAAGAATCTATAGATTTTAATGAAGGTAACAAATCTATGATTTTTTATAGCTCTCCGCAATGTAAGTTAAGCTTTTATCGTTCTCAGAGGGATGGCGAAGTCAATTGTTTAGTCGGTACTATTGGAGCTGTCAATATAGATTTGGATAGTGGTAAATGGTTATTCTTGAGTTCATTGTTGTCTGAAGGAAAGGACTCGTCGATAGAGGAGTTGCTAGCTGCTGTTCCTGACTCGCCGAAGAGCGATGAAGAACAGCTTTGTGAAATTGAGATTAAACTGAGACAAAATTTTGATGAGATCGTGAAGGGACTGATTAAAATGTAGTTCCAAACGGAGTTGGTAGTAATAAATCTATAGATGAATATTCTTACGTTAGATGGAAAAAGTTTTCGATGGTAGTGATGTTGAAACATCAATTCTACCTATACATTTTGATAATCATAGATTTATTATTCCGGCAAATGAATTAAAGCCGATTTCTGAGTTGGTTAGTTTTTCGAATCCTGTTAAACCAAATGAAATTTCATCATTGTTAGGTTATAAAATCACGGCGCTGGGAAAGTTGAAGAACCAAATCACAAACTGGAAGCAGTGTAACGAAGCGTTGGAACAACGTGGTTCAATTACCTACTGGGTTGATGACTCTGCTATCGGCTCTTGGAGATGCACCGAACATCACGGTAACGTGGTCGTGGGTTCCGTATACTGATACTGCTTTGGCAACCGACCAAAAACCATAGCCTACAAGGCAACGAACAACAGCGTCGCTTCAATGGCTTAAACCAGTTTCAGGCCCGTCGCCCTGATCAAGCAGGGCAAATCTACTACTACCATCTTGATCATCTCGGCACCCCGATCAAGCTCACCGACAGTAGAGGTGAAACCGCCTGGCAGGCGGAATACAGTATTGACGGTTTGGCCTCTCCAGTGATTGAAACTATCCGTAACCCGCTGCGATTCCAGATAAGTATCTAAAAGCAAAAGGATGGTTGTAGTGGTAGATATGGTGAGTAGTAGAGTCTTTAGAGCAGCTGAAAGAACACTGTCTATACTAATGATTAACTTCATTATGCGAGGATAGGCTCATGGCAGGTAACCCTTCCAATCAATATCTTAAAATCAAAAAGCGTCATCCGGATCTACTCAATGCACTAGAGGCGCTTGGTAAGGCAACGAAGCAGGAAGGGCCACTGGATGAGAAATCAGCGCAGTTGATTCAACTCGCGGCGGCAGCGGCTATTCGCTCTGAAGGTGCGGTTCACAGCCATACTAAGCGGGCACTAGAAGCGGGTGCAAGTGCCGAAGAAATACGTCATACGCTCATCCTGCTAACAAGTACACTTGGCTTTCCTTGTGTGATGGCAGCGCTGAGCTGGGCGGATGAGAAAATTGAGACTTTTCAGTCGACCGATCCTGACTGGGAAGTGTAGTTCGAAAACAAGAGACAACAAAAAACCCGCTGCATTAGCGGGTTTCAGGTGCATATCTGAAAAGAGTATGAAAAGCGCGTCGAGAGTTAGCTATTACAGGGTTCTGCTTCTCTCTCGTTGACCATGCTACAAGCCCAGAAACTTACATGGTTGCTACTCTTTCCCCTCATCTCAAAAGACCTATTGGCAGAAAGATACGCTTTCCAATATTCAGTATAGATCAGCTTTAACTAACGTCTAGGGCTTTGAGTAAAATAATGCGCTGCCCATCCCCTTTAGCAAAGAGTATTCTTTTGGTGAGTTGTTGCTAAGTCATTGCATAATATACCTTATTTGCATAATGAGAGTTTACGCACTGAATTAAAAATAGCTCTGGTGAATGATAAGAGCATCTGAGGCATTACGTAGTTTGTAAATAGATGAGTGGTATGATTCAACAAGAACAACAATTTAATGACGTGCTATTAGACAAATTGGTAGCACATTTTGGGGTAACAAATATTAAAAAGGATGGGGGATATATTCTACGTGATGGCAGTTTACTCAATTTGAATCGTTCTGATTTGAGTAATCGTCAGTATCATCGGGCAGTTGCGGAATTACTACCTAAAGAAATGCATGGTGCCTGTGATGAGATAACAATTGTTAACTTAATGACGGCGACAGGTATTATTCGCTATGAAGCCCGGGGGCGTGTGCATGTCGCAACAAAGCCAACTCAACCACAGCGCCGTAAGTTGTTTGAGATCATGAAATACAGCGAGCATAGTTATCGCGTATTGGTATCGGATACCAATGCCGCTACGATCGGTGACAAGAATTTTAAATCACCGCAAGCACATGAGTTACTGCAGTATTTTGAAGGCTGTTTCAGTGGTAATCAACAGCAGTATCGGGATGATGAGTTTGGCATTAGTAAAGAGCAAGACGATATTATTTTTACTTTTCGTCCGGCACAACGTCAGATCGGGCGGTATCAGCCAAGTACTAGAACCTTTACTATAATGCCAGAGTTCGAAGGTTCCATGGCTTTGTTTAAAGAAAAAACTGCAAAGTTATTGCAAGAGGAAAGTAACGTGGTTTGATATCAATATTTTATAAGTTATCTGATATCTACTTAACGAAATATTGATTTCCACACGCGAGATGAGATTTATTTAGTAGTGAAATTAACTCAGGGAGGCTATAATTTGCCTCCCTGTTTTATTTATATCAACAAAATTCAATATAACGATATGATTTATATCGATATTAAATTACTGCCTTGTTTCATTTACTTTTGGCCATTCATCTTTGGTTTTCACTATTGGCCATTCACAATAATGGTATGGGTTGACGATGATGTTTTTCCTTTGTCGTCAGTGACGGTTAACTTGAACTTGAGTGTGGTATTTACCTCAGGCGTCAATGCGTACGCATAGCTGCTCGAGGGATAGGCCATTTTGACTTCAGGACCTGCAATTTGGCTCCATTGATATTTGGCAATAGAACCATCCGGATCTGATGACTTTGTTCCATCAAGGGCTGCCCATTGAGAGAAAGAGGCAACCTGCTCTTTAGCGACACTTGCAATAGGTGCTTTGTTCCTATCTTCATTTCCGGCTTTTACAATAACGGTCTGAATAGCTGAATCACTGTTTCCAGCTTCATCAGTAATTGTCAGCTTAAACTTGAGAGTGGTGCTGTAATCTGGCGTGATCGCGTAGGCATAGTTATTGTCGGCATAATCTATCCGTACCTGGGGCCCTTGAACCTGTGTCCATTGGTAGTGAACATTCGTGCCTTCTGCGACGATAGATTTGGTCCCATCTAACGTAACCCACTGGCGAGCAGGCGCAGTTTGAGTGTCACTGACTTTGGCAACAATACTGTTACCGCCAATAGCTATTTTCCCTTCGTAAGCTGGTGCATTATGCTCTGTTACAGTAAGAGTCATTGGCTCGCTGGATGTTATCTCGAAGTGTGCAATACCATTTTCGTCGGTTGTCATTACATGGGATTCACCTGACGTTGATACTAGCGCTACCCGTGCACCTTTTAGCCTATTGTCTCCGTTTTGGACAACTACATCGAATGACGCGTTGCTTCCACTAGAAAGGCTATCAGGATAGGTGACGGTTAATGCCTGAGGGCGTTGGGTACGCAACTCTAGCTCAGGATCCCCAAACCAACTAAAGAAACGAGCCGTTGAAAGTGCTGTACCACTGGTTCCGTAATGGTTAAACAGACGGTGCTTAGCACGGTTCATTGCCATCGCCGGGCGCCAGGATACAGGGTAAATATTACTGGACCAGTTGCCGTCGTAATCATCCCAGAAGCTATCCATAATCGCAGCATGCATCAAGTCGTTATAACCCGAGTAGCTAACCCGTGCTGCACCTGTAAAGCCAATGGCACCGCCATTGGGGTTGCGCATCCAGGATTCTGCAAATGAATCTTTGCCGTCAAACCAGCCAGTTGCACAGTTCAGGCTGAATACCACCGGTGACATGTTACCATTGGCCAGTGCACTGACTTCGGTAGCGGTATAGTGTGGGTCTGCCCAGCCGGAGCCGTTGCCATATCCATGATCTCGGTGCAGAACGAGGCCAACACCTTGGTTAATGGCATCGGATATTTGAACATGGTTACCATTGCCTTGGTTTTTCCAAGCCTGCGGGACCGGGCTTGGGGGAGTGACTCTGGCGCTACCGTAATCCCAGCCACCATATTTCAATTCTTTAGATAAATCGGCGTCCCACTGCAGGGCTGTATGGATTTGATAGCCTTTATTAAACAGGTCGCCAGGTCCACCAAAGAAGTTATAGTCAGGGCCCAGGAAGTCAGCGACTCGGTGAAGATCTTCCATGAACATCCTATCAGCAACTCTGTTACCATCGTTATCCTGATATTGCCCGGCAAGCAAGATGTCATTGTAGCGGTCCGAATCGACCGGCGTTTTTTCGTAGCTTAAGGTACGAGCGACCATACTGGTTATTTGGGCTTCAGTATCGCCAGGGAAGCGACCCATAACCAAGTCAGGATACTTATCATCACCATCAACTAACGTATATTCGAAGTCAGTATGCCATTTATGGTTTTTGCCGTGGTAGCCGTGACCAACAATTTCCCAGCCTGGAATATCTTCGTGATCGCCAACAAACAAGACGTAAGATGTCATTGTCCCAGTGGTGTAAGCATTGGTTATGTAGTTCTTTATTTGCTCCTGCGTATTACCTGTCTCTGTGATCGTCGCAACGTGGACGTTGTAGCCTTTTTGGCGCTTCCATGCAGCTAGAGGTGCTATTGCGTCTTTGAATCGGTCTGCGGTTATTATTAAGTAATCTGCTTTTTGGGCTGGCGTTAGCGTAGAATCAGATTCGGTTTGACTTGAGTCGAAAGCCGGATCCGTTGCTTGGTCTGCTTTGGTTCGAATATCAATAACCGAGTCTGCTGGAGCATCAAATCCTAGATTGTCACTACGCTTAGTTTTAGACCCGTTACTTTCGGGAAGCGTGTAGTTGACATGAAAGCGGACTTTTTTCGCGAAGCGGACAGTTTTTTCTACAGGGCTAAACTCAATCGGTCGATAAGAAATAACAGCGTAACTCTTGCCACGTACACGGACTGTTTCGACTACATCCACTGGTTGTGTTTTGCTATCTGTGATTAGTCCATAAGCTGCTTCATCTTTCACGAAAGGCATGTTTTGATCAGGACGAGTCCCATCCATTTCGACAACATCAGGGAAAGGTAATTGAACAGGGTCGACGATGGTATCTGTATATGTTTCAGACCACTCGATATTGTCTACAACGATATTGAGCTGGGCGCCATCAGGAATACGGATTAATTGCCGATACCCAGTTAAATTCGGTTTTCCCGGTTCGGCAGGACTACCGCCATCAGGCAATATGATGCGATCATAGATATTGCCATCAGCCATCTTTACTTTAGCCATTGTCAGTGATGTTAGCTTGGCCTCAAATATTGCTCTTTTGCTATCAAGTGTCATTAGCGAAAAGTATTTGCTTGGTTGTTCAGATTCAATAGCAGAAGCAACATCAATGGGTTGTTCAAAGGTGATGACTCGCTCATTGAAAAGAGAAGCATCAACGTGTTCAACGGCAATTGCGGAATGTGAAAATAGCGCGAGGGTTATGAGGAGCCTCGTTTTATTCAGTTTCATTTTATTCTCCTGTATGAGTTGTGTTTTGGATAGGTAAAAGCGCTGCGAATAATGCAGTTGGTTAAGTAGTTAAAATTCTTACGTCTGTTATTGACTATATTATCTTTATTTACTTGTATAAGTTTGTGCTGATTTGAATTTGCCAGGTTTGACAAGTAACAGATAAAACACCTTGAGGTGATTAGCAATTACTTTTATTTACACACTTATATCTCCAGTTGCATGGATAGAGATTAATGATGTGAATAAATATTCTTATAAATTATCCACCCGTTGCGTATTGAGATTACTATTGTTTGTTGTTGATTGGTTTGTTATTTATTGGATTGCCTTTAATTGGTGGTTTAATTAAATGTTTAGATTTCATTGTTGGTTTATATATACCATGAATTTAAAATTGCGCCGCAAAAAAATGCGAGTGTTAGATTGGTTTGTAATACAAATTTGACATTACTCGCAGAAATATTTGTTTATGGTTTTATCAGTTGTTCGTATGGTGACACTTTTATAGGAACTTACTCCAGTCGTACCCATGTTTCTGCTACCTTTAACTGATGTGAGGAGAGGTGAAGCACTTGAGTTACAATTAAAAAATTGTACTTCATACGAATAAGTACGCTAAATTATTAAGATTAAAATGATAAATATAATGGGGAAAGGGTTTGTTGAAGTATTGGGTGGGGCTTATCTGTTGTATTCCGGTGATTGCTTTTGCCGGTACCTTGGCAGAGGGCGAAGACGCGCAGAGAGACGTTGTCAGGGAAAGCAAATCTAATGGATTTATCTCAGTTGATGATTTAAGGGTAAAGCGGGATGGAGAGCAAACGTGGGGCATAGCCGCGGTTGTGCGTAACGCTTCAATCCCCTATGCGACCGAACAGGTTGTTGAAGACTCAACGGTATCGACTTTTGTGCCGATGATGTTCTACCGCGGTGATCGCTTCTTTCTTAGCGGTACTGAGGGAGGGGTGAACCTGTTTCGCCAGGATGAGTGGGAGGTGAATGCATTAGTCCGCATGCATTTTATTGATATACCGTCTTCGTTTCAGAATCAGATTGGTGGTGACACAGGGGATATCGGGCTTCAGCTTAAGTATCAGTTTGATGACAACCTCTATAGCGAATTGGAGCTGTTAACGGATCCCGATGGTAGGATCAGCTCTCAGGCGTCTGTTGGTGGTATATACAGCTATGGTGACTGGCGTTTTAGGCCAGAGGCATCGTTACTTTGGAAAGAGTCCGACTATAACAGTTATTATTATGGTCTGACGCTGGAGTCTATTAATGCCGGTGCGGATTTGAAACTTGGTGCTTCCGGAAGTTACCATGTCACCTCGAATCTGTATCTTCTGGGTGGTGCTCATGCCACTTACTTTGATGACAACATTCGTGATTCAGGAATCGTGAATTCAGATTGGCAGGGTGAGCTTTACTTGGGCTTTGGATTCTTTAATGATGCTAACAAGCCCAGAAAGTCATCTTTAAGTAACTCGCCCTACTTACGAGTGGCGCATGGGTGGGCGACGCCTTCTAATATCGGCGAAATCTTTTCTGGTAACCGGGTAAAAGATGAGTTCGATAACAAGTTAACATCACTCTTCTACGGACATCCGTTAACTGATGAGCTGTTTGGCCTCCCGCTCGATATTTACCTTACCCCGGGGTTTGTCTGGCATTGGAGCTCTGATGTTCAAAGCTCAACTCAAGAGTATGTTGTCGCAGTCAAAGCCTATTATACCGTTGAGTGGCCTGTAGAGTGGCGCTTTGGCGTTGCGGAAGGGTTGTCTTACGTTGACAATATTACGTATATAGAACAAAGCGAGATGGATAGAAAAGGTTATGAGCCAAGTAACTTGCTGAACTATCTAGACTTCTCTTTTGATGTGAATTTAGGTGATTTATTTAACCATAAGCCATTAGATGGGGTGTGGTTAGGTTACAGTCTGCATCATCGTTCAGCCATTTTTGAAAGCGCTTCGCAGTTTGGACGGATCAAAGGCGGCAGTAATTACAATACAATTTACCTGCAGTTCGATCTTTGATTGGTGTTGAGATTGTTGTTTCACTATGGGGAAAGAATGAGACATCGCGTTTCTACCGAAAAAAAAGACAGGCCATGAAGTGGCCTGTCGTAAAACAGTGGAAATTCAGGAACGCACCTAATTAGGCTGTTAATTGCTCTAGTTCAGATTTAGCGTCAGTGATTGCTTTAGTTGCAAATTCGTCACCCATCGCAAGGGCTTCGCCGTAAACAAACTCAACATCTGTAAGGCCAACAAAACCGAGAATCGTCTTAAGGTACGGAACCATCAGATCGGTTGCTCCGTCTTTGTGGATACCACCACGTGTGGTAACAACAATAACTTTTTTGTCAGTTAATAAGCCTACTGGACCTTCTTCTGTGTAAGAGAACGTCACACCGGCACGTGCAATCAAATCAAACCAGTTTTTAAGCTGTGTTGGAATAGTGAAGTTATACATTGGCGCAGCGATAACTAGCGTATCACTTGCTTTTACTTCCTCAATCAACTGGTCAGAGAGAGCTAGTGTTTCTTGCTGACGAGCTGTCAGGTTATCGCCACCGCGAAGGCCGCCAGCAATTTCACCATCAAGAACAGGCAGGGGATTCGCTGCTAGATCACGTTCGATAACAGAGCTAGTTTTTGTTTCCCACGATGCGATTAAGTGATCAATTAATGCGTTTGACTGAGAATAATCGCCTAGAATGCTTGATTTCAAAACAAGTACGTTTGACATGGTAATTTCCTTTGCGCTTTGTGTTGGCTTGAGACTCACTATATTGGCAGGGAGATGATGAAGATAGCGGAAAAAGTCGTCCAAGTTGTTCGAAAAACTTGAATGGCAGTCCGGTATAAATAATTATCAAATACTTTCAATGCTTTATGGTTTTTATGGCGACTTATTGTATCGAGTTACTGTGTGCTTTTTTTGAGGGGGGGCAGACGGTGTTGGAAAAAATTGTACAACATACTGAGCATAGCGTTCAAAATGCTGTACATGTTTGCCTGGTAATGTGGTTTGACGGTAAAATTGCAATTTGAAGGCAAAAAATAGCCCGAAACGACTCCTGTCTCGGGCTTAGGGGAATGGCTCGTGAGAGCCTTGCGCTAACTGGTTAGTAAATGGAGATCAATTACACTATCAATGGTAGTTCAAGCAGTACAATTTGCCAGTTTAAGCACTGAGAATGTCATTCGCCTCTGACACTGCTGCCATATATTATTGATGTCATTTATATTGTGCTGAAAGTGATGTTTTATCGCTTGCAGCGTAATACCAGTTAGATATCAAATAAATTGTTGTCGCGGACTAATTCGCGTGGTAGGCCGTTCTTGATTCGGTTACCGACCCATTTGCCAATACCGATAGGGTAGTCGCGATATGTGACGATGACTTCACCTTTACCAGATAGGTCTTCAGGTCGAATATCTCTTCCCATAAACCATTCTTTCGCTTGTTCGGAAGTCAGGGCAATGGCGACCGTTTCATCACCTGTGGCCAGTGACATAATGGCTTCATGCTGCCAGCGGTACCCTTTTTTGTGCTGTTCAGCGAGCTTAATGCCAATGCGTTGGAAACGAATCTCACCAAGCAGGTTGCGCAGTTTAGCCGGGAATAACCACACTTCTTTATCTCGAAGCCATACCTCGCTGTCCTCAGGCAAGGTGATATCAAGATCAGCTTTGATCGTTTTTGCAATAGCTTGCTGGTCTTGGCTCTTGGCAAGGCTAAACGGGAATTTGCCCATGCGCTTTTTGACTTTTGGCGATTCGACGGAATCCAGTTTTCGGATCCGGGCTACAAAGAAACCTTCGCTGTCGAAAATTTGAGGGTAAACGTGGAGGAAACCGTCCTCCGTCAGCGCTTTGTCTGCTCCCTCAAAGAGCGTATCTAACGGTTCAAATTGTACGGCATCGCCGAAGGTATCTTTTAGATAATGGCAGACCTGTTGGTTTTCACTTAAATTCAGGGTGCAGGTTGAATAGACCATCACACCACCAGGCTTTAGTGCCTGGAAGCCGCTGACAATAAGGTTGCGTTGTACTGCTGCAATTTCTTCTACTGACTCAAGGCTCCAGTTTTCCATTGCGTCATCGTCTTTACGAATCGCGCCCTCGCCTGAGCATGGGGCATCAAGCAGGATAGAATCAAAAGACTCAGGTGCCCAGCCACCAAATACGCAGCCGTCAAAATGGGTAAGGGATGCGTTGTACACACCGCAACGTTGCAGGTTGGAGTGAAGCACCTTGATACGGCTAGCGGCGAGCTCGTTGGCAACCAATGCACCTTTGTTATTCATTGCGCAGGCTATCTGGGTTGTTTTCGAGCCTGGTGCCGAAGCCATGTCCAATACACAATCAAGCCCGTCGTTGTCTTTTAGCAGTGCGGTGACAGGCATCATGGAGCTGGCTTCCTGAATGTAGAACAACCCGGCCATATGCTCTGCAGTGTTGCCTAGGGATACTGTCTCTTCATCTTCTCGCTCTATCCAGAAACCTGTCTCGCACCAAGGAACTGGTGTCAGCGTCCAGTCTTTATCAGCGACGCGGGCCAGAAAGTCTTCCACACTGATTTTAAGCGTATTTACCCGGATGCTTCGGCGTAGTGGCGTTTTACAAAAGGCAATAAACTCATCCAGATTCAGGTGTTCTGGCATGATCTGACGAATTTGCTCAATGAAGGCTTCAGGGATGTGGATATTAGGATGCAAGGGAGTATCTCGTTTAACTAGCAATGGGCCGAGATTCTATAACAAAGCCTATAAATAATCGATGATTGCAACGAGTGGGTTAGTCTGAGTCTTTGTTTAACCGCCAATTAACGACAAAAAAGGAGCGCGATGGGCTCCTTTTTAACTAACATGCTTTATTTGCGAAATGCAATCTCGCTAATGGCGCGGTATTGCGGTTCGCCATGTTTTCCATTCTGGCTTGGCTTGTTTGTTCAACAAGAAGTGGGTTTCTGGCTTGGCTATTGATGACAGCGGTTGCTTTTCTGGAGTGGCAAAAGCAATACCGCCGCGTATCAAGCTGTCGACTGTACCGGATTGCACGGATGCACCTGTTAGTCCGATCGTGACATCAAGGCCGGAGACATTCCAGAACACGGTGTCGGTGCGAACAAGGTGGCTATACTCTTCTTCAACTTGGGCTTTCAGAATGACACGATCAGCCAGCTCACCTAACGAGACCTTTACAACCTGGCCGACTTGGATGTCGCGATAAAGAAGCGGAGTTCCTTCGTTAATCGAGCCTCGCTCTTCACTCTCCAGAATAACCGTTAAGCCTGATTTGGCGATTTCAGCTGTTCCCAGCTCGAAGGTTTGGGAGTAATGGCCATCGCCAGGTGCCACGGCGATATAGCTGCTTAATAATGTGTCTAGGTTCTTGGCTCCGGTCAGGCTGATTTTTGGCGTAACGACCCAGAAATAACTGTTGGACTTGGCAAGCAGTTCCGCATATTTGGGGAAGAGGCGAGCAGTGATCTTAACATTGCCCGCTGTAAAATCGGGGGTCGTCTCGATAACCTTGCCGACATTGACGCCCTGATAGCGGATATCTGAATTGACGGAGATGGCTTTAGCATTGTCAGCGGTCATCGTGATAAGCAGGCCAAAGCCTTTGGCATCTTTGAGGCTAGGGTAGAGCTTATATCGTTTACCTGCTTTGTTTGATACACCTGCAAGTTCGTCAAAGGCAATGCCGCCTTTTATCAAGGTGCTGATTGGATCTGCTTTGATATTTACACCGTCTAGGCCGGCTTCAACTTCAACGCCTGAGCGGTTCCAGAAAACAGTATCAGCTTTGATCAGGTGGCGATACTTGTTGTCAATGGCGATAGAAATAGTGACGCCGTCACGCGACAGGGCATAGCTTTTCACTTCACCAACTTGCAGGTTTCGGTAAAGGATAGGGCTGCCTTCTGAAACTGGCGGAAGCTCATCAGCAAACAAGGTTAGTTTCGCAGTGCCGTGCAGGCTTTCGGCAGCCAATTTGGCAAGTTGCTGACTCTTATACAGCGGGTAGCTTTTTTGGATCTTGGTACTACCAGCACTGGTGAAGCTGATATTTTGGCTGATCAGTTGATCGGCAGGCGGTACATTTACATCCAGGCCTTTGGAGCTAAGGCTGGCCTGAATCCCACCATCAAGGTAGAAGCGACTGGCAGAGCGAACTAAGGCTGTGTGCTCAGGCATAACGATAACATCGAAGCGAACACGCTTGCCTTCAAGCTGCACTTTCTTCACTCGGCCGACCTCTATGCCACGGTGCTTAAGTTTTGTGCCGCGCTCGATACCATGACTGCTGTCGGCGTACAGAGAGAAGTTGGCAACGCCAGGCTGCTGTTCCTGAAGTTCATCCTGGGTAATGGCCTTAAACTGGCGAGCTTTTTCGCCTTCGCCCGGGATCAAGGTGAGGTAGTTACCCCGGATCAGGTTACCGATATTTTTCACACCAGTAAGAGATACTTCAGCTTCTTCAAGCAGCATCCGAGAACCCGTCGTCAGCAAATCGCTCATACTCGGTTCTATAGCAGCGTGAGCAACAATCTTTTGTCTTTGCTCATCTAATCGCAGCGCAGAGATCTGTCCTATTTCCAAACCTCTGTAGATGATCGGCGCTCCTGTGGTGCTAATATCATTACCGTCAGGCAGATCGATGGTGATAGCGATGCCTCGGCCTGCGGTATTCAAATCAGGATAAAGGCGGAACAGGTGGTTGGGCTCAATGGCTATACCCTCATCGGGAGAGTCAAAGGCAATCGCACCGCCAATCATGGCTGACAGGCTTTCAAACTGTACATCAATACCGTTGAAGCCGACATTGGCGCTCATACCACTTACATTCCAGAAGCGGCTTTTGTTGGTGACCAGCTCGGCAAACTGAGGCTTGATCAGAATGTCGATCAGTACTCGTTTTCTGTTATTACTGAGCGTGTAGTTATAGACCTCACCTACCGGGATCTTTTTATACAACACCTGAGAGCCAATACTGACGGAGCCAAGGTTTGGTGCCCGTAACTGTATTTTAAGCCCTTGTCCAAGAGGAGTGTCAGACGGTTGGTTGTCGAGGGCGGAGAATTCATAGGCCGCTTTACCTTCTCCAGGCTGCAGGGCAATGTAGTTGCCCGATACCAAGGCATCGAGACCGGAGATGCCGGTGATTGACGCTTTAGGCTTTACCAGCCAGAAACGAGTCCCTTCTTTCAGAACCTGAACCGCTTCAGGGTAGATGTCGGCTTCGGCATATATGCTTTGAAGGTCGTCTGAAAGGCTTACATCACGAACGATACCAACTTCCAGGCCCTGATAACGGATAGTCGTGCGCCCCGCAGTTAGGCCTGCAGCATCATTGAAGTGGATTTTAATCCGTTGTCCGGCTTCATTGACAGCTTTAAAGACGAGCCAGCCAGCAAGGACAAGCGCAAGTAGCGGGAGGATCCATAACGGAGATATTCCTCGGTCGCGCTTGATATTAACCGGTTCCGGTTGTTGATTATTTTGTCCGTTGTTCATAGTTGTCCCATATCAGGCGAGAATCTAAGCTTTCTGCTGCAAGCATAGTGAGAACCACCACAACCCCGAAGGCTATTGCTCCCGGACCGGGTGTAAAATCAAGAAGTTGGTCGCGGTCGATTAAGGCTACCATAAGGGAGATCACAAACAGATCCATCATCGACCATTTTCCTATCCACTGCACGACTCGATAGAGTTTCATACGGTGAAGGTGGTTAATTTTTTGTTTGAATTGGATGGCCAATAGCAAATAGGCCAACCCCAGAATCTTGGCGACTGGCACAACGATACTGGCAATAAAGATAATGATGGCGATGCCCGTCATATCTGTTTTTACCAGGGAGGCTACGCCAGAAAAAATCGTGTCTTCAACCCGTTTGCCGTTATTCAGAAAAATAGATATTGGAAAAAGGTTTGCAGGGAAAATGAAAACCGTCGCGGCAATTAGCAGTGCCCACGTTTTTTGAATTGAATGAGGCATGCGGAGATACAGAGGCGACGCACAACGAACGCAGGTATCTGTATGAGCCTGGGTAAGGTGACAAGTATGGCAATGGGCCTTTAGCTCATTCGGTTTGTGCTCTGTCTCTGGCTGCCAGGCTTCCCAGTAACGGTTGACACTGATGCGGGTGATTAGCAGCGACATCAGGATCTGTAACAAGATCAGTGAGTACAGCCCAGGGCCGACGTAAATATCTGCATAGTCTTGTACCTTGAAACAGGATATTGCCAGGCTGACCAGAAAGACATCAAACATCGCCCAGTATTTTAGGTGTTCGATAATCCACACCGAGGTGCGAAAGAGCTTGAAGCGTCTGAACTTTAATCCGGCTTGCGCGCCGAGTACCGATAAGCAGACCAACAGTGGTGCTATGGTACTGCAGAACAGAATGAGTACGGCAACAGCCGGAAAATTAGAGGCGAGCGTGATTGTCCCGGAGGGCAGTGATGCAGGGATCATCACCCCAAAGAGGCGGATGGTAATTAACGGGAACACATGCGCCGGAATGAAAAGGATTAAACATG
This sequence comes from Photobacterium proteolyticum, assembly GCF_001939735.1. GTDB lineage: Bacteria > Pseudomonadota > Gammaproteobacteria > Enterobacterales > Vibrionaceae > Photobacterium > Photobacterium proteolyticum. The sequence continues at coordinate 80,005 of NZ_MJIL01000099.1, forward strand.
TCAGGGCAATGGCCAGCTCACCAGTAAAGTGAAAATGCCCACCACGATAAAGGCGTGTATTGCAGCGAGGGCAATAGGCACTTTGTCCCTGAAGGGCGACCTGAGGCATAACAGGTAAGTCGCAACCGGGGCAGAGTCTTGCCATTGACATGGTTGTTTAATCCTTTAAATAGATCAAAAACTAAGCAGCTTTTAATCGGGGTCGTAAAAAATGAACACTATATTATTTTACATTCAATCTGGCTACAGGTAGTTGCTCATTAGCTGTTGAACTATCAGCAGATTGTACCGAACCATATAATGTTTGATACAGGCCTTCTTCATTGACTAGCTCAGAATGAGTGCCGGTTTGGCTTACCTGGCCATCTTCGAGCACGTAGATTAAATCAGCTTCCTTAACCGCAGATAAACGGTGTGCCACAATCAGTGTGGTTCGGTTGGCTAAAAACTGATTAAGAGCAGTATGTAAAGCCGCTTCAGTGGCGGTATCCAGGGCCGATGTGGCCTCATCCAAAATAACAAACTCAGGATTAGCAAGAATCATCCGGGCGATAGCCAGCCGTTGTCGTTGCCCACCTGACAGGCGAATACCCTGACGGCCGATTTCTGTATCCAGCCCATCGGTCAGGCGTTGGGTAACATCGGCCATCTGGGCGATCTCGAGTGCTTGCCATAGCTCCTTATCACTAAATTGCGCTCCCAGGCTTAGGTTGTGTCTCAGGGTGTCATTGAACAGCACCGGGTGCTGCAGCACAACGGCCATCTTGGTACGCAAGGCCTCGTAACCCACATCTTCGATAGGGCAGCCATTAACAAAGATGTCGCCACGATCCTTTTGGTAAATTCCTAATAACAGTTGGATAAGGGTCGATTTACCGCCGCCTGACGAGCCAACAAGCGCAACACGTTTGCCGGAAGGAATCGTCAGGTTGAGGTCCCGCAGGACTTCCTTATCTTCATCATAGGCAAAATGCAGATCACGCACATCGATTTGAAGCGCTTCTCCTTCGTTGAAAGGATTGACTTTCGGGGTTGGGCGAACCTCTTCTTCAAGGGCAATCAGGCCATTTAGGCGTTGCATGGCTGCCGAAGCACTGTACCAGGCAAACTGAATTCCAAGCAGTTCCTGAACCGGACCGAGCATGAACCAAAGATAGCCAAAGACAGCAAACATCTGACCAATGGTTAAGTCGCTAAATAGCACCATGAGCATCGCCATTGCCCGAAACAGCTCGAAACCAATAAGGAACAAAAGGAAAGATACTCGTCCGGCGGCTTCCGACTGCCAGGCATACTTGTCGGCATCATGTCGAATGTCGTTGGCGCTCGACTTTAGCTGGGTAAGAAAATCCCGTTCGCGGTTGGCTGCACGTAGCTGATAGATCCCATCAAGTGTTTCGACAAGGCGTTGCTGGAATTTCTCGAAGGCCTGGTTTTCTTTTTTCTTAAGGGTTTTAACTCTGTTCCCCATCATCTTTGAGGCATAGATGACAACTGGATTGACCAATAAAATGAACAGGCCGAGCTGCCAGTTCAGCCACAGTAGGATAGCGGCTGTACCAACAACAGTAAGCAAGCCGATGAGAAAGCGACTTAAGGTATCTCCGACGAACTTATCGATAGTTTCGACATCGGTAATAAGGTGTGAAGTAATTCCGCCGCTACCTCTCTCTTCGTATTGGCGCATGCTGATACGGCCAAGTTTGTCGATGAGATGCTGGCGCATTTTGTAAGTAATGTCTTTGGCGACCAGCGTGAACTGGCGACTCTGGAGAATATTCAGCGCCTGGCTGCCTGCCCGCATCAAGACGACAAGGAGAAGAACAAGGAGGATGTAGGCGGTTGGTTGCTGCAGTGATTCAGGCAGGAAAACGTTGAGAAATTGAATCCCGCCTGCCGGCTTGTCCAACAAAATTTCGTCAACCATCAAGGGCATCAGCAGCGGGATAGGGACACTGATTAACGTGGCGACCAACGCGATGATATTTGCCGCTACCAGCCTGGGACGGTGATGTTTTGCTTGCTTTATCAGCCAAGACCAGTTAATCATTTGATTCGAATTGCCTTTCACAGTGATAATGATTCCTATTACTAATGAGGGCCGCCATTCTAACGGCTATAGAAGGAGTAAGCCATGGATAATAAAACAGCATTTTACAAACGACTCACTAACCAGGCGGTTTCACTGATCGAAGGCGAGTCAGATCTCATTGCTAATATTTCTAATATTAGTGCCTTACTCTATATGGAGTTAGAAGATATTAACTGGGCTGGCTTCTACTTTCTGAAAGGTGACCAGCTTGTACTTGGTCCATTTCAGGGTAATCCGGCTTGTGTTCGTATTCCCGTTGGCCGTGGTGTATGCGGGACAGCAATAGCAGAGAATCGTGTTCAGCGTGTTGCTGATGTGCACCTGTTTGAAGGACATATTGCCTGTGATGCTGCGAGCAATTCTGAGATAGTGATCCCGTTTACAGTAAAAGGGGAGCTATATGGAGTATTGGATATTGATAGTCCAAATTTATCAAGATTTGACCAATCTGACGAGGATGGACTAGTAACTTTGGTTAAGGAACTACAAAAAAGGCTCTAATTGCATGCTTTCGGTGGTTTTTCAGCGTTAGGTAACTATAATAGCGAGACTATTTCTTTTTGATCAAAGTACTAACGGCGAGTTTCACTCGCATTTGTCAGGAAAGTCCATGGAAAACTCTGAAAAGCTAACGAACAGTAAAGAAGTGATTGCATACATTGCTGAGCGTTTCCCTAAATGTTTTACTGTTGAAGGTGAAGCAAAGCCTCTAAAAATTGGTATCTTCCAAGAGCTCGCTGAGCGTTTGAACGAAGATCCCAAAGTAAGTAAAACTCAGTTGCGCACAGCTCTGCGTCAATATACTTCTTCCTGGCGTTACCTTCATGGTGTTAAAGCCGGTGCAAGTCGTGTTGACCTTGATGGTAACGAGTGTGGCGTGTTGGAAGAAGAGCACGTAGAACACGCTAAGAAGGCACTTGAAGAGAGCAAGGCTAAAGTACGAGCTCGTCGTAAGGAGCAGGCAGAGGCGAAAGCTGCTGCAAGCAAAGATGGTGAAGCGAAAGCGAAAAAAATTCGTGCAAAATCATCTAAACCAAAGAGCACTAAGCCAAAAACGACTAAGCTAAATAAAAAGCCTGCTGAAACGACCCGTGCACTGACAGCTGATGAAGTGAAAGTTGGCAAGAACGTTAGTGTTAACATGGGTAACGGAAACATGCCGGCGACTATCGTTGAAATCAATAAAGACGATGTGCGTGTTCGTTTAAACAATGGTTTGACCATGGTAGTTAAAGCGGAGCACCTTCGTTCGTAAAGGAGAATGCTCGACGTATGAAATGTCGATTCCGTTTCTCACTGATCGCTGCTGGCATGATGCTAGCAGCTTCAGCTCAGGCCTTAGAGGCCAAGTATTCGTTAAGTGATTTGCCGCAGCTTGCTCCTGAAAAGCAGCATGCTACAGCAAGTAAAAGGATAGCTTCGCGGTTTACCCGATCGCACTACAAGCAATTCACTCTTGATGACCAATTCTCTGCCAGCGTGTTCGATCGCTATATCGAAATGCTGGACTTCAATAAAAGCTTCCTTACAGCCTCAGATATCAGGCAATTTAAAAAATGGGAATACCAGTTAGATGATCAGCTCAAACGAGGTGAGTCAACGGCTGCGTATGACATGTTTAACAAGTTGCTAGAGCGCCGTTATGATCGCTATCAGTATGCGTTGACGCTACTGGATAGGGAAATGACTTTCGATATTGATGAAGACTTTGTTCTGGATCGATCTGAGCTTGAATGGGCAAAAGATCGTAATGAATTGAACGAGTTGTGGCGTAAGCGAGTTAAATACGATGCGCTTAACCTGAAGCTTGCGGGTAAAGAGTGGAAGGAAATCAAAGAGACACTGGATAAGCGTTACAACAATGCGTTGAAGCGCCTGACCCAGACTCATAACGAGGATGTATTCCAGATCTATATGAATGCATTTGCTCGTGAAGTTGATCCACATACCAGCTATTTGTCACCGCGTAACGCCGAACAGTTCCAGGCTGAGATGAACTTGTCTCTCGAAGGAATTGGGGCAGTGTTGCAGGTTGTCGACGACTATACCGTTATCCGTTCGCTGGTAGCTGGTGGTCCCGCATCGGCTTCCAAGAAGCTTGCGGCTGGTGACCGAATCATTGGTGTTGCCCAAGACGGCAAAGAGATGGTTGATGTGATCGGCTGGCGTTTGGACGATGTTGTTCAGCTAATTAAAGGCCCTAAGGGGAGTAAGGTTGTGCTGGAAATCTTGCCTGAGGGTAAGAATTCAAAAAGTTACGATGTCACTATCGTGCGTGACAAGATCCGTCTTGAAGACCGTGCTGTGAAGTCTTCGGTTAAATTCTCGCAGGGCAGAAAAGTTGGTGTGATTGAGATCCCTAGCTTCTATGTTGGCTTGTCTGAAGATACCAAGAAAGAGATCGGTAAGCTGAATGACCAGCAGGTTGACGGCATTGTTATTGACTTGCGCAACAACGGTGGTGGTGCACTGACTGAGGCGACTGCATTAACCGGGTTGTTCATTAACAGTGGCCCTGTAGTACAGGTGCGTGATAGTTACGGTCGGGTAAAAGTAAACGGTGATTCAGATGACCGTGTTTACTTTGATAGTCCGTTGACGGTATTGGTCAACCGCTACAGTGCATCGGCGTCCGAGATTTTTGCAGCTGCAATGCAAGATTATGGTCGTGCCGTCGTACTAGGTGAGCAATCATTCGGTAAAGGTACGGTTCAACAGCACCGTTCGTTGAATCATATCTATGATTTGTTCGATAAGCCTCTTGGCCATGTGCAATATACGATTCAGAAATTCTATCGTATCAATGGCGGAAGCACGCAAAACTTGGGCGTTGTTCCTGATGTGCCGTTCCCTACTGCAATTGATCCGGCTGAAACCGGTGAGAGTGTAGAAGATAACGCACTACCTTGGGACAGCATCAAGCCAGCAAGCTATCAGAAGATCTATAACTTCTCTGCTATGCTACCGTCACTGAAATCGAAGCACGAAGCGCGAATCAGTAAAGATATGGAATTCGGTTTTATACAGGAAGACATCAACCAGTATAAAAAAGAAAAAGATATTAATACTATCTCGCTGAATGAGAAAAAACGTATAGCCGAGCAAGAGAGAGATGAGGAAGAACGTTTAGCGCGTCTTAATAAGCGCCAAAAAGCGTTAGGAAAAAAATCATTTGCTTCTTTGGATGACATTCCAAAGGACTATGAAGCGCCTGATGCCTACCTGGACGAGGCCGTTGCAATTACGGCTGACTTGGTAAGAGTCTCTAGCTAATTAATACCTCGTAATAAAACGGCACCAATCTTTAGGTGCCGTTTTTGTTTATAACACCTCTCTGAAATATCAACCCTCTTATTGTACCTATAGTTTTTTCTTATTAAGGGCTGAATCAACAGCAATTCATTATGTCTCATTATTGAGACTGACGGTCAAATTATGTGAGATTAATCATATTTCTAAGCGCAAAATAGTATTGCAGGCTAGGGTTTAAGAAGAACTTTATTTTGTTGTTGGGGTAGCACTATGCTTAAATCGTTTCTATTTGCAATTGTCTTATCCTTTAGTTCGCATGTGTATGCCGATGATTTAACAGAGTTTGATTACCCACTGCTGTTAGGTGACTGGTATTGGTTCAGTAACACTGATGATGGTGTTGATAGTGAAGGAACAAGCTATCGGGCAATGAATATAAAGTTCAAATCATCCTATCGATTTGTAATACGATTACTGCAGGTTGACGGTACCGTTGAAGAATGGGACGGTAAATACGACATTGATGAAACAACGTTAACATTTTTAGCAAAAGGTCAGCCAGAACAACAGCATAGTTATATGTTGAGTTATAACCAGTTCCTGCTTGACGGTGCTAGGTTTACCAAGCTTGCACCTGAAAACCTTCCTGGTAACTGGCGCTCATCGCGTATTTCGGGTAATGACGTCGGAGATGGTGTTTCAGAGTTATCTATTTCGTTGCGTCCAGACTTTTTATTCTCAGCCGAGGTGTCTGGATCTAATGGAAAGAAAAAAGAGCATCAGGGAATATATTTTATTGAGGATGACCGCATTGTATTAATTTACGAAGATGGCCAGCATGATAGCCAGTTTTTACTTGGCTCAGATACCCTGACATTAACGAATAAACAATTCGGAATGGAAGCAATAATGCGGAGAGAGTAGGGAGCATCTGTCTGAGCGCTTTATCAGATTGAATAAAACAAGGCCTGCGAATTTGCAGGCCTTGCTTTTTAATGCTCATACTTGTTGTATTAGCTGTTTGCGATTTTAAATGCCTGACGAAGCTGAGTCAGATATCCTTCATCGCGGCAGATACTCTTGCCTGGTTCGTCAGATATTTTAGCGACAGGGCGCCCTTCACACTCAGTCAGCTTAATAACGATGTTTAGGGTTTTCACGTCAGGAAGATCGCAGGTAAGCTGTGTACCAATACCAAAGCTAATATTAGCTCGGTGGACAAAGTGTTTGTAGATGGCGAGCGCCTTGTCAAGAGTCAGGCTGTCAGAGAAGACAAGCGTCTTCGTTTTCGGGTCAATACCAAGCGACTCGTAATGTTTGATTGCTTTTTCGCCCCAGGCGATAGGATCGGCGCTGTCATGGCGTAGTCCGGTGAAGCGCTTGGACAGGCGCAAGTCAAAATCACGCAGGAAGGCATCCATATTGATGCAGTCAGTTAAGGCAATACCTAACGAGTCAGGGTATTCCTGTAGCCAGCGGTTGAGTGCCAGTTGCTGTGAGTCCGCCAGTTCACCAGACAGTTGCTGGTGTGCCTGGAACCATTCATGTGCTTGGGTACCTACTGGTGTTAGACCTCTAGTACGAGCCAGGTGATAGTTCGACGTACCCTTGAACTCAGGCATGTTGTCTTTTAGGAAATCAACCACGGCGTGGTGAACATCTTTGGAGAAACGTCGGCGGCTACCAAAATCAACCAGGTTAAATTGGCTTAAATCAGTACCTTCTGCTTTGCTGTAAAAGTCTGAAAGCTTTTCTTTTAGTTGATTGATAGCGTCATCGGCTGAAGAGTTTGGATAGCACTTTGATGAGCGTACTTCACTGATAATCGCGAGCAGAGGGACTTCCCACAGTATGACGTCAATCCATTTGCCTGTAATTTTAATGGTCAGCTGCTCACCTGAGGCATCAATATCTACCTGGTTGCCATCAAGCTTGAAGCTCTTTAAATAGTCTAAGTAGTCTGCTTTGAAGAAAGGTAGCGTCGCTAGGTAATCAAGCTCTTCCTCTGTAAAGGAAAGATCAGCAAGGCGGTTAACCTGTTCCTGGATATCATTACAGTAAGGACGGAGGTCTTCATGGCTTCGGCAGTGAAACTCTGCAGCCGCTTCAATATTCGGGTATTGATGAAATATCGCTTGCTGCATATGAAGTTTATATGCATCTGTATCAAGCAGGGAGTCGATAACCCCAATGTGTCCTGTATCAGTCATAGCTAATGTAGTTGTCTATCACAATCCGAGAATTTTACATTATTTTAAGCCTAATTTGTCTGAAACCATTCAAAATAGACTAAAAAAATAGGGGCGTACCTTACGCCGAAACCTTGAAAACAACAAGTCCACTCACCATATTATTTTTGTAAAGAGTAATCCACTATCAATCACCCTGATAAATATGTGGGTGATACTGAGAAATTGTCAGATTTTGCTATTAAAGATTACTTATAAAAGTATAGCCAAAACGAATAACCATTTTCGAGTAGGGTAGATGTCAACAGCAGTGACAACCAGGCGGTTATTGAGAAAGTACGAAGTACTATGCCTCATCAAATTGTCTGGTTCTTCACCAACCGTTCTGGCTTTGCAATAAGTTTCTCATTGAACTCGGGTAGAGCCCCTTGTTTGAGAGACTTAAAGGCAGAATAATGACAGGTGTCAGCCGCTTAGCAACGGCATAAATGCCCCGTGCGGATAATTAAGGAAACCAATATGGCCGAACAACCAACGACAACACAGCCGACTGCAAAATATCGTGCTGATTATCAAGCTCCTGAATACACGATTACTGATATTGCGCTTGAGTTTGATCTCCATGATACGGAAACACATATTGTTGCAACTAGCCAGATAAAGCGTCTTGCAGACAAGCAGGTACCTTTAGTTTTAGATGGTGATGGCCTAAAACTCGTTCGTGTCGAGGTAAATGGTGAAGCTTGGACTGACTATGCAGAAACGGATACCGGCCTGACTATCAACGGCGTTCCTGCTGAGTTTGAGTTAACTATTGAAACGGAAGTAAACCCAGAAGCCAATACGCTGCTGGAAGGTTTATATAAATCAGGTGGCGGCTTCTGCACCCAGTGTGAGGCGGAAGGCTTCCGTCGTATTACCTATTACATGGATCGTCCTGATGTGCTGGCACGCTTTACCACCAAGGTTATTGCAGACAAAGAAGCATTCCCATACCTGCTCAGCAACGGTAACCGTATTGATTCGGGCGATCTTGAAAATGGTCGTCACTGGGTACAGTGGCAAGACCCGTTCCCGAAACCAAGTTACTTGTTTGCACTGGTGGCCGGTGATTTCGATGTGCTTCGAGATACCTACACCACCATGAGTGGTCGTAATGTCGAGCTAGAGATCTTTGTCGATAAAGGCAACCTGGACCGCGCTGACTATGCGATGACGTCACTTATCAATTCGATGAAGTGGGACGAAGAGCGCTTCGGTCTTGAGTATGACCTTGATATCTACATGATTGTTGCCGTTGATTTTTTCAACATGGGAGCAATGGAAAACAAAGGCTTGAATGTCTTTAACTCTAAGTACGTTCTCGCCAATGCTGCAACCGCGACAGATACTGATTACCAGGGTATTGAAGCTGTTATCGGCCATGAGTATTTCCATAACTGGACCGGTAACCGCGTGACCTGTCGTGACTGGTTTCAGTTAAGCTTGAAAGAAGGGTTAACGGTATTCCGCGATCAGGAGTTTTCTTCTGATTTGGGTTCTCGTCCGGTTAACCGTATTAACAATGTTCGTGTTGTTCGTGGTCCGCAGTTTGCTGAAGACCGTGGCCCAATGTCTCATCCAATTCGTCCTGAAAAAGTCATTGAGATGAATAACTTCTATACGCTGACAGTGTATGAGAAGGGCAGTGAAGTCATTCGAATGATGCACACCTTGCTGGGTGAGCAAAACTTCCAGGCCGGGATGAAGTTGTACTTTGAGCGCCATGATGGCACGGCAGCGACTTGTGATGACTTTGTTCAGGCGATGGAAGATGCATCTGGTATTGATTTATCTCGCTTCCGCCGCTGGTATAGTCAGGCCGGCACGCCGGTTGTCAATGTAGCAACAGACTACGATGCGGAAAGTAAGTGTTACCGTGTCACAGTCAAGCAACATACTCCACCGACGGCTGGTCAGGAAGAGAAGCTTCCTCTGCATATTCCATTCGATATCGAGCTATATGACAGCCGCGGTGAGGTTGTTGAGTTACAGTGTAACGGTAAAAAAGTGCACCATGTGCTTGATGTTACAGAGGCTGAGCAAGTCTTTGAGTTTGATAATGTCGAAGAGAAACCAGTTATCTCGATGTTGCGTGAGTTCTCGGCTCCTGTAGTACTGGAATACAATTACTCTGACGATGAGCTGGCGTTCTTGATGGTTCATGCCCGTAATGAATTTGCCCGCTGGGATGCCGGTCAGATTTTGCTGGCAAAATATATCCGTGAGAATGTTAAGCGTGTTCAGCAGGGTGAAGCATTTGAATTACCGGCTTCTGTTGTAGATGCCTTCCGTGGTGTACTGCTAGACGAGAAACTGGATCCTGCATTTATTGCTGAAATGCTGACACTACCAAGCGAGAACGAGGTGGCCGGTTGGTACAAAACGGTTGATGTCGATTCAATCCACGCGGTAGTGAGCCAGCTTAAAGCGGTACTGGCAAGCGAAATGGAAGATGAGCTATCTGCTATCTACCAAACTCTTGCTCAGGTAGAGTACAGTATTTCCCATGAAGCGATGGCGAAGCGTGCATTGCGAAATACCTGTTTGTCTTACTTGGCTAATACTGAAAACGGCGACAAGCTTGCTGCCAAGCAGTATAAGCAATCAGATAATATGACAGATACCATGGCTGCGATGTCGGCGGCGAATAATGCAGGTCTTGCTTGCCGCGAAGAGCAAATGGCGGACTTCAGCGAGAAGTGGACACACGATGGTTTGGTTATGGACAAATGGTTCATTTTGCAGGGTAAGAACCCAGCAGAGAACGCATTAGAAAATGTCCGTAATACTATGTCCCATGCTGCATTTGATCTGAAGAACCCTAACCGTACCCGTAGCCTGGTTGCTAGCTTCTGTGCGAACAACCCTGTTCGTTTCCACGCGAAAGACGGTTCCGGTTATCAGTTCCTGACTGAGATCCTGACGGCACTGAACGCTAGCAACCCGCAAGTAGCTTCACGCTTGATTGAACCGTTCCTGAAGTATCGTCAGTACGATGAGCAGCGACAGGCACTAATGCGCGCAGAACTCGAGAAACTGTCTAAGCTGGAGAATTTGGCGAAAGACCTGTTTGAGAAAGTTCATAAAGCGTTAGAGCAGTAACTTATACGTAGTGAGCTTCGAGTGACTGGTTATAGTCGCTCGAAGCTCTACATTCTTTCCTAGTGCCTTTGTCACCAGAACCAAGTTCCTTATTTTTATGAAGTCATATACTTTTTCAGTCTACATCTCTTATCAGTCATACCAGAATCACTATTCCGGTGCTGCGAGTACCGTTGTGGTCGTTACCGACAATGGCTTGAAACTACAGCTTCCAGCATCGCGGTTTCGGCCGTTTCTAAGTCAGCTAGGAGTAAAAGGTCGCTTTCGTATTACGGTGAATAACCAAAATCGTTTAGATACACTGGAGCAGATAGGGTAGCAATAGTCCTTGTGCGCTACTTTTTGTTAACATGTGGCGAGAGGATCTATTGATATAGCCATCGTTAATACCGCATATTCTTCAAGGGTATGCAAATAAAATTAGGTCCTGATATAAGAAAAAATAATCGTAGAAATAATTGGTTATACCAATTTACAAGATAAATAATCGCGTTAGCTGCTCTTTTCACCAATGTCAGATGTTCCATCCAGCCAAAATCTTAACCTTAGTCACATATTCGATTTTTTCTTTCCTAAACAGTGTTATTAACGTAACCAATTCGCAACAAAACGCCCTACAATAGCACTCACGGAAAGAATACCGATCCCATGCGCCTTAAGTCCCCAAATGGCACATGGGGTTGATATAAAACCCTATACTAGATCGATAATAGATATAACAAATGGAGCATTTGCTATGACCGCACCTGACCCTATAGTGCCGGTACTGCTTGAGAAAGTGTATGGCTTAATCCAGGATAAGATTGAGATCCCTCAGCAGGCATTAGTAGAAGTTTTTGCTCAAAGATTACTAGGTCAACTGGCAGATGATGATCTGCTTCAACGGAATGAATCTGACTTATATGGTGCTGTACTGAGTTTGTGGCACCATCTTGCGCAAAATAAACCAGATCAAATTTCAGTACGAGTATACAATCCGTCGCTTAGTCGCTACGGCTGGCAATCAACGCATACCGTAGTAGAAATCGTAACACCTGACCGTCCTTTCCTTGTGGACTCCGTCCGCATGACCTTAACCCGCCTTGGTATCACAAGCCACCTTATGCTAAATGGCCCGTATTTCTTTAAACGGAATGAAAGCGGTGCTATCAGCGAAGCGTGTGGTAAAGATGGTGATCTTCAGACTCTTTTCCATATTGAAGTGGATCGTCTCAACGAAAAAGCAGAGATGAAAGCACTAAAAGAAGAACTAGAACAAGTGCTGCAGGATGTGGATTTGGTCGTTAATGATTGGCAAGGCATGCAGAGCAAAATGCAGGGCATTGTCAAAGAGTTGAAAACGGCAGAGCTACCAGTTGATAAAGCGCATCGTGAAGAAGCGATAGCATTCCTTGACTGGGTGAACAGACATAATTTTACCTTTATGGGTTATCACCAATATGACTTGGTGCCGATTGAAGGTGACTATGAGCTGAGAGCATGTGATGAGGGCGGACTTGGCCTGCTAAGTAAGTCGAAGAAGGGAAGGTCACTGAAACTTTCCGAGCTACCTGAGTCGGCACGGTTTGAGGCCCGTAAGCCTGAGTTGCTTATCTTGACCAAGAGTAATGGCAAATCAAAAATCCATCGCCCGGCATATACAGACTACATCGGAATTAGGCGTTTCGATAAAGAAGGCAATGTGATTGGAGAACATCGCTTCACAGGCCTTTACGCATCGACGGCGTACCATCAGACAGCAATGAATATTCCGCTGATCAGCAATAAGATGTCACGAATTCTTGAAGCAAGTGGTTATCCGGCCGGCTCTCACTCATGGAAAGCATTGAATAACCTGCTGGAGACTTATCCAAGAGATGAGCTGATCCAGGCTAATGAAAAAGAAATGCTGGATGTAGGTTGCGGTGTCGTACAGATGCAGGACCGCGATTTGTTGCGCTTGTTTGTTCGCCGTGATCCGTTTGGTCGTTTCTTCTCCTGTATGGTGTATGTCACCAAGGAGCGCTACAACACCGAGTTGCGAAGAAAGACCCAGGAGATCCTCAGGGACTCATTCGGATCTGATCAAAACGTTGAATTCACCACTTTCTTCTCGGAAAGTCCACTAGCGAGAACTCATTATATAGTGCGTGTCGACAATAATAATTTTGATGTAGACGTTAAAGCCATCGAACATAACCTGGTTGAAGCCGCATCTGCGTGGGAAGATCGTCTGAGTACTTCTTTGGTTGCTAACTTCGGTGAAAGCGAAGGGACAGTACTGGCGAAAAACTATGCCCGGGCATTCCCTCGTTCTTATAAAGAGCAGATGTTGCCGGGCTCGGCGGTGGCTGATATTGAACAGTTGGAGAGCCTTAGCGAAGACAATAAGCTGGGCATGTTGTTCTACCGTCCACAGGAAGAGGCGGTTGATTCTCACTTTGTGAAACTGAAACTGTTCCACCGTGAGAAGCCGATCCACCTTTCCGATGTGATGCCAATGCTCGAAAACTTGGGCCTACGTGTAATTGGTGAGTCTCCGTACCAGGTGGTGACAGCGAATGGGACGGTTTATTGGATCCTTGACTTTGCCATGCTTCACAATGCCTGTACAGGCATTGATTTGAGCGAAGCTCGTGATCGTTTCCAGGAAGCATTTGCTGCCATCTGGCATAACGAAATTGAGAGTGATGGTTTTAACCGTCTGGTACTTTGCGCAGGCCTGACAGGTCGTGAAATTACAATCTTACGTAGTTTTGCCCGCTATATGCGGCAGGTGGGTTTCCCATTCAGTCAGCACTATATCGAAGAGACGTTGTCTAGTCATAGCGACTTGGCGCGAGATCTGGTTTCCTTGTTTGCGTTACGTTTCAATCCGGCGAAGAAGCATTCAGAAAAAGCCGAGCAGGATCTGATTAAGAAGCTGAACAAGAAACTGGATCATGTCGAAAGTCTCGATGACGATAGGATCATTCGTCGTTACATGGACATGATCATGGCGACGCAGCGTACGAATTACTACCAGAAAGACGAGAAAGGTAATCCTAAACCTTGGCTTTCTCTTAAACTGCGTCCGTCGGAAATCCCTGAAATTCCGGCACCGGTACCGTTCTTCGAGATTTTTGTCTACGCACCTGATATTGAAGGTGTTCACCTACGGGGCGGTAAAGTGGCTCGTGGTGGCCTTCGTTGGTCTGACCGTCAGGAAGATTTTCGAACTGAAATCCTTGGACTGGTCAAAGCACAGCAAGTTAAGAACACTGTGATCGTACCGGTAGGGGCTAAAGGCGGTTTTGTTTGCAAACGCCAGCCGCAGATGTCTACCCGAGAAGAGATCTGGGCCGAAGGTCAGCGTTGTTACAAACGCTTCATCCGTGCATTGCTGGATGTGACCGATAATATTGTCGATGGTGAGCTACTACCACCAGCCAATGTTGTTCGTCATGATGAAGATGACCCGTATTTGGTTGTAGCGGCTGATAAGGGGACAGCGACATTCTCTGATTTGGCCAACTCGGTGTCCGATGACTATAACTTCTGGTTGGGTGATGCCTTTGCTTCTGGTGGTTCGAATGGTTACGACCACAAGAAGATGGGGATTACAGCCCGTGGTGGTTGGGAGTCTGTGAAGCGTCATTTCCGTGAACTGGGAATCAACTGCCAGACCACTGATTTCACCTGTGCCGGCGTCGGTGATATGGCTGGAGATGTGTTTGGTAATGGTATGCTACTGTCCAAACATATCCGTTTGGTAGCGGCATTTAACCACATGCATATCTTCCTGGATCCTAATCCGGATTCATCGTCAAGCTGGGAAGAACGAAATCGTCTTTTCAACTTACCTCGATCAAGTTGGGAAGATTATGATCAAAGCCTGATCTCTGAAGGAGGCGGGATCTTCTCGCGCCGCAGTAAGTCAATCAAACTGACACCGCAGATCCAGAAACTACTGGGTACACGTAAGCAAAGCATGCCGCCTAACGAGCTGATTCGTATGATCCTGCAGATGGAAGTCGATCTGCTATGGAACGGCGGTATTGGTACGTATGTGAAAGCGCAAAGTGAAACACATACTGATGTAGGCGACCGTGCTAACGATGTGCTTCGTATCAACGGTAGTGAGCTTCGTGCAAAAGTGGTCGGCGAGGGTGGTAACTTGGGTATGACCCAGCTCGGGCGTGTTGAGTTCGCATCCCGCGGTGGCTTGGTCAATACCGACTTTATTGATAATGTGGGCGGCGTTGACTGCTCGGATAATGAAGTCAACATCAAGATCCTTCTAAACAGCCTGGTTGCTGGTGGCGATCTGACTTACAAGCAACGTAACGAATTGCTGGAACGCATGGAAGACGAAGTCGGTGACATCGTCTTGGATAATGCTTACTGCCAGAGTGAGTCAATTTCGGTTACCCAACAGCAGCAGGTGCAGTTGCTGAAAGAGCAGATCCGTTTCATTCATTACCTGGAGAAAGAAGGCAAGCTGGATCGTGCGCTGGAATACCTACCTGATGACGATACACTGGCTGAGCGTGAGAAGGCAGGCTCAGGTCTGACTCGTCCTGAACTGGCTGTACTGGTTGCCTATGGCAAAATGGTATTGAAAGAGGATATGGTAACCGATGAGATTGCCAATGATCCTTACCATGCACGTCTGCTGCCGGCTTACTTCCCGCAAGAATTGCAGGAAAAGTACCGCTCTCAGATGGAAAACCACCCGCTGAAACAGCAGTTGATTGCGACATCCCTGGCGAACCAAATGTCCAATGAGATGGGGTGCAACTTTGTTACCCGCTTGCAAGAGGAAACGGGCTCAACAGTAGTCGAGATCTCGTCTGCTTATGCGGTAGGTCGTGAGATCTTCAACTTTGACCAGTTCTTTACCCAAATCCGAGAGCTAGATAACGTTCTCCCGGCAGAAGTGCAATATGAAATGCTTTACCGATGCCGTCGGATGTTGCGTCGTGTGACTCGCTGGATCTTGCGTAACCGTGATCGCAAGCTAGGTATCGAACAACAGATCACCTTCTATCAGCCTATTGTTCAGAAGCTGCGGGATAACCTTGAAAGTTACCTTGTAACGGAAGAGGTGCAAGAGCACAATGAGCAGGCTAACAGCATGATCAAAGAGGGTGTACCTGATGATCTTGCACATAACATTGCACGCCTGAGCAGCCTGTACTCAGCAATGGATATTGCGCAGATTGCCAAAGAACTGGATAAAGATATCGACTTTATCTCTCGTGTCTACTTTGTTGTAGGTGCTGATTTGTCTCTACACTGGTTCCTCAAACAGGTTCACAACCAGCCTGTTGAAAACCATTGGCAAGCATTGGCCCGCGCTTCGTTCAGGGAAGATCTGGATTGGCAGCAACGCCAGCTAACATCTGCGGTGATTACCACATCTACCGAAGCAGAGCAGGCAGAAGAGCTGATTGAAAATTGGATGGATCAGCATAAAGCTGCCATTCACCGTTGGGATACAGTTCTTGCCGAGTTTAAGGTCGGTACAACTCATGAGTTCGCCAAGTTCTCGGTAGCACTAAGAGAACTGATGCTGCTGAACTTAAATTGCCGTCCATCATCATAAGTTGATCACCATGTTGTGATTATCAGCAACATGATTGAAAGGCCGTTCTGCTGCTAGCAGAGCGGCCTTTTTGCTAGAAGTAATGAAATCGTTTGCCTTTTTAAGGGGAGTTTTAAATTTATTTTGCCCTCTAATCCCTTGTAAACCAAAGAAGTGACTGTTTTTATAGTGAAATGTCGAAAATATCATTTGAATAAGAGGAGTAAACTGTGAATAATGTACTCCCGTTTATACGGGGCTTTTTTAAGGAGGTACAATGATTTACCGCCTCGCTCGATCTGCAATTTTCAAGCTTGACGCTGAAAAAGCACATGATCTAGCTATTCAGAACTTTTCTCGCTTTACTGGCACTCCTCTCGATCTCTTCTATCGTCAACATGTTCCTGATCGTCCCGTCGAAGTTATGGGCATCAAATTCAAAAATCCAGTTGGTTTGGCCGCAGGCCTAGATAAAAACGGCGAATGTATCGATGCATTTGGCGCGATGGGTTTCGGCTTTGTTGAAGTAGGTACCGTGACGCCACGTCCGCAGCCAGGGAATGACAAGCCACGGCTTTTCCGCGTCATCCCAGCTGAAGGTATTATCAACCGATTTGGTTTTAATAACCTTGGTGTTGATAACCTGGTTGAGAATGTGAAGAAAGCTAAGTTTGATGGTGTAATTGGCATCAACATCGGCAAGAATAAAGATACGCCGGTAGAGAAGGGCGCAGAGGATTACCTGATCTGTATGGAGAAGGTATACCCGTATGCTGGCTATATTGCGGTAAACATTTCTTCTCCGAATACACCGGGACTACGCTCGCTACAATATGGTGAAGCGTTAGATGATTTGTTGTCTCAGTTGAAACAGAAACAGAAAGAACTGGCAGAGAAGCATGGCAAGTATGTACCGCTGGCTCTGAAGATCGCGCCGGATCTAGAAGATCAGGAAATTGTCCAAATCGCAGAGTCTTTGGTTAAAAATGATATCGACGGCGTTATCGGCACCAATACAACTTTGGATCGCTCTTTAGTTAAGAACATGCCGCATTGTGATGAAGCGGGTGGTTTGAGTGGCCGTCCTCTGCAGAACCGTAGCACAGAGGTCATTCGCCGCCTGGCTGAAGAACTTGATGGTGCATTGCCAATTATTGGGGTAGGAGGTATTGATTCTGCTATCGCCGCTCGTGAAAAGATGATGGCAGGTGCGCAACTGGTACAGGTCTACTCTGGCTTTATTTACCACGGTCCGAAATTGGTGAAAGACATCGTTACCAATATCTAGGCAAAACGATCATTGCAGTAAAAAGTGCCTGTCGGGGGGATCCTTGGCAGGCACTTTTTTATCGCTGCTTTATATTTCAGTTTTATTAATCGTCATTTTTGTCAAACTTTCAGTCCAACCACCGCAAGATCAACCACTTATTTCCCCTTTTATTTTGTCATAGGCACAGTAAAATTCTTCTAAAGTTTTTTCTATATCGTTGGATAAGCAGTATAAAGAACTGATTTTGGAGCACTTAAATGCTGAAGCCTACTGATTCATGGACGTGGTATTACGACCATAAAGATGATTCCCTGATGTTGGATTTAGGGGAAGAGATGGTCTTCCGTGTATCCATTCCGACTAAGCACCTGGTAACGTCCGCTTTCGAGCGCACAGTTTTCACCGTGGACGATGCAACTATCTATCAGGGATTTTTAGAAAACATTGCTCAGCTAGAACTTTCTGCGCCACGTAAAGTTGAGTTAGCACTGAATGCCGTTGCGGCGAGCCGTTTTCACAAGCCAATGATGCCAAAAAGCTGGTTCTTCGAAACACAGCAGGGTGGTTGCGAGCCTGAAAACGGTGATGTTGTTACTTTGCAAACAGAGTTTGGTGCGGCTAAGTACCTTGTTATTGAAAATAGCGGCTGTGCAAGCCTGTGTATGCTGGCAGACGTTGAGCCGCTTGCGCTCACATCAACTAAAGAAATGACCTTCTGTGACACCATTAAGGTCATGAACGACCGTATGCAGGCTTTTGTTAACGAAATGCCGGTCAATTTTGCGCTAGTAGGGTAGCTGCTGGGTAGGACTTTCGCATTATTGCGAATTTAAGCTTATCTGGGCTACCTTGTTTCATCTCCGTTCTTGTTCCACCCTCCTGTGACTCTGAACACCGCCTCAGCGGACCGTAATGGTTTGCCTGCTCGTAACCGTATTCATCCTGTCTCCTTTCCTCAGAATTCATTTCACCGCCACTCAGTCCAATTACATGCTGGTCATTTACGACTACCTGAAAGTTCTGCAGTTCAATGCTTTCTTGAGCTATTAGATGGCGAAAGCAAAATGTGACGACAGGTAACCTCTAACTGAGCGTAGCTAAACAGGTTTATTCCTCTTCGACAGACTATTAATGGTTAAGTCAAAATGGTTATTTCTTGTGCGAAATAAGTGATTACAGTCAAAAAAAATCAATTAATTAGCAATTATTTTTTGCCTGTTTTTGCCATAAAAAGACAAAAAAACACCAATGTTTTAGTATCAAATTAAAAATTTCATAAGAAGATCTTCCTCATTTTCCTCATTCTTGAAAGTGACCAACATTATGATTATTTCCGCAAAGGAAATAATTTCCAGATAGGAAAGAATGCATGTCAATAAGTGAGTTTAGGCTTGCTGATGACGTGAAGTTTAACTCCATATTATATTGCCAGCTTGTCATTGGATCATTAATGCTTGATTTGTAGTGCTTTAAAAACAATCACTTAAGCGCTCTGTGTCTGTGAGTAAACAATCACTTATGTCTGGTTTTGATGATAGTGTCCACACAGAAAAAATGACTTGGTTAATCTTTGTTTCTGTGTGTGAACAAAGGGGTTAAGTTAATGCTTACTGTCTTGCTAATCCAATGGTTACAGCTTGTGATGAAATCGTTGTGGGGGGATGTTCAGTTTTTCTTGTAATGACTCGCTGGTGTCGTTTCTAAGGTTGTTTCTTTAGTCTGTATTTGACTGTTTTTTGATCGTCTGTTGCCTGGTAGGACGTTGTTAAACAAGCGGCATTTCAATGGATGGCAAATTTTGGTGCTTTTTTGGCTAAATAACCGAAATGAAACCCTTTTGGGCGAGGTATTTATGACGTTTTCGGTTATAATTCTGACCAACTAAAGTGCGAAAAGAACTCCATGAATCAATATCTAGCTATCACTTCACGAGGACTTGAGAATCTCCTTGCAGAAGAATTAACTCAACTTGGTGCAGAACAGATCCAAGTTGTCCATGCCGGCGTACGTTTCCGTGCAGAGCAGTCCACAGCCTACCGCTGCTGCTTATGGACACGTATCTCATCTCGAATTATTCAGGTACTGAGCGAATTTAATGTCCGTGATGACATGGATTTGTACCTGGGTGCTGCGGCGATCAACTGGACGAACTATTTCAATAGTGACACGCGTATCATCGTTGATTTCAACGGGACTAACCGCGAAATCCGTAACAGCCAGTACGGCGCAATGAAAGTCAAAGATGCGATTGTTGACCGCTTTACCAAAGCCGATCTTCGTCGCCCGAGTATCGACCGTGAACGTCCTGAACTACGGATCCATATGCGTCTTTCTGGAGAGAAAGGAGTACTGGGTTTAGATATGGCCGGAAGCGGCTTGCATCAGCGTGGTTATCGAACTGATGCGGGTAAGGCGCCGTTACGTGAAACTCACGCTGCAGCCTTGGTGATGAAGAGTGGCTGGACGAAAGATAAGCCTCTGCTAGATCCTATGTGTGGTTCAGGTACGCTGTTGATTGAAGCTGCGCTGATGGCCGCTGATATCGCACCGGGTATCAAGCGTAAGCGCTGGGGTTTTGAATCTATCAAAGATTTCGACAAAGAAGCTTGGCTTGAGATCCATGCTGAAGCCAAGGTGAAAGCACGCCGTGGTCCGGCGAAAGTTGAAACCAAATTTTTCGGTCGTGAGATGGACCGCCGTGTATTGAGCATTGCTCGCGATAATGCTGGCCGTGCCGGTGTGAAAGATCTCATTGATTTCGAGTACGGTGATGCAACTCAGCTAATCTGCCCGGAAGGTTTTGAAAATGGTGTGATCATCTGTAACCCTCCATATGGTGAGCGTCTGGGTACCACGCCAGAACTGATTTCATTGTACAGCGAGCTGGGTAATCGTCTTAAACTGGCCTTCTCGGGCTCGACAGCTGCAATCTACTCAGCTTCTAATGAACTTCTTAGTTGCCTGCGTATGCGTGCCGATAAGCAGTTCAAGTTGCGTAACGGCGCACTGGATTGTGTATTAAAGAGTTATTTGATCACCGGCGGTGCTGTTAAGCAGGTCGAAGGTGAGAAGGAAGGCACACTTGAAGAAGCTCAGGTTGCCCCTGACTTTGCCAACCGATTGAAGAAGAACATCACCAAGCTGAAGAAGTGGGCGAAGAAAGAAGGTATCGAGTGCTATCGTATCTACGATGCTGATCTGCCAAACTACAATGCGGCGATTGATCAGTATGGTGACTATCTGGTTATTCAGGAATATGCTGCACCGAAGTCAGTGCCTGAAGAAAACGCTCGCCGTCGTATCATGGATATTCTCCGTGCCACCATTCAGGTAACAGGTGTTGATAACAGCAAAGTGATCCTGAAAGTGCGTGAGCGCCAGAAAGGCAAGAGCCAGTACCAGAAGCTATCAAGTGCAGAGCGCCACATGATAGTGAACGAGTATGGTGTTCAATTGAAGGTCAATCTTTACGATTATCTTGATACTGGGCTGTTCCTTGATCACCGTGTTACACGTCGTAAACTGGGTGAAATGGCTCAGGGCAAAGACTTCCTGAATTTGTTCGCCTATACAGGTTCTGCATCGGTTCATGCGGCTTGCGGCGGGGCTAAATCAACGACAACCGTTGACATGTCAAACACTTATTTGCGTTGGGCTCAGGAGAATATGGAGCTCAATGGTCAGGTTGGCCGTCAGCACCAGTTTGTACAGGCAGATTGTCTGCAATGGTTGCAGGAAGTGGACGAGAGTTTTGATTTGATCTTTATTGATCCTCCAACATTCTCGAACTCTAAGCGTATGAACCAGAGTTTTGATGTGCAGCGTGACCACATTATGCTGATGGAAAACCTGAAGCGTATGTTGCGTCCTGAAGGGCAAATTGTTTTCTCGAACAACAAGCGTCACTTCAAGATGGATTTCGACAAGCTGGAAGAACTTGGTCTCCAGGCTAAGAACATCTCAGATAAAACGCTTCCTATGGATTTTGCGCGAAACAAGCAGATCCATAACTGCTGGATAATTACACACAAGGAAGACTAAGTGCTAATTACGCTATATAGCACGGAAGGGTGTCATCTCTGTGAGCAGGCTTATAGCCTGCTCATCGACGCGGGTGTACAGGAGCACGTTCAGGTGGTGGATATCGCCTTTGATGACGTGCTCTTTTCACGTTACGGCGTCACCATCCCTGTGCTATCAATTCAACATCCTGATTCAATCTCCGAACTTGGCTGGCCATTTGATGCAGCCGAGCTTGCAGTATGGTTAAACAATAATGGCATTAATTAAAATTAGTAACGCGCAACTAGCGTATGGCGATCACGCACTCCTTGATGGTACAGAGTTCATTCTGCAGCCAAACGAACGTGTTTGTCTGGTTGGCCGCAACGGTGCGGGTAAATCGACCCTGATGAAAGTCATCGATGGTGAGGTGTTGCTTGATGACGGTAGCATTCAACGTCAGTCAGAACTTACAGTGTCACGTCTTGAACAAGATCCTCCTCGTAACGCAGAGGGAACGGTATTTGACTATGTGGCTGAAGGGCTTGCCGAAATAGGTCAGGTGCTTCGTGAATATCACCATTTGTTGGCTCTCATCTCAAGCGACCCGTCTGAATCGAATATTAATAAGCTGGCACGTGCTCAAGGTAAAATTGACCATACCGATGCCTGGCAGTTCGACAACAAAATAGCCTCGGTTCTAGAGCACCTCCAGTTAGAGCCAGGAACGTTGCTAAAAGACCTTTCTGGTGGCTGGCAGCGAAAAGCCGCATTGGCACGTGCTTTGGTGTGTGACCCTGATATTCTGCTGCTTGATGAGCCGACTAATCACTTGGACGTCTCAACGATTGAGTGGCTGGAAGGCTTCCTGAAAGAGTTCCGTGGTTCGATCGTCTTCATTTCTCACGACCGTGCATTTATTCGTTCGATGTCAACGCGCATTATCGATCTTGACCGCGGTAAGCTTGCTTCTTTCCCGGGGGATTACGACAAGTATCTCGATGCCAAAGAAGAGATGCTGCGTGTCGAGGCGGAGCAAAATGCCGAGTTCGACAAAAAGCTTGCCCAGGAAGAAGTTTGGATCCGTCAGGGCATCAAAGCGCGACGTACCCGTAATGAAGGTCGTGTTCGTGCGTTGAAGCAGCTACGTCGTGAACGTAGTGAGCGCCGAGAAGTCGTTGGTAAAGCGGACATGCAGCTTCAGGAAGCCAACCGCTCCGGTAAAATCGTGTTCGAAGCTGAGCACATTTCCTATAGCTACGGCGACAAGCCAATTATCAAAGACTTTAGCTTTAATGTGATGCGTGGCGACCGCATTGCGCTGATTGGCCCTAACGGCTGCGGCAAGAGTACCTTGCTAAAAGTCATGCTAGGGCAGCTTGAGGCATCACAGGGTCACTTCCATTGCGGTACCAAGCTAGAAGTGGCGTACTTTGATCAGTACCGCGAAGTACTTGATCCTGAAAAAACGGTTATGGATAACCTGGCAGATGGTAAGCAGGAAGTGACGGTAAATGGCCGTACTCGCCATGCGTTGGGCTACCTTCAGGACTTCTTGTTCCATCCGCGCCGTGCCCGTACACCAGTCAAAGCCTTGTCTGGCGGAGAGAAGAATCGCCTGTTATTGGCAAAATTGTTCCTTAAGCCAAATAATTTATTGGTACTTGATGAACCAACCAACGATTTAGATATCGAAACGTTGGAACTTTTGGAAGAAATACTTGCCAATTATCAGGGGACATTACTTTTAGTTAGTCACGATCGTCAATTTGTTGATAACACAGCAACAACGAGCTGGCTCTTCGAAGGTAACGGTGTCATTGATGAATACGTTGGTGGTTACCACGACGCCCAGGAACAACGTGCAAATTCGCTGACACAAATCGCGAAGGCGCAGGCAGAACAGATAGAAGCTGCCAAGAAGAAAGAAGAGAACAAACAGCGTCAGGAAACACGTTCACGCTCAGGTAAGAAGCTGTCATACAAGCTTCAGAAAGAGCTTGAAGACCTGCCGAAAAAAATCGAAGAACTGGAAAATGAAATTGCACAGCTGCAGGAGTCAATCAATGATCCTGCGTTCTTCCAGGATGTGAATAATGATACTCAGGCAACTCTGGGCCGCTTAGCGGAAGCAGAAGAGGAGTTTGAGCAAGCATTTGAACGCTGGGAAGAGCTAGAGGCAATGCAGAAGGAATCCTAATGCAACATAAGACGTTAAAGTTATCGACACTGGCAGTACTTATTGCTGGTGTTACTCAGGCAAATGCAGCTGTTTATCAGATTGTAGAAGTCGATGGCGCCAGCAGTGGTGTCGGCTCGCTTCAGTATTACAGCAAGAACACGTCTGATGTTCAAAGCCGTGTCGAGTTCTATGCTCAGGGTGTCGAGAGCTCAGGCTCGGAAAACTGCTTTACCCAAAGTTGTGACGCTTCTACTTATGCAATCTTCGGTGAAAGCCGCCTGGGTAGCGATGGGATTAATTATCGAGATGAAGTGCCGTTCATCAGTGATAACCGTCAGGAAGTTAATGATTTCTTTAGACTGCGTTCATACTGTACTAACAACCTTGGTTTTAATACTTGTGATGATTGGGCAAATACCGCTTACTACGGCCTTAACTTCAATGAAGAAAATGCTCAGGACGGGAGCGGTTTCGGAGGCCTTCATCGTGAACATGTTGCCTGGAACGAGAACTACTATTCCAATGCTTTCCCGCTGATTGAAGAAACAGCGGGCGAACTAAAAAGAGTTGAAACCTTTGCTGAGGATGCATCCAATTACGACTCGGCAACAGTTGCTGCGTTGGGTACAAAAGTGTCGACCCATGAAACAACCAATGGTGTTGTTAACCGTATTGGTCAGTTCTCTGGTAACGCATTTCAGTTAGGCATCACTAGTTCGGCGTATTTTGAAAGCAATAACCGCTATGCGCGTCAGTTCAACAAGCGTGGCTTCGTTAATGCTGGTGCGACACCGGCAAAATCAGCTCTAAACCCGGTATCGACTTCCGAGGCGCTGGTTACTCAGATGGGCCAGACTCTGGCCTGGGATGCTGTTGAGTACAACGGTCAGCTATTGGTCGTTGGTAGTGCTTCATTTAGTACCAGTAAACTGTCAGACGATAATAAGCTTCCGTCAGATACAGATGGGAAAGATCGTTTGTCACTTAATGATGGTGAATTTGAGAAATGTGCAACTACTGCGAGTGATGTAAACAACTTGTTTACCACAAAGGAGTGTCAGTTCTCTGTCTTTGCGAATGATGCGGTTTTCTGGACTGTCGATAATACTGGTACAGCGTCTGTGAATGCTGAACCTTTAGCAGATAGAGTCGATAGTAAGGGAAAGACTTATCCGGCGTTAGATCCTGACAATGAAGAAATTCGTTCTTTCCAGGCATCTGCACGCGCGGTAGCTTTGGTAGGCAACCAGCCTGTTGCAGTAGGTTTTTCATCAGATTCAATTGCCAATAATTCGGTTAATACCGTTGACGGTGACTATTACGCCGTACGTGCTGCTATCTATACGCCTAAATCAGGTTTTACCGTTGGCTCCGAACAGTGGGAAAGAACGATTATCCCAGGTCTGGATATTGAGGAAGGTAATACTCGTAAGCTTCGTTTCTCTATGGCGACAGACATTAACAGTAACAATAAGGTGATTGGTTTCAGTAAAAATGTTAATTCTGAAAATCGCTCTTATGCTGAAACGATGTTTGTCTACGATAATACTGCCGGTACGCTGAAGAAACTAGATTCCTCGATTGACCCGACTATCTTCTTCAAAGGCGTTAACGGTTATCCGTCTGCGATCAACGACAAAGATCAGGTTGTTGGCTGGGTGGACTCAGAGAGTGTTAACCAGGTTAATGGTCGTCAGCGTCGCCAGCGTGCATTTACCTACATGGCGGGGTCCGATATTGAAGATTCGCCACTTCAGGCCAACAAGGCTTGGATGCTGGACGATTTGACCAATGGTGGAAGCTTCAGTACCGATAATAATGCGTTCCGAATCGCTCAGGCAACGGATGTTAACGATGCTGGTATTATTTCAGCAACAGCATTCAAGTGTGAGGGTGGTTATCAGAATTTGACAAAAGACTCTCAGTGTTCAACAGATGAAAAGGTAGTTGCTGTTAAGTTGGTACCTATCGTAGACGGTACTATTGAACAGCGTCCTGAGGAGCAATCGACTATCGAACGAGAGGGGGCTTCTCTTGGCATGTTTGCTTTGACACTGCTTGGTTTGATTGGTTTCAGACGCAGAAAGTAATTTTTTGTTAAAATTGCTTATTTTTTACTCAGGCTCACAATTTGTGAGCCTGAGTTGTATCTGGGGTTGATCAATAGTTCTGTTTGGCTAATTCTTATAAGTGGAGTAACAAAAACTCCATCATTATGAAACTGTAATGAAAGAAACTCTGATAAGGATGAGGATCGCACTATGAAGAGACAAAAGCGGGATCGTTTGGAACGCGCACAGGCTCAAGGCTATAAAGCTGGTATCAATGGTCGTTCCAGTGAAGAATGTCCGTATCAATCTCCGGATGCCCGTACTAATTGGCTTGGTGGCTGGCGAGAAGCAAGAGAAGAACGGCAGACCGGCCTCTATAAATAACACTCCCTTCATATCACCCTTATTAAGCCCCTCAGGAGAAGGGGCTTTTGCTTTTATGAGCCTCTATAAATTACATATTCAATTAAATAATATTCTCTTAATTACTTGTGCTTCACAATAATCACCAAGAGCGAATCTTGTATTTTGTATCAACTGGTTTATTGAGAACTTTGAGTAAGTGCAAGGATTGATATGTGCCTTAAGTATACGCTCTCAATTCGAAATAATGCCACAGAGCGATCCGTTACATTCAGAGGAAGCAGTATGGAAGTTGACTATAAAGTAAATCATCCAATTACATCTGAAGAGTTTATAGAGTTACTAAATCGGACATCACTTGGAGAACGTAGGCCGCTTGAAAGTGAAGTTATTGTCAAAGCGATGCTTGATAACGCAAGTTTAATGGTGACAGCCTGGCTTGACGGTAAGTTGGTTGGTCTTGCCCGGTCTCTAACGGATTATCATTATTGCTGTTACTTGTCTGATTTAGCTGTAGATGAAAGTGTTCAATCAATGGGCATTGGGAAGTATCTCATCAAGAAAACAAAAGAAGCGCTGAAGCCTGAGTGTAAGATTGTATTGTTAGCAGCGCCTTTAGCAGAAGAGTATTACCCGAAGATAGGCTTCGATGCCTGTAAAAGTGCCTGGGTTCTATCTGATATCATTAAGCTCGTAATATGATTAGGTGCTGGGCGATACACTGTAACGCAGATATAATCTTTATGATTCAACGACTTATCTGGTTTTAAGTGGCCTGTGTGTTTAATGCAAGGTGAGTAAGCTAATGATTTGGCTGGTGGTTTTTTATTGGCTCAAGCTGTGACGCTGTCACTGACTGGGCTGTAGAGTAGGGTTTTGTTAAGTAGGAAAAACCGTTACAAGGTAACAAAAAAGGCCGCATAAGCGGCCTTTTATCAATGAGTTCTGGCTTAGAAAGTAGACGTGTCTTTGAACAGACCGACTTTCAAATCTTTCGCGACGTAAATTTCTTTACCGTCTACCAGAACGCGGCCATCAGCAACGCCCATGATTAGCTTACGGTTGATAACGCGCTTAAGCTGAATGTCATAAGTCACTTTCTTTGCATCTGGAAGGATCTGACCTGTGAACTTCACTTCGCCTACACCCAGTGCACGGCCTTTGCCTTCACCACCGGCCCAACCAAGGAAGAAACCAACGAGCTGCCACATTGCATCAAGACCAAGGCAGCCTGGCATTACAGGGTCACCTTTAAAGTGGCAGTCAAAGAACCAAAGGTCAGGGTTGATATCCAACTCAGCGTGGATGAAACCTTTTCCGTGCTCACCGCCTTCGTCAGTGATTTCAATGATACGGTCAATCATCAACATGTTGTCAGATGGCAAAGATGGGAAAGCTGGACCGTGTAGTTCGCCTTTACCACATGCAACTAGTTCTTCGTAATTATAAGATTGCTGGCGTTTCATCAGACTTATTTAGCTCCTTGAAAAGTATGGAGGCAATTTAGCTTACACATGTACGCCAAACAACTCGGATCAGTTCTGGACAAACCAGTTACGGATACGTGCTAACCAGCTGACTTCACTATCAAGATCACCATGATGGAAGTGATCTATGCGCTGTGCAATCTTAGCCAGTAAGGTTTCTGAGTCGTCTTCTTCACCTCGGAAAGCTTTACCTGTTAACAAAGGCAAGGCCTCATCAACGCTCTCAACGGTCCATAGGTGGAATTTACCCGCCTTGATCGCTTCGGTAACCTCATCGTTGAGACATAGATTGCTCTGGTTTGTTTTCGGTAGGATAACACCCTGCTTGCCTGTTAGGCCGCGGAAGGCACACACCTTATAGAAACCCTCAATCTTCTCGTTGATACCGCCAACTGCCTGTACACGACCAAATTGGTCTACCGCGCCTGTGACAGCAATCTGTTGGTTGATTGGCTGAATAGCAAGCGCCGATACTAATGAGCATAGCTCAGCGAGCGAGGCACTGTCGCCATCAACCTCACAGTAAGACTGTTCAAACACGATTGAGGCGGAGTACGGAAGCGGTTGGTCAAGATCTAACGCGGTACTGACAAATGCCTGCATGATCATCATACCTTTGGCATGGATGTTACCCGCAAGGTCGGCTTTACGCTCAACGTCTGAAATATCGCCGTCGCCAAAGTGAACGACACATGAAATTCGGGCCGGCTCGCCATATGCACAAGGGTGTCCGGGTACCTCAACAACGGTCAGGCCGTTTACCTGGCCAATTTCTTCTCCTTGGCAGTTGATAACAACCTGACCATGGTGAATATCTTCGATAGCACGCTCTGGCAAATATGACTCACGGAATTCGCGGGCCTTGAGTGAGTCTGCCAAGTGTTGCGCGGTAATCTTCTGTCCCTGAGACTCAATGGCAGCTTCACATAGCAGACTCTGGTGCCAGATAGGGCACAGAGGAACACGTGTCTGGTCTTCGGCGTAGCGAGCCCCTGTTTTGAGTAAGATTGTTAGTGCGTGATGGTCGGCCAGATCAGGCAGCTGTGCATTACGGCTAATAGATTTGAGGTAAGAGAGGTATAAAGGAAGGCTCTCTTCACTAATCACCAGGTCTTGTTCGAACTCACCGTACATTGAAAAGCCAGAGGAGAGATCCGGTTCTGCATTTTCAAGTTCGGCCATGAGGTAACGATCACCGATCAAGATGAGTTTTACGTTTAGCTGCTCGGCGGCGGGAAGCGGGTACAGGGTCTTGTTGGATGAGGCTTGCCATTCGAGCTTACCATTCATCAGAACGCTTTTGAGGCGCGGCCACAGGCTAGGGTTACTGAGTATGCTGGTAACCGATAAGACGAGGTAGCCATTGTTTGCCTGGTGTACCAGTCCGTGCTTGATTTGTTGTTTGGTAAGCTTGCTGTCGTCGAGCGGTGGGTAAACAGCACCAAAAAGACTTTGTTCTGTCACATTCTCGCCGATCACAATAGGGCTTGCATCAAGATGACTACTCTTTGACTGCTTGTTTTTGGCGTCATGTTGAGTCAGTAATTCGATAACATAATCGCGATAGACCTTGTTATCAGGTGCGGTAATGCGAAGAACCCGGGGTTGCAATTCAACACAGGTAAATCGGCGTACGGCATCCGTTAGACGATCTTGTAAAATACCGGCTTTCGCTGGTGTTAGATCGTCATATTTCTCTAAGATGGCTTGATACTTTGAGTAGTCTGGAGTCATTGTACGCCAGGATTCTTCATGCATGGGCTTTAGCTTTATTTCGTTACTGTGAAAAGGACAGCAGTATAAAGGAATCAATGGCCGCATAATAGGCAGAGATTGACGATATTTTCGGGTTGTCGCTTTTCAGTATCGGTATCGTTTCGTTTTTATCGCCCTGGCTTCAGGTTAGAGTGTAGGATAAGAGTTCGCCTGTATCATTTGTTGCAAGAAAAGTTGATAATGGTCCGGAACACTCTGAAAACAATCAGTAATATATCAAATAGGTAATTGAGCTTTTTCCTGTCTACGGTTACACTGTCACAGTTTAAGTGTAGTCTTTTTGAGAATCTCCTACGAATATGAAATATCAGCAGCTTGAAAACCTCGAAGCCGGTTGGAAATGGAAGTACTTGGTAAAGAAATGGAAGGAAGGTGATGCGATCACCTGCCACATCGATACCAGTGAGGCCGAAGCGGCTGTACAAGACTTACTTGCGATAGAGCACGAGCCTACCAAGGTCATTAAATGGATTGACAAGCATATGTCGCCGGACCTTGATAAGAAGCTGAAGCAGGCTATACGTGCCAAGCGTAAACGACATTTCAATGCCGAGCAGGTTCATACCCGTAAAAAGTCCATTGATCTTGATTATCGTGTCTGGGAAAAACTGGCAGAGAAATCCAGAGAACTAGACTGCACGCTGTCTGATACAATCGAATACCTCTTAAGTGAAAGTAATAAGACCGAACAGGCGAGCAAGAAGGTGCTGGACATAAAGAATGATCTGCATGATCTGTTAGATATTGATCTCGAATGATATCTGTCAGTTGCTTTTCTAGGACTGGCAAAACGGCCAGATGTAAGATTTTAATATACGCTTAAAGAAAACCGCTTAAAGGAGTAAGTGAATGGAATATGTCATTGTACTAGCCATTGCTGTGATCTTTCTCGTTTTCAAAGATCGCCCAATCATGGTGCTGAAATTTGAAGATGGCGAGCTAACCCAGTCTAAAGGCAACATTCCGCATGGATTCCTGATCGGCTGTAAAGACATTGCGCACAAGCAACCGTTTTCCGGAAAAATAAAGGTGTATCGAAATCGCTTTGCAACCAAGCTTGTTTTTTCCAAGAGTGTACCAAGCAAAGTGAAACAGCGTATCCATAACGTTTTTCCTCATACGAGCTCTCCGAAAAAGCGTGGTCGTCGCGCTTAATCTATTTTTTATGGAATTCTTAAGAAATGGCTTCCTCGGAGGCCATTTTTATTTCATGGTTATCACTGTATTTAATCAGGCTTTATTATGCTCACACCTCATGCCTTCCGTTTGACACAAGGCGCAGACCTCAAAGAGGCTATTTTTGATTACGTTAAGCGTGAGTCGATTCAGGCTGGCTCCATACTTAGCTGTGTTGGCTGCTTAGTATCGGCCAATATTCGCCTTGCCGATGAAAGCCAGTCATTGAGTTTGGCTGGACCACTAGAAATTTTGACCTTGTCCGGTACATTGACGCCGACACATGTACATTTGCATATCTCTGTCGCAGATAAGAATGGTGCTGTATACGGTGGCCATCTAATGGATGGGTCAGAAGTTTCCTATACTGCAGAAATCTGCCTGGCCAGTTATGGGAACCTAGCATTCAATCGAAAGCTGGATCCTGAAACCGGTTTTGATGAGCTTGTTGTCGAAAAGACCCATTTGCAAAGCGAGTAAGCTGTTGATTCCCTATGGTATATACTGAAAGATATCGGTCTGTCATAGGGATATCGTGATGGCTTCAACCCCAGAATACTTCCAGGACAAGCTATCTGGCAACCATTGCTTTGGTTGTGGCACTGAAAATGATCATGGCTTACATATCAAGAGCTACTGGATGGCAGAGAACAAGGCAGCGTGCCATTTTGTTCCTCAGTCATTTCATACGGCAGCTCCCACGCATTTTCTCAATGGTGGGGTGATTGCGACAATTATTGATTGTCATTGTATATGTACTGCAATAGCTTATGCCTATCAGCAACAGGGGCGAGAAATAGGCAAGGGGACACCATTATGGTATGCCACAGGTGCCTTGTCCCTTCGTTACAAACGTCCGGTGAATATTAATAGTCGGATACTTTTGGAAGCGACTGTTTCGGGCTATAACGAGAAACAGGCTAAGGTCGACTGTTTACTAAAGGTTGATGATACGGTTTGTGTCGAAGCGACTGTAGAAGCCATTGCGGTCAGCGAGGAGTGGATGAAGCAAAATACATGATCCCGCCTGGGTATACTGAACGAGGTTGTTACTTTCCTCTTAGCAGAGAGTAACAACCCCAAATACGGTGTAAATAGATCTTGTTATTGACCAGTTATTTTACTGCACTGATCAAAGCTTGCTGGCTAGATAAATATTGATTAATGGTTTCCCTTATGGCTGCTAATTCAGCCTCTGCTTTTAACCGGCGCTCTTTTTCTTCTTCGTATTGTTTGCCCAGCTCTACGGCCATATAGCCGCCTTTAATTAGCGCTTTCGTCGTTACATTACTATTGGTTAAGGCTTTCAAGTCTTCAATCATGAAATAGTGTTTGTCGATATCTCGAATAGTTATTGCCATATCTGGGGCTTGTTCGTTGTAAATCAGTTAGATGGCATTTTAATTGATTTGTTAGTTACATCAAGTTATTTGATTGCATCTCTTAAGGGGGCGATAGAACCCAGAACTCAGTTTTGATTGCGATATGAGTCTTGTCACTATAATTTCTCATGACCTAATGCACTATAACTTTTGGGTTGGAAATATATAGAAAATTATTGAAGTATATTGGGTTGGTTAATAAATCAACATGTAGAATAAGCTTAAAACAGAGGTACTTGTAATATTATCTATTGGTATTAGAATTCATTGATACCAGTGATATAAGCATTTCAGGATAGAAATTGAATCAGCTCAATAAACATCTGTTGTCCACCACGAGCAGAGAAAAAAACATTCCAGGCAACCAGGGAATCGCTATGGTGAGGCATGGTAGCGAGGTTACCATCAGTATAAAAACCCCGTTAGGGCGACTATATCGAATTGAGACGGTTTTTATCGGCAGCAACAGTAGTGATGAGATTTTCTTTGAGCTTCCTGCAGTAAGTAAGTCCGTTATAGATGAATACTTTGATCAAGGTTTCTGGTTAACCGTTAAGGCTATATCTGAGAAAGGCGAGGGAGCGATCGTCAATTTCAAAACACAAATCATGTATACAATACTAAAACCAACCCGTTTATTGGTTTTAGAGCTTCCTCGAACAATGGGGCTGTTGCAGTTACGAAGCGAACCTCGCTATGACGTTAAGCTACAAGGAAAGATAGCATTAGCGCAACGTGAACTGCTGGTGGATTTTAAAGATTTATCCAAAAACGGTTGTTGTTTCTATCAAGATATTAATGGTCCGCAGCTTGATGAAGACATGCCTATTTTGGTTATGATTCAGAACCCGGCGAGCGGCAAAATGTTCACATTAACCGGATTGGTAAAAAGTGTGCATCGCTCAGGCTCTCAGAATTACTATGGCATGATGTTTGATTTTGACGGCCAGAAGCAAGCAAAGGCATTATTGGCGCAGCTGATTTTTGACGGTTCAAAATTGTCATTCAAACATTATCAGTAAATGAAGCAACAGAGGCTGTCTCTGTTCATGGCCTAACGCACTATAACTTTTATTTGCAACACAAAAACAACTAAATTTCTTTCTCTAAGACTTACCAATTTTAAAAAATACCAAATTGCCACACAGTCATGTGACCGTGTAACAGCGTGCTTTAAAGGTAATTCAAAATAGTTAAGGGTATGTAGGGAGACAGCGTTGAATTAAATAGCCAGTAGTTGAGATAGCTTAGAAAGAGGATGCTCGCTAAGTTTATGAACCAGTCTCTACAGTACCTGAGTTTGCTTTAAACTTTGCCAAACTACGTTGTACCTTCTGTACAGACAGTGGCTTGATCAAGTAATCATTAGGTTGGTGAGATAGTACCTTCTTAACGACTTCAGTTTCATTTTCTGATGTGATGATCGAAACGGGCATATTTGGCAACGTGCGCTTTATATAACTTAGTAAATCTAAGCCATCGAGTGGCTTCTCGATATTCAAATCCAGGAAAATAGCATCAATCTTATAGCTTGAATCGATAATTAGTTTTTGTGCTGATGCAATGTTGCTCACCTTGATGATTTCTTTCGGGGAGATACATTTTCGTATGATTTGAGATAAAACCTCAGCCATTAATTTATTGTCTTCAATAATTAAGAATCTATTCATCCGAACCCAACTCTGATCACATCATATTGATTCACATGCATATAAAGATAGAACACTCACAGTTGCGAAACAAGACTCTTCGTTAAGGATTCATGCATAGATAACAAAACACTCATTATCTTGAAATTGATTTTTGCACTTTGGAAATTGTATGCCTAACCTATCGAGAATCCGACCATGTGACGTTGTCACCCAAAGTACTGCCAGAATTTCTTTGAATCATAACTAGTCGTTGTGCTATATGTCAGATATATAAGTATTTTACTGTGATGAACCCATCGGATAGAAATACATTGAAGCTGTTATGATAGATACAGGAATTTAATGAGAGGTGATTATGGCTTTTAAAATCGGTGATGTTGTTCGCTTAAAAAGCGGTAGCCCCTTAATGACTGTGGTCGGCATATCTGGCTCCAGCCGAATAAGTTGCAAATGGTTTGTAAACAACGCGAACCCAGAGCAGTGTGAGTTTCCATCGCAAGCATTAAGTCTCTATGCCGGGCCTTTGCCTCAAGAGGAAGCGCAACAAGAAGCGCTGGCTTAAATGGTTAAGCAGACTCGAGAACAGTCTAAAGACTTGGGGATATTGATTCACAATACTGCGACACATTACCGTGTAACTTTTGACTAAAAGATTGTTTGCTCTGAGATTAAATACAAAAACTCCACCGCTATGGTGGAGTTTTTGTTTAGTCTTATCGGCGCTTACTACTTGCTATAAGCTACCTTGTAGTAAGCCATTTCAGTTCGCATTCCCATCATTAAGCTCACACACATTGTCAATAAGATAATAGTGAATGGTAGAGCCGTAGAAATTGCTCCTGCTTGTAGCGCTTGGATGGCCTCTGTGCCACCGACCCAGAGCAGAACAGCAGCGATCGCACCTTCAATAGTTGCCCAGAAAATACGTTGAGGAACCGGCGCATCTACTTTACCGCCGGCTGTAATGCTGTCGATAACCAGAGAAGCGGAGTCTGAAGAGGTAATAAAGAACACCATGATCAGAACGATTGAGATCACTGAAAGCATCGTGCTTAACGGTAATGCCTCATAGACATTGAACAGAGACAGAGTGATGTCTGTTAAACCGTTTGCACCAAGTTCACCCACTTTATTAGCTACCTGGTCAATGGCAATACCACCAAATACCGACATCCAAACTAGCGTAATGAGAGTAGGGATGAAGATCACAGCGATGATAAACTCACGAATAGTCCGACCTTTTGATACACGTGCAATAAACATACCTACACATGGAGACCAGGAGATCCACCAAGCCCAGTAGAATACTGTCCAGCCATGCATCCAGGTTTCGTCTTCACGGCCATGCGGGTTGCTGAGCGGCACGATGTTTTCAATGTAGCCCATAAGAGTTGTTGGTAGTGTATTGAGCGTAATGGCAAAGCCAACAAGGGCAACAAACAATAGCAGGGCGAATGCAATGAGTAAGTTTGCATTACTGAGAACTTTGACACCGCCATCGATACCACGAATAACTGAAACTACAGCCAGGCAAGTAACAAAGATAATCACGCCAATTTGCAAGCCAATACCTACATCGACACCAAATACGTGACTAATGCCGCTTGCAGCCTGCTGCGCACCTAAGCCCAGTGATGTCGCAAGGCCAAACAGCGTTGCGATAACCGACAAAATATCAATGATGTGCCCAAACCAACCCCAGGTACGATCACCAAGGATTGGGTAGAAAATGGAGCGCATTGAAAGCGGCAAGCCTTTGTTATAGGCAAAAAATGCAAGTGAAAGCGCGACTATTGCGTACATTGCCCATGGGTGAAGTCCCCAGTGGAACATCGTTGCGCCCAGAGCAACTTTAGCCGCTTCAGATGTATTAGCTTCGACACCCAGCGGCGTTTCATACCAACCCGTATAGTAGGCCACTGGCTCTGCGACGCCCCAGAACATAAGGCCGATGCCCATACCTGCAGCAAATAACATCGCAAACCATGAACTATTAGAATGTTCAGGTTTAGCTTCTCTTCCGCCGATGCGGATCTTACCAAAAGGGGAGACAACCAGAGCTAAACTGAAAATCAAAAAGATATTACCAGACCACATAATCAAACCATCAAAGTTATTGATGATCTGCCATTTAATGCCGTCTAGTGCTGCTTTGGCTGTTGAAGGCTCTGTTGCAAGAAGCGCAACGATAAAGAAAATGATCAGTCCAGCACTGATACCAAAAACTGGATTGTGAACATCAAATCCCCATTTCTGAATGTTGTCCTGACCGACTGTATAGTCAGTATTGTCGATACTGTATTTGTCCCTGATTTGTGACATTTTAGTCCTTATTCGATTAGCACACTAAGCATTCCCGGTGACTTTTAGCCGTTTTTTTTAATGGGATAAAAGGTAAATTCTTTAGAGTACTGAATGAAATTTTGAAAGATAGTAACAAAAATGACGATAAAAACCAAATTCACTCTGAAATTGACTAATAAAAACGCGTATTTATGCATGTGGTTGGTTGTTTTTTTAGGTTGAAATATTAGATATCTAATTAATTGACAAGCTAAGGGGGAAGCACTTTTCGTGTGAAGTCAATTGTCCTCTAAGCATTTCAGGTGCGCTTCATATCTTGGCTCATTGAGTCTCAGCCGAGGGTTTTATTTCTGATCGTATTGGTAAGCGAATGGTTGGAGCTTACTACCTTCTAATATGTAATGATGGGAGCTACTCAAAAAGAAAAGGTCGACCTACCGTAATCACAAACAATTTGTCGAGTAAAAACACTAATAACCTGATGGTGCTCATGTGTTTAAATGCTTTTGTTTGATATGTTTTCTGGTTCATATCAACATGGATAATATAACAATGAGTAAAACTAAATTAATGATTGGCTTGGGTATTTTGACGACCGTTGGGTTGGTAGGCTGCGGAGGAGGTGGCTCTGATACCACACCAACGCCAACGACAGCGCAATCATTTTCAGGCAATGGAATTTATATCAATAGCAATGACTTTATTGTTATGGCAGTAGATTCAAAGCGCACCAAAAATAATCTTATCGTCGGTGATTTCAACTACGGTTCAGTGCTTATTGTTGACAGTGCAACAACCAGCAAGAACCAGATGAATACAAAAGGCATGACTCTTGCCGACCGTAATGGCTTTGCTTATGACCCGGACCAGACAATGACAGCCAGCTTTGTTGGAAGCGTGGGGACATTGACTGCTGTTATTGACAACACCAACATCGTGTATTCAATGGATAAAGCCAGCGCATCATTACCTCTGGACCAAATTGTCGGTACGCACACTAACCCTTCAGACGGCAGTACGTGGACAGTCAACGCTGATGGTTCATTTTCAGTAAATGGTATGTGTACCATTTCAGGCAACCTAAAGCGTAACGGCGATCTGTTCAATATCGATAAGGCCACCGCCGTTAGCTGTAACGATGCATCCCTAAATGGTGACTATCATGGTGTATTGATGACAGTTAGCCGCAATGGCACACAGTACGTTGCAGGCATTCTAGGCAATGACACTGCGTTACTCTGGGGTAATGCAGTTAAAAGCTAATCCGGTGGAATAAAGGGGCTCAATGAGCCCCTTTGCTTTCACTGTGCGGTTTATCCCGTTTGAAAATGTCTGCATGCTTCCCCAGATTACAATGTCTCTCTTCAAGGTCGTTCAGCCTGCTCAGTGAGAGGCGGCAGAGCAGGGAAGTCAGGGTTTCTTCCGGCTGCCGGCTTTAAATTGTTCGGGATGAATCAATACCGGGTTTAGCTGTTCAAGTTGCCGGATTGCCCGCTGCTGGGCGGTCCGTTTCGGCGCTTTCTTGCTGCGCCCGCGTTTTTGTTGCTGCTCGAACTCTTCCTGCTTGGCCTGGGCAAATTTCAGTACTGCACCGAGGCGCTAGTTGTCAACGACTTGTCCCTGGTCAACCTCGGCCAGATTGTCGAAGATTTTGAATTCTAACTTCCGGTGCCATACTGGATGGCAATGGTACCGTCAGGCCGATGCATGTCCTGGCAAAAGCGGCGATTGAAATCAGCGGTAAAGTCGGGGAGCCAGGCATTGGCTTGCTCGATGGTATTTATGCCTTGCAGACGCATCTCCCTGACTAAGCGATCCTGTAACGTTTTGTTCGCACGCTCGACGCGGCCCTTGGCTTGCGAACTGTTGGCGCAGATGAGCTCGATATTCAGATCATTGAGCACTCGGCCTTCAAACCAGTCATGGTGGGAGCCGTTAATCTGGATCATCTCGCCAAAACAATCGTTGATGGAGCAATGCCAATGTCTGTAATTTCAATTTATCATCGTAGCGATGATTGCCGGGCTGGCCACGCCTTAAAGAAACCAAACCGGCAGCGCCGAACTCAGCGAAGCGTTTGACCAAACGATAAACTTGGCGAGGGCTCAGCTTAAGCAAACGGGCAGCTTCGACACCGGTGATGCATTTGTCACAGGTATCTTGAGCTTGATTTGTCAGTCATGGTCAATAGCATCCAAAGGCCCCAAACACGGTAAAGAAAGCGTGCTTAAAAGCTAGTTCAACATGACATTTCAATCTGGCTCAAACCTGGCACCTCTAACTAGATCTTACAACCCGAGTACGCATTATGATTGTCTTATGTTAAACGATAATCATCAGAAAAATATACACTTTGTGGATATTCACTGTGTTTATTATGCAATTCCTCATTAACTAAGGATTGCAAAAAGTGACACCATGTCCAAAAAATTAACTAACAATTACATTTTCAGAAAATTCACTTGCGGGTTATCAAAGATTGAGACAGCTAACCTTTGTTTCAAAAGTGTGAGGACCGTCACGCGTTGGGATTATGGGCAAGACATACCCCCAGAATGCAGAAGGCTTATGAAAATGTACTCCGGCAGGGAATTGGGCGCTCTAAATGAAAATTGGGAGGGCTGGAGAATCAATAAAGAGGAACTCATTGTACCCGGAGGGTGGAGCCTGACACCTGATAGAATCATTACAGGTAACGCACTATTAGAGCTAAACAATGAGAGCGACAGGCTAGGTAAAATGGAAATAATGAAAGCAGCTAGATTGCTAAACAGCATGAACACCAATAAGAGCCAATAAAAAAAGCCCCAAAATGGGGCTTATGGGCTAGCTGCGCTTATCTAACGTTACTTTACCAGTAGTTTCGGAGTAAGTTAGAGTATAAGGCACTAAAGTAAACTCAAAGATACATTTATTACCATCCAACCCATCCCCTGTGAGTATTGGTTCTTCATAATCATCGCGAGTCAAACCTGAGTTAGGTAGCAAGTTTTCAATGATATTTTCACAAGTTTGAACATCACCAATTAACCTAGGGTAACCATGTTTATTAAAGTGAAGATTATAAATTTTGTAACCCCAATCCCCAGAACGGCCTTCTGCTACATTGGGGTCAGGCCCACCATCAACCAACCACTTTCCGTGGAAAAGAGAAACAGCTGAGCGAAGTGATCCTGCAATACTTGTATACGCTGAGCTAATAGAGTCATCTTTTACACGAAGAAATCTTGGAGCAGCTGTAACAGCAATAATCCCCAAAACAATCAAAACTATCACAAACTCAAGTAGCGTAAATCCCTTACGAAACTTCAAAACCAGACCTCAACCAATAGAAAACTGGTTGATTATGCAACAGGTGCATCACTACATCAAATAAATACTACATTGTGATAAAGGCGCACCACGCTGTAAGGCATGCCGCACCCAAAACTTTCACCCCGTATTACTAGACGGGGTTGTATCAAAATGGAATCATACTATGTTTAGAAATATCTGAAGTCATCCAAGGGTATTTATTTGTTGTTGATACATAATCAGAAGATACGTAAGTTGATTTACCGAAATATTCAATTGCATGAGTCGATTGATAACTATCTGGTAAATTATCAAAATTATAATCCCATCTTTCTTTCGCCTCTTGATAAAAAGCAGAAATAGAACAACTTCGAATTATTTTCCCTCTGGCTAAGTTGTCAGAATAAATAAGCTTGGTTTCTTCATCAATCAAATCAATCAATGAATTAAATGATGATGATATCTGCTCATAGTTCTTTACTAAGATATCCTTATTGAAAGTGAAGTTGACGATTTTTTTTGCAGTAATTGAGAAGTCTGAATTCAAAGTCGGCGACAAAACAGCTTCATCATAAAATATGCAGAATTTAATTAATTCAGGAAACTCAGTGCAAATGCTTGAAGTCATTAATTTCGAAACATCATAAAACAAAAAGTTAGATTGTCTTTCAGTCAACTTCCTATTTGTATAATTAAGCTGGACTTTGACCCATGACTCATCATCACTATATATCATATTAACATCTACAAACGAATTACCTAATGAAGAAATGGATTGGTACCATTCATCAGTTGTATTTGTCGGCACCCTAGTAGACATTGAGTAAAGATTGTTCAAACAACCCTCAACAGACATCAAGACATGACGAATATTTTGCTTTATTAACTGTAAATCATCTAATTTTATCGGACGAAAATGTGCAATAGAATTTCTTACCGTTAAAATCTCATGAAGCTTATTATCAATCACATCTTTTCCGCCATTGAAGTATGGCTTGAATGTAGGCCAGTTAGCCTCAGATAATATAATTTTGATTAGTTCTCCTGCTGTCAAATGAACTAGGGGAGATGTAATCTTTTCTCCTAAATAACCAAACTTATCGGCATGCTTAACGCGTGGTGAAATTAAAGATTTAATTTGCTTTCCATCACAATTAACCTCTTGCCATTTATCTAAATACTTAACTTTAAGAATGGTATAAACAAAAACCCTTAAAGAGTTTTCAAAACGAAACAATATATTATATGCCTCATAATAATGTAAATGCAGCCAATTTGTAGGCACCTTGTACGTATTTCCATCAAACTCACTTTTAATTAACTCTGATTCAAGCCAATTCAAAATAAACCTCATTATATATAGTTCATAAAACACCCATTATGTTAAATGACCGATTTTACGCACAAAAACAGAGACTTCGGTCACTTAACGCTCAATAGCGCAAATTATGGCATATATCTAACTGCAAATCTGTACATAACTGCCTTGAAAGTTAGTTACGGTTTGGAAGGGGAGGATTGGCGGTAACAGCTTGCAATCTAGTACGGGGGAGTACCGAGCTGAAACCGCCAAAATCACGTCTATACCTCTGACTATGTACATGCAGCCTCACGAGGTAAAGAGGCTAGTATCATTCTTTCGATTCAATCAACGCCATGAAGAAAGGACAGATTTATCGGTTACAAGGCGTTGCGAGTCCTGTTGTTATTCGACTTTCAAGATCACCGGTGCTGACAGTCCATCAAGGCGCACGCCGTAAGTAATGGTGGAATCTACCCCCGTGATACAGTACGGGGGTTCTCGTCCTTCCGTCGCTTCTCGCTCAGCCTTCGCTCGGCCGCTCTGGGCGTCCTGAGAACAAGCAAAACCAACACACAAGACATCTAAGAAAGAACCGAAGAATAGGAGAGCCCTGAACCCAAAAGCAGGCTAAGCAGGAAGGAGGGGTTTTCAGGCAGTTATCAGCATGGTCGGGCACGGCAATTTGAAACCTGTTGCAAAAATCAACCACAACGAGTTGCCTTGGCATGCCTTCGGCATAAAAAACACCCACCTGAAAGTTAATAACATAAATGAAAGTGATAAAAATATTAATGTATTTAAAAACCAACTAAGGACATTCATTTTTATTTAAAAACCAAGCAAGGCATACACAAAACACCACCAGATTTTAAGCAGAAGCACAAAAAGATAAATGCAATAGGAATTCAAATGTAATGATTACATAGATAATTACACATTAGTGAAAGTAAATTACGAAAATCAAAATAAACTTACTTGCGGCTTATCAATACGCCGCTCATCCGCCTTAGTGTTGTTGGCCAGCTGCTGGTCAAAGCCATTCCCAACAGGCGGGCAGGTAAGGAAATGAACCAAGTCACCTTTCTTAATCTGTACAAGGCATTCATCCAGTACCACAAAAGACACCCCCGTCAGCTCAAGGTGTTTCTTGTTCAGGTAGAACACCCCAGAACGAGATACCACCTTAAGCAACAGGTCTAGGTCAACCGTCTCTCCGCGACGGCTAACCAAGACACTGGACACATAAACTTCCTCGGCCCCGTTATAGGGAAAGAAGGAAGCCAAACCACCTAAACGAAAATGACCAGAATCAGACGCTTTATGATCACCGTTGCGACCAGCACCAGTACCCAAGCCCCCAGAACGCGGAGCACTTTGGTCAATATCCCCCGAAGTCTCAACATCAGAGGATGATTGAGCACCCGAAACCTCGGCAACTTGACCGCCTTCAGTAACCGACGAATCCGAAGCCACATCATCAGTAAGAAAACCGGATAACGCATAAATTAAATACCCCATACAAAAGAACACAATTAAAAACGCAATTAGAATCTTTGGTTGCTTGAAAAGCGCGACGGCCTGACCGGATTTAGTTTGCTTGCCCGTACCCGTCGACGAATAAAGCAGGTGTACCGCAACGGGTACTTTCTGGTAGTAAATTAAATCATCTTTGGCTGGCTTGGTGGTTGCCACAGTAGGGTGATGCTCATAGACACGCGGCTTACGCTTTCGAAACAGCATATCGGTATTCTTATGCTGTCTGGCAACCTCGGCACAGCCCTTAACCTCAGAGGGGATTTGCTTAAAGTCAGGCGTAAGCATGACAATATCCCAGTTGTATTTACGGTGACGCATGAACGCACCGTTAAACTCGAAGGGATAAAGCAAGCGGCCCGTTTCGTCATATTGCGTCCGGCCCGTATCATCCAGTTCACCGTCATCAATATTTTCGATATCAACAGGCTGCCATTTAGATTCAAACAGCTCTCTAAAGCCAGCTGGCAAATCAGGCTCAAACTCCTCGAAGGGTAAGAGTTGCTGTTTTTCCATCTTGAAGCCGACATGCTTACCGAACAAATCCTGACACTCGTCTATCAGCAGGAACGAGCCGATAGGTGCCCAACAGAACCAGTTTTGCCAGAGCTTAACGCCCGGCAGGTTACGAGAACTAATCCTGATTAGCTGGGCCGAATCAGGAAACTTTTCACCCAGCCGTTTCTCGATCACCTTTAATGGTTGCATGCCCTCGACATTGGTGATGCAGACACGACCCGCACGCAGGTTAGGCAGCAAGTCAAACCAGACCGCACAGGCCGACTTATACGAACCGTTAGCCCCATAACGAAAAGAAACCGCCATATCACCACCCCAGAACACGCAAAACAAATGCCGTTGCATAGGCATCAAACAACATTCTTAACCCATCAGGGAAACCGTAAGCTGTCAGTACATAACGAACATCAGGGGAAAGGCGATTGAAAGCTATTTCAATCAAGTCATAAACCCCATAATTAGATAACAGTTCCCTGGCTATCGTCAGAGCCAAGTTCAATGTATAAATCTTGGTATCCAGCCAAATATCAAATAACAGCAAACCCAGATAAATAAATAACTGCTCAATGTAGTGGGGGATATTTAGAATAAACACAACCACCGATGAAATACCATCACCAAGAATCTGAAGGATACTATATATATATTCCATATTATTTCTTGCTCCCGAAAATCACCCAAAGACAAGTAAGGGCAAAAATAAAAATAATGACAGGGCGAATATCATCACCAATAGAAGCCATCTTTGTCAGGCTCGTATCTACCTCAACACCCTTGATATTCATCGAAGAATCAGACAAATAACCCGCATCAAAGGACGTAGAGAAGTTAAGGCCGACATCATCAAACATGGTATCTAGCTGATGCTTCTTGCCTGCTATAGAGTCCCTGAGAGTCTTAAAATCATCATCACCGATTACCGAAGAACCGATATCACGATGAGGGGAGGCTTTACCTGGTCCTTTATTTAGCAAATTACCGATATCACTAATTTCCTGATTTAGCCCGGACAACTTATTTTCAACAGAAGACAAATCAACTTCTTTATCCAACTTACCGCTAATTTCATTCAGAACATCATTACTAGTCCCATTAAGTTTATTTATTTCCTCAAGCTTGGCATTAATATCCTGTAGTTCCTTATTGGTAGCATCCATATCAACCGACACGCCAGTATCAGACAATGTCTGTAATAACGCTGTCTGTTTCTTAGATTCATCATGCTGAGCAAAAGCCTTATCTAGCTGTCCCATGGTATTTTCATAAATACTATTTAAGTAATCATTATTCTGATTACCCAAGTCAGACGTTAACTTCTCGATATTGGCAAGGAGATCATTTCCCTTACCAGAGCGTTTATCCAGTTCAGCAATACCGACACCCAAATCACCACCTAATTCATCCAGCTTGGCAGCAATAACCGCCTGATATTCTCCCTGCTTATCTCCAAGGCCCAAGGTTGCAGTTTTAATATCAGTCAAAGCACTTTTATTAGATTGGGTTAAACCATCAATACTGGATGCAATACCGAACGTATTAGATTTAATATCAGTAAAGTTTTCACTGTTAAAAGACTTCAAAGCAGAAATCTTATTTAATACAGGTGTTAAATCAGCAGGCTCTCCGGGGTCTCCTTTTAAACCCTGTAAACCTTGGATACCTTGAGAGCCACGAGCACCATTCTTTCCATCTTGACCATCACGACCATTGATACCATTTTTGCCATCTTCACCATCACGGCCATTAATACCATCTTTACCATCAACACCGTCACGGCCATCTATACCATCAATGCCATCTTCACCCTTGTCACCTTTGTCTCCCTTATCGCCTTTATCGCCTTTGTCTCCCTTATCGCCCTTATCGCCTTTATCACCTTTTTCCCCTTTGGTACCGCCAGAACTGGAACCACCACCGGAACTAGAACCACCACCGGAACCCCCAGAAGAACCAGAACCCCCAGAAGAACCGCCGCCACCAAAATCACCACCACCAGAACCAGTGTCACCACCAGAACCAGTGTCACCACCAGAACCAGTGTCACCACCAGAACCAGTGTCACCACCA
>NZ_MJIL01000099.1:124627-297306 GCF_001939735.1 Photobacterium proteolyticum
CACCACCAGAACCAGTGTCACCACCAGAACCAGTGTCACCACCAGAACCAGTGTCACCACCAGAACCAGTGTCACCACCAGAACCAGTGTCACCGCCAGAACCAGTGT
Source organism: Photobacterium proteolyticum (assembly GCF_001939735.1). Lineage (GTDB taxonomy): Bacteria > Pseudomonadota > Gammaproteobacteria > Enterobacterales > Vibrionaceae > Photobacterium > Photobacterium proteolyticum. Next base: position 124,736 of record NZ_MJIL01000099.1, read on the forward strand.
CACCACCACCCGGATTACAGTTACCATCACCACAAATAGGCGTATTATCTACACACCTACCATCAATTAATTCCTTTCCGGACGAACACTCAGAACGACTAATAACATCAAACGTTAAACTTCCCCTAGAAAACCTATGTCCATTACCCCTATACAAATTGCAATATAAAGTCCCGCTATTCCCATAACAATCACCAAAGACATTCTGAGAACCAGAAGCGACAGGCTTACCATTTACACAACCCGCAAGCGAATTTATGGCACTTGAACTATATGGAAAAGTTTGACCATCCGTAAAACAACCTGCAACACTACTATTAGCTTTATAATAACGTACTGTATGAGGGTTTGAGCTAGCCAAAACGGAAAAAGAGAATATTAATAATAAAGTTGAAATTAAAGCTCTCATATTTAACACCATAAAAAAAGGCGACCGAAGCCGCCTGTAATTAATATGCCATTGGTCTATGACGTAACAACACCACTTTTAAAACCTATTACGAATATAGAAACAAAAGCAATTGCGAAAATAACTGTTACGGCATCACCCAATAAAACACCCATATTAACGACGCAGATAAGAAATAATCATACCCACACCAAAGCCCAGCGCTGCAAGACCAATAACACCTGCAACAGTAACCTGAACACTAGACTGACCAGCAGCAACCGCAGACTTAATAGCAGTAACAGTCGCGCTATCTTCAGCAAAAGAAGGCGCAGCCATTACAGCAGAAGTAGTGACTAGAGCAACCTGACCAAATTTACGCTTCAAAGTGATATATTTCATAATGATTTCCTATTTCTAATATTTCCCAAGATAACGGGCAACACGCCCAGTATAATGACCAACGATAAACGCCACTAAGAGCGAACCGACGACCAAATTAAAAATCTCTAAATTAATTTCCAGCGCTGGATTAATGAACGACTTATATTCCTGTGCAGACGGAATAACATAACCCACACATTCTGATTCAGAGGCGTTTGATATTGTCGCCTTGCCAACATCATCAACAATTAAACAAACGCCCATAACTTATTTAGCCTTCAATGCAGATTCAAATTTTGCATTAACATCTGGATGAACCGGAATCAGTTTTGAAATAACAACTTCTAGCGGGTCATCCGGATTATGCGAGAACTGTAACTCATATTCCTCATTGGGAATAAACGCACGCTTTGACACAAGCTGTCGTGCGTAATCAACATCCATTTTCAATTGCTGTTTGGTACGCGGAACATCAGTAGAGAACCCGATACCTTCCTGCTCGAATTTCTCATGACGAACCTCGTCAATACCACGAAGAACGTGGACAACCGCATCTGAACCGCCAGAAGAAGGAAAGCGACGAACCGCAATACCTGTGATCATTACACCCATGTTTAATTCTCCAACGCTATGTTAATTATGTTTTGATAGGTCTCAGGCAAGGCCAGCTTGCCATAGTCCTCAAGTTCGAATACATCCAAATCCAACGGGGCCGACAGCAAACCGAATGCCTTGCTGGTATCACCATTGAACATCCTGACCACATCAGACAGAGCCTTGCCACACTGGCGACGAGTCCAACGGATACGGCCCAGTAAATCCAGACACGCATCCTTGGTAACACGCTTGATACTCACGCCTTGCGTAGGCTCGATAGAAGCCGAAAACGCACAGATACCCGCAAAGGCCGCGGCAGGGTCGAGCAGGGCATCAACATTGCACTTCTTAAGCTCAACCTCGTTCCGATACCAAGTGATATCCAGCTTGTTAAGACCTTGTTCCAGTTTCTTGTTATAAACGCGCCAGTAGACCGCACTCTGGCGGGAACCGACAATCGTTGCCTCTTCCAACACATCCCCGTTTGCGGCATAGACCACATGCGGGTTAACTTTCGGCCCCATACCACGTTGAGAGGTACGGAAAGCGCCCTCACGCCAAGCCGTCTCGGCATACTTGCAATCGAAGCAGCCAGAAAAATCATCCACCGCCAAATCCAAGCGGGATAGGGTGAACACATGCAAAATCTTGGTAAGCCACCAGTGAAGGCGGAACGTTGTTGTATGCTCCAACAGGTACTTACAGCCACGACCGGACAGCTGAATGAATACCGTCTCATTGTTGCCACCGACACCCATCAAACCACACTCAACAGAACCCGTCTTATCAAGAATCACGGCTGAATCTTCATAGCCGTGCAGGCCGCGTCCGCGCATTGGTGACAACGTCATGCCCATGACGTGAAACAGGAACGTTGCCAGCCTGTCAGTCAGCACCTCACGAACCGCGTTCTGGTAACGCTCCAAGGCAATGGCACGCTGCTGTGGATTGGTCACTGTCTGGTAAGTTGCTTTCGGCATTTTCTGCCAAGCAAAAGAGGACAAATCCGCTTTGTGACAGTGTCGCAACTCTGTGAACTTGAAACTGAAGGCTAAATGGTCAACCAGAACGGGGCGTTCTTGTTCTGCCATCTCAGCAAAGTGTTGTTCAGACAACATCAAACACCCCCTGAGCTTTCAATTCTGGGTAATTTACGTCGGTTATTTCGACAAACTCGACAAAGCCGCCAAGCTCGACATCACAGAACACACGTAACTCATGGAAAGAGCGAAAGTATTCATGACCGAAATCGAAGTAGGCATTGACGCCGATACCGGGCTCATCATCGAAGTAGACAACCGAATTAGCCATCGTTAGACATCCTCACGAATTGGCTTGATAGTGTTGTGAAGCGCATGAAGCGGTTTACCGGAAGCGATAGCGTCAGCCAGCGTAAGATGTTCAATCAATTCAACATGCGGGAAGCGGTGCCACTTGGTATAGGCGTCAGCCTCGGCAGGATGGACAGCAACAACATCATGTTCATTTTCAAAGAAACGAGTGCCTTCAACCAATTCAAACGTTGTCATGTGAGCCTCAGTGCTTACCAGTTGTCATTTTTGGCAATCGTAATTGCCAATTTCGACAATTACAAGATGTCATTTTTGGCAATTAAAGAGCTACAATGAGGAAAACGGAGGAATTGCTATGTACATAAATAAACTGCTAGATAAATACAAAACAGCGAAAAACTATGTCCAAGACAAACAAATTGCCGCTGATTTGGGAATCGACGCAGCCAAACTAAGCAGAATCCGCAAAGGCGACCGCTATCTGACTGAAAATGAAGCTATTTTTCTGGCAGAAGAAACAGAAACTGACATTCATGAAGTAATGTTGTATTTAGCCGCCGACAAAGCCAAAACTTACAAAGCCCAGCAAGCATGGGCGGACATCATGACAAAGTTGAGTAGCCAAGGATTTAGGGGCTTAACCCTTGGTATTACTGGATTTATGGCCCTGAGTGAACCCAAGGTTCAGTACGCATTATGTATATTATGTTAAATTAGGTGTTCGGTATTTATATTCAAACAACTATTCCCTAACTCTCTTTCCCTCTTGCTTCCTTGCATTACCCTCTTTGCTTTCCTAGTACTGTATAATTTAACAGTACTAGGAATTTACCATAAAATAGGTAATTAACACCTATTTTTAAGCACTGCTGCAAATGGTCAGTTTGCCTGGTGATTCAAAATCAGCTGTTAATTACAGCTTGGTTTGATCAAACCAAGCTAGTTATTTTTGTTTGAACAAAAATTGACGCTAAGCGTATCTATAAGCCTAGCGACTTTTGCATCTACTCAGTTGTGGCTAACGCCTGGTATTTGTTGAGCATGGCATTTAATTCTGGCGTTAAAATTGGCTTTGCCAAGAACCCATCCATACCGGCTTTTCTGTATTCGACTTGATCTGAATGCATTGCATTAGCCGTTAATGCAATAATCGGTATGTTTATGTTTTTCTGTCGTAACTGTTTGGTTGCCTGCAGCCCATCCAGCACTGGCATCGAAATATCCATTAGCACGATGTCAAATTGGTGCTGGTTATTCTCAAGTATCTCGATCGCTTCTTTACCATTATTGGCAATCACCACCTGATGGCCTCGTTTTTCCAGCATTAGCTTAGCAACTAATTGGTTTGTGTTACTGTCTTCTGCTAACAGTATGCTCAGCGAATGATCAAGGCTGTTTTCAATAACAGGCTCATAAAGCTGGGATTCATCAATCGACTGCGTTATCGGTATATAAACAGTAAAACAACTACCTTTGTTGAGTGTGCTCTCTAACGTTATCTTACCGTTCATTTTATCAATCAAATGCTGGCTGATTGCCAAACCAAGGCCGGTGCCGCCGTAACGTCTTGTAATGCTACCATCGGCTTGAATAAACGGATTAAATAAGTTTCTTTGAGCTTCTTGCGAAATACCAATGCCAGTATCTGTCACTGCTATCGATACATATTGGTTGTCTCGCTTAACATCAATAGAGACGGAGCCTTGGTTAGTGAACTTAATTGCATTTCCTATCAGGTTGAACATTACCTGGGAAATACGGTTTTTATCACCGACCATCTTCTTGGGTACCGATGGCGATATATTGACACTCAGGGCTATGTTCTTTTTAACCGCTTGCTCATGCAACTGACTTACTACGAGGTTAATACTCTCATCCAAGTGCATCTCTGCATTGTATAGCTCAAAGTTACCCGACTCGATTCTTGAAAGGTCAAGAATATCATTGATGATTGTTAATAATAGCTGGGCTGATTGATCCATTTGGTTAACCCAGCGAGCTTGCTCTTTGTTCAATCCAGACTCAGCCAGCGTATCCATAAAGCCCAAAACCGCATTTAACGGGGTTCTTATTTCATGGCTCATCATTGCCAAGAATTGCGACTTGGCTTTGTTCGCCGACTCTGCTTGTTTTCTGGCTTCCTGAAGTTCAAAAAGTCGTTTTTTTCGGTTTGTAATGTCTTTTGCCGTTCCCCTATAGCCTAATAGCTTTCCTTGCTTTGAGAAATATGGTGTTCCGCTAAAACTAATCCATAACCCCCCTTCACTCTCCGGCAACTGCCACTCGAGATCTTCAAAGGGTTCTTTCATCCCAAACTTTACTTTCAGTTTTTTCTTTAACGTCTCTTGCTCATCAAAAATATCGAGGATACTGTCATTATCGACAACATGATTGGCAAGGTTCGGCGACGATATATAGGTAAACCGTAAATCAGTATCGACTTCCCAAAACCAATCACCAACCGTTTTGGCAAAATCTTTAAACCGCTGCTGGCTGTGAATTAGCTCCTGAGTCCGTGCCGTTACTAACGATTGCAGCCTCTCACGGTAATCAATATCGATAATAGCCCGTTCAAGCAATGGCCTGAATCGCTCTAATACCCGTCGGCATCGTGGCGAAAATTGCCCGCGCTCTGAATGCAGGAATAACAATAGAGCATCTCCCGAGCTAACTTTTACTCCTGTTAGCAACACAGATTGACAATACTGAAGCATCTCTTGCGGTAACCGTTGAAACTCAGAAACCTGGTTTGGTGCAAATAGTGCGATACTCTCTCCGTTCATCGAGCGTACAAACGTATTGCCTATTGGCCAGGTGCTTGACTCGAAAAAACGACACGTTGTAACAAGTTCTTGCAATGGCGCATTCTCGTCTTCTCTAGTTAAGACTAGTGCATGTTCGAAGCCTATGTACTTTCGTAGTACCGACAATAAGCCATTGAAAACTTGTCTTTTGCTGTTTGCACCAGCCATGGCTGACATTCCGGCAAGAATAGCGGCATTTTCATCCCGAAGCTGTTTTTCGCGTTCCTGACTTCGCAACAGATCAAGCAATGTCTCTTGAAGTTTTTCTGATTCAAAGCTTGGCATTAGCTAGTCCCTATGAAATAAAACTGCGGATATCATGAGGTTCCCGTGTGCATTTTCACCACCGACAAACTGTCCCTGTTCACCAAAGGTAAATGGGCAAACAAATGGCATATGATGCATTGCTTTATTCACGTAATGTGCCACCTCTTCCATTCTGTCTTGTACCCGTAACATACAACCTGCACAATAAATGGTAATTCCACCAATCGGGTCTAACTCCTGACTTGCACTACAGATATCAAATGCGGAGTCGATAACCCTACCCGCCCGTGTGATTAGTCGCTCTTCGGTACCCTCCATAAAGAACAACTCTTCACCTTCATCAACGTTAGCAAACAGTTCGATCCCACCTCTTTGTGTCACTTTTAGTGGATGTGACAGCTTAAAGTACGGCAAATCGTGGACTTTGCCAGCAATTCTTCCCAACGGGTTTAAACTGCTTCTCGACACTATGCTATTTTCACCTGAGAGTGGCTGGCCAATCCATTCTTGGTAAATATCTATAGCAGGCCTGTGATTAAGCTCGATTAACTCTCGCCCCTCAGTACGAGTTGCGATCGCACTCATTCCTAAACTTGCATAACCTGAGTGGAATGAGTAACTAACGTTGCAAGAAGGATAAAACACACAGAGTCCAACACCTTCTTTACATCGTTGTTCGTGAGTGAACAGCTTCCAGTTCCCTATCACATGATCGTCGGCCGCACTCCCGCCAATAATAGGCACAGGAATTCCCAGCTCATCCTCTATACCTTGTATAACTTCTTCTTCATGTCCTGGGCTGGAATGAAGCAAAATCAATGCCGGAAGTTCTCCAGGCCGACCACTGTTATCAATCGCACGCAAAAGTGCCTGCCGCGCCATATCATACGGGCTTTGATTTGTTGAAACGATCGCACTCCCGAATGCACCTTCATAATCACACATCGCCCACAAAGCAATGCCTTCACCGCGATTATACCCTTCGTCGGTCATGACGCCCTGACACGAGGAACATCCAAGGATCTGAGAATTCGGAAATTCAGCCGTCAACACTTGCTGGATAAGCTTCTCATCATAGTTTTCGGAAAAGTAAGCAAGAATCAGTTTGGGGTTGATGATTTTACTTTTTAGTTTGCGAATTGCATCCGAAACAGCATGCTCTGAAGCATGGAAAGCAGAAAAACTTGTAGCTATATCCATATTTTCGTATTTATTGTTATGAGTTGCTCTCATCATAGACATTTTTGCTTTTGTAATCAGCAAACTGATACCATTTTTATGGTTTTGTGGCTAAAGTCAGACTGCTAATGACCGCTAAACTATACAATTACTTAATTTGGGATGATGAAGGGACGCATGACTAGCAAAGTCGTTATAGTAACAGGTGGTGCCAAGGGAATTGGTCGGGGCATTTGTGAAATGCTGGCCAGCCAAGAAGTAATCGTTGTTGCTGTAGATATTGATGAGGATGCCGGTTTTGAGCTGGTTGCCCACAACCCTATGATACGTTTCCGCAAAGCGGATGTTACCCGCGAGAGCGAGGTTGCTGCTGTTGTAGAGGAGATTCAGTCACAATTTGGCAGGCTTGATGGCCTGGTTAACAATGCTGCCATTGCTACCCCCTACAACACACCTGTCGAATCCCTGGAAATGCATGATTGGGATCGGATCATAGCGGTGAACCTAACCGCGCCTATGCTAGTAACAAAATTATGCCTGCCTCTGCTTAAGGCATCTAAAGGTGCTATTGTTAATATCAGCTCAACCCGTGCAGAACAGTCTGAGCCCAATACAGAAGCGTATAGTGCATCTAAAGGTGGACTGGTGAGCCTGTCCCATGCGCTTGCTGTTAGCCTTGGTCCTGATGTCAGAGTGAACTGTGTATCACCTGGTTGGATTGATACAAGTAATGAAAAGCTACGAGATATCGATCACAGTCAGCACCTTACAGGTCGCGCCGGACACCCTGCGGATGTTGCGTCTATGGTTAAATACCTATTAAGTACTAATGCTGGCTTTATAAGTGGTCAGAATTTTACTGTTGATGGCGGGATCACAAAAAAAATGATATATGCTGAATAAACATGAAACCATAGGCTTGAGCCATCAAGCCTATGAAACGATCAATTTACAACAAAAAAGTGACTAATTAACAGTCACTTTTGTACAGTAAACTTTGCAATTATAGTCTCACTCCCCTGCTGCACTGTAATAGCCCACTCCATCGTGTCGTGAACACAATCTGGTACACTAAACGTGCCTACCCAGTAATCGGTTTGTTGCTCAAATATGACAGGAATGGTCCCCATAAACATATCGACACCTTCTATTTTAGCAACTGGTTTTACATTTGTGTTACTAATTCGCAGAGTGACTTCCGAATTAGCGACTACAGGGTATGGGTTAAGCGATAACCCGAGCTTTTTGTTTGAACCATCAACAGCACAATATTCTGCTGTGATCAGGCAGTTGGTAGCACTATCATCTATGGATGTATTTTCTTCATAGGTGACTGTTCTCCATACAAATGCCGTTATTAATACTGCCATCAAGATTAAAATCTGGATTAATCTTGCCTTTGTTAACTTCTCTGCAGCCATGATTTACCGTGGTTCCCGTGTTACAGAGTTCAAACTTTTCACATAAATGTTGCTTAACCGTAAACATTGTGTGGGCTTGACTCTGTCAATCACTTGTTAAGTAAAGTATTATGTGCAGTGAAAATGCCACTTTTACAACAAAATAGCAATTTAAATGCTGAGTTGTTTAAAAAAACAACATGGCAGTTAAGTAAGCTTTGGGTGGCATTGCGACAACTTGTTGTTCGCACAAGGAAAGAGAGTGTAGTTGAACAATTCAAATTGGAAGCATGCAACATGAGCCAAGTAAAGCAGCTTGAACAAAACTACAACTATACGGTCGTTCGTCAATTCACCCTGGTCACCATACTATGGGGAATTGTCGGAATGGGCGTTGGTGTATTGATTGCCGCTCAACTGGTGTGGCCGGCGCTAAACTTCGACCTACCTTGGTTGACATACAGTCGCTTGCGTCCACTGCATACCAATGCAGTGATTTTCGCATTCGGTACTAGTGCACTATTTGCTACGTCTTATTACGTAGTACAGCGCACATGTCAAACAAGACTATTCGGTGGAAAGTTAGCATCGTTCACCTTCTGGGGTTGGCAAGCCATCATCCTTGCAGCAGCTATTTCGCTGCCAATGGGATGGACCTCTGGTAAAGAATACGCAGAACTGGAATGGCCGATTGATATCGCGATTGCAGTTGTTTGGGTTTCCTATGCCATTGTCTTTTTCGGTACCATGATCAAACGAAACACGTCGCACATTTATGTTGCGAACTGGTTCTTTGGTGCCTTCATCTTAACGGTAGCTGTCCTTCACATCGTGAACAGCATGGCTATCCCTGTATCGATGACTAAATCGTATTCGATTTACTCCGGTGCAGTGGATGCGATGATTCAGTGGTGGTACGGACACAACGCAGTAGGTTTCCTACTGACAGCCGGTTTCCTGGGTATGATGTACTACTTCGTACCTAAGCAAGCAGGCCGTCCGGTATTCTCCTACCGTCTGTCTATCGTACACTTCTGGGCACTGGTATCTCTGTATATCTGGGCTGGCCCTCACCACTTGCACTACACAGCACTGCCTGACTGGACTCAGTCTCTTGGTATGGTGATGTCTCTGATCCTGTTTGCTCCTTCTTGGGGTGGTATGATCAACGGTATCATGACGCTGTCGGGTGCATGGCACAAACTACGTTACGATCCAATCCTACGATTCCTGGTTGTTTCATTGTCTTTCTACGGTATGTCTACCTTCGAAGGTCCAATGATGTCAATTAAGACCGTAAACGCCCTTTCTCACTATACTGACTGGACAATCGGTCACGTTCATTCTGGTGCGTTAGGTTGGGTTGCAATGGTTTCTATCGGTGCCGTTTATCACCTAATTCCTAAGCTATTCGGTCAGGAACGTATGTTCTCTATCAAGTTGATCAACGTTCACTTCTGGCTGGCAACGATTGGTACGGTTCTTTACATCGTAGCAATGTGGATTTCAGGTGTGATGCAGGGTCTGATGTGGCGTGCGGTTAACACTGACGGTACATTGACCTATAGCTTCGTAGAATCTCTACAGGCTTCTTATCCATTCTACTTTGTTCGCTTCCTGGGCGGTGCAATCTTCCTTGCTGGTATGTTCCTAATGGCATACAACGCATATAAGACAATTGTTGCACCAAAAGAAAGCCTAAAAGCAACTGAGCAACCAGCATAAGGAGTTCCGACAATGGCTAATAATCGTCATGAAATTGTAGAAAAAAATGTCGGCCTTCTAGCGATACTAATCGTCATTGCTATTAGCTTCGGTGCACTGGTAGAAATTACGCCGCTTTTATATCAAGACCAAACTACTGAACCAGTAGAAAACCTACGCCCTTACACGGCGCTAGAAATGGAAGGTCGTGATATTTACATTCGCGAAGGCTGTAACGTTTGTCACAGCCAGATGGTTCGTCCATTCCGTTCTGAAACAGAGCGTTACGGACACTACTCTGTTGCGGGTGAAAGTGTATGGGAACACCCTTTCCTATGGGGTTCAAAACGTACTGGTCCTGATCTGGCTCGTGTCGGCGGTCGTTATTCTGACGACTGGCACCGTGTCCACCTTCGTGATCCACGTGCAGTAGTTCCTGAGTCAAACATGCCTGGTTTCCCTTGGTTGGAAGAAAACGTGCTTGATGGCAAGTTGACCTCCGACAAGCTAGCTGTTTTCCGTGATGTCTTTGGTGTTCCTTACACCGAAGAGCAAGTTGCGAACGCTGGTGAAGAAGTGAAGGGCAAGACTGAAATGGACGCAATTATTGCTTACCTTCAGTCACTTGGTCACGCAATGAAATAAGGGGGCACAATGGATATTGGAACCATTCATAGCATCTGGACAGTAATCCTGTTCGCAAGCTTTATTGGTATCGTCCTTTGGGCTTACAGTAAACGCCAGAAATCGCGTTTCGAAGAAGCTGCCAATCTTGTATTTGCTGACGAAGAACAAGATTTGGCAACGCGTGCGAAAGACAGGAGCTAGGAAGCATGACTACATTTTGGAGTCTATGGATTACAATCATCACGCTCGGCACTATCGCTGGTATTGCTGCTATGCTCGTCTGGTGCAGCAAGGACAAGATGGGTGTTGAGGAAGGTGAAGACATGGGCCACGAATACGACGGTATTCGTGAGATCAATAACCCGCTACCTAAATGGTGGTCCTACATGTTTTGGGGCACCATCATCTTTGGCCTTCTTTACCTATTCCTGTACCCAGGCCTAGGTAACTATAAAGGCATGTTGGGGTGGCAAAGTTCTAACCAAACGGTTCGTTCTGTTGAAGAATCGAAACTAGCAATTGCTAATGCTCAAAAAGAGCAGCGTTTGGACCAGTACGCCAAAGAGCTAGACGATGCGCAAGCTAAGTTTGGCGAAACTTTTAAAACATTGGCTTACGACGAGTCTGGTAATAACCTTCGCCCTATCACTGAAATCGCAGCTGATTCAGAAGCGATCAAAGTGGGCCAGCGTCTGTTCATCCAAAACTGTGCCCAGTGCCACGGTTCAGATGCTCGCGGTCAGCTAGGTTACCCTAACCTAACTGATAACGCTTGGCTGTATGGCGGTGAAGCAGAAACTATCAAGACAACCATCATGGAAGGTCGCCAAGGTGTTATGCCAGCTTGGATTGACTCTCTGGGTAAAGATGGTGTCAAAGAAGTCACTACCTATGTACTTGGTATGTCAGGACGTAAAGTCAACGCCAAAGAAGCCGCTGCCGGTAAGCAACGCTTCGTTGTGTGTGCGGCTTGTCACGGCACTGACGGTAAAGGTAACCCTGCATTTGGTGCACCTGACCTAACAGACAATACATGGCTATACGGCGGCTCTCGCCGTGCGGTTGAAGCCACTATTACTCACGGTCGTCTGGGCGTCATGCCAGCATGGAAAGATATTCTAGGTGAAGATAAAGTTCAGCTAATTTCTGCCTATGTCTGGGGTTTGGGTAACGACACCGACAAGTAACAACATGGTTAATACTCGGTTACATATTGATTGAAAAATTAGTAATAAAAACTGAGACATAAGACCAAGCCCCTGTTAATTTCAGGGGCTCTTTCCATCAAAGCTTCAAAGGTAATCATTATGCGTAAACCATGGTATAAGCAGTTTTGGCCTTGGTTCGTTTTCGCCATTCCTGCAATCTCAATAATGTACAGCCTGACAGCTGTTTACATATTTTCTCAGAATCAAGTCGACCTTGTTGCAGAAGATTATTATAAGAAAGGCAAAGCGATTAATTTAGACCTTTCTCGTCTCCGCGTTGCTGATGCGCTGAATTTAAAAGCATCAGTCAGTGTTGCCGATACCGATATTGTGGTTAATTTTGATAAAGGTGATCTCAAGAGTAACCCTAACTTGCGTGTCACTTTTACGCATCGTACCCTAGCCAATAAAGACTTTACACAAATGGTCAGTGCCGATTTAAGTGGCGCTTATCGTTTCAACTCTCCAGAGCAGCTTGAAGGGCCATGGTTTGTTGAAGTAGAGCCATTTGATGGCGACTGGATGTTGCAAGGACGCGTTAACCTACCGACATCCGACCCGATTTCGTTGTACGGGCAGGATAAGGAATGACAAAAGACTGTTACCATTGCGGCGACCCTGTTCCACAGGGTTGCCAGCATCAAGTAGAAATACTGGGCGAAACGCGTGACATGTGTTGCCCGGGTTGTGAAGCGGTCGCGCAAACTATCGTTGAGAGCGGCCTTACCTCCTATTACGAATTCCGAACGGCGCCAGCCGAGAAAGCTGACTTAGTTCCTCAGCAGCTTCAATCTCTATTGCTCTATGATCACGAAGAAATTCAGCAAGAATTTGTTCGTGAGTTTGATGACAGCAAAGAAGTTTCTCTCTCACTCGATGGCGTATCCTGTGCTGCTTGTGCATGGTTGATAGAAAAGCAATTAAAACGAGAGCCCGGCGTTATCTCCATCCGCGTGAACACCACAACTCACCGGGCTTTACTTACCTGGGATCCAACCCAAGCCAAACTTAGCCACCTTCTTTCTGTGATCCATCAGCTTGGTTATAAAGCAGCCCCTTTTGAAGCTGATGCCCAGGAACAGCAATACCACAGAACAATGAAGAGCTACCTGTACCGACTTGGTATTGCAGGTATTGCCACCATGCAGGTGATGATGTTGGCCGTCGCCCTGTATTTTGAGATTTTTGGAGACCTTGACGCGGAATTTAAGAACTACCTTCGTTGGGTTAGCCTGATTTTTGCCACCCCTGTTCTTCTGTATTCTGCCTTACCGTTTTACCTCAATGCATGGCGTAACCTGCGGGCCCGAACATTAGGGATGGATGTTCCCGTCTCTATCGCTTTACTCTTTGCCTATGTTGCCAGCCTTTATGCCACAGTTATGGAAAAAGGCGAGGTGTTCTTCGAGTCAATCTCGATGTTCACCTTCTTCTTGCTCTTGGGACGTTTTCTTGAAATGCGTGCACGCCGGCAAGCAGCGGCTGCAAGTGCCAACCTGCTCAAACTAGTTCCGACCATGGCCACACTAGAGGATGGCTCTCAGGTTGCGGCAAAAACACTAAAAGTCGGTGACATAATTACCATTCTGCCGGGTGAAAGCCTGCCTGCCGATGGTGAGATTATCCAAGGTGAAACTGCTATCGATGAATCTATGCTGACCGGCGAACCAATGCCGGTTCCAAGAAGCTCAGGTAGTTCCGTATTCGCAGGTACCATTAACGGCGATGGAAATATCACTCTGCGCGTAACCAAAGACCGGCAGAACTCCCTTATTTCCAATATTGTTCGTCTGCAGGACGAAGCCCAGTCTTCCAAACCCAAAGTCGCAGAAGTTGCAGACATCGTTGCCCGCTACTTCGTGGCTGGTATTCTGATTATCTCAGCCTGCACATGGCTTTTCTGGCATCAGCAAAAACCGGAAGATGCCCTGTGGATCACTTTGGCGGTGCTTGTGGCAACATGCCCATGTGCTCTTTCTCTGGCCACGCCAACTGCCCTCACCTGCTCGACTTCTAGTCTTGGGCGGCTGGGCATCCTGCTTCGACGCGGGCATGTTCTGGAGACACTTTGTAAAGTGAACCAATTGGTCATCGACAAAACAGGCACGCTTACCGAGGGCAATATCCGACTTGTCGAAACACAACTACTTGGTGATCTGTCTGAAACGGAAGCACTGGCTTATGCTGCTGAAATGGAACGTTTTGCAAACCACCCGATTGCAAGAGCCTTTAGCGGCTATCGCGATAGTAGCAAAGCGTTTGATGAAGTAGAAAATGTTATCGGTTGTGGTCTGAAAGGCACCTTAAGCGGTATCGAATGGCGTATTGGCCAAGCTGCTTTTGTCCTTGACCAGCACCCTGATAAAACAGAGCAATTAAAGCTTTGCGACAATCGTTTCCAAGTATGGCTATCTTGCAATAACCAGCTTATTGCCGGTTTCAAGCTTGATGATCCTATCCGAGAAGACAGCAAGGAGCTTGTAGAGCAGTTTCAGGCATCCGGTATTAAGGTCACCATGTTGACCGGCGACCATTCAGCTAATGCTCAGACTGTGGCTGATAAGCTAAGCGTTGATAACTTAATTGCCGGGGCCACTCCGGAAGGCAAACTTGAGTATCTCCGCAGCCTTGATAAAGACAATGTTGCCTTAATGATTGGTGATGGTGTCAATGACGCCCCTGTTCTGGCCGGAGCCCATCTTTCTGTCGCCATGGGCGGCGGTACTGATGTTGCCAAATCCTCCGCAGATATGGTATTGCTAGGTGATCAGCTATTACGTATTTTACGTGCTAGAGAGCTAGCACTAAAAACCAGAAAGATTATTCGAGAAAACCTGGCTTGGGCATTAGGGTACAACCTCGTTATCTTGCCATTGGCTGTCGCTGGTTTTGTCGCTCCGTACATTGCAGTTGTGGGTATGTCGGCAAGCTCGATCATTGTTGTTTCTAATTCTTTAAGGTTATTAAAAGAAAATGGCTAGTCTTTACTTGTTAATACCAATTGCGATCGTTTTTGTCTGTATCGCTGTAGGCATTTTTCTTTGGGCCGTCAGAAGTGAACAGTTTGAAGATCTGGAGAGACAGGGTTATGACATCTTGTTTGACGAGGACGACTCCGAGCAGAGCAAGCCTCGAGCAAACAAGAAAGAAAGTGAAAACATGTCGTGAACATTGATTTTTACGCAGCTTTTGTTATCGGCTTAATGGGTGCAGGCCACTGCCTCGGTATGTGCGGCGGAGTAGCGGCTGCGCTTACCTTGGGTATGCCGGGGCAGCAGCAAGCCAATCGTTGGCCATACCTGCTATATTACAATACCGGTCGTCTTATCTCTTACGCCATTGCAGGTGCCATCATCGGTGGTGCGTTTGCCGGCATCGCCTCTTTCGGGGGATATTCGACAGGGCTTGTATCACTTAGGTTGTTTGCTGCCATCATGATGATTTTGCTTGCGCTTTACATCGGACAGTGGTGGCAAGGCATCACCAAAATAGAACGCCTTGGTCAGTACCTTTGGCGTTTTGTCTCACCGACAGCCAAATCCTTACTGCCGTTAAAGTCGCCTGTTGCGGCCCTGCCCTTCGGCTTGCTGTGGGGCTGGCTACCGTGTGGGCTTGTATACTCAACCCTAAGCTGGGCAGCCGTTTCCGGTAGCGCTCTATCCGGCGCAGCCGTTATGCTAGCCTTTGGTTTAGGGACGCTTCCAGCAATGATTGCAGTAGGGTCAATGGCCCAGCAACTTCAGAACCTACTGAGAAACCTTTATTTCAAACGTGCCAGTGCCTTGTTGTTATTGCTCTATGGGGTTCATACTGGTTATATCGCAATCAAACAAATGTTGTAGGCTTTTTAATACTCGTCATATTGCTTCATAATATGTTAAAATATTGACCTACATCAAATTGGTTAGACAGGCTTATGATTTCAGACAAACTTACAACCAAACGTATCCAGTCAGGCGGATGTGCAATCCACTGCCAGGATTGCAGTATTAGTCAGTTGTGTATTCCATTTACTTTGAATGAGTCTGAGCTCGATCAGCTAGATCAAATCATCGAACGCAAGAAGCCAATCCAGAAAGGACAAGAGCTTTTTAAAGCGGGTGATGAACTCAAATCACTTTATGCGATTCGTTCAGGTACCATCAAAAGTTACACCATCACAGAACAAGGTGATGAGCAGATCACTGCCTTCCACCTGGCTGGCGATCTTGTGGGTTTTGATGCTATCAACGAAATGATGCACCCAAGTTTCGCTCAATCACTAGAAACATCAATGGTGTGTGAAATTCCGTTTGAGATCCTTGATGACTTGTCAGGGAAAATGCCAAAACTTCGTCAACAAATTATGCGTTTGATGAGTAATGAGATTAAAGGTGATCAGGAAATGATCTTGCTGCTTTCCAAGAAGAATGCAGAAGAGCGCCTTGCCGCTTTCCTTTACAACCTATCGCTTCGTTTCTCTCAGCGTGGCTTTTCACCTCGTGAATTCCGTCTAACAATGACGCGCGGTGACATTGGTAACTACTTAGGTCTGACTGTAGAAACTATCAGCCGCTTGTTGGGACGCTTCCAAAAGTCTGAAATGCTGAGTGTGAAAGGAAAGTACATCACAATTCTTGATCACGAAGAGTTGGCGCGTCTTGCCGGTGTTAGCAAAAATACTGCTGCATAAATGATTTAGCCGTTACAAAGAAAGTGATACGAGCTTGAGCCGTATCACTTTTTTTATATTTATCGCCTTTCTGAACTCCCCATAACTCCTCCTATACGTTACAGTTAATAGGCCAATCTGATTTATCTACTTGCTTTAAATGGTATTCAGGGCAATAGATAGTATCCTTACTACAGGGATCAGAGACTGGTTTTGATGCCAACACGATTTGTGTAAGGGGGCAATTATGACCAAGTACAATAATATTCTCGTCGTTGCCGATCCGGCTCAGGATCACCAGCCAGCGTTGTCTCGCGCTGTCGATCTGGCCAAAAGATCGCAAGATGTAAAAATCACTCTATTCCTCGCTATCTATGATTTCTCTTATGAGATGACTTCCATGCTCTCTTCCGATGAACGGCTGGCCATGCGTAAAGGTGTGATAGTCCAGAGAGAAGAATGGTTAAAAGATATCATCCGGCCCTATGTGGATGACGGCTTTAACATTGATATCACCGTGGTGTGGCACAATCGACCTTATGAAGCCATCATTGCCGAAGTTTTCAGCAATAGCCATGACCTTCTTATCAAAGCTACACATGATCACGACAAGCTAGGCTCGGTTATTTTCACTCCAACCGATTGGCATTTGTTGCGTAAATGCCCCTGCCCTGTATTAATGGTCAAAGAACACAG
Source organism: Photobacterium proteolyticum (assembly GCF_001939735.1). Taxonomy (GTDB): domain Bacteria; phylum Pseudomonadota; class Gammaproteobacteria; order Enterobacterales; family Vibrionaceae; genus Photobacterium; species Photobacterium proteolyticum. The sequence continues at coordinate 141,933 of NZ_MJIL01000099.1, forward strand.
CTGGCCGGAAAATGGCAAGATCATTGCCAGCGTAAATCTAGCTGCCGACAGTGAAACCCATGAAAAACTAAACGACACAATAGTGTCTGAAGCGAAAACGATGGCAGAAATACTAGGAGCTGAAGTCAACCTGGTCAACGCCTACCCCGCAACGCCAGTTAACATTACTATTGAGCTGCCCGAGTTTGACCCGGCCTCATATAGTGATGCGGTACGAGGACATCACCTGACTTCCATGAAAGCGCTCCGTCACAAGCACGGATTACCAGAAGAGCAAACCCACGTAATTGAAGGGTTACCTGAAGATGTTATTCCTAGTGTTGCAAAAGATCTGGATGCAGAGCTTGTCATTCTCGGAACAACAGGCAGAACCGGGCTCTCAGCTGTCTTTATCGGCAATACCGCAGAGCATACAATTGACAGCCTTAACTGTGATTTGCTGGCTCTCAAACCCGAAGGCTATGTTAGCCCGTTGAGCCCGCAACCAGAGTAGTAGAACTGACACTTATCAAGCAGCCCCTTTTGGGGCTGTTTTTCTATGCTGACTAATTTAAGAAATAACTTTGATAACCACGTAACGGTCACCACCTTAGAGGAAACATGAAGATATCGATCATTCAAACAGAGGTAAGTTATAAGAATAAACGTGAGAACATCAGCCGTGTATCCAGCTTACTCTCTGCTGCAAAAGAGATTGGTGATCTTGTGTTACTGCCTGAGCTCTTCTCCACCGGTTACATATTTAATGAAGCAAGTGAGATACATGAGTTATCTGAAAAGTTTGCTGGTAGCCAAACTATCGAGTCCTTGCGAAGTCTGGCGAAGAAATTTAATACTGTAATCGTTGCTGGCATTGCCGAGGAAGATAATGGCCAATATTTCAATACTATCGCGGTTATTGATAAGAACGGATTAATCGATAGATATAGAAAGATCAGTCAAACCAATATTGATAGGCAATATTTCTCGAGAGGTAATCAACTCACCACTTTTAAGTACCAAGGTGTTACCTTTGGAGTCGCGATTTGCTTTGATCTTTGGTTTCCGGAGATTGTTCGGGAATACTCTAGACTTGGTGTTGATATCTTATTACACCCTTCAAACTTTGGCGGCGAACAAAGCCTTCAAATTTCGCGGGCTCGCGCTATAGAAAACAGTATGTATGTCGTGACATGTAATCGAGTTGGCTCAGATATTACTAAAGATTTGACAGGTATTTACCGTGGGTGCAGTCAAATCTGCTCTCCTGATGGAAATTATCTCATCAGACTTGGTGATGCACATACACTGGCAACAGTGGAGCTTGATATTGACGTAAGCTCACCCAAACAAGTTATCGCGGTCGACTTGAATCATGAACGTGATTCAATCTTGAGCCAACTAAAAACAAATATAACCAAGCACAATTAAGTTTCAGATACTTCGCGGCTTCTGATACAAGTCAACGCATCACTAACTACTTTTTTATAATCCATGGTGCCAAATACTTTCCCTTCAATTTTATCTGCATATAGATTTAAAAAGTCAGTATCTTCCAATGCTGGAATGCCAGAATACATAACGTAATATGGCAATTCAGACTCATCGATAAACTTTTGCATTCGTTGTGCTATCATGCTTGAAGTTAAACCACCACCACAGACAATAGACATTATTCTTCTGCCATTTATCTCTTCAGTCAAATGACGGTAAAAAAATATGCTCATTATCAGAGAGCCATTTTTCAATAAAGTCAAAATATAATCTTAGGCTGAACATTATCCACTCTAGTACATCCGCTGTTAATTATTGAGAGTATTCTAGAAACTGGCTGATTTTATTACCAGCAAACATATATTGCTGTTCTGTCCAAAGGTGTCCAGCTCCTTCAATAATTTCACACTGAAAATTCAACGCCAATTCAGATAAGTCATTCACAACTTCATCTGCTTTCTTTTGAGCTGTCATATCTTTGTCCCCAAGAATAATTAAAACCGGAGATTTTATGCTACGCAGTTCGTCTACTGTTAGCTGCCTAGGCGTTATTTTACTTATAACTTTACTTCCACTCATCGCCGCAAATAGTAGCTGAAATAATGTGCTCGTGTTATCCACTAATCCGGCCGAATTTTGTTCTAAAAACCGACTTTTTACGGATGGATTTGAAGACCATGAGGCAAATAGTATCTTGAGGATATAGAGAAGGCGTATGCCAGAAACCGTTGCAGCCGGGGCGGTTAATATCAGATTTTTCACTCTATCAGGATAAGAAACGGCAAACATAGACACGATGAAACAACCCAATGAATTCCCACCAATATCGACTTTATCAAGACTTAAACCATCCAAGGTTTCTTTTAACCAAGTACTGCTATCATGGCTGTTGGTCAAGACCTTGTTTGGCTCAGATAAGCCAACTTGATCAATCAGATCGAGACAAAATACCCTTCGATTTTTAACAAGATCGGGAATCATAGGGCCCCACATAGCGCCTGTTGCTTGGGCTCCTGGCAATAAAACAAGTGGCTCACCATTCACCGGACCTGATACGATGGCATGGGTCCTACCAAAACTTGTCTCAACCCATTTATCCTCATACGGTAATGACCAAGTTTTCATAAGACGCTTATAGGCTGCTAGAAAATGTTCTTGAGTTTCCGGAGTATTGAAAATGGAGATGTTAGAGCTCATAGCATTTGAATTCCTTATCATCATAAAATCGGTTGTAATTTATGTGTACTGATTGGAAGTTTCTATTAAGTAATGTTGAATGAACCCGTTAGCAACTAAACAATTTACAGCAACAACTAGTTTATAAGACAAACCCATATTTATATAAAAAGTATATAGCCAAGGTACATTAGATAGAAATTACTCAAAGAAAAAGTGAAGTAAATATAATAAATATCCATTTTTCTTATTGAGATATTCTGGTAGTAATAAATTAGAAAGTGTGAACAAAATCATAATTTAGCACGGATTCTTTCAAATACTTTCTAAAAATAGTGATAAGAATCCGATTTTAATATGCATTTATTGTTATACAATAGTCAAACCAATCATTTAAAATCAGTATCCTCTCCCCTTACGCCCAGGCAAGGAGGAACATACTGAGCAAAGACATTGCTGATTCAAAGCTAGCAATAACAATTTAATCACAAAAGGATAAACTCATGAGGAAAGAGATAATAGCGGCCAGCTTTGTAGTTGGAAGCTTACTATTATCTGGTTGTGCTACAACGCCTAACGAAAACTACACTTATAAGCCAAAGGCGTTATCTCCTAAGTTAGTTGATGCAATGCATAATTTGGCCAAAGAATCTAACAGCGATGATATTAAATTTGAGTTTATCGAGAGCCAATCCCTGTTGATAGTCACTATTATCAACGATGACGATCGTTTTTATTTTGAAACCGGAACTGGCATCGGATATTTTGATGAATTTTGTAATGGGAAAGATCCTTTTTATACTGCCATGCGAGAAAATGGCATAGGGATGCAATTTAACTTAGATGACAATGGTGTCGACTCATATGGCCCTTGGAATTCAGATGCGTGCCCTTCCGACTCACAGGAATAGCCTAACAAATGGAGTTAATAATGCACAAAGGATCGTGTCTTTGCCGTGCCGTGAGATTTGAGGTCTCAAGCTCTCTTGAAACAACCGCAACCGACGCATGTCATTGCAAGCAATGCCGTAAATGGACAGGTCACTTTCTTGCGAGTGTTGAGGTTCCCCGTGATTCCTTGTTAATTAATGGCTCGGAATATATCTCCTGGCATCATTCATCGGAAAAAGTTAGACGCGGATTTTGTTCAAAATGCGGTTCTTCGCTGTTTTTTGATCCCCTCGACACAACAAAGCATAACTGGACCGGTATTGCTTTGGGATCTTTTGATACTCCGACAGAGACAACTCTGGGCCAACACATCTTTGTTGCGGAAAAAGGCGATTACTACGAAATTAACGATGGCTTGCCACAGAATGAATATTAATAGTTAACACTTGTGAGCCCCCAAAATAACAAAGGGCGGCTAAATGCCGCCCTCTCTTCTAACTATCACTAGGCTATACGTTAGTTACATCAATAAACATTGACTCATCAATGTTTGTTGAGGATACCATGGCTTCACTAAAGGCATATTCTGCCCTTTCACCTTCACGGTCCAATGGCAGGTTTACAAAATCAAACAGATCTTTGTCTGCCAGCTGACTTGGGCTAACGTTCTGAATTGACTTAAAGATACTTTCCACACGGCCTGGTGTTTTCTTATCCCAGTCGATCAGCATCGCTTTAATACTCTGACGCTGAAGATTTTCCTGAGAGCCGCAAAGGTTACAAGGAATGATCGGGAAGTCTTTGTGCTCGGCATACTTGATCAGGTCTTTTTCACGGCAGTATGTTAGCGGTCTAATCACAACATTACGTCCATCATCTGAACGTAGCTTCGGTGGCATAGCTTTCAGACGAGAACCATGGAACATGTTAAGGAACATGGTTTCAACGATATCGTCTAAGTGGTGACCTAGCGCGATTTTCGTTGCTCCAATCTTTTCAGCAAACGAATAAAGCGTACCACGGCGCAGCCTTGAGCACAGGCCACATGTTGTCTTGCCTTCAGGGATTTTTTCTTTAACCACTGAGTAAGTATCTTTATCGACGATATAATAAGGAATATTCAGGGTTTCAAAATATTCAGGTAAAATGTGCTCAGGGAAACCTGGCTGTTTTTGGTCAAGATTGACAGCAACGACATCAAATTTAACTGGTGCCGCTTTTTGAAGATTCAAAAGGATATCCAACATCGCAAATGAATCTTTACCGCCACTGATGCATGCCATGACAACATCATTTTCTTCAATCATGTTGTAGTCGATAATGGCATTTCCAACATTTCTCCTTAGACGTTTTTGGAGTTTGTTGAATTCAAGTGTCTCTTTTCTTATATCATTCTGATTCATTGCGACTTCTCACACTGTCGATTAGTTCGACTGTAGATTTCCTAGATGGATTCTTTATAGGGCGTGGATTATACGGATTTTTGTATTAAGTGGGAACACTCTGTGCAGTGATGTCAGCCAATCTCTGGTGACACATGGCAGGATGGACAGTAATTAACACCTTGCTATAGCCTACAGGGAAGCAAAAAAAGAGCCGCAACTGGCGACTCTTCTTGTTCTTTGTATTATCAGCCTGTGTTATTTAAACAAGCCCATAAAAAACAGCTTGATGTAGTCGAACATCCGACTGAAGAAGCTTCCTTCTTCTACGCTTTCCAAAGCTATGAGTGGAACATCATGGATATCTTCACCATCAACTTGGTAGAAAATCTTACCAACTACATCGCCTTTATTGATAGGAGCAACCAAGTCGTCGTTTAGTGCCACGTTTGCAGTTAGCTTTTTAGCATCATTTCGTGACAATGTCACATAGGAGTCTTCCATTGTTCCCAATGAGATACTATCTGTAGCCCCCATCCATACGCGCTCATTGAGCACTTCTTCGCCTTTCTTGTGAGGGGATACAGTATCGAAGAACCTGAAGCCATAGTTAAGCAATTGCTTGCTCTCAGCTTCACGACTTTTCGCACTCTTTGACCCCATCACTACCGAGATAAGACGCATGTCACCCTGGGTCGCAGAACTTGCCAAGCTATAGCCAGCTCCGCTGGTATAACCGGTTTTCATCCCATCAACATTCAAGCTTTTATCCGCCAACAAGCCATTACGGTTGCGTTGCGTAATCTTGTTATACGTAAAGGAACGCTCGCTATACAGCGAATAAATATCAGGTAAATCGGTTATCAGAGCACGGCCCAATAACGCAATGTCATAGGGTGTGGAGTAAAGTTCATTACTATCGAGCCCATGCGGATTGGCAAACGAGCTGTTGTTCATATTCAGCTTCTTGGCCCAGGAGTTCATCAGCCCAACAAATGCACCTTCAGAACCGGCAACATGCTCGGCTATCGCCACACTTGCATCATTGCCTGATTGAATAATCAAACCACGATACAAATCCATCATATTCACTTCGGTATTAACCTCGATGAACATCTTTGACGAATCAGGAAAATTTCTAGCCCAGGCATTGCGGCTGATCACCACTTTGTCATCTTTGCTGATACTGCCGCTCTTCATTTCTTGTCCGGCCACATAGCTTGTCATTAGCTTGGTTAAACTGGCCGGATTAAGTTGCTCATGGGCATTTCTTTCTACCAATACCTGGCCGGTATGGTAGTCCATCAATACATACCCTTTTGCGCCAAGAGTCGGTGCATCAGGTATAACGGTAGGAGCCGCAAAAGTAGCGGACGAGAACAATGCTGCACCCGCAAGTACAACATTTAATTTAAAAATCTTTTGCATGATGATGTAACTAGCCCTCTTTGATGATGCAAGCAGTATAACTAACCGCCTTAGCATTGCTTGCGACCTTTACGAAGTCTTACGATATTGTAAATTTAGTTACACATATCGTTGTCACGACCACTTACCAATACCACACTTACCCTGTGTTTTCAGCACACTTACCAAAATTTGACACGATTGATTAATTAGCTCAGATCTAGGTCAGGCCACTTATTATAAATGGGCAGAAATTGACGCTAATAAACAGAAGTTCAATGAAATGGTACTTGCAGGTATTCGATATCCCCTAAGTACAATCAACCAAATCAAGCGCTTACCATTGGCTAATGGCATAACGATCATGCTACGTCGCACATTTTATTCAGCAATTTTGATTTTTTTCTTCTCATCCCGTGTCTTAATCGATAAAAACTTTTATGCTAGGTGGCAACACTTGGCAAGATGTTTATCTGCCAATTGATGGTCAATATAAGGATTGGTAATGACTTTCTATGAAAAACTAGAGCAACATCAACAGAAACTCTCAAGGCTTTCCCACCTAAGTGCCATATGTGGCTGGGACCAGGCAGCTATGATGCCAGCTGGCGGTAATGAAGCTCGCTCGGAAGCGATGGCTGAACTCGCTGTCATGCACCATGAGCTCGCTACAGCTCCTCACTTGGCAGAATGGTTTGAGCAAGCTGAAGCTGAGTCATTAACCAAAGAGCAGGCCGTAAGCCTGAAAGAAATGAAACGCGGCTGGCAGATGAGTAACTTGCTGCCTGCCGATCTGGTTGAAGAAAAATCACTAGCGGGCTCCAAGTGCGAACACGCCTGGCGATCACAACGTAATGATAATAACTGGCACGCATTCAGTAAGAACCTGGAGAAAGTGGTTGAGCTTTCGCGCCAGGAAGCACAGATTCGCGCCGAGGCTACCGGCTTAAGCCGTTATGATGCCCTGCTCGATATCTATGAGCCAGTAATGACCACCAAAGAACTAGATCAGCTATTTAGTGATGTAAAAAGCTGGCTACCAAGCTTGATACAACAAGTTCAAGAGAAGCAGCAAAGCGAAGCCGTTCTGACTCCCGCAGGCCCGTTTCCGGTTGAACAGCAAAAGGCGCTGAGTCTTGAGGTAATGACCAAGCTTGGCTTTGACTTCAATCACGGCCGACTGGATGTCAGCGTGCACCCTTTCTGCGGGGGTGTTCCAACCGACGTACGTATTACCACCCGCTATGATGAGGAAGATTTCACCTCGGCACTGATGGGTGTGATCCACGAAACTGGGCATGCTCGTTATGAGCAAGGTTTACCCGCACAGTGGCGTGGCCTACCCGTTGGTGAGGCCCGCTCAATGGGGGTTCATGAGTCGCAAAGTCTGTTTTTTGAAATGCAGCTGTCACGTAGTGAAACATTCATCGACTTATTGGCTCCGCTTGCGTCTGATGCTTTTGACCGCCGGAACGATCCTGCACTATCCAGTAACAACTTAACGCTATTTAATACTCGCGTAAAACCCGGCTATATCCGCGTTGATGCTGATGAAGTGACTTACCCTGCTCACGTCATTTTGCGTTACGAAATTGAGCGTGATTTGATTGAGGGTAACATTGAGGTTGCCGATATCCCTGAGCTTTGGGACAAGAAAATGACTGAATATCTCGGGCTGTCGACAAGATGCAATTACACCGACGGCTGTATGCAGGATATTCACTGGACCGACGGCAGCTTTGGGTATTTCCCGTCATATACCTTAGGTGCAATGTACGCGGCTCAGTTTATGGCAGCGATGCACAAAGAAATGAACGTCGAAAACCTGATCCGAGAGCGTAACCTATCGCCAATATTTAACTGGCTTGACCGCCATGTTTGGAAGAAGGCATCGACAGTATCGACCGACCAACTGCTTATTGATGCTACCGGTGAACGGTTGAATGCTAAGTACTTCAAGCAGCATCTTATCGATCGCTATCTAAAATAAGCAGAACGCAGGGGCGATTAGTTTCTGTTAATAATGTTCAGTAATACGCTGTCAACTAAACGAACACACCTTGATTAGTAAGAGTTATACAAATGTCTAATGTCGTTCAGTTCTCTATGTTCAGCGGTAGTAAGAAGACCAACACTACCCCAACTAACAAATCTATTAGCCCTAAAGCTTCAAGGGAACAGGCCGCATTGAAGCAAGACAACCGCTGTTACTTCTGTGGTAAGCGTAAAGAACCTAAAGAGCTTAACTGGCTTAATAAAACTGGTTTTAAGGCAAAGGCTCATGTTATCTGCGGTACTTGTAGTTCTGCTGCTAAGTCACGTTCAATGGATGAACTACGAATAATCCTTGCGCTCAAGGCTATGGATTTCAGAACGGTTAAGATTCAACAGTACCTTGAGTTGAGAGAAAAAGGTGTTCAGATAGACGGTGTACGTGAATACAGATTCTACTTTGAAACTGTAGAGTAATGAGTGAAAGGTAGGTGTCACAATATTTGTGATTGACGATAGCCTGTATGCCGTTCCACCATTGACGGGAAGGTTATTACTGATCAATGAACCTTAACGACAAAGCTCGCTTCGGAGAGTTTTGTCGTTATTGAGTGTTGCACTTAGTCTATCAGTCCAAGATTTTTAATACTGAAATCAGCCATTCGATGTGCTTAATTTTTCTAAAAATTAAGCACATCGTTGCACACGCAGCTCAATGTAATTCATATAAATCCCATTAAAATAGGCTTCAAAATTAGCTGTCTACGCCTCAATATTTTGCTATATATCACATTTCATTGAAAGATTAGATAGCTACGCCCCTTCCACTAACTCCTAATCCGCCCTTGCTCGGGATGATGTTTTGCCAGAATAACAAAGGCAACATTGCCACCAGTTGGAAATAATCCTAGAGCGAGATTGAACCATGACTACAAATGGTCAGACACAGCAATTTGATAAGACGGCTTTTAAAGCGGCTGTAGAAAAGCACCTAACAACGACTTACGCGAACACGCCTACAACGGCGACTTCACGTAGCTGGTATCTGGCAATGGGCCGTGCCTTGGCTGAAATCACTACCGGTAATTTGCTAGAAACTGAGCAGCAACTAGCTGAAGAGAAAGTACGTAGCGTTAACTACCTGTCTCTTGAGTTTCTTATCGGCCGCCTGACAGGCAACAACCTGATCAGCATGGGCCTTTATGAAGACGTTGCTGATGCAATGAAAGAAATGGGCCACAGCCTGACTGATCTACTTGAAGAAGAGCGTGATCCAGCTCTTGGCAATGGTGGTCTTGGTCGTCTGGCTGCATGTTTTATGGACTCTCTAGCGGCACAAGAATACCCTGCTGTAGGTTACGGCCTGCACTATGAATACGGTCTTTTCCGCCAGTCTTTCGTTGACGGCCGTCAAGTAGAAGCCCCTGACGCATGGCGTGGCCTTGAAGGTTACCCTTGGGAAGTGGTTCGTCCTGAACTGAACCAAACTGTTAACCTATACGGTCATGTTGAAGCCTATAAAGATGAAAATGGCAATGCGTGCCGTCGCTGGGTACCAGGCATGACCGTGGAAGGCGTCGCCTGGGATCTGCCGATTGTCGGCTATGATAACAAGAGTGTATACCCGCTTCGCCTGTGGGAATGCCGTTCGCCAGCACCTTTCAGCTTGTCGCGTTTCAACGACGGTGACTATGTGGGAGCCCAATACTCAGCACTAGAAGCTGGCAACGTAACCAAAGTCCTGTACCCAAATGACAACCATGACCAGGGTAAAGCACTGCGTCTGATGCAGCAGTATTTCCACTGTGCCTGTTCAATTGCCGATATTCTGCGCCGCCACATCGGTGCCGGTAACAAGATTGAAGATCTGGCTAAGCTTGAGACTATCCAGCTAAACGATACGCACCCGACTATCGCTATCCCAGAACTGATGCGAATCCTGCTTGACGAATACAAGCTGGGTTGGGATGCCGCGTGGACCATTTCTTCGAAGACATTCGCCTACACCAACCACACCTTGCTGCCTGAAGCACTGGAAACGTGGAGTGAAGCACTGATTGCACAAATGCTTCCTCGTCACATGGAAATCATCTTTGAAATCAACCACCGTTTCATGAAGCTGGTTGAGCAGACATGGCCTGGCAACAATGAAGTGAAGCGCAAGCTTTCTATCATTGAAGAAGGTTCGCAGCGTATGGTTCGCATGGCTAACCTGTGTGTTGTCGGTACCTACGCGGTAAACGGTGTAGCCGCTCTACACTCTGAGCTGGTTAAGCGCGACCTGTTCCCTGAGTTCGACGAGTTGTTCCCGGGCCGCTTGACCAATGTCACGAACGGTGTCACACCGCGTCGCTGGATCAAATACTGTAACCCTGGCCTATCTGCGCTGATCAGCGAGAAGGTGGGTAACGACTGGCCTAACAAACTTGAAAAAATTACCGGTCTTGAAAAGTTCGCAGAAGATAAAGCGTTCCAGAAACGCTACATGGCAGTGAAAAAAGAGAACAAACAACGTCTGGCTGACTGGGTTAAAGAGAACATGGATATCGAGATTGATACCAATGCTATCTTCGACATTCAGATCAAGCGTCTACACGAGTACAAGCGTCAGCACCTGAACCTGCTTCACATTCTGTCACTGTACCATCGTCTGCTGAACGATCCGTCATTCGACATGCAACCTCGCGTATTCTTCTTCGGTTCCAAGGCGGCGCCGGGTTATGCGCTGGCAAAAGATATCATCTTTGCCATCAACAAAGTTGCTGAAAAAGTGAACAGCGATTCTCGCCTCGGCGGTAAGCTGAAAGTGGTATTCATTCCTGATTATCGCGTAAGTCTTGCAGAGATCCTGTTCCCGGCGGCTGATGTTTCTGAGCAGATTTCGACTGCAGGTAAAGAAGCATCGGGTACAGGTAACATGAAGTTTGCCCTAAACGGTGCCCTTACTATCGGTACAATGGATGGTGCAAACGTGGAAATGCGCGAAGAAGTTGGTGACGAAAATATCTTCATCTTCGGCTTGCTGGTTGATGAAGTACAGAAACTAAAAGAAGAGGGTTACGACCCTTACCGTTATTACCATGCTGATAGCTTACTACGCGCAGCACTGGATCTATTGGAAACTGATGAGTTCACACCAGGTAAACCTGGTCAGCTAGCGACGATTCGCCACAACTTGCTAGACGGTGGTGACCCTTACCTGGTACTGGCTGACTTTGCAGACTACGTGAAAACTCACGAGAAAATCGATGTTGAATACCGTAACCAGGAAAACTGGGCACGCAAAGCAATTCTAAATACTGCATTGATGAGCAAGTTTAGCTCAGACCGTAGTATTAGAGACTACGCCAACAACATCTGGAAGCTAAAACCTGTAAACCGTTAATTCACCCCCTTTGGTGATTTAAAGTCTGAATTTTATCAGCAAAAACCTAACATCGAAGCGGCCGCAAGGCCGCTATCGGAGAGAGCAAAGAGGTGACCATGGAAAGTATTAATCTAATTTCTTCAACAATTCGGCGTGTTGATCATAACATCATTATTGAGCTTGAAGATGGCACACCTTTATTTATCCCTAAATCACATCAAGAAAAGCTAAACAACTTTATTGACCACAAAGTACAATTCGGTATTCGCCCCGAATTTATATCTCTTGCCGACGACACCGATGAGCTTAACACTTGCAACGGGTTGTTAACTTCATTGGATGAATATAATGGTGCTCAGTTGCTGAAGTTTAAGATTGCTAAAGAAGAAGTAAGCTCGCGAGTTACAGACAATAGAATTACATCCAACTATATAGGTAAGAAAATTCGTTTCAATTTTGATACTTTCTTTGGCCATATTTTTGAACAAGAAACACAAGTTAATATCACCTTGTGATTTTTGTTATAGACTTTATCTAAAATTACCACATCGCTCACTAAAACCTTTTGCCATAATTTTATCAACAGCCGATACTCGGCTCTAAATATATAGCCCCCCTACACAAACAGCTTGTTAAGTGTCAGGTTATTCTCATGGATTTTTCAAGCTCAAATACCAGGCAATGCCATGATATACCTAGCCCCTTTCAACGTTTTTTGACACACAAATGGGCGTCGGAATGCCGAACCAACTGACTCACTCCCAAAGGGCGAGTTTACTTGGCTTCTATGCGTTGTTACCGATTATTAATTTAGAACCAGACCTTCTAATCGGTGCCTAGGCTACAAGCCAAGTAATTTTCGCTGAAACGAGCATCTTGAGGTAGTTTGACTATAAGAGGCATTGCCTTTTCTAGCAGGTTACCTCAGCTTTATTCTCGCACCAAATTTCTCAGCACATATTTTTGTACTTTGCCTGTCGAGGTTTTAGGAAGCTGGGTAAAAACCACTTTCTTGGGAGCCTTGAAGTGTGCCATCTGTGAGCGGCAAAATTCAATGACTTCTTCCTGGCTCAACACAAACTCTTCTCGAGCTTTGACAAAGGCACATGGTACTTCTCCCCATTTCTCATCAGGCATGGCAATCACTGCCACTTCCTCAATACCCGGATGGCGATACAGTACGTCCTCGACCTCAATACTGGAGATGTTCTCGCCCCCTGAGATAATAATATCTTTTGAGCGATCTTTAATCTCAATATAATTATCCGAGTGCCATACCGCCAGATCACCAGTTCTGAACCACCCTTCAGCCAATGCCTCGTCAGTGGTTGACGGATTTTTAAGATAACCTTTCATCACAATGTTACCCCGTAAGAAAATCTCTCCCATTTCGGCACCGTTTTTGGCTACAGGTTCCATAGTCACAGGATTGGCGACCATCAACTCGCCTTGCATCGGCGAGCGCACTCCCTGACGGGCTTTCATACGAGCCTTTTCCTGGCCACTGAGGTTATCCCAACTTCTTTGCCAGTCACACACTACGCAAGGGCCATAGGTTTCTGTCAGGCCATAAACATGTGTTACTTCTATTCCCATTGTCTCCATGCCTTCAATCACCGAGGCTGGCGGTGCCGATCCTGCTGTCATCGCGTAGACCTGATGATCAATTCCCTGCTTCATGCCATCGTCTGCATTGTTCATCATATTAAGCACAATCGGTGCACCACAGAAATGGGTAACCTTGTGTTCATGGATAGCTGCAAAAATATCATCGGCTCTAACATGGCGCAGGCTGACACTAACCCCTACCGTTGCTGCAATGGTCCAAGGGAAACACCAGCCATTGCAATGAAACATAGGCAGAGTCCACAAGTAAACCGGGAACTGCCCCATTCCCCATGAAAGGATATTACTTACTGCGTTCAAATGAGCTCCACGGTGATGGTAAACAACGCCTTTAGGATTACCCGTCGTTCCAGATGTATAGTTCAATGAAATAGCCTGCCACTCATCAGCAGGAGGTCCGTACAAATAGCCCTCATCACCACCGCAAATGAATTCTTCATAGGTCAGAGGGGAGATCAGTGAGCCCTGTTGATATAGCGGATCATCAATGGCGATCACCAATGGCTTATGAGCGATCATTTTCAGCGCTTTATTGACGACATCGGTAAATTCGCGGTCAACAATGACCACTTTGCTTTCCGCATGCTGAAAAATAAATGCCATTGCATCGGCATCAAGGCGGGTATTGATGGCATTTAGCACAGCTCCTGACATTGGTACACCGAAATGTGCTTCAAACACCTCAGGAATATTAGGCGCTACCACTGAGACAGTATCACCTTCACGAACCCCCTGTTTGTTAAGTGCTGAAGCCAATTGGCGGCAACGTGATTCAGTTTCCTTCCATGTCCGTACAATAGGGCCATGAACAATGGCGGTATAATCCGGATACACACTGGCAGCACGCTCTAAGAAACTAAGCGGGCTGAGGCTTTCATAATTTGCAGGCGTTTTATCGAGGCCAATTTCATAAATATTGTGTTTAGACATATGTGTTCTTCCTTGATAGCCGGCCCCCTAGCCTGGAGCCGGAACTCAAACTGATAGAAAAGTGATAAAAGGTTAGTTTTCTACTATTTCAATAGGCTCTTCTTCAACCGTGTCATCAGCACTTTGACGCTTGCTACGCCACTCAATAAGAAGGTACAAGACAATGCCGGCCAGTAAGCCAAAACCCGCACCGTAAACCGCCAACACCACACCCATAGTTCCTGCCACACCCATCTGGGTGGCATTACGTACCTGCTCGACACCCACCGAAATACACAGATATCCGGTGATCAGCAAAGTAATAGACAAAGCAATTGGCAATACAGGTTTGAACAAGGTGATCAATGGCAGCGCAAACAAGGCCATAAACCCGACAATCCAAAATATCCCTGCTCCGCTATAAATACTGTCCATTGCCTTGCGGCCATGTCGGTAGCGCTCAGCAATCGTTGCCATCGCTCCGGTAAATAACGGGCCGGCTAACCCTGGATACGGGGCAAAAAAGGAGTGGATCAGGTTTCTGAGGGCCGTTACCAGGTGCACCCTGTCAACATTGACCTCGATATGCTCATCAGGTCGAAGGTGATCAACACGATCTAGCAGACTTTTCCCGACAATAATGTCACCGAACGCTATCACGTAGGCGATTAGAGCCGTTGGCACAGCCAACCAAAGCATTTCCAGCGACGGTAGTCCTACTGTAAAGGGCAAGTAATTGATCATGTCACCAAATGCCGGGGCAGAAAAACCAAACTCAACCGCTGGCAATGGGTATTCACTGACAATCCAGCCAACTGCCATTGCTACCAATGTGCCGGGAACCATGCCATAGCCAGCAATGACCTTGGCCCATTTATGTTTATTGACATAATCACGGAAATTAAGCGAAAACAGAACGTACGCCGTGACGATAAAACCAATGATTAATGACACGGGCGTATTCGCCAGGCGCCCTCCTTCACTGATCTCGCCGGTAATAGCGGCAATCCCGGCACCGATCAAGATCCCGGCTTTGATTGAGTCGGGGAACAACTCGACCAGCTTGCTACCCAACCGGGTGATCCCGAGAATGAAGAAAATAGCGGTAACTATCAGTTGCAGTCCCATCAAAGCGCGGATTGATTCTGGCCCCGGCTCGAAATTACCCAGAAATAACAGTACAACCGGGATGGCTGGAGTGATCCAACCAGGAACCATTGGGACCCCCAACAGGTTGGGTAACATAAATCCAATCCCGCATACGACCACATAGGCAAGCGCAACGTCATAGGGCAGACCAAGATACTTCTCCAAAAGCGGGATCATCGCCATACTTACGACGAACATGATCATGCCTTGGATTGTTTCTGCAAGCTCCCAACGGTAATGAATAAAGGGAAGACGTACTTTAAAAGGCCCTGCTGGCCAGTAAGGTTGTTCTTTTCCATGTGAGCGTTTAATCACCGACATAGTCTCTCCTGTTGTGTTGGCTTATATTATTTACCTCACAACAAGAGCAATGATGATGCCAATGTGAACAAATTGTAAAAACAAATATTTTCCAACTGGATGCGATCTGAAAAGCACATCCAAACAACGATATCAAGACGCTGATTAAAAAGGATTTTAAACCAGAAACGCCATTTTAAAACGATGAGATAGGCCTAGCGAAAATTGTTACCAACTAGTAAAAGCCAAATTTACTTACCCATTAGGAGCGCGCGACGATGAGCGCCTAGCGCCCGACATGAGCGCTTTCCGCTCCTAGCCGCCTTTAAGAGCGCTCCTCTGATCGCTGCTGCCAGCAACACTGGTTTCTACAACGCTTTCAATAACATTAGGTAATTCATAGGGCGAATAAAATTTCCATTTTCCCAATGTCCGTGTAGCTGGAGAATAACGCCCGTCTGCAACGGTCTCTCCTATCGCCTGAACCTGAAGGATGCGATGGGTACGAGGATCAATGACGGACTGAAAGCCTTCAGGATCTTCAGGTAACGAAAACGAGAGCCCGCTAAGTGATAACCGGACTCCCTCAACGGTTTTCTCTTGCGCCTGTTTCCAGGCTGTAGCGAGCGCGGTTATCACTGCATAAGCATCTTGTGCAATGAATGTCGGATAACGCCCGGCCCGGCGGTAAAACTCGCCAACATACTCCCGGTTAGCCTCGGTGGCCGGCCAGTTCACATGTGACCGCGCCGAAAGCACCAACCCTTCAGGAAGGGCGTCACCCAGTCGAGACAGAACAAAATAGCCCCCTCCGGTATCAAAATTAACAAACCGGGTCCGGCTAAACAGTCCTGCCAGCTGAGCCTGCTCAATGAAGCTTACCAAGTCACGAGTCCAGTGACCGCTGACCACAATATCCGGAGGATCAGCCAATAAGGCATCAATGTAGCGGCTATAATCTTTCTCGCCATGCAAACTGTAAAACTCATCTTTTACTTGGTAATCCACATCTAGCGTATCAAGTGCTGTCACCATTTTTTGCCAGATCTGATGTCCGTATTCATAGTCAGGGCCAATATAAGAAAGGGTTTTCCACCTCCATTCATCTTTGATGTCTTGAAGGTACCTGGCCCCGGCCCCGCTCGATTGGCTGGCGTCGTTGTTTAAATGAAAATACCACGGATGAAGTGCATCTTCGGTTAAACGGGGAGTACTGTGCCCGGCACCGAGGAATAAAGTCTGACTTTCAAATGCCAACTTGGAAGTTTCCAGCGCAATATTAGAGTTCACCACGCCGCAAAGCACGTCCACCTGTTCATTCTCAATAAACTGCAGGGCAATTTCCCGCGAACGATATTGCTTGCCCATTGTATCGGCCACGGTAACTCGTATCGTTGGTGCACTAGGATCGGTTTTGAGCTTATCTAACGCCATTTTAATCGCCACAACCGCATCACTTCCCCAGAGAGCGGATGGCCCGGTAAGCGGATACAAGCAGCCAATATCTAAATCAGCCGTGTCCTTGTCACTGCCAAGTACCACTTCCGCAACTGTCGTTGTACTCCATAACCAACCCAGTACTAACCAAGAAGTCCATTTCATGACTGGATCCCCAGTTTTTGCAGGCGGCGCTTAAGGGCATGACGGGAGATCTGTAACAGCTTAGCAGCATTGCCTTTATGACCTCCTGTTTCACGTAGTGCATGAAGGATTATTTTCTTCTCCTCATTGGCAAGATGGCTGACGACCGGATTACTAACCGCCACAGCATCAGAGGCTAATTGCCCACAAGGGGCGACATCGGTTTGTGGTTGGATACTGGTGCGAGTTGCAGCACTTACCTCTTGCAGGCTGCTCGCTTCATCCCTGACGATCTGCCAGTCTGGCGGTAGCATCTCGATTGTGATCACCTGTCCGGGATAGAGCACCGACAAACGTTCAATGAGGTTTCTCAACTCACGAATATTACCCGGCCACGAGTACTGGCAGAAAGCCTCGGTAACAGTCTCTGCAAAGAACAGTGCTTTACCGCTACATCGAAAACGATCTGCAAAATAGGCCATCAACAGGGGAATATCTTCCCGTCGCTCAGACAATGAAGGAATATGTACAGGCATTACATTTAACCGGTAGAAGAGATCAGAGCGGAACCTTCCCTCTTCCATAGCATTACGAAGATGCAGGTTGGTTGCCGCTATGACCCGCACATCAGCCTGCTTCTCGGTAGCGGAGCCAACCGGACGATAACGCTGGTTCTCAAGAAAAGACAATAGCTTAGCTTGTGTCGGCAACGTTAGCTCACCCACTTCATCAAGAAATAACGTCCCACCGTCGGCCGCTTCAATCAACCCGCCCCGGCTACGGTGCGCACCCGTATATGCCCCTTTTTCGGCACCAAACAATTCCGCTTCCAGTAAGGCTTCTGGCAAAGCCGCACAATTGACCTCAATAAACGGCTTGTTGCCAAGTTGGCTCTGCCTATGTAACTCTGATGCGGCCGCCGTTTTACCGGTACCCGACTCCCCCAGCAGCAAAATAGTCCTAGTATGACTATTGGCGATCAATGTCAGCTCTCGTGCCAATTTTTCCATTACTGGACTTTGTCCAATTAACCCGCAAGTGTGACGTACTGCTTGTGTTTCTGCCAAGCACAGAGAGACACTTTGCCTAAGCTGGGCAACATCGAAGGGCTTAGTTACAAAATCTGAAGCCCCCATTTTCACTGCCTCGACCGCAGTGCTGATATCGCCATGCGCAGACATCATCACTATTTTGCTGTCAGCCAACAATGTGCACAACCGACTCAGCGGCTGAAGACCGTCACTATCTGGCAGCCTTAAATCAAGCAATATCATAAACGGACGCAGAGCATGAGCGGCAGCTAGTCCCTCAGCCGCATCATGAGCTAGCGCGATTTCATAGTCCTGACTTTTCAACGCAATTTTCAATGAACGCGTTAAGTTCACTTCATCATCAATAATTAACAGTGTTGGTTTCTGGCTCACAAATAAAGTCCTTTTCAAACCTCATAGTAACTGTTGTTCCATGTCCGGGCTTGCTGTCAAAACCGAGCTCAGCATGATTCTGCTTCGCCAGGCACAAGGACACCGCCAGCCCCAAGCCTGTCCCTGTTGTTTTGGTGGTATAAAATGGCTCAGTCACCATCGCTAATTGCTTTTCTGTCATACCTTCGCCGGTATCTTTCACCATGACACAAAGGCCTTTTGAACCCACAGTAAACGACATCTTCACTTCACCTCCCGGTGAAGTGGCCTCAACCGCATTAATGAGCAAATTCATTAAGATCTGCTGAAGCTGTCCAGCATCAGCCATCACTGCATAAGGGCAACATTCGTCAGTGCTTAGTAGCACCCCTTTATCTTTGGCTAGCGGGGAAACCAGTACATGAAGACGATGCAATAACCCCGAGAGTAACACCGGCTCACCATTAGGCTGCGGCGGTAAGGCATAATCCAGTAAGTTACTGATCAAATGATTGATCCGGTCAATTTCCGTCACCATCATGTCACGAAGCTCCCGATTTTCATCATCCTGCTCCGGCAGTGCTTGAACACACACCTTGATTGTTGCCAGTGGATTGCGAATTTCATGTGCTATCCCGGTAGCAAACTCCCCCCAAACGGCTTTGCGTTCCATATCGCTTTGCGCAATAAGCAGTGCATTCAAGCGAGAGGTCATCTGGTTAAAAGCTGTCGCCAGCAAAGTGATCTCGTCATTGCCCTTCGGGGTGATACGTGTGTCCCATTGCCCCTGTGAGATTGCATCCGCAGCATGGATCAACGGTACAACCCGTCCCCTGATCCGTAGCACTACCAGATAAAAGAAAACACAGACGCCAACCACCGAAAGTATCGCCATCAAAGCAAGCAATAATCGCTGCTGATTGGTTCCCAACGAAGGTAAGACACGCGGGATCATCGCCAGCGTCCAGCCGCCCCATAGCGGTAACGATATGATCTCCTCAGGCAAACTGTCTCGCCAACGCCCCAATGAATCAAAACATCCCAATGCCTCAACCCAAAGGCATGACTGAGCTCCCCCTTCGGGCATAATCGGCGGCAAATGCTGCGTCAAACTCGCTAGCCGAATCTGAAAAGCAATAAACCCCGGAGACACTTCACCCGGCAAATTGGCACTGAGCGGAAAAGCCATAAGATACCAGCCTGATTGTGCAGTCATCGGTTTTTGCGGCCCTAGCAACAAAGCCTCCCCATACGGGAACCGGGGAAGAGTCGCTATGTTGAGATCACCTTCTCCCCAGTAAGGGTAGCCACTGGCACTCTGGCCAGGGAAAGCCCGCTTCAACTGCCAATGGCGGTCAAACAGTATGGCACCATAAATTTCTGGGCGGTCAATATCAAAATAGATGAGGTTTAATACCTGACGAGGCAGGGTAAGCGCAGGCTCAGGTTGCAGCAGTTGATTGATGCCGGGCAACTCGCTGATTGCCCGCAGTGCATTACGATGCTGGCGCATCATGTATTCCATACTGCTTTGAGTCTGCTGCAGTTGCAATGTATCCTGCTGCGCATCCATATATTTAAGCAGGTTCGCTGTCAGGGAATCATATAACACAGCCGTGATTGTTAAAGGTAGAATGGCGACTAATAGCGAGAAGGCCAAATAACGCCTTACCAAGCTATTTTTCCAAAATCCTATTTTGGCTTGCTGGCGCATCATACTACTGACCTCAAACAAAGATGGCTGGTTAGACTCCCCCTTTACTTTCTAAGGATAACAAGTTGTAAAGTAGGTTGTTATTAGCGATTGGTCTAAGTTCGATTCATTGATTTACTGTGTATTTCTTCACATACGTCTGTACTGTCTCCTTAAACCACATTTTATTAATATAACTCATTTTAATTCAGAGACTTGTCAGGCAAAATTTATGCAGATTTGATTACGGAGGCAAACATGCAGAACTATCAACGGCTCAAGCAACGGTAAAGAGCCGAGCGCGACTCATACAGCCAAGCACTTGCTATCAGAATTCATCGGGCGTTAAGTTGGTTAGACAAAGCAGAACAATGCGATGATGACGATTCAAAATTCACTTTTCTCTGGATTGCATTCAACTCAGCTTACGCACAAGATTTTGAGCAAAGAATTAATTTTAGCGAGAAAGGCTTATATCAGGAATTCTTAAGTAAACTAGTGAACATTGATGACCACAACAAGCTTTCAGGTATCGTTTGGTCGCAGTACGCCGGTGCAATACGCCTCATCTTAAGCAATGAGTTTATTCTGCAAGCATTCTGGGATTACCAGTCTGGTCGAATCCCCGAAGAAAAATGGAAAGAAGAACGGTCAAAAGCCAAGGTGGCTGCCAATAACGCTCTCGGAAATAGCGACACTTCAACCGTACTCGCTATCCTATTTGCACGTCTTTACACGCTTCGTAACCAGATTATCCACGGAGGCGCAACTTTCGGTAGCTCTGCAAACCGTAAACAACTACGAGATTGTACCTTTGTACTTGAGCAAATCGTACCAACTATTATTGAATTAATGATGGATGGAAAAAGTGAACTATGGGGCGAGCCTGTTTATCCATTAATCGAAAATTAGGTTTAAAAAAAGCCAGCTCGCTTGAGCTGGCAGTTCTAAATCAAATCCTAACAATAGACGGCTTGATTACTTTATTGGTTTTAGTATTTAAATAACCATGCAACAGTACAGCATCTATTATACCACTCATATTACAACTGCTATTATGTCTAACATGCTGCTGAGTATCGAACTCATCTCCTAACTTAACAGGCTGAATTTCATACATAGGATAAGCGATAATAAAGCGAGAGAATAATAAGTCAAACAACTTCACAACTCCGGCTATATCAGGATTAGTTCCATTTACAACTTCATTTTTTGCATAATCCCAAAGATTGCCGATATTTTTATCTTGAATACCACATGAAATTAAACCTTTAGGAGAGCTATCTTTAAAAATACCACTTAATGAAGATTTTGTTTGTTCTGAAAACTCACTATAAACATCTTGAACCTTAATATCTTCTGAAAAATTTTCTCTATACCATTCTAGTTTTTCGTCTGTTCGTTCGTGTTTATTCTCGGATGTAGCAAGCAAGTCATTTACTGACTTTACCTCACCATTTAACCTGACAATTTCTAATTCTTTTTCTTTTACTAAATGTTGAAGCGAGTATATTTTTGACTCCAACATTTCAATTTTTGAGATATTATCGGTAATTTCGTTATCTTTGCCAAGGAGCAGCGCTTTCAGCTTCTTAATAAACCCTTGCATTTCTTCGCTTTCCTTTTTAAGTATTTGATTTTCTCTAACCAAACAATCATTATCTACTTCTACATTTGAAGTGCTATTCTGATTAGAAACAAATCGTTTACTATCATTTTTATTACCAATAATTATTGACTTGATCTTCTCTTGAACTTGTGAATCATTAAGCAATTCTAAAATAACGTTCACATCCATGCTATTTACCTTTATTTATTTGATAACTTTCTTTCTGTAGCTCCCTTGTCTTTCTTCTAAAGAAAGTCTGCAAACTGTCAGTTGCCATCTCATTGTTAACTAGTTCTTCATCCTCTTTTTCATCTTTTGCAACTGGAAAGCGGTAAGGTTGCTTAACAATGTCAATATCGATGTGAGGATAAGTATTTATAAAACAACCACCCGTCAGATGTTCAAATACCAGGCTTTCTAGTTCAGAATGATTAGAAACGAATTCATCAGCAATATTAATTTCAGGGTCTATGCTAAAGCTTTCATTATCAGAAAAAATGATAAAAGAAAGTAACTCATCAGCTTCATATTCCACCTTCTGCTTAAATATCGGCCAAAAGTCAGCTATAGGGATAGATACTTCACCCCTGACTCTTATGGGCTCAAGCTCCCCTCCGATAATACGGCTGACATTAACCATATTATTTGTTGCTTGAATACAGTAATCATTCATGCCTATTAACCTTTTAAACCCATTACTTTATCTTCGATTTGCTCGAACGTTAATTCTGGTTCTAATTTTTGATAAGCAGAAACCAGTGCATCACTATGTTTATCGCTTTCATCAATGCTCAGTTCATCATTCAGATAAAGTTCATAATCACTAATGTTTAGCTCTTTTTCTTTGTATACTTTAATTGTTCCTATGATTTCTTCTGCTGTTAGTTGTTGTTTAGCAACCTCAGCCATAAACTCTGTCGTCACGACTGTATCTAGCTTTTCATTGATACCCTTTAGAGTGATTGAAGCGCCAATAGCAGAACGTGCGAGTAGTTCTTTCTCATCAAGACTATTAAACTTTTCTTTATCCAAAGTAACTTCATTTCGGAGATGATTGATATATTCATTGATGGAATCAAAATCCTCTGCCTTTTTATCGCTCAGCATAGCTTTTTCACCAAGTTCTTCGAGGTTTTCTCCAGGCTTGATGATGCCTAACGAAATACCTACAGCTTTAATTGCCTCTCCAACTTTAGTCGCAAGCTCAACCCCTAGCTTTGCAATTGAGGTTGCCGTATCAGCAACAAAACCACCAACTTTTGACATGGCGCTACTAATTGCGCTACATGCACCACTTACGATGCTACAAAAACCACTAAATAAGCCCATCTTCTTTTCTCCTAATAATGCTATTTAAGATTTTTTCTAAAAGCATTAACACAATTTATGTTCATTCGCATTTCTGATTCTGATTTCAATCCTATAAAGTATTGGATTAATCGCTCTCTCTGATGAGCTTTATCAACCTCATCACTGTCAACATAACAAGCTGTTAGGATGTAGCTAACCATGAAGTCATTATCTAGGATATTTAAATAATGGAGCAAAGCTTCACTAGCCTTTCTCTCTCTCACCGATTCAAACCAACACGCAGCAATGTTACCTTGCAGGAATTGATGCACATCTTCATTTGATGGCTTTTGATTAAAAAACTCTAAGCCCTGAATCAGACCTCGCTTGTAGTTTTCTCCGTAGTAACTTAGTGCAATATTTCTGATTTCAGAGGGGGCGACATCTTTCTCATTGGTGGTACTGATCAACTCTTTTATCTGCACTTGTAGCGGCTTATTGATACCTGTACTCGACAAGATTACCCGTCCAGGCTCAAGGTTAGATAAGAAATCCTTTTGCTCATCCGACAATGCCATCGTGTTCCCGACAGCCTCTTTATCGTCTTTAGCAAAGAGTTTATGAATGATTTTTGTATTGGTATTTTTGAGCACCTCTGGTGTCAACTTATTCGGGATCTGATCGACGATGATTAACGCTTCACCATACTTACGCACCTCTGCCAGCATATCTGCAAAGACTTCTACCCCTTGCTTCTTATTTTGACTGTCTCCTGGCTCAAATTTTGAAAGTAAGCGGTGTGCCTCTTCAATCAGAGTGATATGCCTAAAACGTTCACCACGAGTTCGGAATGCTTCATAATTCGCTCGAATCGCTTCGTTTAGGTTCGCTAGGATAAAGCCCATTACCAGTGATTTTTCACTTGGATTACGGATCTCTTCTAACTCTAGAATCACATTCTTTGTAGCAAGGTCTTTAAAATCAATCGAGCGAGCTGTGTCGAGCATTTGTCCTTTTGAACCAATGAGTAAACCTTGCAAGCGAGCTTTGATTGAACCGATATAATCTTGCTTTAATCGCTCATCAAATCCCTGCTCAGAAACAACCTTTTCAGTCATTTTGACGAGGTCACTTAAGGTAGGGAAAGCATAGATACCATCAGCAAAAGGATTCTCATATCTGCTGTTCTTCGATGTTGCAATATTCCAGCCTTTATCCTCGTAACACTTATAAATAGCAGCTTCAATTAACTGTGGTATCGCAGCTTCCATATCAAAGGCTGACTCGATACTCGCTTTAATCATATCTACACGAGAGGTGATATTTTCGTGCGGGAAAAACTCAAATGGGTTTAGCCTGAATGGAGCAACATTGTCATTACCCAAAGTAAAGATGAGGATGTTTTTGTTCTTCTTGGTCAGAACCCGGTACTCAGTCTTTGCTGGCTCAATGACCAAAAATGGCATCTGGGCTGATTCTAAAAGACGATGACACGTTGTCGTCTTACCGCTACCTGTTACCCCTGCAATAAAGGTATGCTTATCAAGATCACGCTTATCGATATGAATATCGATCTCTTGCGGTAAACCACTTTTAACTAAACTGCCTAAGAAGAGTTTATTTGACTCTTCCGTCTTCTGAGTAATATTTAGCCCAAATTCCACTTCTTCTTTTAACGTTAAACCAACCACTTCTTTCTGTGGCAAGCCAGCCACGACACTTAATTCATTGGTAGAAAGCCAGTTGCCTAAGAAGTTATCAAAGGGACTTTTAGAAAGCAGTAAATCTAACTGCTTCTGACTATCCTTAGTCGATTCAATCTGCTTATTTCCATCACTTTTCAACATGGGAAATTGAAAGCTTTGAATGGTTTGGATCTCTTGTAAATCAGTCACCTTTTTAAAACTCAGTGGTGATTTATTCGTATCACCGCCAGCAAATAATGATCGAGCAGTGTTGCCAAGTTTTAAAACTGTGCCAGTCGCGTTAGAGAATAAATATATGTTCGTTAAGTACAACCCTTTGTTTTTCCCATATTGCACTCTTTTTAGCAGAACATCATCAATATAAGTCAGCCACTCCTGAACGGTTTTGTCGGAAAACTCTCTCGTGCTGCTATTTGAACTGCTCGTCTGTTCTGATGTGCTAGAACTTAAGGTATCGCCTGTTGTATTGGTGATAGAGGTTCCTTTTGTTTTTCCTTCTGAACGCCCTTCTGTTGTTCCCTCCGCTCGACTTTTGCTGGTAGACTTTCCTGAGCCCTCACTGGTTCCCTTAGTTGTCGTATCACTTGTACCTTCGTTGGTAGTGATATTCAAACTATCATTGGTTCCTGTTGCTTTAGAGGTACTACTTCCTTCAGTTCTACCTTTTGTCTTTGAGGTATTCTCCCCCGTTTGGATGCTTTGTTTCGAGATAGGAAGTAACTTGTCATAGATAGAATGTAAGTGATTTTCAATCGCTGTTATTTCAAGCAGAGATAGAGGGTCAGCCATAATAGCCAGACAAAAATCATCCCCACTCATTATGTCTACTAAGCGATCAACACCTTGGAACTCTTCATTCTCTTCATTAACACTTGGTACACCTTCAAGCTTTGCAACATTTTGGAAG
This sequence comes from Photobacterium proteolyticum, assembly GCF_001939735.1. Classification (GTDB taxonomy): domain Bacteria; phylum Pseudomonadota; class Gammaproteobacteria; order Enterobacterales; family Vibrionaceae; genus Photobacterium; species Photobacterium proteolyticum. The sequence goes on from NZ_MJIL01000099.1 coordinate 167,794, forward strand.
TTGGTCAGCGTATCTTTCACTGCCCTACGTTGCTTTTTACCAAGCTTTTCAACCACACTCCCTCTGAAGTTACCTTCAATAGCAGGTTTTAGAATCGTGTCACCGATATCATCAACTTCAAGTATTAGAGACTTTTTGTACTGCTTATCTTTCGCTATACCAAAGTAAAAAGAAACACCATTCTTATCCCCAACCAATAGATAGGTAAAAATAATACCTTCAAGGCTCAAGGAATTTAATACGTTTTCAAAAGCCTCTTTGCGGGGAGAATCCTCATCAAAAGTGACTTCTTTAATATGGTAAAGTGAAAATTCATAATCAGACAAGAAACCAGGCTTCTCAATAGATGATGGCACAACCGATTGAGAATCAATGTTTTTCAGCAGGTCAATGAGTGGCTTTTTCATATGCATCTCTTTACAACCGTTATACGTTAACTTTCGGGAGCTCTAAGCCCATTACAATATCTTCGACTTGTTCAGTGGTCATTGTTGGGTTTGCTTTTTGGTATACCTCAACTAATACTTCACTATGCTCATCTAATTGCTCGATACTCAACGTTTTACCTAGATATTTTCCGTAATCATCCATGTTCAGACCTTTAGTTGAATACGCCTTAATCATTTCCAGAATCACACTCGCATCCAAGCTCAAATCACTTACTGTCTTAAGAAACGGAAAAGTAAGCTCAGCATCTAACTTTTCACTTACTCCTTTTACCATTAACGATACGCCTATCGCATGGCGAGCCATAACATCAACCGTATCATCGCTGAGTTCATCTTTTCCGACTTTTACTTCCTCACGGAGGTAATCGATATACGCATTAATCTCATCAAAATCTTCTGGCTTCTTATCTGCCTTCATGGCTTTAGCACCAAGCTCTTCAGCCGTTTCGTTTGGGCTGATAATATTAGCCACAGCACTCACTGTTTCGATCGTTTTGACGATCTGAGGCAACGACTTACTTGCAACTTCTAGCAACAAGGAAGCATTCTTTACTAGCATAGGTCCAATAGTGGTTGCCACTTTCGTGACAGCCGCAATAAGAGAAGTAATCTGGGGTATTGCAATAAAAGGTAACATAACGATCTCTTTTTATGATAAATCAATAGACTGGATATTGTTTAGGTATACTTCGTTGCTTATTGCATCTTCATGAGCAACAACATATTCGATTTGTGTAGGTGATACGACTCGTAAATAAACCATTGCTTCATCATTAGTAAAATCAAGCTTAACGACCCGTTTCTTTATACTGCTATCTGAAATCGGCACTTTGCCAGTACTTGAATATGGTTGCTCAGTATAGAAAATCTCGAACTTTTGATAGCCAGCATCAATAAATTCTACCCATTGGCTAAAAGCGACTTCTCTATCAATCAACGGCTTAAAGCAGTTCTTACGGCTCTCACCCAAGTAATACTTAAAGCGAATATCATCAGCTTCGACATTATGATCGACAACCATAATGCTACCTCCCTCACGAGATTCGATTAAGCCAAACGCAACCCCTGTTTTTCCCGTCGGTTTTTCAACATCGTTCTTATCTGCACCCAATGGAGAGAACAACTCAAAACGGCTCTCTTGATCAGACGTTAGCCCCATCGCTTCATGCTGTAGTGCTATTTGCTGTTCAAAGATCTCTTTCACAAAATGCGATTGACTGGAGTTACCCGCCAAGAAAATTTTGATGCTATCAATATCATGCAGCGACTGCTGAGTGTTACTAAAGGCAAGGCGTAACGCATTAAAGAAGTTAATAACCCCACGTTCAATTCGATCGTGTAGAAGTTTATTTAATTCATCTTCGTTTACATCAAGCTCAAAAGCGGTATGCACAGTGCCATTCACATCCGTTAGGTTAATCGCAATAGAACCTTGCGAAAGGTCTAGTGATGACTCTTCATGTCCCTCCCAGAAAGGACGCAGCATTTCACACAATGTTTTTGTGTTAATTTTCGCTTCTTGCGAATTGTTTAATAGCTGTTCACTGCCTGCAAACGCATCTTTCTCAGGATGTTTTTCAAATTGGATACCTTTTGCTAGCAATGCTGTTTTATTTTTCTTAAACACCTCAAATGCAAGCAGTTCTAACAAGTTTTCACCTCCTAAGAACTTGTCACCTCCTGCCCCGAAATGCTCGATAACATAATCAAAACGGCGCTCTTTTCTACCAGTGGCTTCTCTGAAAATACCAAAGTCAAAGTCTGTAGTACCACCTCCAAAGTCAAACACACTATAGAAGACACGATCATCATTACATGGATTAAAATCATAGGCTTGTAATGCAACCAAAGCATAAGCTGCTGGCTCACTTGCCCCTTTGGTGACTGTTAATTGTGATATCGTTTCTTCACCAAGTTCTGCTGGTAGCGATTTTTTAAGCCCTTTCTCAAAGCTTTCGATGATCTTGTCACGGATTGGCATTTCATAGGTAACAGGAAAAGACAAAATATAGTCAAGGTAAATACCATTATTTTGGTTATTGATATATAAACCAAGGTAATATGCGTAGATCTCAATAGGGTTAAAGACAGTATCGCTAAGCTCAAGAAATGGCGGCAAGTCAATCACTTTACCTTGTTTACCAACGATCTTAAGCTTTCTGTTTTTATCACCCGCCCACTGTTTTATGTCATCCAGGAATGTATTGAATTGGCTAGATTCACTGCCAAGCATGGAGTTTTGAGCGGTATGTGAAATAGTTAAGTCTTGCCAACGAGTAAAAGGCTTATTCGCTTTCGCTTGATAGCCACTAATGAACTGCTCTAAATCATTAAACTCCATGATCGTTGGGTTTTCATAGTGGAAGGCAGCAACCTCTTTACTTAGATCCCCTGTACCAATACGCATTGGGTGAATATTGACATTATCTTTTTGATACACCACTACCGTGCTTTTTGTACCAAAATCAATGCCCACTACACCATCATTGATACTGGATTTTGGATCACGAGCGACTAATTTATTTGAGAATGAAATAGTTTCTTGCTTTTCATTACTCAGTTCATCTTGCCATAAAGACCAGTGGCCCAGCTGAGTATCTTCAAGCTTTTTTTTATGGTATGGAGCAATATCTGCCCGTACCTTATCTTCGTTTAACAAGGCCTTAATCACTAACTCATCACGTATCAGTCCATATTGATGTTGCAACAGAGCCTCTGAAGCAACTCGTTGTTCTTCAAATATACCATGACGCTCACGATGGAAGATCGAAAGTAATAATTTGTATGCTTCACTATTCTTTAAGGAAATAGGAGTTAATCCTTTTATCAATAGTTCAACAAATAAAGAACGACCAGAAAGAGTGTTGTTAGATAGTTTCAAAAATGGGAAGCTAACGCCATTAGTACTCACATCCTGCAACACATCATTATCACAATCATACGATTGAACCTTATTGCCTTTAATATACAAAGAATAACGACTTAATGAAATCCTTCCATAACTCAAACTAAATTTGTTAAAAGGAACAGTTTTTCCCAAGTTGGTCATACATATTAATTGTTTGTATGTTGGAAGATCCCATTGATTAATTTTGTCATTGATACTCTTGTTTATATGAGATCTTACATCTCTTACACTTTCACCTGAACTAAAGCTTCTATGTATCTTGCTGTTATTATTTGACTTTAACATCCAGCAACCTTTAGCTTTTTTATCAAGGTAGATCTCATTGGTTAATGTTAACCAACGCTGTGAGTCTAACTGATCACTTACCATTTGAAAGGTATTGTTAAGTAAATCTAAAAAAGGAAGTTTTCTACCGCTTGTACTTTTTCCTTCCAAAAATAAAATAACATTTTTTTCAATAAATTCATTACTGGCAGTTTCAAATGAAATGTTTATTCCATAATCTCTTGCTTGTTCTTCTGTTATTTTCCACTCAGAAACTAATTTGGTACTCATTAATTATCTCTTTTATTTTTTAATTACTTCATTTTTTACAGGCATTCTTAATATCTGCATATTCATTTCATACAAACAATGCATACCTAACGCAATATTAGAAATATCTAATCATCGACACTCTCTCACGCTATCTTTATACCCCAGACCTGTTCTTCAAAGCCTTTAAGCCAACGTTCTAGCAGCTTTGACTGTACGACAGTAGCCGTGATCAAAAAGTGGTCATCTCGCACTTCTACCTGTTGATCATGCGAAAGTGGTGTCTCTAAAAGATAAAACCCTGCAGCTTTCGTAATACTGAATTGCAACTGACACTTTTCACCTTCACCAAACCCAAAACGGCCATCTGCATCGTATTGACTGAGGTTAAAGTTCTCCGGCCTTTCAAAGCTAAACGTCGAAGCTGTTGCTTTACGTATCCGATGAATGGCTAAACTACGTTCGTTATCGTAGCCATCAAAACGACAAACAAGATATAAACGTGGTCCTTGCTGGGCGAGCCCGAGTGGCATCACCATCGCTGATTTTTTCTCTTGCTTGGCGTTACAATATTCGATGTTTAATAAGCGGTCATGGAACAGTGCTTCACTGACATTGTTAAACACTTCAAGATCTATTTGAGGCGGCAACAAGGGCTGTGTTTCACTCACTACCCTGACCTTTCTCAGCCAGTCACGTTCTTTTACGTGACTCTTGGAAGGATTGAGATTGTATCTTGCTTCTTTAAAGAACCCGTCCATCGAAGAGATGACATTCGACGGTAATAAATTAGATAAATAATCTTCAGCCAAGTTTAACAGCAGCGACTCTTGTGGTGATAACTGCGGCAAGGAAAAGCCATGACTGTTTTTCTTCCATGAGTAACCGTACGGCTTACTTCTGTCGTCTCTTACTATGTCAAAGTGCTCACTGAGCATCTCCAAATTTCGCTGAATACTCCGGATGTCTCTCTCTAAACCGGCACTAAACAGTTGCTGATGTAATTCACTTGCGGTGATTGGTCGTGATTTAGGTATTCGCTTTAACAATTCAAATGCCAAAGCCATTGATTCCCGAGTACTTGATCGTTTCGCCATTACTGCCTGACGTCTCCTATTATACAGCGTGCACAAGCCAAGATTGAACTTATACCTATTGCACATATACACCAACCACCCACGTTTATAAATTATTTTGATTCAAGAGTGACGGTCTAATCATGTTATGTATAGGTGCGACAAAATGTGACGGAAGAAAGTGCTGATTTTGTATACAGATAACCCCAACCAATTACAGCCGAAGTTATCTGCCCGTTAATCAGTTATTTGGTGCATTGGTATTCAGATAAGCTGTTCTCAGAATCACCACATTCAGACTTATATGTTCCATTGTGATAGGTCGTCTCTCTAGACCACTCCCCTTTACTATTGTGTGATGTCAAAATCTGAGTAGGCTCAGACAAATCATCACTAAACGTATTTTGCGTTCTTAACCAATAATCGGCTCCATGAGAGTCTTCACTGTAGAAATCGGTGTTTATTACGTTTCTTACCGCTGCCAAATCATCCGCTGTGACTGAATTCGCCATTCCGATGAGATGAGTAAAACCACTGTCATTTCCGTTGTTATAGGTATGCTCGGTATAGTTCACCAGATCTGTCCCCTGATAGTCCTTGGTTACTAATGCCTGCACAACATCACCGGTAATGGCTGAGGCTTTGCACGAATCCCAGTCACTTACCATGGAATAGATTGTGTTTCTTACCCCTGATGACTGCGACGATATGGTTTCGAGCCATTCACTGACCGAGCAGGTGAATTGCGTATCTGCTTTCTCTAAGGCGACTGTTTTTTCTATGTTGACCCCATTACTTTGTGTCGTAACCATGCTGTTTTTATCATGCAAGGTCAGTTTGGTTTGCAAGTCATCAGACATAACATGGGTCTCAGAGCTGAAATTCCCTGCGGAAGCCTGAACAAACTCATAACGATACCAATGGCTGTCATAGGCCTTGTTGTTACTATCCCATTGCCCCAGAAAATACTCGACCCATGCAAGCTCTGCATCGGGATATTGTTTAATCAGTGCTCGGGTTTCCTCATAAGACTTCTGCAACCCGGGAACAAAGTCCTGAGCGAGTTTATGTAACTCAGCATTATCGGCAGCTACATAATCACCGTAAAGTTCACCGACGGTAATATTGTATCGGTTAGCGACGCGCCACTCTTGTTCAACGAGTCGTTGCTTGATGTCATCCAGAAGAGCCTGTTCCTGAACCATAGACTCACAGGATAGAGAGTGCGCTTGATTCTCCCGTAACTCTTGCTCTACCTGTTTCCAGACGACGGAAGTCAACGGAGTCAGGTTTAACAAGTCTTGATCCGTACTTAGGGCAAATTGTGGCGGAAACACCATAGAGTATGCCTCTTCTATTGGTGTACCGGGAAAGTCGCTATCAACCGCTCCCACCGGGACATCAACAACCAAAGGCACGTACTTCACACACTTCTGGTAGCTTGCGGGAATACTCAGGCTAAAATCCCCTTCATCCGCAGTCACAACACTAGGCTCATTACTATCCGGATAGTTGTTAAAATTCAAATCTAGATACACCGTTGCCCCGGAAATATATCCATCAATAGCTTTTCCCTGTACGTTCACGGTCGATGGTGTAGTCTTGCTATTACTGTCATCACTACCGCCGCCACACCCATATAAAGAGGCTAAGATCGAGGCCAACAAAGATATTTTGATACTTGTTTTCATATAATTACCATTAGATATTGTTATTGCTTATTTAGATCGATGACTCGTTGATTTAGCATGTTCGGATCATAATCACAGAACTCCGTTCCTGGCTGATAAGGGCTGTGACTTTCCCCGCCGTGAAGAAACAGTAGTTTTTGCACCTGACTGTTCAAATGCGATCCGAACGTATATAGCAATGTAGCGTGCGTAAAATCCCTATGATTAGGATCTGCGCCATTTGACAGCAACATCGCAACCAAATCATGGCTAACCGTTTTTCTTCCAAGTGCCGCATAGAGCGGAGTAAAATTATTAGCATCTCTCTCATTTACTAATGCACCTTTAGCGAGAAGAGAGTTCACTGCCCAATACGCATTTTCTCGACCACATGCTTCGACCAACGGCAGCATTCCGTTTGATGCTCTTTGATTAACGTCGACATAAGAAGCTAAGCATTCATCAAACAACGCCTTATCTCCTGTTAATATTGCCAACACTAAGTAGTCGGCATCATAGCTAGCTACCCTGCAGGGAAAACTAGGGCGAAGTTGGTTAATATTATTAAGTTGTGGAAATACTTTCTCTTCCCACCAACCATACCCTTGCTTTAACCAGCATTTCACCCGAGGTGCATTGTTCGGAGTATGTGAATATGTCTTCAGGCCTTGAGCTAAACGTCGACTCAAACATAACCGCAAGAAATCTGGTTCGGCATAATTCAACATAAGGTCAAAGTTAGAATGTCCGGGGGGAACCATTTCGAAGAAATGAACATTGACCTGCGCGCCGGACTTAAACATCGCTTCTAAAGTTTGTTTGTCTGAGTATTTTAAAGCATACCGACCAACCAGAGCATTTTTGTGATAACCGCTCAACTTGGCAAATTTCTCGATAGAAAAATAACGGCTAAAACACTCAGAACCGGACTTTCTTAATGCCGAGCACATCAAGAGAAACCACAACTCCTCATTTAAGTTCGCAACATCATCTTTATTGAATACCGCTTCAAACAGTGCTTCAAACTTCTTTTTTTCCAATACCCGAAGCACCAGATGAAATGCACACTGAGATTGCTTGCTGGCCAGATACAACTTTTCAACCTTAGCAGCTTTGGCATAGTCTTGAATATCCAGATAACTGGCTGCTACTTTCATGCCTTTTTTCTGCTCAATCTTATTCATCGCCAACTACCCTTCACGCAAAGACACATAAGCAGTTATCTCTTCAACTTTTTGTTCAAGGCTTTTTTCTTCCCTTAATAGGTCATCATGTTTTCTCTGGTTTATGTACTCAATCTGTTCAAGTTCTTGCGAGCGCCTTACATAATTTTCTAGGCGTGACTCAGTAGTACAAAACCAAGATGCGGGGCCGTTAGCTGTATGCTCATGGACCAGGCGACAATGCGCTTTTATATCTTCCCACTGGCGATTACTTTGCTCTCTAACTGCTTGTAATTGAGCTAATACGCAAGCTAAATCCTGACTCGTATAATTAGGATAAGTAGCCTCAATCTCTTTCTTATCACAGCACTTTTGCGGATCTTGCCATACCAGCCAGTTATCAGCTGACAGCGACTCTTTGACCAGATCTTTTAACATCCATAAATATGAATAGGAATTATCGAAATCACCGATAATACAGGCAGCAGTAAACATATGGCAGTTATCAAAAAGTAAATGATAATCCTTGATGATGACGTCTTGCTCATATTGAATGGCCCGTTCAGCAATAAGTCCAGAACCTACTGGATACTTCCCTTGAGCACTTACGTAAATGTTAATTCCAGTGCCACCATTGATAAACTCTTGCGGAGTGACTACCTTGATGTGTCCTTTATTATCCAACTCTACGATTCTATTGTTACCTATATACACACCACTATGTTCCATAGTGTCAGCTAGCAGCCCTGTATATAAAATACTTCCGACCTTCGGCTCCTTAACCGTACTTCTGATTGTTTTATCCACGACATGATTAACGGCACTTTTCATTCCCAAAGCACCAATCAACTGAATACCTAGCATAAACCAGCCTCTTCATTGAACTGAGTGACCTGACGTTTTGTTTGATATAAGAATATTTCCGGATGCGTCATATTGTGTCGCAGGAAATTATCGTAAGCATTTTGACTAAAAGACAAAAACGAAGAGAGGTCACAAAATAGCGCTTTTATCTGCAATCATTAAAATCTACTAATATATATATTAGTTACATTTTTACTGACACCTCACCTACAAAAAGTGACGTAAAGATCTTTCTGTGCAACAAATTTGTTGTTAAATAACGGCACTAGTCCTAATTAGTGTGAGTTATTTCAAGTTTGCCATTTTCTCCTCCCTGCTCCTCATCCCCCCAGTCCCTGTTAGTACGGTGATTTCATTATCAACAGTTTACTTATCATCCTGATAACAACTGATTACTTCTAAACCCATCACATATTTATTAACGACTAGTGGACTAGGATTGTGACTATAACGACTAAGAAATTTAAATACTCAGCACTTGCGAAAATAATCATACCGCTATGCTCTGCCGCGCTTATTGTAGGCTGTAATGACGATGACTCTGCAACGGCTACTACTCCAAATACCTCTAATCCAGCACCTTCTACACAGGAGCCGTTGATCACTCTCCCGGCTGATGCACCTAAGCCATCAGCAGAACAAATTGCAATAAGCTACGTTGTCGATACGACGACAGAAGCCAGTGTCAAAAGTAATGTTTCCATCTACAGCAAATGGACACTTAAATGCGGCACTAAGGATCCAATCCCGGCAACAAGTTCAGATAAGTTTGGCCCAATGTGGCTGGTCAATAAAGACGTACTCGCTTCTTGTAATGAGCTTCTTGTACAGGATGAACATGAGACGGCTAAAGCCAGCGTTCCTGTTACCGAGGCCTCGCTAGGTAAAGAGTTTACTGTTGTGAACATAGGTATAGATACCGCAATTGTTGTTGAAGGCTCTCGCCAGGATGGCTTGCTGGCAGCGAAGGGGCTTCCTCAAGCGGGTACTGATGTTATATTGCCAATCGTGAGCAACCCAGGCGATTTGCCAACACCTCCTGCAGGTAAAATCGCACTCCAGCTGTACGATCCAATGGGTGATAACGCCCCATACGACACTATGAACCTGCACCTTTGGGGAACAGACGCCAATCCTGATGGCGGATGCTCGGGTCTTAGTGATTCAGAAAGAAATACCGACTGGGGAGACGTAAGTGTAACACCTGCCGACAGTGACAAATATGGGCCTATCTGGCACCTCTCGGTGCCTGACACCACGGCAGGATGCTTCAAAGTCATTTTCCGCAATGCAAATAAAGATAAGCTCATCAGCTCTGATATCAAAATTGACATCGCTCAAATGGGTGATAACCGTACGCTGACATTTGTTCCTGGTAGTGCAACTCCGTACGACTCTCGAGAAGACGCCTTTACAAAAGCCGGACCATCATCAAAAATCTCTGCCGATACACTGGGTGCAATCATGCTGGATGACAGTACGATGGTATGGAAAAGCGGCGGAAAAGCCGACATGGTTCAAATCATGTTCAGCCATGACGGTAAATTCAAGGTTGAAGAGAAAACCATTGATGGTGAAACAAGAAGTGTTGCAAGTGGTGCTTCTATTGTTATGAAGTCCACCTCGCTGACTGCAGAGCAAAAAGCCAAATACCCTCACCTTGCCGACTACCCTGCCTTTGCATTACCAACACTTCCGGAAGGTATTGAGCTGTCATCTCTGGTGAAAGGTAGCCTGATTGCTATCGGTTCAACAAATGATGGTGAGCTACGTGCATCCACTGGGGTGCAATATGCGGGTGCGTTAGATGCATTGTTTGCCCAGGAAGCCACCGAACTTCAGTATGGTCCGATCTATAATGATGGCCAAGTTACATTCCGCCTATGGGCACCCACTGCCACTGAAGTTAAGCTAGCTGTCTACAACAGCGACAAAGAACAAATTCAACGCGTTGCTATGGTTGAAGATAGAGAGTCAGGAAGCTGGAGTGTCACTCTTAATAGTGAAGTGGTTGATGGGAAGTTTTATCGCTATGCGATGAAAGTCTTCCAGCCTCGCGACCAGGAAAGCGTTGATTATGAAGTCACCGATCCGTATTCGGTCAGCCTTTCAACCAACTCAATTTATAGCCAGGCAATTGACCTGGACTCGGATGAACTCAAACCTAGCGGCTGGGATAGCCTGGAGGCACCGCACTCACAGAAAGACAGCGACCTTTCTGACATGGTGATCTATGAGTCACACGTCCGCGATTTCTCTGCCCGTGATGCCAGCACACAAAACAAAGGTAAATACCTGGCCTTTACCGAACAAGGCACAGTGCCAGTTGATCACCTCAAGCAACTGAGTGAAGCAGGTATGACTCACCTGCATTTGATGCCGGTATTCGATATTGCAACCATCAATGAAGATCCAAGTAAAGTTGCCGATATCGACGAGGACTTCAGCAAACTCTGTGAGGTAAACCCGGCAGTCAGAGACTCTGAATTCTCAAGCTATTGTACAGGTAGCGGCAGCATTGCAGACGCTTTTGCTGAGCTTGCCGCAGAAGACAGTAAGGATAATGCTAAGGTAGAAGCCCTCAATGAATTTGTACGCAGCGTCGATAGCTTCAACTGGGGCTATGACCCATTCCACTACACCGTTCCTGAAGGCTCTTACGCCAGCAATGCCGAAGGTACCGCCCGTATTCTAGAATTCCGTAAGATGGTTCAATCTGTCAAGCAAGACATCGGCATGAATGTGGTGGTGGATGTTGTCTATAACCACACCAATGCATCCGGACTGAACGATAAATCGGTACTCGATAAGGTAGTTCCTCTGTACTACCAACGTTTGGTACCAGATACAGGTAACGTTGAAAAGTCAACATGTTGTGATAACACGGCACCTGAGCATGCCATGTTTGCCAAGCTTATCGACGACTCGGTACAAACCTGGGTAAAAGCCTATAAGATCGATGCCTTCCGTTGGGATCTGATGGGTCATCACCCTCTTGCCCAAATGCAAGGAACACTTGAAGCTGCACGTAAGATCAACGACGAGGTGTACTTCTACGGTGAAGGCTGGAACTTTGGTGAAGTTGAAAATGACAAACGCTTCGTACAAGCAACCCAGAAACACTTAGGCGGTACAGGTATCGGCTCGTTTTCTGACCGGCTACGTGATGCTGTCCGCGGCGGAAGCCCATTCGATGGCGGCGAAGGAATTCGTAAAACCCCTGGCTTTGCGACGGGTGCTTATGTACAGCCTAATGAACTTGTCGATATCAAGGCAGACACAAATGAAGATGGTGTTTCTGATGAACTGGCACGTGCGCTTCATCAGACAGACCTGACCCGACTGGGCATGGCGGGTAACCTTAAAGATTTTGAATTCATTGACTATGAAGGCACTGCTCTGAAAGGGTCTACCCTGGACTACAATGGCCAGGCAGCAGGCTATGCCGAACAGCCATGGGAAGTTCAGAACTATGTTTCCAAGCATGATAACCAGACGCTTTGGGACATCAACATGTACAAGATCTCTCACGATACCTCGCTAGAAGATCGTGTTCGCATGCAGGCAATTGGCATGTCAACAGTACTGCTGGGTCAAGCTATGCCATTTAACCACATGGGCGGTGAGCTGCTACGTTCTAAATCCATGCAGCGAGACTCGTACGATTATGGTGACTGGTATAACCGTGTTGACTTTACCCTGAATGACAACAACTGGAACAAGGGCCTTCCTGCGAAAGATAAGGATGAGGCCAACTACACTGTTATCGAAAGTGTGCTGACAGCAGATGCACAACCATCAGCAACAAACCTTGAGCAGATGTTTGAGTTCTACAAAGAGCTACTGCGCCTGCGTAAAGCATCACCTTTGATGACGCTACCTGGCGCTGATGAGATCATGAAGCGCGTTGACTTCCGTAATACCGGCAAAGGTCAAACGCCAGGTATGATTGTGATGTCCATTGATAATGGTTCAACGCAAACCACAGATCTCGACAGCTCTCTTGATTCTATTGTTATCGTGATTAATGCAACACCAACTGAGCAAACAACAGGCAGCTTCCTTGATAACAATAACGAAGCCATCGCCCTTGCAGGTTTCGAGCTGAGTTCAACTCATAACCAAGCGAACTCTATTGCCGGCGATGCCAGCTTCGCCAATGGCAAGTTCACGGTTCCTGCATGGTCAAGTGCCGTCTTTGTTCAGCCTCGTGGTAACGAACGCAGTTTAGGTCTGCCAGTATCGCAAAAAGCAGACATTCCTCCATTTGAAGCGACTAAGAAAGTCTATATCGCAGGTAGTTTCAATGGCTGGAATAAAACGGGCACGGAAGCAGCTTATGCGGGCAAAGGGCTTTATAGCGCCACTGTCGGTTTGAGCACTACTGCAGAATACAAGATGACTACGGTTAAAGGTGATGATGTATCTTGGTATGGCTGTAACGGCGACGACAATTGCTCAGTTTCCACATTAGGCATGTACAAGCTATCTCTTGATGCAACCAACCCTGAACAACCTGTTGTTCTTGACGCTGAACTTCAAGACGACTACACAGGTGTTTCATGGTACATCCCTGGAGATATTGCAGGGGGCTGGGATCATAAAGACGGCCGTAAGATGACGTCAGTTGACGCTGAAAAATTCAGTTTCACAACACCAGAGTTGGAAGCCGGCAAGATGCAAGGCTTCAAGTTTACCGGTGGAGACTGGGGCAAATTTGAACATGCAGCCAATGATGTCATAGCAGCAGAAGGAAGCCTTGCATTCTCTGGCTCAAACAATATCGAGTTTACTCCAGCTGAAGCTGGTATCTACCTGGTAAGCTTTAATATTCTGACCAAAGAAGTTGATATCCAAAAACAATAATCGTTGATTTGTAAATCACTGCCTAAAGCGCCAGTTAATTTTAACTGGCGCTTTTTTTTGCTAATCACTTGATGTTGCTTGGGTTTAGAACTCAAACTAAATTAATTTCCAGCACAGAATTCACCGATACTCCATTCCACTTATAGGTGTAGTGTTTAGTCTGGCAGACTTTAGTGACTAAGCTCGGTTTAAAGAGCGCATAGCAATCATACCCCTGATGGCGAACTGACTGATAAACGATCCCGTCGCCTTTCAGCGCCTTGATTTCAGTAGCCAGCATTTGCGAGTGGGAATAGTTTGTCGGATGGTAAATGTTTTGGTCGAGGTATTGCTGCTCTGTAAGATCAACCAATGCTGCATTAAACCTGGCATCGATACAACGCATCTGAATATCCTGTGCAGGTTCCTGAGTGTACCCCATCACCCGCTCCATATGATGAACAGTTTCTTTTATGGCGGTATTCACATCCGGTGCTGCATAGTAAGCCCCGTAGTCGGCGGTGTTAAATCGCGCTCCATCCGGGCTGACATGAGTAAAAGCAGCCATCACATAACTGCAATGCGGGATCCCCACTAAGCGTTCTTCAAGTGGGATTTGTGAAAAATTACCGACCTCTTCCGAAAGGCGAGGATTAGTTATGGCCTCGACAGCAAATATCGCCTCAAGCTGTTCAGGCTCAGCCACATCTTCATACAAATTAATGGGCGGATATTTCGATGGGATCAGACGATAACAATGCTGATCACTGAAGGATTTCACTGGATGGCTCATCTACGACTTTCCACCTCGCCAGGCATTCAGACGAGATGCTACCTGATATAAGTCAACCACTTTGCCCTGAACCATGATATCCATTGCCGAGCGACCAGCAAAAAACGGATGAGAGTTGGGCTTCTGAACCCATTGGTACACACTCTCTTCAGCGGTAAACATGATCCGAAGACATTTGTGAATATTGAGTATATAACTCATCCGCTCCAGCAGATCCTTCGACACCTTAGCTGACTCTGGATGACTACGATACTTGTTCAACGTAGAGCGACTCGCCAGGCCAAGAATGGCCATCTGCTGTGCCTGGGTACAAGCCCACTTATCAAGAATATTAAAAATAACCGGTAGCACCATGTTACCCGCCTCTGGCATTGACTGCCCTTGTACCGCATGGGATGCGTTCATAAGCACCTCTCACTAAAGTCGTTTGTTTATTTATATACAATTATAGATGAAATGTACATAAATGGAGGAAGCCGCACTTGTTTTAAATGCAACTAGCCCGATGCTCTTAAGCGGCCGTTAGTTATAAAGATGTGATCATTTCCACAATAGAGTAATTACTCATGTCGAATAGCTCTCCTTGGTTTACCCTTAATTATGAATATGACGCTATTGCGCAGTTTTTTAGGAAGTAACTCTTACAGCAATTTGGAGAGCTACAATGAAAATGCTAGATCTACCCAAAAACTTCTTTATAAAAAAGCAAACAACGAAACACCGTTCATCGACTAACACACAGAGCGTGTTACTCAACCCAAAAACTGAAAATTACGAATACCTCGATGAATACTCACAAACACTGTTAAAGAAAACCATCGAATTTTTTGAACAACGAGGAAAAGCAAAACTAAAAGAAGATGATCATGAACGTCTTTGGTACGCAGATTTTCTAGCGTTTGTGAAAAAAGAACAGCTATTTGCAACTCTCCTTACTCCCAGTTCCTTTGGCGATGAAAATACCCGGTGGGATACATTTCGCAACTGCGCACTCAATGAAGTACTAGGCTTTTATGGGTTGGCGCACTGGTATACCTGGCAAGTCAGTATCCTGGGCCTGGGGCCAATCTGGATCAGTGATAACGAGCACGTAAAAAAGAAAGCAGTTCAACTGTTACAGGATGGTGGCATATTTGCTTTTGGATTATCGGAAAAGGAACATGGTGCCGATATCTACGCCAGTGATATGGTTTTAACACCGCAAGAAGATGGTAGCTACCGAGCAAACGGCGGCAAATACTACATTGGTAACGGTAATAAGGCAGCACTGGTCTCTACCTTCGGCAAACTCGCTGATACCGACGAGTACGTCTTTTTCGTCGTGGACTCGCAACACGATAATTACCAGCTAGTTCAAAATGTTGTTAACTCACAAAACTATGTCGCCGAATACCACCTAAATGATTACCCCATCCGGGAAGAAGACATACTGGCCAAAGGTCGTGATGCCTGGGATATGGCTTTAAATACAGTCAACATCGGCAAATTCAACCTTGGCTGGGCATCAATCGGCATCTGCACCCACTCCTTCTATGAAGCTATTAACCATGCCTCGCACCGACGTCTTTTTGATCACTATGTCACTGATTTTGTCCATATCAAACTGCTGTTCACCGAAGCCTATGCCCGCCTTACGGCGATGAAAATGTTTGCCCAGCGCGCAATTGATTATATGCGAATTGCTGGCCCTGATGATCGTCGCTACCTCCTGTTTACGCCAATGGTAAAAATGAAAGTCACCACCCAGGGTGAGGAAGTGATGAACTTGCTGTGGGATGTTATTGCCGCAAAAGGCTTTGAAAAGAACATGTACTTCGAGATGGCGGTAAGGGATATTCGCGCTCTACCGAAGCTTGAAGGTACCGTGCATGTCAATATGGCCTTAATATTGAAGTTTATGGGTAATTATTTCTTTAAACCCGGAAAGTTCTCAGACGCGCCTAAGATGAAGCTGGCAACCAATGATGACTTTCTGTTTAATCAGGGTGCCACCAAGGGGCTTGGCAAAACACGTTTTCATGATTATCGAGAAGTGTATGGTGAATTTGACTCCCCCAATGTGAAGATATTCAAAAAGCAAATTCGCCTGTTGAAGATCCTGCTGCTGCTGGGTAAGCCGAATAAAGAGCAGACAAAAGATTTCGACTTCCTGTTAAATCTCGGCGAATTATTTACATTGGTGGTCTATGGACAACTCATCCTGGAAGAAGCCAAACTAACCAACCTTGATGATGACATTATCGAGCAAATCTTTGATGTCATGATCCGGGATTTTTCCAAATTTGCTCTACAGTTGAGTGCCAAGTCGAGTGCAACTCTGATCCAACAAAAGATTTGTGAGCGAATGATAAAACGTCCACATGTGGACAATGTCCGTTACCAACGAATGTGGGACAACTACGTGAATGTCACTAAAGATCAATACGAGATGAACCCATAACACAGGATTAAAGAAGTGCGGAAACGCTGACAAAAAAGAGCCTGCCGATATATGGCAGGCTCTCGTCAGTTACCCTACTCGCCTAGTCTGAGCTAGTGCAAGTTATTGATAGCGAGCTGCAGTCTTTTCAGCCACTTTAACAATCACTTTTACTGCCTGTTCCATACCTTCAACAGTAATAAACTCGTGAATGCCGTGGAAGTTATAACCGCCAGTAAAGATATTTGGACATGGCAGATCCATGAATGACAAACGTGCACCGTCTGTACCGCCACGGATTGGCTTGATCAATGGCTGTACATCACACTCGATCATCGCATCTTTGGCAAGCTCGATAACGTGCGGATGAGGCTCAACCATTTCACGCATGTTGCGGTAGCTGTCAGTGATCTTCAGCTCAACACGACCTTTCTTCAGCTTGCTATTCAGCTCGTCGACTTTCTCCTGCATGAAAACCTTACGGCGCTCAAGACCTTCACCATCAAAATCACGAAGAATGTAGTTCAACTCTGTTTTAGCTACACCACCTTCCATAGCAACCAAATGATAGAAGCCCTCGTAGCCTTCAGTGCACTCAGGCGTTTCTTCGGTAGGCATCATAAGCTGGAACTGAGCAGCGATGTTCATGGCATTGATCATCTTATCTTTCGCTGTGCCTGGGTGTACGTTGACCCCATGGCAAATAACATCAGCGGATGATGCATTGAAGTTCTCAAACTCAAGCTCGCCAACCGGGCCACCATCAATGGTGTACGCCCATTTAGCACCAAACTTCTCTACATTGAACAGGTTGGCGCCACGACCAATCTCTTCATCAGGTGTGAACCCAATACAGATTTCACCGTGTTTGATTTCTGGATGTGCTTTAAGGTAGGCAACGGCGGTAATGATTTCAGCGATACCGGCCTTGTTATCAGCACCCAATAACGTTGTACCGTCAGTGGTAATAATATTGTGACCGTGTAACTTGTTCAGATCCGGATACTGAATTGGTGAGAGCACCTCATCGCCAATACCCAAGGCAATATCACCGCCCTGATAGTTTTCAACGATCTGAGGTTTTACATCTTTACCGGATGCATCCGGCGCGGTGTCCATGTGTGCAATAAAGCCAATAGCCGGCACGTCATGTTCAACGTTTGCTGGCAAACGAGCTGTCAGGTAACCATTTTCGTCCAACTCAACGTCGGACAGCTCGAGTTCAATAAGTTCTTTTTTAATCTGTTCTGCTAGCACTCGCTGCCCTTCAGTACTCGGGCAGTGGTCGACTGATGAGTTAGATTGAGTCTCAAAGCTCACGTAACGCAGAAATCTCTCAATTAATTTATCCATGTCTCACTCATTCGTATTGGTAAGTTAGAAGTGCTGATCCTTAATAAGGCGCTATTCATATACTGCTTGCCTCAAAAAGTACCGGGCAAGTATCAGGGAGCCGGCAGCAAAATGAATTGCGATGAATCAGTTTTTCAGTGAAATGTATAAATTTGTTCCAATATTTGAGACTTAAACTACTTTATAGCTATTGAAATCGTGTCTATATCAATATGACTATAGGTTAATATCACTACCGCAAATGAGTTTCATAGACTTTATTCACTTAGAGACAGTTAATTGGCATGCACAGGAAACAGCATAAAAAAAATCAGGCTAATTTCATTAGCCTGATTTTTTATGTGTTTGCTATAAGGAAGAGCTACCTTGCGGGCCTAATTTTCTTACGAATTAGCTTCCTTGCGGGATCCAGGGCGTTACCTTCACGGCGCGCTGAGGAAACTTAACTTCCTCACCTTCGGTAAGCTCAGCCAGCTTAATAACCGCCTTGTTATCCTTCACCGAAATTGTCTTACCGCCAGAAAGGCGAATAGGCTCACTGACATCATTCGCGAAATGAACCACCACGCCGCCCACTTCCGGCATAAACCAGCTTGAGAACATCCCGCCTAGGTCAGATAACAGTTTATCCATCTGCGGAGCAAGGGTAGCAATTTCTGCCTGGTTAATACTTTGCCCATAGTCTTTGTTTGCAATAACCTGCATAGAAAGGTCGCAAGTGATGCCATCATCAATCACAAACGTCACATCCGGGTTAGCCTGACGCAGGTTAGAGTCGATGGGAACAACCAGTTCATTGTTCTCGGGGATCACCAACTCCTCGTAGTGTTTTTCTTTGCGCATCGAGCCCTTATGAACAGTACAAACATTACCGTCTTCCTGATTTAACAAGAAAAAGGCAATACGCACATCCTCATGGCCTTCTTTGACATTCTGTTTCAGCTTGCCGTAGAGCGAGCTATAACGCATTTCTATATTTTGGGCAGAAGCGTCCTGAGCATAGACAGACGCTGTGGCAAACATGCCAGCTAAAAGCCAATGGGTTAACTTCATCCTTTATCCTTGGCGCCAGTATTTATTGTTATGTCTGATCATCGACTGTATTTCATCAACATACGCCTGACCACGTTCCGAATAACGGCTTAGTCCTTCAGCCAGCTTGGTGCCTTCAATCATCTGGCCGGTACGACGCTGAGCCGCTCGAATATCGCGCAAATCAACGTAGGCACGATTTCGGTTCACGTTCATAAAGTATGCCTGTACAGACAGATACGCCGAATCAAACACCGCCACTTCATGGGTTGCGCCATTTGTGCGTGAAGCCGGTACTAAACCGCAACCTGCACGATAACACCATTGACCAAAATAGTTATTACCTTCAACAGCAAAGCGTGATGTACCCCACCCCGATTCATTGGCAGCCTGGCTTAATACCAGCTCTTCAGGTAGCACATCGACACGATTCAGCATTTCGTTGAGCCATGACTTGGCGATAGTTTTAGCCGCACTGTCTCCCTCTAGCGCAACCTGATACATTTTGCCGAGCTTGGCCGCGTAGTCGTACTCTTCGCTATCGAGCTTGTCACCCGAGTCAAGCTTGGCCTGAATGCTCAACAAAAACTGCCGCTCTCTTTCAACCCGCTTGTTCTCATGCTCAACAGCAGGTCGAAGAAAATCAAAGAAAGCCGCTTTCTTCTGGTTTACATCCTTAAAAGCTCGAAAATCAGGTTTAGATGTGTATGACGCTTTAATTTTCGTGTCGTCGACAGCTTCTGTTAACGGGTTCTCCGGAAGAGTTTCGCCACAGCCGGCCAGGCCTGTGATCAGCGCCAATAGCGCAAGTTTTTTTGTTGTTTTTATCACGCGTTAAAGACCTTAGAGTCACCTGTTGTCGAGTTGTCGTCGTCACTGCCCTTTTTCATTGATGTTACCTGCAGCGTAATTCCGAACAAGTTACGGTAGACAATCCCCTTAACATTGAAGAAAAACGGTATGGTCCAGATAAGGCCAACGCCGGCTGTTGCAAAAGAAATGAAGAACATGATCAGCACGACCAGATAAATAGCGGTTAGCGGCATAAGTTTTCTCACCGTAGCCACCAACGAGTACTGAATCGCTTTCAACGGGGTAACGCGCTTCTCACACACCAGTATGATCGCCATACTAAAGCCCATAGAAAGGAACAAGCCGATTAGTGGGAAAATAGCATTACCAACCCCCTGCAGCGACGAAGTCAACAGCATGGTCACAACAGATACCAGGGTGAACGGGAAGCCTTTAACCAAGTGGCTAGGTTTGGTTGGCAAGCCGACAGCGTGGTTCAGGGCCATCAGGCTAACACCTACATATAGCGGGGCACTCAGTACATCTGACCAAAAGTTCGCCATGTAGCCCGCCTGAACAATTTCCGAGGAAATCTCACCGCCTGTCACAATCGCCTCAAAGAAAAGTGAGGCATCACCAAGCTGTACCTGCAGGCCAAGCATCAACAGCGCAACCTGGGCCAAAAACAAACCGATAATTGCAGGGAGAAACGAGAGAAAATTCTTGGCCGTTACCTTCCAGGCTTCCTGAAGTATTGCAAAAGCCTGAAGTTCAGAGTCACCCTTCATGGCTTTGTCGATCGAGCCACCGACATGGAAAGTTTTGTTGTTCATTCTGTTTTATCAACTAATCAGTAATCATAGTGACGTGATTGTACGCTAGCCGGCCTCTATATAAAAATCGAACTAGCACTTAATTGTTAAATAGGTATTAACAAAGCAATCTATAACCCCTCCTTCATAGAAATCACCTCTTATTCTCGGTTAAAGCATAATTGGCAGCCAAGTCTGTTCGTTGGCATTTTTAATCTATGCTTAGTAGCTGCGGTGCTTCACTGTAATAGTAGGTTTACCCTTGATTTTATTGTTAAAAATAGCGTGCATTACCGAGTTCATTTTAATCAATCTGACTATTATTTTTTGCGGTTGAAAATTAGCTAAAAAAACCATGAAAAAACGCTTTGAATTACTAAGTTAGAGGTCTATTATGCGCCTCCTAAAATTAGCCTTTCTGTCGGGGTGACACAGTGAACCCCCTAGGTGGAGATAACGTAGAATTGAACGCTGCACAAACAACTAAAAAACCAGTGATTCAGCTAAAAGGGCTGAGCAAAGGCTTCGATGGCAAGCAAATCATCACTGGTCTTGATCTAAACGTTAATGATGGTGAGTTCCTGACTATTCTTGGTCCGTCAGGCTGCGGTAAAACGACTGTTTTACGCCTCATTGCAGGTTTTGAAAATGCTGATGCCGGTCAGGTGATGATTGACAATCAAGACGTCACCGAGATCCCAGCGGAAAACCGCCATGTTAATACTGTTTTCCAAAGCTATGCGCTATTTCCGCATATGACAGTATTTGAAAATGTAGCGTTTGGATTGCGCATGCAAAAAGTTGCTGAGAGCGAAATTGAGCCTCGTGTTACTGAAGCGCTATGTATGGTGCAGCTTGAGAGTTTTGCCTCTCGTAAACCCCATCAGCTATCTGGTGGACAGCAACAGCGTGTAGCGATTGCCCGCGCCGTTGTTAACAAGCCAAAAGTACTGCTGCTTGATGAATCTTTGTCTGCGCTTGATTACAAACTACGTAAGCAGATGCAGATCGAGCTGAAACAGCTACAGCGTAAACTGGGGATCACGTTTATCTTCGTTACCCACGATCAGGAAGAAGCCCTGTCGATGTCAGATCGCATCATTGTTATGCGTGACGGCAACATCGAACAAGATGGTTCGCCGCGTGAAATCTACGAAGAGCCAAAGAACCTGTTTGTTGCGCGCTTCATTGGCGAGATCAATGTCTTTGATGCGACGGTTAAAGAGCGTCTTGACGAAAACCGTATTCTGGCGAATGTCGAAGACCGCTCGTCGCTACTGCACTGCAAACTGCCCGTTGAGAATGGTGACAAGGTCAAAGTCCTGCTGCGCCCGGAAGATATTCGCCTGGAAGAAATCAATAATGACGAAACAGCGAATGGCATCGTCGGCTACGTACGTGAGCGTACCTACAAGGGGATGACTCTTGATTCCGTTGTTGAGCTGGAATCTGGCACCTCTGTCATGGTTAGCGAGTTCTTCAATGAAGATGATCCTGATGTTGATCACTCGCTTGACCAAAAAGTGGCGATTACCTGGGTGGAAAGTTGGGAAGTGGTACTTGCAGATGAACAAGAAGCTTAATCTTCAGAACATCATCATTACTGTTATTGTCAGTTGGTTATTGCTGTTTGTCTTTATTCCCAACCTGATGATCATCGGAACCAGTTTTCTGACCCGTGATGATGCAAACCTGATAGAAATGACGTTTACGCTCGATAACTATATTCGGTTATTCGATCCGCTATACGCCAAAGTAATGCTGCATTCGTTTTATATGGCGCTGGTGGCGACCCTGCTTTGCCTGGTCATCGGTTATCCATTTGCCTACGCGATTGCAAAGATGCCGGTCAAGTGGCGGCCATTTATGCTGTTTCTGGTGATTGTTCCTTTTTGGACCAACTCACTGATCCGCACCTATGGCCTGAAAATCATGCTTGGAACACGCGGTGTATTCAACAATGCCCTGCTCTATCTCGACATTATCGACAAGCCGATCCGCATTATGTACACCGAGTATGCCGTGATGGTTGGCCTGGTCTACATTCTGCTGCCGTTTATGGTCCTGCCGCTCTATTCGGCCATCGAAAAGCTGGATCATAACTATATCGAGGCAGCTCGAGACCTCGGTGCCAATAAGTTGCAGACATTTACGAAAGTGATCATCCCGTTGACAATGCCGGGCATTATCGCAGGCTGTCTGCTGGTATTATTGCCGGCACTGGGTATGTTCTATGTCTCTGACCTGCTTGGCGGAGCGAAGAACCTATTGATTGGTAATGTCATCAAGAGTCAGGTTCTCAATGCCCGTGACTGGCCGTTTGGTGCAGCTACGAGTATCGCCCTGACCATGGCGATGGCTGTCATGTTGTATGCCTACTACCGTGCAGGCAAGTTGCTTAACCGTAAAGTGGAACTGGAATAATGGGACGCGTATTTAAATTCAGTCTGATGGCTGTGGTGTATGCTTTCCTGTATACACCGATTATTATTCTGATCGTGAACTCCTTTAATGCCAGCAAGTTTGGTATGAAATGGGGTGGCTTTACAACCAAGTGGTATGAGCATCTGGTCAATAATGACAGCCTGATGCAGGCAGCCTGGCACTCGCTGAATATCGCAGTGTTTTCAGCGACAGCCGCAGCCATTATCGGGAGCCTGACGGCCGTTGCCCTGTTCCGCTATCAGTTTCGCGGCAAACATTTCGTCAACGGCATGCTGTTTGTCGTCATGATGTCGCCAGACATTGTTATGGCTATCTCGTTATTGGCACTGTTTATTCTGGTAGGTGCCGAGCTGGGCTTCCTGACGCTGCTGCTCTCTCACATCACCTTCTGTCTGCCTTTCGTGGTAGTCACGGTCTACAGCCGACTGAAAGGGTTTGATGTAAAGATGCTTGAAGCAGCGCGCGATCTTGGCGCCAGCGAGTGGGTGATCCTGAAGCAAATTATTCTGCCGCTGGCAAAACCGGCTGTTGCTGCGGGCTGGCTGCTAAGCTTTACCCTGTCTCTGGATGATGTAATTGTTAGCTCATTCGTGACCGGGCCGTCCTACGAGATCTTGCCATTGAAGATTTACTCAATGGTCAAAGTGGGAATTTCACCGGAAGTGAATGCACTAGCCACGATAATGCTTATTGTGTCTCTGGTTCTGGTTATTTGCTCGCAGTTACTCGCCAGAGAGAAGATTAAATAAAGTAATCTAGCTCAGTTTTATAATTGGCCTTGTGCCAGATACTGCAAGTGATTAGTCAGCCGATTAATCACTTGTTTTTTATCAATACCCTGCTGGGGTTTTGGAGATGATAAACAAATGAAAAAATGGTCCGCTTTTCTGACCGGTACTGCTTGTGCAGCAGCGATGTTCTCAACCTTTTCGAATGCTGCTGATAAAGAATTAGTTTTTATGAACTGGGGCCCTTATATCTCTACAGAGCTAAGGGAGCAGTTTACTAAAGAGACTGGTATTAAAGTGATTTATTCGACTTACGAGTCGAACGAGACTATGTACGCCAAGTTGAAAGCACACCCGAAAGGTTACGATCTGGTTGTGCCATCCACTTACTTCGTTGCCAAAATGCGCGATGAAGGCATGTTACAGAAAATCGATAAATCAAAGCTAACTAACTTCCAAGAGCTTGATAAGAATTATCTGGATAAGCCTTTTGATCCGAACAACGACTACTCCATCCCCCATGTAATCGCGATGACCGGACTGGCCGTAAATACAGATATGTACGATCCGGCCGACTTCGATAGCTGGGCCGATCTGTGGAACCCTGAGCTCGAAGGCCAGTTGATGCTGATGGATGATACCCGTGAAGTATTCCATATTGCCCTTCGAAAGTTGGGTTACTCTGGTAACACGACGGATCCAAAGCAAATCGACGAGGCTTATGAAGAGCTGAAGAAGCTGATGCCGAATGTGTTGGTATTCAACTCCGATAACCCGGCAGCACCCTACCTTGCCGGTGAAGTCGGCTTGGGCATGCTCTGGAACGGCTCGGCAGCCGCAGCGCAAAAAGAAGGCCTGCCAATTGAGCTTGTCTGGCCTAAAGAAGGCGGTATTTTCTGGGTCGATAGCCTGGCTATTGCCAAGAACGCTGAAAACGTTGATGCCGCCCATAAGATGATCGACTTCCTGCTTCGCCCGGATATCGCGGCCAAGATTTCGGAAGAAACCGGTTATCTTACCGCAGTCAAGGCGTCGAATGACAAGTACAAAGACAACCCGACGCTCTTCCCACCTCAGGAAGATCTAGATCGTGGTGAATGGCAGGACGCTGTTGGCGAAATGAATATTCGCTATGAAAATTACTTCCTGGAACTAAAAGCCGCTCAGTAATTCTGCATATGAGGCAACCAGATAATATTTGGTTGCCTTAATCATAAACCTATCTGCTATAATCTCCTTTTAAATCGTCTGTTTATAGTCATATACCCAAGCTACCGCAAGGTTCACTCCCAAAGGGCGAGTTTACTTGGTGACTATGCGTTGTTACCGACTATTAATTTAGGACCACTAGATTTTCAAATCGGTGCCTAGCCTAGTAACCAAGTAATTCTCGCTGAACAAGCACCTTGAAGTAGTTTGGGTATATTAAATAAAAGAAAATGGCTCTCTGGAGTCATGGGATTTCTTTTGCATGTAGGAGAAGCGGTTAGTACCTAACAGCCATACGCATTTATTTGCAATTTGGCGTTTATTGTTTAGTACATTCGCTGGAGATAACTCTCAACATATCCTGATAGTTAGGAGCATAATAAAATGAAAAAATGGTCTTCCTTAGTGGCCGGTGGTATTTGCGCAATGGCAATGTTTTCGAATGTTGCAGCAGCTGCAGATGAAGAGCTGTATTTCTACAACTGGTCTGAATACATTCCAAGTGAAGTATTGGAACAGTTCACGAAAGAAACGGGCATTAAGGTGATTTATTCGACTTATGAGTCGAACGAAACCATGTACGCCAAGCTAAAAACCCACGGCACAGGCTACGATCTCGTCGTTCCTTCAACATACTACGTCTCTAAAATGCGCGACGAAGGCATGCTGAAGAAAATTGATCGCTCCAAGCTATCAAACTTTGATGAGCTTGATCCAAACTACCTGCACAAACCATTTGACCCAAGCAACGACTACTCTATCCCTTACATTTGGGGCGCGACCGGTATCGGTGTCAACACAGAAATGATGGACAAGGCTGAAGTCAGCTCTTGGAGTGATTTCTGGGATCCTAAGTGGGAAGGTCAGCTAATGATGATGGATGATGCTCGCGAGTTCTTCCACATCGCACTTCGCAAGCTAGGCTACTCTGCGAACACCCAGAACCCTGACGAAATCAAAGCAGCCTATGAAGAGCTGAAGAAGCTAATGCCAAATGTATTGGTATTCAACTCAGACTACCCTGCTAACCCATACATGGCTGGCGAAACATCACTAGGCATGCTTTGGAATGGCTCTGCATACATGGCTCGCCAGGAAGGTGCCGAGATCGAAATCGTATGGCCAAAAGAAGGCGCTATTTTCTGGATGGACAGCCTGTCAATTCCAGCGGGTGCCAAAAACGTCGATGCGGCTCATAAGATGATCGACTTCCTGCTACGTCCGGAAAATGCGGCAAAAGTTGCTCAGGAAATCGGTTACCCAACACCTGTTGCCTCAGCGAAGAAACTACTTCCAGCAGAGTTTGTTAACGACACCAACATCTTCCCACCTCAGGATGTGTTGGACGCAGGTGAATGGCAGAACAGCGTAGGTACTGCTAACACCATCTACGAAGAATACTACCAGAAGCTGAAAGCGGGCCAGTAATAGCGAACGCTATCACTAGCTTAAAGCCGATTAGATGACCAAAACCCAAGCTGCTGCTTGGGTTTTTTTCATCTTTTTTCACTCCAGACTAATCCAACAAGGTATTTATGGCTTGGCATAACCACTTAGCTGCCGGGCCCATACTGCAATCTTTCGGTGTGATGTACTCAATCGGAACTGACCAGTCTTTATAGTCGAATGTTACCGGAAGTATATGCAGTTGACAGGAAACATCCTGTTCAACAAGATGCTTTGGCATGTAAGTCCAGCCTAACCCCATTTCGACACTTTTCAACAACGCACGGTAGTCATTGCCGTACCAGATCTGCGATGAAACCGGCTGTAAATGCGCCTGGTGTACTCCATTTGTCCCCCTAATCATCAGTTGTCGGTGAGGGATCAGATCCGCAGGAGTAACGCTCTTTAAACTTGCTAGCGGATGTGTTTTACAAACAACAGGAACAAACGACAAGTTACCGATATAGCAGATATCCGTCTCTTTAAGAAACGTCATATCACTCAAAATGACACCGATATTCGCTTTTCCAGCCACCACGTATTGAATAATGTCACTACTGGACATCGTCATAATATTCAATGATGTTGCAGGGAACCGATGCGAAAAGTCATCAATAATCTTATAAAAGCGTGCAACTTGCAGGCTATCTTCGATAGCAAGTGTTAACTGGGTCTCTTCATTGTTGGTTAGCGCCTTTGCCGCACTTTCAAGCTCGTAAGCCTGTTGCAAGATCGCCTCGGCAAAAGTCAGCAGGTGCTTGCCTTCATTGGTTAAGCTCGGCTTGCGGGTACTCCTGTCAAAAAGAGTCACATCAAGGTCAATTTCCAGATTAGAAATCCCCTGGCTTACTGCAGACTGCACTTTACCTAACTTTCTGGCGCATGCTGAAAAAGAACCCAGCTTCGCAGCCGTAACAAACATGTTCAACTGATCGAGATTATACATATCATCACAAATTATGATATTAACTAACTAGATCTAATCATATATTAAGATACATTGGCTGCATAGATTATCCCTTAAGAGTATTAACCCATGTCAGTTAAAGAACGTATCTTGCACAGCCTGCTTTTTGAAGCGATTGCATTATTCATCCTAATGGTTGCAGCGAAGCTGTTTACTTCCCACAACCCAGGTGTTGTTGGCGGTATTGCAATTGTCTTATCGCTATTGGCGATGGCCTGGAACTACGTCTACAACTTAGGCTTCGACCATATTTTTGGTCACGATCGTTTATCACGAAAGCTAGGCATGCGTATCGCACACGGATTTGGCTTTGAAGCAGGCTTGCTGATCGTTACAATTCCGCTATTAATGTGGGTGCTACAAATGGATTTCTGGACAGTATTCGTACTTGATCTGGGTATTGTTATCTTCTTTTTAGTTTACTCAATCATCTATAACTGGGCTTACGATCAAGTACGCTCAAAAATAACAACACGAAAAGCTGTCACTTCATAAGTAATAAAGCAAAAGCCCGTGGTTGTTTAATATACCCAAACTAGCTCAAGTTGCTCTAAATTAATAATCGGTAACAACGCATAGAAGCCAAGTAAACTCGCCCTTTGGGAGTGAGCCAGCGCGCCCATTTCTGTGTCAAATAACGTTAAAAGGGGCTACCATTCCTACCGTTATTTTCCTTGAACTGAACACGCTGGTCTCACTCTGAATCCTGCATCTTGGGTTNAAAAGGGGCTACCATTCCTACCGTTATTTTCCTTGAACTGAACACGCTGGTCTCACTCTGAATCCTGCATCTTGGGTTAGTTTGGGTATATCCACGGGCTTAGTGTTTAAATAAAACGCAGAGTGCTAAGACAGAATTTGATCCACAAATTCCGGAACCAACACGGAAGCAGGACCATAGCGCTTTTCAGCAAACTCACTTTCAACTTCACTCGGCTCAAGATTGAGCTCTACCGTGTGTGCACCATGCATAGCCGCCTCATGGACAAAGCCTGCTGCGGGATACACTGCGCCAGAAGTACCAATCGAAATAAACAAATCGGCTTTCATCAACGCTTCATGAATGCGATCCATGCCAATCGGCATCTCACCAAACCACACCACATTCGGGCGCATTGGTGCTGGCATCTGACAGCAATGACAATGATCATCAAGAGAAATGTCCCCACTCCAGGCTACACTCTGACCAGTGCTACTACACTGCGCCTTTAAGAGCTCACCATGCATGTGAATAATATTACTTGTTCCTGCTGCCTCATGAAGGTTATCAATATTTTGGGTAACAACGGTTACTTGCCCTTCCAGTTCACGCTCGAGCTTGGCCAACGCCAAATGGGCTGCGTTTGGGGCTACTGTACCACCCTCGAGTTGCTGGCGACGTTGATTGTAGAACTCTTGAACCAAAGATGGGTTTCGGCGGTATCCTTCAGGGGTCGCGATATCCTCGATATGATGATTTTCCCACAATCCATCTTGATCACGGAAAGTACGAATGCCCGATTCAGCTGAAATGCCGGCGCCGGTCAGAATCACGATATTACGATACGGGAAAAGCATAGATACGTCCTTTTCAGCTTGTATAAGCTATTTATATCACTGTTTTCATAAGGTTATAAGTTAAAAGTATTCGACATTAGTCTAATGTTTAGAGGTTATACTCATAAAGTTATAGTGCATTAAGGCTATTGTCCATAGTGCGGCTCACCAAACGAAACAAAGCCGGTGAGGAGCGCTCACCGGCTTTGTTTGTCTTTTCAGGAACCTGCAAGAAATAAAATAACTATGCATTGTCCTGAGTTGGCTTCTTCGAAGCTTCAAGCTTCTCATCATAGCCCGGCTGGTTTTCTGGTAAATCTTTTACCTCTTCATACCACAGGTCATGGTGTTCTTTCGCCCAGGTCTCGTCGACTTCACCCGTGATCATGCCATCAAGTGCCGCTTCCATACCAAACAGACCAATATAGATATGGAAAACAAAACCACAGATCAATATCAGTGCCGAGAACATATGAACAAGGTTCGATAATTCCATATCGCGACGTGTCTGGCCAAAGATTGGGAAGTCTAAAATGAAACCACTCGCAGTAATAAAGATACCGAAGAAGATCAGCAGCCAAAAGATAGCCTTCTCACCACCATTAGAGAAGCCAGCAGAAGGATGGGTGCCTTTGTGCTTGCCAACCATGCCGCCCATCTTCATGAACCATTTAACATCCACCATGTTAAAGATGCTCTTGCGCCACCATTTGATTAGCACAGCGAGAAGCAAGAAGGCAAAAATCGGACCGATATAATTATGATATTGCTTGGCAATATAGATTATCCAGCCCCATAACTCTGAAGGCACCACCGGCTTGATAAAATGTTTACCATAAACCAGCGTCAGGCCACTGAAGGCCAATGTCAAAAACGTAAACGCCATGCTCCAGTGCAATGCCCTGTCCAGACGACTCCAGCGTTTGATCTTGCGTCCGGTTTTAGGCTTGCTGAGCTTTAGCGGCCCGATGGTTACATATGCCAAAGCAACTAATGCCAGACTGCCAAAAATAGCCAATGCTCCCAACGGAGACATCCACTTCTCTTTGAGGATAAACCACGTCTGCCCCGGGACAGAGATAAGTACACCATGCTCCGGTGACTGTGATGTGGTATACCCTTCCTGACCATCCTTGACCATGCGCCAATAGTCAGCGCCGGCAAAGCCTACGATTTCTTTCTGAATCACAGATTCGCCCAAGCGCGTATTATCAGATTGTTGGCTGGTCTCAGTACTGGCCAATACTGACAGCGAAAACGTCAGCATGAATGCAGTAACCAATAAAGTAAACCAGCGTTGAATTCGCTTAGTCATTAATACTCCCGACTGTTTGTAAAAACAGTTTTACTCAATAATGGTTTCAGCCCGCACGCAGGCTGAAACCGTTCAGTGCTTTACGCACCAGACTTAGCTAGATGCTTAAGCCTTGCGAACCTCGCCGGCATCATAGGCAAGATCATCGGCATTGGCCCATCCCGCCTCTTTCGCTCCACGAGCGACCACACGCTCGCGGTAGATATCGGAGATTTTGGCCGCATCGCCAGCAAGCAGCGCCTTGGTCGAACACAAAGATGCACACATCGGCAGCTTGCCTTCTGCAATACGGTTGGCGCCGTACTTCTGCTTCTCTTCATGCGAACCAGGCTCGACACCCGGACCACCGGCACAGAAGGTACACTTGTCCATCTTGCCGCGCTCGGCAAACGCGCCGTGTTTAGGGAACTGAGGTGCGCCGAATGGACAGGCGAACAAGCAGTAGCCACAGCCGATACACAGATCTTTGTTGTGGCGAACAATGCCGTCTTCGGTTTGTTCGAAGCAGTCTGCAGGGCACACCGCCATACAAGGCGCATCACTACAGTGCATGCAGGCCACCGAGATCGAGGTTTCTCCCGGCTCACCATCATTAAGGGTAACAACGCGGCGTCGTTGGATGCCCCACTCAAGCGCATCATCGTTTTCGTTTTTACAGGCGGTAACACAACCGTTGCACTCGATACAACGTTTAGAGTCACAAAGAAATTTCATACGTGCCATCAGAATGACTCCTTACGCTTTAGAGATCTTACATAGGGTTACTTTGGTTTCCTGCATCTGAGTGACAGGATCGTAGCCATATGTGGTTGCAATGTTTGCAGATTCACCGGAAATAAACGGTGCGGAACCTTCTGGGTAGTTTCCTCGTAAGTCTTCACCCTGGAATTTTCCACCGAAGTGGAACGGAATGAAGGCCAAGCCAGGTTTCACCCGGCGAGTTACCATCGCCTTAACGTGGATACGGCCCTTCTCGGCACCTTCAACCCACACCATGTCACCATCGCGGAAGCCAAGATCGTTGGCATCTTTCGGGTTAACCTCAACAAACATTTCTTGCTGCAGCTCGGCCAGCCAAGGGTTAGAGCGGGTTTCGTCACCACCACCCTCGTACTCAACCAGACGACCAGAGGTCAGGATGATCGGGTACTCGCCAGACACGTCTTTGTCCTGAATTGACTTATACAGAGTCGGAAGACGGAACATCGCCTCGCTGTCATTCCATGTCGGGTAATCTGTCACCAAATCACGGCGAGGTGTGTAAAGTGGCTCACGGTGTAGCGGCACTGCATCCGGGAAAGTCCAGACAACAGCACGCGCTTTGGCGTTACCGTAAGGGATACAGCCATGCTTGATCGCAACACGCTGAATACCACCAGACACGTCTGTTTTCCAGTTTTTCCCTTCGGCAGCCGCTTTTTCCTCGGCGGTCAGTTCATTCCACCAACCAAGTTGCTTGAGCATCTTGTCACTGAACTCCGGATAACCGTCTTCCAGTTCACAACCTAGCGAGTAGCTGTCATCAGCCAGCAGGCTTTCACCATTTCGCTCAACACCAAAACGGGCACGGAAATTACCGCCACCTTGGGCAACCGTTTTAGATGTATCGTAAAGAATATGGGTACCCGGGTGTTTCATCTCAGGCGTCCCCCAACACGGCCAAGGCAGACCGTATGTTTCACCGTCAGCTACACCGCCTTCAGCTTCAAGAGACGTTTTGTGGAAGGTATGCCAGTTCTGCTGGTGTGCCTTTAGACGCTCTGGGCTCTGGCCGGTATAACCAATTGTCCACATACCTTTGTTGAATTCACGAGTAATGTCTTCAATCACCGGCTGATTATTTTCTACTTTAATGTGCTTGAACAGCTGATCGGCAAGACCAAGCTTTTTCGACAGCAGGTACATAATTTCGTGATCTGGTTTAGATTCGAATAACGGCTCAATAACTTGATCACGCCACTGAATCGAACGGTTTGTCGCCGTAACAGAGCCAGTCGTTTCAAACTGAGTTGTCGCTGGCAGCAAGTAGACATTATCGGTACGGCCGTTCATTACCGCCGCAACACCCGGGTACGGATCAACAATAACCATCATGTCCAGCTTGCCCATTGCTGTGCGCATTTCCGGGCCACGAGTCTGGGAGTTCACCGCATGTCCCCAGTAGAACATGGCGCGGATGTTGTCGTTCTGCTCGATGTTGGCTTTATCTTCCAGCACGCCGTCAATCCAACGCGATACAGGAATACCGGCGTTGTTCATTGGTTTCTTGCCACGATAGTCAGCTTGGTCAAAACGCCCTTTCAGCCATTCGTAATCAACGTCCCACACGCCAGCCCAGTGTTTCCACGCACCTTCGGACAGGCCGTAGTAGCCAGGCAGATTGTCAGACAGAACGCCAAAGTCGGTTGCGCCCTGTACGTTATCGTGACCGCGGAAAATATTGGCACCACCACCAGCTTTACCCATGTTACCAAGCGCCAGCTCTAAAATGCAGTAGGCACGCGTGTTGTTGTTACCTGTGGTGTGCTGAGTACCACCCATACACCAGACAACACAGCCAGGACGGTTCTCTGACAGCATCTTCGCCGTTTTATACACTTCAGCTTCAGGCACACCACTGACACGCTCAACTTCTTCCGGTGTCCACTTGGCCACTTCGGCACGCACTTCATCCATACCCCAGACACGCTGGCGAATGAATTCTTTGTCTTCCCAGCCATTCTTAAATACGTGGTACAAAATACCCCAAATAAAGGCGACATCCGATCCCGGGCGAAGCGACACATAATGATCGGCTTTAGCCGCAGTACGGGTACGGCGCGGATCGGCAACAACAATCTTACAGCTGTTACGCTCTTTGGCGATCAGGATATGCTGCATCGCAACCGGGTGCGCTTCAGCGGCATTCGAGCCGATAAACAGAATCGACTTACAGTTGTGCATGTCGTTCAGCGAGTTGGTCATCGCGCCGTAACCCCAGGTATTGGCAACACCGGCTACCGTTGTCGAGTGACAGATACGCGCCTGATGGTCAACGTTGTTGGTTCCCCAAAGCGATACCATCTTACGGAACAGATACGCCTGCTCATTATTGTGTTTTGCAGAGCCCAGCCAGTAAACTGAATCCGGGCCTGATTCTTCGCGGATTTTCAGCACTTGCTGGCTAACTTCTTCCAGCGCCTGCTCCCAGCTCAGCTTTTTCCACTTACCGTTGACCAGTTTCATCGGGTATTTAACGCGGCGCTCACCATGACCGTGTTCACGTAGCGCGGCACCTTTAGCACAGTGTCCACCAGCATTAAAAGGATGGTCAAAAGCGGGTTCTTGGCCAGTCCAGACACCTTCTTGTACTTCGGCGTAAATACCACAGCCCACAGAACAGTGAGAACAAATAGTACGCTTAACTTCCACAGGGGCTTTCGGGTCGACCGATTTCGCCTGGGCTTTTTTCATCATACCCGGTGCAAACATGCTGGCACCAGCAACACCACCAGCCGCTGCCAGGGATGTGTTTCGGATAAAGGAACGACGAGAAATACCTAGCTGGTTTTCATCCTTGCTCACTTTGTCGGAACGTTTAGTCAGTTTCATTTATTGCTCCGCCTTACAAGGTTTCGTAGTAATCACGAACATGCTGAGTTTCGCGATAGCCTGTTGAGTTGTTTTCGTTCTTCTGTTCCGGCGTCTCTACCGCTGCCTTGGCAACGGTTGTCGTACCGGCAGCAACAGCTCCAGCAGCCGCAGTCAAACCAATGCTCTTCAACAATTGGCGACGGCTTTGATCAGTTTCATTATGAATAGCTTTGTTTTGCTCACTCATAAAAGCTTGCTCCTTTATCGTTGTTCCTGATGACCAAAGCATGTTCATCGGGAATCGATTCTTATGTTTTTTCTAATTACGTCGTTACAAAAAGTAAAATCAGAAAACTCTAGTTCACTTCAATAAAACGCGTTTTCTCTACCGTTAAAAATTGCAAAGCCAGCTCGCCCACCGCGCAGTAGAACACGGCACTCTCGGCGGCTTTCATATCGGCACATAACCGCTCAAACCAGGTTGCGATATGGCGGTTAAAGAAAGTTTTTTGCAGATGCTCATCACCGCCCTCCACCAGCATCGCCATCACTTCCAGCAGCGCAGCAATGTGGTCTTCCGGCTCTTTCACTGACTCATCACGTTCGAAACCCAGCTGGACCAGATCTCGACGCAAGTGAGCCAAAGGCATTTCCATCAAGGAACCGGTTAGATACCAAGACCCAAATGGCACAATTTCACCACGGCCGATACCGATAAACAGATCCTGATACTCTTCTTCAACAGCAATCAGATTGGCTTTTTGCGCAGCCAGTTTTAGTAACGGCCAGGCTGCTGCCATCTCAGTGGTTTGATGCTCAGATGTATCCACGTTCAGATCGGCCAGCCAGTTCAGGACGTTTTCATCCGGTGCCTGACGCATCAGATGCGCAAGCATGGCGTAGATCTCGATACGCAGTGACGTTTCTTCGTGTTGTGGCTGATTTACCATCGGTTGTTCCATTTGTTGAACCATACTTAGCTCCTTACACCCTTAACTGACTTTCAGGATCAGCGTCGATCTTGGAAAAGACATCACGTACGCGACAGTCTTCACACATAGCCAGACGGCGAATGGCTTCTCCCTGGAATTGAGAGTGACCTTGTAACTTTTCAGTTAGCATTTTCACCATAGATGCCGGAGCAAATGGGTTACCGCAACTTGTACAACAAGCCGCTTCTTCCTCATAAACAACACGCGCTTCCTGACGCTCCGCTTTGTTCCAGTTAAGGCCCGGCTTCAGTGCAATCACCTTTTCTGGACAAGCTTTTTCACACATTCCGCATTGCACACAGTCTTCTTCAATGAATAGCAGCCCCGGACGATCGCCAATAGCATGCAAAGCGCGGGTCGGACATACCGCCACGCATCCCATACATAAAGTGCAATCATCCGATTGGCATTCCACCGAACCATATGGTGCATTGGCAGGCACGTCTGAACGGACAGGCTTTTTCTCTGCAGCGCTATACAGCAACTCAAGTACCGCAAAGAGTTTCTCTCGCTTGCTGCCTTCGAGGCGCTCAACAGAAGATGTTGTTGCAGTTGGTAACAAAGGCGTATCGAAAGGCTTAAATGATGCCGCCGAGGCGAGATCAAATAATGCAATCCGGTCGGCCTTATAGCCAAGCACGGTAAGAAATGTCTGAGCAACCGAAAGCTCGTCAGACAGAACGCGATCAATAGTGACAGGAATATAAGCCGTGTTCGTTGCCAGAAGCACTTGATGAGCGCCATAGGCCAAGGCTGAAAACCAAGTATCAATTCCTACGGTTGCCAACTCTTCCAGCGCCACAGGAATAACTGTAGAAGGAAGCTTGGCAAGTGCATTCACAACATATTGCTCATCTCGATTGCCATATATAAGCAGAGTGGGTTTTTCTCCCCCTTCTTGCTGATAACGGTTTAATAATCGGGATACAAAATGCTGAGTATTATCAGGATCAGGCAGTGCATAGCTAATGGCTTCTGTAGGGCAAGCCGTCGCACAAGTTCCTACGCCCTGACAAAGGTAGGGATTGATTTCAATGGCATGGCCATTACTGGACAATGCACCCGCCGGACACGCGTCTACACAGCGATCACAACCGCTTACACCACGTGACGAATGGGCACAAAGATCCGGGTTGAGACGAAAATACTTTGGCTTATCGAATGTTCCCAGCATATCGGGAAGATCTTCAACAACATTCGCCAGTTTCGCCTTTCCCGCACCCACACCATAATACCCCGGAGCCGGGATTTCTGTTTCAACAACCCCTTCAGGCGTCATATCAACAACAAGATCAAAACAATCACGACCAATCGCTATTTTGGCCAAGTTCGCGAAGGCTTCCGTATTCTCAGTTTCTGCATTTGCTTCTGATGCAGAGCCCGAATTAATACCACCCACACGGCAAGTTACTTCGAACGCCCCAAGGTAACCTTTAACCTTTACCTGAGAGCTGAAATACAGGTTCTCACCTTTACTTGCCATATCTGCTTTGGCTGATTGTTCTGTCGCAAGCAACGTCACCGAGTTCAGCGCCGAAAATTGAGATTTCAGTGCAGTGATCGTTTCTTGCTCACCAATCAGCAACACATTCCCGCGGCTTTCATAAGAAACCGTAGGCGGGATCAGGTTTGACAGCTCGACAGTACCTGCAATAGCAGTTTGTCGTGCTTGTCCGTTCTTGTCAGAAAATGCTTCTAGTGTACTTTTTAACATTCTTATTCCTGTCTACTCGTCACCGTCAGTCAGTGCCGATTGAAGCTTCTTGTTTAATAAAGGGTTTTATAAACAGGACGCTTCATAGCCCTTATAAGAGCAATAACCGAACCAACTTTTCACGGAATAAAATGACCTAAAGGGAACTAAAGTCAGAAAGAGGCAGTTTGAACCACTCATTATGGGACAATTTGTCCTAGCCATTTTTGAGCAGTGCGCCAAAATGTCCCGATCTTTTTTAAGGGTATTATTCCCTTTTTGTCCCAACTTCAGTTCTGCTGCCTTATTTTTCGTTTCAACTGACTTTTCTTTTTATAAATAGCGAGTGTTTAACTGCTTGCTAAATGCTCATCGGACGCCCCTGACTCATCAAAAGAAACCTCTTCTGACAAGGTAGGGCTAGGTGCGTCTTGAATCGATGCTGCTTGGACCGGAGTCTCTTGAGACACAAACGCTGTTGATTCAGCCGGTTTCGAAAACGCTTGATGATCAGCGATAGCCGAGTTTGTCGCTTCACAGTCATCAGAAGCTGTCTGATCCAGTTGCTCTGAAGCGTCCAGCTGTTCTGACACTTCTTCTAGCTTTTCTGACGCCTGATTCACCCAGTTTCGAAGCTGTTTGGTCACACCGGAATCCAAGGTAGGGACATTGGAAAAGTCTTCCGTGTGATCATCCATATCACTGACATAGTTAAACTCGTCTGAGTGAAACAGCTTACGCAATGCCGCCTTCTTCACAGACTTATCAACACCCGTTCTCATAAACGACGTGACTCCGCCATCAAAGGTTACATTGGCAACATCTTTCAGTGTCAGCACTTCTGCTCCACTTTCCTCGTCTCCATCTTTCGATGGATTAGCCCCTGCACATGAATCAACTTCAGGTGATGATTTATCTGTTGCCTCAGTAACTTGGCTTAAGCTCGCAGTGTCTTCACTTAGAAAGGAATCCGCATCAGACTCAACAGCATCTTCTTTCTCAACAGCGGCTTCACACGATGCCAGCTTTCTGCTTGACCAACGCTGGAAAAAATTAGTTGCCACTAGAGCGCCCTTTTTTGTCTTTACTTTTGTCTTTACAACGCTTGCGCCTGAACTCAATTAACTCGCCATGACGGCCAATAAAAGCTTCCATCCAAGCCTGAACCTGAAGCGGGATTTGAATATGCAGAACTTGATAATCACCATCCATATAACTGCCCGCCACGCTTTGTGCTGCAGTAACCAATAGCGGGGA
Organism: Photobacterium proteolyticum; assembly: GCF_001939735.1. Classification (GTDB taxonomy): domain Bacteria; phylum Pseudomonadota; class Gammaproteobacteria; order Enterobacterales; family Vibrionaceae; genus Photobacterium; species Photobacterium proteolyticum. Next base: position 205,665 of record NZ_MJIL01000099.1, read on the forward strand.
TAGCTGCTCATTCTCCTCTTCACAAACAATGAATAAGTGCGGATCCTGAGAGCTCAGATTAAAGCGATATTCGGTACGCTCATCACGGTAGAGTTCCAATGGAAGGACGTAGCCACCATCTGATTGGGCAACTTCATTCTTTTTGTCCTGATCGTAAAGACAGACATCTTCAACAGACCAGGACAAGGTCGTCCAGCGACCAACTTGCTTCTCTTCAGAGGCCAAACGAAAGGCTATCGGCCATATGGATTCATCTTTATGCAAATCTGGCACATGCGCTCCTTAATCATTACTCGTTTACTCTTGAATAAGGCACACAAAGCAATTATCAGACCAACTTCAGTTTAAGCGCGCATTTCTACATGCCGGTCTCATATAATTGGAATGATGTTTGCTAGACTGTGAAACTACTAACGACATAAGAAAGCATGTCTGGCCATAAACCCGATTGAACACAGACATTATTTGAACGTTTTCGAATCAGCAGGAATTTCTGATGACCCAACTGCCAAAAATCATTAAAACCAATTCATCCGTCAACCAGACTATGACCGTTCAGGTTATGGACGAGTACGGCGATATGATGGAGAAAGAAATCGCCTGCGAGCATCCTTTAACCGTCTACCTGAACTGGATCGAGGTTGTCACCCTGATGACCCTCGGTGAGCGACCTTCTGCCCTGGTGCTTGGCTACCTCAAAAACCAGGGTTTCATCGAAGATATCGACGCCATTGAGTCTTTAATCATTGACTGGGATACCAACTCTGCGGCGGTGATCACCAAAGAAAGCACAGATGGTCTTGAAAAGAAGCTGGGTAAGAAAACAGTGACCTCAGGATGCGGTCAGGGCACCATGTTCGGTAACGTAATGAAGAAACTTGAAGGCGTTACTCTCCCCCAGCCAGAGATCCCCCAATCCAAGCTGTACGGATTGCTGGAATCACTTACGCATCATAATGAAACCTACAAAGCAGCAGGTGCCGTTCACGGATGCGCTGTTTGTAAAGACACAGACATTCTGTCTTTTGTCGAGGATGTCGGCCGACACAATGCGGTAGATACCCTTGCTGGCGAGATGTGGCTAAAAGGCGAAACGGGCGAAGACAAAATATTCTACACCACAGGCCGCCTGACCTCGGAGATGGTGATTAAAGTTGCCCAGATGGGGATCCCGGTTCTGCTTTCTCGCTCGGGAGCGACTCAGATGGGCTATGAGCTTGCCCAGAAATTAGGGATCACCATGATTGCTCGCGCTAAAGGAAATCGCTTTCAAGTCTACAACGGTCAGGAAAACCTAGTCCTTGACGTCAAGGGCGCTAATGTCAAAGACGGAAATAAACTCCCCCCGCTAGATGACCAACACAAACCAGAGCACAAAGGTGAAAATGATCATCAGCGAGCCGAAACAAAGCAGACTGGAGGCAATGCATAAATGTCCACCAGCTTTCCCGAGTTCATGAATGCCAAACTGGTCGCGGAGTATTTAGACCTTAACGAAAAGAAGGTCTATGCCCTTGCCAACGATGGCTTGCTGCCTGCTACCAAGGTAACCGGAAAATGGTTGTTTCCCAAAGCAATGCTCGATAAATGGTTGCTGGAGTCCTGCCATAACGGCGTACTGAGTGATCGTTTGCTGATCGCCGGCTCTGATGACCCACTCCTTCAAATGATTGTCGGCAACATGGCCAACAAACTGGGTAGCACAGCGCTGGTTGGCTATACCTCAACCGGTACCCGCCAGGGCTTATCGATGCTGAGCAAAGGCCATGTCGATATGTGTGCTATCCACTGGGGCCATGCCGATGAAGCGCCGCTGCGTCACCCCGCACTGCTTCAGCAATACCCAGGGCATAAAAACTGGGTACTGATCCATGCCTTTGAACGTCAGCAGGGGCTGGTCGTGAGCCATGAGATTGCGGACTGTATTAATGCCCGCTCGCTGAATCCGCAAGAGTTGCTGGCTTCTCGCTGGCGGTGGGCACTTCGTCAGCAAGGCGCCGGAAGCATGCGCGCACTTGAAGAGTGGTTACACGGCCATGCCTTCAATATAGATATGCTAACCAAAGCCGACGTTTGTTATAGCGAACGCGAACTGGCTTCCTCCATTGCCCGCGGACAGGCAGATGTCGGATGCGCCAGCCAAAGCACTGCCGGTGAATTTGGATTGGGCTTTATCCCGCTTTGCCGGGAAGCGTTTGAGCTGGTCATTCCCAAAAACATCTATTTCAGAACGCTGCAACAGCAACTGATTCAGGCTTTATCTGATCCTGAGATACAGGCTAAAGGCGATCAGCTGCAAGGCTATAATTTTCAGCGAACCGGCACGCAGGTTTGGAGTGCGAATTGATCACCACAACTCAATAATGCCAAGTAGGAAAACAGGCCGCCAATGATAGCAAAAATACGTTGGCGGATTCTTTTTTCCTTACAAAAAAGCCATCAAAAGAGCCGTAAAAGTTGAGGAGCAAAAGACAATGCAATCAAACCATCAACAACTCACTTTCATTCAAACAAAAACCACGTTTTATTCAGCCAATCAATAGCACATATCCCACTCAACAAGCAGCTCATCCCCTACCATCATTTTGCTTATCGATTACCGTACGTTTGAAGCAATCGATAAGCTTTTTTTAGTGAGAATCATAAGCAAAACCAATATGCCTGTTAGTAACAAACCACATTATAAATGGTTATGTAATGTACATTTCAGATAGCTTTCTGCTGAATATGTGAGCAATTACTCTAAAATGAAAAATTCCTGCTTGGAATATTGATCTATACCCAATTTCTGCCTGTTATGCTTTAAGTTTTGTGCCACTAGGTGCACACTAGATCTTGGTCCTCCGACCAGTAATAAATTACTCTGAATTTACATGAAATATAAATAGCGTAAGGAGTGGTCATGAATTCATTCATAACCGGCGCAACTGGATTTATCGGTTCTCAACTTTTAAGGCGTCTGGCTAAGAGACCGGGAGATATCTACGTACTGTCATTTAGCGAAGCATGCGAAGAAAGACTTCAGTCTCTCATTGAAAAATATCAACTTCCTAAAAATAAGTTTCATAGTTTCCGCGGATCGATAACCGAACCGAACCTGGCACTTTCTGCCGACAACATCAAATTGCTAACAGGTAAGATCACCAACTTCTACCATCTTGCAGCAATTTACGATCTTGAAGCAGAAGAAGAAGCAATGATGCGTGCCAATATTAACGGCACCGAAAATACGCTCAGACTGGCAGAGCGTATTAACGCAGGTTGTTTCCACTACGTCAGTTCTATCGCAGTCGCCGGTCAATTCCGCGGCTGGTTCCGCGAAGATATGCTGGATGAGGCAACTGGTCTTGATCATCCTTACTTCGCCACCAAGCACGATGCGGAAAAATTGGTCAGAGAATCAGCAACGATTCCATGGCGTGCCTACCGCCCAGGTATTGTTATTGGTGATTCAGTCACCGGCGAAGCTGATCGTGTCGACGGCCCCTATTACTTCTTCAAAATCATTCAACGCCTGCGTCGTTCACTACCAGAGTGGATGCCACTGCTAGGGCTTGAAGGTGGCCGACTTAACCTGGTACCGGTCGATTACGTTGCTGACTGTATCGATCATATCTCTCACAAGGACAATGTTGAAGGACAGTGCTTCCACCTGGTGGATCCTGATCCTTATCGCGCCGGCGAAGTCATCAATATGTTTGCCGAGGCAGGTCACGCCCCCAAAATGGCAATGCGTCTGGATATGCGCCTGTTCCGTATGGTGCCAAACCACTTCTGGAGCCAGCTTGGCCAGCTCCCTGTCCTCAAGCGTTTCATTGATGCAATTAGCCAGGAAATAAGGGTCCCTAAAGATGCGTTGGGAATGTTTAACTACCCAACTCAGTTTGATTGCACAAACACACTAAATGCACTGTCAGACAGTAACATCAGTTGCCCTCGCCTTCCGGATTATGCCAACAACATCTGGGACTACTGGGAACGCAACCTTGATCCTTCGCTTCACGTTGACAGAACTTTGAAAGGCTGTGTCGACAACAAAGTGATTGCCCTGACTGGTGCATCATCAGGTATTGGCTATACCACGGCACTGAAACTGGCCGAAACAAATGCCACGCTGGTGCTTATTGCCCGTGATCTGGAGCGCCTGCAGCAAACCCGTAACGAAGTAGAGCGCCGCGGTGGCCGCGCATATATCTACCAATGTGATTTAAGCAAAGATGAACCTAGCCAAAAAGTGCTGGAAGAAATCAAGCGTGATCACGGCAAGGTCGATATCCTGATCAATAACGCCGGGCGCTCAATCCGTCGTTCAGTTATGCACTCCACCGAACGTCTGCATGACTACGAGCGAACCATGCAAATCAACTACTTCGGCTCGCTAAGAATGATTCTGGGGCTACTGCCTGAGATGGTCGAACAACGTGCGGGACATATTATCAATATCTCCTCGATTGCCGTGCTGACTAACCAGCCACGCTTCTCTGCCTACGCAGCCTCGAAATCAGCACTTGATTCGTTCACCCGCACTGCCGGTGCCGAGTTGTGCGGCCAGGGTATTAACTTTACGACTATCAACATGCCGCTTGTTGAAACCCCAATGATCGCCGATCACTACCGCAAGGCCGAAGGTGGGATCCCGCTGCTGACATCCGAAGAAGCTGCCGATCTGATCGTTAAAGCTATCATCGAAAAACCTAAGCGTATTGCAAACCGCCTTGGCCTGTTTGCTGCTCTGGTTCATGGTGTTTATCCGAAGATTGGTGAACTGGTAATGAGTACCGGCTTTAACATGGCGCCTGAATCTGATGGCCTGGAGCATGATTCAGATCCAAAACAAGATAGCGCCGATGTGATGGCATTATCCAGCATCATCCGTGAAATACATATGTAAGGAAACACTATGCAAATTACTGCAATCCATGACTACAAGGAAAATTTGGATACCTTGCTACGTTACTTCAGTGAAGATGACCTCATCACTGATAAGTACCTGAAGCTGGGTGCCAGAAATGTCCGAGTCAATAAACTCGAAGAAACGGATGACGGCTTCATTGTGGAAACCCAGCGTGAGGTTCCAGCCAACGTACCCGGCGTACTGAAAAGTATTTTGGGCAATTTTAATACCGTAAAGCAAAAAGAAAGCTGGCATTGGCAAGAAAATGAGCAGCTACTATGTCATATGGATGTCGAAATCATTGGTGTCCCGGCGACAATATCGGGCCAGATGATGTTCAGCGAACCAACAGACCGTACTGGTGTGTCAACCCAGAACGACGTGTCGGTTACTGTTAAGTCATCCGTACCGCTCATTGGCAGCACGTTAGTCTCTTTCATCTGTGATGATATCAAAGCGCAGATGCAAAGTGAGTACGAGTTTCTGTGTGAAACACTGCCACAGCTGGTTGCAGAGGACTAAAAACCGCCGCTGAGATATGTGTAGCTGCCCAGTATTACTGGTACTTTATGCCAGCAGCACTGCGTAGCTACCCTAGCAAAACAAGGAAGATACAATGAAAACCCGCGACAGGATTTTATTAGTTAGCCTTGACCTGTTTAACCGTGACGGTATTGCACAGGTAAGCACACTGATTATTGCTACTGAAATGGGGATCAGCCCGGGTAACCTGTACTATCACTTCAGGGGCAAGGATGAAATAATAGCGACCCTGGTAACCGAGCTGCAAAACTCACTGGTTACCATCAGCAATGAGTACCCGAAGCAGGTAAAAGATTTTGATGACTATTGGCCATTTATGCACACTATTATGGCGTTATTCACTCACTATCGCTTCTTGTTTAGGAACCTCGACAGCCTCAACAGTCAGAGTCCGCAGATCAAGCGAAAAATACGCACACTGATCTTAAAGCTGCGCCATCTAAGCAGTGACATGCTGGCACACCTTATCAGTCTTGGTAAGTTAAAATGCGATGAAAAAAGTCTGCCTTTGCTGGCCGATAATTTATTGCTGGTCAGCCTGAACTGGCTCAATTACCAAACGTTGCTGGATGACAAATACAGCGAAACTGAATTGATCAGAGCTGGTGTACTTCGCCTGATATCGATGGTTGAGCCTTATTTGACCGAATCAGCCGACTCACCGTTTTATACTCACCAGGATTTGCTCGACGAACTAGTGAGCTAATACTGCTTTCGTCAAGCCAAGCAACAATAACGCCTTAAACATTACGGGCGTTATTGTTTTTCTTTATCCACCATGCAAAAAAACGCATTTACATCATTTTTCCTCATTTTCTGCGTCACTTTATTGACGAATTACTGCACAAAGTATCTCTTTGTTAATTAAAGCAATATGCATACTACTTTGTATGCGTACAGCATTCGGCAAGAAACTTTGATAAAAGTATAAATTTCGTATTATCTATACATAAAATGAGTGACATCCGGCCCGATAAGTTATTAAATGGCTTTTCATGTTGTAAGATGTGTCGCTACTCAATAACAAAGGCCCTGGCATATCTGAGTTGGATATGTATTTTGCCGAAGGTTTATCGCCCCATGTTTAAAAACGCTATGCTCATCGCTGCCATTAGTTTGTCTTTTGCCAGTCATGCCAATACACTGCTTACAGAAAGCGAAGCAGAGCAAGTTAAGCAAATAAAAGCTAAATATAGCAATACTGCTGAACTGAAAGAACTAACCAAGATCAGCAGCAGCATATTTACGCTGACTTCTCGTATTGAAGAACAAAAAACTACGATTATCAAAGATAAACAGCTCTACCAGGAGTATCAGCGTCGCCTCAGCGAGGAGATGTTATCGGGCACCGAAGAAAAAACCGACTATTACTTCGCGGAAATGAAAAAAACCTCGAAAGAGATTAAGCTGAACCAGGAGCAAATCCAACTAAATACAGCCCAGATCAAGAAGCATAATGATCGGATCATTCTGCTAAACAGCGCGCTCAGAGAGTCAAAGAAACTGTATAACGACAAACTGCTTGATATCAGAGACAGTGTTGTTACTAGACTTAAAAAAGAATTTGCCAACCCTATCCCGGTGTCAGTCTCGGGCAAATTGCAGTGTTCCCCATACCAATCTATTCGCGCTTGTTTTGAAAGCAAACAAACAACATCCAAGCTAATCAACGACGCAGTTGAAACGCGCTTTGGCCAAATCGAGATCACCAGCACAACCAACAATTTCAAGGTCGATTCGGCACTGATGGATTATGATGGCAATGTCGAATACAAAGCCAACTTCAACCTGTTTGTTCAATACAACGAAGATATTGATGCTCAGGTTGTCAAAGAAGTCGGCGTTGAGTCTTTCGATATTGTTCTTCTTAGTAACAAGCCCGCTAGCTTCTACCTTGACGGTCTTCCTGTCGGAAAAGGGCAAGAAGTCAGCGTGAAAGTATCCAAGGGCAAATACGCGGTACTGGCTAAGTTTGAAGGTCATCAGGAATCAACAATACAAGATATCTCGATGCCAGTTAGCCTGACGTATAACTTCTAGCCTACTGCCATATAAATAACCACACCTAGTTGGCGTGCTCTTTGTTGAGCACGTCAATTCAAACACAATAACCATTTTCTTGCTACAACCTCTCAACCGCCAAGAACATCGCTCCTTCCCCACGTATTGACACGCAATCTAGTATTCGATCATCTTGTTAGCAGCAGGTCTCGTGCTATACCATCAGATATGCACCACTATTTATATGCTAAACTTATCTGATACTTAGCTCTAGGAGAAAAAGATGCCTCACTGAAGTCAAAAAGACGACAAACAACTTGATAGCCAAGATCAAAATGCAGAGTTCGCACAAAACAAGTTACTCAACACTCGTTCAATTATCATCTCAGGGGAAATCAATCAGGAGCTAGCTGAGAAAGTAACAGCCCAGCTACTGGTATTGCAGGAAATCAGCGATGCCCCTATCAAGCTCTACATTAACAGCCAGGGCGGACACGTTGAAGCCGGGGACACCATTCATGACATGATTAAGTTCGTCAAACCCCAGGTGCTGGTTATTGGTACTGGATGGGTGGCAAGTGCGGGTATCACCATTTTCCTCGGCGCAGATAAAGAAAACCGGTACTGCCTGCCCAATACACGCTTTATGATCCATCAGCCGATGGGAGGAACCAGCGGCAGAGCATCAGAAATCCAAATTGAAGCGCAGGAAATACTCAGAATGCGCGACAGAATCAATAAGCTCATCAGCGATGCGACAGGACAGCCGCTTGAAAAAGTGAAACAAGATACAGACAGAAACTACTGGATGAGCCCTGAAGAAGCGATTGAGTACGGTATCGTCAGCCATGTCATCACTAACTATGAGCAGCTCGATATCGTGTCTTGATAAAATTTGTTGAGAGGATATCTCTACTTCTGATAAGTCGCTTCAAAGGCACGCTGCGCGAGCTCTAGCGACTTCATCAAGTCATCAACATCCCTGGACTCGCCGGATACAATCGCTATTCGAAGTTGGCTCTGGTGAGCCTTTACGACTTCCCGGCACTCATATCTTTTGATAAGAGTTCTCAGCCCGTCAGCTTGATCTGAATATACATCAAATGAATTCATCTCCGCCCTCCAACATCAGGCATGACAAATAAATGCTCATCTCTAATCAGATATGGCAACTTTTTCTTACCAGCTACCAAATGTTCTTATTATAAATTAGGCCAATATTCGCAACAATGCACAACAATTACACACCTAACACAAAGAAACATACAAAATACTGATGATTAAAGTAAAGGACTGGTTACAAGTGCAATACTAACCGCAGCATATCCTTATGCTGTATCCCCATCTCGTAGATAGGCTCATCATAGTTATCTAGAAAGAAGTTCTTAACAACTGAATCCACACGAAAACCCAGCCGCTGATAAAAGGCGAGTTGATAACCAAAAGTACCGGTACCGAGTTCAATACAGCTGATACCCCGCCGCTTTTCAGCTTTAATCACAAATTGCAGTAATGCCTTCCCAACTCCCTGACCTTGTCGATCAGGACTCACCGCAATATTAAACAACTCAATTGTCTTATCGTCTTTATTTCTATCGTCTAGGGCGTTAAGTACGCAGACGCCGGCAACCTCCTCATCGCTGACTGCAACATAGCACCGCGCACTCTTTAGGTATTTAGTCACTTTTGCTTCAGAGGGATCAGCCTCTAGCAGCAAATGCATCGGTGCATTTTGGGGCTCTATTTGTCTGAAGCTCAACATACTTATACTAATCACTTATACCCAAACTACCAAACAACGACTAACCTAATCGACTATTGCGGTTTTCTTCCATAAAACGATGTAGACCAGTCGAGTTTTCTATAGTTGCGACAACGCCTCGCGATCAACCTTTCTTAGCTTGCTCACAACTAGCTGGTATGACTTATCGGCCAAATCCACCAACATAGCATCGTTAACATCGCTGCTTAACGATACAGTTATCCAATGGCGTTTATTCATATGGTAACCAGGAATAATCCCCTCGAACTGACTGACCAAAACCTCGCCATCGGCAGGCTGGCACTTATACGTAACCTGAGGGACACCTTGATGAATGGCCACCAGCGCAAACATTTTTCCCATCACTTTATATACCAATGCCTCCGGGCCAAACGGATAGCTGCCCTCAGATCCCGAAAATTTTCCCAGGTATTCTTCTAGCTCATGCTGTTTCACAACCTCTCCTCATAACTTGGTTTTCGGTTCAACCTCTTTTAATTCAGTACGTTAACAAATGCCAAGGTTGCAGGCCATCTGCAATCGGCAAACCCTGAAAACTCGTCACATTCAGCATCCTGAAGTCACTTGGGTATAATCGGCAATAACTCATAATGTGGCCTAACTCGGCTTTACACAATCATGACTTGCACCAGCAATCAATAAAGTGAACTATTATCCACTTTGTTAAGAAACCCGAGCAGCCACTAGACGCTTGGGTAGAACGTTTACCATCTACGCCAAGGAGTCATTGTGGGTAGAGTGTTATTACTGGTTTTAGCTTTATGGGGCACAGGCAGTGCCGTTGCAGCAACGGATAAAACCCAACTGGATCCAAGCAAAATTCAAACAGCCTCTGTCAGTACCTATGTTACTGACCTCAAATCTGGCGAAACCTTATTTCAAAAAAATGCAGATATCGTTATGCCGATTGCCTCGATCACCAAGCTGATGACCGCCATGGTCGTGCTGGATGCTGATCTCTCACTTAAAGAAAAAATCACTTTCGATAAAACCGATAAAGAGCGTATTTATAACGGTTATTCTCGAATTCGCATGGAATCTCAGCTCAGCCGCGGCGAAGCCATTCATATTGCCCTGATGTCATCTGAAAACCTTGCCTCTGCAGCACTGGCAGACAACTACCCTGGCGGTTATAGTGCTTTTGTCGAGGCCATGAATGCAAAAGCCAAATCTCTGGGAATGACGGATACACGCTTTGTGGACAGCTCCGGCCTTAGCCCGAAAAATGTCTCGACAGCAGCCGACATCAGCAAGATGGTCAAGGCGGCTTATGATTACCCTGAGATCCGAAAATACAGTACCACGCCGGTTCATACGGCATATTTCAAAAAACCGCGATACAAACTGGGATATACAAACACCAATGCCCTTGCCCGCGGTAAAAAGTGGAACGTCGAACTAAGCAAGACCGGTTACCTCGATATTGCCGGCTATTGCCTTGCGATGGTCACCAGTATCGATGGCAATAAACTACTGATGGTAATGCTTGATGCTTACGGCAAACTTACCCCTGTCGGTGATGCGGGAAGAATTAAAAGGTGGATCCAGACAGGAAATAGCGGCAAAATTTCTGACTCAGCCAAACATTACCAACGCACCAAGTTGGCTGAACTAACCCAGTAGCGAAGTCGCTCTATTATTCGATGTAACTCAGGAAATGGCATACCAGTGCACAATAACAAACAAGTACGCATAGGCATCCTAAACTATCCAGGCTGCCTTCAGTCCGCAGTATTTGGCCTGAGTGAACTGTTCGAGCTGGCCAATCGCATTGGCCAGCAAGAAGACTCAAACATTGAGTTTGATACCAGCATCATCCTCTCAACCGAAGACTCGCTCGAGAGTAAGCATCCTCACTACCAAGTCCTTGTTATTCCTCCTAGCCTGGACGAGCAAGCCTATCAGGCACCGCCCGGGGATCTTTGCGCCTGGATTGTCTCAGCCCATCAGGCGGGAACTCTTATCTGCTCCGCCTGTGCGGGGGCTTTCATCCTAGCCGCTACAGGGCTTCTTGATGCCAGGGAAGTCACGACGCATTGGGGGCTGGCAGAAAAGCTCTCGAGCCGCTTTCCGGCCCTTGTGCTTAACAGCGAGAGAATTCTCGTCAATGACGGTGACATTATTACTGCCGGTGGGATTATGTCATGGGTCGATCTGGGCCTGGAGCTAGTTGCCCAGTTTTCGCACCCCAGTATTATGCGTCAGCTTGGAAAAAGTATGGTGGTCGATACTGGTGAGCGGGAGCAGCGTTACTACACGCGCTTTATTCCAAAACGTGGGCATGGCGATCAAGCCGTGCTGAAGGTACAGCAATATATCCAGATTAACTTTCACCGACCGATTTCAGTCGCAAGATTATCTGAAATGAGCTTTCTGGCTGAAAGAACCTTCTTGCGTCGTTTTGTTAAAGCAACAGGATTAAAACCTATTGAGTACTTACAAAGAGCACGTATTCAGAAAGCCTGTGACTTAATCGAATCATCAACTGCCAGCATTGAGTCCATCGCCAACAAGGTTGGGTACGAAGATATCAGTGCCTTTCGAAAAGTGTTTATCAGAATAACAGGCCTGACACCAAGAGACTTTCGCCGTCGCTTTACAAGAGCGCCCTAGCCTCGCTAGCTGGCTTTTTTTTGTTCAGACTTGGCTGATTTGTATTTGTCGTTGATAAAGCCAGCCATGAGTTTGATTGCTTCCCGGGCTTCACTTAACTGGTAAAACAATGGGTAGACATGGGGAACCCCCTTCACCACATTGATAGTGACATCTCCTCCATCCTCGCCAATTTTTTCAGCGAGATTTACCGCATCATCCATTAACAACTCTTCGGTTCCTGCCGTAATAAAAATTGGCGGTAAGTCATGCAGTTTAGCATAATATGGCGAAATATCCGGACTACAAGGGTTCTGGTTACCAATATAGTTATTGCGCATCAACAGCAGCGTACTCAAATCAAAGAAAGGATCATCTTTGCACTTTTTAAAGGCTGACTCTCCAGTCACAGCCATGTCTGAGACCGGCGACATCAGTATCGCCCCGGCAGGCATAGGCAGGTTGGCTTCTCTTAATCTGAGCAAGGTCGTCATCGCTAAGTTCCCCCCAGCTGAATCACCGGCCAATACGATTTGGTGCGGCAAATAACCTTGAATTAGCAGAGCGCGGTAGACGGCAAAACACTCGTCAGGGGCGGTGGGATAAGGGTTTTCAGGCGCAAGACTGTAGTCAACCATTAATCCACGTGATTTTGTCGCATTGGCTAGACGGCCCAAAAAAGCACCATGTATTTTGGGGCTATGGAAGCAAAAACCACCACCGTGGAAATACAAAATAATTTTACTGCCGCTGCTGCGGGGCATATTGACCCAATCACAAGGAATATGGGCAAATTTAGTTGGAATAACTTCCATCCCTTTTGGCGCCGAGATCAATGCACCATAGTTATCAATACTTAAGATCAAATCACGCATTTCTTGTGTGGTATTACAACCAGCAAGCCGCTGTCGCATGATCCGAAATAACACCTTATTGAAAGCCCTATTTCGCCAACTATCCATAAACGCCACCTTTATTACAATTCAGTAACAAATTTAGGATTAAATATCCTGATTGGTCAACATATGGCAGAAAAACATTGCTCAATTTCCCAAACAACTGCGATTAAATATGTCCAAAAGAATGAACATCGCTGTTTAAATCTGACTACGCCATACAATTAAAAAAGGTGCGCGTGCATGGCCCACGCGCAACCTAAAAGGCAAACTGCCTACAGACTGGGAAAGGCAGTTATGCCTAACAGGGTTACATTATCGTCTGGCTGGCTTATTGATCGTAACCCTGCGCTGGCAGTTACTCTGCTTCTGCCAACTTCTCAACCGCAGCTGTTAGCTTGTCGATTTTTTCATCCATACGCTCAAGCTTCTCACGGTCAACGCCACTGAGGCGGTAGAAAAGATCATTCATACCTGCTTCTACTTCATCAGTCGCTTTTTCTGCATTTTTACCAATGCATTCTTTAGCTTCAATTTCGACTTCTTTACCACGCTCTACGAGCTCATCGAATACCTGGTTAGTTTTCTCATTGATTTGCTGCGCTTCTTCTAGGCTGCGGCTATATAGACCTAAACCGGCTAGCCAGATGTTGCGTGCAACACCTTCACCACTTTCAACGACATTTTTGGCCGCTTTCACTACTGTGTTATCGCTCATAATCATATCCCCCTGCGTATTCACGCTGGATTGTCAAAATATCTATACAAACACCGATGGCTTACTTGCTATCGGTACATGTTCCTTACACCGCTTAGGCTTCAGTTGCCGGCTTTTTTTCCTCAACTGGCTTAGCGGCCACGGCTTTTGGCTTTACCGGCTCAGAAGTCGTTTTCTTCTCAGCCACTGGTTCTTTAGGTACTGGAGTTGCAGCCTTAACAGGCTTACGACGCGCAACGCTTGGTTTTCTTGTCCGCGTTGTGGCCGGCTTATCTGCAGACTTTGCGGTGGTTTTCTTCGCCGCAGGTTTCGCTGCCGGTTTCGCCACTTCTTGCTGGCGAGCCAATAGCGCTTCAATGTTTGAAGTCAGTTGATCAATCTTGTCATCAACGCGGTCAAGACGCTCATTATCAATACCGATAAGCTTCTGAACCACAGTGTGTACACGCTCTTCAATCGCTACCGAAGTATGACTGCGAGCGGTGTGTACGCGCTCTTTGGTTTTAGATTCAACAACTCGACCACGTTCAATTAACTCATCGAATAAACTTTTTCCTTTATCCGACAATTGATTTACTTCGTCTGCACTTTTTGCATAAGCGCCCAAACCAGCTAACCAGATGTTGTAGACCATAGCGTCACGAATCTGCTCTTTTTTAGATTCTTCCGCAGTCTGTTTAAAGATGCCCATGAGTGTGCCCTCCATATCTCTGTGACAACTTGTCAGCCAGTGGGTATTGCCTGACTGCTTAACAACAGAATATGAATTTCAATTAGAATGTTCTTACTAAAACAACAATTTATCGTGGGCTGGATCAAAAAAACGAACAACAATTCGGCAAGATAAAAGGGGGGAAAAAAAGAGCCCATCAAAGGACTCTATTTAGTGCAATAAATTCAATCAATTAGGAAGAAGCAACTGATCCAGGCGCTCAGAAATATGGTTTTCAATACTGGACGAAAATAAACTGGCCGCAAATCCTAGCTTCAGTTCTATCGTTATCTTGCCCTCCTCGGAGTGCAGAAAGCCCCTTGCAGACGCGTGATTGATCAGAAGCTTATTCTCTTCCCAAGCCCAGGTGAGCCCATATTCCTGCTCAAGCTCTCCTGCGATTTGCTCCGATAGAACAGTGATATCATCTAAAGGAAAATCATGGTTACGTTCAATAAAAATAGTCACAAAGAAGCTCACTCGATTTAGTGTATTTACTCGGTTACTTCTTTTTAACATACCTGTGTGCGATTTTCATTTCTGTGGTGAAGATCCAATAGTGAATAATCTATATCATTCACATAATCTTCAGTTTGCGGAGCAACTGGGATGCCCACATCGCACTGCCAACCGCAAGCCTTGCCCCCCTGACCGCCTGGCCGTAAGGGCGATGTTCTGTCGGTGAAAACAATGCGCCGAGCAACAGCCCCATTCCGGCTACTTTTAGCACCGGAGCCTCGGCGTTTAATATGATATAGCTGCCAGCCAAGGCAACCAGACACTGCTGGAATTGCGTACATTCGGCAGGCAACCCATGGGCTTCACGAACGAACTGCTCACAGTTTTCACTAAATAAGTTATACGTCCGACCTTCTTGTTGAACAGCGTAATGGTAGGCTTGTTCTGGCTTTGCACTAGTAATTGAGCTCACCACAATGTCCCTTCCCTCTGAAAACTCATCCAAGGAATCCAACTGAACCCGACGTCTTTTTTTCGAATTATGAACTACATATCCATTGCCGTCTGAAATACCATAATGCCAATAAGTACTGCATCTGATTTTTAATACTGTCCCCTTAGGGTAATAGAGTTCTGACATCAAAATTACTCCTATCCGCCCTTTACATTTCAACTTTATAAGCTTGATGATATTTTCAATGTGTTATTGTTCTTGCAAATTCTTAAAGTTCAACTACGCACTTGAATGAAAGTACGTCTTATTAACGCTAAGTGTAATACAAATACTGACCGTCTCATGTCTTAGGTCAAGGACTGAAGTGTCTCATTTTTAAGATATCTTTATTAAATAGCCAGTTACCTAGGTGATATCACTTTTTTGCTGCTATAAATATAAGGTGTTGTAATTCTTTCACATCAAGAAATTACAATAACACATAAATGTTTTTGGTCTGTAATAAATAAAGATATTACTATGAAGTATTATATTATTATATTTGTTGTAATCTTTATTTCTGGTTGTCAGGGAATTTCGCAAGTTGAGCAATCGACTGCTGCATTACCTAATCCGGAAAACACAAATCACCTGTTTCCTGACTTGTTCAAGAACCACTGTGAAATAGACAACAAACAGGTTAATGACATCTTGGCCAACGCCAGCTGGTCTGCCTCGGTGAGTGAAGAACATATCGTTGAAACCCTAGCGCAAATAAACCCTGATCTGTGGGATATTCTGGGTGGTTCTTTTGAGATTCCTGTGCCTGATGATCAGCGGGTTGAATACTATAAAAATTGGTACTTATCCAATCCGCACCATATCGACACAGTAACCAAACGTGCTAAACCCTTCTTGTTTTACATCTACCAGCAGGTCGAACAGCGCGGTATGCCGTACGAACTTGTGCTGCTCCCCTTTATCGAAAGCTCATTTGACCAATTTGCGCACTCGCACCGCGGCGCGGCAGGCTTGTGGCAAATCACAGTCCCGACAGGCAAAACCTTTGGCCTGGAATATCTTAAAGGGTATGACGGGCGACGAGATGTGATTACCTCTACTGTTGCGGCCTTGGATCTTCTTGACTACCTCTATGATAAATTCGATGGCAACTGGCTTCATGCAATGGCCGCATACAATACCGGTGAAGGACGAGTCAGAAGAGCTATCAAGAATAATACTGCCAAAGGCAAACCAACTGACTTCTGGCATTTGAAGCTGCCGAAAGAAACCCGCCTGTACGTCCCCAAGCTTCTCGCGATGGCTGATCTCGTCAAAAACAGATCACACCATGACTTAAAGCTTGCACGTATCGAACCAACGGAAGTACTTGCCGAAATCACAGTTAGCAATAGAGTGAAGCTTGATCTTATTGCAGGCCAGGCAGGGCTGACAAGCCAAACCTTGTACCAATTAAACCCAGGCTACACCAGCGGCTATACCTCCCCTGGAAGACAAAACAAATTATTAATCCCAAGCAGCAATAAAAATCAGTTTTATAGCAACAGACAAAGCTTTAATCGTTCACGTGAAGAATTCACCATTTACCACATTCAGCCTGGTGACTCCCTCAGTGAACTTGCCTTGCTAAATAACACCACGGTTGCTCGGATAATGAATGCCAACGATATGTCAGCGTCAATGATAATTGCAGGTCAGCAGCTGCTTATTCCGCAGCCTTAACCGATACCTCTGCACTCGATACGTCTGCAAGATGAGCGCTATCCTCTGCTGGCGTATATTCGAGGCGAACAGAGGCATTCCACACTTCTTGAATAGCTTCATACTTTGCCTGCACCACAGGCTGCACCTGTTTTTCTAGGAAAGTTAGTGTCTGTAAATCCAACTCGTTATGAGACAAAGATAAACCAACGAGGATACCGGCCAATATACAAACAGGCGCGATTAAGCTTCGTATAGCGGTTAAACAGCATATAGACAATACTGATACAATAGTTGCCAAGTATATATTTCCCGTTAACTCACTATAAAAGGCGATATATATAGCCACACCTTGAAGAAACACACCGAACAACAAAAAAGTTAATTTCATAACAGCCACCACTTAACACTTTTAATCAATTATAGGTCTAAATAGTATCTCAGCTAAGATTCAGTCGTATATTTTGGTCCTATCCGTCAATTAACGTTGATCTTGATTTTTACGCCCAAGTATATTAAATATGTTCTATACTTATTTTTAAGACAAACATATCGGAGTATTTTCTATCATTAGAGGACATTATATGCAGCATACAGAAATGATTATTCCAACCCAAATGGGTATTATTAGTCGCACAGTACTTACTGCAGTCGCATTTATGGTTTTCGGGCTTTTCATGATGTAAATAAATACATTGAGGCTTGTTGAGATGAAATATCTTACACTTCGAACTCGCCGCAAATAAAAAGGCATGTTTATTACATGCCTTTTTATTTTTGTTGCAAATTTAGCGTGAGAACAGTGAGATCTACTCTTCTATCTTGGCTAATTGCAAGCTGCTATTATCAGCCGCTTTGTCAGGTAAATAGACGGAAAAGGTCGAGCCTTTCCCCGGCGAAGACTGCACGCAGATATCACCGCCAATCTCACTGATGATACCCTGACTGACAGAAAGCCCCAGACCTGTGCCGCTACGGCGTGTCGTAAAGAACGGGTTGAAGATCCGCTCCATATTCTCTTTACTGATTCCACAACCATGATCAGTAATATGAACAACAGCACCTACTGCCTTCCCTTGCTCGTCAAGCCAGTCTTCAGTTCCGACTTTGAGCAAACCTTGATCGTCCATCGCATGGACACCGTTCATCTGCAGGTTAACCAGTACCTGCAGCAGTTGATGGCGATTAACCTCGACACAACACTTTGCCTCCAGGCTAGTTTCTATCTGGATTGCATGCTTTTTCGTTCCCGAACGAACCAATGTCAGGCTCTCTTCGACAATAGGATTAAGGTGCTGCCAGGTAACCTCGTCCTGCACCCCGCCTTGACGGCTATATTGCAGCAGGCTTCGGGTGATATTTCGTATCCGGTCAATCTGCTCATGAATGGCTCTCAGCTCTTCCTTCACCCGCTCGGTATCGTCTCCTAGTTCAAATTGAAGCAACTCCACATTACCGAGAATTACTGCTGTAGGGTTATTGATTTCGTGCGCGATGCCAGCAGTCAGCTCGCCCAGCGCCGCCAGTTTTTCACTGGTTACCAGCTTGCTACGGGCCTGATTTAACAACTTAATGTGCTGCTCTAGCTCTTCGGTTTTCTCATGCAGGCTCTTGGTACGTGCCCTGACTTTGTCTTCCAGCTCGATTGAGGCCTGCTTTATCACTTCATTACGCTGGTGAAGCTGATCAAGCATACTGTCAAACTGCTTACCCAATATTTCCAGTTCATGATCGGGAGTTAAATCCAGTGAGCCTATCCGACGGTCTAACCCCAACTGTACCGCTTTCACAACTTGGTGAATTTTCTCTATCGGGCGAAATAAATCTCGCGCTCCGCGATAAACTACAAGACCGGATATCAGCAAAACAAGTACAATGCCCACCCCAAGTTCAATAATGTTTGTCAGGTAAATGCGAACAAGCGGCCATTCTAAATAGCCAGTGTAGAGCATGCCAATTCTACGGCCATCATGATCGCGAAGCGGCTCATAGGCCGATACATACCAGTCATCATAAACAAAAGCCCGATCAACCCATGTCTGACCACTGCTCAGTACCGCCTGTCTCACCTCGTCCGATACCCGTGTCCCTATTGCACGCCCGTTAAGTTGCTCGCTGTCTAGTGGTACGTTGGTACTTACTCGGATATCGTCCATGAACAGCGTAACGGTTCCGATACTGCCTTCGGGCAACGTATCTGAGGCATAAACCAGATCACGGATTCGATCGACCAGCGAGGTGCTGTTATTAAGCAGCATACCGCCATCGACAATCCACTGCAGATTGTTTTGTTCGTTGAAAACGGGGATCAGGCTCCGACTTACCAGCCCCTTTGATTCAATTTCACCTTCGCTAAGCAATGGGATTTGAGCCCGGGCCGGCAGGTTCGGGTGTAAGTTCTCCAGAGCCATCTCATCAAGTTGCTGAAAAAAAGTCTGCTCTTCACCATTCATCAACAAGCGACGGTTTGCCTTGGAAAACTCCCCCAGTGCCGAAGCTGGGTGAACGACGACAAAATCAAGATCATAACGACCCGCCTGTTGTCGAACCCATTCACTGAGTTTGGCCTCATCATTTCTCAGCAGATACTGAAAATCGTAAGACTCGGATAGCGCCGTTAAACGCATGCGCTGTTCTTTTTGCAGCAACTCCATGCTGTGATGGGCAACCGCCAAATCTGCACGTGCATTTTTCAGCGCGCTCTGCCAGGTATACATCACGGTCCAGTACATGGTCAGCGCAATAAGTACCAGCAGGGTAATGATGATCGGCACTGATGTCAGCATCAGCAACCGATAGCGCACCATGGTCCGAAAACGGCGCACCCACATCGCCAAAAATTGTTTCATTACTGTTTCTACCTATTTATGCGCTTTCGTCTGCCCAATCTTTGTATTTTCGCTCAAGCGTTTTCCGCGCAACACCAAGCTGTCTGGCAGCAGCAGACTTATTGCCCTCATGGGAGTCTACGACCTGCATGATATGCGCTTTCTCAACTTCTTTTAGCGTCCAGTCCGTCGGGTAACAGAATGAATCTCCATCTATCTCTGCACAAGAGCACGATGGCTGATTGCCTGCTGGCACAGCTTCAGTATCAAGGGAGGAGAAGGTTTCTTCCGCGTTGGTAATTCCAACATGTGTACCGGATGCAACAGGCTGCTCTCCTACCGTGGTCACTGGAGTGATAACAACATCGCCAGCAAGTTCCCGCCAGTATTCTGCCGGTGGTTTACCCAGCAGCAGACAGCGCTCCATCATATTACGCAACTCGCGAATATTACCCGGCCAGTCATAAGCCTGCATTGACTGGATATCTTCATGAGTCCAGCTAACCGGCTTTACACCTAGATCCTTCGCCAGTTGCTGAGTAAAATGATGAGACAAAGCCGGTATATCTTCGACGCGATCCCTTAGAGCCGGCAATTCGATGGTTAACACATTCAAGCGATAGTACAGATCGCGTCGAAAACGTCCTTCCTCGACTTCCTGTTTCAAGTTACGGTTGGTAGCGGCCACAATCCGGACATCAACCTGAACTTCCCGCTCGGCACCGACAGGACGAATAGCTTTTTGCTCCAGCGCTCGCAATAGCGATGATTGCATTGAAAGCGGCATTTCGCCTATTTCATCAAGGAACAAGGTACCGTTGTTTGCAACGCGAAACAGTCCTTCGCGTCCTTTCTTGGCACCGGTAAAAGCTCCAGACACATGGCCAAACAATTCACTTTCAAGCAAGTCAGGTGCAATAGCACCACAGTTCA
Source organism: Photobacterium proteolyticum (assembly GCF_001939735.1). Classification (GTDB taxonomy): domain Bacteria; phylum Pseudomonadota; class Gammaproteobacteria; order Enterobacterales; family Vibrionaceae; genus Photobacterium; species Photobacterium proteolyticum. Next base: position 226,179 of record NZ_MJIL01000099.1, read on the forward strand.
AAGGAACAAAAGGCCCGCTTCGCTTGCTCAGCTGGTGCAACGCCCTTGCAACAAGCTCTTTCCCCGTACCCGACTCCCCCTCTACCAGTACCGCTGCCTGCGAAGGAGCGACCTGGGCAATCATTTTTTTCATCATCAGAGTACGCTGCGCATCACCGATAATATCAACCGGATAAGTTCTATTTATATCGCGCTGCAAGGCGAAATTCTGTCTTTCGACCATCCGCCTCTCGATACAGCGATTGACCGACTGCATCATTTGATCGAGATTAAATGGCTTGAGAATGAAATCAGACGCACCGGCACGTAATGCCTGAATAGCGGTATCCAAATCAGCGTAGCCTGTCATGAAGATTACATCACTGCGGCGTGTCGAGGGGTCGAAGGCTTCATGCCACTCAATTCCTGAGCGTCCCGGCAGATTAATGTCCACAATTAACAGATCAAAGTGACATCGCTTGCGAAGCTCTTCCGCTTCCTCGATACTGCCAGCGGTATCAACCTGGGCGAATTTCTTGCTCAGGGCTTTTTTGAGGATCGCTCGCATTCCCGGCTCGTCATCTACGACAAGCACCGACACAGCAGACCAAGAAGAAGCAGCGGATTCAGACATAAGTTGTTATTTACCAATAAAGAAGGATGCGACATTTTGTCCCACCTCGTTAACCAATGTCAAAACAGTTTATGACGGTAATGAATATAAGTGCACTTTTGATCACAATACTTGTTTAAAATCATTCACTTGCAGCATGGGTTCGCGTTAATCTCAACATGTTAGAAAAATTGGCACCTGATTTGCTTTAGCCTCGGCAGTCACGAAAGAATTGTCTGCCTTACTGGCAACAGCTATTTGCGTATTCACTTAATTGACATTAAGTCAGGAAGACCTATGAAATTTATAAAAACAACTCTTGTTATTCTTTCCCTTGCCTCTGCAAGTGCAGCCCAAGCCACAGAAGATATGACCATTCGCCTGGCCACGACGACCAGTACCTATCACTCTGGCCTGCTTGACTACCTGCTCCCTGAATTCAAAAAAGATACCGGCTACAGCGTTGAAGTTCTGGCTGCCGGTACGGGTAAGTCACTGCGTATGGGACAAAATGGCGATGTTGATCTTGTTATGACCCACGCCCCGAAAGCCGAGGCGAATTTCGTTGAGAAAGGCTACGGTGTACTACCTCGTAAACTGATGCACAACGACTTTGTGGTTGTCGGGCCTCAGGCCGACCCGGCAAAAATAGCTGGCGACAAAAACGTTGCTGATGCATTGAGTAAAATTGCTTCTTACAACGCAACCTTTGTTTCTCGTGGCGATGACTCTGGTACCCATAAAAAGGAACTGAACCTGTGGGCACAAACAAAAATGGAGCCTAACTTCGGCGGCTACAAGGCTGTCGGTCAAGGCATGGGTCCTACATTGAACATGGCATCTGAACTACAGGCCTATACCATGACAGACCGTGGAACCTGGCTAGCGTACCAAAACAAACTTGACCTTAAGATTGTGGTTGAAGGTGACAAGCGACTGTTCAACCCGTATCAGGTTATCCTGGTTAACCCGAGCCGCTACCCTGATATTAACTACCAGGGTGCGAAGTCATTCAGTGACTGGTTGGTAAACCAGAAAGCACAAAAAATGATCAACAACTATAAGCGACATGGCGAACAGCTGTTTGTCGCGGATGCTATCACACAATAAATGGATATTTGGCAAACCACCCAACAAGCCGTTCAGCTATTGCTGAGCGGCGATACCGCCCTCTGGGGCATTGTTGGTGTCTCTTTCTCTGTTTCTCTGCTGGCTATAAGCATTGTGCTTTTGCCAGCATTACTTATTGGCTTCGCCCTTGCCTACGGCAAGTTCCCCGGGCGCTGGCTGATACTGTCCATATTTAACACCTTTCAGTCGATACCGACTGTTGTTATCGGACTGCTGCTGTATATGCTCTTGTCTCGATCCGGCCCCTTGGGTGACTGGAAGATGTTGTTTACCCAGCAGGCAATGATATTGGGTCAAATCCTGATTTGCTTTCCGATCCTTGTCTCAATGATGCACGCAGCCTTTCAAAACAGTGACCGCCGTGCCTGGGAAACGTCGCTGACCTTAGGTGCCAGCATCCCAAGAGCGCTTATTAGCCTAATGTGGGAGAGCCGATTTCCATTACTGGCAGCGGTTATAGCAGCCTTTAGCCGCATTATTACCGAGGTTGGCTGTTCTATGATGGTCGGTGGCAATATTTTGAATTCAACCCGAAATATTCCCACGGCAATTGCACTGGAAAGCTCGAAAGGTGCCTTTGCTCAAGGTGTTGCATTAGGAATGGTGCTGCTGTTGCTGGCACTCGTACTAAACTTTTTTCTATCTGTTGCGCGGGGCAAAGCCCATTTGCGTACCAATTAAGCTGAGGAGCAGATGATGTCTCAAATCTCAATTCAGGCTCATGACCTCTCGATTCGCTTCAAGGAGCGCCTGCTATTTCATATCCCTCAGCTAAGCATCGGCCCGCAGGAAGCCATTTACCTGACCGGCGATAACGGCGTCGGAAAAACCACCTTGTTAAAGGTACTGTCGGGCCTGCAGAAACCAACCACGGGCAAGGTGAATTTACAACAGGCCTCACTGCTGACAAGACTGCTCAAAGGGAAAAGTCAGGGTGGCGTTATTTATATGCACCAAACACCTTACATGTTTGATGGTACTGTGTTTGACAACGTATGTTATGGCCTGAAATTTACGATAAATAACCGCCAGATGCGACGAACAGAAGCTATTAATGCCCTTCGTATGGTAGGGTTAGAAACCTTGGCCGATGAACATATTTCGGTACTATCGGGCGGTGAACGCCAACGCGTGGCAATGGCGCGGGCCTGGGTGTTGAAACCGGGCGTGTTGCTTATGGATGAATCAAGTGCCAGCCTGGATCAAGAGTCGACTGAACGTCAGGTTGTTCTTGCCGAAGACTTGCTTGATCGAGGTACCAGCCTTGTGATCACCAGCCACCAGAAAAATGCCCTGACGGCTTTATGTCGTCGCCAGTGGACCATCTCCAATACAAAATTAATAGAACGAGCAGACTTGCAGCTCGTCGATGAGGATAGCAATGAGTATGCCTACGCCTGAAAATACAAGCTGGGTGATCCTGGCTGGTGGACAAGCCAGCCGTATGGGGGGAAATGACAAGGGGCTGGTAGAACTTGCCGGCCGCGCAATGATCGAACATGTCATCGACACACTCCAACCACAAACCTCCGCAATAACCATTAACGCCAATCGCAACCAAGCGCGTTACAACACTTACGGAACCGTGTTTGGCGACCATATCCAAGATTACCCTGGCCCGCTGGGAGGTATGCACGCAGCTCTGTACCACCTTAGCGACGAATGGATTGGTTTCGTCCCTTGTGACTGCCCTCGATTACCGGCAGATCTCGTTTCTCGCATGAGTGCAGCATGCCAAAGTGACACCGACATTGCTGTAGCACATGACGGCGAGCATATTCAACCCGTCGTGACGTTATTACACCGACGTATACTGCCAAAACTGGAACAGTTTCTTGAGAACGGCGATCGCAAAATCATCCTGCTGTATAAACAATGCAATATGATCACCGTTGATTTTAGCGATCAACCAAATGCTTTCGTTAACCTGAATACACCACAAGAATTAAAACAATTTGGACAGGAACTATGAGTCAGATTAATGCATCCCTGCCCCTGCTGGGCTTTGCCGCCTGGAGCGGTACCGGTAAAACGACACTGCTAGAAGCCATGTTGCCTAAACTTGTCGAGCGAGGCATTCGTGTTGCCGTGATCAAACACGCTCACCACAACTTCGATATTGACCAGGAAGGCAAAGACAGCTACCGCCTGCGAAAAGCAGGAGCCAGCCAAATGCTGATCTCGTCTCGCTACCGTCGTGCGCTAGTAACAGAAACACCAGAAGAAGAAGCTACACTGCCTCACCTGATATCCCAGCTTGATCAGACTCAGCTTGACCTTATTCTGGTCGAAGGCTTTAAGAATCTCGATTTCCCAAAAATTGAACTGCACCGTGAAGAGATTGGCAAACCTTGGTTGCATCCACAAGACAGCAACATTATTGCAGTTGCATCTGATACCAAGCCATCAACAGAGCTGCCGCAACTCGATATTAATAACCTCGACCTATTGACTGACTTTGTCGTTAACTTTGCCAACCAGGCGAAAAACGAAACCTTCAGCTGCTTTGATATTGACCCGTCCGGAATGATCTCGGTCGATGAGGGTCGCTCACGTATCTTGGAACAAATCGTCCCATCCAAGCGTGAAATCACGGTTCCACTATCACAGGCTCTGGGACAAATTGTCTCAAACAACATTCTGTCGCCAGTCAATGTGCCTCAACATACTAACTCGGCAATGGATGGCTATGCCATTCGCGGCGATGATCTTGAACGCGACAACTACACGGTTGTTGCCCACGTGCTGGCAGGCCATAGTTATAACCAACCACTAGAACCGGGACAAGCTGTTCGTATCATGACGGGAGCACCGGTACCGGCCAACGCCGACACAGTCATTATGCGAGAACTGGCTCAACAGAAAGGTGACATCGTCACTTTTGACACAGTCAAAACCGTAATTAAACAGGGCCAGAATGTTCGCCAGGCTGGTGAGGATCTTGCCATCGGTCAGACGGCTGTAGCAGCAGGCACTCAAATTACTGCTCCTGAACTGGGTATGATTGCTTCTCTGGGAATCGATACTGTCAGCATTAACTCAGCCGTCAAAGTTGCCATTTTCTCGACCGGTGACGAAGTACAACATCCAGGCGAGGAGCAAAAGGCCAACTGCATCTATGACTCAAATCGCTATACCCTACTCTCTATGCTGACCAAAGCAGGTTGTGAAGTGATCGACCTTGGCATTATTGAAGACAGTGAAGAAGCACTGGAATCTACTCTGCTCAAAGCCAGTCAGCAAGCTGATCTTATCCTGTCTTCAGGTGGGGTTTCTGTCGGTGATGCTGACTACATCAAAACCGTTCTGGATAAGCTTGGCCAGATAAACTTCTGGCGGATCAACATGCGCCCGGGTCGCCCACTGGCATTTGGTCAGATTCAGCAGACACCATTTTTCGGTCTACCTGGTAACCCAGTAGCCGTTATGGTGACCTTCCTGCAGTTTGTCGAGCCTGCAATTCGCAAGCTACAAGGTATGGATAACTGGCAACCACAGGTATTCAATGCTATCGCCACAGAAAAACTTCGCTCAAGACCTGGCCGCACAGAGTATAGCCGAGGAATTTATAGCCTTGATGCCAATGGAAGATTGTCAGTTAAAACGACTGGAAAGCAAGGTTCAGGCATCCTTCGCTCGATGAGCGAAGCAAACTGTTTGATTGAAATAGTACCGGAACAGCCAAGTGTTGAAGTGGGTGAAGTGGTTCGGGTTATCCCTCTGGAGGGGCGTATTTAACCCGGTAAACTTCTACGTTGAAACTTTAAGTTTATAGTTATAGCTGCAATTTATTAGCACTCAGAAAACGGCGAATTCACCGTTTACTGAGTGCTTTTTTGTTTGCAGCTTCCGTGCTACTTTATTTTCCTGAGCTTCTACACGTCTAGAAGATGGTTTTGAATACACTTTGTGTATATATTTTTTTACGCTCAGATAAAGTAACCTAGCCTGAAAATTCTATTTTATTTGACAAATGCAAATTATTCTTTTGCTTTGCCTTTTATTAAGCGGTGGGGGTATTACATAATTATGCTGCCCGTTGCATCAAAAATATCATTTTTTTATCAATCATTTATGAGAGCAATGATCAAACACCCTAAAAGGACACATTATGGGACCTCGAATATCAGTCCGTGCAGTATTCTATAATCAGGATCACATTCTACTCTGCAAGCATCAAGATGAACGCGGATTCTGGTATATCACCCCTGGTGGTGGTGTCGAACATGGTGAAACGCTGGAAGATACTTTTCATCGTGAACTGATGGAAGAAATAGGTCTGAAGGCTACCATGGGGGATGTGCTGTGCATCCGAGATCTAATCTCTGATCGCTCACCGACCCCTTATCTGCCAGAACATTTTCACCAGATAGAAATCTTCGTTGAGGGGAAAACCCCCAACTTTATTAATACAGCCAGTAAACTCGACCCTGCTCAGATTGGTTATGAATGGGTCCCACTTGAGAGGCTAGATAACATTTTATTCTTTCCGGCTGAGTTGGTAGAAATGTTCAAAAACAGGGAATTCTCCACCATCTACCAAGGCCACAAGCTCTAGAAGCATACACTCAAAACATATGAACAGCATTCATAACAGCCTTTGTGCAGCCACCACCCTGCCTGAATAATCAGCAAATAGGAGGCAAAGTGTATTAACATTCAACGATTTAGCTCTATTGGCTTTCTGTCGAATAGTCAAGCTTTACTGCTCGTTCACTGGCTAGACCATCTATTGTGAAGTTCTCATGTAGAATACACGACAGTTTGATTAACTAAGGTATTCATAAGTTAGGCATGTTTTTAGAATCGTATTACTCTGAACAGAACGGTGAATTTTCTTTCACACGTGAACAAGCCAGTCATTTTGCAAAAAAAGTAGCTGGTGACTTCAATCCTATCCATGATGAAGATAACAAGCGTTTTTGTGTTCCGGGTGACCTACTTTTCTCTGTTGTTCTCTCCAAAGTAGGCTTGAGCCAGAAAATGCGTTTCGAGTTCGCGGGTATGATCAATGATGGTATCGCCATCAGCGTTGATCAGAAATCGAACGATGACCTTTCTATGATTGATGGCAGCGGTAAAGAGTACCTTCACATCATCCGTGAAGGTGATACCACGCTTAACCAGGACTTGATTGAACAAGTCACCAAGAGCTATGTCCAATTCTCTGGTATGAATTTCCCGCACATCATGGTGCCGCTAATGGAATCCAAGCAAATCATGATTAACCCAACTCGCCCGTTGGTTATCTATGAAAGCATGGAACTTGATTTCGAACGCCTTGATATTTCATCACCAACAGTTGAACTGACAGGTTCCGATATCGATGTCGACGGTAAACGCGGCAGCGTTACATTGAAGTTCTGCTTCAAAGAAAACGGCGAAGTTGTCGGTACTGGCCGTAAGCGTATGGTCATGAGCGGCCTTAAGCCATACTGCCAAAATGATATCGATGACTTGGTTAACCGCTTCAACCAGCGAAAAGATGATTTCACTGCTTTATTAGCTGCTTAATCATACAGCACCAAAGAATCTAAAAATGCCGGCCTTATTGCTGGCATTTTATTTTTGCTTGTCACTTTAATGACTCACCTGCCCTCCTATACTCTATGGTGTCTTTTACTGATATTGCATTGATACGACTTGTATCAACCATAGAAGTAGTGGAGAAACCAACATGGTTAAGCGACTAATACCTAAATTCCTGTTTGTTGCTGTAGCTGGCTTTGCTGGGAGCATGAACAGTATTGCCGAAGATGATCTGCAGGCACTCGTTGCAAGAGCGAAATCAGCGGCTCCGGCCGAAATCAGTGGTAAGGCTACGGTAATCGTAGACGGTAAAGAAGTGATTAAAGGCACCAATGGCTGGGTCTGTCTGCCAAACACTTTTCCCGATGATGGAATGCCAATGTGTAACGATCCGGTATGGATGGAAATGCTGGATGCCATGGTGAACAAGAAAGACTTTAAGGCTGATCGAATTGGTATTTCATACATGCTGCAGGGTGATTTAGGCGCAGGAGTCAGTAACTCTGACCCCTATCATTCCGATCCCAAGAAAGCTGACGACTACGTTGAAATGGGCGCGCACTTGATGATCATCGTACCTGAAGAAATGCTAAAAGGATTAACAGACGATCCAAGTAACGGTGGCCCATACATCATGTGGAAAGATACGCCATACCGACATATCATGGTGCCCATTTCGCCAAAGCCATTGAACTAGAAAACAACTTATAACAGCAATTCCTGTATTTTAAGCTTGGTATTATTGATAAAGCCCGTGATAGCTTTATAGTAATACCAAGCTAATATGATATACCCAAGCTACCTCAAGATGCAGGATTCAGAGTGAGTCCAGCGAGCTCAGTTCAAGGAAAATGACGGTAGAAATGGTATTCCCTTTCAACGTTATTTGACACAGAAATGGGTTCGCTGGCTCACTCCCAAAGGGCGAGTTTACTTGGCTTCAAAGCATTATATTCAGTAAGTTGACAGGGATCCATTTTGAACCTCAGGCAAATCGAAGTGTTTTACGCCGTAATGAAATCAGGAACAGTTTCGGGCGCGGCAAGGCTGCTTCATGTTTCTCAACCTAATGTTACCCGGATACTCTCACATACCGAACAACAGCTAGGTTTCTCACTGTTTCAACGAATAAAAGGCCGTTTAATTCCTACCGATGAAGCGCGGAAACTACTTCCTGAGGCGGAAAAGATATACCAGCAACTTGGCAGCTTCCACTCCCTAACTAATAAGATCAGAAAAGGCAGCCAACACTTGAGGGTTGGTGCTCCGCCAATTTTAGCAACATCTCTGTTAGCACCAGTTGTTGCAGAGCTATGTAAAGGCAGTGATACCTCAGTCGAACTAAGTACCGACAACAGAGCGGCATTATGTACCGGCCTTATCCAAAACCAACTAGATCTGGTTATCTGCTTTGGAAACGAGGTACCACCAGCTATTTCTGGCCAAGAGCTTTTCACCGAAGAAATGGTGCTACTCTACCCTCAGCGAAACCAGAATATTCCTTTAGTTGAAGACGATAATTCCAGAGTAGACTGGTCTCGATTGGTGACAACGTCACATAAAATCATCGGACTTGATCCCCGTGATCCGCTTGGGGGCTTGTTAAACCAATCTATTCAGCATTACGAACCTGATTACCACCATCAAATCACAGTCAGATCTTATAGTGCGGCCGCTCAATTAGTCGAATATGGTGCCGGATTAGCCGTCGTTGATCCATGGACTGCATCTGTCTTTGCCAACCAATTACAACAAAAACGCCTTGAGCCCGCATTGAGGTTTTCTGTTTCTCTACTCTATGCAGATCATAGCCCTATCTCTGTGACGGGTGAAAAATTCATCTCTATGCTTAGTTGCTAGCCCTTCGGTCAGCCACATCCCCTCTATACTATGAATTGATAAGATATCTTGCTTACACCAATTCTAAAGAATATGTTGAGGACGCAAAAATGGCTGACTACTTTTTTCCTATCGTTTCAATGATTGCTTATGCGCTTCTGATCTGGAAACTACTCCAGCCAAGACCACCAAGAAAATCAGATTCGAAGAAAAAATAGCAGCTACTCGTGGTTGCTTATGCCAATCAGCAGGTTACCCGCTATTGTTCTGCAATCACGCTTTGCTGATGAGGTATAACTTGGATTTATACCCTGCAGACAAATAAGTATTCGGCTTCCGGCAGTTCACTCCTTACAGTAAGTGTCATTGTTTGCACCATACAAGGAAGAATCATGCAAATCCCACAGCCTTACTTACTCTTTCTCGGTGATGTCACCGATCCCCTTTCAGCCAAAACAGCCAAAGGAATACTACAGTGGCGTCCTAAGATGTGTACGGGACAATTAAGACTTACGCAAGAAACGGTGTCGCTAGGTATCACCGACCTTTCTCTGGCTGAAGCCAGAGAACGTGGAGCTCAAACTTTGGTTATAGGGACGGCCAATGCTGGCGGTTTCATTCCCCAGTCGTGGCTGGCAGCATTGCAAGAAGCCATTGAGCTTGGCTTCAACATTGCTTCGGGCATGCATCAACGACTCAGTGGCTTTCCAGCCCTCTCCAATGCAGCCAATATTCATGGATGCCAGTTGTATGATGTTCGCCATTACGATCAGCCGCTAATTGTTGGTACTGGTAAACCGCGCCAGGGAAAGCGCCTGCTTACCGTAGGCACCGACTGCTCGGTGGGTAAAATGTACACCTCTCTTGCCCTTGAAAAAGAGATGAACCGACAAGGACTAAAAGCACAATTCCGTTCAACCGGTCAGACCGGAATTTTAATATCCGGCACAGGCATTGCCGTTGATGCTGTGGTCGCTGATTTCATTTCAGGTGCAGCCGAAGCGATCAGTCCTGATTTTACCGATCATGACTGGGATATCATTGAAGGCCAGGGTTCTCTACTCAACCCATCGTTTGCAGGTGTCAGCCTCGGGTTACTGCATGGCTCGCAGCCCGATGCGCTTGTGCTCTGTCATGAGGTCGGTCGTGCCCACATTCGCCATTTGCCCCATATGAGCGTTCCTTCAATCGAATCAACCCTTGAAGCTAACTGCACAGCCGCCAAGCTGACAAACCCAAACGCTAAATTCGTCGGGATTTGCCTTAATACCTCAGCCATAGATGAAAGTGATGCCCTTGCACTGTGTCGACAATGGGAGCTTCAGTATAAGCTGCCTGTTAGTGATCCTGTTCGCTTTGGTGTTTCGACTATCGTTGACAAACTCCACTCGATTTAAAGCAAGGGATCGTAATGAACATTCATACCCAGCACGAGCAATTTCCCCTTGCTCGCCCTTTTACGATATCTCGTGGCACAAGAACACACCAGGATGTCGTCACAGTATGCATCGAGCATAATGGGCTTTCGGCTACGGCTGAATGTACGCCCTACCCGCGATACGGAGAGAGCATTGAGTCAGTAATAGAACAGATCGAGTTACTCAATCATAAACTCTCAGATATTCAGCTAACCAGAGCTAACCTGCCCGAGTACTTAACGGCAGGAGCGGCCAGAAATGCTGTCGACTGTGCCCTGTGGCGTCTTGAGCACCAAGCTGCCTTCCCGTATCACGTTTTTACCATCAAGCCCGAAATCATTACGGCGATGACAATCTCTCTTGATACACCGGAGGCAATGGGAAAGCAGGCGAAAGAGCTATGCAAAGTACACGGCGCTAAATTACTAAAAGTGAAACTCGATCATGAACGAATTATAGAGCGCGTTAAATCAGTTCGAGAAAATGCACCTGATGTCGATATTATTCTCGATGCCAACGAAGCCTGGGGAGGTTTCGGTCAAGATGTTGACTTGAGTACTCTATTCGAACAGCTGACCCCGTTTAACATCACCATGATCGAACAGCCTGTGCCAAAAGGTATGGACAACAAACTACTGGGAATCAAGCATCCTATCGACTTATGCGCCGATGAAAGCTGTCATACCAGTGAAGACCTCGATGGTCTAGTTGGCTGCTACGAGATGATTAACATCAAGCTCGACAAAACCGGGGGGCTGACAGAAGCACTAGTGCTTGAGGCCAAAGCACGAGCGCTGGGTTTTAAGATCATGGTGGGTTGTATGGTTGGCACTTCAATGGCGATGGAGGCCGCATTACCCATTGCCACACATGCAAACATTGTTGACCTCGATGGCCCTGTTCTTCTGAAACAAGACAGAGCCAACGGCCTGCTCTACCAAGCTGGAATGTTGCATCTCAACCTCTGATACACAGTTTGCACATTCCAGTTCGTGGAAGTATTGAATTAATGACAATCTCTCTTCAGTACTTCCACTTTTTTATAAGCAGCAGAACAAACGGTAGAACCAGGCGGGTAAGTCTGATAAATTCCAAGAGTCAATTAACCAATGGAGGAACTTTGATGATTGTTATAAAAACTCACCGGGCGCAGCGAGACTCATAATTTAATCCCTCTCCCTCCTGCCCGGTCTTAAACCGGGGCCACAATGCCCCTGAAAATCGTCTTTCAGAATGGTGCGTAATGCATCAGGGGTCTATCTATCATGATCAAACCTATTTCTTTGCCTGAACTAGGCTGGAAACCTTTTTTTCAACAACAACTTTCGCTCGATGAATGGGAAACCTCCCATATAGCCAGAGTCATGGCACAACATCGCAGTCAACTAACAGTCATGACTGAGCAAGGCGAGCAACACTTGAAGATTGCTCCCAGCATGCCAGCTATGACCGTGGGTGACTGGGTATTGCTATCTGATGATAGCCAGTTTGTGCGAGCTTTGGATCGCAGTTCCGAATTCAGCAGGAAAGCGGCGGGCAGTAAAGTACAGTCGCAGTTAATTGCAGCCAATATCGACACCGTTTTTATCGTCTGCTCATTAAATAACGACTTTAACTTGAACCGAATCGAGCGCTATTTGGCACTGGTTAATGAAGCCGGCGTCGAGCCTGTTATCGCGCTCACAAAAGCCGACTGCTGCGAAGAACCTCTGGAATTTGTCCGACAGGTTCAGAATATCGATCCAATGCTGTTCGTCGAAGCCGTAAATGGCCTAGATAGTAGCAGTACAGCTGTACTTGAGTCTTGGTGCCGCGCAGGAAAAACCGTCGCCTTTATGGGTTCTTCCGGGGCCGGTAAATCGACACTCATTAATACCTTGCAGGGTATTGAAATACAACAAACTGGTGCTATTCGTGAAGATGACAGCAAAGGTCGCCACACGACAACATCGCGGTCATTGCACGTCATGCCATCTGGCGGCTTGCTTCTTGATACGCCAGGAATGCGGGAACTGCAGTTGGCAGACTGTGGACAAGGGCTCGAGGTCACATTTGCCGATATAGGCTTACTGGCTAGAGAATGCCGATTTTCAGACTGTCAGCATGATCAGGAACCAGGATGTGCGGTACGAGCCGCTATTGAATCTGGATCGCTTGAGGAGCGTCGCTTAAGGAACTTTCATAAGCTAAACCGCGAGCAAGCCCGCAACGGAGCGACACTTGCGGAAAGACGGGCCAAAGATCGCAAATTTAATAAACTTTGTCGTTCTGTCCTAACCGAAAAACGAAGGCTAAAAGAGAGCTAACCCCAAACTGCGTTAATGAATGTCCAGACAGCGCAGAAACAACTATCTATATGAACCACATAAAAAAGCACTCCCGAAGGAGTGCTTTTCTTGATACGGATGTTAGCTCAACCTAAATCGTTGAACTTGCACATTCTGGCTGCCAAATTTGAGCTTTTTCCTTTTCATGTAACTGCATTCTCATGACGGCAATTGGCCCCGTAATTAAGGTCACGGCAATCAACAGTGAAACAGGAACAGCAGTGATCACGATAAAGGACTGCAGTGCATTCAATCCACCATCACCAGCAACTAACAATACCGCGGCCACGCAACCCATTACTATCGCCCAGAATAGACGCTGAAATTTACTTGGTTCATTATCGCCCGAGACAACCATAGAGATTGAATAAGCCATCGAATCACCCGTCGTAACAACAAAGGTAGTAGTCAACACCAAAAATGCAGGTACCAGCAAACTACTGAATGGTAATTGAGACAAAGAAGCTAGCAAAACAGCTGGAAGTCCAGCGTCATTCAGAGGTCCCGAGATACTTCCCGGAGACTGAAGCTCGAAGAAAATTCCGGTTCCACCTAATACAGTAAACCAAAAGTTTGTCACGATTGGCGCACCAATGGCGACGGTCAAAATCAACTCACGAATGCTGCGGCCTTCAGAAATACGCGCAATAAAGATTGCCATCATTGGCGCGAAGCCAATAAACCATCCCCAGAAGAACCATGTCCACCATGAATTCCACGCAGGGGCATCAGTGTTCAGGCTCATCGCTGGCAGTTGCTCCACATACATCGCAAATGCCGAACCAAAGTGCTCAAAGATAAACTGAGTCGGACCAAATACCAACATCACAAGCAGCAAGGCAAATGCACCAACAACATTCAGGCGACTTAACCATTGCAAACCTTTGTCCATGCCGGTAAAAGCAGAAACAGAATACACGGCAACCACAACGGCCAATATGCCCAACTGGCTAGTTACAGTGTTCTCTATCCCCATCACAGATTCAAGGCTATAGCCCAACTGCGAAGCCAGAAAGCCGATTGGGCCAATAGTGCCAGCCGCAACAGCAATAATAGAACAGGCGTCAATCACAGAACCCAACCAGTGATTCTCTAACCGATCACCCATCAGCGGATAAAGCAATGCCCGCGGGCGTAGTTTCACTCCACCTTGGTGGTGAGCGTACATAAGAACAATTGTTGCAAGCGTACCCAGAACTGCCCAGGCTAAAAAGCCCCAATGAAGAAAACTCTGACTCAAAGCGGGGGTTACGGCTTCTACAGAAGAGCCCACGAGCCCATCAAAGCTCGGAGGGGGTGTTATAAAGTGATAGATTGGTTCCGCAGCAGACCAAAAAACACCACCGCCGGCAAGTAAAGTGCACATGATCATTGCCAACCAGCGGAAAGTACCAATGGTCGGTTTCGCTTGCTTACCCATACGAATTTTTCCGTAACGGGTAACAGCGATAAGCACAGCCACTGCAAAATTGATAACCATCAACCATTGCCAAGCGTACCCAAAATGTGAAGTCACTGAAGAGAACATTGACTGAATCACACGGGTAACGAGTGACAGGTCGATGAGAGAAGAAAGCAGGAACAAACTGATGAACCCAATCGTTAGAGCTGGAACCAGTTTATCACCAACTTTATGTGTCGTGCTATGCATAATATACTCACGGTTACTGTGAGGGGCGGCACATTATCAGCTTGTGGGCTATATAACCAGAAAAAAATGCCTTTTTTTATGAAAGAAAATTCAAACATGGCAGCCAACAGACACCTTTCAGTCCATAACGATGGCTTTATACACATCACTCTAGCTTGTTTCAGTGCATGGCTATTCATTAGAGTTCAAATTGTTTTATATCACTCGATACACAGCTCGGTATAGTATGGCAGTTTGCTGCCATTCCCCTTTTCAACCAGTTACACTTACATTAAATAGACAGCAGAGCGCTTTCCAGTCATGGCTAGGTGGTAAAATGACATAAATTTCACTTTGTTAGCATTAGCCTCTGATACACTGCGAGTCCAAATTAATCATCCTTTATGACAATGCCAATCTATTCGTTCCTTCGTAACAAAATTCCTGGCTACATTGCCTTGCTCATTTTCGCCACCATTATGTCTGGCCTACTTATGTTTTTCTCATCTGTCGAGCTGACAGGCCACGTTTCAGATCTCACAGGCCAAACTTTCTCATTGCTTACCGCCTCAGCCGGGAACCCCTATTTCCTGGTCACCGTTTGTGTTCTGTGCTCAGCGCCGATAATTTCAAAGCTCCCCAAAAAAGCAGTTGTTCGGCTTATTTGTCAGTTTGCTATTCTGCTAATACTCAGCTTTATTGCCAAAACTGCACTGAAGCATATTACTGAAGTACCAAGGCCATATAGTTATCAATTGCAAAGCTTAGGTATCGTGCATTCAGTAGATGAGTTCTATCAGTTAAGTGCGGCTGAAAAAGAAAAAGCGGTTCAAATGGCTACGGCGAATGTTAGTGGTTGGCGCACATCCCATTGGCAAGGTGAGACGAACTACTCATTTCCTTCAGGGCATACTATATTCGCCGCTGTCTGTGTGGTTTTCTGGGGAGGATTCTTCTGGCATAGACGCCAACTAGCGGCTGCAAGCCTTCTGATCCTGTGGGCAACAGGTGTTGGAATCAGCAGAATCTGGCTTGGGATGCACTGGCCAACAGATATACTTGCCTCTATAGTAAGCGCCGGACTGTTATACCTTCTCATTCCTGAATGGAATGACACAAACTAACAAACAGAAACAAAAACGCTTCCTAGGAAGCGTTTTGAGTTTTCATATCACAGTTTCTTTGAATCACTAACGACTCAGAATGACCTGTTTCTAGCGTCACCGGGAACTGTGACTTGCTTAGAGTTAACGAACTCGAGCTATTACCCCTTCCACCTGAAACCATGACATTGTTAGTACTAGATACGATTCTTATATGAACAAAATCACTACTTTCATTTTTCAGAATCAATCTCACCCTATCCGTCTTCGATTCACAGGTAATACCTAGTGGTGGAAAAGTCGCTGCATTCACATGGAATGCAGCGATTAGAAAGGCCGTAATTAACGTTACTTTCATGTATTAGTACTGAGTTACATATACTGTGTTGTAAGATGAGCCATTGGTAATTTCTACATTGGAGTAATCGTTATTTGACTGCTTAACAAAAACAGTGTTGTACTTAGTTGGTCCATTGTAGTAATCATCAATGAGTACAGTAGACTTAGAGTAATCCCCAAGCTGTTTCACCGTTACATCGTTGTAATCAGCATTCTCTCCTAAAATATCAATATCAGAGTAGTTACCATGGCCGTACTGCTTAACGTAGGCACTATTCCAGTCACCTGCCTTAATACTAACTGAAGAATAGTTATAGGCCCCTTTTTGGTACACATCTACATCATTGTAGTCAGCATAATAACCAATGTTAACTCGAGATTTATTACGATAACCTTTTTGGTTCACAGTCACATAGTTATGATCTGAGTTATGGTTAATATATACACCTGAACGATTCTTTTTACCGTACTGAGAAACATCTACATCATTATAATCTGAACCATACTTGATATACACTTTTGACTTATTGCCTTTGTAGTTTCCAGGTGACTGCTGATACACAGACACATGGTTACCATCACTATTTTTCTTGATTTTAACATCAGACTTGTTGTCAGTGTAATAACCTGTTGCTGCAGCTGAAGTAGAAACAAGTGCAGCTGAAATTAATAGAGATAACTTTTTCATGATAATTCCTTTAATTGTGTTATCGTACAATACTAATCTTGCATTTATTATTCAGGTGATAATCAACACCAAACATTACAAATACGAATTAAAACAACCGTTGCAATAATTCAGTTATTATTGTAAGTAACCTATCCTTGGTTATCATCCCTGTTTGTTTTTTGATAAGACAACTTGCATTTAACTTAGCGCAATCTCTCAGCGAGATAATTCTCTTATAGTCATACACTATTCAAATTAGATTGATTATTTGCATGCCGTTATTCACACATTTAACTTGTATTATTAGTATCGGACTTTCTAGACAGCATTCCATAAACCTAATTATGAAAATATCTTCTCACCCTTAATACTTTTATTAATATTAATAACCTATACTCTAGTAATTTTCACTGATGACACTATTGAATTTCTAGTAAAAAAGCCAACCCAATTGAAAGTTATAATTTAACAAGACCTAAAACACAAAAGCAATCAACAAAGACTAATTTTATTACCCACAGAGTATATCAAAGATACATTTATTATTAAGGAAAATAAAAATTCGCTGCATTCATAATGAATGCAGCGAAAACACATCAATAATTCACACGTTTACTTAGATTAGTATTGTGTTACATACACAGTGTTGTACGAAGAGCCGTGTGTAATTTCTACATTCGAGTAATCATTATTAGTCTGAGTTACGTAAACAGTGTTATAGCTTGTTGGGCCATAGTAACCATCGCTGATTAACACCTTAGACTTGCTGTAGTCCCCCCCCTGGCTTACAGATACATAGTTGTAATCAGCATTTTCACCAAGGATGTCCACATCAGACATGTTGTAGTTACCATACTGGTCTACGTGAACATTGTTCCAATCGCCCTTGTTAATATACACATTGGAGTAGTTAAAGTAACCATCCTGATACACACCAACTGTATTCTCATCAGCGTAGTTATGTAGACCAACCTTGGAATCGTTATAGTAACCACTTTGGCTTACATAAACAGCATTGTTATCCGAGTTATAAGTGATATCAACATCTGAGTTGTTCTTTTCGCCATATTGATTAACGGTAACGTAGTTGTAATCTGAATCATAATCAATTAGGACGTCTGATGTATTACCATCGTAGCTACTTGGAGACGCTTGATATATTGTGACATGGTTGCCATCACTGTTATTCTTAATTTTAACTGTCGACTTGTTATCACTATAATATCCTGTAGCTGCGGCAGAGGTTGACACCAGCGCAGCTGAAATTAATAGAGCTAGATTTTTCATGACAATTCCTTAATTGTGTTATCGAACAGTAATGCTTTTGTTCATACCATTGATGATCACATGTGTCTGACCACCAGTTTGGTTGATATCGGATTTAAAATACCTAACGTTACTTTTTTGGACGATTAGCGCTTTATTGTCATTTCCATATTGCGCTATCTCGCCCCGGTTTTTGCTTCCCTTTTGTATTATTGCTGCTTTATTATTACTACCATACTGAAGAATTACCCCAGTATTATCAAAACCATCTTCAAGAACTGCAGCGTAGTTATCATCGCCGTTTTGATCGATATAAGCCTTATTACCGCTTCCTTTTTGAGCAATATACGCATCATTGCGACTACCACTTTGCTTGACCTTGGCTGTGTTACCTAACCCACCATATTTATTTTCCTGCACAACGGTAGCTGTACTATTGTACGCACCATTTTGTTTAACACTTGATATATTATCGTAGTCTAGTTGTAACTCTGACAACTTGCTGAGTTCGTTGTACGCAAGATCACCCGACAGTACATTAAAACTAATACCTGATAGAAACAGAGGAATAATTAGTTTTTGGTAACTTTTCATTCTCACGGCCATCCATTTAATTTGTACTATCAGTATCGAATTTCTTAAGTTTTGTTCCATCAACCTAATCATGAAACTCTTCTCTTACTGTTAATACTTTTATTGAGAATAAAAAACCTCTAACCTAGTTAAACCAAATGAAATAAAAACGATGAAACTAATAAAATAGTTTAATCATTTAAAAAAAACCAACAAACTCAACAATATAAAAACGTAACATCAAGGTTTATGATAATGGCTAAAACGACTTACAGAAAAGTTAATTAAACTCACAAAGAAGGACTAACGAAGCCATCTGAAAATTAGTTTTCATAATCAAAGACTTACAATTTACTTATACGTTGATTTCAATCTCAAAGCTGAGAATCATGTGTTGAGACCGAATGAGAGTTCGATATATACCCTAGCTACCTCAAGATGCTCGATTCAGCGAGAATTACTTAACCACTAGGCTAGGCACCGATTAGAGGATCTAGTGGCTCTAAATGAATAATCGTAACAACGCATAGTGTACAAGTAAACTCGCCCTTTGGGAGTGAACCAGTTGGTTCCACACTTTGATGCCTATTTCTGTGTCAAATAACGTTGAAAGGGACTACCATTCCTACCGTTACTTTCCTTGAACAGAACCCGCTGGTCTCACTTTGAATCCTGCAAATTGTGGTAGCTTGGGTATAGAACAAAAACCCTCTTGCAGAGGGCTTTTAATGTTATCGGAAGGGAATCAAACTATATGATGGGTCTGGCGCGAAGCATGTACTCCTGGATTATAGGGTGCTGAAGATCCGCATCTCTTAATGGTTCCCATAGGCCAGCCTGGATACCATCAACTATCACGTGTACAACTGCCGCGTCGATTGCTGACATGACAGCAAGATTTACAGGCTCGTTGGTTGTATAGCCTAGCTCTGCTTCTAGTAGGTCTTTATAGTCGATAAACTTAAATACACCCGTTTGAAGCTCTTTGGAAAAGATCGTTTTACTGGTCGTTACGCTTAGCAAAATTCTTCCACTTCTAACATCAACAGCCCGTACATTGACGGTAACCTGATCTGTGCGATACTGTCCTGAACCACCAATCCCCAAATAACGAGCCCCAGCACCACCAGTTCGGACGTTACTGTCATAGGCCACTATACCGCCTTCTACCATAATATTCGCCGAAGCCAATGAGGGTAAATGAACACCATGGTTCGTTGGTATTTCATCCTTTTTCTGTGCGGCACGGATGATTTTCCTTTCGGTTAACAAGTTCTGCAACCCTTCGCGTTCCAGCGGTATAAACCATTTAGAATCAAGCAGTGCTGTTGTTAGCAATGCGGCTCCGCCCTGTGGGACTGCGGTTGAGAAGTTACTATTTGGCTGTGGTTTATATTGGCCTGTTTGATCCCTAAAATCATATACAGAAACAAAGACTTTCCCTTTAGGTAGAGGTAAGGATACTAGATCCTGATATGCAACCCCCCTCGCCATTAATGTTGGTTCCTTACTTATCTCCGGCGTTTCCAGCGACATAGAACACCCGGATAATAAGAGAAGCAAGCTCCCCCAAACTAGCGCTTTCATCCACCTTCTCCCTATAAATCCGGTACCAGACCACTCACCTGAATTGTTGATGATTCGCCCGTTTCTTTATCTGTTATTTGAATAACCAAGCTGCCATTGTTATCTACGATGTTTAGGACAAAATCATTTGTAACAAGTTGCCCTGTATTTCCATTACCGACATCAGATAACAACTGACTTATCAGGCGTGACTCAAGACTTGCCGCCAAGCGCTCTAGATCAGATTGCTCATTAAGCAAACCGTCATCTGGCGCTTTGTGATCATTAATTGCATTGGCAACCCCCAACAGGTGAGCACTGTTTAGTGGGTTACCACCAAAACTGGGGTTTATTGGTGTGTAAACCAACTCTGTCGCCGAAACCTTAGCAGATAAAGCTAACAGGCAGACTAAGGCTAATTTGCTCCCTTTCATGATTAGTCCTCTTAAATTTCGTCATAATCAACATCAAAGGTATCTTTTAGATATCGCTCTATTCGCCACCGCACGACATAAGAACTGACCGTTTTTATTGCATCGTCCACCTTCGCTTCTATCTGATCTCTTCCAGGCGAGATAGCCGTTCGGTAGATAATAGTTTGTCGGTGAAATACGGTGATAATACTGCCAGACAAGGCTGTCGGTCGTTCTTTTACCGTCAAGTTCTCTTCCAAATCTTCGAATTCATCATTCAACTTCTGAGAAAAAAGCGAGTAGAACTCTTCTCCGAGCCGAGTCATGGTTCGGTCAAGAACCACACCACTGATTTCTCTTAAATCATCAAGTGCGCCATTTTTCTGTTCCAGCGGAGGCCCATTCTCGAGAGGTTTCTCTTCGTTAGCCTCCGCATTTAAAACCGAAATAATAAGCGCAGCAAACAGTGAGATAGTGACTGCTTTCATAATGGTAAATCATTGTAGTGATTATTTTTAGCCCACATAAAAGCCTGCATCCTGTTCTTTACATTGATCTTTTTGAACACATTGTATAGATGCGTCTTTACTGTATTCTCACTAACAAATAAGGTTTCCGCAATTTGTATATTGGATGCCCCCAATACTAACAACTGCATAATTTCCTTTTCTCTTGTCGTTAGGTTTGCTGTCGATTTGGCAACAATTGCATCCTTGTTACGATATGAGGTAATCAATTCATTGGTCAGCTTTCGGCTTAGCCAAAGTTCACCTTCAAGAACTTTTTTCATTCCTTTGGCGACAACGTTCATATCATCCCCGGCGAAAAAGACACCAACCATATTCGGCCATTTCGCTATCAAATTAGCGGCAACATTATTTGGAGAGTTAATTAATACTTCACTGCCACTTATTGACTTTTCTATGAGGAACTTGATATACAAATCTAATGACTCTTCATTGATGTGTGTGTTATCAATGATTACGAGCACCGAGCTTTTTTCAGGTAACGTTAATCCAGGCAAACCTTCAATTGTCGCAATTTGAATTGGAATACCCAAAGATTTCTCTAGGAAATCTCTAAATAGTGAGGATTGTAAACTGGAATCACAGATAAAGATTAGATTATTATATTTATCGCAAGCCATCTTGATATTCCCTTACTATAAATATCTTATTACTAAGACTTTTTAAATCTAGATCAAAGTGTTCAAACATCAAGACGACAAAAGATATTATTCGCCCCCACACCTACAAATCATTGATATAAAAGGAAATATTATTCATCTCAATTTTAATAATAAGTTCATCACTTTTTAGTAGTTTTAATAAATGCACAGAATTGAAAAAACGCCAGCTACGAAAAAAGTTAATATGCTTTATATATGAGAATGGTTTAAATTATAAGTCTCAATATATTTAACGTAATACATGGAGGAATATATAGGTATGGACAATCACCTTGCGCAGGTGAGCGCAAGGCTTTACTTTTTTAAACTATTCCTGATATTTCATTTAGTTAGAACTGATACCAATTTAGTATGTCTGTACGTTATGCTCATATTCAACAATAATCTGATTGCCACTATAGCGTACATTCTTAATATTTCCATCAACAATGTACGTATTCGTCAAGGTAACAGAGTTTGGCATAGTTCCGCCCACTTGCTCTCTTAACGAAGGAAGCGTCATAACCGGGTCAACACCGATATAGTTGCAAAACTGGTTAACAAAACTGTGCTCTAGCGGCACCTGACCCCGTAATATGTCTGAGAATACTAACTGGCTTAACCCCAGTCGCTTCGCCATCTCAATTTGTGTTACCCGCATCTTTGCTTTGTAGCTCATCCACGTGTCATGTAATACTTGTCGGTCTTGTTCTGTATACTGCATACCCATAAACCTTAGCGTCATCTTATATTTATCCCCTGATTAAAACCTAAAGCAGAGATAGGAATGTCAGAGCAAAGTTAGGGTTCAGAAATCACTATCGATTTTGGTTATTAATTCTCAGCCTTTAAAACTGCTTGCTAGCAAAAAGGCTTTAAGCTTCAATTTATTATCGCAACCTGCTCAATTATCAGACAATATACCCAAGCTACCTCAAGATGCACGTTTCAGCGAGAATTTGAATCCTGCATCTTGAGGTAGCTTGGGTATAAAGTTTTCTTAATCACAAAGCTTGTCGCTTAGGACGGAACATGGATATAATCCTAGGGTTAGTTCTCTTGTTCGGGTCATAGGTATTTCATGCAGCTGCAGCAGATAGTTTCGAAAATCATCATGCTTGCAATGCTATTTACAGCACTTTCCTCGACTGTGAGTGCTAACTCGTTCATCATGGAAAACCCGCTGGCACACTCTGGCTGTCACACAAATTCAGCGATGGTCTGCTGCAGCGAAATGACAGTGGCTTCTCCAGACCACACGGCAATGTGTAATACTGACACAATGAGTGATCATTCCGCTCCCACTTGCTGTGTCGATAACGACTGTCATACTAACAACATACAATTTGCACTTCTTAATCACCTATCCCAAATTTCTATCCCCTCTGCCAGCCAAATATTTCCTGAGCCTGAAGGCGAGCGTCTTTTCTTCTACGATGTGATCCTGCGCCCACCTGTTTTTTCCTAATTTCAAGTCAATCGTTACTTTATGGCCTTTTCAGCCATTGACCAACTCCGAATCACTTTAAATTTTGAACAATACAAACAGGATTTTACAATGAAACTTAATCACATCATCGCCCTATCCCTACTTGTAGGCAGCTCCTTCGCCGTTGCTGAGACAATTAAAGGGACTAACTTCCAGTCACCGTATTGCGGCTGTTGTAAAGACTGGGTTAAGCATATGAAAGACAACGGTTTTGAGCTTGACGTAGAGTATATCCAAGACATGACGGCAAAGAAGGTCGATCTTGGTATTCGCCCGCAATATGCTTCATGCCATACTGCTGAAATCCAAGGTTACACATTCGAGGGGCATGTTCCTGCAGAAGACATCCAGCGCTTTATCGATTCTAAGCCTTCACGCATGATAGGCCTTGCAGTACCCGGTATGCCTATGGGGTCACCTGGCATGGAATATAAAGATCAGAAAGACCCGTTTGAGGTTGTCGCCTTTGATGAAAATGGAAGCACCATGGTATGGGCCCGCCATAATCAATAAAGCTATCAAGCATTGACTTAAAACAACAAGGGCAGAAAAGAAGCTCTCTTCTGCCCTTGTACAAAAGCCATTGAGCCAGCAGTAGACCCAATAGTGCTTAACCTAGTCTCGCAAACAGTGCGCGGTTCGGGTCACCGTTCATTGCCCACTCATTATCTTTTTCACGCTTTTCCAGATAAACCTGCATACCGTTAAAGTAAGTAAAGGCTACCAGTTCAGATTCCTGCATAAAGCTCTCGAGAAAATCGTCCTCGTGCTCAGCAAGCTGACCCAATGTCGAAATGCCTTTTCTCAACACCCACTGCACCGCATAGGGCGAAACCATTGTCCGACTCAAAATCAGCTCTTGAATCTCTGAGATTGCGACTTCTATACCTTTTGCCGACTTTGATTCTTCAGTTGCCAGCACACTTTCTTCTGCCAACATAGCTTTTAGGCTCGCAATACTTGCTTCCCTCTCTTCCGCAGAATAACCATAGGTAGTTTTGGCAAACCGAATGGCATAAGCCAGACGATGACGGCCTACCGTCTCTACCACATCCTCAAGGTAAGCTTGTGGAATATTGTATACCTTGGCCAGCTGTTCGACAGCCTGCACTAAGCTCGTGTATGCAATGCCATTAAACTCAACCTGAAAACTGCTTGTCAGGCCTACGACAGGCAAGCCATCGATTGTCAGTGGCCAACCGGAATAATTTACCCGCTCTTTGGCGATTTCAAACATCGCCCAGGCACTTTCCCGAAAACCTTCCAGCGCTTTTCCCTCAAACTCCGAGTCCTCGAGCTCCTCCTTGGTCCAGTTCGCACCAATTTGGAGGTGCTTTTCATATTTGCGGTGAAGTTTCTCTTTCACTTTATCGCGTAACAAATCCAAACCACTGACTTTTATTGGCTGGCAAATGCGATAGCACTCCTCACAACAAGGAACCATTATCGGCAATTTCTGCTCATCATAATTTGGCGATGCCATAAATGAGTAGGACTCATAGTAGGGCTCGCCACAAAACCAGCAGGTATGACGAAACTCAAAGGGTATATCGATTGACTGGTAAGCTGTTGGCATGTCTGTGTTCTTTATCCTGTATCAACAAAACCATTATGCTGTTGACGCTGCGGTATCTCAAGTCACACGCAGAATTGTACTGTTCAACATAAAGCGTTAAAATACGTGCCCCTTTTCTCAATGAGTGTGATTGGATGTCTGAACAGAAGCGAAAGGCGCTGAAGAAAATTGCTAAATGCCTAGAGCTGGGTAACTCTGCGAACGTCAATGAAGCTGCACAAGCAATCAAGATGGCACACCGCCTGATGCTCAAGTACGGCCTTGAACAAGATGATATTGAATTCATTCAGATGGGCAAAACCAAGTCTTCGACACTTCTGCCAACTGACATCAGTCAGCAAATCCTCAAAATTATCCGAGGCATCAACCGCCGTTTCGGGGTTGAGTGTGTACTCACCAATTACAAAGGGCTAAAGCAGGCTGAATTTATTGGCGTCGCCGAACGTGCCATCTTCGCGGCCTTTGCATTCGATGTCGTCTATCGGGAAATGAACCAGCAAACCGGTCAGTTTCGAAATAGTTTTGCCGGAACTGGCACCAGTTCGGCAGAAGTTACCCGTCGCGTTAGCTCATTCCTGGCGGGTTGGATTGAAGGAGCGCTGGAAAAGCTCCCCGAACTCAATACCGATGATGATCATGATAAACGCATGACCAACTATATCGATAAAGAGTTTGAAAACATTGACCGAGAAACCTTCAAAAAGCAGCTTCAGGAAGCAATGAAGGCACTGACTGACGATTACGAAAAAGGGATGAAAAAAGGCCGTTCTATATCTGTTAACCGGCCTGTAGGAGGGTCGAGAGCCCACGACCCGAAACTATTAAGTTCATAATTTCCTGCTTAATTCGCTCTCTTACAGCTGCAGAAAATTGCAGCTGTAATTCTATACGTTCAAAAAAGAAGCAAAAGAATCAAATTATTCCTCATCACGCAATGAAGTGGGATGTAAATCCCATTTCTGTGATAGAATGAAACAAAATTCCTTAAAACCGATAGCTTTCACACATGAAATTCCCTGGTCAGCGTAAATCCAAGCATTACTTTCCAGTTAATGCCCGCGATCCATTAGTTGCTCAAATCCAGCAAGAAAATCCGCTATCTCGAACCCACTTAGTTGGTGTTGGTCAAACCATTGTTGATATCGAGGCCCGTATCGATGATGACTTTCTTCAACGTCATTCACTGAGCAAAGGCCACTCTTTGGTTCTTGATGAAGATAAAGCAGAGCTGCTTTACCAGGAGCTAAAAGAACGCAACCTGATCAGCCACGAATATCCGGGTGATACCATTGGTAACACTTTGCATAACTACTCTGTACTGGCTGATGACAAGTCGATTCTGCTGGGTGTGATGAGCCAGGATCTAAAGATTGGTTCTTATGCTTACCGTTACCTTTGCAATACCTCAAGCCGCATGGATCTTGATTATTTGCAGCCTGTTGATGGGCCTATCGGTCGTTGCTATACCCTGATCACAGAAGACGGCGAGCGTACGTTTGCTATCAACGAAGGGGAAATGAACCAGCTAAACCCGGATAATGTACCTGAGTGCGCCTTTGAAAATGCATCTGCGTTGGTACTTTCTTCTTATCTGGTTCGTGGCAAACCTGGCGCTCCGATGAAAGAAGCGGCGCTAAAAGCCATTGAGCATGCCAAGAAGTACAATGTGCCTGTTGTCCTTACGCTAGGCACAAAATACGTTGTCGAAGGGCTACAGGAATGGTGGATCGAGTTTCTACAAGAACACGTCACATGTGTTGCCATGAACGAAGAAGAAGCGGAAGCCCTGACTGGTGAAAAAGACCCTCTTCTTGCTGCCGACAAAGCGCTTGAGTGGGTTGATATGGTTCTTTGTACTGCCGGTCCTGTGGGCCTCTACATGGCGGGATATACCGATGATACACTAAAGCGTGAATCATCTCTGCCATTGTTACCGGGCCGTATTGCTGATTTTAACAAGTATGAATTTAGCCGTCCGATGGTTAAATCTGAGTGTGAGAACCCTATTCGGGTCTATTCTCATATTGCGCCATACCTTGGTGGGCCTGTTGAGATCAAAAATACCAATGGTGCTGGCGATGCCGCCCTGTCAGCTCTTCTGCATGATATGTCAGCCAACCGTTACCACAAAGAGAATGTACCTAATTCTGGCAAGCACACTGCTCAATTTTTGACGTATTCATCGTTCTCGCAGATTTGTCAGTACTCTAACCGAGTCAGCTACGAAGTATTGACCCAGCATGCGCCACGACTATCTCGTGGATTACCAGAGCGCGAAGACTGCTTGGAAGAAGCCTACTGGGAACGCTAAACAATCAGTCAACTAACAACGGAGCCTTTTGGCTCCGTTTTTGTATATTTATACGCAAACTACCTCAAGATGCAGAATTCAGAGTAAGTTCAGCATGTTCAGTATTTCATCAAGCTGGGATCTACATCGTCGATCCAAGCCAAAATCCCTCCCTTGAGATTGATGACATTGGCAAATCCGTTATCAATAAACTGCTGACATACTTTTGCCGAACGCCCACCCACCTTACAATGAAAAACAAGCGTCTGCTCCGGATTGAATTCGTTCATATGCTCCGCTACCACGCTCATAGGAATATGACGACTTCCTTCAATACGACAGATTTCACGCTCGTAAGGCTCCCTTACATCGATCAATACTAACGATGCCTCCTGCGCTAGCTGTTGCTTGAGCTCGATAGCAGATATTTCTTGATAAGGCACCTCAACCGGAGTACTGGAGATTCCACAGAACTGCTGATAATCAATCAACTGGGTAATAGTTGGTGAACTGCCGCACAGGCAACACTGCGGGTCTTTTTGGATACTAAGCTCTTCAAAGCTAAGTCCCAGTGCATCATAGGTTAATAACCGGCCACTCAATGCCGTACCGGCCCCAATGATCATTTTTATTGCCTCTGTGGCCTGAATACTGGCAATCATAGCCGGCAACACACCTAATACGCCCCCTTCTGCACAAGATGGCACCAGCCCCGGAGGCGGCGGTTCCGGATATAAACAGCGGTAACAAGGACCACCTTGATAATTAAAAACCGTTGCCTGCCCGTCAAAACGAAAAATACTGCCGTAAATATTGGGCTTATTGAGTAAGATGCAGGCATCATTGACTAGATACCGGGTCGGAAAGTTATCCGTTCCGTCAATCACTATGTCATAATCTTTGATAATCTCAAGTGCATTAGCAGAAGTGAGCATCTCCTGATAACACTTGATATCCAAATCAGCATTGAGCGAAAGTAATCGCTCTTTGGCACAATCCACTTTGGGCTGGCCGACATCCCCCAAAGTGAACAGAATTTGCCTCTGCAAGTTCGTCTCATCAACGATGTCATGATCCACCAGGCCAATCGTTCCAACACCGGCAGCAACAAGATAAAGACACAGAGGCGAACCTAATCCCCCGGCACCAATAATCAAAATCTTAGCGGCCTTTAAACGTTGCT
Organism: Photobacterium proteolyticum; assembly: GCF_001939735.1. GTDB lineage: Bacteria > Pseudomonadota > Gammaproteobacteria > Enterobacterales > Vibrionaceae > Photobacterium > Photobacterium proteolyticum. Next base: position 254,281 of record NZ_MJIL01000099.1, read on the forward strand.
GCCCCTCCATACCCAGCTCGGGCAACATAATATGGCGACTATAACGACTGATTTCTTGCGGAGAAAGTGTCGGTAATGGACCCGCCCCACCCGCGATAGCCGGGACAATTCGCAGTTCACAGCCATCACGTAATGGGGTTGCCATCCCGCTTTGTTGTTTGATATCGACCCGATCGAGAAACAAGTTTACAAAATTTCTAAGTTGCCCCTTGTCATCAAATAACTGTACCTGGAGGTCGGGGTGCTTTTCACAAAGTAGTGTCATGGCTTCAAAAACAGTTTCTGCCTCAACGTCAACCTGACTACTTTGCTGAGTAAACCGCCGTAAAGGTGACGGGATCTTAATTACAGTCTTCATAACTTAACCTATATGTTCGTAGCCTCTTTACATACGCTGCTATACATACATTTTAGGAAATGGCTACACGCCTTTATCGATTCGAACCTGCTCCTGATCAAAGTGCTCACGATCATCAGTGAGCCGCCAGGAGCGATAACCTGAAGCAGCTCCACTGCATACAGAAATAATGATATAGCTTAGTCCTGGCCAGGCATGAACGCGGTCAAATTCAGATGGAATATCAGGGTGATCAGGATGAGAGTGAACGATGCTTATGATCGACAGTCCTTCACTGTCTGCTTTGTCTTCGGCATCTTGATAAGCAAGTGGGTCTATTAAGAAGCGCCGCTCACGGTTTTCGCTTTTTTCATTAAGACACGGCAGGTAGTAGCTGCCTATAGCTTGCAGTTCGCCGCTCTGGTCTGTAGATGCTGTTCCAATAATAAAGCCGCAGCACTCATGCGGATAACTTGTTTCCGCTTGCTTAATGGCTTGAGTTATAATCTTATCGCTGATCTGAATGGCCATGGTTCCACAACCCCGCACTAAAGTAGCGCTCACCAAGGTCACAGAGTAATGTGACTACTGTTGCTTCCGTCAGATCCTTCATCACTTTTTCGCAAGCGGCAAGGTAAGCGCCTGATGACTGACCGGCAAAATAGCCATGGTGAGCAAGCTTCAAACAACAGCTTTTAGTCTCATCAGCTGATACATCAACCCAACGATCAACGTAGTCCGCCTCAAAGATCTGTGGCACAATATCTTCAGGCTCTCCTAATGGTTTGAGCCCTTCCACGCCAGGCCAGCGTTCTGGACGAACTGCAACAATTTCAATCTCCGGATAATGCTCTCTTAACCGGCGGGCAATACCAGTCAGCGAGCCCCCTGTACCAACCCCGCCAACAAAATGGGTAATTGAGCGCGGAACCTGTTCGACTATCTCAGCCGCCGTCCCCAAATAGTGGGCATTAACATTTTCAGTATTCTTATACTGATCACAAAAGAAATACTTATCTGGCGATGCCTTATACATAGCATGAACATGTCGCAGAGCTTCGTCGTAACCTTCAAGTGGATCGGTTTCAACCAATGTCGCGCCATGTGCAAGCAAGCGCTGCTTTCTTTCCTGGCTCGCATTCCCCGGAATGACAATAGTGACCTCATACCCCATCGCCGCACCGATCATTGCATATGAAATCCCCGCATTTCCGCTGCTGGAGTCAAGAATGATTTTCCCCGGCACTAGAGTCCCCTGCTCTACAGCCTTACACAGCATCTGCTTAACAGGACGGTCTTTGAGTGAACCACCAGGATTCATCCATTCTGCTTTGGCAAACAGTGCTAAATCAGGCTGTTCAGGATATAAAAAACTAAGGTCGATTAAAGGGGTGTTGCCGATCAGATCCAACAGATTCATGGCCGCCCTCCTTGATAAGGCTAAACGCTCAATAGCCCAATGAGACTGGTACTCATTTAAGATAGTTGATAGCCAGCTTTTACCCAAGGAAAGGCCATGCAAGCTGCCTGACTCACTGCTCAGGTAATAAAAATCAGCCTCAAAGAGTTTGAGGCTGATCCAAGTGTCGATCAATGAGCCTCGATGATCATGAGTCAAACTTCATTATACTAGTACCTGAAGAAATTAATTTTATCGCTAACATCATTGGTATAGCTTGCAACACGATTACTCTCTTCCTGAGACATTTGCGCTCCTTTACCGATACTTTCCGCTGCTTCATTAATAGCCACAATACTGCGATTTACTTCTTCAGTCACAGCTGCCTGCTCTTCCGCCGCACTAGCTATCTGATGTGCCATATCCTGAATCTTTCCGCTCTGAACACTCACCGCCTCCAGGGCTTTCACCGCCTCTTCGGCATGGGACATGCACTTATCACTTAGCCCCCGGTTTACCCGCATTGTATCAACAGCCTGTTTACTACTCGTTCGCAAGCCATCAATCATCTGCTGGATTTCATCAGTCGAGTCTGCAGTCTTGGTCGCCAGATTGCGTACCTCGTCAGCAACAACAGCAAACCCACGGCCTTGTTCACCAGCGCGAGCTGCTTCAATCGCAGCATTCAATGCCAACAAGTTTGTCTGTTCCGAGATATTACGAATGACTTCCAGAATACTGCCGATACTGTTGGTTTGGACTTCCAATTCTTCAATAACTTGGGTGGCATCGACGACATTGCTTGCCAATTCATGCAAGCCTTCAGCATTGGCTCCAACGACATCCTGCCCCTGAGCGACTGATTGCTGTGTAAGAGATACGGCTTCTGCCGTTTCCTGGGCATTATCGGAAACACTATGGGCAGTCGAAGACATCTCATTGGTCGCAGCAACAACCTGCTCTATCTCCTGACTCTGCGACACAATCTGTGATTGACTCTGGGTTGCTGCCTCGGCAGTTGCTGTCACACTCTGTTTGAGGGAGCACACAGAGCCGGCAACATCCGTCACGATCCCTCGTACATCCGAAATAAAAGTATTCAGATGGTTTGCCAGTTGCCCTGTTTCATCTTTGCGGTCGATATCAATTTGCTGAGTTAGATCACCGCCCGACTGAGTCAGCGCCTTAACACGTGCCACCAGCACACTGATTGGGGAAGCAATCGAAACAGACACGAACCACATCATCACCAAACCCACTAACGCAGAGATAACACCAACGACCATCTGTCCGGATAGATTGCTGGAAAAGTGTGCCACAACTGTGTCAACAATGGCTTGAGCGCTTGCCAAAGCAATATTTTGAGGGGCAACTACAACCACCTCCCACTCTGTGTCCGTGCCAATCGTCTTAAAGCTTTCAGCCGCAATAAGGTTACTACCGGCAGTCACCATTTCACCTAGGGTGCGATCCGCAATTAATGTCTTCAGGGAAGTGCCTGACAGCATCTTTCCGATATTGGTCGGCTCGGCACTATCTGCACCAACAATACCCAATGGACTTAAAATAATGACTCGTGAATGACCTGATATCAGGTTCTGACTGGCACTGGTAGCCAGTGACTGCAAGAAATCAAGAGAGTAATCAACGCCGAACATGCCCACAAACTTGCCGTCACGAACCACAGGGGAAACGAAAGAGCTCATTAGCGTCGAGACCCCCTGGATTTCATAACTGGCAGGATCGATAACACAAGAGCGCTTTGTCTCCATCGGACATAAATACCATTCCGACTCGCGAATACCTGTGCTTGTCAAACCTGTCGAATAAAATGGATAGGTGGCTTCTACATGAACCTCTCCCGAGGGGGAGCGGTTGAAATACGGACTAAATTCACCATTTGACTGAGCGAACTCGGTCCCTTTGTACAAGCTAGACTGCCCATCAAACCCATTAACTTCCCACCCGCTGTATATACCGATGATGTTTGGCGTGTTAGTGATGGTATTTTCTAGTAACTGAATGACACTCTGGCGGGATATCTTTGGGTCTGTGCCATTGAACGCTTCAGAATATGTTGTCGCAATATCCATTGCCTCGTTGAATACAAGGTTGATTTTTCCAGCTTCAACTTGTGCTGACAGACTTAATTGTTCTTTAAGGCCAGCCTCGGCATCACGCAAAACTAATTCATCAAGTTCTTGCATAAGCGCATCACCGTTATAATAGCTATAACCTAGCATCGCTATGGTGACGGCAAGCAAACTCGCCCCTCCAAACAACAATACTTGTTGTTTAATACTCGAAAACTGCATAAATTCCCCTTACTACATTTTTCCCTTACATTTTTGACTTGGGGTATCCGCGTCAATATCACAGTCAAATTCGGGATGTAGAAATCCCAGCCAATATATTGACTAATAAAAGAAAAATATTAATAACTAAAAATACAGAAAATTATTTCTATAACCACAATATTAGTAAGGGGGAGAAACTAACATATGCCACTATTGCATACAAAATACTTTATCAAAAAATATGGCACATAAGACAGATTTATTCTTTTTTATTCCCTATAGAAATAATTTTTTTATAAGTGTTAATTTTTAAAGGTTGAGTGAAATATACTTATTACAAATAATAATCTCTAGATATTTTTATTAGGGATAAAGTTGAATTTAATATCTACTATTTTCTATCCCCCATTACTTATAAATAAAAAACGGAGCTTTTTGCTCCGTTTTGTTATCAAGAGTTCATTAGCACTTTAGCATTCTGAAATCGCATTTTTTACCCGTTTGTCCGACACCGGGTAAGGTGTGCCAAGCTGCTGAGCAAAATAACTTACGCGCAATTCTTCAATCATCCAGCGAATGTCTTTCACTTTTTGCGGCACTGGCTGACCTTTCGGGATTTTATTCAACAGCTCTTTATAATCAGATACAACTGATTCAATCTTAAGGATGTGTAGCCGATCCTTGTTAGGATCAATTGGCAACTTCTCCATCCGACGTTCAATGGCCTTCATATAACGCAAAATATCCGGCAAGCGCTTCCAGCCACACTCGGTCGCAAAGCCTTTAAAGATCAAGCCGTCTATCTGTGACTTAATGTCAGAGAGCGCAAAGGCCATTGTCAAATCAACACGGCCTTTCAAGCGCTTGCTGATGTTGAATGCAGTAGTCAAAATCGCCTCAACCTGCTTGGCAATTTCTACCACGGTATCACCCAGTTCGCCGCGGATGTGTTCCTTCAACGTTTCGAACGCTTCAGGTTCCCATACCAGGCCGCCCTTCTCTTCAATAAGCTTATCGATACCACAAGCAATACAGTCATCAATCAAGTCCAGTACCCGCCCATACGGGTTGAAATACAAGCCTAGTTTGGATTTATTTGGCAGGTTGGCATGCAGATACTTAATCGGCGACGGGACATTCAACAATACCAAACGGCGCTGACCTTGCTGCATCGCTGTCTGCTGCTCTTCCTCGGTTTCAAATAGCTTGATACCAACAGAGTCCTTGTTATCAACAATTGCCGGGTAGGCTTTTACTTCAAAGCCCCCACGCTTTTGCTGATAACGTTCAGGCAACTTACCAAAGCTCCAGGTTTTCAGGCCTTCCTGTTCAATGTCGTCATCTGCAACCTGAGACAAGGTTTCCTGTACTTTTTCCTTCAAGCCATCTTTCAGGCTATACAGGTCTTTGCTTTCTTTTAACTTACGGTTACGGTGATCAACCACCCGGTAAGTGATCTTCAGGTGATCAGGCACCTGTTCCAAGTTCCAGTCTTCACGCAAGACAGTCACGCCAGAAATACGCTTAAGCTCTTTTTCCAGTGAATCGAGCAATGGCATTGCCATCGCCTCGGCCCGAGCCAGGAAAGCATCCGCATAGTTCGGTGCCGGTACAAAGTTACGGCGTACAGGTTTTGGCAAAGATTTGATCAGCGCTACCACCAGCTCTTGGCGCAGCCCCGGGATCTGCCAGTCAAAACCATCCGGCTCAACCTGATTAAGAATAGGCAGCGGCACATGAACCGTGACACCGTCACTATCTTCACCCGGTTCAAACTGATAACTCAACTTCAGCTTGAGGTTGTCTTGATGCCAGAAGTTCGGGTAGTCCAAGTCGGTGATATGACTAGCATCTCCCTTGAACAACATCTCTCGCTCGAAGTTCAAAAGGTCTTTGTTTTCACGACTAACCTTCTTCCACCAGGTATCAAAATGACGGCCGGAAACGACAGTCAGCTCGATACGCTGATCATAAAACTCAAACAAGGCATCATCGTCGATCAAAATATCTCGACGACGCGATTTATGTTCGAGCTCTTCCACTTCCCGCAATAGCTTGCGGTTCTGGTGATAGAACTTATGCTTGGTTTCCCAATCACCCTCGACAAGTGCCGAGCGAATGAAGATATCCCGTGAAAGCTGTGCATCAATTCCGCCATAATTCACTTTGCGCTTGGCGACAACCGGAATGCCATACAGTGTCACTTTCTCGAAGGCATAGACTGCGGCCTGCTTTTTCTCCCAATGAGGCTCGCTGTAGCTACGCTTAATGAGATGGCCAGCCAATGGTTCAACCCATTCGGGCTGAATTTTGGCGGCAATACGTCCCCACAATCTCGAGGTCTCAACCAGCTCAGCAACCATTACCCATTTCGGCTGTTTCTTGAAGATGCCTGAACCAGGGAAAATATTAAAGCGCGCATTTCGAGCACCTTGGTACTCATTCTTTTCCTGATCTTTCAAGCCAATATGGGAAAGCATGCCAGATAGCAACGCCATGTGGACACCCGCATAGCTCGCTTCCTGATCGTTAATGCGAAGATCCAGCTCCCTCACGACCTGAGTAACCTGATAATAAATATCTTGCCACTCTCGAATACGCAGGTAATTCAGGTAGTCCTTCTTACACTGCCTGCGGAACTGATTGCCGGACAGTGCCTTTTGCTGTTCCTGAACATAATCCCACAGGTTAACAAAGGTGAGAAAATCAGATTCTTTATCGTAAAAACGACGGTGTTTCTCATCTGATGCCTGCTGCTTTTCCATCGGACGCTCACGAGGATCCTGAATCGACAAGGCACAGGCAATAATCATAACCTCTCGCAGAGCACCCTGCTTCGGCGCTTCAAGAACCATACGCGCCAGGCGTGGGTCAAGCGGCAAACGTGCCAGCTGACGTCCAACAGGTGACAAACGCTTGCGAGGGTCCTTGGCCTTCGGGTTAATCGCTCCCAGTTCTTCCAGTAGGCGAACACCGTCTTGGATATTACGATTATCCGGCGCTTCTACAAACGGGAACGCCTGAATATCTCCCAGACCGATAGCCGTCATCTGCAGAATAACGGATGCCAGATTGGTGCGAAGAATTTCAGGATCGGTAAACTCAGGGCGGGAAAGAAAATCATCCTCCGAATACAGGCGGATACAGATACCTTCCTGCACACGGCCACATCGTCCTTTTCGCTGGTTGGCGCTTGCCTGTGAGATCGCCTCTATCGGCAGACGCTGTACCTTGGTTCGATAACTATAACGACTGATACGAGCAGTACCCGGGTCGATAACATACTTGATACCCGGTACCGTCAGTGACGTTTCAGCGACGTTTGTAGAGAGTACGATGCGGCGACCGCTGTGCGACTGGAATATCCGGTTCTGCTCTCCGGCTGACAAGCGCGCATAGAGCGGTAGCACTTCAGTATCACGCAAGTTACGTTTTTGCAGAGCATCAGTCGTATCTCGGATCTCGCGCTCACCATTCATGAAGATCAGGATATCACCCAGCCCTTCATCACACAGCTCGTCCACTGCATCAAAAATCGCCTGCAACTGATCACGATCGCTGTCCTCGCCGTCTTCAGAAACAGGACGATAGCGAACTTCTACCGGATAGGTACGGCCAGACACTTCGACAATCGGAGCATTGTTGAAATGCTTGGAAAAACGCTCCGGATCAATGGTTGCCGAGGTGATAATCACCTTCAGTTCGGGGCGTTTTGGCAATAGTTCACGCAGATAGCCAAGAATAAAATCGATGTTCAGGCTTCGTTCGTGGGCCTCATCAATAATGATGGTATCGTACTGGTTCAGATAACGGTCGTTTTGAATTTCTGCCAGCAAAATACCGTCAGTCATTAACTTAACCTGACTGCGGTCAGACACTTTATCGTTAAATCTGACTTTATAACCAACATACGAGCCGAGCTCACACTGAAGCTCTTCGGCAATACGGCTGGCGACAGAACGGGCAGCAAGACGACGAGGCTGGGTATGGCCGATCATCCCCTTGGTGCCTAATCCAAGCTCCATACAGATCTTCGGCAGCTGGGTGGTTTTACCTGAACCGGTTTCACCCGCAACAATCACGACCTGATTGTTCTTAATTGCCTCGGCAATATCATCTTTTTTCTGGCTAACTGGTAGCTGTTCTGGATACGTAATGGTTGGTCGCTGGGTAGAGCGCATCTCAACGACCTGCATAGATTTGGCTATATCCAAAGCGATTTCATCGAAAACAGCATGCTTGGCTTTTTCGTTTTTGATTCTAGCCGCACCTTGCACTCTTTTGTGCAAACGGAAGCGATCGCGCATCATGCAATCTTTAATCGCGGCTTTTAACGTTTTCTCACTATTCAAAACGTCTGACTGAGAGGTATTCGACTGAGTCAAAGGAATTCCTGATATTTCAGCTTGGTATTAAATAAAATTGGCGGGATTCTACCATAAATCGCCTGGTTACGGCGGGATAAACTCACTGATACAAGCCAAATTAGTTTTCATATAACACGGCTCCGTGTCACAAGGTCGTTCATTGTTAATCAAAACCTGGCCTGAAAAATGGTTGGATATGTGTGCATTGCATACAATTTACAACTAAAACCAACAATTAATACAGTGAGCCTTCCTTGATGAAAAAAGTCCTATCCGCCCTATTGCTAACGCTCGGCTTGTCTGCTCCAGTGTTTGCACAACAAGCTTTTCAACTTTCTGTTCCAGATGCCAACTTTCCGCCAGGCAATGTAAAAGGGGTTCGTTTTACCATTCTTCACGGTAAAACCTCCCAGGTTACCGGCCTTGACATTCCTTTCCTCGGTCTCTCTGAAACCCAAAACTTTTCAGGTATTAGTGTCGGACTTTTTTTCGGCATTAGTCGCGTGACAGGTAGCTCTAACGGCGTCAAACTCGGTCTGGCCAACTGGAACGACGGAAATGCCAGGGGAGCTGACATCAGTTTCGTTAACTATAATGCGGGTCAGTTTACAGGCTTACAGGTTGGCGGCTTCAATTATACCGGACGTCTCAACGGCCTGCAGTTTGGCTTTATTAATGCCACCGACCGTATCGAGAAAGGTATTCAGATTGGCCTGATTAACTACGACAAATCAGGCACATTTATCAGCAAGGACATTCCGGTGTTCCCGCTTATCAATGCCCGCTTCTAACAAACTTAGTGTAGCTTAGTAAAGCAACAGATCTGACTCAGATGTTCGAATAAGGCCAAGTCATAAAAAAGGGAACCACAGAAGAGGTTCCCTTTTTCAATATATTGCAGCACGAACTAGAGACGCAGATTTAAACACGGAGTCATAAATTATGCAGAGACGATACATTGCTCGTCGTCTTGCTTTGGCTCATCATTCACTAGATTAATTAACCAATGACGACCTCTGATTCGGTGTGTAGTCAATAACACTTTAACCAGCTCTTCACTGAGTATTGCCAGCATGACCCAGTGCAACGGCCACCCGAGCACAATTCCCGTGAACACGGCAATTGGAATACCCACCGCCCATTGGGCAAACAGGTCGATAAAAATGCTATAGCGAATATCCCCGCCACTTCTCAATACACCAGCTATTCCAACCATGTTATAGACTTTAAGAAACAGCCCCAATGCCATCACCAAAGTAACATTGATAGCCATCTCCAGGTTTGGCATGTCTGCTTTCGCTAACAAGTTCCCTACACCGTCATGGAAGAACAATACTGTCATACCAAGCAACAAGGCTAATGACGCACTCAATCCAATAAATAACCAAGACTGGTGCCAGGCCCGTTGATAGTTTTCCGCTCCAAGCTCATGACCAAGAATAGTGGAAGCGGCCACTGCAAAACCAATAAAGCCCGAAATCAATACACCTTCAATAGGTGATAGCAAGCTAATGATTGCCAGTTCAGAGACACCAAGCTGACCAATGATATAGTTATAAACCAGTAAGCCCATCGCCCAGCCACCATCATGAATAATCATTGGCAGAGCTACCGACATATACTTTTTTCGCGCTTTCGGTTCCGCTGCAGTATCAACATCAGAAACCTTTGGAAAAATAGCATTATACTTCCAATGAGCAACCAAGAGCAGAATCACTGTTTGTATACCGCGTGAAATTGTCGTTCCCAACGCAGCACCCGCCACTCCCATTTCAGGAAAACCGTACAAACCAAAGATAAGCAAGGCATTCAGAGCCGCATTGATTATGACAGCAACCAGGCCAACAACGGTCGGCATTTTTGCCTCACCGACAGCCCGCAATGCCGACTCCAGAGGAACGACAATTGCGGTAAATATAATGCTCCAACCACACACAAACAGATAGCTAGTTGCATGTTCGACGAACGCGGGATCATCGGTCACCAGTCCCACTATTTGCCCCGGTGATAAACGATAAAGCAGCGCAAATGGAATCGTGAAAACAATAGCGCAGACCCATGACTGCAGCAAAGTACGTCTTACACCATCCATTCTACCGGCGCCAAAATACTGCGCAGCCAGCACACCAACCGCACCACTCACGCCAATGATCAGTAACAAATTAAAAAAGAAAATTCGATTCCCGACACCAACCGCGGCAACTTGCGCCTCGCCCAGCTTGGAAACCATCATAACATCCACTAAACCGAGGATTGCAAATAGCATAGACTGCATTGAAACCGGGATCGCCAAACGCCAGGTTTTTTGCCAAAAGTCTTTATCTGCAGAAGTTCGCCAGTTGTGCATATTTGCCTCCTTTTATTATTTTGATTATGTGATTGAAATCTTACTCCTAAAGGCAAAAAACAACTTATGCTAGCCTCTTATAAACTTTTGCAAAACTATCATATTTCTATTTGAAGTGAGTAAACCATTATGGGGTGGCCCGAGTACTTTGAAATATCCGATCAATGCCGCTCGACGATAATTGACCAGGCGCAACTCGTGGCCCTTGAAAAGCACAAAATTGTTCAATGTGGTATCAATTATGCCCGCGACAGTTTCACCATTTACCGCCGCAACCCGAACATGCACATGCTGCTTTTTACCTGTAACGGAAAAGGCTGGCTAGATACGCCTTCACGCAAATGGCATCTGGTTCCCAATAGCGTGATGTATGTGCCTCCGGGGCATGAAAATGGATTTGGTATCGACCATCAAGACAATGATGACGAAAGCTGGGATGTCGCCTGGGTAATGCTTGCGTCGGAAGGGCATTGGGAAGATATCTTACCCCACGGTGTCACCTACAGTGATACCCGCTGCGCAGATTTACTCCGGCAAACAATCGACTGCCTGCACCAATCTATGTCATTGCCCTACCCCGTAGGTCACGAACTGGGGGAAAACCTCGTAGAACAAATCAGATTGCTTGTTTCTCACCGACTGCCAACATCTAACCCGACACCTCTTCAACGGCTGGATAAGGTATTTTCCCGGGCTCAGGAACAGTTTCACCGGAACTGGCAAGTGTCCGAACTGGCAGCCTTGCATCCGTGCTCCGAGGCTCACTTTCATCGTTTATGCCAGCAATACTATGGCCATGGACCAATGTCCCACCTCACTCGATTGCGGATGGAGTATGCGGCCCGTCTGCTGAGTTCGACTGAATGGCCAATCCAGCATATTTGCGAGTTAAGTGGCTATCCAAACCCGGCCAACTTCAGTACCCGATTCAAAAAATGGAGTTCATTGACGCCAAGAGAGTTCCGTCGGCGATTTAAATACTGACGCTTCGCTCAATATAGCCTCGCAATACAGCGGCACAAGATCGTCTTTTTTGCGGTCTCACTACTAGTACTTATCTCCTCTGCCTTGATTTATTGCACAATCAACCGCAGATATGGAGATAGAAGGCATTAGAAAGAGGCACCCTATGTTTACACAACTACGTACACTTTTTCGTCAGGTTATGCATGAAGGCTCGGACGGAGGGGCGATTGATACTCCAACAATGAATCTCGCCATGGCTTCACTGCTGTGTGAGGTCGCCAATGCGGACCATGAGGTCGACCCACGAGAAGAGTCTGCCAAAGTACACCTATTGGTTAATTTGCTGGATATAGATGACAGCAGCGCTAAATCTCTACTGAATAAAGCAAAAGAGCAAAGTAACCAATCTGTTTCTCTCTATGAGTTCACCACCAAGCTTCGTACCTTGATGCCAGAACAGCGTTATCAATTAATTGAAGCAATGTGGCAAGTCGCCTATGCCGATGGTGTTATCGATCCTTTGGAGGAAGCGGTGATTCGCCAAGTCGCCGAACTGATTTATGTTGATCATTCTGAATTCATCCGAGCCAAACTTTCAGCACAAGACAAATAACCCAGACTATTCCAGCTATTAGCAGTATTTTAGAATTAAAGAAGGTAAAGTCAGTTACTGCCAGTGGTAGGCTGACGCATTATTGCAGCCAGGCGAATCCGATTAATGACGAACATCAATGGCTATCATCGCATGTCTATTTAATGTCTATGGTTCGGCTGGCTTTTCGGTATTGGATTCTCCACCCCTGCCAACGCGGCAACTCCCAGCGCTTCGGATCGGCTTTCCGTTTTCCACTTACATGCACGGCCGTAACCAGCTTTCTTGCGATATGGTACTCGATTCGCATTGTTAAATCGGTCAATTCAACCTGATACGGATACGCCAGATCAAATTCTTCACGCTCCCAGTCAGGAATACCATCAAAAGGGAAGTCATCAACACTAAACAGTTCCAGGTCTTCTGCTGCCTCAACTCCAAGTGCTTCCAACTGCTCGCTGAACCACTCAGTCATATCCACCTGTGTTGCAGGACGCGAACAAACCTCTTGTTGATAGCGCCCGAGCGCCACATAAAGATTCCATTGATGAATATCGGCCGATATCCTATCAACAAGCCCCGGTAAGGCCGCTCCCTCAAGAATCATTCCGAGTAATGCCTGTCTTGCTGACTGTCCCTGCAGCTCTTGCCATTGTGAGCTGATCACACGCCCTGCATAAACACGCTGTACTTCAACCAAGCATTGATCATCTGTCATCTGACTTTGACCCTGTACCTCCTCACCAAAACCCTGTGAGCTCAACATCTCCAGACTGACAGGAGACATACAGGTTGCCAATGACAATGTTTGCTTTATCCCTTTCCCCGGCAAAGCAAACTGATCGAAAACGATAGCTGCCTCTGCACTATCAGCAAATCGGCTGTCACGTCCTACAGTTACTTCGTTGTAGCCATTTCCTAATGCCTGGCGACGCTTTTCGCGTCTGATGTACACCAACTCAGGCGCAGCTGTCATTACAGCCTGTAGCCAATTTTCACGCTTAATCGATGTGGCGACTTCCAACTGCGGGAGCTCAAGAGCCTCACGAATTTGTTCGGATAGCTGCTTTGCTTCTTTAAGGACACTTTCGTCAACAGTAAGAAAGTCGGGGATCGGTTCTCGAAGCAGTTTTACCATCGTCATGGCGTCACAGGCCATCGGTAACCATTTTGACAGCAGTTCACGCCGTTCTTCACCGCTTGGCAATTGCCAAAGCCGCTGCGTTACACTGAGCGCAGCAGACAAGTCAACCATCATCTCCTGGCTGGCCTTATCTGGCATCACTGTTATCAGATGTGCAAACAGTGTATCAATCGGCAGTGGATACAAACGCTGGCCATGAGTAGTCACCTTCCCCTGCTCGTCAATCGCTCGCATTTGCAGTAGCTTGTCCTTTGCTTTTTCAAGCGTTTGTTGAGGCAAACTGTCAACAAACTTCAGCTCTGCAAATGTGAACCCACAACAAGCTGCAGCCAACATCGGCTCAACCAACTCCTCCCGATGCAGTTCGGGCGGAGTCAGCCTCTCAAGCGGTGCTGCCTTACCGTATAAACGTATACAGTCCCCTTCACTGACTCGACCAGCCCGACCTTTACGCTGCTCGGCACTGGCTCGTGATATTGCATGAAGCCCCAACACTGTTCGACCGTTTCGCTGGTGTGTTCTGCGCTCAAGGCCAGTGTCAACGATAAGTGTTACACCAGGAATGGTTAGCGATGTCTCGGCGACATTCGTGGCCAAAATAATCCGTTGTTTGTCGCTTTCGGTTAGCGCTCTGTGCCTCTCTTCGTCAGAGACAGAGGCATGGAGCGAAATAACATCCATCAGCCCCGAAGCAATTTGCTCATTAAAAGCTTGTTTTAACTGGGACACGCATTGTGCAATTTCTTTGCGACCCGGGAGAAAGACCAGAATATCCTGATGCTGCTCATAAACTCCTAGTATCGCTGCACTTACTTTCTTCTCAACCCCTCTGATGTCAGGCATGTTTCTGCTATCACTGGCAGAGTGGGTAACTTCAACAAAATAAGTTCGCCCCTTAGCCTGCAAACGCTGAGCGCCCAGATACTCTGACAGACGCTCACCATCCATTGTCGCCGAAGTCGCGACTAGTCGGTGCCTGTTAAGCTTCACGAGCAAAGCCAGCAGCAAATCGGTATCCCAGCGCCTTTCATGAAATTCATCGATGATCACGGTATCAAAGGACGCTAGCTGGTCTTCGCTTAGCCATCGCAATGCGACACCAGGGGTCACAAAAACAATGCGGCTCAAATCGGTATATCGATTATCAAAACGGATCGCATATCCCACGCCTTCACCCAGCGTCTCCCCCGCCAATTGCGCGACATATTCGGCCAATGAAGTACATGCCACACGTCTTGGCTCGACAACCAATACCCTGCCCTTTTCTGCGGCCCATAGCGGTAAACGGGTTGACTTACCCGAACCGGTTTCGGCTTCGACAACCAGATGTTGCTGTGAAAGTTGGGAAAGGAATGTTTCTTTAAGAGAGTCTATGGGTAACGTCTGCGACATGCCTGTTTCTGCTGCTAAATCCAATTCTTGCAGTATTTTGTCAGCAATTGACGTCCATGTCATACTTACTTTGCTACGCATCAAATTAATAATGCCATACAGTATTGTAGTCTAAACTATACATCTCGTTATCTCAGGCGAACAATCATCTACATCTTCACTAGTGCTAATGTCGTCTTAGCGATTGTATTCTCAGTCAGGTATCTGTCCCTAAAAGCATCGGTAGTCAGTGGCTTGGAGTAATAATAGCCTTGTCCGATATTACAAGATTTGGTTTTCAGGAACGCTTCCTGTGTGGCGGTTTCAATGCCTTCGGCTACCACAGACATGCCAAGGTCATTTGCCATCGAAATGATTGCGCCAGACAACGCCTGATCATAGGTATCTGTATCGATGTCACGAATAAAGTCTCTATCAATTTTGACGCCATCAAAGCTGAACTGACGAAGGTACTTCAATGAAGAATACCCTGTACCAAAATCATCAAGCCATACCTGAACACCGGCATCCGATAAGGACTTAAGATACTGTTGTGCTTTCCTTTCGTTTTTTATCAGCAAGCTTTCCGTTACCTCAACATGCAGCCTGTTGGCCGCGAGGTTATGCTTATCTAACATTTCTACAATTTTCTCGCAGGTATTTTGCCTGTAAAGCTGTTTGGCCGATATATTAATTGCAATATGGAACTGTGACGGCAAATCGGCTGACCAATCCACCAAATGCCGACAGACGCTTTCTATTAGCCAGTCGCCAATTGGAATGATTAACCCGGTGGATTCGGCGATGTAGATAAACTCATCAGGGTGGATCAAGCCAAGTTTCGGGTGGCGCCAACGAATAAGAGCCTCAGCCCCTACTACTCTACCGCTTTTGAGATCAATCTGAGGCTGAAGCCAGATTTCAAATTGCTCCAGGGCTGTTTGAGCCCTCCTTAACTCTGTTTCGATCAAGCTTCGGTGCTCAAGCCGGTTGTTCATTTCTGCATTAAAATGACTGAATGTTCCCTTTCCTTTCGCCTTGGCCTCATACATTGCAATGTCAGCATTTTTAATCAAATCGTTGCCGGTATCAGAAGATGCCGACAAACTTGATATACCAATACTAGCATTAATAAATAACTCCTTACCTTCTATGGTGATTGGCCGTTTAATCAATTTGATCAGCCTTTTTGCGACGGTCGAGGCCTCGCTATCATTAGCCAACAGAGGTAAGCACAGCAGAAACTCATCCCCACCCACCCTGGCCAGAATGGCCTGACTCTCGCTGCATTCAGAATTGAAGTCGGTACGACGAAGACTGGTAATAATCCGCTCCGAAATCTGCCTCAACAGCGCATCGCCGACCGGGTGCCCGAAGGTGTCATTGGTGTTTTTGAATTCATCAAGATCAATGAACATAACAAACAATGGCGAAAACTGTGTCTCGCGCTTTCTGATCAGCGCGTTGAGCAACTGCAGGAAATACTCTCTGTTGGGTAACTTCGTCAGTGGGTCATGGTAGGCAAGAAACTCCATTTCTTTTGTTCGCAGCTGTAATTTAACACTGAGATTGTTAAATGAGTTCGCCAACATCCCTACCTCATCACTGGAGTTAACCTTATTCAATCGAGAAAAATCCCCTTGAGACATGCGTTTCACATGATCAACCAGATCAGATATGGGGCCAGTTATCGAGCGCGTCAAAAAGACCGACAGACTAAGGCTCATTAAACAGACAAATAACACAGAGACAACGGTTATCACTTGGATCTGTATCAATTTCAACTGCGTGAAATCCGACATCAAGTGCCTTGAATTGTTGATATCACCATGAATGGATGTCAGAGAAAATTGCAGAAATAAACCGCCCAGTAACTTATCACCAAGGAAAATTGGCGTAGCAAGCTCATAGTGCAACTTGGTCTCATTTGAGTAGTCTCTCTTTTCGGTTAACACCGCATTCAACACATCAGTTCGATCAAACAGCGCACCGTAGCTAGTGATCTTTCGCTCAGCTTCATGAAAAATCTTTCCGTTATCATCAAAGACAACAATCGCATCAACTTTCTTGGAACTTAATGCCGGATTCAATAACCGATATGTCGACTCTAAGTCATACATGTAAAGCGGGTTAACCAAGGCCTCCGAGAAATACCTCAGTGAGTGATTGGCACGCTCGTACAGTTGCTTCATCAATGTTTGAGAGGTCAACTTCGTCGTATCTTCTAAGACTTCTTTCGAGCTGTCTTTGACAATCGCTATCTGAATCGTCGAAACCAGTACAATACCGCCGACGACAAGCAAGGTATTCCATAATGAAAAGCGGGTGAGCAAGTTCATTATACCCCCTAGGGAACCAACTGCTGTTCAACAATTTCTCTAAGCTGTTTGGCATACGCGATGCCATCTAATGCATCAGAGTTTAAATGAGTAAATTTTGCCGTTGACTGATACCGCCGCAGTGCCGCCTTCCCGGCTTCGCTGTCATTGGCACCAAGCAACAGTTGCTGAATCTCTTTCTTTAGCCCGTTGTCGATCCCGGAGCGAATTAAAACAACGCTTCTTGGAAATGAGGGAGACTGATGAATAATATTCATCTCTTCCCGCATCTGCGACGGCAGATCTTCCTCATCGTTCCAATTCAAATCACTAAAGGCACCAGCCATTATCACCCCGTTACAGACCCATGATGAAATATTAACTTCGTTATGCGAAGCCGTCATTTCATCAGAAAATAGATAGCCGACCCGATTCGCATCAGGTAACTCTCTCGGCGACTTTAACTCCTGAAGTTCAAAGCCTGACTGAAGCAAAATTGATGCAGGAATATAGAACGCACTGGTAGAGCTCCTGTCTTCAAAAGCAATGGTTTTTCCAAGTAGATCACTCAATGACTTAATACCACTATCCTTCCGGACAAAGAAAACCGAGCGATATTTCTCCACCCCTTTCTTCCACCTAAGCAAAAGCAACTCGGCATTGGATTCATTAACGAGTTTACTGGCTGTAAATACCGTTTCCGACAATACATCAACCTTGCCTTGCTCAAGCAGGTTCATCATCTGTGCGGTATTTCTGGCGACGATCACCTCGCCTTTTTCGATACCGAAAGCGTGAAGATTACTGGCTAAATAATCAGCCATCGGCTTAATGAATTTATATTGCTTCTTCGGGTTGGTACTGATGACACCAACAGTAAGTACGCTAGAAGACAGGCTCGAGCCAGTTTGACTCTCTGTCGCAGCATTTGCTTCTATACCCACAAACAATAACGTCAGACACAGAGCCCTGTAAATCATGACTCGACATAGTTGAACGTCCTTCATCGACTACCCTTCATGAAATTGCTCTAAAACAGATTTCATAATAGACCAACGAGAAAATTGTGTTACTCAGTTCTCAATTTTTCGGTGACAAAGATGCATCACTCATAACTAACTATTCCGACCACCTATTAGCGACGAACTTGTAATTTGGCAGTTATTTCTCTCACAAATACTTTCAGCGTCGTTAACAAGCACTACGGCTGATTACAAGGTCAGCATGACTCACTAACCTTCTTCCACTATCAGCACATTATTTGTTAACCCGATAACTACAAGCAATGGGGAAAAATCCCCCCAAAATAAAGAAACATGATCATTTTCTCGAAAATAATCCTTACAGCCTTTGAAATAACTCGCTTATAGGCATACGATTAGCCCCTAAATGAAAATGTTGTATACAATTTTCATTGATAACTACCAACTCCCCAAAAACAGAGTCTATTGCATGAAAAACGATAAAAGACCCTTATATATTCCCTACGCAGGCCCTGCGTTGCTTGAAACACCTCTGCTAAACAAAGGTAGTGCATTCTCTGTCGAAGAACGCATGTTCTTCAACCTGGAAGGTCTGCTTCCAGAAGCAATTGAAACCATCGAAGAACAAACTGAACGTGCATATCAGCAATATCAAAAATTTGATAATGATATGGATAAGCACATTTACCTGCGAAACATCCAGGATACTAACGAAACTCTATTCTATCGCCTGGTTGAAAATCACATCACTGAAATGATGCCAATCATCTACACACCAACTGTCGGTGCGGCATGTGAAGATTTCTCCAATATCTATCGTCGCGGGCGTGGCCTGTTTATCTCGTACCCGAATCGCGACCGCATTGAAGACATGCTTAACAACGCATCTCGTCACAATGTAAAAGTAATCGTTGTGACCGATGGCGAGCGTATTCTTGGTCTTGGTGATCAGGGCATCGGCGGTATGGGGATCCCAATTGGTAAACTGTCTCTGTATACCGCCTGTGGTGGTATTAGCCCGGCATATACGCTTCCGGTTGTTCTTGATGTGGGTACCAATAATCCGCAGCGCCTGTCTGATCCTATGTATATGGGCTGGCGCCATCCGCGTATCTCCGGTCAGGAATACGAGAACTTCGTTGACGAGTTTATCCAGGCAGTAAAACAACGTTGGCCAGATGCGTTAATCCAATTTGAAGATTTCGCTCAGAAAAACGCCATGCCTCTGCTTGAGCGCTATAAGGACAAAGTTTGTTGCTTCAACGATGATATTCAGGGGACGGCAGCTGTTACTGTTGGCTCATTGTTGGCAGCTTGTAAGGCCGCGGGCAGCAAGCTGTCTGAACAACGAGTCACCTTCCTGGGCGCAGGCTCTGCCGGTTGTGGTATCGCCGAAGCAATTATCGCGCAAATGGTTTCAGAAGGCATTTCCGACGAGCAAGCCCGTAGCCAGGTATTCATGGTTGATCGCTGGGGTCTGTTGGTAGACGACATGCCGAACCTGATTAACTTCCAGAAGAAACTTGTTCAGCCTCGTGACGAGATTAATAAGTGGGAAGCTCAAGACAACAACATCTCACTACTTGATGTTATGCGAAACGCCAAGCCAACAATCCTGATCGGCGTATCCGGTGTCCCGGGACTGTTCAGTGAAGATGTGATTCGAGAAATGCACCAGCATTGCGAACGCCCTATCATCTTCCCGCTATCAAATCCAACGAGCCGCGTCGAGGCAACTCCAGCTGATATTATTCGCTGGACAGATGGTAATGCGCTCGTTGCGACAGGTTCACCGTTTGAACCTGTTGTACATAACGGTAAGACCTACCCGATAGCCCAGTGTAACAACAGCTATATCTTCCCGGGGATCGGCCTGGGCGTATTGGCTGTCGGCGCACGTCGCGTCACTGACGAAATGCTGATGGAAAGTAGCCGTGCTCTGGCAGAATGCTCGCCGCTGGCCATTGATGGTAAAGGTGCCCTGCTCCCACCATTGGAAGAGATCCAGACAGTATCTCGTCACATTGCTTTTGCTGTTGCCAAAAAGGCCGTTGAGCAGCATAAAGCACCGAAGAATACTGACGAACGAATCAAAGAGAAGATTGACGCAAACTTCTGGCAAGCTGAATACCGTCGTTACAAACGTACTTCTTTCTAATAAATACCTATCAAAAGCCCGCGCTATGTGGGCTTTCTTCATGTTAAGCATCTTCTAGCATCAGCCTACCTAGATCTCTTTATCAGCACACAACATTAGCCTTGCTGAAGCAAGAACCTAGCCTTTTCTCTCTACTAACAACTGTTACATTGCTTCATTTATTTTCGTGATAAACCTCAAAAAAACACTGTTCGATTATTGTGTAAATGACAAGCACATATATATTAGTTAATAACAAAGCTAATTACTTAAACATGGTGAATATATTAATAATTCAGTTTAACCAAATGTATTTCATAAAACACTCATATTAGTAATGCTATTAAATCTTGCATTTCTAAAATGCTATTGTTTTTATTCTTGCTATCCAAAACATGTATTTACTTTTCTTACTGTATATTTATTAATTTCGATTGGAGATTCACATGAAAAAATTATTCTTAGCCATTGCAGCCATTATCGCCTTCACTTCCTCTACCAATGCAATTGCCAGCGGCAATCATAGTGGACAAGCTTTAAAAGAAACAGGTAAGTCAGGCTCACATGCCAGTGCCAGCGTTGGTCACTCCGTTGCAGGCTCAGGACAGGTAACCTCAGCCGCTTCTGCCATGCCACTCGCCGTTGTTGGATCTGTCGGTACAGTAAGTAAAACAGCATCCAATGAACTCATGGAAGCCGCAACGGCACCTATTGGCACCCCACTAGAAATTACGGAAGAGTCAATTTCAGCAGGCCCCCCACCCAGTGAAGCATTAAATCCGAAGCTAAATAACCAAGAAATATAGGAGATAACTGATGAAGGTTATAAGGCTTTATATCCTAATATTTTCTCTGTTTCTATTATCATTACCGAGCGCTTCGGCGCTCGCAGGAATGAGTCAGGCAGGATCAGAAACATATTATACGACAGAAGAGATCTTATCCTTCTCTAAGAAAGTTGAAAAGACATTGGCACAAAAAGGAGCCAGAGTCGCTATTATTGCAAGGGTTGGTAGTTCGCGCACTAATTTACCGCCAGGGATAAGGTTCACTCATACAGCCGTTGCCGTCTATTCTCAGATTACCACTGAAGATAATAGAGTTGTGCCTGGGTATGCGATATATAACCTGTACCAAAAAGAACAATCACCAGATGTGAGCGAGCTGGTACAAGATTTTCCGGTCGATTTTTTTGCTGGTGTCGAAGTTCTTGAAGCAGGTGTAATCATACCCACGGCAGAATTACAAAGAAGACTGTTAACCATTATTTCTTCATCCAGCTATAACAATTTACATAACCCCAATTACTCGCTCATTGCGAACCCGTTTACAACGGACTTTCAAAACTGCACGGAGTTTACCCTTGATCTTATTACAGCCGCTATCTATCAAACTGACGATATAAAAGCGATTAAACTCAACCAAAGGGCTTACTTTAGGCCTCAGCCTTTACGTGTAAGTCCTGTTAAGCTTGCGCTTGGCTCTATGTTTGTTGCAGATATCACAACGTCCGATCATCCGGGATCTCCTGAAACTGCCACCTTTACAACCATTGGCGACTTTCTAACCAACTACAACGCCGCGTCTGAAGTATTTACTATCACACTTGATACTCAGGATGGATAAGTTACCGCTACAAATATCGCTATTTCACATAACGAGAACCTACTCAGCAACATATAATGCAACGCATGATAGTATCGAGCACCTATACAACAGTAATGCAGTTTGCGATAACAAAGAATGAACAACTTAAGCTTGGTTCATTTAAGGAAGTACGATGAAAGAAGATAATAAGAACAAAAGGTGGCTTGCTAGTTTTTGGCGAAGAATTGCAGCATTTTTAGTCGACATTACCATACTTGGTACCAGTGGCTCCTGCTTAGGCTTCATGTTTCAAGACTTCTTCGTTCAAATAGGAAACTGGGGGAACTTGATTGGGTTTTCAATTGCGCTGCTTTACTACAGCATATTAAATAGCAGCCTTGGCCACGGGCAAACACTAGGTAAAAAGCTATTTAAAATAAAGGTTGTTGATTCTAATAACAATACAATAACTGTTATTAGGTCATGTAGCAGATATTTAGTGTTATATATCCCTGTATATCTTAATGGTGTCCAGCCTAGTGGTAATATTACACCGATGCTTTTAGAGTACTTATACCCTCTTATCATTTTTGGTGGGCTATTCTCTACATACTACCTATACCTTTTCAACCGTACAACGAGACAGTCACTACATGACCTGGCCGTTGGTACCTACGTTGTAAACATCAATAATGAACAACAAGATGTTGGAAAAGTATGGCGACCACACTTGGCTGTCATCTCTCTCTTTTGCGCAGCTATGCTTAGCTTACCCTTTTTATTGCCAGATAACGATCAAGCAGAGCTCCTTACAAAACTTAGTACAACTCAAGATGCTGTAATGGAAATTCCTCCGGTGCTCTCGGTAAAAGTAGCTGATGGTGAAACTGTTTTCAAATCAACAGAGGGAGAAACGAGCAACACTACCTATGTTGCCGCAGACGTATTCCTGTTAAAGGATAAAGTTGATGATGCAGAACTCGCTCGGCATATTGCAGAGATAATCGTTCATAGCTACGAGCCTTCATTAGAAAAAGACATTATCAAGGTTCAATTAATTTACGGCTATGATACGGGTATTTTTTCGAGTTGGAATAAACAAGAGTACTATTTTGAACCTTTAGAGCTAACATCAAGTCTGCTTTCTAAACACGAGAAATAGTACTGGCTCAGCACTTAATACTTAACAGCCAGCAGCAGAGTTGGCTGTTAAATATCACTTTCCAACCATACGCACCTTTGATTCAAAGAGTCTGACCTTGCTCTCACATGACATTGACTATAATTGACAATTAACTAACAATTCAAAGGGTTGTGACATATAGTACCTTGATGAGGTATTAGGGTACTATTGCCGATAGCATTTAATGGTTACACTTAGGTTTATATGAAACTGCTCTCCTTCATTCGCATTTCTGCAGTTCTCTGTATCGTTCTTACTGGAACGACTTTGCTTATCGATCGTTGGATATCGGAATCAACTACGGATCGCATCTTTTTTGATCCCTCCCTCATCCCTTCGCGCTCGATTGGTCTGGTGCTAGGAACGAGTAAGTACATCGCCAAAAACCTCAATCCCTATTACGACTACCGTATGTCTGCCGCTCTCGAGCTATATGAGCTTGGGAAAGTCAATATATTACTGTTAAGCGGTGATAACGCCCATCGCTCGTACAACGAGCCTTGGACAATGAAACGAGACTTATTGAAAGCCGGTATTCCTGATCAAGACATTGTTCTGGATTACGCCGGTTTTCGCACGCTGGATTCCATCGTAAGGGCCAAGAACGTCTTCGAGGCCGACCATTTTGTTATCATTACCCAAAAGTTCCACTGTGAACGGGCATTGTTTATTGCCCAAAGCAACGACATTGATGCAATTTGCCTTGCAGTTCCGGAGCCCAGAGGTATGGCTGGATTAAAAATACGTGTTCGAGAAATTCTTGCAAGAGTGAAAGCTGTGGTTGACCTCTACCTGTTAGACATTCAACCCCGCTTCCTCGGCCCCAAAGAGCCTATAGCCACCGAACAGGCGATCCTTGAAGGTCCCGTGCTTGAAAAGCAAGAAATTGAAGAACCAACGACAGAAGAGCTGCAAACCAGCGGATGAGTTTTTCCGTATCAGAAAGACAACAAAGCCACTGTGATTCTTCAGTGGCTTTCTTATATCATCAGAGATTGCGGTTTAACGATTGGAAGTAAACTGTTAGTTCGCCTTTTGTTTTCCTTCCTTCTCGATATAAGCTTTTAAAAACTTCATTCGCACATCTTTCATGTGCGCTTGTGCCTCGCTATGAACGCGCTTACGCAACCCCTGCGTTTTGGAACCCATAATGACCTAGCCTTATAATTTTATTCAATTTTATTAATTTACAATTCCCTTTGAATTTATGATACCGAAGGCATAAATTTGCACCTAAAGTTTTTTTGTCGCTCTAGCTGACATCTGTGATCTAACACACATATTTCGAATAAATAATTACCCTATTGACTGAATCACAACCAACTGCAATAAGCTTCAAAACGAGCACTTAGTAAGCAGACAAAAATCCATTTTACATTTCTTATTATCTGTCATTTTCACTTACCAGCGTAAACATGATAAATTCTGGTGGCCACAGAAAATTCAACTAACAAGCCCACCAAGTTCATCATTTCGCAGCATGATCATCTAACCGAGTTTCTGATGGGTACATTTCCACACATTCGCAGACAATAACCTCACAAAAAAGATAATCAACAAGCCAAAAGCACAACAAACAACCACCCGATGGTTAACAATTACCAAAGTTTCTGTAACATTTAACTTAAGTGACATGTTGTGCATCGCATTGCGCATTATTAATAAACTAGCGAAAGGAAAGCATATGACAGCCTTAACCCTGACACTGAAAAAGTGGCTGTTTGACCGGAATAGTATCATTCTACTGGCAGACATCGCCCTGTTTAGCATTTTGTTAAATACCCTTCCCTTTGAGGAAGACGTTGTGATCGGCTTGAGCATTCTGGCCTTTGTGGCTGTTTTATGGCTCACAGAAGCGGTTCATGTAAGTATTACGGCTATACTCGTTCCAATCATGGCTGTCGCATTTGGGATATTCAAAACACCACAGGCACTAAGCAACTTTGCCAATCCAATCATTTTCTTGTTCCTTGGTGGTTTTGCCCTTGCTGCTGCATTACACAAGCAAGAACTGGACAAGGCCATTGCCGATAAAGTTCTTCTTATTGCAAAAGGACGTATGTCAGTCGCCGTCTTTATGTTATTTGGTGTAACTGCAGCCCTGTCAATGTGGATCAGCAACACGGCAACGACAGCGATGATGCTCCCTCTCGTACTTGGCGTGTTGAACAAAGTGAATGCTAAAAGTGAACGTGGTACCTATGTGTTTGTATTACTAGGTATCGCTTACTGCGCAAGTATTGGTGGTATCGCAACTGTTGTCGGCAGCCCTCCAAACGCCATTGCCGCTGCAGAAGTTGGCCTGAGCTTTACCGAGTGGATGGCGTTTGGTCTTCCTGTATCATTGATTTTGCTACCAATCACTGTAGGTATGCTCTACTTCATGCTAAAACCGAACCTAAAGCATACCTTTGAACTGGACCACAAGCCAGTCGAGTGGGACAACGGTAAATTAGTTACACTTGCCATCTTTGCCCTTACCGTTTTACTGTGGATATTCAGTAAACCGATCAATGCATTCTTAGGTGGGTTTAGCAAATTTGATACCCTAGTCGCACTAACTGCAATCGTTCTGCTTGGTGTATCTCGTGTTGTTCAGTGGAAAGATATTGAGAAATCAACAGACTGGGGTGTACTACTACTGTTCGGTGGCGGTATCTGCCTAAGTAATGTTCTGAAAGCAACAGGCACCAGTGTTTTCCTTGCCCACAGCCTAAGTGGCTTCCTAGAGCAAGCCGGCCTGTTCTTCACTATATTGGTTGTTGCCGGATTTGTTGTGTTCCTTACCGAGTTTGCCAGTAACACAGCCAGTGCTGCCCTTCTGGTACCTGTATTTGCAACAGTCGCTGAAGCTCTGGGCGTATCACCAGTTATTCTGTCAGCCCTGATTGCAATTGCAGCATCGTGTGCCTTCATGCTACCGGTGGCTACACCACCTAACGCAATTGTCTTCGGCTCTGGTCATATCAAACAAAGCGAGATGATGAAAGCCGGTATCTATCTTAACATAGCATGCATCGGTGCCCTCTCTGCCTTTGCATGGATGTTCTGGTAAGTTTTCGCCCTGCACTATTCTAACAATAAATAATCATTTCCTTTTAGGTGGCCCAAATTGGCCACCTTTTTTTTGCCTTTGTTATCAGACTAGTGGTTGTTCATCGGCCGGGAAACGAACACCAATAATATCGCGGGCCTGAGTAATGATAGCGCTAACAATACGAGCCCTTTCTAACCTGGAATGACCCACTTGCTGCAACTCGACCAAACGAGCAAATTCAAGCGCTTCGTAATACATCACGTTTTCTTCTTGAGCAACACTAAGATCAACTGCGCCTTCCCCCGGACGATGCAACGAAACAGACTTACACTCCGAAATTCCGTCAACCAGCATACTCGCCTGCTCACCCTGGAGTTCACTCGGGATCAGGCCATCACTGACTTTTGAATGGCTGATAACAACATCGAACCCGTTATAGTGGAGTACTAATGTGCCATGTGCATCAACACCGGAGTCCAGTAAGGTCCCCTGGGCAGTAAAGCTATTTGGTTCGCCAAACAACCCAATTGCGGCACTTAACGGATAAATACCGATATCCATCAGCGAGCCATTGGAAAAGGCCGGATTAAAGGTATTGGGATTTTCGCCGTTCAGGTACTTCCCGTAGCGAGAGGACAGTTGGCAATAAGAAAAGTACACTTTGCGCAACTTACCGAGCTTTGGTAGTGACTCACGTATACGCAAAAAATTCGGGGTATACGTCGTTTTCATGGCTTCGAACAGAACAACACCCTTGTCAGCTGCGGCGCTAATTAATGCGTCTACTTCTGCATAATTTGACGCCAGTGGTTTTTCTCCAGCAACATGCTTGCCCTGCTCAATAAACTGCTTAGCCTGTGGGCCATGAAGTGAATTAGGGCTAGCAATATAGACTGCATCAATTTCATCGCTTGCAGCCATTTCATCAAGGTTGTCAAAGTACCTGTCGACTCCGTATTTTGCACCAAACTGTTGAGCTTTATCCAGCTGACGTGAATACACTGCCGTCAGCTGATACTTTCCTGTTTTCACAGCGGCTTCGATGAAACTATCCGTAATCCAATTCGTACCAATCACACCAAAACGGATCATAATCGTCACTACTACCTTATTGTTATTCCATGCTAGTGAGTTCAATCATAACAGATTGTACTCACGGTATTTAATCGCCAAATTTCGCTATCAAGGCAATAACTGAGCGATAAAGTCCGCACTGCAAATATGATTATTCACACAATGAATAAATTCAATCTCCTAAGCCCATGATTGAGCTCGTAAATTTCGACTTGTTAACTATCGTTGCCGAGATGAGTTTGTTACAGTCTAGACATAACAGCAATCACAACCATTGGTTGCTTTATCATTTTGCCCTCAATAACACAGTTCCATAATGACTACGAGACAGCCTATGTACTATGCCGAAATAACCGGCTGGGGGAAGTGTTTACCTCCAACGGTATTAACTAATGATGAACTAAGCCAATTTGTCGATACCTCTGATGAGTGGATCCGCACACGGACGGGTATAGAGACGCGCCATATCAGCCATGTGAATACATCAGAGCTGGCGAGAATCGCAGGTTCGCGTGCGCTGGCGGCAGCTGGTATTGATGCCAGTGAACTGGACTTAATAATCATTGCCACCTGCTCGCCGGATACATTAATCCCAAACATCGCATCAAAGGTTCAGCTAGAACTCGGGGCCACCAAGGCCGCAGCATTTGACATGAATGCAGCATGCACAGGCTTCCTATACGGACTCGAAACAGCCACACGCATGATTCAGGCTGGCAATTACAAACATGTATTGGTAATCGGTGCCGAGCGCTTGTCCTGGCTTCTTGATTGGAGCCAGAGAGATACAGCCGTTTTATTCGGTGACGGAGCCGGTGCCGTTGTGCTCAGCCAATCAGAACAAGAATGCGGTCTGCTGGATGCGCAACTTGGATGTGACTCCGAAGGTCGTGACGTCCTGGCTATCCCACAATTTGGCACCGGTATGGACAGATTTAGCCCCGACTCAGGCCATTTTGCCTTTGATTTTGTCGGACGCGAGATTTTCCGCCGTGCTGTAAGAGGGATGGATGCTGCTGCGCGAAAGGTAATGGAGCGCGCTCAACTAAGTAGAGAAGATGTTGATATTGTTATTCCTCATCAGGCCAACAAACGTATTATCGAAGCACTATGTGATCATGCAGGGATCCCTATTGAAAAAGCATTCGTCAATATCAACAAGTACGGCAATACTTCTGCAGCTACCGTGCCGATTGCACTATGCGAAGCCGTTGAGCAAGGAAGGATCCAGCCGGGTAACACTATCTTGTCAGCCGCTTTCGGCGCCGGGCTAACCTGGGGCGCAAGTGTTATCAAGTGGGGAGATCGTACGACACCAGTAGCCCTCTCTGATGCCAGTCTTACCGAGTGCAACCAGACGGCGACAGAGCTTCTTGCAAATGCCATTGAGCATTGCGTAAATAAGAAACCAGCCTAAACCTGGTAAGCACGGTTTTGAACTAGATGTTAACCCTTGTATCAGCCAACTTAGCTGGCTGATACAATTGCAACTAATTAGTTATCGGCTTCGGCTTCCAGTATTTCGGCTCTGCGAAAGCAGTCAATGCTATGATCATTAACCATACCAGTTGCCTGCATGTGTGCATATATTGTTGTTGAACCGAGAAACTTAAAGCCCCTCTTTTTCAGATCTTTGGCAAGCGCATCAGATTCTTTGGTCGTCACCGGGTAGTCAGATAACGACTCGATATGATTTGCCTTCGGCTTTCCGCCAACAAAGCCCCAGATATATTCAGCAAAACTACCAAACTCAGCCTGCACCTCCAAAAAACGCTGAGCATTATTGATGGCCGCCTCAATTTTACGGCGATTGCGAACAATACCTGCATTTTCCATCAACTGCTCAACTTGCGCCTCATCAAAAGTCGCAACTACCTTGGGATCAAAGTTAGCAAATGCCTCACGATAGTTTTCCCGCTTCTTTAAAATGGTGTACCAGCTGAGGCCGGCCTGAGCTGATTCGAGGATCAGGAATTCGAAAATTTTAATATCTTCGTACATGGGGACGCCCCACTCTAGATCATGGTAAGCAACATAATCAGGCTTACTCGTATCTACCCATGGGCAACGTGTGAGACTTTCAGACATAGGGAACCTTTGATGCAACATCATATTTATTTAATATAAACACCAACATAGAGCAGGCGAATAATGGTGTCAACTAAGCTGTCGCAACCCTATTACGGCCCAATTTCTTCGCCTTATAGAGCGCGTTATCTGCCCGTTGTAACAATGAATCAAAATTCTCGTGACCAGAAAGTTGAGCAACACCGATACTACAGGTGATTGCCAAACCATCATTCCAGTCATTATTTTCGATTATTTGACGAAGTTCTTCACTGAAACCTGTAACTCCTGCCCTGTCTGTTCCTGAACAAAAAATAATAAACTCTTCGCCGCCCCAGCGAACTAACACATCAGTTCGTCGAATTCGGTTATTCAGAAGCTGCGCAAATTCCCGGAGGATCTCATCACCTTTATGGTGACCGAAAGTATCATTTATCGACTTAAAATGATCAATGTCGAGATAAATAATAGAAAAAGGTTGATGATTTATTCTCGCGTGCTCAAGGACTTCCTGCAGCCATCTATCAACCGCATTACGATTATTCGTTCCGGTCAATGCGTCCTTATAGGCAAGCTCTTCAAAAAACAAGTTTTCCTGATGTAAGTTTTTATTTGCATTCACTAACTGAACTGCCTTTTTTTCTATCTCCTTAAGACCACAATGTAGCTTCCACCGCTCCCAGACTAAAAAACCAATAGCGCTGAGTAACCATAAGAAAATATTAAAACGCAACAGCATAGATTCCGAAATCCACTCGCCATAAAACACCAGCTTTTTCAATTTAAGACTATAAGTTGTTGGTTTTACATTACTACCGGTCGCGATTTCTATAATCGTGACATTATTGAACTGCGGCCCGGAATATTCAATCGGCACTTCGTAGTCAGCAAT
The DNA here is from genome assembly GCF_001939735.1 of Photobacterium proteolyticum. GTDB lineage: Bacteria > Pseudomonadota > Gammaproteobacteria > Enterobacterales > Vibrionaceae > Photobacterium > Photobacterium proteolyticum. The sequence continues at coordinate 284,379 of NZ_MJIL01000099.1, forward strand.
CCACCAGGACAAGACCTGAAAAGCCTTCATAGGGATAACTTGCATTCCATTTCCTACTCCGGGAGCAAACTCGATAGCGTTGAACTTCGATGATACGGGATCATCTTTACTGGAGTATGCCGGATCAAAATTTCGCAAATACACTCGAATGCGCTCGTCACTCAACGGGCTATTGTAGTCAATGTCCAGACCGATAGAATGATATTGACTAAGGTCAATCCCTTTAACGCCCGATGATAAGTGAATTGCCACTTCACAAAATGGCCATTTTGCCACATCTGAGATCTGACAACTTAAACTTAGCGACTTACCATCATAATCAATCCACGACTGTGTATTTCCGCCTTGGGTGGTATCGTCAATATTCTGGAAGGTCGCATTCCGTGGCGAAATAACAAACTCTCTGTCAAATACACCACATTGGTATAATAGGTAAGATGACGTGGTAATAAAAATAAGAAAATAGGCAGTCTTGCGCAGTCGTTGGGTAAGCTCTGTCACATCTCTCACCTACAGCTAGCCTTATGAATAATAAATGATCTAGTTTCACAAACAGTAGCAAATAGCCTGAGCCAATGACAACAACTAATTTTTAATCGTGAATTAATTCGCTTTCTGGCACATGTTTTTGTACTTTTATTTTTATACAAATGCCCACTTTTGGCACAAAAAACCAAAGCACGGCATCAAAACAAGCGTAACAGCACAACCGCCACAATATAAGAGAATAGAATGGCGGTTGAAATGTACACTTATTTTTCGAATTAATGTTTGTGATGCCCGGCAAAAAAGACCGCTGTTATCGCATACGACCACCACGGTTTTTGTGGATTTTAGACTTTGCCTTTGCCCTTCGCTTCTCAGCCGAACGGCCGCGTCGATTATTATCCGATAGCTCGATGTTAGGATCCGGTTCATATCCTTCTAACCATTGCTGTGGCAATCGGGTATCAAGCAGTTCTTCTACCGCTCGTAGCGCCCACTCCTCATCTATGCTCATCAATGAAATAGCATGACCTGTTTGTCCTGCGCGCCCAGTTCGACCTATACGGTGTACATAATCTTCAGCCTTAAAGGGCATATCAAAATTGATGACATACTCAAGCTGTTCGATGTCCAGACCACGAGCAGCAACATCAGTAGCAACCAATACACGTGCCTTACCTTCTTTAAAGTCGTTTAATGCCCGTTGCCTTGCGCCCTGGCTTTTGTCGCCATTGATAGAGACCGCCTTAATACCATCTAGCCCTAACTCTTTGGCTAAGGCATCAGACCCCTGTTTCGTCTTGGTAAAGACCAGCACTTGTTGCCAGTTTCTTGAGCCAATCAAGTATGAAAGTAACTCGCGCTTTCTGTGTTTATCAACGGGGTAAACCATTTGCTCAACCGTAACCGCGGCACTGTTTGACGGAGTGACTTCTATCAGCTTCGGCTCATCTAAAATATCATGCGCCAGCTTTTTGACCTGCTTCGAAAAGGTTGCAGAGAAAAACAGTGTCTGGCGGCTGGCTTTCATGCGGCGCATAATGCGCTTGATATCATCAATAAAGCCCATATCCAACATTCTATCGGCTTCATCAAGAACGAAGTACTCCACTTTCGATAAATCAACAGTGCCAACATGGGCATGATCAAGCAGTCGGCCCGGTGTGGCAACCAGAATATCGGCACCTGTACGAATTGCACCCACCTGAGTTTTCATACTGGTACCGCCATACGCTACCGCTAGTTTTATCTGCGTGTTCTCGCTATACGAGGCAATACTGTCATAAACCTGTTGAGCCAACTCACGAGTTGGCGTCAGTATCAACGCCCTGATCTGAATATCTGATTTTTCGTTCCTACCAGCAACCTCTGCCAGACTAGCAGGTTTATCCAGTAATTGATGAAGCAGCGGAAGACCAAAAGCCGCAGTCTTCCCGGTACCGGTTTGCGCGCCAGCCATAATGTCATGACCGGCCAGCACTTCAGGGATCGCCTGTTGCTGAACGGGAGTTGGTGATTGAAACCCCAGGGCAGTGACGGTATCAACTAGCTGGCTTTGCAGCCCCAGCGCTTGAAATGACATTATGTTTTTCCGGTTTTAAACAAAAGAGCGCGGATTTTAGCAAAATTTTCGGCAAAAAATAAAAAAAAGCACTGCTCGGCAGTGCTTTTCTTCAAAAATAAGTGCAGCTCGCAGTTACTTGATGTTCAAGAATGCAGCACCACGAACACCACCAGCATCACCGTATTTGGCTTTTACGATTTTTGGCACTCGTGCTACAGACAGCAGGTGTTTAGGTAGTCGCTTCGGCAGCTCTGTATATAGCAGCTCAAAGTTTGATAAACCGCCGCCAAGTACGACAACGTGCGGGTCTAGACCAGTAAATAGATTTGCAAGACAGATAGCCAGCATTTCCATGAAGCGATCAACGTGTTCAACCGCCTTCTCATCACCGGCAGCGTGACGTTTGATCAGCTCAATCGCTTTCACTTTTTCGCCGTAATAGTGGGTATACAGTTGCTCGAAGCCACGACCAGACAGGTAGTTATCGATACAACCTTTATTTTCACAACCACACTCAAACAACGGTGCATTTTCACCAAGGTGGAACCATGCATCAATAGGCATACGTGTATGACCCAGCTCGCCTGCAACGTGGTTCTTACCAGAGAAGACATGACCATCAAAAACCAGGCCACCGCCGAATCCAGTGCCCAAGATTAGGCCCAGAACAGATTTTTCGCCTTGTAGTTCCTCATCCCATGCTTCAGACAAGGCAAAGCAGTTTGCATCGTTGTCGATAGAAACACTACGGCCTAATTTTTCCTCAAGATCCTTGCGAAGAGTGTGCCCTTTTGCCGCAGGAATGTTAGATGTAAGCAATGAGCCATCCTCAGCATCTTCCATTCCAGGGATACCGATACCAATGTGCCCTTCACAAGAGAATTCCTTATCTGCCTTCTGAATAATGCCCACTAGCGTATCGACTAATTTGTCGTAATCATCACCCGGAGTCGGTACTCGTTCTGTCGCTACTCGCTCAAGTTTCTCATTAAATGCACCAAACTCAATTTTGGTACCGCCTACATCAAAGCCGTAGTACATCCTGCACACTCCGCAAAAAACATAAAAAAACAAAACTGTAAAAATTATCCACACATCTACACCTACTGACTGTGACTTAGCACAAATTTAGTAGGGATAGCGGTTGGCGTAGCTCGCGTTTGACGAAAGAAACAGCAAGCTGTTACATTTTATGACAATTGGCTGTTATTAAATTACCAAAACAGAAGATTAAAAATTCAACATTTAAGCAGCAACATATTGTTTTAATTGCTTCAAAGCTGAATCATCCGGCAATACTCGGTTCATTTTTCCTGTCAGGTAATTCTCTCGAAACACATCAAACCAAAGATCCAGAACTTCTGCATTTTGTTGCTCGCCGTAAAGATCTATAACACGGGCAGCCACCTCGGCAGTGCCAAGCTGATTTTCTTTCGAGGCTTCCCTGACTTTATATCGAGACGGCTGGTCCGGGTTGATAGAAAGAACCGGAAAATTGTTCAGATACGGGCTTTTACGAAACATTTTCTTTGCTTCTGCCCAGCTGCCATCAAGCATAATAAACAACGGTCTTTTACCCGTATCAACGTCTACTTTCTCCGCGACACGCTCTGGTTGAGCATATTCGGCAGGGAAAACAACATAGGGTTGCCACTGAGGATCTTCTAACAGCTCAAGCATGGCAGAGTTTGGCTCTGTGCGCGACCAGATATATGCAAAGGTATCTTCAAACAGATCTGCGATAAGTCGACCGGTATTACTCGGCTTTAATACCTCATCGTCATACATAACCAATAAAAAAGCGGCATTTGAGCTAATCACGGGTTTTTCCGAGCAAATGCACAGGTGCTCACGGAGCATGCAGTAACTACAGCGTTCAACCTTGCAGCCTCGGGCTCTGAATGGGCGTGTAGAACGTGCTAGACGTTCTTCATATAAATCATGTACCGCGTGAATACGCATAGCAGCTATACCTAAAACAAGAAAACGCCAGCATTTTACTGGCGCTTAGCTTAGTTGCAATCAAAACTTATGCTTTCACTGATGGCTGGCTCACGATGATAACTGATATCGAGAAAGAAGGGTTTGTTGCAGGTTAGCAATCTCCGCCACCTTGCTGGCTTCATTAACCAAGGTTTTCAGCTGTTGATTGTTTGTCTGTGCCTGACCGGCAACATGTTCTACGCTTCGTCCGACCTCAACAGAAGCATTCTCCTGCTGCTGGGTTGCCGCAGCAATCGTGATCACCTTATCGTTAATGGAGGCTATCATTTTTTGGATTTGGTCAATCGCCGCCTGAACCTCACTACTCAATTCAATCGACGAAGTCATCTCAGTTCGGCTCACTGCCATTGCTTCATTGGCATCCTTTGCAGCCTGATGAAGCTCACCGATTGTCTTACGTATCGACTCTGTCTGCAGGTTTGTCTCGCTAGCCAGTTTCCTGACTTCATCGGCAACGACGGCAAATCCGCGCCCCTGCTCGCCAGCCCTGGCCGCTTCAATGGCGGCATTCAATGCCAGCAAGTTCGTATTATCAGCAATGGAGCTGATCAACTCGACAACTTCGGTTATCTTGTTCACATGATTTCCAAGCTCTGCCATACGTTGTTCGTTAACTATAAACTGCTGATCCAGAGAACGAAGCCCAGATGTACTGCGCTCAATAATTTCTACCCCTTGCAGGGCTAACCTGTTCGCCTGCTCGGCTTCAGATTCTGACTCGGTAGTACTGGCAACAATCTCCTTAATCGAACATTCCAGTTGAGAAATGGCGGTTGCAATATTTGTAAGCTCACTGCTTTGTTGTTTCAGTGCAACGCGAGAGTTCGACGCTGCCTGCTGGCTACTCTCAGCGGCTATATTTAAGCTGTTGCTGTTTTCCACCAGCTTACCGAGTATCTGGCTATTATTGATATTCGACTGATTTAGCAACCCGCCCAGGATAGCAAACTCTTTGGGTGCATTTTGGGTCGCTCGGGCTGTTAGATCGCCTTTACTGGTTGCATTTACGACATGATCAATCCGTTTAAGAGACGTCCTCACCGTACGACTTATCCAGCCGCTTGATGCAATAGCAAGTATCAAACCGGCAATACTGATGGTAACAAACAGGGTTATCGCATTCTCACTGGCTGCCATTACAGCAGCCTCCCCTTCGCTGACCATTACATTGGCACCATTTGTCAGGGTATCGAGCTCACTCATCACAGAGGCTATCACACCTTGAGTCTGCTCTACTTTCAACAATTGAGCATCCATTAGCTGCAGTGTTTTCAAATGACGTTCGACAATTCCCTGCTTGGAGAATAAGGCCTCAACCATTTCCAGTGGTACAGTAACACTGGTAAAGTCGGCGATCGTGCCATCGATTCTATTAAGCTCACGCCAAGCGTACTGCATTCCCGAGAGGTTCGTCCTTTTCAGTTCACGTGCAATTTTCTTGGCTTTTACCGGATCTTTTTCAATGAGTAACGCGATTAGGTTACTGGCCATTTCCAGCGAGTGATTGACAAAATTATTAACATGGCTCAAACCCTCGGGATTAGCATTATAGAGCTCCATTCCCAATCGGCTCATTTCAGCTCTCACCCCCGAGACAGCATAGCTCATCATTGCCTTGTCACCTTCAACTTTGGCCCGATTGAGCAATATCTGCTGTTGAGAATCCTTCAGGCTTAGTGACATTCCTTCTATCTGGTTTATTTCCTTCTTAAACCGAGCGACATCTCTGGTCAGCCAGTCAATGTTGTAGTTATCAGCTAGCGACTCCAGCTTACTCATTGCTGATAGAACGGACTGCTGATCCGTCTGAAGCTGCTGGTAAGCCACCTCTAGTACCTCAACGGAATCGCTGTTGATTATCTCGGCCAACCGCTGTGCCGTTTGTAACGACCCCTGAACAATAGCGGCATTGTTCATTGTAACTGGCAGTGCCTGTCTACTTAATCGCTCAAACTCTTGTGAGACATTATTCAACCCCTTGTTGCCAAAATAGGACAAGAGCCCTCCTGTAGCGACAAGTAACAAAAAAACTATCTGAATATAGGTAACGATCGAGAGCTTTGTCTTACCAAGCTTAGTCTGTTTCATTTTGATAAATCCCTGATAAACCTTGCGCTATTATTCCTAGCGAAGATTTCAGTTTTAATGAGCGCCTATAGTTACAACCAATGAAAGCACTGCTGGGTTAATGCTCGGTAACTTACTGAGGGATTGTTACGGTAGGATTTCAATTTTTTGACTTATCAATAAAATCTTGAGGGTATTTAATGTGTTAGATATCACGCATACAAATCGCAGGCACTAAAAAGGCAGCTTGCGCTGCCTTCTTATGATAAAACTCTGTTTTAGCCTTCTTGAAGGCTAATTGCACTATCAAATAGATTTTTCACTAAGCCAATATAATCTTCAAGGAACGCTATCTGTTCATTGGTCGGACAGCAGCGCCAAGCCCCTGCCAGCACTTCTGATAAATCTTCGACAACCCTATCGGCTTCTTGCATCAACTTGAAACGAAAATCGGCTTCAAGATCAGGGTTTTGCGAAAACACTGCCATTAAATTCGTTGCTATCATGTCTGTCACAACATCTTCTACCGTTTCACTACAACTGTCTTTACTCGCACGCTCGAACAAAGACAGGTGTTCGGTAAAATATTCTATAAGCGCATGATAACCTTCAGACTCAACAACCATAATTTATCTTTGGATTAGTAATAATTTTCTCCAATTCTAAGAAGAATCAAAAAAATTACAACCGTATCGACGGATGTTCTTGCTCTCGATCAAAGAGAATTCGCAACAAAACCGCAGTATATACTTTCTTAGCCACTAACAGCCCGCAAAGACTTTTCCTGTTCCTGACATAGCTCCCTAGTATAGACAGTCGTTTGATTTCTGCCGTTCTGCTTTGATTCGTACAAAGCACTGTCTGATAGTTCCAGCCATTTTTCATAGCTTGACATCCAGGGCGCCCATTCACAAACACCGAGGCTGATAGTCACACTGATATTCCGGACATCGACTGCGACAGATGCATCTTCGACCCGGCTGCGCAAACGTTCAGTAAAATACAGCCCTAGCTCTGCGGACGTACCCGGTAAGATGACACCAAACTCCTCGCCACCATAACGTCCGGCGATATCACTATGCCTTTTGGTTCGCCGCAGCAAGCTGGAAACTTTCCGAATCACACCATCCCCGGCAATATGTCCGAATGTGTCATTCACCTTTTTGAAATGGTCTATATCAAACATCACCAGCGTCGAAGGAATATTCGCCTTTCGGCATCGTTCGAACTCTTCGGCCAGGCATGCCTCCCAATGCCCCCGGTTATACAGCTGTGTTAACCTGTCCGTCATGCTTAGGTGCGTCAGCTGTTCGTTTGATTCGCGAAGGTGTGTTTTATTCTTGGCTATGTCCGAGACATCAGTAATCGTCAGGCAGATATGCGACAACTCACCACTAAGCGATTTTAGCGGCGTTAGGGTCATGTTCTGGAACATCAATGAAGAACCACCAGTGACCGGGCTAAAGTTGGAGAAGTTAAAAATGCTTGGCCTGTCTTCCCAGCAACTAAAGGAGCGCATTCGCAATTTGAAGGTAGATGCTATTTTATTTTTCAGCCATTTCACCGGCAGGTCATCGACAACGTCGAACAAATTCTTGCCCATAATTTGTTCCGAGGTAATGCCACTATAGGCCTGCATAAACGTATTCCACGCCCAGACGTTATATTCTTTATCAATGATCACTACACCAGCATCTATATTGTCCATTACCTGCATGGTTAAGTGAAAGTCAGCAAGTGCTACTTGATTCAATGTAGAGTTTCCATCATCTTCTTGATAACCTGCGTAGAGCTGTTATCCATCATAAATAAAACATCACATTCCAAGTCTAATGATTCAGCCTCATAGGTATACTCGACAGTGAAGAGTTCTGTTTTAATACTCTCACTATCACTCCATACCATATAATCTTCCAGCACAATAGGCTGACGCACCGAAAAAGGAATATTCATTTGTTCAGACAGCGCAACTAAGAACGAAGACACCATAAGGTTGGCAATATCAATCACGATTTCGCTCTTGTGCTCATCAACCTGGCTAAAACCCATACGGGCTCCAAACACATCAACGTCCTTACCACGTAAGCAAACCAGCGCTTCTCCATGAATGCCTCCACCTACAAAACGCTGAGCAATCGCAACTGACTCACTCTGTTGCTTAATATCATCAATCGCCATCTCCAGCTCCCCGGCACATAACCTGGCAACATTCGGCAACGGCATCTTGATAAACTCTCCGAAGTGGTCAGAGATAATTGCAGCCCCTCGGCCCAAAGCGACATTGGCCACTTCTTTAAACGTCTGTATATATTCGTCACCACTGCGATGAACCAAAGTCGGTGCCACATTATCAACGACATAGACACCGAACTTATTTAATATCGAGATGAGGTGCTCAGGGTCAAAGGGCTTAGGTAGGAAATGATATGCACCGAGTTCTATACACCTTTCCATTGCCTGCCGCTGAACATCAGCAGACAATATGATTATTTTAATCTGGTGCTCACGGCCAGATAAGACCTGTAACACCTCAAAGCCATCCATAACAGGCATTGTCAAATCAAGGAACATCACATCAATATCATGACGAGAAAGGCACTCGAGTCCTTCTTTTCCGTTCTCGGTAAAAAACAGCGTCAAACCTTCCTGCCCAGATAACATCTTGGACATGGCTCTGTGCACTACCGGCGAATCATCACAGATAAGAATGTTCTGTTTCCTTACCACGTTGATTTTCTTCCTAAGTTTTCCATGGACTGTCTAATAATAATCAATATTCAATAGAATAATAATCGAAGCGTATGAAATTTATTTAATAAGTGAGCTAGATCGTCTTTTTAGACCTTATAGATCATTTAGCACTAATTTATTCGACTTGTTTTTATGGGCTCTCCGGTAAATATCACTCTGATATTTTTAGTTTTTATCACCTAACAAACATAATTAATAGTTAATAGTAACGATTAATTTGCATGAATTGTTCATATGATCATATTTCCCCTCCACATTACTCCATGCTAAAAATATGAGCATGAAATGCTTTACACAATCATTCCTATGTGATTTTCTAGTTATCAAATATCACTCGTTATAATACAATCCCCGGTAGAAATCATAACAACATGGATAGCCTTCTATGAAAGTCATTCGTTGGATATTAGGCAGAGTCATTTTGCTGCTTAATACCGTTTTTACACCAAAGTCAATCAAGCGCTCAGATGCCGAACAAAAAGAAATTGACGATGCTGTTGCTCAACTCCATCTCTACCAATTCGATGCGTGTCCTTTCTGCGTTAAGGTAAGACGCCACGCAAAACGACTCAACCTGCCGCTGGCGACCAGAGACGCGAAACAAGCGCAATGGGAAGAAGAACTGGTTAATGGTGGAGGCCGAAGAAAAGTCCCTTGCCTGCGTATTGAAGGTGAAAATGGAAATGTCGAATGGATGTACGAATCTAAAGACATCATTAACTACCTAGAGAGACGCTTCGCCTGATACATCTGTCTACCTAAGCCCATTAAGCCTGCTTTTTGAGCTTAGGTGTCGTTGATTAAGCATATTTTTGTGAGTCTCGCTATAAAACAGTGAGCCATATCAACCCGCTTTCTTTAAGGCTGTGCAATTAATAGCGTTTGATGACACACTGCCGATAAATGCAAGCTAGGTACCGAGTACACAATGAAAAAAACGAAAACCATCACTACAGACGACATCCTGCTAAAGCTTTGTCAGTCAATTTCTAATGTTCTATCCACTGCTACTGACAGCCAGATCGGCTACTCTGCAATGGTACAGAAAATCAATAAAACCAGCCTTAAGCCAGACATTGGCTGCTTTGTTCTTTTTGACGGCGGCTTTACAGGCTTGGTCGTTACCAACTTCTCTCAGCAAGCAGCACTGGAGCTCTATCAGAACTACATGCTTAAAATGGGCATACCGCAGGATGATTTAGCCATTCATCATACTTCCGATGAAGTAGCTGATGTACTGGGTGAACTGATGAACCAGGTTGTGGGGGATTTCACCAGCAAAATCCGTCGTGAACTACGTATTTCCATTACGCAGAACCAACCTAAGATGCTTGCACTTAACAAGCAAATTTTGCTTTCTGTTGATACAAACCTGGATCGCCCTCAGGCCCGCCGCGTTAGCTTCACCACTGAAGATAACAACATTTTCTACCTTGAGCTGGCCATGGATAAAACTGAATTTATCCAGCTTGAAGAGTTTGAGCAACATGATGAAGTCGATCCTGACACTATCATTGAGAATGCCAAAAAAGAACAAGCCAATAAAAATAAGCAGGCTGTCCCTGTAGCCGAAGTTGATCTCGATTTGCTCGACGAGTTAGGGATTTAAGTCGCTCTGCTGCCAACCTGGTCTCGTCTATCACACTAGATTAGATCAGGTTAGCTTTATTAATTCTTAAACACCCTCCACTTATCACTCTTTGCTAGACTCAGTGATGTCAGTTATTGCCCGAGAGGCCTGATTTATGCTGAGATTCCGTAACACAGTCTGGCTGGCTATATTGTCACTCGCCGCCCTGTATTGCACCTATTCCACCGCAGAAAAGGTAACCTATGACGAGCTGAACAATGGTGACATCATTACTGTTACCTTAGATCAGCTACTTCCTACTCAGGCCGTTCTCAGCTATGACAGAGAGTATGCCCGACTCAGCCGTTACAAAGACAACCTAAAACATATGTATAACGATCTCTGCCAGATCAACGGTGCCAAAGGTGTCAAGAAGTGGGGAGAAGAGTCACAGCCTACCGATCCATCTAGCTATACCTGCTCTGACAAAACCGGCACACATACTGATGCACTCAATACGGTTGTTATCGGTCCCCAAAAAGGCAGCCTCTATCTCACCAAGGGCCATCATCTTTTTTCAACGTTCTGGGATATGCCTAATGGTGGTACCAGTGTCCCGGTAACAGTAAGAGTTGCCCATAATTTATTTGGTTCTGGTGAGGATTTTTGGCCGGAAATGAGCAATGACCAAGAGGTGTGGCTGTACGATTCAAAAGGCGAGAAAATAAAAACCGATGATTTACCGGAATATATTGGTCAGAAGCAGATGAAACATGACAAGTATCTTTCACTCGTCCATTTTCTGAATGGAATCAGCTATTCCCCCCCGGTGAAAAAGAGCAAGAATGATAAAGCCAATTCGGATTCGTTCATTCCTTTTCTGGAGCTACATTGGGCACTTGAAGTTCGCAAACATATGAAAGTATCGGACTACAACCTAAACGAGCCTGAGGAGTATGCTGCGGCTCTGGCAGAAGCGGCAACCGTCATGGTTGATCTGCCTGACGATGCAGTTATCGGACAATCAACACTAACCGCTAAGGAAATGGGGAAATTCAGTCAAGTAGACAGCAAAGCATTAGCCGCACTAATCAATGATAAGACGTCCGGTTTCAATCATGCTCTATCCTATCGATTGGCGAAAAAAGAAAAATCGACCCCAAAAAGGTTACTTGAAGAGGAAGCTGCAGCAAAAGAAAAATCCCAGTCAAGCGAGGCAACCAATGATAGTGAGTAGCTCCAATAAACTAAGCTACCGACTTCTGACTTTAAGCCATTCTACAACGAGCAAAATCAATCAAGGGACTGCTCGTCGCATGCCCTATCAGGAACACATCGCTGAAGGTTGTCTTGCAACCAATGAATAAACCTTTGTTCAAGCTGATCATCGGATGTTTTTTCCTGACTGAGTAACATATAACTATGTCCAGATAGCAGAAACCCGAATGGTGCAATAAGGTTGCCGCGTTTTAGATCATCAACAACGAGCGGGTATGAGCCTAGAGCCGCGCCAAGCCCATCTACAGCAGCCTGAAAACAAAAATAAAAATGGGCGAAAGACTGGCTTGAATTATCTAACAAACCCATTTTTCCAGCGCTTTGACACCAACTAGCCCAAGCTTGTGGTCTTGTTTCACTGTGAAGCAACCTCACCTTACTTAAATCGCCTTTTACCTGTTGCCAGTAACCTGGGGCGAACACCGGCCCTACCCACTCATCGACAAGTTTTGTCCGTTTATAATCATGCAGCAGCTCAAAGTCATCACGACGAATTGCCAACGACAAAGCGTTCACGCCCAATGTAACAGGTCCGCCTGCCGTTGATAGCCTGACATCCGCATTAGGCACTTGGGAATAAAAGTCGCTTAGCCGTGGCATTAACCAGCGCATGGTTAATGTTGGTTCGCAAGAGACTTCAAGACACTTGTTCCTCACAAGAGTTAACTTGTCGATCCCTTCATCAAGAGCGTCAAAGGCCTGTGTCGTGTATTCTTTTAACACCTCTCCCTCTTGCGTCAGGTATACATGCCTCCCTTTCTTGTAGAACAAATGTTGAGAGAGGTAACTTTCCAGTACTTTTATTTGTTTGCTGACAGCTCCGTGTGTAATGCACAGCTTGTCAGCGGCTTCACTATAGCTTGATGAAGACGCAGCAACATGGAAAACGTGGAATGCTTTCAAGTGTCTCATATGTGAAAATTTCTCACAGTTCGATTGAAATTGTTTCGATTATAGTGACCTCAATAGCTCGTTACAATCAGTCCTAGTCAATCAGCAAACATCTATTTGGAGTAATAATGGAAGTTTTGGGCCTTGCGTTCTTAGGGTTACTTATCGTTATCAGCCCGGGTGCATATTCCGGAGTATTGCGACCCCTGATTCCGGGATTATCCGATCGCTCATTCCGGTTTAAACCGGAATACTTACTTTTTTTCTTTTAAATCAATTACTCACTATCCTTGCTATACATCAGAAGGCTGCAAGGA
>NZ_MJIL01000100.1:0-183 GCF_001939735.1 Photobacterium proteolyticum
CGGATTTGAACCGACGACCTTCGGGTTATGAGCCCGACGAGCTACCAAGCTGCTCCACCCCGCGTCCGTATTTTCACCGTTCAAAGTACCGTGAGAACTTATCAAATTGGAGCGACACACGAGGTTCGAACTCGTGACCTCAACCTTGGCAAGGTTGCGCTCTACCAGCTGAGCTAGTGTCGC
>NZ_MJIL01000100.1:240-67159 GCF_001939735.1 Photobacterium proteolyticum
CTTATCAAATTGGAGCGACACACGAGGTTCGAACTCGTGACCTCAACCTTGGCAAGGTTGCGCTCTACCAGCTGAGCTAGTGTCGCTTTGGTTGCGGGGGCCGGATTTGAACCAACGACCTTCGGGTTATGAGCCCGACGAGCTACCAAGCTGCTCCACCCCGCGTCCGTACTGTCGAAAGCAACCATTTGATAATTGCCTTTCGAGGCTGCGCATTATACGAGGAAAATTTACGGATGCAATAGTTCTTCAAAAAAATCCGCAGATTTCCCCCCAAGCGACTATTTTACCATCAAATAGTGAAAATATGCTCACGATAGTAGCGCAATTCAGCGATCGAATCACGAATGTCGTCCAGTGCTAAGTGACTACCCTTCTTAGAAAATCCATTCAGCAGCTCTGGCTTCCAACGTCGAGTCAGCTCTTTTAGCGTGCTAACGTCCAGATAACGATAATGGAAGTACTGTTCCAACTCAGGCATGTGCTTATACAGAAAACGACGATCTTGACCGATGCTATTACCACAGATAGGAGAAGCGCCTTTAGGTACCCACTGCTCCAGAAACGCAATGGTCTGACGAACTGCCTCTTCCTCGGTAATGTTGCTTTGGCGGATCCGCTCAACAAGTCCGCTGTTGGTATGGGTTGTCGTGCACCACTCATCCATTTTGGCCAGCTCCGCTTCAGGCTGATGAATTGCCAGAACCGGTCCCTCCGCCAAAATATTGAGCTGAGCATCTGTCACTATGGTTGCGATTTCAATGATTTGATGTGTTTCTGGATCCAATCCAGTCATTTCCAAATCAATCCAAATAAGGTTCTGATCGCTGATCGTCATCGGATATTGCCTATTTTGTGAGTAAACCATGTATGATAATACCAAACGGAGGCGCTGTCTGAATCCCTACCGGGCCAGATAATCACTCCAAAGGGTAATTTACCGTAAGCCAACTCAACTGAACGATATTCTTGTGGCAAAAAAGAAAAAGCTCACCAAAGGTCAGAGCCGTCGCGTACGCTCTAACCAAAATAAACGACTTCGTCGTGATAAAGATGACGTCCAGTGGGACGAAACTCTGCTGGAATCTGCACGTGAAGGCCTAGTGATCACTCGCTTTGGCCAGCATGCCGATATCGAAGACCCTGAAACCGGGACAATCCACCGCTGCAACCTGCGCCGAAGCATCCAGAGCCTGGTATCGGGTGACCGAGTCGTCTGGCGCCCGGGTGTCGAAGCACTTCAGGGGATCGCCGGTGTCGTCGAGGCCGTTCACGAACGTGAATCGATGTTAACCCGCCCCGACTACTATGATGGGGTAAAAGCCGTTGCAGCCAACGTGAACCGTATCATCATAGTGTCAGCCGTGTTGCCGGAGCTTTCCCTGAACATTATTGACCGCTACCTGATCGCGGCTGAAACAGTTGGGGTCGAGCCGCTGATCGTCCTCAATAAGGTCGACTTGCTGGATGCCGAAAACCGCCAGCAGGTAGAACAACTTCTCTCGCTATACCAGGATATCGGATATCAGCTTCGCTATGTCAGTACCGATACCGGTGAAGGGATGGAAGCGCTGAAAGAAGATCTCAAGGACCATGTCAGCATCTTTGCCGGGCAGTCTGGTGTCGGCAAGTCAAGTATGGTCAATGCCCTGATGCCAGAGGTCGATGCAGAGATCGGAGACGTTTCCGAAAACTCCGGTTTGGGCACACATACCACGACGGCAGCACGCCTGTACCACTTCCCCGAGGGTGGCGATTTGATCGACTCACCGGGAGTCCGAGAGTTTGGCCTTTGGCACCTGGAGCCAGAACAGGTAACCGAAGCCTTTGTCGAGTTCCGTGATTACCTGGGCGGATGTAAATTCCGCGACTGCAAACACGGCGACGATCCGGGCTGTATCATTCGGGAAGCCATGGAAGCAGGCAAAATCAGCCAAGAGCGCTACGACAGCTACCACAAAATCATTGATAGCATGTCAGAGAACGTAGCCAACCGTCAGTTTTCCCGTAACAAACCTGATTAATATCCCATCCCCTGGCAACAGGGGATAGCTCTCTCGCCTCAATCGCAATCTGCAATTAACTGACTTTCCGCCGTCTTTTAGGTATCATTCTTGGTTCGAGTTATTCTTAAGATGTTATAAGAGTAACCAAGTTGTTGATTGGTTGACACTTTCTGGAAAACATACCGTGCAAGATAATCTCAAAATCGGCCTGCAGTACTGCGCGCCAAAACATGCTCTGACCCGTATAGCGGGTAAGCTGGCTTCTTTAAAAGCCGGCATGGTGACCACCGCTGTCATTCGCTGGTTTATCGGCCGATACAAGGTTGATATGTCTGAAGCACGTAACCCAGATCCGGCGGCTTACGCGACGTTCAACGACTTCTTTGTCCGCGAGCTAAAAGACGGTGCCCGTCCAATCAATGACGAGGCCGATATCATCTCCCATCCGGCAGATGCCTGTGTAAGCCAGTTCGGCCCAATCACAGAAGGGCGCCTATTCCAGGCCAAGGGCCACTACTTTGATGCCGTCGAACTGCTGGGCGGTGACGAAACACTGGCTGACGAATTCAAGGACGGCGACTTTGCCACCCTATACCTATCGCCACGTGACTACCACCGTGTCCACATGCCATGCGACGGTACCCTGCGCCAGATGATATACATCCCGGGCGACCTGTTCTCGGTCAACCCGCTGACCGCACAGAATGTACCGAACCTGTTTGCCCGCAACGAACGTGTCGTGTGTGTCTTCGATACCGAGCACGGTCCGGTTGTCCAGATCCTGGTTGGTGCCACCATTGTCGGCAGCATTGAAACCGTATGGGCAGGTACAGTTACCCCGCCAACCGGCCCTGATGTCCGCCGCTGGGACTATCCGGCAACCGGCGATCAAGCTGTTGTGCTGAAAAAAGGCGACGAGATGGGCCGCTTCAAACTAGGCTCGACAGTGATCAACCTGTTCCCGAAAGACATAATCAGTTTTGTCGAAGAGATGCAGCCAGAGCAACCGACCCGCATGGGTGAACCCTATGCGAAGGTAAATGCTCAGCCTCAGGCAACAGAAGAAGCGTAACCACTTAACATTTTTGAACAAAAGGGGCCATATGAGCCCCTTTTTTAGTGCGAAAAATAGACCCTGTCGTAGAAATTTCAAGCGCTCAAATAGTATGCTGATTTGCAGTCTATAACTATAAGCAAACCAACATACTATGAAGAAGATATCCATTGCGCAGCTGGTCAAGCTGCTGATCGCCTTCGGGATACCGCTTGGTATATTGATGCTCCCTATCGATGTCATCCCGATAGAAGGTCTGACCCTCATCCAGCACCGACTGCTGGCCATTTTTGCCCTCGCCGCCCTGCTCTGGGTTCTCGAACCGGTACCGGTTTTCGCAACGTCCATACTTATCATTGCCCTTGAGCTAATTATGATCTCCGACAAGGGGCTTCATCTGTTTCGTTCCAGCGTCGACGGGCACGAAATGGGCGAGATGATGAAGTACACCGACATATTCAGCGCCTTTTCATCGCCGATTATCATTCTCTTCATGGGGGGCTTTGCGCTGGCAATAGCCGCCTCCAAGTATGAGCTGGATAACAACCTGGCCCGGGTCCTGCTCAAGCCTTTCGGTACTCAGCCCAAATTTATCATGCTTGGCCTGATGCTGATCACTGCCGTGTTCTCGATGTTCATGTCCAATACGGCAACCACGGTGATGATGCTGGCCCTGCTGGCACCGATTGTTGCCTCTGTCCCCAAGGGAGATATCGGGATCAAGGCTCTGGTTTTGTGCATCCCGATAGCGGCAAATACTGGCGGCATCGCCACCCCAATAGGCACACCGCCCAATGCCATTGCCCTGCAATACCTCACCGGCGAGCATAGTATCAGCTTCCTGGGCTGGATGATGATAGGCCTGCCGTTCGTGATCTTGCAGCTGACTTTTGCCTGGTGGCTGTTACAAAAGCTGTTCCCGTCGACCCAGCAGCAAATGGAACTCAAGCTTGAGGGCCGCTTCCAGAAAAGCTGGCAGGCAATTGTGGTTTACATCACTTTTGCCCTTACGATTATCATGTGGATGACCACCTCGCTACATGGCATGAACACCTATGTCGTCTCCATCATTCCACTGGCGGTGTTTACCCTGACCGGGATCATGGGTAAGGAAGAGCTCAAGCTGATCAACTGGGATGTGCTATGGCTGGTCGCCGGTGGTATTGCTATCGGCCTCGGCCTCGACAAGACCGGATTGGCGGCGGCACTGGCGCATGCCATCGACTATGATGCCCTTTCCCCGATTGCCGTGGTACTGACACTGTCGATTATCTGCTGGTTAATGGCCAACTTCATGTCCAATACCGCAACCGCTAACCTGTTGATGCCCATTGCCGCTGCTGTCGCAGCCTCGATGGAAAGCCTGGCTTCAATGGGTGGCCTGCAAGGCGTACTGGTTGTCGTCGCCTTCTCTGCCTCGCTCGGTATGATCCTGCCAGTCTCAACACCGCCGAACTCACTGGCCTATTCAACTGGACTGATCGAGAGCAAAGACATGGCCAAAACCGGGGTGGTTATCGGCCTGGTCGGCCTTCTCGTCGTCTACGCTGGTGCCATGGTCCTGACCTAAAACCACACACCATAAACACGCACCACACTCGCTCCACCAGCGAAGGCCGCTTAGCTGCCTTCGCATTCTCTGCCCCTTCCTGTGTCTTTGACATGTATTTGCTACTGCAATCACATTATTTTCGCAGCAGGTCGATGAGGATTATCTGTTGAAAGCCGATATAACTATCGAGAGATACCATAACAACAACTCTTCCCACTGAGTCATACCCATATATCTATAAATCTGGCCACACGTGAGAGTCCAAGATGAAATATACGATCAAGCTAAAAATACAGGTCGCAATAGCCGCAATTATTGCCTCAGTCAGTGCCGTGCAGGCCTGGATATCCATCAGCCAGCTACAACAGGAAACCACCACGGAAGTAAGCAACCAGATGCGTGATATCGGCCAGGCCACCAGCCGCTATATAGCCGACTGGCTCGATACCCGCAGTGATATGATGCTGGCGAACGAACCCTTAATTGCCAACCAGGACAACGTTGAACGCGAGCTGCTGCTGACCAAGCGTGCCGGTCAGTTCCTGTCGGTCTATGCCGGCTTCAGCGACGGCAGCATTGCCTACGGTGACAAAACCGAAGACTGGCCGGCCGATTATGATCCCCGTACCCGCCCTTGGTACCAGGATGCAATCAATGCCAGAGAGCTGGTACTCACCGAACCGTACCAGGATTTTGACGGCAGTATCGTCGTCAGCTTTGCCAAGGCCTTCCAGGGCCAGCATCAGGGCGTGCTTGCTGCCGACCTGACCGTTAGCCATATCATTGATCAGGTACTGAACCTAAAAATGGAACACAACGGCTTTGCCTTTCTGATCGACGGCAACCACAACATCGTGGCCTACCGCGATGAAGCACTCAGCCAGCAGCCCATCACGCAGCTAGACAGCGAACTGACTTCGGCGCTGCTCCGCCAGCTGCAAAGCGAACAGACCATCCAAACTTTCACGTTAGATAGCGACAGCCAGGAAAAGCTTATCTATGCCAGCCCGATTGACGGCACAGACTGGACACTGGCACTGGTCGAAGATAAGTCACTGGCCTTTGCCTCCATCGGCGAGCAGATCAAGTTTATTGTCCTGGCATCAGTCATGCTTTACCTGGTTATCTCGGTGATAGCCACCATGATCATCAATAGCCTGCTGCGCCCGCTTAACAACCTAAACCAGTCTGTCAGTCAACTCGCACAGGGCAGCGGTGATCTGACACAACGTATCGCCATCGAGCGAATGGATGAGATTGGCGAGCTGGCCGATAATATGAATCGCTTTCTCGCCCAGCTGCAGACCATGATCAAAGGTGTCGTCAATCACTCTCAGGATCTGGGCCAATATGCCGAGCGTTCAGCCCAGCTCAGCAACCTTGCCTCACAGCGAGTCAGCGAGCAGCAAAATGATGTCAATCAAATTGCGACCGCCATTCATGAAATGTCCGCCACATCCGGTGAAGTTGCCAACCATGCCGAGATGACAGCCGCTGCCGCCCAGGCATCAACCGCGGCCTGCGAGCAGGGGCAGGACGTTATCGGCCAAAACCGGAATGCCATTACCTCACTGGCCAATCAGGTTCAGGATGCTGCCAATGTGATCCATGAGCTGGAAAACAACGCTCAGGGCATCAACCAAATCCTGTCCACCATTCAGGGCATTGCCGAGCAGACCAACCTGCTGGCACTGAATGCGGCGATCGAGGCCGCGCGTGCCGGCGAACAGGGACGAGGTTTTGCCGTCGTGGCCGATGAGGTCCGGGTCCTCAGCCAGCGCACCCATGACTCAACCGAAGAAATCCGCAGCATGATTGAGACCCTGCAGCAAAACACCCAGCAGGCGGTCGACAGCATGCAAACCAGTACCGAGCTGGCCGATCAGAGTGTCGGTTATGCCGAAGCGGCCAGTGAGAGCCTGAACCAAATCACCCACACCATTACTGAGATATCGGACATGGCAACCCATATTGCCAGCGCCGCCGAAGAACAGCGGGCCGTGAGTGAAGATATCAGCCGTAATACCCAGGCCATCAAGGAGGTCTCGGATCATCTGGCAGAACAAACGGCCGAGGTCAGCCAGAGCAGTCGCGAAATGAACAGTTCTGCCGACACCATGCGACAAGATATCTCGCGCTTTAAAGTGTAATTGCATTGAACGACAGATAAGTCTCTTCAAAGCCGCCTGGCTAGGGCGGCTTTTTTCTGGGAGGTGTCAAACCCGTCAGCTTCAGCCACTCAACGCCCAGCTAGTGCTTGAGTAGGAGCCAATACGGTAACACCTGGCAGAACATGAAAATCTCTCATGCCCAATATGAAAAAATAGCTAGTTCCTTTATCAGCAGGCCTCCTTCCCTTGCGGTAAGATGAGCCGGCTACAGGTCCCGGAGCACTTCCGGTACCAACTTACTGACAGGGATAGTTATGCCACACGGAATTATTGGGTATGAATGGCTTGCGCTCGGTGCAGCCTTGCTATGGGCACTGAGCAGTCTGATCTCTGTCGCCCCCGCCCGCCACCTTGGCGCTTTTGCCTATAGCCGCTGGCGGATGGCTTGCGTCACCCTGATGCTATCTGTCATGGCTGTGTTTAACGGCGGCTGGGACAGCATGCAGTGGAACTATGCCTGGATCATGATCCTGTCTGGGTTGGTAGGGATTTTTATCGGCGATACGGCCCTGTTCTCCTGCTTTAACCGGATCGGGCCACGACGAGGCGGATTGCTCTTTTCCTGCCATGCCGTATTTTCCGCCCTGCTGGGGATCTGGTTATTTAACGAAGCCTTGCTCGGCTGGAAACTGGCAGGCGGCCTGCTGGTTTTTCTCGGCGTCATCAGCGCCATCTTTTTTGGCCAGCAGAAAAGCCATGCCTGGGAAGAAATACAGGGCAAGCTCTGGATAGCTATCGCACTGGGATTGGTTGCTGCTTTATGCCAGTCTCTCGGAGCTGTCATCGCCAAGCCGGTCATGCAGACCAATATCGACCCAATCGCCGCTTCCGCCGTCAGGATGGCCAGCGCATTCGGCGCCCATTTGTTACTGCGGGTGAGTGGCGCTCCCCTTCTTCGACCGGTCAAGCCTATCACTCTGCCCATTTTGACCATGGTTGCCGCCAATGGCTTTCTCGCGATGGCTGTCGGTATGACATTGATTCTCTATGCACTACGCTATGGCGATGTCGGTATGGTCGCCCTGCTTTCATCAACGACCCCCATCATGGTCCTGCCGCTGCTCTGGCTGCACACCGGCAGCATTCCCAACAAGAGTGCCTGGGTGGGCGCGGTTCTGGCGGTCATTGGCACCGGCCTGATTGTCAGTAGTTGATACTTTCACCCTACCCACAACAATTGCAAGTGATAACTGTTTGCATTTGACTTCAGGATTGCTTATAGTTTGAACCGCTTCGATAAGACGCCTTGAAATCCTAACTTGCCGCCTGTCGCTAGCCTACAAACAGTTCCCCCTGCTTCCTGCCGATAAGTCAGGGAGTAAACTCCGTTTCAACTGGCGAAGAAACGGTATAACCAGGCAGCGGTGTCGGCAACCCTCAGTACGATTCTGATATCTGGTTAACAGCCCACATAAAAAGCGCGGCCTGGGCCGCGCTTCTTGTGTTTGATCCTTTCTGGCAACATATTCCTGTTATCAGGCAATGTCGATCGGAAATGCTGTTACCTGATCAATATGATCCAGTTGCTGCGCCAGCATGATTAAACGATCCACGCCAAGCGCAACCCCTGCGCAATCAGGAAAACCTGCACGTAGGGACTCAACCAAATGGTGATCAATCGGCTGAGGTGGCAAACCCATTTTCAGGCGCTTGCGGTTATCTTCTTCAAAACGGGCCAATTGCTCGTCGCCATCAGCCAACTCATGGAAACCATTCGCCAGCTCAACCCCCTTAAAGTACACCTCGAAACGCTCAGCCACGCGCGGATCGGTCGGGTTAATTTGCGCAAGCGCAGCCTGGGAGGCTGGAAAGTCATAAACAAAAGCAGGGACTTGCTGCCCTACTTTCGGCTCAACACCGACACTGAACAGCAATTGCAACAAGGTATCGCGATCATCTTCGGGATCGGCGATATCGCTCAGTCCCAGCGCCGATGCCGCCAGTTTCAGATCCGCTATACTGCCCTGCAGCGGACAAACCCCCAGTACATCGACAAACACCTGCTGGTAAGTCATTCGCACAGCCTGATCCGAGCCCAGTACCAGCTGCAGTAGCTCATCCATTTCATCCATCAAGGCGTGATGGTCAAACCCCGGGCGATACCACTCCAGCATCGTGAATTCAGGGTTGTGGAACCGGCCAGACTCTTCGTTTCGAAATGACTTACAGATCTGATAAATAGGACCACTGCCCGCGGATAATAACCGCTTCATGTGAAATTCAGGACTGGTCATCAGGTACAGCGTCTGTCCTTTTGCATAACCCGGCCCGACAAACTCAGTCTGGAAAGTATGAAGATGAATATCCGTCACTGTTGCCTGGCTCATCGCTGGCGTATCAACTTCCAGCACCTCTCGGCGGGCAAAGAAATCACGAATTGTAGCGATAGTCGCCGCACGCTGTTTCAGCTGCGCGATTGAGGCTGTCGGTTGCCAGTTCAAGGTCATAGTCTACTTCTTTTCAGTCGGGAGAAATCAGTTGCGCATCAGTCTACCAAACTCCTTAATTCACCACAGCCACCATCCTTGTCCATACCACAAGAGCATCAGCCATAGTTGTGAAGAATTATGAATAGCCAAACATCATCACAGCGCGCCAATCACATCAAAAACGCCACCAAAACAACACCACCTAGCAACAATAACCACACCAAACGGAAATAAATACAACATTCCGTTACATCCAACTACCACTAACGATTTAGTTTCCTTTTTAAATGAGTCAGTTAACAACCAAACACGAAACACACCATTAATGAGCCAGAAACAATTAACACAAAATAAAACGGTCAATTAACAATCACAAAACATGAAAACTTGTGACAATAATCACACTTTCTGTAATCACCTTATACTTTGGGGCTATTTCGATAAAAAAGCTGCGTCTAAATCAAATTTTCTATCGATATTGTTTCATAGAATGAAGTCAGGATTTCAAGGGAAAGTACGCGAAAGCGTACTTTTTTAAATTTTATCGTCTTACCTTCGGAGGATAGCTGTGAAGACTATTACCACAGATATCGCTGTAATCGGCGCAGGTGGTGCAGGCCTACGTGCTGCCATTGCTGCTGCAGAAGCAAACCCAGACTTAGAAATTGCACTAATTTCAAAAGTTTACCCAATGCGCTCTCATACCGTAGCTGCAGAGGGTGGCTCCGCTGCCGTCATCAAGGATGAGGATAGCTTGGATAACCACTTCAACGACACGGTTGGTGGTGGTGACTGGCTATGTGAACAGGACGTTGTTGAATATTTCGTAGAAAACGCGACTCGCGAGATGACCCAGCTGGAACAGTGGGGTTGTCCTTGGAGCCGTAAGGAAAACGGTGACGTTAACGTTCGCCGTTTTGGTGGCATGAAGGTTGAGCGTACCTGGTTCGCAGCCGACAAAACCGGCTTCCACATGCTGCACACCCTATTCCAGACTTCTATCAAATACACACAAATCAACCGCTTTGACGAGTACTTCGTGGTTGATCTTCTGGTAGAAGAAGGCGAAGTACAAGGCCTGGTTGCTATTCACATGTCTGAAGGCGAGCTGGTTTGTATCAAAGCCAAGTCTGTTGTACTGGCAACCGGTGGCGCAGGTCGTGTATACAACTGCAACACCAACGGCGGTATCGTAACCGGCGACGGTATGGCAATGGCCTTCCGCCACGGTGTACCGCTTCGTGATATGGAATTCGTTCAGTACCACCCAACCGGCCTGCCTGGCACCGGTATCCTGATGACCGAAGGTTGTCGTGGTGAAGGCGGTATCATGCTGAACAAAAATGGCTACCGTTACCTGCAAGATTACGGCATGGGCCCAGAGACACCAATCGGTCAGCCTAAGAACAAATACATGGAACTGGGTCCACGAGACAAGGTTTCACAGGCATTCTGGCACGAGATGCAAAAAGGCAACACTATCAAACACCCACTGGGTGATGTAGTGCACCTTGACCTTCGTCACCTGGGTAAAGAGTACCTGCACGAGCGTCTGCCGTTCATCTGTGAACTTGCCAAAGCCTACGTGAACGTTGATCCGGCAGAAGAGCCGATCCCAATTCGCCCAACCGTGCACTACACCATGGGTGGTATCGAAACAGACAAGAACAACGAAACACGTATCTCTGGCCTGTTTGCGGTTGGTGAGTGTTCATCTGTTGGTCTGCACGGTGCAAACCGTCTGGGCTCTAACTCACTGGCAGAGCTTGTAGTATTCGGCCGCCTGGCGGGTGAAGGCGCGGCAAAACGTGCTGCGGAATTCAAAGGCTGGAACGAAGAGTCTATTGCCAAGCAGGTACAGGCGGTTCAAGACCGTATCGATACCCTGCTCTCTCAGGACGGTGACGAAAACTGGGCGGATATCCGTACTGAAATGGGTCACTCCATGGAAGCCGGCTGTGGTATCTATCGCCAGGAAGATTTGATGCAGGCAACGGTCGACAAGCTTGCCGAACTTCGTGAGCGTTACAAGAAGATCAGCATCAAAGACAAGGGCAAGGTATTCAATACCGATCTGCTTTACGCAATTGAAGTGGGTTACGGCCTGGAAGTGGCTCAAGCAATGGCTCACTCCGCGATCCTGCGTCGTGAATCACGTGGTGCACACCAGCGTCTTGACGACAACTGCACCGAGCGTGATGACGTGAACTTCCTGAAGCACTCGCTAGCATTCTACAACGGTGATCAAGCACCTCGCATCGAATACAGCGACGTGACAATCACCAAGTCTCAGCCTAAAGCACGCCTATACGGTGCCGCGGCAGAAGAGGCAGCAGCGAAAGAAGCAGCAGAAGCGGCAGCGAATAAAGAGGAGCAGGCATAATGTCAGGCAACCGTATCCAAAAAGTTGAAATTCTGCGTTATGACCCAGAGAAAGATGCAGAACCGTACTTCGAGATGTTCGAAGTTCCGTTTAACGAAACCATGTCTGTGCTTGATGCACTGGGTTACATCAAAGATAACCTAGACAAAGATCTGGCTTACCGCTGGTCTTGCCGTATGGCAATCTGTGGTTCTTGCGGCATGATGGTCAACAAGGTGCCAAAACTGGCCTGTAAGACCTTCCTGCGTGACTACCCGAACGGCCTGAAGATCGAAGCGCTGTCTAACTTCGCGATCGAGAAAGACCTGATTGTCGACATGACCCCGTTCATCGAGCGTCTGGAAGCGATCAAGCCTTATATCATCGGTAACGATCGTAAGCCTGAAGATGGTCCAAACAACCAGACCCCAGAGCAAATGGCGAAGTACAAGCAGTTCTCTGCCTGTATCAACTGTGGCCTGTGCTACGCAGCATGTCCTCAGTTCGGCCTGAACCCAGAGTTCATCGGCCCTGCGGCACTGACGCTGGCTCACCGCTACAACCTGGATAGCCGTGACAACGGCGCCGATGAGCGTATGAAGCTGATCAACGGCGAAAACGGTGCTTGGGGCTGTACATTTGTTGGTTACTGTTCTGAAGTTTGTCCGAAGAGCGTCGATCCAGCCGCTGCGGTAAACCAGGGCAAAGTGGAATCATCTAAAGATTTCGTTATTGCGATGATCAAACCTCAGGAGGCATAAGGATGAGCAATCGTAAACCTTACGTTCGCGAAATGAAGCGTACCTGGTGGAAGGATCATCCTTTCTACCGCTTCTACATGGTACGTGAAGCAACTGTATTACCGTTGATTTTCTTCACTATCTGCCTGACTTTCGGTCTTGGTAGCCTGGTGAAAGGCCCTGAAGCATGGGCGGGCTGGCTAGAATTTATGGCTAACCCTGTCGTTGTGGTTCTGAACATTCTGGCTCTGGCAGGCAGCTTGTTCCACGCACAAACTTTCTTCAGCATGATGCCTCAGGTAATGCCTATCCAGATCAAAGGCAAGAAGCTGGATAAGAAAGTTGTTGTTCTGGCTCAGTGGGCGGCAGTTGCTGCAATCTCACTGTTCGTTCTAGTACTAGTTTAAGGAGAGCCACGTGGTTAATCTAAATCCTAAACGTTCTGACGAACCAGTATGGTGGGGTCTGTTCGGTGCCGGCGGTACTTGGTTTGCAATGCTGACACCTGTGACTGTACTGGTACTGGGTATCATGGTTCCACTGGGCATGCTTGATGCCGAGTCTATGAGCTACGAGCGTGTATCAGGCTTCGTGACCAGCATTATCGGTGCGCTATTCACGATTGCGACACTGGCACTACCTATGTGGCACGCGATGCACCGTCTGCACCACGGTATGCACGACCTGAAATTCCACACAGGCGTGGCGGGTAAAGTCGCGTGTTACGCGTCTGCCTTCCTGGTATCTGCACTGGCGGTAATCTTTGTCTTCATGATCTAATCTCAAGACAGACATTACGGTTATAAAAAAGCACCGCTCGGCGGTGCTTTTTTTATTCATACTCTCGAACCAACAACTATTTCTTCGGGTTCGATTCGGCTATTCTCTGGCTCTGTTCTAAGATTCCCAGCGCCCCGAAACCTGTGATCACATCAAGGTTGGTGGTTAGCTTTCCGCCTTCACTGCCGCCAAAGTAATTATTAGGCATCTGCACCTCATAGTTCTTCAGGTTCTGATACAGCGCCGTCGAGACATCGCGATTCAGCTCGGCCAGGTACACATCACGGTTCGCACCGTAGGCATCATATTTCGCTTTCAGGATCTCCGCTTCCGCACGCCCCTTGGCCAAAATCGCCTTCGCTTCATACTCTGCAGAAAGCGCGTTGGCCTTCTGAATTTCAAGGTTTGCCTGAGCAATCGCCAGCTCTTTCTCTTTATCTACCTCGGCCAGACGCTTTTTCTTCTCGACCTCGACAATTTCCCGTTCCGCTATCTGGCGGGCAACTTCGACTTCTTTTTGCTGAGCAATGATCGCCAGCTCTTTGTTACGCTGGGCATCCTGTACCTCACGGGTACGCTGGATTTCTTTGCGCAACTGTTCGGTTTCGGCCTGCGCCTTTGAGGTTTCCTGCTCCTGGATAGCGCGAATACGATCGGCTACCAAACGCTTCTTATCCATCAGCAGCTTGTTCAATTGGTCTTCCGGCTTCGGATCACCGATTGTCACCTGGGTAACAGCAATACCGTATTGTTGTAGCGGGTTGTTCTGACGCTCGGGGTTACCCTGCGCATCCAATACCGGCACTGTTTTCCAAACCAATTGCTGGGTACGCTGCAGCTGATTAGAGTTGGACTGATTGACCCCAACCGGTGCCAGGTCAATTTGCTCAACTTCGACCTGGCGACGCTCTGTCATGTAAATACCGTCACGGAGCTGATCCCCCAGCTTGGACTTGAACTGGTTAAGCCCGCCCTGGAAAAATTATCTTTACCAAAATTTTTGTAAAGAACTTACTTCATAAAAAACCAGCAAACCCGTACTATTAGACTAAATTTGCTTTACAAAACTCATAGGACTGCTAACTTAGTAGTATTCTGTTAACTCATTGGATATTTTGTAATGGATTGTTCGGTGCAAATTCACAATAATCTGAAAAATCTCAGTGACGTTTGTATTGTCGATGAGAGCTATCTACCAGCCTGTTTTTTTCTCAGCAATTACATGGAAACTGCGTTTGCAGATCGCGCTTTCAGTACTCGCTATACGTACGCAAAAACTTTGCTGTTTATTTATCGTTACTTCACCGACCAATCAATTGATCTTGTTGAGAGGGTGGAGTCTGGGAAATTTTTGACTGCTGAAGAATATGATGACTTCAAGCGTCACTGCAAATATAAAGTCGAGGCCGATTTTGAGAATGATAAGAGCAATGTTGTTAGCTTTGAACGTTTTTCAGATAAGCAGCTTGATAACCTCATTCATGCATCTCAAAGCACAGAAAGCAGGGCCTCTGCCTTCACGATTAAAGAGCGACTGAGATTGTTCTTTGGTTATATCGAGGATCTCTATAATGTCTTTCATTTCGCGAATAATGCCGATAAATCTGTACGCGATGATTTTGCCGACTTAGAACTCAAAGTGAAAACTGATATTCGCGCACTGAAAGACGAGAATACTGATGTGAGTGACCCGTTTGATCAGGCGATACCGGATGAAGTTTTTTTTAAAATATTGGAAATCATTAAGCCTGCTAGCCCCAAGAATCCGTGGACACAACAAGTCCGATTACGGAATCAGTTAATTGTCGATACTTTTATTGAGGCTGGTATCCGTGAGGGTGCGCTGGCAGGGCTAAAAATTAGTGACATAAAGCACGACCATGACAAGCCGCGATTGCTGATTACACGGACACCGAACGATCCAACTGACACACGGAAAATTCCAGCCGCACAGAAAACCAAGGCGCACTCTTCTGCTATCTCGCATGGAACGATGAAATTGCTGAAATTGTACATTGAAACAGAGCGCAGCAAGTACCCTAAAGCTAAAACCCATGATTTCATTTTCGTTAGTGAGAAAGGTAACACGAGAGGTGAGCCGCTAAAGCTAGGCTCAATTAATAAAATAATCGACGTGCTTTCTCATGCCGTGGACTTCAAGCTTCACCCGCATTTGTTCCGACACAAGTGGAATGAGATTTTTGAAAAAAGAGCAAGGAAGGCAGGCCTTACCCCAGAGCAGATTGAAGATATTCGCAAGTATGCAATGGGCTGGGTTGAGGACAGTAAAATGTCTGGCACTTACAACAGCTTTATGCACGCTATGTTAGTGCATGAGTTATCTACACAGCGTCAGAACGAATCTCTTCCGGCACAAGGAGAGTCTAATGGCGATAACTAATAAAAATACATTCGAGCAATTAAAGCAGAGCTTTGAGGGCCAGCGGCGGTATCGCGCAAAGAATGACGCCTATATCTTCGATATCTTTGATGACGAATGGCAGCTAGGTACAAAAGAATACCTGTATCTTGAGTGGATGTACGACCAGGGTTATGACTGGCAAACTTTTGTGGATTTGCGAGTGATCTTGGCGAAGAACGCGAACCAACGTTCTCGTAATACAGCCAGTATCCGAGCCAGAGCATTTAAATCTCTTGGCAACAACCTATCCCCTGCCGCCTTTCAACTAGCTTGGCTCTCGCTGACTGATAACGATAAACAAAAGTTAGCATCAGCATTATCGTTTGCCGTCAAAAAAGCTGGCTTTACGCAGTTCAAAGAGGTTTACGAATTCGCTCAAGCAAACCAGCCTAATCAAAAAATGGGAAACACAATTCTTGACCCTGAAAAAGGCGTCTACAGCGAGATTGAATATGATTCGATAAAAGAAGAATTGCGCCTTGCAACGGACAATCAAAAAAAGACTTGCTATGGCTCAAGGGACGTTCTGGCCTTTGGCAACCTTATCGCCTGTCAGTTAATGGTTGCTCTCATTCGACGACCAGTACAACTGGCAGAGTTGAAGTGGGCTGATGCACTGCCTGTAGGCCAGAGCTTTTCAAATCACCGTCAAAACAAGAATGAGTCCGTGCCTACCAGCGAGTATTTGTTCAGCGATGTGGAACGTCTACAGCTCAGAACATTTCGAGGCAAAGATGGGGCGTTTCGCGGTAGCGCTGAGCCCAAGTCGCATCGTCTGGAGACGGATTTGTCAGTGTTACTGCTAACGTATCGTAAGCAGTATGAACTTGTACTCATTCAATCCCTGGAAAATCAGGGGATCAGTTTAACCAATGATGAACGTCGCTTAATCATGTTGCGTTGCCCGTTGTTCCCGGAAGAACAGCTTTTCACAATGAAATTCAAGACGAAATCCAATCTGTTTAAAGCGCTTGGCTTCATGTCTGATGCGTTTCATAAACGCTCTAAGGCATTGCAGAAGGCCATAACGGGATTTACTGCCAACTTAGATCTTAAAAGTGACCGTATCGAAAGCGATAAGCTGAGGCTGGGCAACAACCGCCTTCGTCATACTGTGCTGACACTGGGGGCCAGGCAAGGACTGCCAGCACCTTATCTGGCTAAAATTACCGGGGGCACCGAACAGTCGGTTAAGGCTTATGTTGACCTGAGCTTTGAGGCGCGACTCGAAATTGACCAAGCATTTGCCAAAAAGGAGGTGCTGACAAAATTCGGGAGCATTGCTGTTAATGACCTGCTGAAACAGGACGAATATGTGGTTCGCAATGAGTTTGATGAAGAAATGGGTATTCGTTCTAATCCGGCGAACTGCGCTAGCTGTGCTTCAAAATTGGGAGCTCCACTTGGCTGCTATCCCTGCGATAACTTTCATGCCAACGAAGATGCCGACCATAAGCACTATCTCGATAAAGCACTTGTAAAATATAACGTTAACAAAGAAAAAGGTAATCAGGTTACTTTGAGCAAACTGAGAAAAATCATTCTGTATATCCAGGTCACGATCGACATTTGTGAGGAGCGTAAGCTAGCAAAGAAAGGACTTTGTCATGCCTGAGATTAATCGTTTTATCGAGAACCAGCGCAACTATATCAATGATCTCATGCAGCAGCCTTTAACTGGTTTTACCAATCAGCAGAAAAAACCTGCAACATGGGATGATCCCGCTTGGCGCTTTACGTCCCCTACAGGCCAGACCATTAATTTTTACTTTGTTGACCACACGGTAAAGCAATCAGATTTCAGGACGGCCTATCGTCCTTCACAAAAATTGCCTGACGACTTGCGCCACCTCTTAATGGCCTATGCAATTGAGGTATGTGCAGGTAAAGGCGGCAGATCAGCCAAAGCAGACAAACACTCAGTGGTAAGGAAATTGCTTATAGAATTGGCTGACAATCCCGCTCATATCGACTTTTCTGGGCTGGAAGCAGCCTATTCCAGAATGAAAAACGTGGATTATGTGCCTGTTTTTTTACAGTGGCTGCATCGGCACGCTTTTATTCCGCCAACACTGAAATTAACTAACAAGAAGGGGAGAACTACTGCTGCTGGTGATGACATTATCGAGCATAAAAAGAACTCAGTCCCAGAGGCTAAAGTATTACTTGCACTCGGTGCGATTTTTCACGATGTCATACCGCCAGAGCGGGAAAAATGGGATCCACGCCCGCTGACATTGCAGCGCGATGCCTTTGTTTGCGCGATGACCGCCTTGGCGATGGGTTCACCGAACCGGATCGACGCGGAGCAGACCGTACTGACCAAGCAGCGGTTAGAAGATATCACCCAAACCAAAGATGGCAAGAAAGAAACAGTGTATTACCTCGACTGGCAAGGGTCGAAGGGTTTTAAAAACAACCACAACCACATTCTAGCCGTAATGTCCGAGGCCGTTGACCGCAGCCTGGAGTACATGGAGATTGCATGTGAGCCTGCACGTGTGCTTGCCCGTTTCTATGAAAACCCGTCTTTGCCGCTGAAAAAGGTGCTGGGCGATTTCTGCCCGTCCAGCGAGAACATGAGTGCCCTGACTCCCAATATGAATAAACCGATCAATCTGATCCATCTGGGATATTTGCTTGGTTTTTATGACGAGGGAAATAGAAAGGTGCGCGTCAGTAAAGCCACGGCGGGTGCGCACAAGACACACACTCGCGGACTATACATTAAACCCATCATTGACTTACAACCAGAAGATGAGTTGTTTTTAACCCAAACATGCTCTCACACTAAATATTTGCTAGGTCTTGGCTTGTCTGTCAAAAAAATACGCGAGATTTTTCATAGCAATACACTGACAGTTGCACAGTTTCAGCACAAATGGATCCAATACGTTGTCGGCAACCTCACCGGATTTCCAGTGGGCTATAACAACGCTGAGCACGGTAAATGTAAGTATGAACAGGCACTCTTTAGCTTTACGGGAAATCAGATTTATACAGGTACAACATCTTACGATGGAGGGAAGTCTCATTTTGCAATTGTACCCTTAGCCGCACTCGGTGATGTGTTCTCAACGGCGTTGAAAAAAAAAGCTAATGCAGAAAACATCTTTACGCGGCATGGCTTTTCAGATGAGTTCCATATTAAGCCGCATCAATTCCGACATTGGCACAATGATGTTGCTGACCGGGAGGGCATACCGCACGCCATAATCAACCTATGGTCGGGCCGAAAAACACCTGAGCAAATTCTGCATTATGTGCATCGTACTCACGCCGAAAAAGCCGCCGAGATTTCAGACATTCTGTTCAGTGAATCCGGGAAGGAAATCACCGTTAAAGTGGTTAGTCAGCAACAGTATGAGAAGTTGACTGATACCGCGACAGCCGTGACTAGTGCGGGATTCTGTAGCCAGAACTTGCAGTACTCGCCTTGTGAGTACCTCAATGACTTTGTAACGCAATGCGCGCTCTGTCCCTCGTCGTGCCATGCAGCACATGATAAAGAAGCACTATCGTTGCTGAATAAGGATTTGCAAGTACAAGAACGCCGTCTTGATGATGTGCAGGAACGACCTAACTTCTGTAACAGCCAGGCCATGCAGGATTGGTTTGCACTGCATCATCGAAACACCTCCATGCTCCGTGAACTGGTGCAGCTCATGGAAAGTAAAGAGCTAAAACCAGGCTCAGTTATCCGCTTGCTTGCTCACAAGAGCGAGTTCCGCATTACCGATACTCAGGCAAAGACGGTCACCGTACGAAAATTTGCGTTGCCGGATTCAAAGAAAGCGCTGGCAAAAGCTCTTGAGTTCAAGTCAGAGAAAGTCCCTGTTGAGGACGCCCTGGCAGATATTTTCGCATTAATTTAAGGAATCGTCATGGCAAATAAATCATTAAATACAGAAGAGATAATCAAGATAGAAGCTCTGATTAGGAGTTGGCAAACAAGATTTACGTGGGATCTGCTTGTTGAGCGTCTTAAAAGCGACCTGGACATTACAACAACACGCCAAACACTGAAGGAATACCCCAGCATAAAGACTGCTTATGATCTTAAGAAGCAGGAGTTGCGGGGTGTGCCAGCCCCAACCCCTGACTTTGTCGACTTCCTTCAGTCTGATGTGGATGCGTACAACGAAATTCAACGCCTAAAAGCAGAGAATGAAGTGTTGCAACAGAAATACGACAATCAGTTGAGCTTTATTAAAAAGCTAGCAGCTCTTTCAAAAGGCAATCCATCGTTAACACATCTATTGCAGAAGGTGAAACAAGGGAAAGGGTTATGAGAAAAATGACGCTAACTGAGGTCGAGCTGTACCTCCAGGAGCACCCAAATCGGAGTTTTGTACTAGACCCGTGCGGCAAATCTAACAGAGCCACTATTTTTGAAAAACAAGGTGGCTTTGTACCTGAAATCATTATTGAGACTGTCCTTTGGCCTAAAGACTGGCTCGCACAAGTCAGGCCGATGACGGTCACGGAGGATTCATGACAGAAGAAAAACCAAAGAAACCCAGCAGCGCTGAAATGCGCGAAATTCACCATAAATCTTTTACGGAATGGGCTGCAAGTCAGTCAGATCAAGACTTCAAGAATATAGAGCATCGCGGGCAACTTAAGCGTGAAGATATCAAGAATCAGTGCGGTTTCGGCAGGTCTATCTTGGGCTCAAACCCCGATATAAAAAGAGATCTGGCAAAGTTGGAAAAAGATCTAAGGGCAAGAGGAGTTCTTCCCAAAAAAGTGAAGGATAATGTTAATACCAATAAAAAGGCTTCTTCGAACCCAAACTCAGAAGAGTATGACCAAAGCGCCAGTAATACCAAGGCGTTAATCCGCCGTAATCAGCAGCTTGAAGCAGAGAACCTGCAGTTGAAGGCTGATAACGCTCGATTAAAGCGTGCGCTTGAGCCATACAGGGAAGTTGCAGAAGTCTTAGCTGAGACAGGGATTAACTTACGATGAAAAAGTCTCGGATCTTACTTGGGGTTACAAGGGTTTATAGCCAGTCTAACGACAAATGCGTTTTTAGATGCAAAGCCATTGATGGAAATGGTGACAGCATAATAACTAACAAACATTACATCGTTCATGCGAAAAAGGAGCTTGTATCAGTTGAGCCTGAAAGAGCACAGCATTGGCTTGTTTCAGGAGACATGTCTGAACGAAATGTTGTCGAACATGGCTATGAGAAGGTCGAGGTGACCATAAAGGCTAGCAAGCTAAGGGTTATTCTACCTAAAGGCGAAAACAGCTTTGTACGCTTCATAGAGCGCGATAATGCGTTTGAGAGAGTAGGAGCACGTTTAGCTCGCCGGCTTTGGATAAAGTTCCAGTCTGATATCTATCAAATTTTGGAAGAAGGCGATATTGAGAAGCTTAAGTGGGTTGATGGTGTTGGTGATACTGCAGCGCAAGGTTTGATTAAAGGCTGGCAAAAGTATGAAAACCTTAAGCACATGGCTTGGTTTGAAAAGCACGAGATTCCAGCAGGCATTGCGATGAGGCTCATCAAGCACCACAAGGAAGATTCGCTGCAGAAGATTCAAGATGACCCTTATCGCCTCACGACATTCGGCCTGTCTTTCAAGCAAGCTGATAAGCTGGCGTTGACGACTTTCGACTTTAAAGAAGATAGCCCAGAGCGACTAATTGGCGCTATTGAAGTCGCCCAGCTAGAGCGCATGAAAGGTGGGCATACAGTATCAACTCATGAGGACTTGTTCCCGCTTGTCGACAAGCTGCTGGATAACTCTGAGTTAACCAGTTATGCATTGCGCCAGGGTTACGAGACTGCCGCATTCACCATTGATGATGTCGGTCATTACCACCCTGCCGGCATGTGGATTATGGAGCAAGTCGTTGCCAGGCGCCTTGCCAAGCTGTCCATCACCGATGTCTGGAGTCACCACTACGATGAAGCGCTATCAAAGGCGATGGCCAACCTGCCGTTTCCGCTAACTGAACGACAGCAGGACGCAGTAATCACCTCCCTTTCAAGGGGCACATCGATTATTGCAGGTGGCGCCGGTACCGGTAAGACAACGGTATTACGTGTCATCATGGCAGCATACATGAACCTGGGGGTTCAAGTCGCGGCAATGGCCTTGTCTGGCCGGGCAACGAAGCGCATCAAAGAGTCGACAGGCTTTCAAGCTCGAACCATTGCAGGCTTTCTAAAGAACATAGGGACTTATGACTTTGAAAAGCCAACAATTCTAGTCATTGACGAAGCATCAATGAATGATTTGCCGACGATGTTCAGAATAATTACCAGCGTCCCGCCTTCTGTGCGTATTCTGCAAGTTGGCGACCCAAACCAACTCTCACCTATTGGTGCTGGCCTGGTACTGCATGATGCTGTTGATGTGCTGCCGACAACGACTCTCGATATTGTTAAGCGCCAGGAAGGCTCTACCGGTATTCCTGAATTCACGAGGCTGATTGTTGATGGAATTGTTCCTCAGGCCGCTGATTTCGGCGATCACATTCGCTTCCATCATGTAAGCCGAAAAGACATTAATGCCAAGACAGTAGAGCTTTATGCTCAAGATGCTGAAAACACGCAAATTTTGTCGGCTCAAAACAACAGTGTTAATCAGCTTAATGAGTTATGCCAGTCAGCATGCAATCCTGACGGTAAGCTCCTGGAATTTGTGCTAGAGGCTGATTTTAGGCACCTGAATATCAGAGAAGGCGACCCGGTGATTTTCAACGAGAATAACTGGGATAGAGATGTTCAGAACGGCACGATGGGGCACCTTATTAATGTTGGCAACTCTCAAACAGCTGATGAAGAAAACCCGGGCTTTGCTGATTTAGAGCTGGATGATGGGCGCACTATCCCATTAACACACGACCTTCTGGACTCTATTCGCAAGGCATACGCAATCACTCTTCATAAAGCTCAGGGAAGTCAGTTTAAGCGTGTCATCGTTCCCCTATCTCGCTCAGGGCTGCTTGATAATTCGTGGATTTATACTGCCTTGACTCGTGCAGAGGTTCATATTGAGCTTGTCGGTGATTTCAGGGACTTCGAAGCTGCAATCCTAAGGCCGAGCTCTGCTGATAAGCGTGATACCTATCTGCGCACTCTGCTTGAAGCGCAGTTAGCAAGCCTCGATCAAGCAGCATGAATCTTGTTTTAATTGCTTGTTCGAGAAGCTCGCTTAAAAAGAGAGAATCAAAAAGCCCCTTGCTGAAGTAGGGGGCTTCATTAAGTTAAATAACCATACCGCCCCTTTTTGTAACCACGCCCCCTCTTTTTTGTTGATGATTAGTATCAATGTTGTTTCCTGCGCGTATCTCCCCCAGGCGCCACCGCTTTGTTTGCAGTCTATATGTATAAAAAACAACTATCTATCTGTGATCTTTTCCACTAGAGGCATATAATGCAGTTGCATTTCATTCTGAATTTATTAGGGGGCACTATGGGGTTTGAGGTTGACTTCCACGCTGTTGGAGAAGAGACCAAAAGCGGTGATGCTATTTCAATGCGTTTCGTTGAAGGGGATGAGCAGTTTGTCATTGTTATTGATGGCGGATTTAAAAGCGATGGCGAAAAAGTAGTTAACACCGTTAAAAATCACTATGGTACCAACTATGTCGACCTAGTGATCTCAACCCATCCAGATCAAGACCATATTAATGGATTATTTGAAGTTTTAGAAACCATGGAGGTTGGGGAGTTATGGATAAAGAAACCGTGGGAACACGGCGATTTAGCTAGTTTACTTAA
Source organism: Photobacterium proteolyticum (assembly GCF_001939735.1). Taxonomy (GTDB): domain Bacteria; phylum Pseudomonadota; class Gammaproteobacteria; order Enterobacterales; family Vibrionaceae; genus Photobacterium; species Photobacterium proteolyticum. The sequence continues at coordinate 23,501 of NZ_MJIL01000100.1, forward strand.
AGATGGTAGGTTTACTGATAACAGTGTAGGTGAAAAGTTAGCAAAACAACTAAACAAAGCTGTTGACCTGGTTAATCTTGCTGAAGAAAAAGGGATTCCTGTAAGGGAGCCTTTCTCTGGATGTTCTATCAACAAATGCGGTGCACAAATAATATCTATTGGGCCTGATTTGGACTATTACAGGGATTTGATACCTGAAATTCTAACTCTTGAGCCCGCTTTAGAGTCGAAATCAGAAGCTTCTTTTGTTGATCGTATTATAGAAAAAGCAAAATCTATTTTTCGTGCCGTCTGGGGAGAAGATGACTTAGATGAAGATGCAAAAACATCTGCATTAAATTCAACGAGCGCGATTACCCTTATTAATTATGATGGGCAATCACTACTATTTACTGGTGATGCAGGGATCGATGCTCTTAATGATGCCTACCCTTTGTTCGAAGCTCACTCTAATAAGTTGCGGTTAATGCAAATTCCACACCATGGAAGTCGCCGAAACATTAGTTCATCAGTACTAGATTGTTACATTGGGGAACCACTTGCAGATAAAAATGCAAGTCGTGGTATCACCGCTATAGCTTCTGCCGCCCAAAAATCTGAGAAACACCCTAGACCTGCCGTACTAAATGCATTTATTCACAGGGGTGTTAAGACGTTGGCTACAAATGGTAAAGGTATACGACACCACAATAATTTAGGTGCGCGTGAAGGCTGGAATGCCGCTGAAGTTGAAGTGTATCAGGAGGAGTACGAGCGTGAGTGATTTAAAGACTGAAAATCTACCAATACTTGGTGGGGTTATTTTTTGTGCGTTCGTTCCCATTTTTCTATTTGAAGACTGGTCGGAAATTTTGAACTCAGAGATTGTCCCTCTGTTAGAAGTTGGCTTAATTGCGCTGGTTTCGGCGTTGTCTGTTATTTTTAGTAACTTGGTTGGCCGCGAGTTAAAATTTTTATTAGTGTTTTGGTCTCGCCGTAAACCTGCGTATCATTCTAAAAAACTCTGCCTAAGTGATTCCAGGTTAGACTTAGGTAAGTTGGCAGAGCGATGGCCCGAGGTATTTAGTGAGCAGAATGATCTAGATGTAACTGAGTCTATTTGGTATTCAAAAGTTTATTATCCCGTTAGAGATAATCCAGCAGTTAAATCTGCTAACAAGATGTTTTTGGTAACTCGAGACCTGTACATATCATGGCTTATCTTTATTGTCGCTATTTTGGTTACATTCGTATTGCGGAAAATTGGTTTTATCGACTTTTCGTTCAGCACTGAAACAGTCAGTTACTCATTGGTTGTTTTAATGATATTGAACTTGACTGCTAGAAATACGGGTAAAAATTTAGTCTTAAATAGTGTCGCTATCGCTATTAATGAAGCCATATAGCTATGATTTCCCTTCGCTGAACTCACTTTGGGGAATTTGCTATCCATGTAGTATTGGTTTTCATTGAGAAGGTCGCCTGGCGGCCTTTTTCTTTCCCTTGAAGGCAAGTAAGCTTCGTTCACCAGCCTCTATGTCGACAGCATGTACATAGCTCGCCCCCGGGCATTTTCTTATGATAGTTGTTGCGCTACAATAACTTGTCATTGATGATTTCAGCACACCACAAAAGTGATGAGAAGCTATGCGCAGCGCACCACAGGTGAGTGAAATCTCAATGCGAAAGGGGGGTTGCCGCTCCCCTTTCAACTTTAGTTTTTAGTGCTCTCTGTAATGTTAACTAAACCTAACTTTAAGCCCATTTTTCGCTGTTAATGTTAACTAAACCTAACATTACGGCTGCTCTTGAATGCAATTAATCACGCGATAATCCGGATTCAATAGATGCTCAACGCATGCTGCGAATACCTCTGAGCTTCCGCTTGTTGCCGCATCAATCGGCCTACCTTCGTAACGCTCTGTCTGCTCTGCTGCCTGCTTGCCGAGTTCAAGCATTTCCTCGATTGATATCCCCTTTAGCACAGCTGCGTTTGGCATCGCTCGTTTGAGCGTGATTGATTGCTTTGTGAATAGCCAGAAACAGATATCCCAGCCTGAACGCCCGGAATTAAGTAGTCGCGGAAGATGCTCTCGCAGCACAGGGTAAACCTGACCATCAGAGTTGAACTGGAAGGCTGGGTATTGCAGCTGGCCGTCTATCATGACGGTGATAATCTGGTTGTGCTCAACTGCGCTAGTAAGCTCTTCACGTGGTAGCGGGAGTTCATCAGGGCCCTTGAATTCGTGCTCTGCGATGAACTTGATCTGCTTTTTCTGTAGCTTACGTCGTAATGCTTTTAAGTAATTCACATGCGTCACCTTCATCGCATCCTTCTTATGCTTATTCTAGCAATAGGTCTTTGATAAAACAGCGAGCTACACCGACCAAACACATTTCTTCTGTGACCCGGCCAGTACGGTCATCCGTCACAGCAAACCACTTGTTGTTACGCCAAAAAAGCTGGCACAAGAAGCTATCACCTTCGAAATTCACCATAGCTAAGCACTTGTCGTGAGGTCTTCTGTCGATTTCAATGACAGCGATATCGCCTTTCCTTAGGTTCATGCGCTCAAAATCCCTATCAACCGGAACAAGCCGTGTTACTGACGGCTTTCTGATGATGTGCTCGTGCAAGCTGTCGCCAATGTATTTTTCTTCATGGCCAGCTGCAGGGCTTGGGAAAGCTGCCATCAAATTAACTCCAAAGAAAAGAATTATCGACTGTTAATTGATCGATTGCATGTATGGGTATACAGTATTTTTAAGGTTATATCGCGTAGATAGTTTTGGCAAGGAGTGGATGATATGGATGTTCTGGTGATTGATTGCGAGAGTATTTGCGCGACAGATGTCAGCCAGGTAGCTGGTGACTCGCTAGTGCTTTGCTCCGCAAACACACTAACAAAACTTCCGATTTGTCATGGTGAGCGAGTTGGTGCTGTGGCTCCTGCAATCCCGGGCGGTGCAGATTATTTGCTAATCTCAATGCTTACTAAAAGCCTTGTTAATAAGGAGATAGAGCGAGTCGAAGCTGTAACACAAGATGCGTCCCTGGGTCGCATGATTCAATATCTTTGTAATGTTAATGATGTCGACTGTCATATTTGTAAGAGTCTTGCCGATGCCGGGCTCTGTAGCATTCCGCCGCTTGAAATTAACGAGCGAGAGCATCGACAGCTTAAACAAGCTATCTACCACTTGTTCATTGCTCGCAAGCTACTGACGCTTTGCGCTATCAGTACTCATCTTGGGATTGGGGCTAGAGACACAAAGCGAGCCGTCGATGCACTCACAGCAGAAAGAAAGATTCGTCACGAGCAAGGCCAGCTTTGGCGATTACTAGATTAATCCTGCCCTTCATTCAATGCTTTGTCGAGAGTCGGACGGCTTACACCAAAATGCTTAGCTACTTCTATTTTTGTCATCATCGGATCCAGCAGCATGGCTTTTGCTTTTTTAGTGTCAGAAGCAGTCATTGAAGGCTTTCTTCCACCAACCCGGCCTCTGGCTCTAGCTGCTGAAAGTCCAGCTTTAGTGCGCTCTGAGATTAACGCTCGTTCAAACTGCGCTATGGCGCCAATAAGGTGGAACGTCAGCTCACCAGTTGGCGTTGTTGTATCAATGTTTTCTGAGAGAGAAACGAACTTCACATCGCTAGAGCGAAAGCTATCAAGTAGCTCAATCAAGTCCTTCAGGCTGCGACCAAGGCGGTCTAATCGATGAACTATAACAACATCGCCTGGTCGAATTGCATCAAGCAGCTTATGAAGTTCGGGGCGGTTCTTTGATGATTTCCCGCTAGCGTTCTCTTCATAGATTCTTTCACAACCATAGCCTTTAAGGGCATCAAGTTGTGCTGCTGTGTCTTGTTCGTCTGTACTAACTCGTGCGTATCCAATTTTCATAGTTACCTAACCCGCGTCATGTAAATCTAACGCAGCTAATCTTTACGTTGATTTCTTTACAAGTTGTTTTACATTTTTCTTGTCGATTAGTAAAGCATATGATACCGTTTACTTATTGTAAAAAAAACGACCGTTTACTTTACGTCTTTTCATGGTAACGAGGAGCAAGCAATGGATAAGCATCAAGACGATATCGTATTGGATTCATCAGAATCAGAATTTAAGTGCAAAGGGCCTTACGGTCTTGAGATCTTCAATGGAGCTACTGGGCAACAAAGAAATGCTCAGTACTGTCGTGTTTATCGTGCCATTGACTGCTTTAAGATTGAGATCGGTGATATGGCTATCAGCGTCTCTGAGGATGTAGCTACAAAGCTCCTTAATCACATTACGTGTTCTGAAACGAAAGCTTTGTCTGAACTGGACGAGTTTTATCTATCATCCCGAAATTACTGCGACATTAATGAGGATATCAGCAAAGAGTGGCATTGCTACCCCTCTGTTAAAGGCAGTGATGTCAGCTTTTTCATTGATGAAGATGATGAAGACAATGATGTCGACTCTGAGAATGAAGTACTCGTTTTATCTAGCTACAAAGAGCATGTTCGTTACTTGCGTAAAGACGTAGCTGTCTTTAGCTGTAATGGCCGGTTCTACATTGGTTATCCGTTCCAGGCAACCGAGATCTCGGAAGACCAATACGACGTATTGAAGTTCTCAAATCGAGCATCTTCCATTACAACAGAAGAAACTGCAGGATTTGGCAAAATGGACTCTTTCACTCTCAGTGGGGCTCCAGCCCAAATTTAAATAAGCAAAAGCCTGCACGACGCAGGCTTTGTTATATTGGTATGTATCGCGAAGCGATGTAAGGGCGGAAAGAACGCTTGAGATGCAGTCAGGTCTCAACTCCGCCCGAAGCCCCGCGAAGCGGTTACGTACCAAAGGGGCAATGTTAGATGCGCAGCATGCGCCCCCTGTCAAGCCATAGCGGACTAACAGCGATTACATGTTTTGAGTTGTTTTTTTAGCTTACTTATAGGCTCACTGTCGAGCAAAAAGTGTAAAGGATTTGAGGGCAAAAAATAGGGGGGATTTGGTGAGAACTATGAGTCAAAACTCAATCTTTACAGAATTGCTTACTTTTGTAATGAAAGTTTTAGTGTGCTATTTGAGACCAGCCCTTACGTGGCCTGACTTTATTCAGTCAGTCAGTCAGCCAGCCAACTTTGTTCTAGATAAGAAAAACTCTTCACCAGTGTATTGGGTTGCGGTGATCACTGTTACATTGCGGGCATTTTTTACCAGCAAGGCATCAATCAAATTGCTGTTGTTACGAAACTCTCGGTGCATTTTTTTCACCGACTCAGGGTCAAGAGACAGCTTGAAACGGAAAGTCACGGGAATATTGCCGATATAGGTATCGGCAAAGCGTACTTGGATCGGAGGCAGGCGCTGGTAGAAGTCTTCACCCGTCGTATTACCATAAGAGACGGTAATCACCTGATCATATTTAGTGATCTTAGACAAGAATGGCATCCGGAAGTGAATCCCCGGCTCGTTGAACACGTCCAGCTCACCCGTCACGTTGTTCTGATGCACGTAGGTATAACCGGCATCAGTCATTAGAACGGAGCTGTTAACGAGACCAATCAGTGCTGATACGCCGAGAATTCCCCCCACGACAGGCAATGATATTTTCTTCTTTAATGTTGTGCTTGCTTGCGGCTTAAAATCCATGTCTTCGTTTACCTAGTCATATTGTTGTTGTGAATTAATAAATAGAAACGATTCCGACAACAAATACAACCAGCTTCATAAAGACAATGCCAACAAACTAATATTACTGATTTTGCTTAAATGACAGGCAACAAAAAAGGCCGCCAAGGCGACCTTTTTTCAGCAGTAGGCAGTGATTACTTCACACGACCTACATATTCAGCGCTACGCGTATCAACTTTGACCACTTCGCCAATCTGAATAAATAGCGGTACACGTACTACAGCACCTGTAGTTAGTGTTGCAGGCTTACCACCTGTACCCTGAGTATCGCCTTTCAGACCTGGATCAGTTTCAACCACTTCCAGCTCAACAAAGTTAGGTGGAGTCACAGTGATTGGGTTACCGTTCCACAGCGTCAGCGTACAAGTATTGTTCTCTACCAGCCACTTCGCATTATCACCAACAGCTTTAACATCGGCAGCAAGCTGCTCGAATGTTTCGTTGTTCATGAAGTGGTAGAATTCACCATCGTTGTACAGGTAATCAAGATCGATGTCGATTACGTCTGCAGCTTCAACCGACTCACCAGACTTGAAAGTCTTTTCAAGCACCTTGCCTGAAAGTAGCTTACGGATCTTAACGCGGTTGAACGCCTGGCCTTTACCTGGCTTAACAAATTCGTTTTCGATAATGACACATGGTTCATTATCTAGCATAATTTTCATTCCGCCGCGGAATTCATTGGTGCTGAAAGACGCCATTTCTATCCTCTTAACATCTTCGAGTTGTATTTAATGCCGCATATAATAACCCGAAACGCATCAACTGTTGAGCAAAACTGGCTCAATGATCTAGCGAATGCGATATCCGATCCCTTTCAGCTGCTCAAAACCCTGAAAATTGATCCGACTCCCTGGGAATCAGGCCTCGCTGCCCGGAAATTATTTGCGCTCCGTGTTCCTATGAGCTTTGTCGAAAGAATGGAAGTTGGCAACCCCTACGACCCGTTACTGCGACAAGTACTCCCGCTCGAAGAAGAATTCGAGGTACATAGCGGTTATTCCCTCGATCCGCTGGAAGAGCAGGACAATGCCATTCCCGGCCTACTGCACAAATACAAGAACCGGGTGTTGATGATTGTAAAAGGAGGCTGCGCGGTCAACTGCCGCTACTGCTTCCGCCGTCATTTCCCCTACGAGGACAACAAGGGCAGCAAGCGCCACTGGCAGACCGCACTCGACTATATTGCAACCCAGCCCGAGGTAAGCGAAGTCATTCTTTCCGGCGGTGATCCTCTGATGGCCAAGGATCATGAGCTGCAGTGGCTGATCGAAAGGATCGACCGGATCCCGCATATCAAACGTCTTCGGATCCACTCTCGCCTGCCCGTGGTACTTCCGGCACGTATTAACGAACAACTGTGCATGTTGCTTAAGCAAAGTCGATTGCAGACTGTTCTGGTGACTCACATCAACCATGCCAACGAAATCAATAACGAATTTCGCCAGGCGATGACCAAACTCAAGCAGGCCAATGTCACGCTACTCAACCAAGGTGTTCTGCTGAGAGGGGTTAATGATTCGGTCGGTGCCCTCTCGCAACTGAGCGAGGCTCTGTTTGATGCCGGTATCCTGCCCTACTACCTCCATGTACTGGACAAAGTACAGGGAGCAGCGCACTTCATGGTCGATGACGAACAGGCGCGCAAACTGATCGCCGGTGTCCTGGAGAATGTTTCGGGCTATCTGGTACCCCGCCTGACCCGCGAAATCGGGGGTAGAAACAGCAAAACCCCGCTTGATCTTCACCTAGAGTAGACATCTGGCCACCACCAAACGTTTCCAAGGGCTATAACACAGGCAATATAGCCCTGGCACCTTCTCACGATTGATTCACCAACCGTCAAGGCCAGCATCATGCTGGCCTTTTTATTAAGCCGCCATTTCACATGTACAGCTTTGCCCATCTAAAACAGCTAATTGATGCACTTTTTACCTTATCATAAGGCAAATACAAAATATGAGACTAACTTACTGATTTTTATAATCTTATTCACGTACAGCTTTTCTGGCTTTTTTCCTGACAAACTCTACACGCCTCTAAAAGGCTACCACAAGCCAAATACTGCTCTTGAAATCACCGGGTTCAAGCAAATTCCCTTGTCCAGACGATAAAAAAATATCATCGCCATTTCGCTCGCTTTTCAGCCATTTCGGGCGCATAGTCGCGCTCCATTCAGCAGGTTCGAAGGTAGCCAAACTTCCCTTGCTGAGCTTTTTTGACTATTGATAACGAGTAACGCAATGAAAATTGGCATTTTATCCCAGAACGAAAACCTGTATTCCACCCGTCGCCTGCGCCAAGCCTGCGAAGAGCGAGGCCACGAGGCAGTAGTCATCAATGCACTGCGTTGTTATATGAATATCAACTCGGTACAGCCGTCGATTCACTTCGAGGGTAATGATTTAACCGGCTTTGATGCCATCATTCCCCGTATTGGTTCAGACATTACGTTCTATGGCTGCTCGGTACTGCGTCAGTTTGAAATGATGGATGTATTTTCGGTCAACCAGTCCATTGCGATTTCTCGTTCTCGCGACAAGCTGCGCTCGCTGCAGCTGCTTAGTCGCAAAGGCGTCGGCATGCCTATCACCGGCTTTGCCAGCAAGCCCGACGATGTGCCCGATCTAATCAAAATGGTCGGTGGTGCGCCGTTGGTGATCAAGCTGCTTGAGGGTACCCAGGGAATTGGTGTCGTACTGGCAGAAACCCAAAAAGCGGCCGAGAGCGTCATTGAAGCCTTTATGGGCCTTAAAGCCAATATCATGGTGCAGGAGTTTATCGAGGAGGCCGGCGGGGCCGATATTCGCTGCTTTGTGATTGGCGACAAAGTGATTGCTGCGATGAAGCGCCAGGCTGCCGACGGAGAATTCCGTTCCAACCTGCACCGTGGCGGCAGTGCGACCCTGATCCGAATTACACCGGAAGAGCGCAAAACGGCCGTTGCGGCAGCCAAGGCGATGGGGCTCAGTGTCGCCGGAGTTGACCTGCTTCGCTCTAAACGCGGGCCACTGGTGATGGAAGTCAACTCCTCACCGGGGCTGGAAGGGATCGAAAGCGCGACAGGCAAAGACATTGCCGGCCTGATTGTCGAACACATCGAAAAGCATGCCGCCAAGAAAGGGCGCCGCCGGCTACCGTTTCAATAAACCAGGAGAAAATGCAATGTGGCCTGACATTGCCCCCTTTGCGTGGCCTGCGCTAATGAAATGCGGGATCTGCGGCGCACTAATCGGTTTGGAGCGCCAGCTACGAGGCAAACCGGTGGGGATCCGTACATCGACCTTAATCATTGTCGGCACTTACTGCTTTATCACGCTCGGGCGAACACTGTCTGACAGCAATGCCGACATTGCCCGCGTCATGGCCCAGGTGATCACCGGTATCGGCTTTCTCGGTGCCGGTGTGATGATGAACCGTGACGGCCAAATACACGGCGTGACATCAGCGGCTGTGGTTTGGATGCTGGCCGCGCTGGGCGTCACCATCGGACTGGGCTATGGTCAGAGCGCGGTGATTATGACGGGCGTCATGATTGCGGTACTGCTCGGCGTCGACAAGCTGGAAAACAGCCTGCGCTTTCTGCGCAAGGGGGTTCACGCCCATTGGTCTGACCGTCGTCAGCGCAAACTAATGAAGCGTACCCCGCCTCCGGATCAATCCGGGGGATAAGCCGTACACCTTTCCACGGAAGGTACAATTTAAAGCTGAGCAAAACAAAACTTCAATACAATAACTTGCATCACTAATTTAAGTGGTTGTTTTAAAATGAGATAATCTTGTTCAGCTTTTCGAGCTTTTTTCCTTTAAAGCTTATCGTGGTTAAAATGCGACATTACCCTGGATCATGTACAGCTTTTTACCTCAAAAACAGCTTTTATGTGATCGAATAGAGCACCTAAAACTAACAACTCTAACATTAGACTTAAACCACTGAATTTAAACAATAAAAATACAGTGCAGCTTTTACAGTTTTTTCTCCGGAGAACCCTGCACAGCCTTTTTATGGCTTTTCCCTTCTCATACTGTCGAACATGATCAGCAAATAGAGCTTTGTTCAACAAAGAGCTGAGCAAAAGTAACACCATGAACTGATGACTTTAAATATGAATATAAGCTATTGTTTTAAAACAACAATAATAAGCGTACAGCTTTTTAAGGGATTTCACGGATGAACTGTTCGAGGAAAGCTTTCAAATTTTAAAACCAGCATACCTGATAAAGTGGCGTTATCAGAAGGGTAAATAAGAAAGAATAAAGCTATAAAAATTAAAAGGCTAAGGCAACTTCCTGTCACCGAAGCCTGAGAGGTTAACCCGTCTATCCTATTGGTGCACAGCTCGTTAAGGAACTAAGTACACCAACTCCGCCTGATAGAAACACAAGACGAAGTGCGTATTTAAGGACTTCTGGATCGATTTTGATAACAAATATCATGCGTTAACTCCAAATGAAGTTGTTCGCGTACTATCTAAGCACCAATAGCCGCTTGTCTATACTAAGCGTTTGTTCATACTTGAATGCTTCAAGCACATAAGGCGTATCCTTATTCGCCTCATATGTCCATTGTGTCACAATGTTCAATTAAGATCAGCTGTGAACTTTCACATAAGAAAGCTCGTCAGGATATTAACCAAATAAATTCAATCAACTACACATTCATTTTCTAAAGGCACAAAAAAGCTGGAGACAGAGCTCCAGCTTTCAATCAATCTGCTAGTGCAGAAGGGAGTAATGGTTCAGCTCAAAGCAGCATTGTTCCAATGCCGCAAAGAGATGAGCGATTACGGCAATTACATCATGCCGCCCATACCACCCATACCACCCATGCCGCCCATATCAGGCATTGCTGGAGCAGAATCTTGTGGTAGGTCAGTAACCATCGCTTCGGTAGTGATCATCAGGCCAGCAACAGAAGCCGCAAACTGCAGTGCAGAACGCGTTACTTTTGTTGGGTCCAGGATACCCATTTCGATCATGTCACCGTACTCGCCTGTTGCCGCGTTGTAACCGTAGTTACCTTCGCCAGCACGAACGTTGTTAGCAACCACAGACTCTTCGTCACCGGCATTCTTGGTAATTTGACGAATTGGAGACTCCATAGCGCGTAGTGCAACACGGATACCCACGTTCTGCTCTTCGTTCGCACCTTCAAGGCCTACAACTTTTGAAGCAGCACGGATAAGTGCAACACCACCACCAGCAACCACGCCTTCTTCTACCGCTGCACGCGTTGCGTGTAGGGCATCTTCAACACGGTCTTTCTTCTCTTTCATTTCAACTTCAGTAGCAGCACCTACTTTGATTACTGCAACACCGCCTGCTAGCTTAGCAACACGCTCCTGAAGTTTCTCTTTGTCGTAGTCTGACGTCGCTTCTTCAATCTGCTGACGAATTTGAGCAACACGACCCTCAATCATCGCTTCTTCACCCATACCATCGATGATAGTGGTGTTTTCTTTAGTGATTGTTACACGCTTCGCCTGACCCAGGTCTTCAAGCTGAACTTTCTCAAGCTCCAGACCGATTTCCTCAGAAATCACTGTACCCGCTGTCAGTACCGCAATATCTTGCAGCATTGCTTTACGACGGTCACCGAAACCAGGTGCCTTAACAGCAGCTACTTTCACGATACCGCGCATGTTGTTCACAACCAGCGTCGCCAGAGCTTCGCCTTCTACATCTTCTGCAATGATAAGCAGTGGACGAGACGCTTTCGCTACCGCTTCCAGAGTCGGCAGTAGTTCACGGATGTTAGAGACTTTCTTGTCAACAAGCAGGATGAATGGGTTTTCCAGATCAACTGAACCCGCTTCCTGGTTGTTGATGAAGTAAGGAGACAGGTAACCGCGGTCGAACTGCATACCTTCAACAACGTCTAGCTCATCGTGAAGAGCCTGACCTTCTTCAACCGTGATAACACCATCACGACCTACTTTATCCATTGCTTCTGCGATGATGTTACCGACAGTCTCGTCAGAGTTTGCAGAGATAGTACCTACCTGAGCAATCGCCTTGGTATCAGCACATGGCACAGACAGTGTCTTTAGCTCTTCAACAGCAGCAATAACGGCTTTGTCGATACCGCGCTTAAGATCCATCGGGTTCATACCCGCAGCAACTGCCTTAAGGCCTTCGTTAACAATAGACTGTGCAAGTACAGTCGCTGTTGTCGTACCGTCACCCGCCGCATCGTTGGCTTGAGAAGCAACTTCTTTAACCATCTGTGCGCCCATGTTCTGGAACTTGTCTTCCAGCTCGATTTCACGCGCAACAGAAACACCATCTTTAGTGATAGTTGGTGCGCCGAAAGATTTGTCCAGAACAACGTTACGACCCTTAGGACCCAGTGTTACTTTTACTGCGTCAGCCAGAACGTTAACACCTTCCAGCATTTTAACTCGTGCATCGTTACCAAATTTAACGTCTTTAGCAGCCATGTCTTTCTTCCTTTCTTAATTCTTTATTCGTAGTGATCGGATTATTCAACGATTGCCATGATGTCATTTTCAGACATGATCAGGACTTCTTTACCATCGATCTTCTCAGACTTCGTGCCGTAGCCTTCAGCAAAGATCACAGTATCACCAACTTTAACGTCCAGCGGCTGTACCGTGCCGTTTTCTAGGATGCGGCCTTTGCCTACTGCCAGTACTGTACCGCGAGTAGATTTTTCAGCTGCAGAACCAGTTAGAACGATGCCGCCGGCAGATTTTGATTCAACTTCTTGGCGCTCAACGATAACTCGGTCATGTAAAGGACGAATGTTCATCGGTCGTCTCTCCTGATTTTGGTAATATCCATACGATTAATAAAGCTAGCATGGTTTCACACTAACTTTTTCTGATAACTAAACATGTTGGGACGTTTTTCTGGATCCCAAGTCCCCGACGCTATTTTTTTAGAAAAATTCTCACAGACTTTTTGCCCGATCACACTCTTTGCTTTAGGGTAGGCGGGCATCCCGATAATGAGACAACTATGGCAACAGAAAGAAAAGCAGACAAACATGGGCTTTTATCAGCGCCCATTCCTATCGTCCTGCGCCGGTTAACCGTTCCGATGGTATTCGGGATGGTTGCGATCTTGCTGTTTAACCTGGTCGACACCTTCTTTATCTCGCTGCTGGGCACCGAGGCACTGGCCGCGGTCAGCTTTACCTTTCCGGTCACCTTTGCCCTCAACTGTATCACCATGGGCGTCAGTGTCGGGATCTCAACCCGGGTAGGACGCCTGCTGGGCAGCGGCGACAATCACACCGCCGCCCGGTTCGCCAGCCACGGCCTGCTGCTGGCCGTACTTTTGATGATCACAGCATCCAGTATAGGCCTGCTGACCCTCGAGCCCTTATTTTCGCTTATCGGTGCGTCGCCAGAGCTATTGCCAATCATCAAGCAATATATGGATATCTGGTATCTGGCCATTCCGTTGCTGGTCATCCCAATGGCGGGCAACAGCGCCATCCGGGCCACCGGAGACGCCAAGACGCCGGCCAAAATCATGATGCTGGCCGGGGTGATCAACGGTGTACTCGATCCTTTACTGATCTTTGGCTATGGTCCGTTTCCCGAGCTGGGCGTAAGAGGCGCGGCGATAGCCAGCGGGATCAGCTGGGCCTTCGCCCTGATCTGCTCCCTCTATATTTTAATCAAGAGAGAAAAACTGCTGGCGATGCCGCAGCTGAGGTTGCTCGGCAGGGACTGGCAGCAAATCATGCAGGTCGGCACCCCGGCGGCCCTGTCCAATGCCCTGACTCCCCTGTCCGGAGCCATATTGATGTCGCTGCTAGCCGGCCTCGGCACTACCTCGGTGGCCGCCTACGGTGCCGCGATGCGAATCGAATCCCTGCTGGTGCTTGTGATGATGGCGCTTGGCTCGGCACTGATGCCGTTCATGGCCCAGAACCTAGGCGCCAACAACCCGCAGCGTGCCTTCAAGGCAATGTTTACCGCGATGCGCTTTGCCATTTTGTTCCAGCTGCTGATATTCATCATGATGGTGCCGCTCAGCTGGCCGTTATCGGCATTGTTCGGTCAGGACAGTGCTGTTCAGGAGCAACTCTGGCACTACTTGATTGTCGTCCCGATCAGCTACGGCATGCAGGCCGTGTGCATGCTGCTTATCAGCGCTCTCAACGCTATGCATAAGTCCGTCCATGCCCTGGTGTGGAACCTGCTGCGGCTGTTTGCCTTCTTGCTGCCGGCGGCATGGCTGGGCAGCTGGATAAACGGGACCGAAGGGTTATTTGTCGGCATAGCCATCGCCAACTTGCTGAGCGGTATCGGAGCATACCTGTACGCGGTCAAAATGCGGCGGCACATGTACAGCAGTCTGGCCAATCCAAGCTAAAGATCACACCTTTTGGCCGACAAAAAATATGAACAGTATTAACAAAAAGGCAGCCATTCGGCTGCCTTTCTACATTCACGTTGTTGCACAACACTTGCCATGCCTATTTAAGGCAACCGGCGATCATTGTTGTCCTTGTCTTCGTCTTTACGCTCATACTCACCATCGAACACATCGCCGTCGGACGGACGCTGATTGAATGAGTCCGAACGGTGGTCAAACGGTCCCTGGCCGCTGAAGCCCTGACCGCCACCGAAACCGGCACTAAAGCCCGAGCCCATGTTCTGGACCTTCACCCGACTCATCAGCTGCTTGGCCAGCATTGCACGCGGTGCCGGAAGCAATACCAGCATCCCCAGTGCATCAGTCATAAAGCCCGGTGTCAGCAACAGTACCCCGGCAACAGCCAGCATCACCCCTTCGACAATTTGTTGAGCAGGCAACTCGCCTTGCTGCAGGCGGCTTTGCACCGACATAAGGGTGGCTATCCCCTGACTCCGTACGAGCGATGCCCCGACAACCGCCGTTACCAACACCAGTGCAATCGTTGGCCATAGGCCCAGAAATCCCCCTAGCTGAACAAACAGGGCGATCTCAATAATCGGAACAACAATAAACAGAAATAGTAAAACAGGAAACACGACTCACCTCTTTGCGGTTGCGGTCTGTGATAAACGGGTATACGCGAAACGGATGAAATCATCCGGAGTCATCACGCCAGGTTCTATCTTATAATATCGGGAACAAATAGCCCTTTTTCAACCTCTGGAGTGTACCAAAAAACGCAGCCTGAACCCACGCTGACTACGCAAAACAGAACCTTCACATTTTGTCATATTTGCTCATTAATCGACATAAATAACCGGCGAGCCGTTAACACTAAATGTGACGTAGATCGTGTTTTTGTGCAAATGTTTTCAGCCAGATTAAAAAAGTGATCTGGATTATGTTTTTACCACTAAAGGGGAGTATTATCGGCCTCAGACAATAGGTGTCAGGTACGATCATCTAGCCAAAATCTCTGCGGAACGGATTCTAATCATTCAGAATTGGCTCAATAATTGAATTTCATTAGCAGATTCCACTAAGGCTACACTATGTCTCAGATGATTGATCTAGAAAAAAATGAAGCAACTCTAAACGTTGCAACCCGCATCGAAGAAGATCTTCTTGGCGATCGCCACGTCCCAGCTGACGCATACTGGGGTATTCACACTCTTCGTGCTGTTGAAAACTTCAACATTTCCAAAACGACTATTTCTGACGTACCAGAGTTTGTTCGCGGCATGGTTTTCACCAAGAAAGCCGCTGCAATGGCGAACAAAGAGCTGGGTGTTATCCCTTCTGATGTTGGCGAGTACATCGTTAAAGCGTGTGACGAGATCCTTGAAACAGGAAAGTGCATGGATCAGTTCCCGTCTGACGTTTACCAGGGCGGTGCCGGTACTTCAGTTAACATGAACGCCAACGAAGTGATTGCAAACCTTGCTCTTGAGCTAATGGGCAAAGAAAAAGGTGAGTATGACATCGTTAACCCTAACGACCACGTCAACAAGAGCCAGTCAACTAACTGTGCCTACCCAACAGGCTTCCGTGTCGCTGTATACAACAGCATCATGAACATGGTTGAAGCACTGGAGTACCTGAAAGGTGCGTTTGACGCGAAAGACAAAGAATTCGCTGACGTACTGAAAATGGGCCGCACCCAGTTGCAAGACGCAGTCCCAATGACTGTCGGTCAGGAATTCCACGCATTCGGCGTACTGATCAAAGAAGAAATTAAAAACCTTCGCCACACCGCCCAGCTTCTACTGGAAGTTAACCTGGGTGCAACGGCAATCGGTACCGGTCTGAACGCAGCAACAGGCTACCAGGAACTCGCGGTTCAGCGTCTGGCTGAAGTCACTGGTCTGCCATGCACACCAGCAGAAGACCTGATTGAAGCAACGTCTGACTGTGGCGCATATGTTATGGTTCACGGCGCACTGAAGCGTACAGCCGTTAAGCTATCTAAGATCTGTAACGACCTGCGTCTGCTGTCTTCTGGTCCTCGTTCAGGTCTTAACGAGCTAAACCTTCCTGAAATGCAGGCAGGTTCTTCTATCATGCCAGCGAAAGTTAACCCGGTGATCCCAGAAGTCGTTAACCAGGTTTGCTTCAAAGTGATCGGCAACGACACCACCATTACTTTCGCAGCGGAAGCCGGTCAGCTTCAGCTAAACGTAATGGAGCCAGTGATCGGCCAGGCACTGTTCGAGTCTATCGACCTGCTGAAAAATGCCTCCATCAACCTACGCGACAAGTGTATCGACGGTATCACAGTGAACAAAGAAGTATGTGAAAGCTTCGTGTTCAACTCTATCGGTATCGTAACGTACCTGAACCCGTTCATCGGCCACCACGAAGGTGACATCGTCGGTAAGATCTGTGCTGAAACAGGCAAGAGCGTCCGTGATGTTGTCCTAGAGCGTGGTCTGCTGACTGAAGCTCAGCTAGATGACATCTTCTCAGTTCAAAACCTGATGCACCCAGAATATAAAGCGAAGCGTTACAACTAATAAAACGCAAACGCGATAAAACCCGGCGGATTGTCAGGATGAGAGTCCGCCATTTTTTTGCTACAGATTCCCCCTTTTATATTTTTTAACTTTAAAGACAGGACAATCTCATGATTGGTGTAGAACTCTTTGTCGTTCTTGCGTTTATCTATTTAGGCGCACGTATCGGCGGTATTGGTATTGGTTTTGCTGGCGGTGCCGGCGTATTGGTACTTTCCCTTCTTTTGGGTGTCGATGCAGGTAATATTCCTGTAGACGTTATCCTGATCATCATGTCAGTAATTACTGCCATTGCCGCTATGCAGGTTGCCGGTGGTATGGACTGGCTGGTTGATCTTGCTGAAAAATTTCTTCGAAAAAATCCTAAGCGCATCACTTTCTATGCGCCGATGGTCACTTACTTCATGACATTGCTAGCAGGTACCGGTCATACCGCGTTCTCTACCCTGCCAGTTATTGCAGAAGTTGCCAAAGAGCAAGGCGTCCGTCCTTCTCGCCCGCTTTCTATTGCAGTTGTGGCTTCACAAATTGCAATCACCGCATCGCCTATCTCTGCAGCGGTTGTTTTCTTCTCAGGCATTCTTGAACCGCTGGGAGTAGGCTACCTAACGCTACTGGCCGTTTGTATCCCGACAACGTTCGTCGCTTGTATGGCCGGTGCGTTTGTCTCTAACTTCCTGGGCTGCGAGCTAAAAGACGATGCTATCTATAAAGACCGTCTGGCGAAGGGCCTAATCAAAATCCAGGGCGCGACCAAGCGTGAAATCCTGCCGACAGCGAAGCCTGCAACTTACATCTTTATTGCCGCTATCGTCGCTGTTGTTGCCTACGCAACCATGATTTCCAATGCTGTTGGTCTGATTGAAGATCCTGCACTTGGCCGTAACGACGCTATCATGGTATTCATGCTGACAGCAGCTATGGCTATCGTCACTATCACCAAGATTGATGCCTCTAAGATTGCCAATGCAGCAACATTCAAGTCTGGTATGAGTGCTTGTGTGTGCGTACTGGGTGTGGCATGGCTGGGTGATACGTTTGTTTCTGGCCATATCACGGAAATCAAAGAACTGGCGGGTGAAATCCTGGAGCAGTACCCTTGGATGCTAGCCGTAACCCTGTTCTTTGCTTCTATGCTGCTTTACTCTCAGGGTGCAACGACTACTGCACTAATGCCTGCCGCACTGGCTATCGGTGTCGCACCGCTAACGGCTATCGCTTCATTCGCAGCAGTAAGTGCGCTGTTCGTACTGCCTACTTACCCAACCCTGCTTGCCGCAGTTGAGATGGATGACACCGGTTCAACCCGTATCGGTAACCTGGTATTCAACCACCCGTTCTTTATTCCGGGTGTGGTAACAATCACGACATCTGTCGCGCTGGGCTTTGCTGTTGGCGGCATCTTCCTGTAACAGCATCGACTGAAATAGATGACAAAGGCTGCCTTCGGGCGGCCTTTTCTTTTTATCGGAGTAATAAGAAAGATAAAATGAAGGATTTGTTGTCTCCGCCCCATCCCGAGGCGAAGACAGCGAACCAATACGGATTCCGGCGTATTGGTTCAGCCCGGCTACATCGTCAATCCCGACGATCTACCCGGAACCATGTCTCAATTTGCTACAGATCAGGCTTAAGACAGGAAAGCCTGCCAGACAATAGTAGTGATTGAGCGAGCCAGGCGATAGAGGTAAAAGCGTTATGCAGCGATGCAAAAATGGTATGAAGTTAGACGACCTGCGCACTCTGATTGCAATTGCTCAACAAGGAAGTTTCAGAGCTGCAGCCAGTGCGCTAGATATTCCCCCGGCCACCATTAGCAGGCGGTTACAACGGCTGGAAGACACCCTGGGTAGCCAGTTGGTGATCCGTGACAGCCGCAACGTATCCCTGACGCCGTTGGGGCAGAGCTACGTTGAGCGCTGCCAGCCGCTGATTGACGAGCTCGAGACCACCACCAACGAGCTGCACGACAGCAGCCACGCCAATCCGCGCGGCGCACTGCGGATCTCCGCGCCTGTCGGCCTGCTCACCTACCGGCTGATGCCGCTCTTTAACCAGTTTCTGGCCCGCTACCCGGACATCACGCTGTCGCTGAACCACCTGTCAAACCAGCATCACGACTACAGCCCGGAGCAATATGATGTCGTCTTTCGGGTTGGCCAGCAGCCGGACTCCAGTTTCGCCGCGGCCAAAATCGGCGAGTCACAGCGGATCCTGGTCGCCTCACCCCATTACCTGGCCAGCCAGGGGACCCCGGCTCATCCGCAGGATTTAAATCAGCATGCCCGCCTGGCCAGCGTACCAGAATTTGAGTGGGCACTTACCGACAGAAACGTTGCCGCCGATACAGAAACTTATTGGATAAACTCGCCGGTAAGAATGGCCATCGCGGATCTCAACAGCATCAAGCAAGCCGCCATTGACGGGCTGGGTATCGCCTGTCTGCCGAACTATGTAGTGGCCGATGCCTGCGGACAGGGCTTGCTGACAACCATGATGGATAACTGGTACTCGCCACCACGTCCGATTTATATGCTCTATCAGCGGCTGGGGTATGTGCCTGCGCATGTGCGCAGCTTTACCGATTTTATGCGTGATGCTTTAAGTAAGTAACCGCTTACTTTAATTTCATTTTCATCATTATAAAAGCCATTGTTTTTGCAGCAGATGAAACCAAACACTGAATAACACGGTCTGAGAGGGTATAGTAAAAACCTAAACTACCTCAAAATGCAGTATTCACAGTGAGTTTGGGTATAAATCCCTGCAGACGAGTCTGATCTGAATGATGAAACTAAAACACTATTGCGGATTCTCCCGTTTTCTTGCGCTTGTCGCGCTGGCGGGAACGCTACTGGCCAGTGTCACCAGCCTGCCTGTCCGGGCCGAATTTTCCCTACCGGGCTTTTCAGCCAGCAGTACCAACAAGTTTGTGACGGTCGACGAGGCCTTTTCGTTTAACTTCAGCCAGCAAGGCGAGGTGGTATACCTCGACTGGCAAGTAAAACCCGGCTATTACCTGTACCAGCATCAGCTGTCGGTCACCTCCGACAATGCCGAGCTCGGCACCGTCGATATTCCCGCGGGCCAACCCTACCGGGATGAGTTCTTTGGGGATGTCTTTATTTATACCGATCCGCTGACTGTCAGCGTACCGGTGCTGAAAGCCTCCAATGACTCAATACTGACCGTTCGCTACCAGGGCTGCGCCAAGGCCGGATTTTGCTATCCGCCGGAAATCCGTCAGGTCCCCTTGTCGGCGGTAACAGCCGGGGCTTCCCCTACGCCACCAGCTGACACAGGGGCAGAGAGCAAGGTAGCAAACCGCACCAGTAATACAGAAGATACCGCGCAAGTAAGCACTAACATTACTCGCAATACCCCGGCACCGGCCTCAGAGCAGGACAGGCTGGCCAGCGATTTGGCCGAGCAGTGGTGGACGCCGCTGGTATTCCTGGCTCTGGGTATCGGCCTGGCCTTTACCCCGTGCGTATTGCCGATGTATCCGATCCTGACCGGGATTGTGCTGGGGAACGGCCAGCTCAGCCACGGGCGAACCTTCCGTCTGTCATTTACCTATGTCCAGGGCATGGCACTGACCTATACCCTGCTTGGTCTGGTGGTCGCCTCGGCAGGCATGCAATTTCAGGCTGCGCTGCAGCACCCTTATGTCCTGATCGGGCTGAGTGTCATGTTTGTGCTGCTGGCCCTGTCGATGTTTGGGGCCTATACCCTGCAGCTGCCAAGCAGTGTCCAGACCTGGCTCAGCAACCAGAGCAACAAACAGCATGGCGGCAATACCGGTGGCGTATTTGCCATGGGAGCGATTTCCGGCCTGGTCTGCTCTCCCTGCACCACCGCCCCGCTATCCGGAGCCCTGATTTATGTCGCCCAGAGCGGTGACTTGCTAACCGGGGCCATCGCCCTGTATGCACTGGCAATCGGCATGGGGATCCCGCTGATTCTGGCGGCGATGTTCGGCAACAAACTACTGCCTAAGGCCGGCAACTGGATGAACCATGTCAAAGTCTTCTTTGGCTTTGTTCTGCTGGCCGTCCCTGTCTTCCTGCTAGAGCGGATCCTGCCGCATAACCTGGTTCCTTATCTGTGGTCATTACTGGGACTGGCCGCATTCGGCTGGCTGTATCATGTCAAAAACACCCTGGCGGTATCGTGGCGCAGCAGTACCCTGGCAGTCATTGCCATTGTCGGCCTGTTCGCCTCTGCCCAGCCGCTGTACCAGTCACTGACCGGAGGCAATACACCGTCAGTCAGCCAAGAGCCGGTCACCGTTGAATTTGAGCGTGTCAGCACCGTTGACGATCTGAATCTGGCGCTGGCCGAAGCCAAGGCCCAGGGTAAACCGGTGATGCTGGATTTCTATGCCGACTGGTGTGTCGCCTGCAAGGAGTTTGAGAAATACACGTTCCATGATCCGGCCGTAGCGCCCAAGCTGCAGCAATTTATCCTGCTGCAAGCCGACGTCACCAACAGCTCACCGGCAGATATTGAACTGCTCAAAGAGATGGATGTACTCGGCCTGCCGACACTCGATTTCTGGGATGCCAAGGGCAACCGCATCAGCAATGCGCGCCTGACAGGCTTTATGGAAGCCTCACCGTTTCTCAGTCATCTGGACAACCACAAACTTCTCAACTAAATCCGTGGCACCCACGACGAAAAAGAGCACCCCAGGGTGCTCTTTTTATTTTCCAAACCGGATCATTCCTTCTTTCCAGATCAACGCTATCCCATTGATATAATGTGACCAATTTGATGAATCGCTTAATACGCAAGTCATCATTGCTCGACTTGTCGCATAAGAACCGATCCAGCTCAGATCTTGAGTGTTAACAAATTGATCTACGCTATAAGCAGTGATAGCGTAATTAAAAACAATCAGACACGACTGCCATGGACGCTCAGTACACTATTGTTATTGCCGATGACCACCCGCTATTTCGCAATGCTCTGTTTCAGTCAGTGCATATGGCCATAAGCGGGGCCAATCTGCTGGAAGCCGATTCCCTTGATACCCTGCTCTCCCTACTTGAAAAAGAGCCGGACGTAGATCTGTTGCTGCTGGACTTGAAAATGCCCGGCGCCAACGGCATGTCGGGGCTGATCCAGCTCCGCAACCAATACCCGGATCTTCCCGTGGTGGTGATCTCCGCCAGCGAGGAAACCAATGTTATCCGCCAGGTCCGTAGCCACGGCGCATTTGGCTTTATTCCGAAATCCAGTGACATGTGGGCCCTGATAGGCGCCCTGAACCAAGTGCTGGAAGGCGACCCCTACTTCCCGGAAGGACTGGGGGAAGAAGACGAGGAAGTCAACGAGCTGGCCGAGCGTATTGCCACCCTGACACCGCAGCAATACAAGGTATTGTGCATGCTCTCTGACGGTCTGCTCAACAAGCAGATTGCCTATGATCTCAATGTTTCCGAAGCCACCATCAAGGCCCATATGACGGCCATCTTCCGCAAGCTCGGAGTCAAAAACCGAACTCAGGCCGTTATTCTTCTGCAACAGATGGATCTGACCCAGTAGGGTCTTATCCGGTCTGTTTTTTTCAATATGACAGTTAGACCTTTGGCTAACTCAACATTTTCGTAACATCCACATTTTTCTGCACTGGTCACAAAATCGCCGCATTTTCGGCGATTTTGTCGTTTCTGTCTCGACTAAAGTTGCACTGTTTCCTTACCTATTCGTTGCTATTGTCATTACGTAACATTTTATTAACGTGATTTATGACGACGTGAAAGGAGATGACAATGGCGTTTGAATCCAAGGAGCAGGCCCAGGCCTACTGGAAAGAGAACCTCGCAACGATGGGCTCCCTCCTAGCCATC
The DNA here is from genome assembly GCF_001939735.1 of Photobacterium proteolyticum. Taxonomy (GTDB): domain Bacteria; phylum Pseudomonadota; class Gammaproteobacteria; order Enterobacterales; family Vibrionaceae; genus Photobacterium; species Photobacterium proteolyticum. The sequence goes on from NZ_MJIL01000100.1 coordinate 45,932, forward strand.
TGGTTCCTCGTATCTTACGGTGCAGGCATTTTATTTGTCGATGCCCTCAACAGTATTCAGCTTGGCGGCTTCAAGCTCGGATTCTGGTTCTCGCAGCAAGGTTCCATATACACCTTTGTTGCCCTGATTTTTGTCTACGTAGTGCGTATGAATGCGCTCGATCGTAAGTTCAACGTACAAGAAGACTAAGAGGTTTAAGCATGGATATCCAAACCTGGACGTTTATTTTAGTAGGTATCACCTTTGCGCTGTATATCGGCATCGCAATCTGGGCCCGCGCCGGCTCAACCAGTGAGTTTTACGTTGCCGGCGGCGGCGTTCACCCGGTAGCCAACGGTATGGCCACCGCCGCTGACTGGATGTCGGCAGCCTCCTTCATCTCAATGGCCGGTATCATCTCTTTTGTCGGCTATGACGGCGGGGTATACCTGATGGGTTGGACCGGTGGTTATGTACTGCTTGCCCTCTGTCTCGCGCCTTACCTGCGCAAGTTCGGCCAGTTCACCGTGCCAGACTTCATTGGCGAGCGTTATTACTCCAAAACTGCACGTATGGTAGCTGTCTTTTGTGCCATCTTCGTTTCTTTTACCTATGTTGCAGGCCAGATGCGTGGGGTTGGCGTGGTATTCGCTCGCTTCCTGGAAGTTGATATCAACATGGGTATCATCATCGGTATGGGTATCGTATTCTTCTACGCGGTATTGGGCGGCATGAAAGGGATCACCTATACCCAGGTTGCCCAGTTCTGCGTGTTGATTTTCGCCTTCCTGGTACCGGCAATCTTCACCTCCATCATGATGACAGGCAACCCGCTACCGCAAATAGGTATGGGCTCGACGCTAACAGGTTCAGAAACCTATGTGCTGGATAAACTTGACGGGTTAACCACAGAACTAGGCTTCACCGCCTACACCGACGGCTCGAAGAGTATGGTTGACGTATTCTTTATCTGTGCCGCGCTAATGGTGGGTACCGCTGGTCTGCCACACGTTATCATCCGTTTCTTCACCGTACCGCGCGTCAAGGATGCCCGTATTTCTGCTGGCTGGGCGCTACTGTTCATCTCTCTGCTATACACCACAGCACCGGCTGTTGCCGCATTTGCCCGCGTCAACATGATTGAGACTATCAATGGTCCGGATATGCAGGGTGTGGCTGCGGCAGAAGCACCGGGCTGGGTTAAGAACTGGGAGAAAACTGGCCTGGTTAACTGGGAAGATAAAAACGGCGATGGCAAGATGTTCTACTCGGGCGATGACCGCAACGAGATGAAGATCAACCGCGACATCATCGTACTGGCAAGTCCTGAGCTAGCTAACCTGCCTAACTGGGTCGTTGCCCTGTTGGCAGCAGGTGGCCTGGCTGCCGCACTATCGACAGCCGCCGGTCTGCTACTGGTTATCTCGACCTCGATTTCCCATGACTTGCTGAAGAAAGGCTTCAAGCCGAATATGACCGACAAACAGGAACTGCTCGCCGCACGGGTGGGTGCTGCCGTCGCTATTGTCGGTGCCGGTTATCTGGGTATCAACCCACCGGGCTTTGTGGCACAGGTGGTAGCCTTCGCCTTCGGACTGGCGGCTGCGTCCTTCTTCCCTGCCATTATCCTGGGTATCTTCTACAAGAAGATGAACAAGGAAGGTGCGATTGCAGGTATGTTGGCCGGTATTGCCTTTACCGCGTCTTACATCATCTACTTCAAGTTCATCAACCCGGCAGCAAATACGCCTGACAACTGGTTCTTCGGTATCAGTCCGGAAGGTATCGGTACGCTGGGTATGTGTCTGAACTTTGTTGTCTCGATTGTTGTGAACAAGTTCACTGCCGAAGTACCGACAGAAGTACAGGATATGGTTGAGTCTATCCGTTATCCGAAAGGCGCCGGTGCCGCACACGATCACTAATACTGCCTGAAGAGTCAGTGGCTAGAGAACAAAAACGGAGCGTGATGCTCCGTTTTTTTATCCGTCTTGATTCGCTGTTATTGCTATTGCTTACCAAGGGGCTACCACAGCCCTTTTTTCTTGACCTTCTGCATACTGGCAATGGGCGTAGTCACATCAGCCCATTTCCCGTACATGCTGGTTTAATAGTGCCCGCAACTTGAGCGGTTTCACCGGCTTGCTAATGAAACTGAAACCATGGCCGCGGATCACCTGCTGGGTTTCTGCCGTCCGGTCGGCACTGATAACCGCGCCACGGAAAGTTTTGCCCAGTCGCAGGCTGCACTGCTGCAGCACCTGCAAGCCCGTCTGCTCGTTAGCCAGGTGATAGTCGCTCAGTACGAAATCTGGCTGCCAATCATCATCAATCTGCTGCATGGCACCCGCCACGGTCTCAGCCAGTCGTACATCGCATCCCCAGCGGGCCAGCAATGTTTCCATACCCAGCAGAATGTCCGGTTCATTGTCGACACAAAGCACTTTGATACCCGCCAGCGGCGCGGTTTTCTCCTCGACAGATGCCGCCTTTTCCACCCGACGAGCAAGCTCGCCACGGCGGACATCGAGACCGAAGACCGTTCCCTGACCGGGCCAGGATCGCAATGACAGCTGATGATCCAGAACCCGGCTGATCCCGCGCGCAATCGCCAGACCGAGGCCAAGGCCATGATCGACTCCGCTCCGCTCGATACGGGTAAATTCATCAAAAATATGGGCCTGCTTCTCTTGGGGGATCCCCGGACCGTTGTCCCAGACCTCGATCGTCAATTGCCCTTGCTTTCTGCGCGCCCCCAGCACCACTTTACCGTTCGGGTTATAGCGGAAGGCATTGGTCAGAAAGTTCTGCAACGCCCGGCGCAGCAACTTGGGATCGGAAATAATCACCGCATTGCTGTTAACCACCTCAAACCGGATACCCTGTTGCTGCGCCAAGGCACCAAACTCGGCACTGAGCGTGCTGAACACATCACTGACCGGAAACGAATGCACATTAACCTGCAGCTTGCCCGCTTCCAGCCGGGAGACATCAAGCAAATCACCAATTAAATCTTCTGCCGCTCCCAGCGCACTCTCGATATGGTGAGCAAGCTTGGTTGTTTCCTCCTCCTTGGCGACTTCTGTCAGAGACGACGAAAACAACCGCGCGGCATTCAGCGGCTGCATGAGGTCGTGGCTGACCGCCGCCAGAAAGCGGCCTTTCGAGTGGGCCTGCTGCTCGGCCTGCTGGGTGGCAGACACCAGCTGGCGGTTAAGCTGCTCAAGTTCCTGGGTACGTTGCCTCACCCGCTCTTCAAGGTTCTCGTTAGCCTCTTTCAGCGCCAGCTCCGCTTGCCGGAACGCGGTGATATCGGTAAAGCTCATCACGAACCCGCCACCGGGCATAGGGTTGCCCTGCACCTCGATAACCTGGCCATCCGGCCTGATCCGTGATGAAGTATGGGCGGTGCCCCGTTTGAGGTGTTCGACACGCTTGGCGACATGCGCCTCCGGATCGCCGGGGCCGCACAGCCCCAGTTGGGCGTTGTGGCGAATCACATCTGCAATAGGACGGCCGACCTGGATCAGCCCCGGCGGGAAAGTAAACATTTCCAGATAGCGCTGGTTCCAGGCCACCAGCCTTAGCTGCTTGTCCACCACCGTTATTCCCTGGCTGATGTGCTCAATCGCTCCCTGCAGCAAACCACGACTAAAATCAAACAGCTCGGAGGCTTCATCAACAATGGTTGCCACTTCTTCCAGCTGCATATTGCGCCCCTGAAGGGCAGAGGTCAGTACCAGACGCGCCGAGGAGGCTCCGAACACCCCGGCCAGCACCCGCTCGGTATGACGGATCAGCGGTGCCGTTGCCTGCTGCTGGGGCAGCAAATCAGCCTGGTGTTGATCGGCAAACTGCTTGAAGGCATGCCGTACCCGCTTGCGCCCGACAAAGCGGGCAGCCAGCATCTCAAGCTCGGCCACAGTCACCCGGGCCTGGTACAGGCTGCCATTATCCGATTCAGGCAACGGCGCCCCGACAAAGGTTGCTGCCTGCATTCGCTCGGTCAGCGATGTCCGGGTCAGCACCGATACTGAAAAATACAATGAAATATTTACGACCAGACTCAGCAGCATACCCCAGTCAACGGCCGATAGCTGGTGCAGTACCGGCCATTGCGGCGGAGTAAGCAACCACAGCAGTAAATTGGTTTCGGCATCACCGGCCAGCATATTGGTCTGGCCCATCATGGTGATCACCCAGATTGCCGAGCCTCCCAGCAACCCGGCATACACACCGTTACGGTTGCCTTCTCGCCAATAAATTCCCCCCAGCAGGGCCGGAGCAAACTGGGCAATGGCCGCAAAAGCCAACAACCCAATTCCGGACAGCGACTGAATCTCATCCAGCACTTGGTGGAAGCCCCAGGCGGCCATTAACAACAACAGGATCAGCGCACGCCGAATATTGAGCAACATGCCAGAGAAGGCACTAAAATTACGGCCAGATACCCGAAGCCGCCGCAGCAGCAAGGGAAGAACCAGGTCATTGGACACCATGATGGCCAGCGCAATGGTCGAGACAATCACCATTCCTGTGGCCGCGGACGTCCCGCCCAAAAAAGCCAGCAGGGCAATGCTCTCTGCGCCTTGCTGCAGCGGCAGATTAATCACATAGGTATCGGCCGAGATATGCGGCAACAGTGCCTGACCGGCCAATGCCAACGGGACAACAAAGACCCCCATTAGCAACAGGTAGAGCGGAAAAACCCAGCGGGCCATATGCAAATCCTGAGCCCGACTGTTTTCCACCACAATGGTATGGAACTGACGTGGCAGACAGATAATCGCCGCCATAGTGAGAATGGTATGGATCAGCAGGCTACCGACATTTGGCGAACTCGGCTGCAGATATTCCTGTTTTACGGCCTGCAGATCGGGCAGCTCAAACATTAGCCCCGCCGCAAAGATCCCCACCACCAGAAAGGCCACCAGCTTGACTATCGACTCGAATGCCACGGCCATCATCATCCCGCGGTGGTGCTCGGTACTATCGATGTGCCGGGTACCGAACAGAACAGTAAAAACCGCCAGTGCCAGCGTTACCATCCAGGCAATATCGGCATCATCAACCCCGCTCTGCTGGCCCAGATCCGGCGCAATTTGCTCCAGTCCCATGGTAATACCACGGAGTTGCAAGGCGATATACGGCAAAATCCCGACCACCGCAATGACCGTCACCAGAACGGCCAGGCCCTGCGACTTGCCGTAGCGGGCAGCAATAAAGTCAGCAATAGAGGTAATGTGCTCGCGTTTGGCGATTAAGATCAGGCGAGCCAGAATACGCCAACCAATGGTGAATACCACTATCGGCGCAAGGTAGATAGGCAGAAATGACCAGATATCCTGACTGGCCTGTCCGACCGTGCCATAGAAGGTCCAAGAAGTGCAGTAGACCGCAATTGAAAGGCTATAAATCCATGCTCGCCAGCCTGCCAGCCATTGCGGCTTTTTATCGCCATACCAGGCGATAAAAAAGAGCAGCCCGAGATACGCCAGCGAGACCGGCACGACAATCCATCCTTGTGCCATGATACGTCCTGATTGTAAATAAGATGTAAGCCCATGGTAACGAATTCACACCCTTCGACTCAATCAAGACGATCACAGCTTTGGCCGAAACGTCATTTTTTCGGCCTAAATCAATAACTTTCAGCTAGCTATTGGTTACATAACGCGACCGTGGCTGAGATTCAATCTTCATCAGCAACACAGGAACACCCATAACGGCCATCAACCAGAACAGATCAGCACCCCAGATCCCGTACAGCCAGCCACTCAGGGCCGTCATCATTGCCATGAAGGCGCCCATCGGCAGGGCATTATACAGCGCCTGCAATGCTACCATCTGGTTGCTCTTGGCTTGCTGGATATAGCGAATCGTTGCCAGGTGGCAGGCTGCAAAAGTCACCCCGTGCAGCGCCTGTGCCATCACCAAGACCGGCAGATCGGTCATGCTGGCTGTCACCCCCCAGCGCAACAACACGCCCAATGCCGCCAGACGGAACATAGCCGAGATACTCCAACCGGCAAATATGCGCTTGCTCAGGGCAAAGACAGCGACCTCGGCAACCACACTGAAACTCCAGAGGTAACCAATGACCGCTTCGCTGTAACCAACTTCTTTCCAGTAAATCGCACTGAAACTGTAATAGGCCGCATGACTGCCCTGCAGCAGGGCAACCGCGCCAAGAAAACGCACTACCTGGCTATCGCGCAGCAGCGCCATCAAGGCCGGACGGGCCTGATCATGCCCGTCTTCCGAAATAGGCAATACGGTCGGCTGGCGCATCGATAGCACCAATGCTGCCACCAGACCCGCCGCGGCCACCCACGGGATCACATCGGGGCTATATTCCGCCGCCAGCAGGCCCACGACCGTTGAGCCGGCGATAAAGGCAATGGAGCCCCATAGCCGGGTACGACCATAGTCTAAATGGCCGTCTTTGGCATAGTGGTTAGCCAGTGCATCTGACAGCGGTACAATAGGCCCAACCAGCATGTTATAGATAACCGTAACAATAGTAAGTGCCCACAAACTACCGCCACAATAGATATACACGACACAGCTTATCAGAGCAGCCAGCGCCAGCCAGCGAAGTGCCGGGATCAAATGCTCTGCCTTATGGATCCGCGGGGTGATCACCAGGTTGGCCAGGCAACGCACGCCAAAACCCAACCCCAGCAACAGCCCTATATTCGAGGCACTCACCTCCAAATGCGCAAGCCACAACGCCCAAAAGGGAAGATACACACCATAATTAAAGAAAAAACCAAGCAGGTATTGCGAGGTCCATCCATAGGGGCTACTACGAAACATGCCAAGTCCTATATGCAGAGAGAAGTACAACGGTTGGCCATTATGCCGAATTCGCTACTGTCTCCCAATGAAATTATCAGACAATTTTACTTCCTCTTTTCCCACTCTAGACTAAAGTCGTCTGGAGCCACCTCCTATCCTGGGCGACACTGATTGCATCAATGCCAAACCCATTTTCCTGTGTGCGCTGCACCCAATTAGTCGGATGGTTGCCATGCCTGATAAGTTTGATACCTCACTGCCCCCCTTTGACTGCCTGAGCTATGAGCAGCAGCTCCTGCTGACAGACGCACTGGATGTTGCCTATTACCGGGTTGGCGATATCATCATTGATGTCGAGGAGCCATGCTCCCAGCTATACATCATCATCAAGGGCAGCGTGGAAGAAACATCGGCAGACGGCAAGGAAATCTTCGCCCACTATACCGCCGACGATATGTTTGATGTTCGCTCGCAGCTCGAACATCACAGCCGCCACCGCTACACGGCACTGGAAGACACCCTGTGCTATTTGCTTCCCAGATCCATTTTTGTCGACCTTTACCGTTCCTGCGAGCAGTTTGCTGCCTACTTCGACGGTAACCTCGCTCGTCGCCAGCAATTGCTCGATGAAGCCCAGAAACAGCAGAACCTGGCCGAGTTTATCCTCACCAAGGTCAGTGACGACAATATTCAACCCTGCATGATTGTGCCGTTCGATACCGATCTCAAATCGGTGACGGAGCAAATGCGCAGCAAGGGTATGGATGCCGCCCTGGTCGAACTCAATACCCTGCCGCAATACGGTATCGTGACCCGGACCAACCTGCTGCATGCCGTGATGCTGGACAACCTGCCAGCCACGACACCGGTCAGCCAGATAGCCACGACACCGGTTATCAGCGTCAACAAGGGTGACTTCCTGTTCAATGCCATGCTGGCCATGACCCGAAACAAGGTGAAACGGGTCCAGGTGCTTGATGGCAGCCAGGTGGCCGGCATGCTGGATCTCACCCAGGTGCTCAGCCTGTTCTCGACCCACTCGCATGTCCTTACTCTGCGCATTGCCCGGGCAGAAACCATCGAGGAACTGGCCATGGCGGCCGGTAGCCAGCACCGGCTGGTCGAAACCCTGTTTAACAACGGGATCCACACCCTGTTTGTGATGGAGCTTATCGCCACGCTCAACGAGCAAATCATCGAGAAAGCGTTCAGGTTGGTAGTGCCAGAGCATATGCATAATCGCTGCTGTTTTATGGTCATGGGCTCGGAGGGTCGCGGTGAGCAAGTGTTAAAAACCGATCAGGACAATGCACTGATCATCCAGGACGGCGTCGACTGGCCGGAGTGCCCGCAGGTCATGGAGCAACTGACCCATACCCTGCACCAGCTCGGCTACCCGTTATGCCCCGGCAAGGTGATGGTCAACAACCGCAAGTGGGTCAAACACCAAAGTGAGTGGTTACATACTATCAGCGAATTTGCCAAGGCCGGAACCGAAGCCACCATGATGGATCTGGCGATTCTGGCCGACAGTCACGCGGTTGCCGGCAACCGTGCCCTGCTAGAGCCCCTGCAAACCCATCTCCACCGGCAGCTGGCCGATCAAGAGCTGCTACTGGCGACCTTTACCCGCCCTGCACTGAAGTTCAGTGTTCCGCTAACGCTATTTGGCAAACTGAAGGCCGGCAAGGAAGGGCTGGATATCAAGCGCGGCGGTATTTTCCCGATTGTTCACGGTATTCGGGCCCTGGCACTGGAACACAACATCGAGGACAACAATACCTTCCAGCGCCTGAGCCTGCTGGAACAGTGCAAGGTACTGGAGCCCTCAACCGCCTCAAACCTGAGCGAGGCGCTGAAGCTGTTTATCAAGCTCCGCCTCAGACAGCAACTCGATCATCAGGCCAACGGCTTGCAGCAACATCTTAATATCAGCTATCTCAGCCGCGCCGAGCGCGATCTGCTTCGCCACAGCCTTCACGTGGTCAAGAAATTCAAAGAGTGGCTGGGCTATCACTATCAGATCAGAGATTAAGGAGCGAGCGCCAAGACACTAGAATCTATAACCTAGAAACTAACGCTGCGGCACTCGATACACGCTATGAATATTTTGCGACGCTGGTGGTACCAACATAAACTCAAGGCCAGCCCCTATCAGGCGCTGTTCGAGAACTATCAGGGCGATGAGCTGGTCTCGCTGGACTGCGAGACCACCAGCCTGGATCCCCATAGTGCCGAGCTGGTCACCATTGCCGCCACCCGGATCAAGGCCAACCGGATCCTCACCAGCCAGTCGATTCACCTGACCCTGCGTGCGCCGGTCAGTCTCGATGCCGACTCAATCGCCATCCACCGGATCCGCCACCAGGACCTTCTGGAAGGGCTTGATGAACGCCAGGCACTTACCGAGTTGCTGGAATTCATCGGCAACCGGCCACTGGTCGGTTACCATATCCGCTATGATAAAACGATCCTCGATCGCTACTATCAACGCCTGTTCGATTTTTCCCTGCCCAACAAAATGGTAGAGGTCAGCCACCTCTACCATGAAAGGCTTGAACGACTGCTGCCCAATGCCTATTACGACCTCAGCCTCGAAGCCATAAGTCGTCACCTGGATCTGCCGGTCTCGGACCGCCACGATGCATTGCAGGATGCCATTACTGCCGCCCTGATTTATGTCCGGCTCAAGCATGGCGACATCCCGACCCTGCGTTCCGCCTGATCCCAGAACTCCCTCCAACACCTTGCGCGGTGCAAGGTTTTTAATGCAAACGTTATGTAACTTATACCTTGCCACAATAAACTCCCAACTCTCATCCTAAAGTCTAATTGTGGCTAGCTGCGATCTATCAGAAGTTAGTAATTACAAAATGAAAAAAATAATCCGGTCCGGTACGGACATTGACGGAACACAAGGAGAAAAGAATGAGTGAGGTTCATATATATCCAGTACACAAGGATATTGCTGCTAACGCCCACGTGACTGACGAGCAATACCGCGAGATGTATCAACAGTCGGTGATCAACCCGGCAGGCTTCTGGCGCGAGCACGGCCAGATTGTTGACTGGATTAAGCCTTTTACCCAGGTCAAGAACACCTCCTTTGACACCGGCCATGTCAGTGTTAAATGGTTTGAAGACGGTACCCTGAACGTGTCCGCCAACTGTCTCGACCGCCACCTGGCTACCCGCGGTGACCAGACCGCGATTATCTGGGAAGGTGACGACCCGTCTGACGATGCCACCCTGACCTACAACGAGCTGTACGAGGAAGTCTGTAAATTTGCCAATGCACTGAAAAGCCAGGGCGTACGCAAGGGTGACGTCGTCTGCCTCTACATGCCGATGGTAGCAGAAGCAGCCGTTGCCATGCTGGCCTGTACCCGCATCGGTGCCGTCCACACTATCGTCTTTGGCGGTTTCTCGCCGGAGGCACTTGCCGGGCGTATTATTGACTCCAATGCCAAGGTCGTCGTGACGGCTGATGAGGGTGTCCGTGGCGGCCGTGCCGTCCCGCTGAAGAAAAATGTCGATGACGCGCTGGCCAATGACGACGTGACCACCGTTGAAAAGGTACTGGTACTCAAGCGTACCGGCGGCGAAGTCGAGTGGGATAACACCCGCGATGTGTGGTGGCACGACGCGACAGCCGTTGCCTCGGCGAACTGCGAACCGGAAGAAATGAACGCCGAAGATCCATTGTTCATCCTTTATACCTCGGGCTCGACCGGCAAACCGAAAGGCGTGCTGCATACCACCGGTGGCTATCTGGTCTATGCGACAATGACCTTCAAGTATGTCTTCGACTACCAGGAAGGCGATGTTTACTGGTGTACGGCTGATGTCGGCTGGATCACCGGTCATAGCTATTTGGTTTATGGCCCGCTGGCCAACGGCGCCACGACCCTGCTGTTTGAAGGCGTGCCGAACTATCCGTCCACCAGCCGTATGAGCGAAGTGGTCGACAAGCACAACGTCAACATCCTCTATACCGCCCCAACGGCAATCCGTGCCCTGATGGCCAAAGGCAACCAGGCCATTGAAGGCACGCACCGTTCTTCGCTGCGCATCATGGGATCGGTCGGTGAGCCGATTAACCCGGAAGCGTGGGAGTGGTATCACCGCACCATCGGCGACAGCCGCTGTCCGATTGTTGATACCTGGTGGCAAACCGAGACCGGCGGGATCCTCATTACCCCGCTACCTGGCGCGACCGAGCTGAAACCGGGATCGGCAACCCGACCTTTCTTCGGTGTCCAGCCCGCCATCGTCGATAACATGGGCAACATCCTTGAGGGGGCGACCGAAGGCAACCTGGTGATGATTGATTCGTGGCCGGGCCAGATGCGCACGCTGTGGGGCGACCATGACCGCTTCGAGCAAACCTATTTCTCCACCTTCCAGGGGATGTACTTCACCGGTGACGGTGCCCGCCGTGACGAAGACGGTTACTACTGGATCACAGGGCGCGTCGATGACGTGCTGAATATCTCCGGCCACCGGATGGGCACCGCGGAAATCGAATCAGCCCTGGTAGCCTTCGACAAGATTGCCGAAGCCGCCATCGTCGGCGTACCGCATGACATCAAGGGGCAGGCCATTTATGCCTACATCACCCTCAACAACGGCGAGGTACCGAGTGCCGAACTGCATAAAGAGGTAAAGGAATGGGTACGTAAAGAAATCGGCCCGATTGCCACTCCGGACTTCCTCCACTGGACCGATGCCCTGCCGAAAACCCGCTCCGGTAAAATTATGCGACGTATTCTGCGCAAGATTGCCACCGGCGACACCGGCACCCTGGGGGATACCTCGACCCTGGCCGATCCGAGCGTGGTCGATAAACTTATCGCCGAGAAACAAAAAGTCCTCTAACCTTTATCTCGGCAACATGATCAAACCGCCTTCGGGCGGTTTTCTCGTCAAATGTCTAAATTTCCAACCAGTTAGCTAGCTTATGCTGCCTGGCCAGCTACACTACCTGGCATCCAGCCCCTATCACTCTCCACGTCGGCATTCCGGAATGTGATAAATGAAACAAGTCCGCAACCAAAAGCGTGGACTCCGCCACAACTTAGATGCGCCGGGCTGAACTCTGCGAACAAACTGTCGTCTAATTCAACAATATCAAGAATACAGCGTACACGTGTCCACATAAAATTGTGGTGATTAGACCAGTATTTTGCTGCGATTTGCGTTGAATTCACTATAATTGCTCACCAAGCATGTTTTGGCAGCAGAATTGAGATACACGGGAAGCAAGGTTGCAGTTACCTGCACGTTGTTAGAGTAAAACCTCAAAAAACAAGTGATATAACGTCAAGATGTCGACCGTTCAACGAATTTTACTTATCAATGGACCTAACCTGAACTTATTAGGTCTCAGAGAGCCCGGCCACTACGGCCAGCAGACACTGGCTCAAATAGTTACGAGTTTAACTGCCAAAGCAACCGAACTGGGCGTAGAGCTAGGCCACATTCAATCTAATGCCGAGCATGAGTTGATTGATGCTATCCATAATGCCCATGGCAAGGTGGACTTTATCATTATCAACCCGGCCGCTTTCACGCACACCAGCGTAGCGATCCGCGATGCCCTGCTCGGGGTCCAGATCCCGTTTATTGAAGTGCATCTGTCTAACGTCCATGCCCGAGAGCCGTTCCGCCACCATTCCTATCTGTCCGATAAGGCAGTCGGTGTGATTTGTGGTCTCGGCCCGGACGGATATGAATTCGCCCTGAATGCAGCGGTTCGACGCCTGCATTCAGACAGCTAAATGAACAACATAAAGAGAAAGATAAATGGATATTCGTAAGATCAAGAAGCTAATCGAACTGGTAGAAGAGTCTGGTATCTCGGAGCTTGAGATTTCTGAAGGCGAAGAGTCTGTACGCATTAGCCGTAACTCCCCAGTAGCCACTGTTGCCGCGCCAGCTCAAGTTGTTGCCGCAGCACCAGCTGCGCCTGTTGCCGCACCGGCAGCCGCTCCTGCAGCAGCCGAAGCGCCTGCAGCACCAGCTGCACCTAAAGGCCACCAGGTTCTTTCTCCAATGGTAGGTACTTTCTACCGTGCCCCTAGCCCTGAAGCAAAAGCATTTGTTGAAGTCGGCCAGAGCGTCAATGTTGGCGATACACTATGTATCGTTGAAGCGATGAAGATGATGAACCAAATCGAAGCTGATCAGGCGGGTACTGTGGTTGCGATTCTTGCTGAAGACGGCGATGCAATCGAGTTTGATCAGCCACTAGTTATCATCGAGTAACCGGGGCGCCCTATGTTAGATAAATTAGTTATCGCCAACCGAGGCGAAATTGCGTTACGTATATTACGTGCGTGTAAAGAGCTAGGGATCAAAACCGTCGCGGTTCACTCAACGGCTGACCGCGATCTCAAGCACGTTCTTCTGGCTGATGAGTCCGTCTGTATCGGTCCTGCCAGAGGGACTGACAGCTACCTGAACATTCCGCGCATTATCAGTGCGGCAGAAATCACCGGCGCGGTGGCTATCCACCCGGGTTACGGCTTCCTGTCCGAGAATGCTGATTTTGCCGAGCAGGTTGAGCGTTCCGGCTTTATTTTTGTTGGCCCGAAAGCGGAAACTATCCGCATGATGGGTGACAAGGTTTCTGCGATCAACGCAATGAAAAAAGCCGGTGTTCCTTGTGTTCCTGGTTCTGACGGCCCGCTGGATGATGACGAAATCAAGAACAAGTCATTTGCCAAGCGTATCGGCTACCCGGTGATCATCAAGGCATCCGGTGGCGGCGGCGGTCGTGGTATGCGCGTTGTACGCACCGAGGCCGAGCTGTCCGAGGCGATTGCCATGACCCGTGCCGAAGCCAAAGCGTGTTTCGGCAATGACATGGTATACATGGAGAAGTACCTGGAAAACCCTCGTCACATTGAGGTCCAGGTTCTGGCCGATGGTCAGGGCAATGCTATCCACCTGGGCGAGCGTGACTGTTCAATGCAGCGTCGCCACCAGAAAGTGGTGGAAGAAGCGCCGGCACCGGGTATCACCGAAGAGATGCGCAAGTACATCGGTGAGCGCTGTACGCGTGCATGTATCGAGATCGACTACCGCGGCGCGGGCACCTTCGAGTTCCTGTACGAGAACGGCGAGTTCTACTTCATCGAAATGAACACCCGTATCCAGGTAGAGCACCCAGTGACCGAGATGGTTACCGGTGTCGACCTGATCAAAGAGCAGCTGCGTATTGCTGCCGGCCAGCCACTGTCGTTCAGCCAGAGCGACATCCAGGTTCGTGGCCATGCTGTTGAATGTCGTATCAATGCCGAAGACCCAGAGCGCTTCCTGCCTTGTCCGGGCAAGATTGAACGTTTCCACGCACCGGGTGGCATGGGGATCCGTTGGGAATCTCACATCTACACCGGCTACTCGGTACCACCACACTACGATTCAATGATTGGCAAGCTGATTGCCTTCGGCGAAAACCGTGACGTGGCGATCTCGCGCATGCGCAACGCGCTTGGCGAGGCAATCATCGACGGTATCAAGACCAATATTCCTCTGCAGCAGGACATCATGGCAGACGAAAACTTCCAACATGGTGGCGCTAACATCCACTATCTTGAGAAGAAACTAGGTCTACAGTAGTAATTGCTCACTGTATGATATAAAGGCTGCCAGACTGGCAGCCTTTTTTATGCCCGCTTCACTCCCACCAACACCAATTTGATCTGCTTTCTGGCACTGCTGCTTTTCTTTTGCCACAATACCCCACCTTTATTTGTATGAACAATGCTCACTCTCAGTATTATCAACCTCTTCTCTGAGTAGTGTTGCTAATTGACTGGAGACTTCGGCATGAAGACGCTCTCTGCTCGCTACCGCCAGGCCCATAAGGAAGCCAAATGGGCAATCGGCTTAGCTCTGGCCTACTTCCTCTGGTGGTATTGCTCGGCCTACGCGTTCGCACCAAGCAACGTACACGAGACCTTACCGCAGCTGTATTGGGGCTTTCCGCTCTGGTTCCTGCTTGCCTGCATTATCGGCCCGGTGATCTTTACCCTGCTATGTGGCTTGATGGTGAAGTACGTCTACCGGGATATGTCTCTGGATTTCGACAAGGACACCCCGGATGAATAGTCAGCTACTAATTCCACTTATCCTCTATTTGGCAGCCGTATTCGGCCTGGCCCTGTTTACCCGCCGACACCACAAGCGTGGCAAGGGCTTCCTCAATGAATATCTGGTCGGCAACCGCAGCATGGGCGGCTTCGTACTGGCCATGACACTGGCAGCCACCTATGCCAGCGCCAGCTCCTTTATCGGTGGCCCGGGCGCAGCCTACAAGATGGGACTGGGCTGGGTCTTGCTGGCCATGATCCAGTTGCCTGCCGCCTGGCTTACGCTGGGGGTACTCGGCAAAAAATTTGCTATCGAGGCCCGCCGCCACAATGCCCTGACCCTCAATGATATTCTCTATGCCCGCTACAAGAACCGGGCCGTCGTTATCTTCGCCTCACTGGCCCTGCTGCTGGCCTTCTTTGGCACCATGGTGGTGCAGTTTGTCGGCGGTGCCCGCCTGCTGCAAACCGTCACCGGGTTATCTTACTCCCACGGCCTGATGCTGTTTGCCGTGACGGTCGGCCTGTATACCACTATCGGCGGCTTTCGTGCCGTGGTGATGACAGACACCGTTCAGGGCGTCATGATGATCATCGGTACCATCGCCCTGCTGGTCGGCATCGTGCACGCCGGTGGCAGCATCGGCGAACTGGTAACCGAGCTGCATCATATCGACCCCGAGCTGGTCACGCCGTTTGGGCCGGATAATTTCCTCTCCCAGCCCTTTATGCTCAGTTTCTGGGTGCTGGTCTGTTTCGGGGTGATCGGCCTGCCACATGCGGCGGTGCGCTGTATGTCGTACAAAGACAGCAGCTCGCTGCACAAGGGCATGGTGATCAGCACGGCCATGGTCGCGTTCCTGATGCTGGGCATGCACCTCGCCGGTGCGCTTGGCCGCGCCATCGTGCCCGATATTGCCACCCCGGATCAGATCATGCCGACTCTGATGATGACCGTACTGCCTCCTGTCATCGCCGGGATCTTCCTGGCCGGGCCGATGGCCGCGATTATGTCGACCATCGACTCGCAGCTGATCCAGGCCTCGGCAACGCTGCTCAAGGATCTGTACCTCAACTACATCAACCCTAAAGCCGCCGAGGGACCGGAAGCCGAGTCCCGCCTGCCGAAACTATCGCTATGGGTAACCGGTATTTTCTCGGCCCTGGTCTTTGTCGCCGCCACCAACCCGCCGGACATGATTATCTGGCTCAACCTGCTGGCCTTCGGCGGTATGCAGGCAGTGTTCCTGTGGCCACTGGTTCTCGGGCTGTACTGGAAAAAAGCCTCTGCCACCGGGGCGTTCGCCTCGATGGTAACCGGCCTTGGCTGCTACATCGGCCTGTCGCTGGTCAAGCCGGATCTGGGGGGGATGCACGCTATCGTCCCGACGCTGGCCCTTAGCCTAGTCACCTTTGTCCTCGGCAGCCTGGCCAAACCCGTTTCGGCACCTAGTCCGCAACATCAGCTCTGAACCTTACACTTTACCCGCAAGATAGCACCATTTGGTGCTATCTTTTTCCGGACTAACCCCACAGGACACGTAGCCGCAGACCGACGAAGTAGATGCGGGCTGACTAAATTTTATGCTAGACTCCGCGTCCTTGAACCGTAGCCAAACATTAAAGCGAATTAACCCATGCCTTGGATTCAAATCAAACTGAACGCAACAGCTGAAAATGCTGAAGCTATTGGCGATATGCTGATGGAAGAAACTGGCGCCCTGTCCGTGACATTCCTCGATGCGCAAGACACACCGGTATTCGAGCCGCTACCCGGTGAAACCCGCCTCTGGGGTGATACCGATGTGATTGGCTTGTATGATGCAGAAGCTGACATGGATTTCGTGCTCAGCATGCTGAAAAACAGCCCGCTGATTGCCGAAGACTTCGCCTATAAAGTTGAACAGCTGGAAGACAAGGACTGGGAGCGTGAGTGGATGGAAAACTTCCACCCAATGCGTTTCGGCCGTCGCCTGTGGATCTGCCCGAGCTGGCGTGAAGCCCCGGAGCCGGATGCGGTGAATGTCTTACTGGATCCGGGACTGGCCTTTGGTACCGGTACCCACCCGACCACCTCCCTATGTCTGGAGTGGCTCGACGGCCAGGATCTCACTGGCAAAACCGTTATCGACTTCGGCTGTGGCTCGGGTATCTTGGCTATTGCTGCCATCAAGCTGGGTGCGGCCAAAGTGATCGGTATCGATATTGACCCGCAGGCTATTCTTGCTTCGCGTGACAACGCTGAGCGCAATGGCGTTTCCGACCAGCTTGAGCTGTACCTGCCAAAAGATCAGCCAGAAAATATTCAGGCTGATGTCGTCGTTGCCAACATTCTTGCCGGTCCGCTACGAGAGCTTTCGCCAGTGATCAAAAGCCTGGTGAAGACTGGCGGCGATCTAGCCATCTCAGGCGTACTGGAAAGCCAGGCTGAGGATGTTGCTTCCTACTACAGCGATGAGCTGAACCTGGACCCGATCACGGCCCGTGAAGAATGGTGCCGAATTGCGGGCCGCAAGGCCTAATCGTCGAATATTTAAGACAAATTTATTGTGCAAGAAATAGCCAATCGATTGAAAAACATGCAGTTTTGCAAATCAAAAACTAAATGCTCAATTATTGGCCTTTTCAGAAAGGGAAAAAATGCGTAAAATGCGCGCCCTTACTGGCACAGTCAGGAACAGACGTTTGAAGATCGGTCCATATCAACTTAAAAACCAGCTGATAGTCGCGCCAATGGCGGGTGTGACCGATCGGCCATTTCGTGAACTATGCCTGCGCTACGGGGCAGGAATGGCTGTAAGCGAGATGATGTCTTCAAATCCAGATCTATGGAAAACGTCTAAGTCCCAGAACCGGATGGTTCACGAAGGCGAATCGGGCATCCGCTCGGTTCAGATTGCCGGTGCCGATCCGAAGCTAATGGCTGAAGCGGCACAATTCAGTGTTGAGAACGGTGCGCAAATCATCGATATCAACATGGGCTGTCCGGCCAAGAAGGTCAACAAGCGGCTTGCCGGTTCGGCACTGCTGCAATATCCCGATCTGATCGAAGAGATTCTTCGGACCGTGGTGGATGCCGTTGACGTTCCTGTAACGCTGAAAACGCGTACGGGCTGGGATCTTGATAACCGTAACTGTGTCTCTATCGCACAGCTTGCCGAGCAGTGTGGCATTCAGGCGCTGGCCCTTCACGGCCGCACCAAGGCTTGCATGTACAAAGGCGAGGCAGAATACGACTACATCAAAGCAGCGAAAAAAGCAGTGTCTATCCCGGTGATCGCTAACGGTGATATCGACTCTCCGGAAAAGGCGCGCTTCGTACTGGATTATACCGGTGCCGATGCTTTGATGATTGGCCGACCTGCACAGGGACGGCCGTGGATTTTCCAGGAAATCCACCATTACTTAACAACTGGCGAACACCTGCCTGCTCCGTCCATGGATGAAGTGGGTGGCATTATGCTGGGCCATGTTCAGGAGCTTCACCGTTTCTACGGGGAGTATTTAGGATTACGCATCGCACGTAAACACGTGTCTTGGTACCTAAAGGAACATGCCCCTGCTGGTGATTTTCGCCGGACCTTCAACGCTATCGAAGATGCCCAACAGCAACTCGATGCGCTGCAAGGCTACTTCGAAAACGTTGCATAAATACTAGAAGAGCTTACAGAATATGTTCGAACAAAATCTGACTTCCGAAGCATTAACAGTGACAACTGTAACTTCACAGGACCAAATCACACAGAAGCCACTACGTGACTCTGTCAAAGCGTCGCTTAAAAACTACCTTGCTCAGTTAAACGGTCAGGAAGTCGATGATCTGTACGAGCTAGTACTTGCTGAAGTTGAACAGCCGCTACTAGACACCATCATGCAGTACACCCGCGGCAACCAGACGCGCGCAGCCACTATGATGGGTATCAACCGCGGTACACTTCGCAAGAAGCTGAAAAAATACGGCATGAACTAATAGCTTTTCACTAAGCTTATGTTTATTAAGGCTTTGCCTTCATTGGCAAGGCCTTTTATTTATTTGAAACCCACAACACAACCCACCAGCAGAAAATCACCCACAAAAATCACCCACAAAATAAATCATGTGACGAACCTATCTGTTAACCCTCTCCTACAGTAGCCTTTGAGTTCCACTTCTTCGCTGCGGCACTTTTCGTGTGATTGAGCAGTAGTCAGACAAGTGCTTTTCTACGCAAGTACAGTAGTCCTTCAAGTAAAAACACGATGTAAGTAACTCATGAACATCAACCACAGTAGTGATCAAAAAAAGTGATCATAAAAGTGATCACTATTTCGTAATTGGAGGTACATACCTTTCTGTACTTTTACCGTTAGTGTATTGTTTAATAAGTGTTTTTGTCACATTGACTATAAGGCTATATCAAATAAAAGTGATCACCTGTTCCGTTTCGAAAATAGACAAGTAGCGAAGGTGAAAAGAAATTATCGTGATTTGTGCCAATTTCGCCCCCAAACTAAGCACTCATCATGCTGTTCACAACAACATCAGCGATGACAAATAGGAAGAGCAAATGTCTAACGAAAGGAAAAACACAGAGAGACCAACATCAATCCATGGACACACGGATGATGGTGAATTTTACTGTCTGTACCTGGGACACAAAAACTCCCCAACTTCTCCAACGAAGTGGAAGAGGTACTGGCATAATTTCAAAAACTGGATACTACAAAAGCCTATGGTATGAACAGCTACCAACACGTTAAAGCCCTTTACCCATGTGTGTACTAGCTCCGAGAATTCATTCACCTTTTCATCATTACGTTTTTTCTCAATTATACAAAAGCTTACGCATGTATATGGAAAAGCATCTTTCACCCATTCTTTCACTACTAACCAACGGGTAAATGTCACTAAGGTGAATGACACCCTTTTTCACCAACTCTTTCACCATCCTTAACCTATTGATACTAAATACTTTAGTGAAGCAGTAAATATGGTGAATGGATTTTCTGTAATCAGTAACAGTTCAAACTAACCAGACCCTCGTCGAGCATAGCAGCAATACTTTCTTACGACCCACAGTTCTTCCTATTAAGAATGAGGCTTTCTATTGCCCATACCAGCAGCTTTCACAGCAACTGCCACCCCAAACTCCGCAGTTACTACTTAAATCGTCGCTACGGGAACCAGAGGGGGCTTAAAGGGCAGAATAAGTCTGATACTACCTCTTTAAAAATAGTGTGACTTTTAACTACCAAGCTCACAGCATATTCATATAAAACATGTAGCATTGTGTGATATACGATCCCAATTTGTTGAACACGACGTTAGGCATTTTGGAATGTTTGACTCAGTTTATAAGGAAAATAAATGTACACAGCTAATGTATATAAGGTATTCCTAGCGTCACCAAGTGATGTAGCAAAAGAGAGGCAAATTGCTCGTGAAGTAATTCAGAAATGGAATGATCTTCACTCAGAAGAAACAGGAATTGTGCTTCAAGCCATTGGCTGGGAAACTCATTCATACTCAGCAATGGGGGACAGAGCTCAAGGCGTTCTGAATAAACAAATTCTGCAAGACGCAGATTTTTTAGTTGGGATGTTCTGGACACGGATTGGAACACCAACCGGTGACCATGAAAGTGGAACTTTGGAAGAAATAAGAGAACACATAAACAAAGGCAAACCAGCAATGATCTGCTTCTCTGACCAACCAGTCCAAATGGGTTCGGTAGATCAAGAACAATATCAGAAATTGATGGCGTTTAAGGATGAGTGCTATCAGAAAGGTCTAGTGTCATCCTACGAAACACTAGATGCTTTCAGCAATATTATCAACGAAGCTCTA
Organism: Photobacterium proteolyticum; assembly: GCF_001939735.1. Classification (GTDB taxonomy): domain Bacteria; phylum Pseudomonadota; class Gammaproteobacteria; order Enterobacterales; family Vibrionaceae; genus Photobacterium; species Photobacterium proteolyticum. Next base: position 66,635 of record NZ_MJIL01000100.1, read on the forward strand.
GTACGAAGAGCTAATAAACAAGATCCATTTGTGGGTTTCCAACGTGAAGAGTCCATAATTATCGACCCATTCGGTGGTTATCCTGAGATCTCTAAACCTCAGTTAAGCGCTGAAGCGCGTGAATTGCTAATTGAAGCATCGAATGATAGCCATGGAGACATAATGAAGGTCGCTTACTTGGGTGGTTCTTCAATACAAACTAACGGCAAGCAAATATTACAAAATGACTCTGCCAGAGAAATAGCAAGATGGGACGCGGCTCTAAATAGCCTAATAAATGAAGGGTATGTTGAGCCTGTAGGTCATAAGGGACAAGTATTTAGAATTACACATGCTGGCTATGAATATGCTGACATTCTAAAAAATGCCTAACAAATAAGGATAAGTGTCGCGCAGCCGACACTTTATCAAGACCATCAAGGTGATGCGTTACACTCGGCATTTTTGCGTATTCCGGCGATTGTGATCTAGGATTCCGTTTTTTTTCGATCACCTTTTTACCCTCTTTTTCTCTACCCTTATTTT
>NZ_MJIL01000101.1 GCF_001939735.1 Photobacterium proteolyticum
CGTTTTTTGGTCATTGAACACCTCTTAATGAGTGGTAACTTTACCACCTAAAATGGTGTCCGGCTTTATTAGACCACTACATTTGCCGCCTTAAAAAATAATGGTGAAGTCGTTACTTGGGGAAGTGACGCTGCGGGAGGGGATTCGTCCAGTGTTAGTTCAAGCTTAACAGATATAGTTCAGATATACTCAACTGATGGGGCATTCGCCGCTGTCAAAGTTGATGGTAGTGTGGTGGTGTGGGGAGGAGCGTATTACGGAGGTGATGCATCTTCTGTTCAGTCTCAGTTAGTAGGGGTGAAGAGTATTACGACGAATCCAAATGGTTTTGCAGCTTTGAAATATGATGGTACTGCTGTTTCGTGGGGGCATGAAAGAAATGTTTTTGGTGAAAAGTTTTCTTACTCAACAACAGATGTTAAAGCTATTTATTCCAATGATGGAGCGTTTGCTGCAATAAAAAACGATGGAAGTGTCGTGACGTGGGGGGATAAATCTACAGGAGGTACAACTTACTCTAATTCTCATTCGTTGACTGATGTGAAAGAAATTTTTTCCACAAACCTAGCATTTGCTGCATTGAAGAATGATGGAAGCGTTGTTACTTGGGGGGATAGTTATTGGGGAGGGAGTTCGTATTCTGTTTCAGCAGATTTGACTAATGTAGAAACTATTTATTCAACTAATGCTGGATTTGCTGCTGTTAAGAATGATGGAAATGTAGTTACTTGGCGCTTATATGGAGGTGGAGATTCATCATCAGTATCACATCAATTATTTGATGTAGTGAGTATCTTTTCAAGCTGGTGGTCATTTGCGGCACTTAAATCTGATGGTAGCGTCATCACTTGGGGGGAAGATGATGCTGGAGACTCTTCAAGTATTTCGGACAGTCTAATTGCGATCACTACGATTGCGTCTACTTCTAACGCCTTTGCTGCATTGAAACAAGATGGTAGTGTAATTTCATGGGGTGATCCTCAGCAAAGTGATACCTCTTTAGTTAAAGATGAATTGGTGAATGTTACTAGTATCTACTCTGGAGCCTTTGCCTTTGCCGCTATTCGAAAAGATGGTAGCGTTTGGACATGGGGGCGAGATATATATGGTGGTGACTCTTCATCAGTAGCAGAGCAGCTTAATAGATAATTTAGGTCTAGAAAAAGAAAGCATGCTTTATGGTTGGCTAGGTAGTAAAGATTTTGTCTTAATGAAAAAATATTTTTCATATGGTTTAAAGTTGCATGAGCCAACTAAGGGCCAAGAATATTTAGATTACAGCTAGCCAACTTTCATAAGAAAAACATCAAGGTGACGCGTTACACTCTGCCTTTTTGATTTGAATCTCTCCAGATAAAGTGAGTTCAATCTAATGCGCCTTATCCCGCCTATAAGCTTCAACCCGAATATCCCTCATGGTTCAGTCATAAGTAGTAATCTTGAAAGTAAAGCCCTTGGTGAAAATAGTCCTTTTACTGTCTACCTGCCACCGGGTTATTCCGCAGATAGTAACAAAAGTTATCCCCTTCTAGTGTTACTGCATGGTTATGGTAGCGATCAAAATCAGTGGGTCAGAGACGGGAAGGTTCAAAACTTTATGGATAATCTTGTTCATGCAGGTGCAATTGAACCATTTATTATAGTCATGCCCTATGGCGACAAAAGTCAGTATGTGAACAACAGAGAAGTCCATATTATGGAGGAGTTAATTCCTTATGTAAGGGATCAATACCGCATAAAACCGGGTAAAACGTTCACCGCCATTTCGGGTGGATCTATGGGAGGATTTGGCGCACTTTATTTAGCGCATCGCCATCAGGATGTTTTTGGATTGTCTGCGCCACTCAGTGGATATTTTGATATGAGCTATTACCCAGAATTCCAATTGAAAAAAATCACCATGGAGCCAGAGCTTTATATCTATTGTGGTACTAATGACCATATTAGCTTTGCCCGCAATGAAAGCCTTGTTAAGTTTAAAAAATGAAGGCATTGATTTCACATACAAGACTGCGCCTGGAGGCCACATTTGGCGGTATTGGAATGGCATCCCCCCAGACTTTCTGATGGTTGTCTCTGATTTTTTTAACAAACAGACGTAGTAACAAACTAAAGGAGCCAGTTATTTTTAGGAAAAGGAGTCTCTGTCGATTAGGTGACAGCTAGCGAGCGAGGTTTCGAATTGGGGATACATGATCTTCAAACGGAACATGTCGCCGTAGAAATGTTTTACCTTCGATGTACTCGGGAGTGCTGATCCGGTCCATCCTAAAGTGTCGAAAATCCTGACGTTTTGGATCCCAAGCAACTAAATACCAGAGTGGTGGCAATATCAGCATTGCTTGTGGCTCAACATATCGGTTGGTGACAGTTCCTTTGGCGTCACAATATTGAAAGCGCAGGTGGATTTGCTGCAGAAAAGCTGTCTCGAAAACGGGCAATAGCGCGGAGTCCATTTCTCCGATATCGGTTATATCCACCTGCGGGGCGAGTTTCCCGACATACAAACAATCCAGCAGGCGGCGCAGATCGTGCAATTTGTCTGATGGCAGCGCTTTTTCGATTTTGCCAAGCCCATCGTCAGCGAGCTCTGAGAAGGGCATGCCTCCGGCTGCACGCATCGATGTAACGCTGATGACCAGTGCAAAGACCTCGGCGACCGAGAGTCTCACTGTGGTTTGAACGGATCGCGGGTCAAGTTGCAGGCCACCCCCTCGTCCGGGCTCTGAATGAATCACAAAACCTTCATCACGCAATGCGTTGAGGTCGCGTAACACTGTACGCCTGGAGGCTCCCACCTCCTGCGCTAATTCAGCGACTGTCGAAGTCCCGTTGCGGCGTAGACTTCGCACGATGGCATCTTGGCGTTGGCGAATATTCATTATGTAAAGCTACCATTCAATGGTGTCAGTATTTGTCACTATTAAGATATATAAATTATCTCTCGACGTCAGCAAGGTGATTTAGACGGTGTAATGCGCATCGTCAATCCCTGAGCCTATACACCCGCAGTTTATATAGGAGAGATAAAATGTATGATCCTGCCGATTTTCCTGAATCCACTCTGGTTTCCGTCAACGGGGAGACACTCGAAGTCTTCGAAGCGGGGCGGTCAAATGTGGGTAACCCTATCGTGCTCTGCCATGGCTGGCCAGAACATGCCTTCTCTTGGCGTTATCAGATCCCCGCCCTTGTCGAGGAGGGTTACCATGTCATCGTCCCAAATCAGCGCGGTTATGGTAATTCGTCACGCCCGTTGCAGGTTGCTCAATATGACATTACTCATTTAACGGGAGATCTTGTCGCTCTTCTCGATCACTATGGATACCACAACGCCACCTTTGTCGGACATGATTGGGGAGCGATGGTCGTTTGGGGGTTGGCCTTATTGCATCCTGACCGTGTCAACAACGTGATAAACCTGAGCTTGCCCTACCAGGAACGAGGGGAAACGCCCTGGGTCGAATTGATGGAACACATACTTGGCGGCGACAACTACTTTGTCCATTTTAACCGACAACCCGGTGTTGCCGATGCGATATTGGAACAGAATACACCTCAATTCCTCCGTAATCTGTATAGGAAAAATATGCCCGATAAAGAGCCGGAACAAGGTATGGCGATGATTAATCTTGCACGTTGTGAAGAGCCAATCGGTGAGCCCTTGATGAGTGACCAAGAGCTGGCTGTTTTTGTCTCTGCGTTCGAATCATCAGGGTTCACTGGCAGCATAAATTGGTATAGAAACCTTGATCGAAACTGGCACTTGTTGGTGGACGTGGACCCAATCATCCAGAAACCGACTCTTATGATCTATGGCGACCGAGATGTTATCCCTAAATCTGAAAGGCTGACAGAATACGTGCCTAATGTAGAAGTGCTCAATCTTGATTGTGGCCATTGGATCCAGCAAGAAAAGCCGGAAGAAATAAACCAAGCCATTATTAAATGGCTGGGGCAGCAGAGTGCAGTCTAGCCCCAAGAGCTTCAAGACGAAACAGACACTCCGGAAAGAACGGTAGTTACCGCTTATGTCTTCTTATGGTGCAAGCTACAAGCTACATGTTTGTAGTTTGCACCAATATGTTTTTGTAATTAGGCTTTTTCCTTTCATCGGACCCAATAGAATTAACTCCTTTCATCATAGGCTTTTCGAGCACGCTTAATATCGTCTTGATGCTCATCCGCCCAACAAACCAATTGGTACAATGGTTTAACTAAGTCTCGCCCCATTTCTGTCAGGCAATACTCTACTCTTACAGGCACTTCAGGGTACACGGTCCGATTAACATAGCCTTCCCGCTCTAAATCCCTTAGCGTCTGGGTCAACATACGCTGAGAGATCCCTTCTATTCTTGATTTAAGAGAGTTAAATCTATCAGCCCCTTCCACGAGTGCAAATAGAATAAGCAACGACCATTTGTCGCCGATTTGCGCTACAACATTACGTACCGGGCAATCTTCATTATTATGAAATACCCGCTTTTCTGGCTTAGCCAGTGCTGTCACTTTTCCATTCCTTCTCAATCTCAAATCTCAATACTGGTTACCAAAATGTGCCTATCGAACGTTTTGACTGAACAGGAATTAAAAAACGCTGAGTTGATTACTGATTTTGCTTAAGACCTTATAAATAATCATAATTTTGACTACATCTTGGAGCACTACAACGATAGCGCTGCCTGATAAAGTCATTGGCTAAGTAAGCTTCCTGGAAGATTTTGTAGAGGAATACCCTGACTACACTTATGACGTAAAGCATATTTATGTCGACGGTGATTACGTGATCTTCCATTCTCATGCCACGTTAAATAAAGAAGATAGGGGGAACGACCAAAAAGGCATGAATATTATCGACACCTGACGCATTGAAGAGGGCAGAATTGTTGAGTACTTGGCTTGATCCAAGCGCTTGATTTTTATATAAGATTTTATTCCCTAATCAGTGGCGGCGATATCGCAAATTCAAGTAGTGTGTTTTAGGCTTCTTGTATTTGTGAATATACGAACAAAGGGGCTAGAGCTGCTCTATTTGTTTTGGGGCATAGTAATTGATCTAGTGATAACTTCGACAGGATATTATAATGTTATGATGGAAAGAGGCCAACGGCCTCTTTTTTTGTGCCTGATTGTAAGCTAGTTATATGAGGTATTGTCGGATCCATTCATTTTTCTAATTTTGGTTGGTATTGTGTCGTTTGCAATTATAAAAATAATGTATCCAACCGTTTTTCGTATCTTCTCCTTGAAAATCAGAGAAGAAGCAAAATTAAGCCCCCCGTTTAGGGGCTTTGTATTAGGGGGGAGTATCCTAGTTATTTCGATTCTTCTCTAGCTATTTCAATTAGCCACTCGATAAACACTTTAACTCTAGTGCTTTGATTCATATATGGGGTAATAGCGTAATAGTCGTGTTGACAGTCTATTTCAAGTTTTGGAAATGGTTTAACTAGAGCCCCTGTTGAAATGTGCTTATCGATCAAGTGCCGGCGTCCAATAGCAACACCTCCATGATTTATTGCTGAAATAATGGAGAGGTCTGAGCGGTCGAAGCCAACTTTGCGACATTTATTTAGATCATCTATACCAAATGTTGATGCCCAAAACGCCCATTCGCCAAACTCAGATTTGTAGTCCCACGCTTGTTTGTCATACAGCAAAGTGCATTTCATTAAAGCCGAAGGATTATCAAGTAGATTATGTTCTTCAGCATATTCGGGACTACAGACAGGAATAATTGATTCGCTCATCAGCTTTTCATAATGGATGCCTTCAGGAATTTTGGCGTCATAGTAAATCGCGACATCAATGTTGTAATTGTTAAAGTTAATGTACTCGTTACCAGTCAAAATATTAAGATCGATCAAAGGGTACTTCTGGTAAAAGTCAGTTAATTTAGGAACTAGCCAGCATTGGGTAATAGATGGTCGTGAATATATGGAAAGCACACCCGATAGTTCACTGCTTTTGATTTCACCAATCTCTTGATTGATTTTCTGTAACGATAAATGCAGAGATGAGTAAACTCTTTCCCCTTCATTGGTGAGTTTTATTTTTCGATGATAACGGTGAAATAACTTAAACCCGAGTTCGTTTTCAAGAATGTTAATACGATGACTCACTGCACTCGGCGTTAATGATAACTCATCTGCTGCATGCGAGAAGGACTGGTAACGGGCTGCAACTTCAAAAGTATGTAATTTGGACAGTTGATGGCTACTGATAGCCCACTCTTTTGTTCTATTTCTGTTGTTTGAATACATGATTAGTAATGCCAACAAGCAATTGATAACGTTATATTTAGCATAACCTTAAGAATAAATAACAACACCTAAATGGGCGATTTTTTTACAAGTTTGTCCATATTTCTACGATATTGTGATCTGTACCTCCTTTTGTTTTAATTTAGCTCAACCAAGTGGTGAAGTTTGATCGTTTGACCCTGTATTGAAAAAAGATTGAAATAGTTGCTCGAAATCTGTTTATCCCAAAAAGAGATTAAAGATGAATAACGAACGACTAGCTGAACTCGCTTCTGATTTTCCCTTACTCAACAATCTAGTGAACTTAGAAGAGTTATCTTGGTTTAATCCAAATGCGACAACATTAGAAGTGGGTCTGCCATATGTAGGTTTAGGTGAAAAAGATGTGCGAGATGCGAGTGAGCGTTTAAAGCGTTTTGCTCCATACTTGTGCAAAGCCTTCCCAGAACTGGAAGCTAGTGAAGGCATCATTGAATCAGCTATCCAAGCTATTCCTGCTATGCAGGAATCGATGAGCAAGAAATATAGCGTCAATATTGGCGGAAAGATGTTGATTAAGAAAGACAGCCATCTGCCAATTTCAGGCTCAATTAAAGCACGCGGTGGCATTTATGAAGTTCTGAAACACGCAGAAGAGCTGGCCTTAAATGCCGGTTTGCTTTCACCAAAAGATAATTATGAAAAATTGTATTCAAAAGAGTTAAAAGCGTTTTTCAGTGAACATAGCATTGCTGTTGGTTCAACCGGTAACTTGGGTATGTCTATCGGTATTATTAGTGCCAAACTTGGTTTTCAGGTGAGCGTTCACATGTCTGCTGACGCGAGAGAGTGGAAAAAGAACAAGTTGCGATCTTTAGGCGTCAATGTGGTTGAACATACAGAAGACTACGGTGTTGCGGTAGAAAATGGTCGTGAAGCTGCTAAAGATGACCCGAAATGTTTCTTTATCGACGATGAGAACTCTCGCAACTTATTCCTTGGCTACTCTGTTGCTGGTGATCGCCTTAAGAAACAATTTGATGAGTTAAACATTAAGGTTGATGGTGATAATCCGTTGTTTGTTTACCTGCCATGTGGCGTAGGTGGTGGCCCAGGTGGTGTCGCTTTTGGTCTAAAACTGGCTTTCGGTGACAACGTACACTGTATTTTTGCTGAACCAACACACTCTCCTTGCATGCTGCTAGGTGTTTACACTGGCTTGCATGATGGAATTTCAGTTCAAGAAATTGGTATCGATAACCTGACTGCAGCCGATGGTTTAGCTGTAGGTCGCGCTTCAGGCTTTGTTGGTCGAGCAATGGAACGCCTTCTTGATGGCTTCTACACCATTACTGACGAGAGCATGTATGAGCTTTTAGGTGATATGGCTGAGCTAGAAGACGTTCGTCTAGAGCCTTCTGCTTTATCTGGCATGGTCGGTGCAGTGCATGTTTCAAAAGACCATGAATATCAATCCCGCATGAATCTAACTTTGGACAAGATGCAAAACGCCACTCACCTTGTTTGGGCTACTGGCGGCGGCATGGTTCCTGAAGATGAAATGGCAGCTTACCTAGCTAAGTCTGGTCGTTAAGTATAAATCGAGGCGCTACCTTGTAGCGCTTTTTCTGGCTAAAAAACAACAATCCTTATTCAAATTCGAGGCAGATTCATAGATCTCGACAAATCTCCAAACATTTAACTACAAAAGGCTGTACCAATAATGATCGAAGCAATTAAAAACAACAATCAGATGTTTTCAGAATGGCGACGCCACTTTCACATGAACCCAGAAATCAGCTACCAAGAACACGAAACTGCAAAAATGGTTGCTGAAATGCTTAAGAGCTTTGGCTTTGACGAAGTACACACTGGCATCGGTGGAACAGGATTGGTAGGTGTTCTTAAGGGGAAATACGAGTCAGACAAAGCTGTTGGTCTACGTGCTGACATGGACGCTTTGGCTATGAATGAGCTAAATGAGTTCGAACACGCATCTAAGTCAAAAGGTGTCATGCACGCTTGTGGCCACGATGGTCACATGGCGACACTTCTTGCTGCAGCATGGTATTTAGCTCAAGAGCGGGAATTTAGCGGTACAGTTAACTTCATCTTCCAAACTGCGGAAGAAGAGCTAACGGGGTCAAAGACCATGATTGATGATGGCTTGTTTGAGCGCTTCCCTTGTGACCGCATCTACGGTCTTCACAATATGCCACATGTGCCCGAAGGTCATATTTGGCTTCGAGAAGGAGCTATCGAGGCAAGCTGTGATCGTTTTGATATTGAGATTGTCGGCAAAGGCGGTCACGCAGCAATGCCGGAAGGGATGATCGATGCTCCTTTGGTTATGAGTAACTTAATTATGGCTGCTCATTCCATTGTTTCTCGCAACGTTTCACCACTAGAGTCAGTTGTTCTTTCTTTCGCTGATGCTCATGCAGGTAGTGGAACTTACAACATCATGCCTAAGACTGCGACTCTGAAAGGCTGTGTACGCGCATTCGATGAAGATATCCGTCAATTTACACTGAAGCGTCTTCGTGAGGTTGTCGAAATGACGGCGAAAGCACACGGCGCTACAGCGGTCCTAACTATCCGTGAAGGAAGCTGTCCTGCTACTGTTAATAATCCAGAGCAAGCGAAGCTTGTTGCAAAGATTGCGGCTGAGATTGTTGGCGAAGACAAAGTTGACGCAGACTGCCGACCTTTATCTGGCAGCGAAGACTTTTCTTGGATGCTTCAAGAAGTGGAAGGTTGCTACATGTTTATTGGCAACGAAGGCGCTCCTCTTCACAACCCATCTTACGACTTTAACGACAGCATCATTCCTGTTGGTGCGTCCCTATTCGTCAAACTGGTAGAGCACAATCTTCCAGCCTAGTGTGAATCCAAACACAATGCCCCCTCAATGCGAGGGGCATTTAATAAGATCAAATGAAGGTCAATACAATGAAATCTGAGAAGTATATAGTTGAGTTTCTGCTATTTGCAGTTTATTTAATATTTGGTGCCTCATGGGCTACTACTGGTGCTGTCGGCGCACAAATCATGCAAGATTTTGGCGTAGGCGTGGCTGAATCCGCAATGATGACCAATGCTATTCTGTGGGCTAAGATTCTTGGCGCTCTGGGTATTGCTGTTGTCACTTACAAGTTAGGGATCAAGAAATCTTACCTTCTTGCCCTTATTCTGGTGGGTACAGCGATATTCGTTCCGTTCACTGATAACTTCTACACACTCGTTTTGATTCGATTCTTGAATGGCCTTGGTGGAGCAATGTGCCTAGTATCAATGGTTCCGATTGTATCGCACTACTTTGATTCAAAGACGGCAGCAAAGTTTAACAGCATCAACGGCATTCCAAACGTTATCGGTTCTGCGATTGTTTTGATGTTTGCGGGTTCTCTTATCACTCTTGCTGGTGGTTGGAAACCTCTTCTAGCGGCTTATGGTTGGATTACACTTGCTTTTGCTGGTGCATGGATGGTCTTCTTTAAGGACTTTAAGCAAGAGCAAGGCGAAGAGCCAACGCCGGAAGAGAAGCGAGCTGAGATTAAGACTGTTGTAAAATCTCGCGTAGTTTGGAGCATGGTTACTCAGTATGTTGGCGGCCTGCTAATGCTGCTCGTTCCATTTACATATTTACCAACGTACTACGCTGAGTACGCTAACTTACCAAGCGATAGCATTGCTTATTTAGCTCCTTCAATTAACCAAATCGGTATTATTGTTGGCGCAGCTCTTTCTATTTGGCTAAAGAGCAAAGGTGTGCCATACAAGAAGCTATTCGCAGTAACGTCAGTGATCATGGCTGTAACTACTTACATGATGTTCTTCGGTTCAAACGAATACGTTATCGTTGCTGGCGCGTTCGGTGCGGGCATGATGCTATCGTCGTGGTTTAGCTTCATCTTCTCACTACCACGCGAACTTCTTAAGAACCCGTCAACAAACACAATCATGTTTGCTATGTCTACATTCTGGCTGGCTTCATACATCCTAGCTACTATTAACACTCAAATCGTTGGCTACCTAGTTGATATGACTGGCAGTTTTGTAAGCGCCTTCTATTACGTGCTTGTAATATTGGTAGCTTGCCCTATCGTGGCTCAGTTAATGTTCCCCAAAACTGAAGAAAATGAATCTCTAGCCTTAAATCCAGCAACTTAAACATTGATGAGCAAGCCCTTGTAAGAGGGCTTGTTTTTTTATTTTGGTACACAATTAACATGTCATTAATTTATTTTTTCGATATTTTTGGAACCGTTGTTTTTTCAATATCGGGTGTATTAGTCGCTTCTAGGTTTCGCATGGATGCATTTGGAGCGGTTGTTCTCGGAGGTTTAACCGCGATAGGTGGCGGGACTATTCGTGATATGGCTATAGGAGCCACACCTGTATTTTGGATGAATGACAGTACATATCTGTGGGTAATTCTTGCCACGTGCATCACCACAATAATCGCAATTAGAAATCAAAGAAACATACCAAATTGGTTATTGTCCATATCTGATGCCATTGGCCTTGCCGTGTTTGTTGGAATTGGTTTTGAGAAAGCCATGCAATACCAAAATTTATATACGGTAGCAACGATAATAGGGGTAATTACGGGGTGTGGTGGCGGAATAGTGCGCGATTCACTTACTGGCGAAATACCATCAATTTTTAAGAGGGAAATCTATGCCACATCTTGTTTTATAGGTGGCATTGTTTATGCCTCATCTCTTAAGTTAGGTCTTACCAATGCAACTTCGTTTTTTCTCTGTGTGTCTTGTACCTTAATTGCTCGACTTATTTCAATGAATTACAGCTTGTCTTTGCCTACAGTTCACATGATTGAATTCTCCCCCACAAAGTCAGAAAAGAAAGATGGTATCTATAATGGCTACCATGAGAAAGTGTGACAGGTGGTTCGTAGCCTATATAAGAATCGTAATTTATTGGTAGTGGGGACTGGCACGCTTTGGGTTGGCTGTGATTCTTTCCCTACATGGGATATTACAGAAAAAATGAGCTGTGATTTTTTCGCAGCTCTTATCATTTATTGCTTATTATCTGAATATTGAATTTGATCACTGGTTTGTTTCAATCGGGCTCACAAGGGGATGAGGTTTGATCATTTTTCAGCAAATTTCCCGTTTTTAGCACTGCTTTTTGCCAGCTTTTATGTTGGTACGTCTATGGGAATGGGGCCGATTGAAATGGTTACCGCCATTGAAAATGGTATTGGCGGAACGCTAGGTTTTCTGGCTACTGTTATTGGTCTTGGTACCATACTGGGAAAAATGATGGAGGTATCGGGAGCGGCCGAGCGTATAGGCTTAACGCTTCAAAAATGCCGCTGGTTATCACCTGAAGTCATTATGGTGCTTATTGGCCTGGTTTGCGGTATCACTCTTTTCGTTGAAGTGGGTGTCGTACTTCTGATCCCGCTGGCTTTCTCTATTGCCAAAAAAACCAATACCTCCTTGCTTAACCTTGCCATACCACTATGTACTGCGTTGATGGCGGTGCACTGTATTGTTCCGCCTCACCCAGCTGCGCTATATGTTACCAATGAGCTGGGAGCGGATATCGGTTCGGTTATCTTTTATGGTTTATTAGTGGGTTTGACGGCATCACTTGTTGGCGGGCCATTATTTTTAAAGTTGATGGGCTCAAGCTTGCCATTCAAGAAAGTCCCTGAAGAATTTACTTCGCTGGAAGTCAGAAGTGAAAACGAGCTTCCATCACTCGGCGCCACCTTATTTACTGTGATGCTGCCTATTTTCCTCATGCTGATGAAGACAGCGGCGGAACTGAACATGGAGCATGGCACCACCCTTTACACCACGCTAGAGTTTCTGGGTAATCCGATAACCGCCATGTTTATTGCTGCCTTTGTTGCTTACTACATGTTGGGTATCAAGCAAAACATGGGCATGTCAGTACTGCTGGAGAAAACAGAAGGTGCCTTTTCCTCTATCGCCAATATCCTGTTGATCATTGGTGCTGGTGGTGCATTTAACGGCGTATTGAAAGGTAGCGGACTGGCGGATGTGCTGGCGCAAATCTTATCAAACCTCGACATGCACCCAATTCTTCTCGCCTGGCTGGTGGCGATTATTCTTCACGCTGCTGTTGGCTCTGCAACAGTTGCGATGATGGGGGCGACAGCCATTGTTGCACCTATGCTTTCGATGTATCCGGATATTAGCCCAGAGATCATTACTCTTGCCATCGGCTCAGGTGCGATTGGCTGTACTATCGTTACAGATTCATTATTCTGGTTGGTTAAGCAGTACTGCGGGGCATCGATAACAGAGATCTTCAAATACTATACGACGGCGACATTTATAGCTTCTTTTGTCGCGCTGGGTGGCACTTTCCTACTGTCATACATCATTTAATTTAAGGTAGAAAAATGAACGCATTGAATATTGAAAAACTGGTTAGTGAGTTCCCTTTGGTGAAACAGCTGATTGCCCTGGAAGAAGTCTGCTGGTTCAACCCGAATATTACTACCTTGGCAGAAGGGCTACCGCATGTCGGGCTTGATCAGACCAATATCAAAGATGCCAGTGAGCGTCTGGCAAGGTTTGCCCCGTACCTGATGAAGGCCTTCCCGGAAACGGCGCCATCGAAGGGCATTATCGAATCAGAAGTGGTCGCGATCCCTGCGATGAAAAAAGTCCTCGAGCAGCAGTATGACACCCAAATCACCGGCCAGTTATTGCTCAAAAAAGACAGCCACCTGCCTATCTCGGGATCGATTAAAGCACGTGGCGGGATTTATGAAGTATTAACTCACGCTGAAAAGTTGGCTCTTGAAGCTGGGCTGCTGTCTGAGTCGGATGATTACAGCAAGTTGTTCACCGATGAATTCAGAGACTTTTTCAAGCAGTACAGTATTGCCGTCGGCTCTACCGGTAATCTAGGTATGTCTATCGGCATTATGAGTGCAAAATTGGGTTTCTCGGTGTCTGTCCATATGTCAGCAGATGCGCGCGAGTGGAAAAAGAGCAAGTTGCGCGCTCATGGCGTGACGGTGGTTGAGTACGAGGAAGATTATGGGGTCGCGGTCGAGCAGGGGCGTAAAGAGGCGGAAAATGACCCGTCTTGCTTCTTTATCGATGATGAAAACTCACAAACCCTGTTCCTGGGTTACTCTGTTGCCGGCGAGCGGGTAAAGAAGCAGTTTGATGATATGGGGATCACCGTTGATGAGCAGCACCCGCTGTTTGTTTACCTGCCATGTGGTGTGGGTGGCGGTCCTGGCGGCGTGGCGTTCGGTCTGAAAATGGCCTTTGGTGATAATGTCCACTGTATCTTTGCCGAGCCAACCCATTCCCCTTGCATGCTGCTGGGGGTTCATACTGGTCTTCATGATGCAATCGCGGTGCAGGATATCGGTATCGACAACATAACAGCTGCTGACGGGCTTGCCGTTGGCCGTGCTTCCGGTTTTGTGGGTAGGGCGATGGAAAGGCTACTTGATGGCTACTATACCGTTACCGACGAAAGGATGTACCACCATTTGGGAGAGTTAAGCAAACACGAAGACATTCAGCTTGAGCCTTCAGCATTGGCTGGGTTGCTCGGTCCTGTCTGGGTCTCAGGTAATAAAGAATACCGCGAACGTGTTCAGCTTGACGATCACAAGATGAAAAATGCAACGCATCTGGTCTGGGCGACGGGAGGCGGTATGGTGCCGGAAGAAGAGATGGCATCATATATCGCCAAATCAGGGTGTTAATTCTTTTTTGCTAAGGCATAGTTTCACTATACCCAAACTATCTCAAGGTGCTAGTTTCAGCGAGAATTACTTGGCTTTTAGGCTAGGCACCGATTTGAAGATCTAGTGGTTCTAAATCAATAATCGGTAACAACGCGTAGAAGCCAAGTAAACTCGCCCTTTGGGAGTGAACCAGCAAACTCATTTCTGTGTCAAATAACGTTGAAAGGAGTTGCCATTCCTGCCGTTACTTTCCTTGAACTGAGCTCGCTGGTCTCACTCTGAATCCTGTATCTTGAGGTAGCTTGGGTATATATGCCTTTTTCTGTCTGATCTGCCGCGCAGCCAGTAAAAATGGAGTGTGTAGCCTGGTTGGCTTTCTCGAACCGGTGCTTTATTACCGCACTTAATTGTCAAAATTTTGACCTCTGTCACTCTATTTGATCTAAATCTTGATAAAACGCATAGCCCTTAGCTGCCAACGTGCATAATGTCTCGGGTGTCCCGTATTCGTTTAAGTAAAAGGTTACAAATATGTCTGATGTACCAGCGTCTGTTACAAAGGTTGCCGAAGTCGTTCAGCCGGTTGCCGAGTCTTCAGGTTCAATTTGGGGGTATGTAGCAGGTGGTGCTGTCTTACTAGTTCTGGCGGGCTTCTTTGGTTACAGAAAGCTTAATACGCCTGCATTCATCATTAAGCAGGTAAGAAAGAGAAACCTGAAAGAGATCCAGAAGCAGGGTATCGAGAGCTCAGAGTTTATTGTTGATTTGGACAAGCTACTTGATTCAGTACTTGAGTACGCTAACGAAAACAACAAGAAAGGCAGCGATGTTGTGAAGATCATTAGCCCGCTTAATGATGCTGATCGTATCAAGACGCCTCGCGACATGTATCAGGCAATGATTTATATCTGTAATTCAATCAATGACTCATCTCTGGCTCGTGAATTGAAGAATAAGTCCAAGCAGGTTAAGGGCAGTTCAGCTCTGATGACCGGCTTGTTGAAGCGCGCGGGAATCTAATACTGCCATTCGTTTCAAAGAAGGCTGCGTTACGCGATAACGCAGCTTTTTTTATGCGTGTTTGTAACTCCCTGAATATATTTTCTGCATCAGTTAATTGTCCTGCTTCTTCCCCTGAGAAATCGTGACGGTAACTGATCCACGGGGATCACTTTGATGATTTGTTCTGTGCCAGACAGGCTTCCTGTTACCGGAGACCAATATTTTCCTTCGCTTGTTTGTATCGCCTGGTGGATGAACCCGTCCCGCTTGGCATTATGCAGGCACATCGAAATTGGCCCGTCTCGTGTCATGGTATTGAATACGCAGCAGGCTACTCTTTCCTGATCAAGCTGGCTGGCATCCATAAAGTTATGGACGATAAATGAAAGGGTGGTGGCTTTTCCTCTGCTGGTAATTAAGGCCCTTTTGAGTTGCCATAACCTTCTTGATCCCCACACTGCGAGCCTCAAGGCGATCGATGGGTGTTTTAGCAACCAAAGCCCGAAGCGATAGACTGACTGTACTGGTTGGTTGCGTTGCCAGTTGACCGTTTTGCTGGTCCGAAGCACTTGGCCAAAAAGCCGGTTGTCATCGTAAAAGTTATGGGCTTGATTATTAATGACCAAAGCCAGGGCATAGCGATTGCAGTTGGGGTGACCTGCCTGTACGGCATCAAAGTTCAGAACAGTGCCGCTTCCCTGGTTGATGCGCTCTACAGTGTTTTTCAGGGTGATGTCATCAGCGCGCGTTGTTAGTGTCCCTCTGCCGGTATCAGCCTGAAGCTGAAAAGAGGCGGTGCGCAGCTGTGTGGCATGAGCACAGAAGAAGCGAACAAGCTCAGGGATCTCGTGATAATTGCCTTCGTGCAACGTGGTATTGAACATCACACTGAGAGGCAGGCCTTTCACTTTGTCCAGATAGGTACGGCGAACAACATTGAGTTCCAGCTCGGTGTCGTAACCCTTGCGTTGCTGGGTGGTATCGACATGGAAGGCGACATCAGTTAAACCAACACGGCATAGCTTTTCAAGCAGTGACCTGCTTGCCCGAATGCCGTTGGTCATCAAGGTCGCACGCATGCCCAGTTTGCGGATTCTGGCAATAATGGCACATAACTCGTCAGGTTTTCTGAGTGTCGGCTCGCCTCCGGTTACCTGTATATCGGTATTCTTTCCGTAGTAGCGATACACTTGCTCTATTCGTCGCATGACTTCATCGAGTGGCAGATCATGAATCGACTCTGAATGCTCCGACAGATAACAGAGGGTGCAATCCAGATTACACCGCTGGGTGATTTCCACTGCCACACAGGCTATCGGCCAGCGACTTCCCATTTGCTGATTGATATTCCACAGACCGTACTTTTTCATTGTTGTCCTGGCGGCTTTCAACGGATCAGCCACCCAGTCAATTGGCTCCAGCTGCTTAATCTGATCTTTGCTAAACAAGGGCATTTGGCATCCTTTGAAAGAAACGAATGGGCAAGGGGTAGTATTGATAATTTAAGTTCAATAAACAGAGTTGCTCTTTGTTATATCAATGAATAAGCAGACATGAGATTTTTGTGTTTATTTCTATTTACTTTAATTTTTGTAAAGCTAAGTTCTCATTTTCGACTTGGCGTAGATTTGCGTAATTATCGGGGGTGGCCTAGTTTTGGTTGCATAATTCGATGACGTGAGTTGTATCATGTATGCCAATAAAATCAGATGGTTGCTGCTTTTTTTTGCTTTTCTCCTTAGTTATACGACCTCTGCTTATGCAGTGAACTGGCGCATGACGCTCGGCGGGCATGATTTTATTGTTGAGCAGGCTGATTCGCACACTTTCGGAGTCGGAATCGGTGTCTTGGCTTCCTATGAAACGAGCACCGATATCCTGCTGAGCGGACGCGTAAATACGTATGTTGATGTCGATAATGACGAACTAGACCCTGATCATATTCCTGTTTGGTTTCAGTCAGAGTTTCTTGTCAACGGTGAGCTTACCGAGTTATCTGATCGGGCTGCCATAGATTGGTTTGTCGGCCTTGATGACAGGCGCAATACCGTCAGTTCTGTCGAAAAACAGCATAAGCTGATGCCGGGTATTGACATAGGCTGGAGCAGCCCGGTTTATGATGCTGGTGTAAAAGCTTCCGCAGGATATTACTTCCTGGAGATTGATGATGATGTTCCGAGGACTCGGGGCTATGATCGTGGTGGGTTGCGGAATGAAACATCCGCAGGTTCATTGCAGCTTTATGCTGGTATTGAGCTAGGCTCAAGTGTGAACTTGTATGCTTTTGCCCAGCAATGGCATGACGGTGATGACTGGCTGGAAAATAAATTTGTCATGACCTTTGCCTATAATGCTAACCATTGGCTGAAGGGGGGCTGGTTTGAAGGTGGTCAGCTGGTGCTTGATATTGAGCATACTGAATACAACCTGGCCCCCTATGATAACAGGCTGGCAGATGATCCTGATTACCTGCCGGTTTTACCCTGGGATAATGATACTTTTGTCAGCGTGCACATAGATTTTCCGCTGAGCTGGTGAAGGTGTGTTCATTGTTCTGATGCAGAAGCTATACCTCCAAATCTTTCATTAAGCTTTCCAGTACATCGGCCTGTTGGTAGAGGCGGTGTATCTCTTCGGTAGACTGAGTCACCATATCAGCAACCTGGCGAGATTGTTCCCTAACTTGCTCTACATCAGAGGCAATGTTGTCAGCAACAGCCCCTTGTTCTTCAGCGGCTGCAGCGATTTCTATGCTTCGACCAGAAATAGACTGATTTTTTGCTGAGATCTGGTCAATATCCTGATTAACCGAGCTCATCATTTTTTCACTGGATTCAGCATTGCTTACTGTGTGCTGCATTACTTTCATCAAACGTTGGCTGTTGCTTTGCAGCGCTTCAATCATTTGCTGAATTTCTACCGTAGCATTCTGTGTTCGGCTGGCCAGAGTGCGAACTTCATCAGCAACCACTGCAAACCCTCGGCCTTGTTCTCCGGCTCGGGCTGCTTCAATGGCGGCGTTAAGAGCCAATAAGTTAGTTTGCTCTGAGATAGCACTAATCGTGGCTACTACGTCATCGATCTGGGCGGCGTTACTGTCTAGCTCCTTAACGGCCTTAGAGGCAGAATTGATCTCGGTGCCTAGCTGGTTAATGGCAGAGAGAGTGGTTATGACTTGTGTTTGGCCTTGGGTTGTTAGCTGTGCCGCCTCACGAGTTTGACTGGATGTGTCATGGGCATGGCTGGCTACTTCGCGAACTGAGCTAGCCATTTGTTCTGTGGCACTGGCTAGAGAATCGATCCGCTCTTGCTGCTGTAGGGTTAAGGTTTCGTTGTCATTACTGCGCTGGCGAAGCTCGGAGCTGATTTGTTGGATCAACGCAATGGCTTCCTGAGTCGCAATAACCAGTTTGTGTTCACGCTCAGACACGCGGTCGACTGTTCTGGCGATGAGGTTAAAGTCATTTCGTGCTGGAGCATGGTTGATTCGATAAGAAAGATCACCATTAGCCAGACGTGTCACTGCATCATAGATATTGTAAAGGGCGCCGCCCATAAAGGTCATGATGTAGTAGAGACACATAATAATAAAAAGGCATGCAGCAACAATAATAGCTGAGTGGCTAATTGTGAGAGCAGAAAGTAGATTGGGCTGTTCGGTGATCGTTAGCTGATAGTCAGAATTTGCCACTTGAGCGGTATACTTGCCGCTAAAGCCAACCTGAATGTTGCTGCCTGCCAGGACACGGGTTACGTCACTCTGGGTTAAATTAGTCTGGGATATAAGGGTCGCGACGGTTTCCATTTCTTGTCGCAATATCTGGTTTTGTTGGTTTTCTGCCGCATCAATCAGAGTTGCGCTAACAACAATAATAGCAAGGAGCGGGGCAAAAAAGAGGATTAAAAAATTCTCCCTAATTGTCACATTGATTAGGTGTTTATCTATCCAGCGGAATGCAATCTCTTTCATCTTTATGTCCTGGTGGCAGCAAGGAGTACAGCTTGTATAAGTGGTCGTTATTATGAGTGAAACAGAATTCCAATAATGTTGAAAGGGGTGATCTAGATCACGTTGGGGGAGAATGAATGGTTAGAGATTTTGGTGTTGAATAAGGTTGCTTGTTTGCTGTAAGTGGGGGGGGAGGAGGTTTCATCCAGAGGGTTCACAGCTCAGATAAGCTATTTCACTAGATATGTCGATAAGACATGCCTCATGGCAATATTGTGATCGCGGTCTATATTCCTTGAAAATATTGTCAGGCTCGTCAATAAATTACCTGTTGTATATCACAACAAATTTCTTCAACTGTTACCATAACGTTTTAGGCTTATTACATGGTATCACGATGAGAGAAGTTGAATTCAGGACCGTTGATCGTCTGTTTATCAAAATGTCTATCAATGACAAATTTTGGGTATTGTTTTTGGCAATAGCCGCAGTTGTTGTTGGTGTGTCAGGCAGTCAGTATTATTCTGCATTATCTCGTATCGAAGCCGCCTCTGTTCAGCGCGTTGAGGCGCAGGTCGAAGCGTCGGTTAATACGTTGCAGGTAGCAGGGCTTACTCGTCAAGAACAAGAACAGGCGCTGTCGAAGCAAAATATTAAGCTGGTCTCTTCTTCAGCCGGATCTTCACGTGATAACGATGTGATCACTGCATCTGCACCTGTGCCGGGCGGCGGTTATGCAGTGTTGACCCAACCTGCCGGTGCTGTTGAAACCGAAGCTAAAGGGCAGGCTTTCTCCCACTTTATTTATTCTTTATTGACGCTGGCACCGATTGCACTGATTTGTTATTGGCTGGCTACTTTCCTAGGTGGCGCATTGTGGGTGATGCACCAGGCAACACGCCGTATTGCTGAAGGTGATCTGACTTCTCGTTTGGGATTCCATGTTGGCCGGGATGAGTTTGGTATCATTGGTTTTGAGCTTGATCGTACGATGGATACCCTTAGTGAGCTGGTTGAAACAGTAAAAGGTAGCTCGGCCACTTTACACAATACGGCTGCGACATTTGGCCAGGAAGCGCAGAACTCTGAGCAACAGATTAACCAGCAGTATGCATCTGTAGATTCAGTTGCAACCGCGATGGAAGAGATGACGGCTTCAGCCAAAGATATTGCCAGTATCTCAGTGCAGGCAAATGATCGATTTGACGAAGATACCGCGAAGCTGCAGCAGAGTAATGAGAAGGTGCAGAATGCTATCGTGGTAATTACCAAGCTGTCTGAACAGACCGATGCAGCATCGGCGACTGTTAGTAGCCTGAACGAGAAGGCGACGGAAATCAACGAGGTGATTACAACGATCAACGCTATTTCTGAGCAGACCAACTTGCTGGCATTGAATGCGGCAATTGAAGCGGCGAGGGCCGGTGAGCAAGGCCGCGGGTTTGCTGTTGTTGCTGACGAGGTACGTACGTTGGCAGGACGCACCCAGCAGGCGACGGTCGAGATCCAGTCAATGATCGACAAGCTCCAGGCTGAAACCAACGGTATTTCGCAAATTACGTCAGAGACTTTGGAGCAGGCTTACCAGAGCCGCGAGGTGATCACTGAAATCGGTGCAGACGTTAACTATATTGCCGAGTCATCCAAGCTGGTGATGGATATGAGTGCCCAGATAGCTACAGCTGCCGAGCAGCAGACGGCGGTGGCCAATGATATTGCCTCTGAGCTGCATGATATTCGTAATCAATCGAGTGTGATCCGCTCTGTGACCGAACAGTCTGTTGCCAGTGTGCAGGAGCTGTCTGATGCGTCTCAGTCGTTGGGGCGAATTCTGGAAAAATACCGTACAGCCAATTAAGCCTATTTTTTCAGCAATTGCATAAACAAATGCCAGCCGATTTAAACCGGCTGGCATTTTTGTTTGCATCTACAATTAGCCTCTAAGATAAATAGCTAATGCAAATCAGTGATATACCAAATTGTTACATAAATTGTAGGTGAATATGCATGGTTAGTATGAACTGAGTCACTGCAGGAGTGCGGGTTGCTTGCTAGTCTGAATAGGTGACCTGCAATTTTTCGTCTGGTTACAACGCGTTAATACATGATGTATTTACAGAGGGGACGGCTTATGAATATTCAGTTGACAATAACTATTGCGGGTCAGGATCACCCTCAATTAATTAATCAACTTGCAGCTAAAACCCATGAGCTGGGAGGAAAGTGGTTGGTGAGTAAAATCAACCGCTTGGATAACCAGATAGTTGGTCTTATCAAGGTCGACATTCCTGCAGAAACGGCAGCTATGCTCAAAGAGGCATTTAATCGCCTGACTGATCTGAATGTACGTATTATTGAAGCGCCTCAGGCTGCGCCAAAGGGTAGTGTCGAGTCGTTGAAACTAAAAGTAGAGTCCAGTGATAGGCCGGGGATCGTCAACGACATTACTAATATCCTGGATGATATTGGGATCGAGATCGTCAAAATTGAAAACTACCGGATCGGTGTTGCGGATCTTGGTCAGGCCCTGTTTATTGCTGAGTTGATGGTAGAGGTACCGAGCGAGGTCAATGTTGACCAGTTGCTTGAGGCCGTTCAGCAAGTTGAAGAAGACATGCGGGTCAGTGTGGTTGAGTAAGGAGCTCTATTCCGGAGCCCTATAACTCACTATAAAAATGTCTCGTCCTGTAATTTTTGAAAATAAAGGCTCACCTCGGTGAGCCTTTTGCTTGTGTTTCGTATTATCCGTTCATAGCTTGATTAAGCCGATGCCAGGCTTGGCTCAGCTGTCATTTGCTGACGTGCTGGTGGCCGAATGCGGTAAAGCAATGCATACAGAACCGGTACCACAACCAGGGTGAGGATAGTGGCAAAGCCGAGACCGAACATAATGGTAATCGCCATCGAGCCGAAAAACGCATCGGTAACCAGCGGGATCAAGCCGAGAATGGTGGTGAAGGCGGCCATACTGACTGGTCTGACACGGCTGATGGCACTATCGACGACTGCCTGATAAGGTGCCTTGCCTGATGCCATCTCGAGGTTGATCTGATCCATCAGTACAATACCGTTTTTCAGTACCATGCCGCTCAGGCTCAGTAGCCCTAGTAAGGCGGTGAAGCTAAATGGCATATTGGTGCTTAACAGGCCGACAGTGACACCGACGATAGACAGTGGCACGGTAAACCAGATCACCAATGGCTTTTTCACCGAGTTAAAGAGAAATACGGTGATGATGAACATGAACAGGTAACCCATCGGCAGTGAGCTGAATAGTGCTTCCTGAGCATCACCTGATGCCTCGAACTCTCCGCCCCAATCCAATGAGTAGCCAGCCGGCAGAGCAATCGCCTCGACTTGCGGGCGTACCCGGGCAAAGACTGTCGCCGCGGTTTCGTCACCCAGAATATTATGGTCAGCCAAAACAGTCAGGGTACGCTTTCTGTCTTTGCGCTGGATCAGTGGTTCGCTCCAGTCCAGCGAGATTGTATTTACCACCTGCTGAATCGGCACATAGCTTTGCAGTGTCGGGCTCCACAGCTTAAGGTTTTGCGATGTTTCGTAGTTGACGCGCTCATCCTCCGGCAGGCGGATCACTATTGGCAGCAACTGGGTGCCGTCACGGAACAAGCCGATTTGGTTGCCGCCGAACGCCATTTGCAGGGTATTGGCCAGATCGGTTTTTGAAATCCCCAATCGACGGGCTTGAGACTCGTTAAACTGCGGTACCAACTCCTTGGTACGTTCACGCCAGTCATGGCGGATATTACGCGTTCCCGGATCTGCGCGGAAAATATCCTCAACCTGGGCGGCGTACTGGCGCAGGACTGTCGGATCAGCTCCAATCAGTCGGGCTTCGATTTTCGAAGCCGGAGACGGGCCGATTTCCATCATTCTGAACTGGAACATCACCCGGTTAAACTGGATTCGTAGCTCACTATCGAGCTGTTTCATTATCGGAAGTTGTTGCTCACGATCGCGAATTCGTACCTGTAGCTGAGCAAAGGCTTCATAGCTTTTTTCCGGACTGTAAGTCAGGCTGAATCGTTGCAGACCCTGACCTGTTGTCGAAGAGACGAACTCCACCTCCGGAATGGCCTGAATATACGCTTCTACTTTTTGCACTTGCTGGTAGGTGGTGTGAATGTCAGTGCCTTCCGGCATCCACATATCGACATAGAATATCGGAGTATTGGCGGGCGGGAAGAAGGCGTTTTTTACATAGCCAAAGCTAAATACCGAGCCGACAAGCAGGCTTATCATTAAGGCGATAGTCAGCATGCGGAAGCGTAGGCAAAGACGTAGCAAGCCATTGAACAGGTTAAATATAACGCCCTGATAGGCATCAATTTCTTCGCTATTCTCCTCGCCATTTTCCTTGTTATGGCCTGTTTGTGTGGTCTTGTTTTCCTTGAGCAGTAGATCGGCAAGAAACGGTGTTAAGGTGATGGCCGTGATCCAGCTCAGGAACAAGGAGAAGCACAATACCCAGAACAGTGAACCCATGAATTCACCCGTAGCATCCGGCGATAGGCCGATAGGCGCAAATGCCGTAATGGCGATCACTGTTGCACCAAGTAGCGGCCAGCGTGTCTGCTGGACAATATCAACGGCGGCTTGAAGCTTGGTTCGGCCCCGCTTGAGCCCGACAAGGATCCCCTCGACGACGACAATGGCGTTATCAACCAGCATACCCAAGGCAATAATCAAGGCTCCCAGAGAGATCCGCTGGAGCTCGATATCGGATAGCTTCATTAAGATGAAGGTACCGAAAACAGTCAATAGCAGTACCAGGCCAATGATGATCCCGCTGCGCAGCCCCATGGTAAAAAGCAGAACAACAATGACAATACCGACAGCCTGTGCAAGGCTGATGATAAAGCCGTTGACGGATTTATTGACTTCCTTGGCCTGGTTATAGAGGGTATGAATTTCGATGCCAGCAGGCTTGATGCTTTCAAGCTCCTGCAGGCGCTGATCAAGCTGCTTGCCTACCTCAACGACATTGACACCGCTAGAGAAGGAGATCCCCAGATTGATAGCCGGCTGGCCGTTAAAATTGATGAGGTTAGATGGTTTTTCGACGATATCCCGGTTGATAGTGGCAACATCCTTCAGCCGGATCAGGTTACCGGTATCGCGACCATGAATGATCAGGTTCTCGTAGGTTTCCACTGAGTTGAGAGAGCCTGAAGGACGGATATTCAGTGACTCACCATTGAGGGTAATATCGCCAGCGCTGATCACCTCGTTCTGCTGGCTAAGCAGGCCAATTACGGTATTGAGATCCAGATTTAGGGCAGCAAGACGTTTCATCGACAGCTCGACAAACAATTGTTCCTGCTGATCGCCGGCTATGCTGACCTTACCAACACCCTCGACCAGTTCCAGTTCACGGGATAGGTAATCGATGTAGCGTTTTAGCTCAACATAGGAGTAATCATCGCCAGTGATCATCAGCATGATGCCAAATACATCACCAAAGTCGTCCATGATCTGAACCGGTTGCACGCCCGGAGGTAATGACGGCTGGAGATCATTGACCTTGCGGCGCAGTTCATCCCAGATCTGCGGCAGGATATCCGGGCCATAGTCCATTTTCATACTGACCATGATCTGGGACATTCCGGCTGAGGAGGTCGAGGTGATGGTATCGACGTACGGTAGTTGTCGAATTGCTTTTTCTAGCGGATAGGTTAGCTCTTCTTCGACTTCCATGGAGGTTGCTCCCGGATAGGTCGCAATTACCATGGCATCCTTGATGGTGAAAGCAGGGTCCTCAAGCCTTCCCAGACCGTTAAAGGAAACGACGCCACCGATCGTGAGGATCAACAGGAACATCCAGCTGATCACCTTGTTGCGGATAGAGTATTCAGCAATGTTCACAGATTTTGCTCCTGTTGTACGGTTGTGACGGGCTGTCCTTCTCTCAGCTGGGCCTGTCCGGAGGTAATAATTTGATCGCCGAGGTTAACGCCTTGGGCTATTAGCACACCTGATGTATGTATTTGGCTAACCTCAACCTGTGACTGATAGGCTTTGTCTTGTTTGACTTTCCAAACCACAAATTGGCCTGGTTCAGTGGCCGGTACCACGGCAGTCATCGGTACCCGGTAACCATCGGCACTGCTCAATCCGGCCTGATTAAGATCAACCTTAACCGTGGCGGCAGTACCGGGCAGGATAGGGGGCTGGGTCTGCGGCATGCTCAGCCAGGCGTCAAAGCTCATTCCCTGAGGTGTTGGCTCGGAGGTGTGCTCAAGGTAGTCCATCGCATAAGCCTGCTTATTGCCGGCGAAGTAAGCGGTGGGCTGATAGTCTCCGCCTTGGTTCTGAGGATTAAACCGGGCCAGCAGGCTGTCAGGGACCTGGAGTTTCACATACAGCTGGTCGATTTGGTAAAGCTCGATAACGGTTTCACCCGGTGCGACGCTTTCGAAGGTTTCTTTTGTTGTATGACTAACTTGGCCGGCAAAAGGGGCATACAGTTTGGAGTCATTGAGCTGTTTTTTTACCAGCTGATGATTCGCCTTGGCTTTTTTGTAGTTTGCCTGTAGTTCGTCGAATTCAGCCTGAGAGATCAGCTTCTTGCCCAGCAAGCGCTGCGCCCGGGTCAATTGGCGATAGGAAAGATCATGCTGGGCAATGGCATCTTCCAGTCTCTGGATCAGTTTGCGATTGTCGAGTCGGGCCAGTAACTGCCCTCGCTTGACTTGCTGCCCGGGTTTGACCATTAGCTCGGTGATTTCGCCTTCGACCGGGAAGGATAACGGGGTAAGTTCCGCTGCCACAACCTGGCCATTGAATTCGCGGGTGTTAATCGACACAGGCTCTTCCAGTGTGATGGTTGAAATAACCAAGGGAACACGTTGCGTTTCTTCCTGCTCGCCCTGGCAGCCGGCCATAACCAAAGCTGAAAGGCACAGGGCGGCTAATTTTGAGTATGTCTTTATCATTAGATCCCCCCTTCTTTTTCCCAGCCACGGATTTGCTGGTTATGCTGGAGCATTTTGGCACCGGCTGTAACGATACGATCGCCAGCGTTTACTCCGCCAATAACATACCCCTGGGCATCCAGTTCGACAGTAATTGCCTCCAGTTGGTTGGTATCAGGCTGAATCCGCCAGACCTGGGCCGGCATAGTGAATTCGTTAATATCATCGGTGGCAGAGGGTTTGGTTATGAAAGCCCCTTCCGGCAACAAGATAGCAGCAGGAGCAGCGCTGCCTTGTTTGATATGCGCAACACCTGACATGCCCGGCAAAATATTGAGTGTTGCTGGGCGGTTGACGGTCAGTGTCACGTTGTAGCTGTTGGTATCAGGATCGGGCTGGGTAGCAATCTCTTTGAAACTAGCCGGTAGCGTTAGGCCCGGAAAGTTGTCCAGTTTGACGCTCAGCATGTTTTCATTAAGACGCTGCGCTTTTAATTGCTCGGCAATAGGAACCGGAATATTAAACTGCACATCAAACTGTTTGTTGCTCAATAGGTTCAGTACTGGTTGGTTGGCTGCAGCAAATTGGTGTGATTTGGCATGGGTTAGCGAGACAATACCGTCAAACGGTGCCTGCAGCTTTGTATGTGACAAGTCGGTTGTTGCCTGCTCTAGGTTTGCTTTGGCGGCCTTGTAGGCAGCATAAGTTTGATCGTATTGCGCCTGGCTTATCAAACGGTTGGCAATAAGCTGCTCGGCACGAGCCAGCTTGGCCTGCTGCAGTTCAAACTCTGCCTGGCTGCTGGTGACGGCAAGCTGATAATTTTCCTTGTCCATGGTTGCCAGAACATCGCCTGCCTCGACGGTTTGCCCCATCTTTACGTTAACAGCATCTATTTTGCCGCTGATTTGAAAGGCGAGTTTTGCGTGCTCGGTGGCGTTTACCTGAGCGACAAAGCGGTATTCATTGCCTTTTTCTGCGGCAGGTATTTCCATCACTCTGACCGGTACAACCGTTTCTTGAATGACATCTGATTGGGCGGGCTTACAACCCTGTAGTACGAGCACTGCGCCAAATAAAGCAGTTATCATACTGATTTTTAAGGTGATAAAGCGTTTGCCTTTCATCCTGAACTCCAAAGAGTGGGTGATATTTATTTTGCTATCCATTTGTGCAGTATATTTGTCGGGTAAGGTGATTTCAAGTATGCTGCACATATGTGCAGTATAATTAGGTGGGTTTGTCAGGATCTTTTTGGTAAAACGACCCGGTTAATGATTTTGGAGTAGCTGGAATATGACGGAGAAACGAGTTGGTCGACAGACTGCCAAGGCCGCAGAAGAAACACGCAAACAGATATTGTGTGCAGCCACTGAGCTGTTTTGCTGTCAGGGATTTAAGGCTGTATCGCTAAGGGCTATTAGCGAGAAAGCAGGCGTTTCCCACAGCCTGATTCGTCACCATTTCGGCAGTAAGCTAAAGATCTGGAAGCAGGTCAATGATGAAATGGAGAACTATTTTCGTCAGTACATTTCAGATTTGCTGCATACGCAAGATTCCCAACTGAAAAGTAACTATCGGTTGTTCAATGTATTGACGACTTTGCTGGCGAGGTTGCTGGTCGATCCCCGTCCGATGCAGATACTGGCTGATGCCATGAAGCAAGAGCAGGAGCTGGTTGTCTATTTTCTTGATGAAAGTTATGAGATGGCAGAGCTGTTTGAAAGCCTGCTTAATGAATGCCACAAGGAAGGATACATTCAGGACTATCAGGTCAATGAGTTGAAATGGTTGACGGCAAGCTATGCTCACTCTGCCACCTCATTGGCACCACTGATGCGGGGTACTTACCCTGAGGTTGAATCTGAATCCGCCTGTTTGTTGAAGCACTGGCACCTTTACGCCAGAATGCTGGCCGCTCAGCTGGAAATACCGGCGGACGATATTCCCCAACCGGCACAGCTTGAAGACTTGCTCCAGGCTGTGCCGTGGGAGTGTAAATAAATTTTATGCTATACCCAAGCTACCGCTATTTTCTTTGAACTGAACCCGCTGGTCTTACTCTGAATCCGGTATCTTGAGGTAGTTTGGGGATACTGATCAGTAGCGCTGGCTGCCGTCGGGCAGGTGGCGCATAATGCTCATTACCCACATGTACTGTTCCGGCTGTTTTCTGATCATCTCTTCCAGCACTTTGTTCATGTAGCAGGCATCTTCGTACTCATTTCCGGATGGAAAATCAGTGAGTGGTGCCTGGATATTGATCTCATAACGGCCAGTTTCCATATTAAAGGATGGGAATACCGGCAGGACCGCGGCATTGGCCAGTTTGGCCAGCTTGCCGACGCCCTTGACTGTGGCCTTTTCATTTCCAAAGAATGGGGCAAATACACTTTGCTGCGCACCGTGATCTTCATCCGGCAGGTAGTAAGCCAGATACCCATCTTTGATTGATTTCAGGTACGGTTTGATGCCTTGGCTGCGGGTATAGATGCGGCCGCCGAACTGCATACGTTGCAGGTTCATCAGCCAGTCAGCGATTGGGTTTTTCTGCGGACGGATCATCGCGACCATCGGCATTTCTTTGGCGGCAAAATAGAGTGCGGTGAAATCGATGGCCCAGTTGTGCGGTACCAGCATAATAATATTTTTATTTTGCTGCCGAAGCTCGTGAAGGTAGTGCTCGCCGTTCACATCATGGCTGTTGATAACGAATTTACGGCCTTTGATAAATGGCTGGGCAAACCCCAGCAAGACTGTCCCGGCAGTTGCGTATGAGCGCTCAAGCAGCGCCAGTTGCTGCTGCTCGGTCATATCTGGGAAGCACAGTTGAATATTGATAAGTGCCCGTCGCTTGGCGCTATTGTTTTTGGAGACAAAATACTTGGCAAGACGGGTTGCCATAGCGACTCGTACACGGTGCGGGAGCAGGGACAGCAAAAGAGCAAAAGGTAGCCCCAGCCAGGTTAGCCAGTACCTGGGATGGAGAAATGAAGAATTAAAAACAGGGTTGTACTCGCTGTACATTTTGTTGCTCATGCTGATAAATCCAAAGGTGCCTTGTTGTTTTTTAGGTCTTGAACGGGGAGCAATTTGTCAAGATTGAGTTCGGAATTGTAAGTCTTATCGTGCCGGAATCAAGTATTACGCTTGGCAATCGTTGTTTCTTCGCGAAATGGAGCCGCTCGAGCGGCATAGTGCTTTTAAATATATTGCCTGAGATAAGTTATACATTAGCTCCTGTCACAATGTTGCGGCTTTGATGTCCGTCAGCTAGTGTCTCGGTATGTTGATGGCGGTATAGTCTTTATGTAACTCCTATCTTTAACCTATACGGGCTCGTAAATGAAAACTCTCTTTGCGCATCGTGGTATGTCTTCTCTGGCCCCTGAAAATACCCTTGCTGCTTTTTCGTTGTGCCGACAGCTTGGAATTCAATGGATTGAGTGCGATGTCGATATATTGGCTGACGGGACTGTTGTTGTCTCTCACGACGATACCCTGGATCGCTGTACCGACCAAAGCGGTAACCTGGCCGAACTTACCAAGGCGGATTTGAACGATATTGATGCCGGAAGCTGGTTTCATGATGATTTTATCGGTGAGCCGATCCCGACCTTTGAGCAGCTGATAACTCTGGTTAACCAGCATGAGCTGAATATTAATGTTGAGATCAAGTCCTGTTCGGCTGGCTGG
The DNA here is from genome assembly GCF_001939735.1 of Photobacterium proteolyticum. GTDB lineage: Bacteria > Pseudomonadota > Gammaproteobacteria > Enterobacterales > Vibrionaceae > Photobacterium > Photobacterium proteolyticum. Next base: position 29,545 of record NZ_MJIL01000101.1, read on the forward strand.
GCGATGACCGATAAGCTGATTGCTAATGTGATCACAGCGTTGGCGCAGTTAGATACCGGACGTGGGTTGATAGTCTCAAGCTTTAATCATCTTGCTTTGGCAGAGTTTAAGTGTCGTCGACCGCAGACTTCGGTTGCCTGTTTATTTGAAGCCGCGAGTCTTGGTGATGACTGGGAGTCTGTGATGCAGGCGTGCGGGGCGGATTATATTCATCCGGAAGATCAGCACCTGACTCAGGCGATGGTAGCCCGGTTTAAGTCTGCGGGTTACAAGATTAATGTGTATACCGTGAACGATTTGGCCCGTGCTAACCAGCTATTTAACTGGGGCGTCGATGGGGTATTTACTGATATCGCCCACCGTTTTCCGTCAAAGTATAAGCTGCGCGGGAAATGAGACATTCCCGCGCGGGTTAGGATTTAAAACTCCTGGTTTATCTTGACCAGATATTTCAATAGGTTGCTTCGCTCATCTTCATCAAGGCCTGCTGTGATATCTTGTGTTAACGCGAGGTGCAGGTCGTCATGCTCGTGATACATGGCTGTTCCTTTCTCCGTTAGCTCCACAAGAATAGAGCGCCGATCCGATTCATGCGGTCGGCGTTGGAGCAGTTCACTTTTGACCATTTTATCGACTTGAACAGTTAGGGTGCCGGTGGTGACACCGATCTTGTCTGCCAGCTCTTTCATGCGCATGGCCCCATGGACCCCGAGAATTTCCACGATGTGAACCTGAGGCAGGGTAAAGCCCTTGTCGCGAACGACAGACTGCTCCCAGGACGAGAGTTTTTCGTAGAATTCAATAATTGTATGGTTTAACTGTTCAATATCTTTCATTAAATATCCGTGGTCAGTGCAAGTCCTGACACCTGTTTACTTCAATGGTCAGGTGGTTGAGTTTATCGAAATTTGCCAGTAATTGCTTGTAATCCTGTGCCGGTTTCGGTGTGTGGGTAACCAATGAGATCATCGCGGCATAATGATTGGCGCTGACTTTCCAGATATGAATATCACTGACTTTGTTATCTGCATCATCTTCCAGAGTGTCGATAATTTTTTGCTGGTACGTTTCGTCAATATTGCTGTCGAGCAAGATAGGGCTGGTTTGTTTCATAAGCCCCCACGCCCAGCGGGTAATGATCACGGCACCGACAATTCCCATGATGGCATCAAGCCAGTGCAGGCCGTAATACTTGCCAAATAGCAGAGCGACAATGGCCAGTACAGAGGTGAGTGCATCGGCAAGTACGTGAAAGTAGGCAGCTTTGAGGTTGTGATCGTGATGATGGTGGTCATGACTGTGGTTATGGTCGTGGCTATGACTATGACTATGACTATGACTATGACTATGACCGTGATCATGATGATGGTGGTGATCATCTTTGAGCAGAAACGCACTGGCGATATTGACGCTAAGGCCAATAACAGCCACCAATATAGCCTCGTTGAACTGAATGGTTTCAGGTGAGAACAACCGCTGGACAGATTCAACCATCATCAGCAATGCAACCAACCCCAGGGCTATTGCACTGGTAAAACCGCCCAGTACACTGACTTTCCCGGTTCCGAACGAAAAGTCCCGGTTATCTGAATGTTTGCGTGCATAGCGGTAGGCAAAGATGGTGATCATAAAAGCGGCAGCATGTGTGCCCATATGCCAGCCGTCGGCGAGTAGTGCCATTGAACCATACAAGCTGCCAGCTGTAATTTCAGCCACCATAGTAAAAATGGTCAGCCACAACACCCATAGGGTACGTTTCTCTCCTTTGGGGTTAATAGATACAAAGTTATGCGAATGTTGCCATTGGCTCAGAGTTTGGGAATGCACAATGCTGCCTCGTGTGAAATTGTTTGATGCTAATATAGTTTGGTTTTCAAACTATATTTTCATCATATAGTTTGAAGATCAAGGTAAATTGTTGTCTTGATGCAAATTTAGGTCGTTTCTAAAGTATGGTGTTGTTGGAGATGTAGTAGCTGGCCGCTGCAATTGTCACGGTGTCGGGTAGTGCGCAAAGAGAAAGAGTGGGAGTAGAACAAGGGAGCAATGGTTGCTGCTCCCTTTTTTCAATTTTTCTTTTTAGATAACAGGACTTGTATATCCGGCTTTTAGCGTAGGATCGTATTCATTTTCATACCAGCTTCGGCATGGCCAGGAATATTGCAGGAAAACTCAACAAAGTTCTGCCCCATGAAATGCCAGCCGAGTTCTGCGGTTTCACCGGCCTGCAAGGTGACTGTCGTGCCGTCCGAATGCTGCATATCCGGCATGGAGCGCATCATTGCCCGGTGCTTGTCTTGCTCGTCAATGCTACCAATTGAGAATTCATGAGGAATTTGGCCGGTATTCGTGACCACGAAGCGCACGATATCGCCTTGTTTAATATTGAGTGCAGGCGAAAACTGCATTTTCATGTCATCGCTAAGGCTTACCTTGACTGTTTGTGTTGCTTGCTCGACAGGAGCGGGCATACCAACGGCGGAGGCCATCTTTCCGTGGTGCTCCATGTTGTCGTGGTGCATGTTGCTGTGGTCCATCTGACTGTGATCCATCCCCTCATGCTGCCCAGCGGCAAAGCTTGTCGCAGCGGCAAACAGTAACCCTATTGGTAGTAGTTGATAGTTCTTCATTTATCGTTCCTTTCAATTATTCTTCTTCACAAAAGTACGTTTATTGTTTTAGCTGGTGGCTGGCTTCTGTCCAGAGCTTGAACACCGCGGGCAGGACAACCAAGGTCAGCAGCAGGGCAGACGCCATACCGCCAATCATCGGGGCGGCAATACGCTGCATGACTTCAGAACCGGTACCCGAGCCGTACATAATCGGGATCAGGCCGATGATCACTGTTGCTACCGTCATCATGACGGGGCGAACACGCAGCCCGGCACCTTCCTTGATCGCTTCAGTGAGATCGGCCTTGGTCAGGGGGGTCTGCTGATGCTCGCGCTCAAGCTGTCTGAATGTCCACGCCTGGTTGAGGTACACCAGCATGATCACTCCGATCTCTACCGCAACCCCGGCCAAGGCAATGAAACCGACACCGACGGCAATCGAGAAGTTATAGCCGAGTATTTCCATTAGCCAGAGGCCGCCAACCATAGCAAGGGGCAAGGTGCCCATGATCATCAGTACTTCTCCGGCGCGTCGGAAGCTCATGTAGAGCAGCATCATGATGATGGCGATAGTGGCAGGCACAACGGCGCTCAATCTGGCCTTTGCGCGCTCCATATATTCATACTGACCGGACCAAGTGAGTGAATAGCCTGCTGGCAAGTTCAACTCCTGAGCGACTTTTTGCTGGGCATCCTGGACATAGGAGCCGAGATCCCGGCCGTCAATATCGATGAATACCCAACCGTTAGGACGGGCATTTTCGGTTTTGATCATCGGCGGGCCGTCTTCAAAACGGACATCAGCAACATCGGCCAGCGCAATACGTGCCCCGTTCGGTGTGACCAGCGGCAGGTTTTGCAGTTTGACCAGCGAGTCGCGGTAGCTTTGCGGGTAGCGAACATTAATCGGATAGCGCTCCAGGCCTTCAACCGACTCACCGACGTTCATTCCCCCGATGGCGGTGCTGATCACCTGCTGGATGTCCTTGATACTCAAGCCGTAGCGTGCTGCTTCACGGCGTTTAATATCCATGGTGATATAACGTCCGCCGGCAACACGTTCGGCATAGACGGAGGCTGTACCTTCCACTCCTTCCAATACCGTTTCGAGCTGGGTACCGATGGCTTCTATCTGCTTGAGCTCAGGGCCGGCAATCTTGACGCCGATAGGGGTCTTAATCCCTGTCGCCAGCATATCGATGCGAGTTTTTATCGGCATTACCCAGGCGTTGGTCAGGCCCGGGAACTGGATGAGCTGGTCCAGCTCCCGGCGAAGGCTGTCGTTCGTCACACCTGCTCGCCACTCATCTTTCGGTTTAAATTGAATGATGGTTTCGATCATGGTCAGCGGGGCGGGATCGGTAGCAGTATTGGCCCGGCCAATTTTACCCCAGACCGTTTTGACCTCCGGAATGGTTTTGATCATTTTGTCGGTTTGTTGCAACAGCTCACGGGCTTTACCGATGGAAATGCCCGGATAGGTCGTCGGCATATACATGAGATCACCTTCGTCCAGCGGCGGAATGAACTCACTGCCCATTTTTTGTATCGGGTAATAGGCAGAGGCCATTAATGCGATAGCCATGACGATAATGGTTTTCGGGAATCGCATACTGAGGTTAAGTAACGGACGATACAGGCCGATAACAGCCCGGTTTACCGGGTTTTTATGTTCAGGCAGTACCTTGCCGCGGATAAAGTAGCCCATCAGCACAGGTACCAGGGTGATGGCCAGTCCCGCCGACGCTGCCATGGCATACGTTTTGGTGAAGGCCAACGGCGAGAACATTTTGCCTTCCTGGCCTTCGAGGGCAAAGACAGGCACAAAACTCAAGGTGATAATGATCAGCGAGAAAAACAACGGGGTGCCGACTTCTTCTGCTGCTTTTCCGATCACCTGCCAGCGATTTTTATCCGTCAGTGGGGTACGTTCGAGATGCTTGTGAACGTTTTCGATCATCACGATAGCACCGTCGACCATGGCACCGATGGCGATGGCAATGCCTCCGAGCGACATGATATTGGCGTTGATGCCCTGCCAGTGCATCACGATAAAGGCACTAAGAATGCCTATCGGCAGGCTGATCATGACCACCAGTGACGAGCGGAAGTGGAACAGGAAGAGGGCACAGACCAGTGCCACCACAATGAACTCTTCCAGCAGTTTCTCGTACAGGTTGTCGACGGCACGGTCAATCAGGCTTGAGCGGTCGTAGGTCGGTACTATTTCTACCCCTTCTGGCAGGCTACGCTGAAGTTCTGTCAGTTTGGCTTTGACGTTCTCGATTACTTCCCTGGCGTTTTCGCCAAATCGCATCACGATCACGCCGCCAACCGCTTCCCCCTTGCCGTTAAGCTCTGAGATCCCGCGGCGCATTTGCGGACCGAGGTTAATATCAGCAATGTCTCCCAGTAGCAGCGGTGTTCCCTTGGCGGTGACTTTGAGCGGCAGATTTTTTAGGTCTTTGATATCGGAAACATAGCCTGTAGCCCGAACCATATGCTCGGCTTCAGCCACTTCGACAACTGATGCGCCGGCTTCCTGGTTACCTGCCTGAATCGCCATGTTGATTTGCTGCAAGGTCAGGTTGTAGGCGCGTAGCTTGGCCGGATCAATTTGTACCTGGTACTGCTTGACCATACCGCCGACGGTGGTGATCTCCGAGACTCCATCAACGGTTTGCAGTTCGTACTTCAGGAACCAGTCTTGCAGGCTGGTTAGCTCACTGAGATCGTGCTGCCCGGTTGTGTCGGTGAGAACATAGCTGAAGATCCAGCCCACCCCGGTTGCATCTGGCCCCAGGGTTGGCTTGGCGCTCGGTGGCAGATTTGGTGCCACCTGGCTGAGATATTCCAGTACCCGCGAGCGCGCCCAGTACATGTCAGTTTCATCATTGAAAATGATGTAGACATAGGAGTCGCCGAAGAAGGAATAGCCCCGGACCGTTTCAGCGCCCGGTACCGCCAGCATGGCCGTCGTCAGAGGGTAGGTGACCTGATCTTCGACGACCTGGGGAGCCTGTCCCGGATAGCTGGTCTTGATAATAACCTGTACATCAGACAAGTCAGGAATGGCATCAATAGGCGTTTTTTTGACACTATATAGGCCAGCGGCGACCAGAAAGACCGTGGCTATTAGGACCAGAAAGCGGTTTGCAATCGACCAGCGGATTATCGCTCCAATCATTGTGCACCTGCCTTAGTGCCTAGTTCCAGTTTGCTATGATCCATTTCGCCGTGGTTCATCTTGCTGTGGTCCATAGTGCTGTGATCCATGGTGTTATGATCAAGGTTATTATTGGACTGGGCAGCAATAACCTGACTGACGACAAATTGGCCATCACTACTTTTTTCAAGAATGAAGTCTACCGACTGGCCATTTTTCAATTGACTCAGGTTGCTGCTGTCGCCGACGGTGAAGTCCATTGTCATCGCAGGCCAGCTCCATTGCTCGATAGGAGCATGCTCTATGGTTAGCATCTTGTGGCTAGCCATGACGTTGCGGATCACACCAGTAGCGTTGACGATTCTCTGATCGGTTTCTGCTGGCTGAGTGCCTGCAATCCGGCTTAGATCGGCGCTCTGGCTCGATTCGGAATCCAGCATGAAGTGCGCCGAGGTCACTACGATGTCTTGGGCTGTCAGCCCCTTAAGCACTTCGACCATACCACCTGCGACACGGCCGGTTTCTATCCGGGCAGAGCGGTATTTACCCTCTCCGAGAGCCAGTACAACGCGGGTCATATTGCCTGTGCGGATCACGGCTTGATCCGGTACCGCAATAACAGTGTCGTTGCTACGAGGTACCATGGTCAGGCTCGCAAACATATTGGGCTTGAGTTCGCCATCTGGGTTGGGAAATTTGAGTCGAACCCGCAGGGTACGGGTTTGGGGATCCAGGATGGGATAGACATAGTCTACTTCCCCCAGCCATTGCTTGCCCGGCAAGGCATCAATGTTCATGTCGGCATAGGTACCGGACTTGATCCAATGGGCCTGACGCTCGAAGATTTCCGCATCGACCCAGACATTATCGAGTGAGCCGCCACTGATTACGGTTTGCTGTGGTGATAGATAGGCACCGTTTCGAACGCTCAGTGTGGCTATCACACCATTAGCCGGGGCTTTGATTGCAATGTTTCTTTTGGCTTTTCCACGGCGCAAGACTTCATTGATCTGGCTGTTATCGACACCGAGCGAAGCGAGGCGCTCTTTGGCCCCTTTGACCAGAACGGCTTTGCCAATCCGTTTGGCATTGAGCAACTCTTCCTGAGCGCGAACCAGATCCGGGGAGTAGACCTCAAACAGGACATCGCCTTTATTTACCTTCTCGCCAATGGCATCCACATTGAGCTTTTGGATCCAGCCGCTGATCCGGCTGTTGATCTGCCATAGTTGGCTTTCGTCGAAGGAAACATAACCGACTGTATCAATCTTTGGTTCGAGGTTTTGTATGCTAACTTGTGTCGTTTTGACGCCAAGGCTGTTTTCCACGGCCGGAGAGATGGATACTGTGCCGGCTTGCTCCTTGTTTCCTCCAGCCAGATCTTCTTCATACACCGGGATCAAATCCATCCCCATTGGTGATTTTCCGGGCTTGTCCCGTTTGTAGTTGGGATCCATAGGCGCAACCCAATACAGGGGCTCGTTGCTGCTGGTACTGGTGGCCGCTTGCTCTCCAACCGAATGTGTTTCGGTAGCGATGTAGTAGCCCAGGGCGCTGCCGACTGCGAGTGCCAGTACGGCAATAGTGAGTGATTGTTTCATTCTTATTCCTAAAATTTATTCAGCATGTAGGCAAGGTTGCTATTAGCCAGTTGCAGATCGGCATTGAGACGTGCCTGTTCCAGTTCAATCGTCAGCTCATCACTGGCGGCCCGGATATACTCATCGAGTTGATTGGTGTTGTTCTGGTAGCCTCGTTCGATGGCACGGGTTTTCTCTTTGGCCTGACGCAGCAGCGAGTCTTGGTAGCGGGCTAAACGCTGCTCGATATTGCTGCGGTCTATGAGCAATGCCGCGACTTTGGCGTTCATTTGCTGGAGCATTAAATCGCGCTGTGATTTGGCGGCTCCTAGCTGGTGCTGGGCGGAAGATAGTTTTTTATCCTGTCGCTTGTCGGTAAAGAGCGGTATATCCAGAGTCAGAAATGCACTGACCAGATCTGAAGCTGGCTTGCCGTTCATGCCATTTGCCTGTCGATAGCCGTACATGACTTCTATCCCGAACTGCGGCTGGTAAGCCTCGTGCGCAATATCAACGCCGGTTTCGGCGCTCTCGATTAATTGATCAACCATGCGTACTGATGGGTGGACAGCCAGTACCTGATAGCTATCTGATGGCGCCGTTGCGAGATAGGCATTTAAGCTCGTCCATTGCGGATAGCTGTCGGCTTTTACTGTTGATGCCTGCTGACCTAACCATTCAGAGAGTTGGGCACGAAGCCGTTGCTGCATCTGTTCATTGGCCTGGAGCTTTTCATCCACTCGGCTGATCTGTAATTGCGCCTGGATAATGTCCTGAGCCTGATTAGCCCCGACCCCATAGTTGGTACCGAGAAAGTGTTCCAGCTCGGTAAACAGGGTTCGGTTCTGGCGTAGAAGCTGATGGGCTTGTTGTAGATAGGCCAGTTCTATCCATTGAGTTGTGATGGCATTTTTAATATCCAGTTCACGTACCCCCATTTTCTCGCGCAGGCTATCTGCCTGCTGCGTACTTTGCTGTTGCTTTAGAGCCAGGGTGTCGCCGCGGCCAAACTGCTGCATCAGTCCGACAGACACATTGGTCATCGGGTCATCATCGAAATCAAAGGTGTCAACGGGTAATCCGCCGACACCGACCTTGAGTTTGGGATCCATCCACTGGCCGGAGGCGATCCCCATATCAGTCATTGCATCGGCCTGATACTGGAGTTGTTGTTTACCGGGATCGTGTGTAATAGCCCAGTCAATGAGGCTACTTAGTTCCGGGTCTGCGTTTACCGGATTTGCAATTACCGGGTTTGCAATTAAATAGGGGGTCCATGACGCAAATAGCGCCATGCCCAATACACGGGGCAGTATGCGTTTGTGCATAAATACATCCACTACAAAAAGTCAGAATTGATTCGCGAGCTAACCGGCTGCCATTGGTGATATAACACCTAAAATGGGGCTGAAAGCTGCGAGTTAGATTTGCGGTAGGTATTTATACGATCGGTGGACGGAACAGGGTTTCTGTCCGCGAGACTGGGTAGGCTGAAGAAAGTTGTGGAATCAAGAGACTGCTAGTTAAGCCGGAAGAAGTCTCACTGCCTATTGGCAGGTAGTTGCTGTAAGGCTGACAGTGGGTCATATCGCAGTCAGAGCATGGCGAAGCAGTTGAATCTGGGGTAGAACAACACTCGGGCTGCGATTCTGAAAGCGAGTGGAGTGCCTGATGGCAGTCACTACCAGCATTATGAGCGCTGGTTTTAGTTGGCTGCGGGTGAGATATCAGAGATACCGAAGGTGCTGTCACCATGTTCATCTGATGAACAGACATACCCAATACTGGTTTAGTGATCAGGCTGATCATCAGAACCAGAATAAGTGCTAGCAAATTGTATGTGCCAATGCGGTATGTCATTGCAACCATTACGATGAAATTGATGTTTCGTTGAAAACTGTAAACCCTTCCCTTAGGGGAAGGTCAAGATTCATTATAGTTAATATTATAGATATAAAGAAAAAACGCCCCGTCGTGAGAGGGGGCGTTTCATATAGAAGAACTAAGACGATGTTGGCTTAGCTTGCTTCATTGGTTGTGGTAGTGGTTTCCGTAGTGTCGGCTTCAGTGGTAACCGTTGCACTTTTCACTGGTGTTGCATTTTCAGCTGTTGCTGCTGGCGCCTGCTTGGTTGCAAGAAGCTGGGCTGATAGCTTGGCTACTTCTTTTTCAAGCTGAGCGGTACGGGCTTTCTCATCGATTAGCTCACTGCGGACTTTCTGCTGGGCAAGCATCGTTTTCTGCTCGTCACGCAGGTTGTCTTTGATGTACTGGACAAGGTTTTTACCTTGTTTGCTGATTGCCTGGTCACGCATGTCTTCAGCACCAAGAGCAAGGGTGATTTCAAGCAAAATTTTCTCGTAGCTCAATACATGGCGCTCGTAGTCTTTCTCCGGCATTGCTTTTAGTTTCTTCACTACGGTTGCAATTTGCTGAGCATGGTTGAGTGAGAACATAGCTTCATCGGCTTTGTCGATGATTTTCGCTGTCGAGCGCGGCTCTGCGGCAATGAAAGCTTCGGCAGCTGTTACTGCGGCAGCTGCACGGGCCAGTGTTTCGGGTGCATGCATGCCTACTTTTGCGGTTTTCAGGCGTTTCAGCTCTTTTTGCGCATCAGACAAGTAGATGCGAGTGACTGTTTTGACTTCCAGCGCGCGCTGCTTTCGTACTAGCTCTGGCTGGGCATTGATAGCCTTGTCGGTATCTTCGTTGGCTACATAGTCAACAAGCTTTTTCAGATTCTGCTCAAGCTGTTTGGCTGTTTTTGGATAGTATTTCGCAGCATTGATGGTCGCTAGCTGCTCTCGGTAACCAAAGGCATCTTCTAATACAATCAATACTTCGCCACGAATGGATTCAGCCTTGTTGATGTGCGCGTTAAATTTGGCGATGCCTTCTTCAGTAGCCTGAAGGTTGGTTTTTGAGCTAAAGAAGCCGCTACTGCTGTTTGCTTCGGATGGATCAAGCTCAAATTCGGCATAATATTCCTTGGCCTCGGCCAGCGCTATTTTCGCATCTCGAACTTGAATGGAAGCAAACCAATCCAGATCCGCCTGATAAGAAGACTCAAGTGTTTTTTCCGCCAAATCAATTGATTGCTTCACTGCATCAATTTGTATTGCCGTTTGAGACTGGTTGGTGTCCAAAGGGAGGCTAGCCGTTGAATCTGAGTCGGATGCACAGCCTGACAGTGCAATTGCTGCGGCAAGTGCAGCCACTTTAAATTCCCTCTTCATGAGATACTCCTTGGCGGTGAATTTAAAAACAAAAAGTAGATAGAGTTTTAATAATAATATAAGCAGCTAGTATTCTAGATATATTTATACGTAAATTAAATCGCATACCTCTAATATATGATTATATTTTTATTAAAGTCAAAGATGGCTATTTAATTGACAGATTAATAATTAAAACTGTCAATTTTATGACGGCTTGGGGTGGCTAGGGTATACGCCAACAGGATTTAAGGGAAGGCAGCAGCCTGAAGGTCAGGCTGCGGGTGGAAATCACACTCTGCGCTCTATACATGGCTAATAAAATAGTAAGCGCGTGGGTGTTAGAGGCTATTGGCCTTTATTTATTTTTTTTTTGAGATCTTGAGCCACAATTTCTAACGCCGATAATGCAACCTCAGGCGGTATTTCATTCGTTTCAAGTAAGTAAATAAGATCCACTGCCAGTTTAATATCTGCTGGAGCTTCCTCGAGTGATGACGGTGAATTATCGTTTGTCATTATTGCTTTCTCTCTTAATTTAGAGTTATATACCCAAACTACCTCAAGATGCTTGTTTCAGCGAGAATTGAGTACAGTTAATTCAACAATGTTACCCTGAATGATAGACTTTTCTTGCGGCATGAACTAACTGGGCGTGCAGTTCGACCAGTTGCTGATGATCTTGCCGGTATCCGCCACCGACGACTGCGGCAATAGGTATATCGGCTTTCTGGCAACGGCTGAGTACCAGATGATCACGGCGGAAGATGCCATCAAGGCAGACATCAAAATAGCCCAGCTCATCATGCTGGTGGATATCGACACCGGCATCATAAATGATGAAATCAGGTTGGTGCTGGGCCAGAGCCAAATTCAAGATAGATTCGAAAGTCTCTAGGTATTCGGTGGTTGTCGTGTGTTTTGGCAATGCCAAGTCGATATCGGAGGCAGGCTTGCGCGCCGGGAAATTTTTATCACAGTGAACGGAGAACGTAATGATGTTGTCATCGTCGCGGAGCAGGGTGGCCGTACCGTCGCCCTGATGGACATCACAGTCGATAACCATCACCTTGTCGATATTATCGAGGGTAAGGGCGTGTCTGGCCGCAAATGCCAGATCGTTGACCAGACAAAAACCACTGCCAAAATCATGATGCGCATGGTGATAGCCGCCACTGAGGTGGATACCAATCCCATACTGACTGGCCAGATCGACAGCCATTTTGGTACCGGCGGTAGACGTTAATGTTCGCTTGACCAGCTGCTGGCTCCATGGGAAACCAATACGGCGCATTTTCGCTGCGGGTAGAGTGTTGCCAAACAACGCTTCAATATAGTCGGGGTGATGGAGCGCTTTCAGTTCATCGACACCAATTGCTTCTGGCTGGCAGAACAGGATCTCGTTGTCTTGATCGAGTTTCATTTCGTCAATCAGGTACTGATACAGGCGGCGATACTTCGAGATGGGGTAACGGTGGCCGTCCGGTAGCTCAAGCTCTGAATAGATAGGGTGATAGACCAAGGGCAGCATCTGTTATCCTTTCCGTTCCCGAAGGCTGATATCTTTTTCAATTTTGGCAAGGGCCGTCCGGCAGCGTGTCAGTCTACCTTCAAGCGCTAAAATTTCTTTTTGCAGTTTTTGCTGGTCCGTGATCGTTGTACAGCGGCTTAGCAGCATTTCCTTGTCTCTTTGCATCGCTGCAAGCCGTCGCTCCCAATCTTGGTGCTGGGCTAAATCCTGATACATTTCATGAATAGGGCGCCGCCAGCCCCGGTTGCGCTTGGGTTCGTTTTTACGGACTTGCACTGTGGCGAGTTCACGCTGGATAGCCTGAATTTGAGCGACGACTTTTTCACAGATGTGCTGGGTCCGTGATGCCAGTAATTTGCCGGTTTTTCGCTCGTTTCTCAGTGCGGTAATTTCACTGCGCACTTCTGTTACACAAGGGGTCAGTAGTTTACTGCGACAGAAAAACAGCTGTTCATCAAATAGAGGGCGTTGTGCCTCGCCCCGCTTACGATCAATTTGCGCAGCGTCTTGTGCCAGTTGTTCCAGTATATCTTCTAACCGTTTAAGATCAGGCATAATCCCTTCCTGTTCTAGAGCCAGGCTTGCCAGGCAAGCTTGACAGCCAGCACAATAACAACGGTGACGAACACCGGACGAATAAATTTGGCTCCAAACCGAATAGCTGAATGTGCGCCGATATAGGCCCCTAGCATTAAGCATACGCCCATTGTCAGGCCGAGTGCGAAATTAATATGACCAAGAATGGCAAAGGTTACCAGCGAGGTTAGGTTGCTGGTGAAGTTCATAGCCTTGGACAGTCCGGATGCCATTAGGATATCGAGCCGATAGAGCGCCATGTTGGAGACGGTCCAGAAGGCTCCGGTTCCCGGCCCGGCCACGCCATCATAAAAGCCAAGCGTGGTGCCCTGGATCCATTGTTTCTTGGTCAGCTTTTTACATGGCGTAGGGAGGCGATGAGAATTTCCCTTCGGGTGCGGGTGCCAGATGGTGTAGATCGCGACGGTCAGAATGATCAGCGGCAGAACTTTTTCCAGCCAGGCAGTGCTGATGAGATCCACAACCAGAGTACCGCTGATTGCACCGATTAGGGTCGCGACAAACGACATCCGCCAAAAAGCCGGCGAGAATAACTGTTTTTTATAATACGTCCAGGCTGCGGTTGATGAAGCAAAGGTCGCTGCCAGTTTATTGGTTCCCAACGCGATATGCGGGGGCAGGCCGATTGAGAGCAGAGCGGGAACAGTCAGCATTCCTCCTCCTCCGGCTACGGCATCAATAAATCCGGCAGCTAGCGCTACAAGACCAAGTATGATGAGCATACTTGGTTCAATCATTTCTATCATTAATCGTTATTCTTGGTTTAAGTGTTGTTTAAGCGTATTCAATGACACGTTTAAAAGGCGGTAATGAATCAAGCAGTGCCTTACCGTAGCGACGGCTGATTACCCGGCGGTCGAGCAGCACGACTCTACCAGAATCCTCTTCTTTGCGCAGTAGGCGTCCTGCTGATTGGATCAGTTTTTTACTGGCCTCCGGTACCGAGATTTGCAGGAAGGGATTGCCACCCCGGCTTTCAATATACTCGGCATGGGCCTCTTCTACCGGTGAAGTCGGAACGGCGAAGGGGATTTTGGTAATAATTAAATTGGTAAGTAAATCTCCAGGTAAATCAAGACCTTCAGAAAAGCTGCCGGTACCGAAAAGAATGCTGGATTTACCTTTTTGGCAGTTTTCTTTATGTTTTTTTAGGGTGAGGTTTCTTGATTCCTCACCTTGTATCAATAGCTCCCACTTGTTTTTCTTCATCAGTGGCCGTAATGCTTCCGCAACCTTGTTCATCTGCCAATATGACGAGAACAGCACCAGGCTGGCCTTTTCGCCTTCGAGATATTCCGGCAGGGTTTTGATTAAGAGATCGGTGAACTTGTCGGCCTGCGGTTCAAGCGACATGGCCGGAATGACCAGACGGGCATTGTTCTGGTAGTCAAACGGTGAAGCCAGTGCCAGAAAGCGTGTGCTCTCTTTCTCAAAGATACCTGCTTGGCGACAGAAGTAGTCAAATTGGTTCAATGCCCTGAGGGTGGCTGACACTAAAATGGAACCGGCTGCGCGGCTCCAAAGCAGCTGATCCAGCCGATAGCCGACTTCGAGCGGGGAAACTTCAATGATATAGTCTCCCTCGCGATCGGGGTTTTTCTCTATCCAGCGGGCTAACGGGGCACCCTTGTCCTTGTTGGGTTGGGCCATCAGGGACCAGACTTTCTCCAGGTTTTCCAGCCGCTGTAAGTAAAACCCGGACTCGGCAAGTGCCTGCTCTCCCAGCCTGGGAAGTATCTCGTTGTCCTTGGTTCGCTCGGCGATAAGGTCATGGATTTTTCCTAGTGACTGTAATGCCTTCTTGCTGGCTTCTTTGCAGCTTTTCGCTTCCTCGACTAGCCAACTGGGAAGTTCACCGTGTTCAAATCGATAAATGCCGTCCTGGTTAAACTGGGCCGGGTCGATATTGGCCGCAATTTGCCTTAGTGACGGTATCAAATGGCTGATGGTTTCATTGAGGTTGGTTTGGAAACGCCCCGATTTCTTATAATCCGCCAGCTCAGCCAGTTTGCCTACAGATTGGTTGAGTTTCTCCAGCCAGTTGGCCGCACCTTTGAGGCTGGCTGCTGCCGAGGAGAAGTCTCTGGCCACTTGAGGTAGGTGATGGGCTTCATCAATGACATAAATGGTTTGCTCGGGCTCTGGCAGGATAATACCGCCGCCAAGCTCGATATCGGCCATCAGCAATGCATGGTTGGCCACAATGACATCGGCTTTTTCAAGGTGTTCGCGAGCCTTGGCAAATGGGCAGCTGCGGTGCTTGGGGAGCCCGGCATGGCAACTGTGCTTGTCAGCGACGATTTGTTGCCAGACGCGATCAGGAACAGCCGTTGGCCAGCTGTCACGGTCACCGTCCCATTTCCGCGTTTCAACTGCTTTCAGCATCCGCTTCAAAAGTTCTAAATCTGACTTTTTAGGTTTTTCTTCCCACAGCGCAACCTGTTGATCAGTATCGGTAATACAGCATGCTTCTAGCTTATGGGTACAGCAGTATCGTTGCCTGCCCTTGGCTAGGATAAAGCTGAACTCTTTAGGAAAAATTTGATTAAACAGTGGTAGATCTTTGTTGATGAGCTGTTCCTGAAGTGCCACCGTTGCGGTTGAGATCAGTATTTTCTTGTTATTGAACAGCGCAAAAGGGATACCGCCCAACAGATATGACAGAGATTTACCGATCCCTGTACCGGCTTCTGCTACCAGCATACGGTGTTTGGGGTGGTATTCGCCTGCCAGTGTTTTGGCTATTTCAGCAACCAGATAATTCTGTGCGCGTCTGGGAATAAAGTTATCTAGCTGGGCTCCCAGGTTCTCATAGCATTGTTTGATATCACTTTTTATCTGGCTGTGTAACATAACTGAAACTTAATAAGGACAGGGAGTGGCATTATAGCACGAACCTCTAAATGTGAGCGGTAACGTGTTCTGAACAAATTTATAAAAAAATGAGATCTTAGTCACGAAATAAGATTGAACCTAAACTGAACGGCTTAGCTAGTTGTTTATAAACAAGGGATTAACCACCTAACATGACTCTGTTTAGTGTTTTGTCCTGCTCAGTGTGGTTTTTTTATTGTTTTTAGGTTTTTTGTGTTGTTTTTTGTTTGGCGTGAAAAAATGGCAAGACCGTGTTGTGGTGCATATCGATGATGGATAAATAGTCAGTGTTGATGGTAAGTTTTTGATTTTGTTGTTTTTTGAGTTTTTTTGATGTTCTTTTTAGATGATTTGACACAGGGATAAATGTTCTGTCAGGATGAGCCCACAAGTTACTTACCTTCGGTTTTTATCTTTCTTTATGTTATGAGGGGATTAGAAGCCGGAGGAATATAAAGAAAAGGAATTCTGAAAACAGGAATTCCAGTCTAAATAAGAAAAGGCAGTGGATATCATGAAAAAGACACTTCTAGCACTATCAGTACTAGCAGCTGGTTCTGCGCAAGCAGGCATCAACCTATATGACGCAGATGGCGTTCTAGTTGACCTTTCAGCAGCAGCTGAAGTTCAGTACCTTCAGCCAATCCAGAAAGATACTTCAAATGCTGATGCTGGTTTTCACTTAGATGATGGTGACCTAGCACTGAACACAACTATTGCAGTTACTGACTCGCTAAACGCTGTTGGTGGTATTGCGTTTGCGTTCGAGAAAAGCGAAACAACTAACGATGAACTATGGGTTGGTCTTGGCGGTGATTTCGGTACGCTAACTTTCGGTCGTCAGCTACTACTCACTGATGATGCAGGCGTTGGTAAAGATTACGAACTAGGTTTCGAGCAGCTAGATTTCCTAGCTGGTACTGAAGGTTCTGAAACTATCAAGTACGTATTTGACAACGGTCAGTTCTACTTTGGTCTTTCTCACGACCTTGATGCAGATGCAGATAGCCTTGATGACGCTAAATCTGACTTCCTAAACACTAACGGTACTATCACTGATGGTCGCCTAGGTGCACGTTTCAACGACTTCGATGTTCGCGCTTACTACTACACTGCAGAAAGCTCAGATTTGGCTGATGCTGCAGATCAGTTCGAAGTTGATGGCTTCAACCTTGAAGGTGAGTACGTAATGGGTGCATTTGCATTTTCTGCTTCTTACGGTAACGTAGAGCAGAAGAAAGCTGGTGTAACGACTGTTGATGTTGACCTGATTGAACTTGCTGGTTCATACACTATGGGCAAAAACACCTTTGCTCTAGGTTATAACCGTGCAGACGACTCTGCTGATGATGATACAGTTGACAACATCTATGCTAACGTAACTCACAAACTACACAGCAACGTGAAAGTATATGGTGAGCTTGGTTGGGCTGATGCTGATAAATCTGACCTAGATGTAGGTTACCTAGTTGGTATGGAAGTACTATTCTAAGGTTGACTTAATCTAAGAATATAAAAAGCCGCCTTTTAGGCGGCTTTTTGTTATCTTAAAGCGTGAGTTTAAATTGAAGTAGGGAAAGAAATGAAAAAGTTAGTCGCTGCTGCGTTGTTGGTATTGCCGTTTAGCCTTCAGGCTGCCACGTTGTCAACGGGTCCAAATATTGAGCTTTTAGTTATCGATGGCAAGAAAGTCGATTCCTCATTTTGGTCTCAGACTGAAAGTGTCGACTTGGCACCAGGTAAGCATCAGGTTGTTGTTCGTTTTGATGGTGAGTTAAAAAGTGGCTCGAAATCCAAAATGTATACTACACGCCCTTATCTGTTTGAACTGAACGTGCCGGATGAAAACGCAACAATCGTGCTTCCACTCCTGACAAGCTTAACTCAGGCTAAATCGCATTTTGAGCGAGGTCCCGAATGGCAGCTGGAGCTAGAAAGCGGTGCTATGCGGACTTTGGAATACGTTGAACTACAGGGTAAAGGTTTTGCTGCCTTCAGTAATATGGAAAAACTGGTTGCCGACTACAACCGCCAGCATGGGATCACTTTTGAGCAAGGTTATGCCGTTGATCTTGAGAAAGCGACAGTCGAAGTGAGTGAGCAGGGCGAAGTGACGATCTCAGGTGATGCTTTGGCACAGTTGAAACTCTGGTACAGCAAGGCTGATGCAGAAGAAAAAGCTGCCTTCTATCAGTGGGCAAAAGCACAAGATGCGCAGTGAGCGCTAACTGTTTATCGCTAGCTAGCGCAACGTATAGCTAGCTAAGCTGATTGCGGGATGACGAGCCAACCGCCTTTGGTGGCTGTTATGTTCTATCCCGCCAATTTAAGTTACTGATCATGGTGATAGCGGCTATGGGCGCGGCATGAGTGACATCGCGGCTGAGCCGGGTCAGCCTGAAGTTCTTCGAGTTCAATTTCTTCCTCACAGTCTACACACAGCCCATACATGCCCAGTTTGATTGAGCAGACGGCAGCATCGACTTTTTCCATTTTCATCGCCAAATCAAACAGGTTTGGAATGAATGAGGATTTTGCCATCACGATAAGCTCATTGAGATCGGCCTGCTCAATGGCTGTCGCCGAAGGGACAAGAGTATTTAGCAGCATTTCATGCTTAAGCTCTTTGGCTAACTGAGTATGTTCCTGCTCCAAATGCTCTATTAGCTGTTGGTAAGTGCGCTCTGACGTTGTCATATCTCGGTATTATGTTTATAAGTGATAAATTTAGTCTAAGACGGTTTGATAGTTTGATTGTGATTTGAATCAAACCTTTATAGAGTAATGGACAGAATAACCCTAATTTCCATCGGTTTTTGTCGCTTTCCTGATCCGCTATAGTGACTTTCGCTCAAGATCGGCGGCCAAAGAAGCTGCGGACAACAAGCAAGTCAGCTATATATACTCTATAAAGGAAGCGTACCATGGAACACGGTTTTAAAGACCCGTATAGTTTTAAATATTTTGTTGGTTTTCTCGTTGCACTGGCACTGCCAACACTACCGGCAAGTTTAACCTGGTTGGGAATATTGAGCCTATAGTATCAGTTACTGGTACATTGGTTGGTATTCTATCCTGACCGGTAAGGAAGGGGGATGAAAAACATCATTAAACGAGCCATCTTGTTAAGTGTTGGCTGGTTGTGTGTTGTTCTCGGTGTCTTGGGCATTTTTCTGCCTTTGCTGCCGACGACCCCTTTTTTGCTGCTGGCCAGCGCCTGTTTTATGCGTGGCTCGCCCCGCCTCAGCCGCTGGCTCCATCAACATCCGTACTTCGGTCCGGTTCTGCAAAACTGGCATGATAACAGAGCCGTCTCAAGAACGGTCAAGCGTCGGGCTAATATCACCATAGTGCTCAGCTTTTCCCTGTCTGTTTATCTGGTGCCCTTGTTATGGCATAAGGTGATGCTGATGGGGATGGCTACTTTGTTGCTGGTTTGGTTCAACCGGTTGCCGGTGGTAGACAATTCACGTTTTTCAAATGCGTCTGTGGGTAATAAGTAAGTCGTTGCTGACGAGCCCTGCGAGATGTAAACGATATCTATTGATTCATGACAAAGAACCCTTGGTATTAGTTGCTCCCGCCTGTGAAAATCAATACTATTTGCTCCGGAATTTATTTGCCTGCTGCCGAGGTTTGTCCCTGCGCCAGGCTTTTTAATAAGCGCTACAGCACTTGCGTAAGATGGTGCACGGAAAACGATTATGACTCAAGAAAAACTAGCTTTGATCAAGCGTAGCATTAAATCTATCCCGGACTACCCGAAGCCAGGTATTTTGTTCCGGGATATTACCAGCTTGATGGAAGACCCAGCAGCTTATAGTGCAACGATGCAAGTGCTGATCGAGCAGTACAAAAACAAAGGTATTACGAAAGTCATCGGTACTGAGGCGCGCGGCTTTTTGTTCGGTGCCCCGCTGGCGCTAGAGCTGGGTGTCGGCTTTGTGCCAGTTCGCAAGCCTGGCAAGCTGCCTCGTGAGGTGATCGGTGAAAGCTATGAGCTTGAATACGGTCAGGACACGCTAGAGATCCATGTCGATGCGATTAGCGAAGGTGATAAGGTACTGTTGGTTGATGATTTGCTGGCTACCGGCGGCACCATTGAAGCGACAACCAAGCTGGTTCGCCGTTTGGGCGGTGTGGTTGAAGATGCCGCATTTGTGATCAATCTGCCTGAGCTGGGTGGCGCAGAACGTTTGGAAGGCATTGGCCTTAACGTATACAGCATCTGTGACTTTGACGGTCACTAATCCCTGTAGCCAGTATCAATCTGGCTAATCATTGGGCGCTCGCCGTGGCGCCCTCTCGCTCAAAAATCCTCCCTGTGCTAGCATTGAGTTCTTGATTCTGTAAGGTTAGTAAACATGAGTTATCAGGTTCTGGCACGGAAATGGCGACCGCATCAATTTGAGGATGTTGTCGGCCAGTCCCATGTCCTGACGGCATTGGCCAATGCACTTGCCCATAACCGTCTTCACCACGCCTACTTGTTCAGCGGTACCCGCGGGGTGGGTAAAACGAGCATTGCCCGTATATTTGCCAAAGGCCTGAACTGTGAGCAGGGGGTGACATCCACGCCGTGCGGCCAGTGCGAGACCTGTCGTGAGATCGACGAAGGCCGTTTTGTCGATTTGCTGGAGATCGATGCGGCATCACGGACCAAAGTCGAAGACACCCGTGAACTGCTTGATAACGTTCAGTACAAACCTGCCCGTGGCCGTTTCAAGGTTTATCTGATTGACGAAGTGCACATGCTCTCTCGTCACAGCTTTAATGCATTACTGAAAACCCTTGAAGAGCCGCCGGAATACGTCAAGTTTATCTTAGCTACAACCGATCCCCAGAAGTTGCCGGTGACGATTTTGTCGCGCTGCCTGCAGTTTCACCTAAAGCATTTAGATAATGCCCAAATTCAGTCTCAATTGGAGAAAGTGCTGACTGAAGAGCAGGTGGAGCATGAGCCTAGGGCGTTGAGCTTGCTGGCCCGAGCTGCAGAAGGCAGTATGCGTGATGCGCTCAGCCTTACCGATCAGGCGATAGCCCTGGGTAATGGCCAGGTTCAGGCTGAATCTGTTTCGGCTATGCTGGGCACGCTAAACACTGAGCAGGCGCTGTACTTGCTCGAAGCCATGGCGCAGGGTGAAGCACAGTCTGCGATGGCATGCCTGGAAGAACTGGCGGGTGTCGGTGTCGAATGGGATAGCCTATTAAGCGAACTAGCAGCCCAGTTGCACCGTGTTGCTATGTACCAGGCATTGCCAGCGTCGTTGGATGATAGCGCGCCCGATGCCGAGCGTGTTATTGCGCTAAGCAAACACGTATCGCCGCAGGAAGTGCAACTGTGCTATCAGATTGCCTTGCAGGGGCGCCAGGATCTGGCCTATGCACCTGACGGCCGTACGGGGCTGGAAATGGTGCTGTTGAGAATGCTGGCGTTCCGTCCGCTTTCAGGTCAGGGGAATAGCGCTCAGCCGATTCATGTGCCAACGACAGAGCCTGTTACGCAGCCCCAGAGAGCGCCACAAGGCCAGCAGGGAATGCAACGGGTGCAGGCTCTGAAGGCGCAGATGAGCGGTGGGCAATCACCGGTCCAGTCGCAACCAGTAGCTCCGGTCCAGCAACCGCCACAGCGTAATGCTGTACAGTCTGCGCCGCAAGAGCAGATCCCCCCGTATCCGCAGGATAGCTATCCTCAGGGCGGAAACCCACAAGGCAACCCAGTGCAAAACGGCCAGTCGCAGAATAGTTACCCGCAACAGGGGAATTCTCAGCTATCAACGGCTGTACCTCAGCATGCTCCGCAAGGCTATGATGCTGCTATGCAAGAGCCTCGGCAAGAGTCGCGTCAGGAAAGGCCTTCTTCGCAACAGCAGGCTGCTGCTCAGCCACAGCCGTCATCGGCAGCAACAGGGTTGCTGGCAGCAAGGAACAAGCTGAGAAGCAAGAGCAAGCGCGGCCATGAGGATCTTCCCGCTGCAAAAAAGACTGAATCGGCGCCAGCTAAAAAAGTCGCAACCAATGTGCTAGACCGAATTGCTACCAAGCACAAGGGTCAGCCAGCTCCGTCTGTCGGAGCATCCGCGATGCCAGCGCCGGGAGCTGCCGAGAAACCGGTGGGCAAGTCGGATGAAGAATACCGATGGAAGCCAATGGCTCAGCCAGAGCCTGAAGCGGTAAAGCAGGAAGTGGCACCTGCGACACTGAAGCGCGCGCTAGAGCATGAAAAAACGCCAGAGATGGCGAAATTGCTTGTCAAAGAAGCGGCAAATCAGGATAGTTGGTCAGATTTAGTGACTAAGCTAAATGTAGGGCGAATGGTCCAGCAATTAGCATTAAATTCAGCGTTTGAGCAACACGATCAGCAAGTGACTTTGTTCTTACGCCAGTCTCAACGACATTTAGATAGCCCTAAGGCCAGAGAGCAGTTGGCGCAGGCTATCGGTGAATTGCTTGGTATGGAAATCGAATTATCGATTGAACTCGGTGAGAAAGGGTGTTCGCCGCTAGAGTGGCGAGAAGGGCTCTATCACCAGAAGCTTGATCAGGCAAAGCAAAGTTTAATGAGTGATCCTAATGTGAACTTTATCTGCCAGCGCTTTGCTGCTGTACTTGATGAAGAGAGTATTAGGCCACTGTAATACAGTCGTTTTGTATTACGCTATAGCAAAATGAATTTCAACCAGACCAATAGAGAGAGAGTATATGTTTGGTAAAGGTGGTATGGGCAACATGATGAAGCAGGCGCAGCAAATGCAAGAGCGCATGCAAAAGATGCAAGAAGAAATTGCAAACATGGAAGTCACTGGCGAGTCTGGTGCTGGCCTGGTAAAAGTGACTCTGACTGGTAGCCACAGTGTGCGTCGCGTTGAGCTGGATGAAAGCTTGATGGAAGACGATAAAGATATGTTGGAAGATTTGATCGCTGCAGCATTTAACGATGCAGCGCGCCGTATCGAAGAAGCACAGAAAGAGAAAATGGCAAGCGTAACAGGCGGTATGAACCTACCTGCCGGCTTCAAGATGCCATTCTAATCAATGCGCACCAGTCAATTACTGGAACAACTGATGGAGGCCTTGCGTTGTCTGCCTGGGGTTGGCCCCAAGTCGGCTCAGCGTATGGCCTTCAGTTTGTTGCAGCGTAATCGTCAGGGTGGGTTGCAGCTGGCAGATGCCCTGAGTAAGGCGATGACGGAAATTGGTCACTGCCAGAGCTGTCGTACCTTTACGGAAGAGGATGTGTGTGCGATTTGTGCCAACCCTCGTCGTCAGGAGAACGGGCAGATCTGTGTGGTTGAAAGCCCGGCGGATATTGTTGCCGTTGAATCAACGGGGCAGTTTTCGGGGCGTTATTTCGTGCTGATGGGGCATTTATCCCCGCTTGACGGTATCGGTCCGTCAGATATTGGCCTCGATACCTTGGAATTTCGCTTGCAGAACGAGCAGATATCAGAGCTTATCCTGGCGACGAATCCGACGGTCGAGGGCGAGGCAACGGCGCACTATATTGCAGAGCTGTGCAGTGAGTACTCGATCCCAGCTACCCGTATTGCACACGGTGTTCCGGTCGGCGGCGAGCTAGAGCTTGTTGACGGGACGACATTGTCACACTCCATTGCCGGACGACATAAGCTCTATTAGTCGGTTTGGCTGATTTGATAATTGTCTGAACTTGATAAATACCAACTTACAGGCTAAATCTGGAGTTGGTATTTTTTTATCTGTCCTCAACGGTACCAATCCCATTTATTCACTCGGTGAATGCCTTTTGTTTTATTATCATTGCGTTTATTTGTTTTTGCATTTGGCGGGTTAAATTAACGTCTAAATGTTTTATTTTTAGCTGGTTCAGTAATTTATAGTCGCTTTTAGTTTTTACCTAAACTTATTTTCTAACTACATCTAGATAAATAATTTTTAAGGCTGTTTTTCTTCATAACACTCTGATTATCGGTATTTAATATTGTCATCTCGGACAGAACAGAAATGCCATGGAAGTTACCCGAGTGCACCTGGTTATTACGGCTAAGCGTAATGAGAGTGCTCTCGGGGAGCGAAGGCAAGGGATCAAAATATAAATACCATCACCTGACATATAGCAAACGGGCGTATGCAGGTTATTAGGAGTTGGACATGAAAAAGACAGTTGTAGCAACAGTAATTGGTTCTGTTGTTGCTAGCGCATCAGCAATGGCAGCAGAAGTCTATAAAACAGATGAGCTTTCAGTAAATGCCTACGGTAACCTGCGTGCACGCTATGAAACAACCGATAACGGCCATATGGGGGCGGACAGTACGTTTACCGGTGAGGGGACGGAGCTTGGTCTGGGGATCACTTACTTCCTGGATAATAACATGTACGTCAACGGCGATGTCATGTATGAAATGAATATTATCCCGGAAGACGGTGACGGCAATGATGATGATAATTTCCTGAAATTCGGCTCGGTGGCGATTGGCGGTGACTTCGGTGAGTTCCGTATCGGTCGTATGTCGGCAGTTCAGGATACCTTGGCCGGTCAGTATGATATCACCTGGGAATATGGCGGAACGGCAAACATCAAAGAGGATGCGTTTGCGACCGATCGTCTTACCAATGGTATTCAGTACAAGATAGATATTAACAACCTGAGCGTTATGGCGCAGTACCATACCGGTGATGAAGGAGTCGATGCGAACGGTGTGGCAGACCCGGATCTGGGGGAACTCGGTATCGACCAGGCGTATGCCTTGGGTGTGGCCTGGGCCTCTGACTTTGGCCTTGGCTTATCGGCTACCTATACCTACTCCGAGCGCACCGAGAAGGACATGACCTACGGCGGTGATGACGATACCTCCTGGACGCTGAACGCCACCTATGCCTACCAGGCGCTTTCACTGGCTGCAATGTACTCTGATTACGACTTCGCCGGCGAGGAGAGAACCGGTATCGGTGCGATGGCTCGCTACGATCTGCCTGTCGGTGTCGGTTTGTACGGTGTCTACGATTATGTCGACTACGATACCCAGGACGACAAGCTAAACCAGTTCACCATTGGTGCTGACTACTGGCTAAATGACAGTGTTGTCTCGTATGCCGAATATGCCGATCAGAGCTTTGACGAAGAAGTTGCCGGCAGCGATGACAGTGCATTCACGATTGGTATGAGAGTGTACTTCTAAGTTGTAAGTTGAAAGGAATGTTCATTGTGGTTGGGGGAAGCGAGCGCTTCCCCCTTTTTTTGTTTACAGCGAGTAAAGAATGCTCGAACCATAAGTCAGGCTGGTCAGCAATAGCGATTTCTTATTGATGATATCAATACGGCGGCTTTGCTGGGCATCCATCCGGAATACCTGTTTGACAATCGCCAGATGGTGGCTCTGGAAGTCTTTATTCTGGCCAGAGGTAATGTCCTTGAATTCAAGCGGTTCGGTAAGCAGATAGCCCCCGCTGATGTCCCATTTCCCCGATTCGGAAATGTGCAGGGTAAGTGGCTGCTCGCTTTCGCTAAAGAGTTTTAGCAAGGTTATGCGCGAGTAGGTTTTATTGGGCAGGTAGACAACATGGCTGCTTTGCTCGACACGACGTAGCATTCCTAGCTGTTCTAGTTGCATGGCTTCAATCCGGCTCACAGACATTGACTGCCATTCACGGGACATGAGCAATTGTTCCTGCTTGTAGTCGCTGGAGAAATAGAGCCAGGCGCTGAAAGAGGTCGATAATGCCAAAACGATGAAAGCCCAGTACTGCTTGCAGAATACCGAAAAGTGGCTGTGTTTAGTTTTTACTGACATAGCTTGGTATTATCCTCATGGCTAGTAAGCAATCGCAGGGTGACGTTTTCGCCTGGTACTGAGGTGCCGTGAATGTAGTTCAGCCATAACTGGTTGCTTTGTCCGCCTGTGGCAATGACCTCTAACGGACGCTCATCACCCTGATGGTACTCAAGATAGGTCTCCACACAGCTCGAAATCAGTGTTTTCCACTGCATCAGATCAGGGTGGTTTTTAGGCGTCAGCACCTGAACGCCGTTAACGGTCAGCAATGGCTTGAAGGCCTCTGACTTTGGCGGAAAGCTTAAATTCACCAACAATGGTAAGAAACAGGCAATCATCACTGCCACAATTTTCAATATGGCTACTTTCGATGGCTTGTTGTTTTCTACCGCATTATTGCTTTTTTTCGATGGAACAGCGCTCGGTTCAGCAGTCGCACTTTGCTGCGCTAGTGTATCCATGCCAGGCTCGGAGGTAACGGCTTCCGCATCGGCGTGAGCGAGTGGCGTTTCGGTCACTGCTGGGCTGTCAGTCATCTCATTGACATTGGCGATCATCTGATAGCCGCGCTTAGGCACGGTCTTGATAAATTCCGGCGATTTCGTCGAGTCTTTCAGCGCCTTGCGAAGCGTCGAGATGGCCTGGGTCAGGCTGGAGTCATCAACTTCGAAGCCTTGCTCACGCCAAACATAGTCATGCAGGCGGGTACGGGTGATGATCGCACCAGGTTCTTCAATCAGCAGGCTTAATGCTCGGCTTTCATTGCTGCCGAGTCGGGTGAGCTCATCGTTTTCAGATTGATCGATTAAGCTATTGTCATAAGGGTCAAAGAGGAACCTCTGACCAATCAAATATTTATTTGATATTTTATTCATTTTTAGCACCAATGGCACAGTTGAGCTGATTATATAGCATGAATTCCCTGAATCATTTCTGAATGTAAATTTTTAAAAGGGCGGCTGAAAAAATATAAATATTATAAAAAGCGCATTTTAGGTTGAAAAACCGAACTTTGGCCATATCTATGAAATGAATTGATATAGATTACGTAATACGACTAGTTACGGAGTTGAAATGAGCGAGCAAAATATCCATAAAAATAAGGAAACACGTGGCTTTCAATCGGAAGTAAAGCAACTTTTACATCTGATGATCCACTCATTGTATTCGAACAAAGAGATCTTTTTACGTGAGTTGATTTCTAATGCCTCTGATGCGGCGGACAAGCTACGCTTTCGCGCCCTGTCGCAACCTGATTTATATGAGAAGGATGCTGAACTAGGCGTAAAACTGTCATTCAATGCTGATGCCGGCACCTTGACTATCCATGACAACGGTATCGGTATGACCCGCGATGATGTGATTGAGCATCTGGGGACGATTGCCAAGTCCGGCACCAAAGATTTCTTTGCCAAGTTGAGCGAAGATCAGTCTAAAGACTCCCAGCTGATCGGTCAGTTCGGTGTTGGTTTCTATTCTTCTTTCATTGTGGCTGACTCGGTGACAGTGAATACCCGTGCGGCAGGTGCCCCTGCCGATCAGGCTGTATGCTGGCACTCTAGCGGTGAAGGCGATTATTCGGTCGAAGATATCGAAAAAGCGAGCCGTGGTACCGAGATCATTCTTCACCTTCGTGAGGACGAGAAAGAGTTCCTGAGCGAGTACCGCTTGCGTGACATCATTGGCAAATACTCTGACCACATCGGTATTCCAGTCTTTATCCAGACCGCAGAGCGTGACGAGGAAGGCAAGGAAACGGGAACCAACAAATGGGAGCAGGTCAACAAGGCCCAGGCGCTTTGGACCCGCAACAAGTCAGAGATCAGCGAAGAAGAATATAAAGAATTCTACAATCATGTCTCACATGATTTCGCCGAGCCGCTGGCGTGGAGCCATAACCGCGTCGAGGGTAATCAGGACTACACCAGCCTGCTGTATATTCCATCGAAAGCACCGTGGGATATGAATAACCGTGACAGCAAGCACGGCCTTAAACTGTATGTACAGCGTGTTTTCATCATGGACGATGCCCAGCAGTTCATGCCTTCTTACCTGCGCTTCATGCGTGGCCTGATTGATTCTAATGATCTGCCACTGAACGTATCGCGTGAAATCCTGCAGGACAACAAGGTCACTCAGGCGCTGCGCAAGGCATGTACCAAGCGTGCGCTGACAATGATGGAGCGTATGGCGAAAAATGATGCCGAGAAGTACCAGACATTGTGGAACGAATTTGGCCAGGTGCTAAAAGAAGGGCCTGCCGAAGATTTTGCCAACCGTGAGAAAGTCGCCAACCTGTTGCGCTTTAGCTCAACGCACAGCGAAGTGGCCGAGCAGACTGTCTCGCTGGCTGATTATGTTGAGCGGATGAAAGAAGGTCAGGATAAGATTTACTTCCTGACGGCAGACAGTTTCAGCGCTGCCAAGAACAGCCCGCACCTGGAGCAGTTCCGTGCCAAGGGCATCGAAGTTGTTCTGATGCATGATCGTATCGATGAGTGGTTGATGGGTCACCTGCCTGAGTTTGACGGCAAGCAGTTCCAGGCAATCACCAAAGCGGATCTGGATCTGTCCAAGTTCGAAGACGAGGAAGAGAAAGAGAAGCACAAGCAAACTGAAGAAGAGTTTAAGTCTGTGGTTGAGCGGACGAAGAGCTACCTTGGTGATCGTGTGAAGGATGTTCGTACCACGTTCAAGTTGCAGGATACACCGGCTGTTGTGGTGACCGATGAAAATGAAATGGGTACGCAAATGGCTAAGCTGCTGGCTGCGGCGGGGCACGATGCGCCAGAGGTGAAATACATCCTTGAGCTTAACCCGGAGCACGCTCTGGTCAACAAGATGGCCGATGAACCTGATGAAGAGGCATTTGGCCGCTGGGTTGAAATGCTGCTAGGTCAGGCAATGCTGGCAGAACGTGGTTCGATGGACGATCCGTCTCAGTTCCTGGCCGCCGTTAACAAGTTGCTGGCATAAATTTGCTAACAGGTGTCGATGTGACTAAGGTCTTATCGATTCTATTGTCAGCTTCAAATAGTATTCTGATAAAGCATGTAATCCAGGCTCGGCAATAGTGCCGGGCTTGCGACTGCGGGCTAATCAGTGTATTTTTCTGTTTTTTGAAAAACTCCATCTTATTTAAAGGGGATCAAGATGCGCATCATTCTTCTGGGCGCTCCAGGTGCAGGTAAAGGTACTCAGGCACAATTCATCATGGAGAAATTTGGTATTCCTCAAATCTCTACTGGTGACATGCTACGTGCGGCGATCAAAGCTGGTACTGAGCTAGGTAAGCAAGCGAAATCAGTAATTGACGCTGGACAGTTGGTGTCTGACGATATCATTCTTGGTCTGGTTAAAGAGCGTATTGCTGAAGACGATTGTGCAAAAGGCTTCCTGCTAGACGGCTTCCCACGCACAATTCCTCAGGCTGATGGCCTGAAAGAAATTGGTGTAGCTGTTGACTATGTTATCGAGTTTGACGTTTCTGACGATGTTATCGTAGAGCGTATGGCTGGCCGTCGTGCCCACCTGGCTTCAGGTCGTACTTACCACACGGTATACAACCCGCCGAAGGTTGAAGGCAAAGATGACGTAACGGGTGAAGATCTTGTTATCCGTGAAGATGACAAGGAAGAGACAGTACGTGCTCGCCTGGGTGTTTACCATGACCAGACTTCGCCTCTTATTGCTTACTATGGCAAAGAAGCAGAAGCGGGTAACACTAAGTACCTGAAGTTTGACGGTACGCAGCCTGTTGCTGCAGTAAGTGCTGAACTGGAGAAAGCACTGGCTTAATCGACGCTTCGCATCGAATCGAAAAAACGGGTTAGCTTTAGGGCTAACCCGTTTTTTATATGCATGATTTTATTAAAGCTGATAAAGTTAAGCCGTCAGCGCATTTTTAAAACGCGAAGGAAAGTATGAGCGAAAAAAATAATAATTACGGAGTATTGCTGGTTAACCTGGGGACGCCGGACGAAGCCTCGCCTGCAGCCGTTAAACGCTTTTTATCTGAATTTTTGCATGATCAGCGAGTCGTCGATATGTCTCGCTGGCTATGGTGCCCGATCCTTCATGGCGTTATCTTGCCGATTCGTTCTCCGAAAGTCGCCAAGCTATACCAGTCTGTCTGGATGGACGAGGGTTCACCCCTGATGGTGTATTCCCGACGCCAGCAGAGGCAGCTGGCTGAAGCCTTGCAGGTGCCTGTCGAGTTGGGAATGACTTACGGTAACCCCTCGCTTGCGAGCGGTTTGGAGAGCCTGAAGCAGCAGGGCTGCCATAGGGTACTGGTTCTGCCGTTGTATCCGCAGTATTCACAAACCACAACCGCCGCAGTTTTCGATAAAGTGGCAAAGGTGCTCAAGTCCTGTCCGGAAATTCCTGAACTGCGCCTTGTGCACAACTATTTCGATCATCCCGAGTACATTAGTGCGTTGGCAGAGTCAGTGACAGAGTTTTGGGATGATCACGGCAAGCCGGATTACCTGTTATGTTCCTACCATGGCATTCCCAAGCGCTACGCCGATAACGGTGATCCGTACCCGCAGCACTGTAACGGTACGACTGCGTTGCTAGCGGAAAAACTTGGTCTGCCTCGCGAGCAGATGAGTATGAGCTACCAGTCCATCTTTGGTCGGGAAGAGTGGTTAAAGCCCTATACCGAGCAAACTATCTCGGAGCTGGCCCAAAAGGGGATAAAGCGACTGGATGTGATGTGTCCGGCTTTCTCTGTCGATTGCCTCGAAACGCTGGAGGAGATTGCCGAACAGTGCAGGGAAACCTTTATCGAGGCAGGTGGAAAGGAGTTTAATCTGATCCCGTGCCTTAACGATAATCCCGCTCATATTGCAATGATGGCGCAGATCGTCAGTCAAAATACCCAAGGCTGGTAAAGCCGTGTACAGACTGTACCTAATACTTTCCTCTTAAAAAGTTGAAGCTCTCAAAAACTGTGAGAGCTTTTTCTTTTCTGTTCTATATTCTGTGATAGAATTCGCAAAATTTTCCCAACTGACAGCTCATTGACATGAAATTTCCAGGCCAACGAAAATCGAAGCATTACTTTCCCGTACATGCCCGTGATCCTCTTTTGAGTCAAGCCAAACAAGAAAAGCGCCTCACACGTACGCACGTTGTGGGCATCGATCAGACTCTGGTGGATATCGAAGCATGTGTTGATGATGAATTCCTGGAACGCTATGAGCTAAGCAAAGGCCACTCTTTGGTTATTACCGATGATAAGGCCGAAGCGCTGTATCAAGAGCTGAAAGAAAATGACCTGATCAGTCATGAATTTGCTGGTGGTACGATCGGTAATACCCTGCACAACTATTCTGTTCTGGCTGATGACAAGTCGGTGTTGCTCGGTGTAATGAGCAAAGATATCGAAATCGGCAGCTATGCCTACCGTTATCTTTGCAATACCTCGAGCCGTATGGATATGAACCACCTTCAGCCAGTACATGGCCCTATCGGTCGCTGTTTTGCACTGATCTCGAAAGAAGGCGAGCGGACATTTGCGATCAACGAAGGCCGAATGAACCAGCTGGATCCGAATAGCATTCCAGAGAAGGTATTCGAAAATGCTTCTGCTTTGGTACTGACTGCTTACCTGGTGCGTTGTAAAGAAGGCGATCCGATGCCAGAAGCGACCATGCGTGCGATTGAGTATGCGAAAAAGCATGATGTACCTGTGGTACTGACGCTGGGTACTAAGTTTGTTATTGAAGACGATCCGCAGTGGTGGCGAGATTTCCTACGCGACCATGTGACGGTTGTTGCGATGAACGAAGATGAAGCCGAAGCACTGACTGGCGAAGCAGATCCGCTTGTTGCCTCTGAGAAAACCCTGGAGTGGGTTGATTTGGTACTGTGCACCGCAGGCCCTGTTGGTCTGTATACTGCGGGTTATACCGAAGATGATGCGAAGCGCGAAACTAGTTTGCCGCTGTTGCCGGGTGATATCCCTGAGTTCAACCGCTACGAGTTCAGCCGTCCAATGCTGAAGAAAGAATGTGAGCAGCCATTGAAGGTCTTTTCTCACATTGCACCGTACATGGGTGGCCCAGAGCGCATCAAAAATACCAATGGTGCCGGTGATGGTGCACTGTCAGCCCTGCTGCACGATATGTCAGCAAACCGTTACCACAAAGAGAACGTGCCTAAATCAAGCAAGCACCAGCATAACTTCCTGACCTATTCGTCGTTCTCACAGGTTTGTCTGTACTCGAACCGCGTAAGCTACGAAGTGCTGGCGCAGCACTCTCCGCGTCTGTCCCGTGGTTTGCCAGAGCGTGAAGACAGCCTGGAAGAGGCATACTGGGAGCGTTAATCCCCAGAGGCGAGGTGTTAGTTCCTAGTCTCGAGAAGAAAAACCGCCGGAAGGCGGTTTTTTATGTCTGTATTTTGTGAGTTAACCCCTCCCAGCCTCCCCTTGAAAAGGGGAGGGGAAAGGCAATGAGAGCAAAAACAAAAACGAGAGCGCAAGGCTCTCGTTTCAGTATTTAGATGATAACTGGGCCGTTAGGCTTTCTGCTCATAAGCTTCGTTGTGAACGGCAGCGACAGCACGGCCTGATGGATCGGCACTGTTCTTGAAACTCTCATCCCATTCAATGGCCTTAGCACTTGAACAGGCGATTGACGGGCCGCCAGGTACACATTTCGCGGCATCTTCAAGCGGGAACAGCTCTTCAAAGATTTCACGGTACATATAGCCTTCTTTGGTTGTCGGCGTGTTGTACGGGAAACGGAACTTGGCTGTTTCAAGCTGCTGCTCGGTGACCTTGGCTTCTGCAACTTCTCTTAGTGAGTCAATCCAGCTGTAACCAACACCATCAGAGAACTGCTCTTTCTGACGCCATGCAACGGATTCTGGCAGGTAGTGGCCGAAGCATTCACGGATGATGTGTTTCTCCATCTTGCCATTACCGCACATTTTATCTTCTGGGTTCAGGCGCATTGCCACTTCAAGGAATTCCTTGTCCAGGAACGGTACACGTGCTTCGATGCCCCAGGCAGCCATTGACTTGTTGGCACGGGCACAGTCAAACATGTTCAGTGCCAGCAGCTTACGTACTGTTTCTTCGTGGAACTCTTTTGCGTTCGGTGCTTTGTGGAAGTAAAGGTAGCCGCCGAAGACTTCATCTGCCCCTTCGCCGGAAAGCACCATCTTGATCCCCATAGCACGGATCTTACGTGACATCAGGTACATTGGCGTTGAAGCACGGATTGTCGTGACATCGTAAGTTTCAATGTGGTAAATC
This sequence comes from Photobacterium proteolyticum, assembly GCF_001939735.1. Classification (GTDB taxonomy): domain Bacteria; phylum Pseudomonadota; class Gammaproteobacteria; order Enterobacterales; family Vibrionaceae; genus Photobacterium; species Photobacterium proteolyticum. The sequence continues at coordinate 62,143 of NZ_MJIL01000101.1, forward strand.
ACATCACGAATGGCATCCAGGCCTTCCTGAACTGTATAGGTCAACTCATGGTGAACGGTACCAATGCTGTCTGCTACCACTTTAGCCGCTTTTAAATCAGGCGCGCCTTCAAGGCCGATAGCAAAGGAGTGCAATGTCGGCCACCATGCTTGAGATTGCTCGTCATCTTCGATACGACGGGCCGCGAACTTTTTGGTGATAGCGGAGATGACAGATGAATCCAAACCACCTGACAACAGCACACCGTATGGAACATCTGTCATTAGCTGACGCTTAACCGCACTCTCTAGTGCATTGGTCAGTGCAACTTTATCGGTCTTTGCGTCGGCAACGGTATCAAACTCCATCCAGTCACGCTTGTAGTAACGCACCGGCTCGCCTTTCTTGCTCCATAGGAAGTGGCCTGGAGGAAACTCGCTGATGGTTTTACAAACCGGTACCAGTGATTTCATTTCAGAAGCAACATAGTAGTTACCGTGCTCGTCATAGCCGTGGTACAGCGGGATAATACCGATATGGTCACGACCGATCAGATAGGCATCTTCCGTCTCATCATAAAGGATGAAGCCAAAAATACCGTTGAGGTAGTCAAGCAGTTCCGGGCCTTTCTCCTTGTAGAGCGCCAGAATAATTTCACAGTCAGACTCAGTCTGGAAAGGGTAGTCGGGTGCAAACTCAGCCTGAAGTTCTTTGTGGTTGTAAATTTCACCGTTTACCGCAAGAGCATGTGTTTTATCTTCGTTGTACAGAGGTTGCTCACCGCTGTTTAGGTCAACGATAGCCAGGCGCTCGTGCACCAGAATGGCTTTATCTGACGAGTAGATACCTGACCAGTCAGGACCGCGATGACGCATTTTCTTGGACATTTCTAGCGCGGTTTCGCGCAACGCTGCTGCATCACTCTTGATGTCTAAGATACCGAATACTGAACACATACTTCTGACTCCAACTTTTAAATCGCTTGTCGCTATCCATAATTGTTTGGGAGGGAGTAAGAATTGAGTATCTAGTTCCTAGTCTAGAGACTTAATTCTTACTCCTTGCTGCTAACGTCTCCCGTTCTTAATTGTTAAAATTGCGTATTCGGTAAAATAAAGCAACCTTTAATCTCTATTCAATTGAAGAAAAGCCTTGTCGGTGAATATTATCTAATAAAAAAGACTTTATCTGAATTTTATCTATTATTAGCTGGTTTTTTGAACGAAAAAACAAACGGCAGCCGAGGCTGCCGTTATAAAAAGTGAAGAATGGTTGAGGGGCTAGAGTGGTTTTATATCGGGCGACAGGTGCTCACAGACATGGCGGGCAAACCCACTACCTGCCTCGTTGTAAATGTTGAATGCCGCATCGACTCCCAGTTCGCTGAGCAGGGCTTCATCATCACTGTATTTGGCTATCGCCGCGATCTTACCTTGGTAATGACCTTCTCGAATCTGTTCCAGGGCAAAGCTGTTGGCCTGGCTATGAGGCATTGCCAGCAAAATCAGTTCGGTGTTGTGGCGTGAGATAACTCGAGCCCAGAAATCGGGGTCGGTAGCGTCGCCGTGGATCACATTGCGCCCGGCGGCTCGATGGAGCTGGACGGAGTCTTCACGGGTTTCGATACCAATGACTTGCTCGCCATAGCGTGCGACTAGTTCGTCGTAGGCACCTGAACCAATACGGCCCATGCCCAGAATCATGATTTTCTTGTTTCCGAGGTCAATCAGTTTATCGCTCGAATTAAGTTTGTCTGGCTCAAACTCTTTTAGCCACTTCGAAGCATCTTTGTATAACCGGTGGCCGATGCTATTGAGTGGAGCCGCGATCAGGAATGACAATGAGACGGCAATGGCGATGGCAACCAGAAAGTTGCCAGGCAGCATTCCCAGACTGTACGCTAGCCCGCCGACAATGAGGCCGAACTCGCTGTAGTTGAACAAGGTGAGCGTACCAAGCAGTGATGTCCGGACCCGGTAGCGGAACAGGTTAAAGATGATGTAGTAGAGGATGCCTTTTATCGGCAGCAGCAGAAGTAGTAGAATGGCCATCAGGAAGCCGTCGAGGGTCGGCTCTTCCGACAGACCTATGTTGAGGAAGAAGCAGACAAGCAACAGCTCTTTCAGGTTGAACAGTGATTTTGACAGCTCCGAGGCCTTAGGGTGAGCGGCTAGCATCATCCCCAGGATCAGAGCGCCCAAATCGGCCTTCATGCCGACAGCCTCGAACAGGCCTGCACCGGCGACCAAGGCAAGGAAAATCCCATATAGCACCAGCATTTCCCCGTGGCCGGCCTTGTCGAGAATTTTAAACAGTGACGGACGCAATAGGGGCAGGGCAAACAAGGCCAGTGCAGTGATCTCGGGCACCTTGCCGGTTGAAACGGTCAGGAAAATAACGGCAAAAATATCCTGCATGACCAGTACCCCAATGGCAAGGGTACCGTAGGTAGAGTTGAGCTCGCCTTTTTCCTGCAGCGCCTTGATCGCAAAAACGGTACTTGAAAATGAGAGTGCGAAGGCAAGCAGGCCAAGCTGCACCATATCCAGCTCGCTGAGCATTCCGAGGCCGAGTTGTTTCAAAGCCAGCAGGGCAAGGGTAAAGAGGCCGGTTGTCAGCAGGTTATGCAGTGTCGCCCCTCCCCAGATTTCTTTGGCAAGCAGGGTTTTGACATCGAGTTTGAGGCCTATCGAGAACAGTAGCAGGGTAACGCCGAGATCGGCCAGGACACTGAGGACCTCGGTTGACTGGTAGCCTGCGCTATTGAGGGCAAATCCCGCGACAAGGAAGCCTACCAGAGGAGGAAGCTTGCACCTCAGGGCTATAAAGCCAGCCAGGAAGGCGGCTATGATAAAAATAAGTTCCATGTTGAGACTAATTATCCTTTCTTATTGTGTTCCCGGTAGCGTTATCGCATAAGCCATAGTGTAGTTTGGGTGTAGAGGCTTAATTTTTTGCGCAATATACCACAAGGGGCATGTACCTGTCCGGTACATGCCCCTTTTTAGTGTGGTGAAAAAGCTGCTGTGCTATGAGCTTGGCTTGCTGTCAGGCACTGTGGTGTCGGGCCTAATCTTCAAGTAGTCGTTGAAGCAGCACGCCGTTAAGCATAGCACGCTTGATCATTGAAAATGCCCCGATGGTAGGCTGGCTATAGAGCTCAGATTCTACAATCGGCAGATCTTTATGGAACGTCGACAGTGACTGGGTTTCAACGCAGCGGCGAATAGCCGGGAAAATGACATCTTTGGCCTGGATGATATTGCCGGCAACCACGATTTTTTGCGGGTTGAATAAATTAATCGTCATAGCCAATGCCTTGCCGAGTTGATTACCGACCTTGATCAGTACCTGGCAGGCCAGTTCGTCACCCTTGTTGGCCGCTTCGCAGATGGCTGGCATAGTGACTTCCTCCAGCTCCTGCAGGCTGCTACGGTAACCTTGGGCCAGCAGGCTCTGAGCCTGTTTGATGATGGCCGGATCTGCCGCCACTGTTTCCAGGCAGCCGAAGTTGCCGCACTGGCACTTGTCACCGAGCGGATCAATCTGGATATGGCCTATCTCACCGACATTACGGTTAAAGCCAAGGAATACCTGTCCGTTCACGATGATCCCGGCACCGGTACCGTGGTGGACACTGATCAGGATTGAATCTTTACAGTCCTGGCTCGCGCCGAAATAGTGTTCGGCTAACGCCAGGCCTCGGATGTCGTTACCGACAAAGCAGGAAACGCCGAATTTCTCGCTGATAATTTCCGAGAGCGGAAAGTTATCCACCTCAATATGTGGCATATATTCGACCACGCCGGTTTCCGGATCAATCAGTCCCGGCAGGGTAATACCGAAAGCGACCAGCTCACGCATGATATTTTGGTTGTCTGCGATGAACTGGCGGATATGGCCAAGCAGGCCGTCGGTCAGTTCTTGCTGGTTGGCGTAGTTAAACTGATGAGCGGCGCTGGCTATGTGCTTGCCGCTCAAGTCGTAAATGGTTAATTCGATATAGTTGCGTCCAAGCCGGATAGCAATCGAATGGAAAGGCGCTGACTCTGTCGTCAGCGAAATGGCACGTCGTCCACCGGTGGAAGCCTGCTGCGCGACCTCTTTGATCAGGCCGCGTTCAAGCAATTGGCGGGTGATTTTAGTAACGCTTGCAGGAGCCAGCTGACTTACGTCTGCTACCTGGATACGTGAAATAGGGCCTTGCAAGTCAATGAGTCTGTAAACAGCTGCACTGTTAAGCTGCTTTACCAGATCTACATTACCAATTTGTCCGCCTGTCATAGTTAGTTCTGCTCGTATTCACCGTTAACAACAGTCGCCCGAACATGGTAGTCACGATCAAAAATAGCCAGGTTAGCAACCATGCCTTTTTTGATGGCCCCCAGTGTCTTGTCCGCACCAATGGCACGAGCAGGATACAGGGTTGCCATACGAATCGCTTCGTCCAGGGCGATACCTGCATGCTCGACACTGTTTTGAACTGCTTCTATCATAGTGAGTGCCGAACCGCCAAGTGTGCCATTTTCATCAACACACTTGCCATCACGGTAATATACTTTCTTACCGACAAAAATAAAGTGATCAATGTCTGCTCCTGCTGGTGCAGTTGCATCGGTGACCAAAACAAGTTTTTCGCCTTTCATCCTGTGAGCCATACGAATATTGGCATAATCTACATGAAAACCGTCCGCTATCACCCCGGTGTAGACATCCGGCGTGTCGTAGATGGCCCCGACCATGCCTGGCTCGCGGCCGGCAATCGGTGTCATGGCATTAAACAGGTGGGTCGCAAAGCTGATACCGGCCTCAAAGCCTTTGCGCGCCTCGACATAGGTCGCATTGGTATGGCCTGCAGAAACAACAATACCGGCCTCGGCCAGATGTCGGATATGCTCGTGGGAGTTTTGTTCCGGTGCCAGTGTTACCTTGGCCACGATATCGGCATTGTCACAGATGGTCTGGATCATGGCGTCATCGGAACGACGGATGTGATCGACACTGTGGATACCTTTTTTCATCACGTTCAGGTAAGGACCTTCCAGGTGCAAACCGAGCGAGTGGTTTTGATACTGGGCATGATATTCGCGGGCTGCGGCAATGACCGTTTTCATATCTTCGTCAGACGAGGTGATCAGCGTCGGCAAGAAGCTGGTGCAGCCTGATTTCAGGTTGGCGCGGTGCATGGTATGGATGGTATCGGCATTGATCTCATCGTTTAGCATGACGCCGCCGCAGCCGTTGAGCTGCAGATCGATGAAGCCTGGTGTCAGGTTGGCCCCGTCCAGATCCAGCGTTTCAATATCTTGAGGTAGCTCGTCGGCAGGGCAAATAGCGTGAATGTTCACGCCGTCAATAATGACGGCGTGGTTACTCAGCACATCGCTACCGGTAAAAATACGGCAGTTGGTAAGCGCGTACATGAACAACTCCTATTACAGGTTCTTGATGTTTTCAGCTTCCAGTTCCTGGAAGTATTTCACAGTTTTGACTTTCAGCTCCTGTGTTGACGGCTCGTCACAGACAATCAGTGATTTAGGGTGTAGCTGAAGGGCAGATACCGTCCACAGGTGGTTAACCGAACCTTCAACGGCGGCTTCAAGAGCCTGGGCCTTGTTGTGGCCGGTAACCAGAATCATGATTTCCCGTGCATCCAGCAGCGTACCAACACCGATGGTTAGTGCGTACTTTGGTACCTGATCCATATCACCGTCAAAGAAGCGCGAGTTTGCAATACGTGTGTCTTCGGTCAGTGTTTTGATACGGGTGCGTGATGCCAGCGAAGAAGCCGGCTCGTTGAAGGCAATATGTCCGTCATTGCCTACACCGCCCATGAACAAATTAATTTTACCGTAAGATTTGATCTTGTCCTCGTAACGCTGACATTCTGCTTCGTGATCGTCAGTATTACCATTCAGGAGATTGATGTTTTCTTCTTGAATATCAATGTGTTTAAAGAAGTTGTTGTACATGAAGCTGCGGTATGACTCAGGGTGGTCGGCCGAGATACCGATATACTCATCCATGTTGAAGGTAACAACGTGCTTAAAACTTACTTCTCCAGCTTCATAAAGCTCGATCAAACGCTTGTATGTTGCCAGTGGAGTACCACCAGTCGGTAAACCTAATACAAAAGGACGGTCGGCTGTTGGCTGAAATTTATTAATAGAATCAGCGATATAGCGAGCGGACCACAAACCTACATCTTTAGCTTTATTCAGCGGGATTAGTCTCACGGTGATACCTCATTCCTAGTAGAAAATACGATTAAATCTTAGCGGCATATTACCTTTGTTTTGGATAATAAAATAAGTTTTATGATCGGGCTAGCAAAATCGCTCTATTGTTAGTTAATCAGGTGATAAAGATCACAATTGATGAGGTTTTAATTTGCGGGGCGAAATTAATCTCTTACACTGCAAATGACTTAATCGGATAACTAAAAAAAGTTATCTGGATCGCATCTAAGAAAACCATAGGGGGAACTAAGGGTGAATATTCTTGGATATTTTCAGAAAGTAGGTAAGGCGCTGATGGTACCTGTTGCCACGCTGCCTGCCGCCGCAATATTAATGGGTATTGGTTACTGGATTGATCCGAACGGCTGGGGTGCAAACAGTGCACTGGCAGCCTTTTTGATCAAGGCTGGTGCCGCTATTATTGATAACATGTCTGTACTGTTCGCAATCGGTGTTGCGTACGGTATGTCTAAAGATAAAGATGGTGCAGCAGCACTTTCTGGTTTTGTTGGCTTTTTAGTCGTTACAACGCTGCTGTCTCCGGGCGCAGTTGCACAAATTCAAGGCATTGACCCTAGCGCAGTGCCTGCAGCATTCGCGAAGATCAATAACCAATTTGTCGGTATCTTAGTCGGTATCGTATCTGCTGAAATCTATAATCGCTTCTCTGCTGTAGAACTTCACAAAGCCCTGGCATTCTTCTCGGGCAAGCGTCTGGTTCCTATCCTGACGTCATTCGCAGGTATCTTTATTGCTTTCATTCTGATGTACATCTGGCCAGCTGTTTATGGTGGTCTTGTGAACTTCGGTGAAGGTATCCAGGGTATGGGTGAGCTAGGTGCCGGTATCTATGCATTCTTTAACCGTCTATTGATTCCTGTTGGTCTTCACCACGCACTGAACTCTGTATTCTGGTTTGACGTTGCCGGTATCAACGATATTCCTAACTTCCTTGGTGGCGCGAAATCTATTGCTGAAGGTGTGGCGACTCCGGGTGTGACCGGTATGTATCAGGCAGGCTTCTTCCCAATCATGATGTTCGGCCTGCCGGGTGCGGCACTTGCGATGTACCATACAGCGAAAGCCAAGAACAAAGAAAAAGTTGCTTCAATCATGATTGCAGCCGGTTTCGCATCATTCTTCACCGGTGTTACTGAGCCGCTAGAGTTTGCCTTCATGTTCCTGGCACCTGCGCTATACGTTGTTCACGCAGCACTAGCTGGCTTGTCTGTATACATTGCGGCATCAATGCAGTGGATTGCTGGCTTCGGCTTCTCGGCTGGTCTGGTCGATATGGTGCTGTCGACGCGTAACCCGCTAGCGGTTAACTGGTACATGCTAATTGTTCAAGGCCTGGTATTCTTCGGTCTGTACTACGCAATCTTCCGTACTGTCATTGTTAAGTTCAACCTGAAAACACCGGGTCGTGAAGACGATGATACGGAAGAAGGTTCAGTTGCTGGTTCAGAAGAAACGGGTGAGCTGGCTAAACAGTACCTGAAAGCGCTGGGTGGCCACGGTAACCTTGAGAACATCGATGCATGTATCACGCGTCTGCGCCTGACACTGAAAGACAGCAGCCTGGCTGATGAGAAAACTCTGAAGGCTCTGGGTGCCATGGGTGTGGTTAAACTTGGTACCAACAATATTCAGGTTATCCTTGGCCCGCTGGCGGAAATCGTTGCTGGCGAAATGAAAAAAATCCCGGCATCTGAAGATCTCTCTTCGGTAAAACTGCCTTAATGACCTAAAGCCGGGCTCCTGGTCAGGGAGCCTGGATAACGGCGTGAAGAGCGGCCTCTTGTTGGAGGCCGTTTTTTTTCCAAAACAAGATTACAATGAGGCTTGGCCATCGCTACCGCAAGGCTCCGCTCTGGTTCGGCGGGTTGTGCCTTGCTAGTTTCCGAATACGCTTTCCCCGAAGTGTATTCCGAAGCTGCCCTGGTAGTTTTAGGCTTGGGTTGCCCTGCATCTTGAGGTTGCTTGGGTATAGTGATGCTCGAATTGGGTGTCATCTGTTTATATTGCCCTGCGATAGCGGGGTTTTTTTATACATATCGACAAACAATGCACACTATTTGTTGAGTCGTGCACCATATTTATGGATCATAGAGGGTTCTAAAATCCTGTAAGCACACGAGGTGTAATAGATGAGTGAATCTGAAGCTCGTCCAACTAACTTTATCCGCCAGATCATTGATGCGGATTTAGCAAGTGGCAAACATACAAGCGTACATACCCGATTCCCGCCGGAGCCGAACGGCTACCTGCACATCGGTCATGCTAAATCAATTTGTTTGAACTTCGGTATTGCTCAGGACTATCAGGGTCAATGTAACCTACGTTTCGACGATACTAACCCTGAGAAAGAAGACATCGAATACGTTGAGTCTATTAAGAACGATGTTAACTGGTTGGGCTTCGAGTGGAGCGGTGAGATTTGCTATTCATCAAACTACTTCGACAAGCTATACGGGTTTGCTATTGAATTGATTAATAAAGGCTTAGCGTATGTTGATGAGCTAAGTCCAGAGCAAATGCGTGAATACCGCGGCACATTGACTGAGCCGGGTAAACACAGCCCATACCGTGATCGCAGCGTTGAAGAAAACCTGGCGCTGTTCGATAAAATGAAAAATGGCGAAGTGGAAGAGGGCAAGATGTGCCTTCGCGCCAAGATCGACATGGCTTCACCGTTTATGGTGATGCGTGATCCGGTTATCTACCGTGTGCGTTTCGCCACTCACCACCAGACTGGCGACAAGTGGTGCATCTATCCGATGTACGATTTCACGCACTGTATCTCTGATGCGTTGGAAGGTATTACGCACTCTATTTGTACCCTGGAGTTTATGGACAACCGTCGTCTGTACGACTGGGTGCTGGATAACATTACGATTGACTGCCAGCCGCGTCAGTATGAGTTCAGCCGCCTGAACCTTGAGTACACGGTTATGTCCAAGCGTAAGCTAAACCAGCTGGTAACCGATAATCTGGTTTCTGGTTGGGATGATCCGCGTATGCCGACTATCTCTGGCCTGCGTCGTCGTGGCTTTACTTCTGCCTCTATCCGCGAGTTTTGTAAGCGCATTGGTGTAACCAAGCAAGACAACACCATCGAGATGGGCTCACTGGAATCTTGTATCCGTGATGATCTAAACGAAAATGCACCTCGTGCAATGGCCGTTCTGGATCCTGTTAAAGTTGTTATCGAAAACTTTGATGGTGAAGCGGAAATCTTGAATGTAGCGAACCATCCGAATAAGCCTGAGATGGGAACCCGCGAAGTACCTTTCACTCGTGAGTTGTATATCGAGCGTGAAGACTTCCGTGAAGAAGCTAACAAGAAGTACAAGCGTCTGGTGCTGGGTAAAGAAGTGCGTCTACGCGGTGCCTATGTGATCAAGGCTGAACGTATCGAGAAAGACGAAGAAGGTAATATCACTACCATCTTCTGTACTTACGATAACGAAACGCTGGGCCAAAACCCAACAGACGGCCGTAAGGTGAAGGGCGTGATCCACTGGGTATCAGCGGAAGCGGGTATCCCTGCTGAAATTCGTCTGTACGATCGTCTGTTCACTGTACCGAACCCTGGCGCTGCTGATGACTTTGTTTCTGTGATCAACCCGGAATCACTGACCACTAAGCAAGGTGTCGTAGAGCCGTCGTTGGCTGATGCTGAAGCAGAGAAAGCATTCCAGTTTGAGCGTATGGGTTATTTCTGTGCAGATAGCAAAGACTCTTCTAAAGAGAAACTTGTGTTTAACCGCACGGTTGGCCTGCGTGATACTTGGGCTAAGATTGGCGATTAATAGCAAAGCCAGCTAAGGCTGGCTTTTTGATCCCATAAAAAAAACCAGCCGCTTGGCTGGTTTTTTGATTTAGAGTCAAGCGCCTAAGCCGCCATCTGTCATAGTCAATATATCGCAGTAAAGGCTTAGGGCATTAATTATTTTTGATCGTGCAGCTCTGGGTTTTCGTTACAGTCACCTTCCATGCAGTGACCATAGAGGTACAGGCTGTGGTTAGTCAGGCGAACGTTGAAGCTGGAAGCAATCTCTTTCTGGCGCTGTTCGATAACTTGGTCAGAAAACTCAATAACTTTTCCACAATCAAGACAAACCAGGTGGTCATGATGGTGCTGAGTGGCCAGTTCAAATACTGATTTACCGCCTTCGAAATGGTGGCGAGTCACAATACCAGCATCATCAAATTGGTTCAGTACGCGGTAAACCGTTGCCAGGCCAATCTCTTCACCAATATCGATTAGTTTCTTGTATAAGTCTTCAGCACTAATGTGTTGGCAATCAGGCTGCTGCAATACTTCCAGAATTTTAAGACGCGGAAGCGTAACTTTTAAGCCTGCTTGTTTAAGTGCGTGATTATTATCTGACATCCGAGTTTCCTATTGGCTAGCCGCAACAACATGAAGCGGTAGTCTTTCTCATATCTATTTATTATAAGTGACGACAAGGTAACAATAAACCTTAAAAAGCGATGAATCTACCTGATATGTAACTTTTCTTTACTTTGCAGGCTTGTTACAAAAATGTTGGTGTGCTCTTCGTGCTAGTGGCTAGGGGGGGCTGAGGATGAAAGAGATTTTCCGGCTGGCTAGTATAGCGTTGCCCCTAAAGAAGTGGCGGCTGCTCTGGGGAATGAGGTTCGGAACATCATATACTTCCCAATACTGCTGTTATTTCAGAACTTGTCTGAAGTTAACGTAGTGGAATATAAATGCTAATCGTACTCAATACCGCCGTGAAATCTTCTCATGAATTGAGTTGTTATATGCGCTTTTGTTTATATGCGGTTAGGGTATGTAAGCTATATCGAGGTATGCAGATCTGATTGCGATTACAGAAATAAAAAACGCGCCAGAGGGCGCGTTTATTGGGCATAACAGTGACGATTAGTCGGCCAGTTCAGCCAGGCACATTTCGTCATAGATTTGGTTTACCCACTTCTCTACGCGCTCGTCAGTCAGTTCCGGCTGGCGATCTTCATCGATGCAAAGGCCAACGAAGTGGTTGTCGTCAACAAGTGCTTTTGATGCTTCAAACTCAAAGCCTTCCGTCGGGAAGTGGCCAACGATAGTTGCGCCGCGGCCTTCTACGATTTCGCGAACCGTACCCATAGCGTCACAGAAGTACTCTGCGTAATCTTCTTGGTCACCACAACCGAAAATAGCAACAAGCTTAGTCGAGAAGTCGATACCTTCCAGCTCAGGGAAGAAGTCATCCCAGTCACACTGCGCTTCACCGTAGTACCAGGTAGGGATACCTAACAGTAGCAGGTCGAAGTTGTCGATATCTTCTTTGCTGCTTTTAGCGATATCTTTTACTTCAACCAGTTTTTTGCCCAGTTGCTTCTGGATCATTTTAGCGACAGCTTCTGTATTACCTGTGTCGCTACCAAAGAAGAGTCCTACACTCGCCATAGTAGAGATTACCCGTATTAGTTGTTGACCGTTATCCTTGATGATAACGATATACATAAATCTTATCAGGACGCTGGTCCTGAGTTTCAATGATCACTTATCAAGCGGTGACACTTGTCACTTGAATGCTCGATGCTGTTTTATCTGATGACCACTAGCTCTTTGTCAGAGCATGTTCTATTTCATGATTCGGCTTTGTTGCACGCTCGGCAGTCGCTGAATTCAGCTATAAATGTTAACCAATGCCAGCGCCTTCCCAGCTAATCTGGATCAGGCCCTTGGTGATAAACCCGGCGCAGCCCAGAAAAAGGACAAGCCAGACAATTTTGCGGCCAAATGGTGGCACATTACCCTGCTTCAGTACATCCTTTATGGCCATGCCGATAAAGAAAAATATTGCGGCGAACAACAAGTCCAGCCCAATCGATTCAAGCAGTTCCATGTGCTCGTATAACATTTCTGTCTCCTTACAGCCGTTGAAGCCGAGCTAGGCGCGCACTATAACACAGACAGTAGGTGCCTGTTAACGGTATAGGGGTGCTTGATTCGCCTTAAGCTGATTGTAAGAAGTTCAGAATTATACGGTTTACTGTCTCTGGTTTCTCGGCATGCAGCCAGTGTCCGGTATTTGCCACCATGTGGGCCTTGGCCGAAGGAAACTGGCGTGCGATAGATTCTCTGTGCTCTGGCAGGATATATTCGGACTCCTGCCCCTTGACGAACAAGGTCTTACCTGTGAATTCAGGCACTTCCTGCCACCCCATAATGGTATCGTAGTTGGCGATCAGGCCCTCGACATTGAAGCGCCAGTTATAGCCGCTGTCTGTCTTGGCAAAAGACTTGAGCAAAAATTGCCTTACACCCGGTTCGAGCACATGTTTAGCCAAGTGAGTTTCGGCTTCACTGCGTTTGCCAACGGTGTGCCTGGCGACTTCCCGCAGGCCGGCAAAGACATTTTGGTGGCGGTGTACGTGGTAATGGACCGGCGCCATATCCAGGACGATTAAATGGTTAAAGCGGGGCGCTGCCAGCTCGGTCATTGCCATGGCAACTTTTCCGCCCATAGAATGGCCAATGAGCGAGAACCGCTCTATATCACATAGGTCGATGACCTTCAGGACGTCGGCAGCCATTTCGCGGTAGGTAAATGTATCTGAATGGGGGGAGCGGCCATGGTTTCGAAGATCGATGCTGATCACTTTATATTTATCTTTCAACGATCTGGCGAGCAGTCCCAGATTGTCGGCACTGCCGAAAAGACCATGGATCAAAATGATCGCTTCACCTTGTCCGTCCACTTGGTAATGAAGATTCACTGACTATTTTCTCTTGTTGATAACGCTTTACCGTAGAGTATAACCTCGGATCACGTTATAATCTCACGGTGATTTTCAAACGGAACGATAATGAACACTACGATGAAGAGTATTGAGGTAGACGAAGAGCTATATCGTTATATTGCCAGCCAAACCCAGCATATTGGCGAGAGTGCATCCGACATTTTGCGCCGCCTGTTAATGGTGCCAGAGCAGAGCGAACAGCAGCCAGAGGTTGTTATGCCTGTTCGACCTAAGGGTATCGTGGTAAGTAAAGACGCGGGTAATGTAACGAAAATGGATCGTGTAAAAGAGATGCGATCGTTGTTGATTTCAGATGAGTTCGCCGTCCAGGAAAAAGCCATCGGCCGCTTCATGATGATCTTGTCGTCGCTTTATCGTATCGATCCGAAAGGCTTTACAGAAGCTGCGGCAATCAAAGGTCGTACCCGCATTTACTTTGCCGAGAGCAAAGACACACTGCTGGCGAGTGGTAAAACGACCAAGCCGAAAGCGATTCCCGAGACCCCGTTCTGGGTAATAACGAATACGAATACTGATCGCAAACGTCAGATGGTTGAGCAGTTGATGGGCAAAATGAACTTCGGTGCAGATATCATCGACAAAGTTTGCGGTGAAATTTAACTGGCGTTTCGCCTTTTTATTACAAGGATAAGTTAATGGCAATCCATCCTCGAGCCGGGCAGCGTGCCCAGCAAGAAGATATGCATAACATTCCCGCATTAGTGGCAAATTATTTTCTTATTGAGCCGAGCGTTACTCAACCACAGCAGAAAGTTGCCTTTGGGACTTCTGGTCACCGTGGTACGGCTGATAAAGGTACATTCAACCAGCACCATATCTGGGCTATCGCCCAGGCTGTTGCTGAAGTACGTGCTGCTAAAGGTGTGACAGGCCCGCTGTTTTTGGGTAAGGATACTCATGCGCTGTCTGAGCCTGCGTTCACTTCTACGCTAGAAGTGCTGGTTGCGAACAATGTGAAGGTAGTGATCCAGCAAGGGCGTGGCTATACCCCGACTCCGGGTGTCTCACACGCTATTTTGTGCCATAACAAAGCCAACGCCGATAAAGCTGATGGCATTGTGATCACCCCGTCTCACAACCCGCCTCAGGACGGTGGTATCAAGTACAACCCTGTCCATGGTGGTCCTGCCGAAGGTGAACTGACTACCGCGATCGAAAAGCGTGCCAACGAGATCATTGCCAATGGCATGGTCGATGTGAAGCGTGTGTCGATTGAGCAGGCATTTGCCAGTGAGCTGGTGGTCGAGCAAGAGCTGGTGTCACCTTATGTCGATGATTTGGTCAACGTTATCGATATGGCTGCAATTCAGAAAGCCAACCTTAAAATCGGTGTTGATCCACTTGGTGGTTCTGGCATTGAGTATTGGCGTCAGATTGCCAGTCATTACGGGCTGGATCTGACGCTGGTCGACGAGTCTATCGACCCGTCTTTCCGCTTTATGTCGCTGGACAAAGACGGTGTGGTCCGTATGGACTGCTCGTCGCCTTATGCGATGGCTGGTCTGCTGGCACACAAAGACAGCTACGATCTGGCTTTTGGTAACGACCCTGACTACGATCGCCACGGTATCGTTACGCCTGCCGGCCTGATGAACCCTAACCACTTCCTTGCAGTGTGTATTGACTACCTTTACCGTCACCGTCCGGACTGGAGCCAGGAAGTGGCCGTTGGTAAAACACTGGTATCCAGTGCGCTGATTGACCGTGTTGTGGCTGATCTGGGCCGTGAGCTGTGTGAAGTACCGGTTGGTTTCAAATGGTTCGTTGACGGTCTGTACTCTGGCGAGCTAGGTTTCGGTGGTGAGGAAAGTGCTGGGGCATCTTTCTTGCGCATGGACGGTACGCCTTGGTCTACCGACAAAGATGGTATCTTGCTATGTCTGCTGGCGGCTGAAATCACGGCTGTTACCGGTAAGAACCCGCAGCAGTACTACGAAGAACTGGCTGACAAGCACGGCGCTTCGCAATACAACCGTCTTCAGGCTGTCGCCAACGGTGAGCAGAAAGCGGTACTGAGCAAGCTGTCTCCTGAAATGGTGGCTGCAGAGACTCTGGCTGGTGATGCAATCACAGCCCGCCTGACACATGCACCGGGTAATGGTGCGGCGATTGGCGGCCTTAAAGTGACCACCGAGAATGGCTGGTTCGCTGCGCGTCCATCAGGCACCGAAGATATCTACAAGATTTACTGCGAAAGCTTCAAAGGCGAAGAGCACTTAGCCCTTATTGAGCAAGAAGCGCAGGAAATTGTCAGTAAGGTATTTGCCGACGCTGGTCTGTAAGATTATTTAGCTGATAAAAACGCCCTTCGAGGGCGTTTTTTTATGCCTGTAAAAAGTCATTAACGGTCTCTGTTATGCGTTGGCCAGTGATCGGGCACCACAAACCAGACTTGGTCATCAGGGCTGACGGCTTGTGTCGGGATCGACAGCTCACAGGTATCAAGATACATTTTGAGATCCTGGTAACAGGGGGGGCTGATCCACTGGGTCTTGCTCAGTTGCCTCAGTTGTAAATCTGGTGCCTGTGACTGATAACACCATTTGCCGTTCAAAGCATCCGGGTTGATGGCTATACCTGAACCTAGATCTGAACCTGAGCTGAGCTTGTCATGGGGATAAAAGAGTCGTCCCTGCATGATCAGGCGCTTGATAGCGGGTTGGCCGAACTGGGGAGCAAGTTGGTGTCTAAAGGCTGGATGGTCACAGAGCGCTAACTGGTGCTCCAGCATGCGAGCCGTTTTTTTATCCAGGTTGTCGCTGGCATTCGGGCCGGGCCAGCTGTTCTGGAAAGCAAGGTAGAACTTAATGGCGACTTCCCAGTGTTCGAGCTGGCCGGTGATTGTATTTTTGATCAGAAAATCGATAGCGCCGAGTGTTTGCTTGTTCCACTTTAGCTGAATTTCTTCAGCCACGAGCAAATAATCGGGATGTGCTGCAATCAGTTGTTGCCATAACCACTGGTAATAAAAGCCAAGCCGTCTGTTGCCCTGGTAATCGGTGTGATCTGGCATGGTTGCCTTAGCCCTAAAATTAGACAGCCAGGCCTCATCGGCGACAAACGGTTGGCCACAGGTGAGCGACGGGCAGGTAAGCACCGCATTGATGTCGTTTCTAAATTGTTCCTTGCTTGTTAGCTTACTGTAAGTACATGACATGTTGGGACTTAGTTTACTCATCAATTATAAAATTTGGTCGAAAAGTGTGCGTTGTGATGCAGTGCGACAATATTATTTAGATTATTGTTTATACAGGTTAGACCAGTTGTTGAGGCCCTTATGTACAAGTCATTTTCTAAGATCCGCATCTTGTTTCGCCGGGTGTTTGTCGTGCTTGTCGGCGTCATTAGCTTCCCTGTTATGATTTTCTTGCCGGTCGATAAGCGTTCTCGTTTTTATAGCTACCTGCATCGATTTTGGGTTAAAACCAGTACCAAGCCAGTGTGGCTCGAGGAGTCTGAACATGGCTCACAAGATCTATATTAGCTAGCTGCTAGTTAGAATATTGAAAAAGCTGCAGTGATGCAGCTTTTTTGATCTTGCGGGTGGGGAAGGCCGGTCCTTGTCTGAGTTCTGCATTTTGAGGGGATTTGGGTATAGAATAACGCTAACTGAAAAAAGGAAGCGATAATGAATAACCTTAAATTGGAAGCAGTACTCAACGGGCTGCTGAGCCCGCATCTCATCAAAGACTATTGCCCGAACGGCCTACAGGTGGAAGGGAAGTCAGAAGTAAAAAAAGTGATCACTGGGGTGACGGCTTGCCAGGCCCTGATTGATCGCGCTATTGAAGAAAAGGCTGATGCAATCCTTGTTCATCATGGTTACTTCTGGAAAGGTGAGCCGGCAGAAATTCGCGGTATGAAGTTTCGTCGTATCAAGGCATTGATAGAAAACGGGATTAACCTGTATGCCTATCACTTGCCGTTAGATGTTCATCCTGAGCTGGGTAACAATGCCAAGCTGGCCGAGCTGCTTGAAATTGAAGTGCTGGGGGGAATGGAAGAGGGCAATCCACAATCTGTTTCTGTTTTTGGTCAGTTTGAGCAGCCGTTGACAGGGGAAGAGCTGGCCTCGCGCCTGTCGATTGCACTTCATCGCGAGCCGTTACATATTGGCGACAATGCCCCGGCTGAAATTAAAACTATCGGCTGGTGCACCGGCGGCGGACAGGACTTTATTGAACTGGCAGCTCACAAAGGGCTGGATGCCTTCATCTCCGGTGAAATCTCTGAACGTACCGTTCATACGGCAAGAGAGTTGGGAATTCATTATTTTAGTGCCGGTCATCACGCCACCGAGCGCTATGGTATTCTGTCACTGGGAGAGTGGCTGGCTGACGAGCACGATCTGGATGTCCGGTTTATTGATATCGACAACCCGGTTTAGTGGTTGTAAAAAAAGGCGAATAAAAAAGGTTGAGCATTTCTGCTCAACCTTTTTTGTTTCAGGCTCGAGAACGGTTATTCGCGTTCGTGGATCGGGCTGAACTCACGCTGCGTGTAACCGGTGTACAGCTGGCGAGGACGGCCGATACGGTTGCCCGGATCGTTGTGCATTTCGTTCCAGTGCGCAATCCAGCCGATAGTACGGGACATCGCGAAGATCACGGTAAACATAGACACTGGAATACCGATCGCTTTCAGGATAATACCTGAGTAGAAATCAACGTTCGGGTACAGTTTCTTGTCGATGAAGTATTCATCTGAAAGTGCAATACGCTCCAGTTCCATAGCTACATCAAGCAGTGGATCCTGAATGTTCAGTTCTTCCAGTACCTCATGGCAAGCTTCACGCATTACCGTTGCACGTGGATCGTAGTTCTTGTAGACACGGTGACCGAAGCCCATAAGGCGGAATGGGTCATCCTTGTCTTTCGCTCGTTCGACATATTCTGGAATATTGTCGACACTGCCGATCTCTTCCAGCATCTTCAGGCAGGCTTCGTTGGCACCGCCGTGTGCAGGACCCCAAAGCGAGGCAATACCGGCTGCAATACAGGCAAACGGGTTGGCACCCGACGAGCCCGCCAGACGTACAGTTGACGTCGAGGCATTTTGCTCGTGATCAGCATGCAGGGTAAAGATTTTGTCCATTGCCCGTGCAACAACTGGGCTGACTTCGTATTCTTCACATGGTGTCGCAAACATCATATGCAGGAAGTTCTCTGCATAATCAAGATCATTGCGAGGGAAGATAAACGGCTGACCAATTGAGTATTTGTAACACATTGCAGCCAGTGTCGGCATTTTTGACAGCAGGCGGAAAGCCGTAATTTCACGGTGGGTATCGTTATTGATATCCAGTGAGTCATGGTAGAACGCTGCAAGCGCACCAACTACACCACACATAACTGCCATTGGGTGAGCGTCACGGCGGAAGCCGTGGAAGAAGCTGGCAATCTGTTCGTGGACCATGGTATGGCGAGTAACAGTAGTACGGAATGTTTCGTACTGTTCGCGCGTAGGGACTTCGCCGTACAAAAGAATATAACAAACTTCTAAATAATCAGCGTTATTCGCTAATTGGTCGATCGGGTAGCCACGGTGAAGCAGCACGCCTTTATCGCCGTCAATATAAGTAATTTGAGATTCACATGATGCAGTGGCTAGAAAACCAGGGTCGAATGTGAAGTAACCGTTCGCGCCAAGTTTACGCACATCGACTACATCTGGCCCTTGTGAGCCCCCGAGAATCGGCAGTTCGACTGGTGCTTCCCCTTCAATGTGAAGAGTAGCTTTCTTGTCTGCCATAACAATCTCCTTTGCTTTTTTATAATCCTAATCCAAAGCGGATGTGCATTTGTTGTACCGATTGAGACGCCATTTGTCAATTTTTGTGCCTGTTTGTGTGCGCTTGTTAATAACTTTGATTGAAAACGTGCAAAATTTCCAAATCGTGTTAGAGGTCATGTAACGGGATTTGTAATTGGTTGTTACGGGGCGTATACTCGCCGCAGGTCTCTGGTTCTGCAGCTGCCAGGAACGAATGCTTAAGTTGTCAGCAATATTAGTCACTTAGGTTGCTTTTTGTTTTTAGGTCCCCGTTAAAACATTATTGCAACTAAAGGTTACAAAGATGTTAAGTTTGTTTTTCTGGCTTAAGCGGATCGGAGAATTCTATAAAAAAATAAAATGCTTCAATGGAGCTGAGTGGGCAAACCGTGAAAGTAAATAAGCCAAGACCTGTCAACCTCGACCTACAGACGATTCGCTTTCCTCTGACGGCGATTGCGTCAATCCTGCACCGTGTATCAGGCGTGATCACATTTGTTTCTGTTGCCATCCTACTTTGGCTATTAGGCCTTTCCCTTTCCTCCCCTGAAGGTTTCGCAAGCGCTGCCAACATTGTTGACAGTTTTTTTGTGAAATTTGTTTTGTGGGGTGTACTGACTGCATTGTTCTATCACATTGTGCTGGGCGTGCGTCACCTGTTGATGGATATGGGATATTTTGAAGAAATGGATACCGGCATTGCGAGCACCAAAGTGAGCTTCGCAATCGTCGCAGTTCTAGCTATCTTCGCTGGAGGCCTAGTATGGTAAACAACGTATCGACAATCGGCCGTAATGGTATACACGATTTTATTCTGATTCGCGCAACAGCAATCATTCTAACCCTTTACACCATTTATATGGTCGGATTCTTCGCCTTTGGCCCGGATCTAAACTATGAAACATGGACCGCCTTTTTCGGCAAGCTGAGCACCAAGGTCTTTACTATGTTGGCTCTGCTGTCGGTTCTGATCCATGCCTGGATCGGTCTGTGGCAAGTGCTGACTGACTACATTAAACCTGCCGCCCTACGAGCAGGTATTCAGTTTGGTGTTGTAGCCGTCCTTTTTGTATACCTGTTTTCAGGTTTCTTCATTGTGTGGGGTGCGTAAGTGAGCATTGCAGTTCGTGAGTTTGATGCCGTAGTAATCGGTGCTGGTGGTGCAGGTATGCGTGCCGCACTACAAATTTCTGAACAAGGTCTGAAATGTGCCTTGTTGTCTAAAGTTTTCCCTACCCGTTCACATACCGTGTCGGCGCAGGGCGGGATTACCGTTGCGCTAGGTAATTCGCACCCGGATAACTGGCAGTGGCATATGTATGACACTGTAAAGGGCTCTGACTACATTGGCGATCAGAATGCCATCGAATATATGTGCCAGAACGGTCCTAAGTCGGTTATCGAGCTGGAGAAAATGGGCTTGCCGTTTTCTCGTTTTGATAACGGTACTATTTATCAACGTCCATTCGGTGGTCAGTCCAAAGAGTTCGGTGGCGAGCAGGCAGCACGTACTGCCGCGGCGGCTGACCGTACCGGTCATGCTTTGCTTCATACGCTTTACCAGCAGAATGTTAAGCACAAGACCACGATTTTCTCCGAATGGTATGCATTGGATCTGGTGAAGAACCAGGACGGTGCGATTCTGGGCTGTACTGCGCTTTGCATGGAAACCGGTGAGATTTGCTACTTCAAGTCGAAGGCAACCATCTTGGCTACCGGTGGTGCAGGCCGTATCTATGCCTCGACCACAAACGCCCACATTAACACTGGTGACGGTGTTGGCATGGCATTGCGTGCCGGTGTACCGATGCAGGATATGGAAATGTGGCAGTTCCACCCGACAGGAATTGCCGGTGCCGGTGTACTGGTGACCGAAGGTTGTCGTGGTGAAGGTGGTTACCTGTTGAACAAAGATGGCGAGCGCTTCATGGAGCGTTATGCGCCGAACGCCAAAGACCTTGCCGGTCGTGATGTTGTTGCCCGCTCGATGATGGTCGAAATCCGTGAAGGCCGCGGCTGTGACGGTCCGTGGGGCCCACACATCAAGCTGAAGCTGGATCACCTTGGCAAGGACGTGTTGGAGTCGCGTCTGCCGGGTATCTGTGAACTTTCGCGCACCTTTGCCCACATTGACCCGGTGAAAGAGCCTATTCCGGTGATCCCGACCTGTCATTACATGATGGGTGGGGTACCAACTCAGGTATCAGGGCAGGCTGTGAAGCAGAATGCGGCTGGTCAGGACGAGGAAGTCCAGGGCTTGTTTGCTTGTGGTGAGATTGCCTCGGTATCGGTTCACGGTGCCAACCGCCTGGGTGGTAACTCACTGCTTGACCTTGTGGTATTTGGCCGTGCAACGGGTCTGCACCTTGGTGAAACCCTGCTGGCACAGGCTGAGGCCCGTCCTGCTACCGATTCTGATATCGAAGCTTCCCTTGAGCGTGTTAATCGCTGGAACAGCACTCAGAAGGGGGAAGACCCTGTTCAAATTCGTAAAGACCTGCAGTCGTGCATGCAGAATAACTTCTCGGTATTCCGTGAAGGTGACGCAATGGCGACCGGACTGGAAGAGCTTAAAGGTATCCGCGAGCGCCTGAAGGAAGCGCGTCTGGATGATACGTCTACCGAGTTCAACACCCAGCGTATCGAATGTCTGGAGTTGGAAAACCTGATGGAAACGGCCTATGCAACGGCTGTTGCAGCAAACTACCGTACCGAGAGTCGTGGTGCCCATGCCCGATTCGACTTCCCTGAGCGTGACGATGCAAACTGGTTATGTCATTCAATTTACAACCCCGAGACAGAGCAAATGTCGAAGCGTGATGTAAATATGTCACCTGTTCATCGAGAGGCGTTCCCGCCTAAAGCACGTACTTACTAAGGGAGGGATGAAAGATGAACTTGAATTTCTCGATTTACCGCTACAACCCAGACGTAGACAACGCCCCGCACATGAAAGGCTACACCCTGGAGGTGCCTGACGGTTCGGACATGATGGTATTGGATGCGTTGATCCTATTGAAAGAGCAAGATCCGACGCTTGCCTTCCGCCGCTCATGCCGTGAAGGTGTCTGTGGGTCGGACGGCATTAACATGAACGGTAAGAACGGCCTGGCGTGCATTACACCGCTATCGGCACTGACTGGCGAGAAGACCATTGTGATCCGCCCGCTGCCTGGCCTGCCGGTTATCCGTGATCTGATCATCGATATGGATCAGTTCTATACTAACTATGCCAAGGTTAAGCCGTTTCTGATTGACGACGATGCGCTGCCACCATCACGCGAGAACCTGCAGTCGCCGGAAGATCGTGCCCACCTCGATGGTTTGTATGAGTGCATTATGTGTGCGTGCTGTTCGACATCTTGTCCTTCGTTCTGGTGGAACCCGGATAAATTTATCGGTCCGGCAGGTCTGCTGGCAGCCTATCGTTGGCTAATTGACAGTCGTGATACTGCAACAGATGAACGATTATCAGATCTTGACGACGCTTTTAGTGTTTTTCGTTGCCATGGCATCATGAACTGTGTAAATGTTTGTCCTAAGGGATTAAATCCAACGAAGGCGATAGGCCACATTAAATCAATGTTGCTAAAACGCGCGGTATAAATTAGTCGAATTATCGATATGCTGGCTTCTTGACTCGCTATCGGAAGCCAGCTTTAAAGCCCGGCCTAGAGACCGGCGCAAATGGCGATAACTAGTGGTTAAGGGAAAAAAATGCAGAACGGCGTTATGAAGGCTTGGCTTGAGTCTTCACACCTGGCTGGCGCCAATGCAACTTATGTAGAAGACCTCTACGAGTTGTATCTTAGCGACCCAGAATTAGTCGACGAAAAATGGCGTCATGTATTTAGTGATTTGCCTGTGGTGAGTGAAGTTGCTGTCGAGCAACCGCATTCGCGTGTTCGTGATTACTTCCGACGTCTGGCTAAAGAGACAACCCATCTAAGTGCTTCCGTCAGCGATCCAGATGTTGATGCTAAACAGGTTAAGGTATTGCAGCTTATCAACGCATACCGTTTCCGTGGCCATCAGCATGCAAACTTAGATCCGTTAGGGCTATGGCAGCAGGAGCGAGTGCCTGATCTCGAACCTGAATTCCATAACCTGACCGCAGAAGATTTTAACGAAACCTTCAATGTCGGCTCTTTCGCTATTGGCCAAGAGACGATGAAGCTTTCTGAAATCTATGATGCGCTGAAAAAAACCTATTGTGGTTCGATTGGTGCTGAGTACATGCACATTACCAATACCGATGAAAAACGCTGGCTTCAGCAGCGTCTGGAATCGGTAGTGGGTCAAGGTGCATTTTCGAAAGACGAAAAACTGACTTTCCTCGATGAGCTCACAGCTGCCGAAGGTTTGGAGCGCTATCTGGGAGCCAAATTCCCGGGTGCCAAGCGTTTCTCCCTGGAAGGTGGTGATGCGCTTATTCCGATGGTGAAGGAACTTATCCGCTACGCCGGTACAAACGGCGCCCGCGAAGTGGTCGTCGGTATGGCGCACCGTGGCCGCCTGAATATGCTGGTTAACGTGTTGGGTAAAAAGCCGCAGGACTTGTTTGACGAATTCGCCGGTAAGCACGGTGAATCTTGGGGAACCGGTGATGTAAAATACCACCAGGGTTTCTCTGCGGATTTTGCAACGCCAGGTGGTGATGTACATTTAGTTTTGGCATTTAACCCATCTCACCTTGAAATTGTGAACCCGGTGGTTGTCGGGTCTGTGCGTGCAAGACAGGATCGCCTTGGCGATAAAGACGGCTCGCAGGTGCTGCCGATCACCATTCACGGTGACTCCGCAATTGCTGGCCAGGGCGTGGTAGCTGAAACATTCAACATGTCTCAGTCACGTGGTTACCGAGTCGGTGGTACGGTTCGAATCGTGGTCAACAACCAGATTGGTTTCACGACCTCAAACCCGAACGATACCCGTTCTACCCAGTACTGTACTGATATTGCGAAAATGGTCCAGGCACCAATTTTCCATGTTAATGCCGATGATCCTGAAGCGGTAGCCTTTGTTACACGCATTGCACTGGACTTCAGAAATACCTTCAAGCGTGATGTTGTGATTGATTTGGTGTGTTACCGCCGACATGGTCACAACGAAGCTGATGAGCCAAATGCAACTCAGCCGCTGATGTATCAGAAGATCAAGAAGCACCCGACTCCGCGTAAGATCTATGCTGATGCGTTGACAGACAACGATACCGTTGATCTGGAAACAGCGACATCACTGATCAATGAATACCGTGATGCGCTGGATCGTGGTGACTGTGTCGTCAAAGAGTGGCGGCCGATGAAGCTCCATTCAGTTGACTGGGCGCCGTATCTGGGTCACGACTGGACGGCGGAATGGCCTAATACCATTGAAGCATCTCGTCTCACAGAACTTGCTCAGCGTGTTTGTCAGTTCCCGGAAAGCCATAAGCTGCAAAGCCGGGTCCAGAAACTGTACAACGACCGCCAGGCCATGATCGCAGGCGACAAGTTGGTCGATTGGGGTATGGCCGAAACATTGGCTTATGCTACGTTGGTTGATGACGGTAACCGTATCCGGATCACCGGCCAGGATTCGGGGCGTGGTACTTTCTTCCATCGCCATGCTGTCCTGCATAATCAAAGCGATGCCAGTACCTATGTTCCGCTTGCCAATGTTCACGATAAACAGGGTGCATTCCAGGTTTTTGACTCGGTATTGTCAGAAGCTGCGGTATTGGCATTCGAATATGGCTACGCGACGGCTGAGCCTGGTGGCTTGACTGTTTGGGAAGCGCAGTTTGGTGACTTTGCCAACGGTGCCCAAGTGGTCATTGACCAGTTTATCAGCTCCGGTGAGCAGAAGTGGGGCCGTATGTGTGGCCTGACGATGTTGCTACCACACGGCTATGAAGGGCAGGGGCCGGAACACTCGTCTGCACGTCTTGAGCGTTATCTTCAGCTTTGTGCGGAACAGAACATGCAGGTGATTATCCCGTCGACTCCAGCGCAGGTTTATCACATGCTTCGCCGTCAGGTGCTTCGTCCGATGCGCCGTCCGCTGATTGTAATGTCTCCGAAGTCCTTACTTCGTCACCCTCTGTGTGTGTCGACGATGGATGATTTGGCTAGCGGTAATTTCTTGCCGGCTATTCCAGAAATTGATGACTTGGATCCGAAGCAAGTTAAACGCGTGGTGTTCTGTTCCGGTAAGGTTTACTTCGACCTGCTAGAACAACGCCGTAAAAACGAGCAGACAGATGTAGCTATTGTTCGTATCGAACAGCTATACCCATTCCCGAAAGAAGACGTTGAAGCCGCGTTGGCTGATTACCAGCACGTGACAGACTTCATCTGGTGTCAGGAAGAACCGCAAAACCAAGGTGCCTGGTATTCAAGCCAGCACAACTTCCGTTCGGCAATACCGCAAGGTGCTGCCTTGAACTATGCGGGCCGTCCGGCATCTGCTTCACCGGCTGTAGGTTACATGTCGGTTCATTTGAAACAACAAAAAGCGCTCATCGAATCAGCGTTGACCATAGATTAACAAGAACTGGAACAATAAGGACAAAACCGATATGACGATCGAAATTCTGGTTCCCGATTTACCTGAATCAGTTGCAGATGCGACAGTGGCAACTTGGCACAAGCAGCCTGGTGATGCCGTTACGCGTGATGAAGTTCTGGTTGATATCGAAACTGACAAAGTGGTGCTGGAAGTTCCGGCACCTGAAGACGGTGTTCTGGAAGCAATTCTAGAGACAGAAGGTACTACTGTATTAACCAAGCAGTTGATTGGTAAAATTAAAGCCGGTGCTGTTGCCG
This sequence comes from Photobacterium proteolyticum, assembly GCF_001939735.1. GTDB lineage: Bacteria > Pseudomonadota > Gammaproteobacteria > Enterobacterales > Vibrionaceae > Photobacterium > Photobacterium proteolyticum. The sequence goes on from NZ_MJIL01000101.1 coordinate 87,743, forward strand.
GTGAACCTACGGCCGATGTTCCTGCTGAAGCAGAAGCCTCGCCAAACAAGCGCAATACTGCGTCACTGTCTGAAGAAACGAACGAAGCACTGAGCCCGGCGGTTCGCCGTCTGCTTGGCGAGCACAGCATCAATGCTGCTGACGTCAAAGGTACCGGTGTTGGCGGCCGTATCACTCGTGAAGATGTCGAAGCGTATGTCAAAGAGGGTAAAGCACAGGCACCTGTTGCGGCACCTGCACCTGCTGTCGAGGCTAAGGCAGAAGCGCCTCTGGCTCACCGCAGTGAGAAACGTGTTCCGATGACACGCCTGCGTAAGCGTGTGGCAGAGCGCCTGCTTGAAGCGAAGAACAGCACAGCGATGCTTACAACGTTCAATGAAGTGAACATGAAGCCGATCATGGACCTTCGCAAGCAGTACAAAGACATCTTTGAAGAGCGCCATGGTATTCGCCTGGGCTTCATGTCTTTCTACGTCAAGGCTGTTGTTGAAGCGCTGAAGCGCTACCCGGAAGTGAATGCATCGATTGATGGTGATGACATTGTTTACCACAACTTCTTCGATGTAAGCATTGCGGTATCAACGCCACGCGGCCTGGTGACTCCTGTTCTTCGTGACTGTGACAAGCTTAGCCTGGCGGAGATCGAGAAAGGTATTCGTGAGCTCGCTATCAAGGGCCGTGACGGTAAGCTAACCGTTGATGAGCTGATTGGTGGTAACTTTACTATCACTAACGGTGGTGTGTTCGGCTCACTGATGTCGACCCCTATTATCAACCCGCCGCAATCAGCTATTTTGGGTATGCACAAAATTGCTGACCGCCCAATGGCCGTTGACGGCAAGGTTGAAATCCTACCTATGATGTACCTGGCACTGTCTTATGATCACCGTTTGGTTGATGGTCGTGAGTCGGTTGGGTATCTGGTAACGATTAAAGAACTTCTAGAAGACCCAACACGTCTGCTACTGGACGTTTAATACTTAAAGCTAAGCCGGGCAAGGCTCGACGCCCGGCTTTAACACGGTTTTAGGTATCATTGACGAAGAAATACCCAAGAGTATTTCAGATGGAATAACAAGTCCCCAAGGGATATAAAACGGATAGAACATCATGAATCTGCATGAATATCAGGCAAAACAGCTGTTTGCTGAGTACGGTCTGCCAGTTCCAGAAGGCTATGCTTGTGATACTCCACAAGAAGCTGCTGAAGCTGCTGGTAAAATCAGTGGTGACAAGTGGGTAGTTAAGTGCCAGGTCCACGCTGGTGGCCGCGGTAAAGCGGGCGGTGTTGAGCTGCACGATACCAAAGAAGGTATTAAAGAGTTTGCTCAGAAATGGTTGGGTAAAAACCTGGTGACTTACCAGACAGATGCCAATGGCCAGCCGGTAACGAAAATTCTTGTTGAAGAAGCCTCGAATATTGCCAATGAACTGTACTTAGGCGCGGTTGTTGACCGTGGTACTCGTCGCATTGTGTTCATGGCATCGACTGAAGGTGGTGTTGAGATCGAGAAAGTTGCGGAAGAGACACCGGAGCTTATCCATAAAGCCGCAATTGATCCTTTGGTCGGCCCTCAGCCATACCAAGGCCGTGAACTCGCATTCAAACTGGGTCTTAAAGGCGACCAAATCAAGCAGTTCACCAAGATCTTCCTGGGCCTTGGCAACATGTTTGCCGATTACGATTTGGCATTGCTTGAGATCAACCCGTTGGTTATCACTGGTGATGACAATCTGCTGTGTCTTGACGGCAAAATCAATATCGACTCCAACGCGATGTACCGTCAGCCTAAGCTACGTGAAATGCACGATCCTTCGCAGGAAGACGAGCGAGAAGCACACGCGGCGCAGTGGGAACTGAACTACGTAGCGCTAGATGGCAGCATCGGCTGTATGGTTAACGGTGCAGGTCTGGCGATGGGTACGATGGATATCGTTAACCTTCACGGTGGCCAGCCAGCAAACTTCCTTGATGTCGGCGGCGGCGCAACCAAAGAGCGTGTGACTGAAGCATTCAAGATCATCCTCTCTGACAGCAACGTAAAAGCTGTACTGGTTAACATCTTCGGCGGTATTGTCCGCTGTGACCTGATTGCTGAAGGTATTATCGGCGCTGTTGAAGAAGTGGGTGTCGAGGTACCGGTTGTTGTCCGTCTTGAAGGTAACAACGCTGTACTGGGTGCAGAGACACTGGCTAAGAGTGGCCTGAATATTATTGCTGCGACTTCCCTAACTGAAGCAGCGGAAAAAGTAGTTGCTGCAGCGGAGGGTAAATAATGTCAGTTCTAATTAATAAAGATACCAAAGTCATTTGTCAGGGATTCACTGGCGGTCAGGGAACTTTCCACTCTGAGCAGGCGATTGAATACGGAACGCAAATGGTCGGTGGTGTTTCGCCAGGTAAAGGCGGTACAACCCACCTTGGTCTGCCTGTCTTTAACACTGTGCGTGAAGCTGTTGAAGCGACTGGCGCAACAGCAACCGTAATCTATGTACCGGCACCATTCTGTAAAGATGCCATCCTTGAAGCAATTGATGCGGGAATCGAGCTGATCGTTACGATCACCGAAGGTATCCCTACGCTTGATATGCTGGATGTCAAAGTACGCCTGGACGAAGCTGGCGTGCGTATGATTGGCCCTAACTGTCCGGGTGTTATCACGCCGGATGAATGTAAGATCGGTATCATGCCGGGCCACATTCATAAAGCCGGTAAGGTTGGTATCGTGTCGCGTTCAGGTACGCTGACTTATGAAGCGGTTAAGCAGACTACGGATGAAGGTTTCGGCCAGTCAACTTGTGTTGGTATCGGTGGCGACCCAATTCCTGGCGCAAACTTTATCGACGTCCTGGAGATGTTCGAGAAAGATCCAGCGACTGAAGCCATCGTGATGATTGGTGAAATCGGTGGTACGGCTGAAGAGGAAGCGGCAGCTTACATCAAAGAGCATGTCACCAAGCCTGTAGTTTCGTACATTGCAGGTGTTACAGCGCCTCCGGGTAAGCGTATGGGCCATGCCGGTGCGATCATCTCTGGTGGTAAAGGTACCGCTGATGATAAATTCCAGGCGCTTGAATCTGCCGGTGTTAAAACCGTCAAGAGCCTGGCTGATATCGGTAAGGCACTGCGCGAAGTTACTGGTTGGTAATATTTGCTGCAAAGATGATGAAAACCCGCCACCTGGCGGGTTTTTTTGTTTGGTATTACCCTCAGTTTGTACAAGCTTGGAAATAAGCGAAAAGGGTAGGCAGAAATGAAGTGGCTGAGCGGTATTATCATCATTGTTTTGAGTTTGCACGTCGGTGCGAAAGAAGACAAAGCTGGCTATGAAGATTGCATACTGGCGCATGTATCCAGAACGGAAGATACGTTGGCTGCCAACTTGATGACCTACGCTTGCCATCGCCTATATATCGATAACTTTATGCTCTCCGAACAGGATCAAGGTTATTACCAGTGCCTGTTGGAGTACATGCCTGATGCCAAGAAAGCTGAAATTACACTTCAAATCAAACGCACCTGTAACGACAAGCACCGAAGCTTGTTTCGTTAATTAACCCTAATGATACTAAAAAGCCAGCAAAGACTGTCTGCTGGCTTGATAATGACAAGGCTAATATACCTGCTTAAGCGTCCGTTCTTTTAAACTGGCTGAGAATAAACATTGCAGCGGCGGCAACTACAACGGAAGGGCCGGCAGGGGTGTCGTAGTGCCATGACATGGCAAGGCCGATCATTACGGCAACGCAGCCGATAGCTGATGCTAAGCCAGCCATAAACTCTGGACTGTGAGAAAATTTCCGTGCCGTTGCGGCAGGGATAATCAGCAGCGAGGTGATTATCAGCGCACCGACAAATTTCATGGCAATGGCAATGACCATACCGACCATCAGCATCAGCAACAGACGCATAAAATCGACATTGACGCCCTCAACCTGGGCAAGCTCTTCGTTGATCGTCATCGACAGCAGAGGACGCCAAAGGAAAGCTAACAAAGCCATCACAACAGCGCCGCCACCATAGATCCATAACAGATCGGTAGTGGTGACTGCCAGTAGATCACCAAATAGGTAGGCCATTAAATCGATACGGACATGATCGAGAAAACTGACGGCAACCAAGCCTAGCGACAAGGCGCTGTGGGCAAGGATACCCAGCAGGGTGTCAGTTGCGACATACTTTTGTTTCTGCAGGCCTACGAGGATCACGGCAAGTGCCAGACAGCAGATAACCAGTGCCAGATTGAGGTTGATATTGAACAGAAAGCCTAGGGCAACACCCAATAAAGACGCATGAGATAGGGTATCGCCGAAATAAGCCATTTTTCGCCAGACGACAAAGGAGCCCAGTGGCCCGGCCAGGGCGGCAATACCGATGCCTGCAATCAGTGCCGGCAGGATAAAATCAAGCATTGTGTTTCTCTTGTTGCTCGTGGTGATGGTGCTGACAAGGCCCTACCGGGCTACCGGCAAGATCATGTTCATGATTGTGGTGGTGGTGATAAAGTGCCAGCTGCTCGCTTTGCTGTGCCCCAAACAGGGCTACATACGACGGGTGATTGGTAATAGCTTCCGGCGCGCCTGAGCAGCAGATATGATGATGCAGGCAGATCACATTGTCTGTTTTTGCCATGACTAGGTGCAAGTCGTGCGAGACCATCAAAATAGCACAATTGAGCTTATCACGCAGTGACTGGATCAAACTGTATAGTTCTAGCTGGCCATTAACATCTACGCCTTGTACTGGCTCATCAAGTACCAGTAAATCAGGGCGCTGGAGCAGTGCCCGGGCCAGCAGAACACGCTGCATTTCCCCGCCTGAGAGCGAGTGCATATTACTGTGGTGCAAATGCGCACCGCCAACCAGTTTAAGGGCATCGATCCGGTCGTTATTCGTATATCGCCCTGCGAGTCGCATAAAGCGGTCAACACTGAGTGGTAGTGATGCATTTAGCTGTAATTTTTGCGGCACATAGCCTATCCGGAGTCCTTTCTGACGAATGACCTTCCCTGCAGTGGGCTTGCGTAGGCCGGTGATGACTTTCACCAGGGTCGATTTGCCTGCACCGTTGGGACCGATCAGGGTGGTGATCTGGCCTCGTTCAAGTTTTATCGAGACTTGATCAAGCACGTGCCGTTCCGAAAAAGTCACGGTAACGGTCTGTAATTCAACTAGAGTAGTCATAAAAAGTGCTTCAAGGTATTTGCCAAAGTGAGATGTTATAATATAACATTTCAACTCTACTTGTAATCAATTATTATTTCGGAAACCATTATGCGCCGTTTGTTACTTTGCATCAGCTCTGTTGCTCTGCTCTTCTCATCAGCCCTTTCAGCCAGTGAGTTTAAGGTGGTGACAACCGTTAAACCCCTAAATTTGATCGTACAGGAGCTAACTGACGGCGCGGCAACCAGTGAGGCCATATTACCACCAGGTGCATCCCCGCACGATTACGCATTGCGTCCGTCAGATGTAAAGAAGCTAAGAGACGCCGACTTGGTCGTTTGGGTTGGACCAGAGCTGGAGATGTTCCTGTCAAAAGTGCTGGATGCGAAAGGTAACAGCTTGGCACTGACGGAACAACATACAATCGATCTTCGCTCTTATGAAGAGGGTGCTGAAATTGACCACGGTGATCACAGCCATAGCCATGACGGGGTTGATCCGCACCTGTGGCTGGGGCCAAAGCAAGCGATTCAGGCGGCGAAGGTGATTTCTGAGGCGCTTATCAAGTTTGATCCATTGCATAAAAATAAATATGAAGATAACCTTTCTCGGTTCGTGTCTGAAGTGGAACTGGCCATTGACGAATTGAACACTGAGCTGAAACCACTAGCCAGCCGGGGCTATTATGTTTTTCACGATGGCTACGGCTATTTCGAAGCACAGTTCGGACTGAATAATCTCGGGCACTTTACTGTTGACCCCGATCGTCGTCCGGGTGCGAAAACATTAGTTTCTATCCGTCGCTCATTACAAAACAAACAGGCACAGTGTGTATTCAGTGAGCCGCAATTTTCACCGGCTGTAGTAAAGAGTGTCGTTAGTGGCACAGAAGTCAATATTGGAACCCTTGACCCAATGGCAACGGAGATTGCAGAGGAAAAGGGAGGTTATGTCCGATTTTTGCAAGAATTGGGGCAGAGTTTTACCAAGTGTCTTAAATAATAATGAAAATATTCAAGGTTGCGGCCTTAACAATTAAACAATTACCCCGCCAGCATCGAATTGCTTTAGCCTCAACCTCATTGATCGTCGTGGCTGCCTTGGTATGGCAGCCTTCATCGCCGCTTAAGCAAACTGTAACCTATCAGTCTGATCAACGTATTGACGTTGAGATCCCGCTTGAAGAGTTAGATGTCCTGTCTGAGCAGAACAGCGAGCCGATGGGTGCTGTTCTTGATCCCGAAGATCCGGAGTTTTTGGCTCCGAAAGATGAGCTGGAGCAACAACTCGAAGAAGTGGTTGATATCGCTCATAACCATAAGGTGGCTTCTGGCGAGACATTAGGCGCGATATTCTCACAGTACGCGTTGCCCCTCGCTGATATGTACCGTTTGATCAAGGTGAACAAGTCGATCCAGAACCTCCGCGTGGGTCAGATGATTGAGTGGTCTGTCGATGACGAGGGCCGGGTCACAGAGTTCAGCATCAAGCGCAGTGCAAAATTGACTGATTTATATACGCTTGCCGGGCCGGGCTATGAGTTCAAAAAGCTGGAAGAAAACGGCGAAATCAAGCCGGTAATGTTAACCGGGCGGATTTCTGGCAGCTTTTATCAGTCGGCACGCGCCGCTGGCCTGACGCCCAATCAAATTCAAACCGTGGTTCAGGCACTGCAGTGGCGTTTTGATTTCGGCCGGGAGGCGCGTAAAGGCGACCGGTTTGCTGTTTCTGTCGAGCGTGAGTTTATTGATGGAAAAGCGGTAACACGGGGCGATGTGAAGTCGCTTTATTATTTGAGTGGTTCTCGCGAAGTGTTCGTGATGCGCCATGAAGACGGCCTGTTCTATGATGCCGAGGGCAAGAGCCTGAACCGTGCGTTGCGCCGGATACCGTTAGCCAAGCGTTACCGAATCAGCTCGTCGTTTAACCCAAGGCGTAAGCATCCGGTTACCGGGCGAATATCTCCGCACAACGGAACGGATTTTGCCACACCGATAGGCACGCCTGTGCTTGCTGCCGGTGACGGTGTGGTCGTCAAAGCAAGAAAGCACCCGTTGGCTGGCAACTACGTGGTTATTAAGCATGGTCGGGAATATATGACCCGCTATCTCCATTTACACAGACTGCTGGTGAAGGTTGGAGACAAAGTGACGATGGGCCAGCGTATTGCGCTGAGTGGTAATACCGGGCGATCAACCGGACCTCACCTTCATTACGAGTTGATCAAGAAAAATCGTGCGGTAAATGCGATGAAGGTTCCCTTGCCGCAGGCCGAGCCTATCTCGTCAAAACTGCGAGGTCGTTTTGTTCAGCTTGCCAGCGACGAAAGACAGAAGTTACTGGCGGTAATGCCGGGCTGATGAAAAAGCGCACAAAAGTGCGCTTTTTTTATGTCTCACCACTCATTTTATAAAATCATCCTTATACAACAAGTCAACTTACTTCATAATGTTTCGTTACGCTGTTGTGAGTTATTGCAGGGATACGCTGTACCAATAGTTCCTGGTTGTTATGAATAAAGCCTTTTTCATATTTTCCTTCTGTCTGTCAGTACTGTTGCACTGTAGTTTTGCTACAGCAGAAAACAGTCATGCCTTTTATCCGCTTCCTCATCAGGAACGCGGAAGCTTTGTGGCAGCCCAAAAGGTCATTGCCAATACCAACGGTGGGCTGTGGCTCGTTGATGCTCAGGGGGCGCTGATTTTCTATGACGGTGAGCGGTTAGACAGGGCGGTCGACCAAACCGGCGAACCGATCACCGGTGTCACAGACGCTGTTATGCAAGGACAGACGCTGTGGCTGGTAAAAGACGGCTATGCCTATCGCTTCCTCCCTACAACTGCCGAGCTAAAGCGGTTGAAGTGGCAATCGGCGCCGCTTAGATATGTTATCAGCCATCAGGCAGGTATCTGGTTTGCCAGCAGTAAAGGTTTATATGTCATTACGGATGAGCATCGGCAGCCGGAGTTTGTTTCGGTTCCAGAGTCACTCACGGTTACTGGTCTCTATAGCGCGGGCAATTCATTATTTGTTGCTGGGGAGCTGGGCATCTATGAGTTTAGAGACCGCCAGTTCTTAACTCCGCGTTTGTATCCGAGGCACAGAGTTACAGCGGTTTTTGAAGACAGCACAGAGCAGTTATGGTTCGGAACTCATTCCGGCTTGTTTTTATCCCGTCAGGTGCGCCCCGTTCTTTCTTCTCAAGATTCATCAAGACATCAGCTTTCGGTTTCAGCGATTGCCGAAACAAAATCCGGTATCTGGGTGGGGACTGCGCAGGGACTTAAGCTGATTGATAAGTCGTCATCGGCCGTGAGCCATTATCGTGCCGACGCTGATGATGAATATACGATCAATAACAACCGCGTGATGGCACTGCTTGGTGATGAGAAGTACGGACTGTGGATTGCCACCGAGAGCGGTATTAATTATTTACCGGCCTCAACGTCGGCCTTGAAAAGGTTTCCTTATGGCTCTGGGGGTAATAATGCAATAAAGGTCGGTCGAATTAATCAACTTCAGCAGATTGAAGATGGCAGCATCTGGCTTGCGACCGACAAAGGGCTGACAGAGCTTGATGATAGTTTGGGGATTGTGCGCCAGCTACCTTTATCTGGAGGCGTTGACTCTTTTGCATATAAAAAGGGGACTTTCTGGCTTGCAACCAGAACGGGACTGAAAGCTTATTCGTTAGTTGATAATGAGTGGTTGGCGCTATATTTTCCGAGCTGGTTTGAAGGTCAGTCGATAACCAGCGTGATGGTCGATCACTACAATTCGGTCTGGATAGGTATGGAGTCGCACCTTTACCGTTACTGGCCAAAAACGTCAGAGCTTAATTCGTTTGGTAGTCATTGGTTTCAGGCTCCTTACGGCAGCGAGGCCGTCACTGTATTGTTCGAAGACAGCCATCACAATATTTGGGTCGGTACGGATTACGCTTTATACCAGTTTGATACCGGGCTGCTTAGCATGGTTAAGCAAACGGCTAGCCTGGGCGGCGTGATCGACATCTATGAAGATATACTGGGCCAGCTATGGGTGGTAAATAATCATAGTCTTCAATATTCACCGAAGCAGGACAAGTTGCCACTGGAGCCGATTGTTCTCAACGGAGCCTATGCAAAGCCATATTGTATCGATGGTGACAATGGCGGGAGTTGGGTGACAACGAGCCAAGGGCTGTCGTACTACTCGCTATCCGCACAGCTGAGGTTGCACCTTCCGCCCTTGGTCGGCGGGGTTGAAAAAGAATCGTATTCACAAGCGTGTGAGATCTTGCAATCAGGAAAATTACTGCTCGGGGGAAAGAAAGGGCTGCTTGAAATTGATCCGAAGAAGTTACTTGCTTCGGAAAAGCAGCAGTTTTCTATTATTGTTGGCAATATCCGGGTCGATAATCAGCTGGCACGTTTGGCCGGTGGCTCTGAAACCTTGCTTACCGTGCCGTATGGTTCTTCGGTAAGCTTTGATATTGGCGTGCTGCCGTTTTCCGGATTTACCAAGCTGCAATATCGCTTGATAGGGGAACGGGAAGTGCCTTGGGTAAGCTTTAGTCATTCCTCATTGTTTTTTGATAACCTGAACCCCGGTGATTACCTGCTGGAATTGCGCTTTGATGGTGAAAACCCGCAGGATCAACCCGAAATTCGTTATGCTTTCCAAGTATCTGGCCCCTGGTACCTATCTTACTGGTCAACCTCGTTGTTGGTTGCGTTATTGGCCCTGTTGCTGTTTCTCTTTATTGGCTGGCGAGCACGCGCTTATCACCGTCAGAATCTAGCGCTCAAGCAGGCGGTCTTTCGCAGTACGGCCAGAATAGAGCTGCATAAAAAGCAGCTTTACGCCAGCAACAAACATCTGCAGCGTATATTGCATATGCGGCAAAATTTCATGGCCCAGCTATACAGTGAGCTGCGATCACCTTTGTCATTGATCCTTGGACCCATTCGGAAGATGCAGGCTACCAGCCATGGCGAAGAGAATGAACAGCTTCATCTGGTTGCTAACAACATAGAGCGCTCGCTGCATTTGGTCGAGCAGCTACTTACCCGAGATGCGCAAGCTTTCATTGAGCCTGAAAAGCGATGTGAACAATGGATTAGCCCGATCATCCAGGCCTGTTGCCTGAGTTGGCAGCTAGAGGCCGAACAGAGGGGGATTGCGCTCTGCCTTGAGGATGAGACTGACGGGGTGAGTGTGAAGGTGGCTCCGTATCATCTTGAAATTATGCTCGGTAATCTATTATCCAATGCCCTGAAATACACCCCCCGGCTCGGTTGTATCAATGTGGTGGTGAAGAGTATCGATCACAGGCTGGTGATGTCGGTCAGTGATACCGGCAAAGGAATGTCAGAAGAAGTCAGGGACAACATTTTTGATAGCTACTTCAAAGAGGATACCGACTTTAATCCGGAGGCCGGCTTTGGCCTGGGACTGAGTACTGTCAAGCAGCTTGTCGAACTCTATGAAGGAGAGGTTTCCGTTGTTAGCTACCCGGGAGTCGGCAGTGAGTTTGTGATAACCCTGCCTTTGTACCGTGAAGGTTGTACGAAGCCCTTGGCTGTCGAAGAGAATAGGGAGGTATCTGCTGCGCCACAGGACGACTTGCCAAAGCTGTTGATAGCATCGACGGACGAGGAGGTTGTAGCGTGCCTGACTGCTTTGCTTGAGGAATACCCCCTGTTGGTCGCAAGCGACGGTTATGAGGCGGTTTTTTTAGCGAAAGAAAATCAGCCCGACATGATTCTGTGTGATTTGGACTTACCCGGGCTTGGCGGGCTCCAAGTACGAGAAAGGTTGCAGGAAGATCCGAGAGAGTGCCTGCCTGCGTTCGTGCTCATGGTTGACAATAGTCCTCAGGAGCATATAGCAGCTGGCGTTGACTCAGTGCTAACTAAGCCTTTTGAGCCAGGTGATGTCCTTAATCATATCCAGTTTTTGCTAAGCGGTGAGTGTCCGCCTTTTCAGGCACTGATCTCCAGCCAGGCAGGGCTACCTGCTGAGGTTGTTGAAACCTCCTGGCGGCAGAGTGTGATGAGCTTGGTTGAGGAGCAATTTGATCAGGCGAACTTCGGTACCGCCATGGCTGCCAATGCCCTGTATATGTCGGAGCGTAGCTTACAGCGGAAATTTAAGCAGGAGTTCGGTATGTCGTTTAAAGACTATGTTAGTCAGTTCCGTTTTGAGCAGGCCAAGCGGAAGCTTAAGCATGGAGAACGTGTCTCGGATGTGGCGCTTTCCTGCGGCTTCAATGATCCGTCATATTTCAGCGCACGCTTTAAAGGTAACTTTGGTATCACACCTTCCCAATATGCAGCCCAGCATCAGCACTGATAGCCGATGACGCTACCTCTGACGTAAAGATTCCAATACTAAAAAAAGAACGTGATATGGTCAGCCCGACCATATCACGGGTACCAATGGCACCTTCGCTTGCTGCCGGCAATATGACGGGCGCCATATTGCCTTAGGAATAGGAGCAGGCCTCGTTGCCTGTTGGTGGCGCACTATACCGTTGTTGATAATAGGTAGCCATAAGATATGCGACACGGTGCATTAATAGTGCGCCAAGATGACAAATGCGGGGGGAAGCAGCTGCAGCGTTAAAAACTGCGAGCGGGTGTTAACAACGTCAAATTCGTCATTTTCATGATATTTGGGAATGCGATAGGTCGGTATTGACAGCCTTAATAGACATACAAACACCATGGTTTTTTGATTTAAGACAATACGCAAGATGTTTCAAATTGTGTAATATCGCGTATAGGAATAAAAATAATTCTTATTAAGGTGTGAGAAATGAAACTGTCCGAGTTGTCGTGCGGTGCAAACGGAATCGTAACCAGCTTGTCTGAGCTTCCTTCCGCAACGCGCAAGAAGCTAATGGTTATGGGGATGTTGCCTGATACTCAGGTGACTGTTGTTCGTTTGGCGCCGTTGGGTGATCCCCTACAGGTGCGTGTCCGTGGTGTCGATATTGCGTTGCGTAAGCAGATTGCGGCCAATATCGAAGTGGAGGTACGCTGATGCAATACAATATTCTGACTGTTGGTAACCCTAATAGCGGGAAAACAACATTATTTAACGGTCTGACAGGCGCCAAGCAGCAAGTGGGTAACTGGGCGGGTGTGACGGTCGAGAAGAAAACCGGCAACTACCAGTGTGCCGGTGACGACTTTGCCCTGACGGACCTGCCGGGGATCTACAACCTGGACAGTGCCAATGATGCCAACAGTTTAGATGAGGCCATTGCCTCTCGCGCTATTTTGACCATGCCGGCAGATGTGATCATCAATGTGGTTGACGCTTCTTGCCTGGAACGCAGTCTGTACATGACCTTGCAGTTGCGAGAGCTAGGTCGCACGATGATTGTTGTACTTAATAAGATGGATGTACTACAACGTCAGCGTCAGGTACTGGATATCAAGGCTCTGGAAAAAAATCTGGGTTGTCCGGTACTGTCCCTGTCTGCAAACAATCTTAAGCAGGTACAGGAGTTCAAGACCCAGCTTCACAAGATGCTGGCGCAGGGGATCGCTGTTAACGATCTCAGCCTGAACTACGGTGATCAGTTCGAGACTGCGATTGGCGAGCTTGAGTCAATGTTTGGCAGTGAAACACTGAACGTGCGTGCCCAGGCGATCCGCGTGCTTGAAAATGACACTTTGGTAATTAACGGATTATCTGAAAACGAGAAAAACAAGGCGTGTAACATCCGTAACAAGCTGATGGTTGATGTTGACCCGGATATTCAGGTTGCCGATGTCCGTTATACCTATCTTCACCAGTTATGCCAGAAGGTACGTCGTCAGGAAGGCAAGTTAAGCCGTAGCCTGAGTGACAAGATTGACCGGGTTCTGTTGCACCGCGCTTTTGGTATCCCATTTTTCTTTATTGTCATGTACCTGATGTTTATGTTCTCTATCAACATCGGTAGCTCGTTCATTGACTTTTTCGATATCAGTGCAGGGGCTCTGCTGGTTGATGGCGGTCATTACCTGCTCGATGATCATCTGCCGGTTTGGTTGGTAACGATCATTGCCGATGGTATCGGTGGCGGTATCCAGACAGTAGCCACTTTTATTCCTGTTATTGCCTGTCTGTACCTGTTCCTTGCGGTACTGGAAAGCTCGGGTTATATGGCGCGAGCCGCTTTCGTACTCGACAAAGTGATGCAGAAAGTAGGCCTGCCGGGCAAGGCATTTGTTCCGTTGGTGCTGGGTTTTGGTTGTAACGTTCCTTCTATCATGGCAACTCGTACCTTGGAACAGGAGCGTGAACGCAAGCTTGCCGCCGCAATGGCACCGTTTATGTCATGTGGTGCACGTCTGCCGGTATACGCGTTATTTGCAGCGGCATTCTTCCCTGAAAGCGGTCAGAATGTCGTGTTTGCTCTTTACCTACTAGGTATTCTCGCCGCTGTTATGACTGGCATGATCCTGCGTAGCACGCTGTACCCGGGAACAAGTGATAGTTTTATTATGGAAATGCCGGACTACGAATTGCCGACTATGCGTAACGTAGGCATCAAAACTTGGCAGAAACTAAAGAAGTTTGTTCTGGGTGCCGGTAAGACAATTGTGGTCGTGGTAGCTTGCCTGAGCTTCTTTAACTCGCTGGGGGCAGATGGCTCGTTTGGCAACGAAGATACAGAAAACTCGGTACTGTCCAAGGCGGCTCAGGTGGTGACACCGGTGTTGGCGCCAATTGGTGTGAAGGAAGATAACTGGCCAGCGACTGTCGGTATCATTACGGGTATTTTTGCCAAAGAAGCCGTTGTCGGTACGCTAAATAGCCTTTATGCGCCGTCAGAAGGCGAAGAGGGTGGCGAGTATGATCTGCTGGCAAGCCTGCAAGAAGCGGTTGAGACGATTCCGGCTAACCTTGCTGATCTAAGTTATTCTGATCCTCTGGGTATCGAAGTCGGTGAGTTGAACGATCTTGATACTGTTGCCGAAGATCAGGGTGTGGAAACGTCAGTCTTTGGTAATATTCAGCACCACTTTGTGAGTTCGGCGGCGGCAATGGCTTATCTGGTCTTTATCTTGCTTTACACGCCTTGTGCTGCAGCGATGGGCGCCTATGTACGTGAGTTCGGCCAGAAGTTCTCGGCCTTTATTGCTGGTTGGACGATGCTGCTAGCCTACACCTTCGCTACGGTCGTGTATCAGGTGGCCCACTTTGCTGAGCATCCTGCTACCAGTATGCTGTGGATTGGGTTCTTTGCCTTGATTAATATTGGCTTATATATCTTGTTCAAGCGTCAGGGTCAGAAACAGCCGGAAGAGGTGTTGGCACTGTGATCCTTCAGCGACTGAAACAGTATATTGAGCAGCATGGCCGCTCCAGCAGAAAGGATCTGGCCAATCACTTCGGTATGAGCGAGGACGGGGTCGATACCATGCTGGATGTCTGGGTACGCAAAGGAGCAATCAGCAAAGAGCTGATAGGCTGTGGCAAAGACATTTGTTGTCAGAGTGCCGAAGACGTCTGGTATCGGAGCCAGAAGGCCGATGAGCTGTCGGTGACTGTTTTGCGCTGATGAAAATGAAGAGGCAGCCTTTAGGCTGCCTTTGTTTTATTTGCCCTCAGACAAATATGTTCGGTTAAATAGCCTTGAACCCGTCGATATTGGCTAGCTCGTCCCGTAGCTCTTCTGCCAGTGCTTGCTGTATCCCTTCTTCTCGCTGTGTTCCGTCGGTATTTCCCCATATCGGTCCCGGCCAGGCTATGTCCGACTGAAATCTTGCAATATGGTGAACGTGCAGCTGGGGAACCAGGTTGCCCAAGGCACCGATGTTAATTTTATCTGCTTTGTAGTCGGTTTCCAGCAGGCTGGCAACCGCACTTGATTCGCGTATCAGCTGAAGCTGATCCAGTTCGGGCAGGTGGTGAATTTCGGTGATCTCGTTTCTACGTGGAACCAATATCAGCCAGGGGCCCAGTGCTTCTTTTGACAGTAACACCCGGCATAACGGCAAGTCGCCAAGAACCGTAGTATCTGCTGCCAGTCTCGGATGGAGTGAAAAATGCATTGTTGTATTCCTTAAATGTATTGTGCGGCTCACATGCTGGAACATTGTTCATCGTTATCGGTGAAGGCTGCTTGTATGCTGGTAATACCACAGAAGGATAAACAGTCTTCTAACTACTCATGTCATGGTAATACCAATTGAAATAAAGACCAGTATTGATAACCACAGATTGATGAAATCGGTGGTAGTTGGGCGGTGGCGAACACATTGAGCTTGCGATAATCGTTGGGGGGTAAAGTATGGTCGCGGAATATCAGGAAGTTCTGGATTTTTGGTTTGGCGAGCTTGGTGAGGAAGTTCCGGCTACCGATCGAAATTCGCTCTGGTTTCAGGGGGGAGAGGAAACGGATCAGCTTATTGCCAAACGTTTTCAGCCTCTGGTGAGCCGGGCCGGGCTCGGTGAGTTGAGTCACTGGGCGGAGGAGCCGAAAGGGGCATTGGCCATGATTATCTTGCTGGACCAATTTACCCGCAATATCTACCGTGGCCTGAGCGCGGCGTTTCGTTATGACTCCTTGGCGCTGGCAATTTGCAAGCGGGGGCTGGCCAACAATTTCGATGAGCAGCTTAGCCCTATTGAACGCGTCTTTTTTTATCTGCCGCTAGAGCATTCGGAAACGGTTGAAGATCAAGAAGAGTGTGTGTTTCGTTTTGACCGTTTGCGCCAGTCTGTCTCGCCGGCACATGCCGTTGTTTTCGAAGGGTTTTACCAATATGCCGTGAGTCATCACGATGTGGTTAAACGCTTCGGTCGATTTCCGCATCGCAATGCGGTTCACGGGCGACTGTCTACCCAGGAAGAGCTTGACTGGCTCCATGGCGGGGGCCAGCGCTTCGGGCAGTAAAAGCGGCCATTCAATAAAACCACCACCGTACCTGAAGAGTCCAGGGGTAGGGTGGTGTTTTTGTTTCAATCTGCTGCCAGGGTGAACAACAATCAGTTGATGGGAAGTACCCGGTTTCTTCCCAGTTGCTTGGCTTGATTGAGGTGGCTGTCGGCGCGGGCAATCACATCGGCCGTGGTTTCGTCTTCCTGCTTGGTGGCAATACCAAACGAGGCGGTAACAGAGTTGATCCGCTTACCTGATTTTTTATCCAGCACCGATATTTTCTCGATGGCACGGCGTATAGTCTCAGCCTGCTGCCTTGTCGAGGATAATGTTTTGTGCGGCAAGATGATAACAAACTCCTCACCACCAAAACGATAGGACTGTGCATAGTCACGGCTGCACTCAAGCAGCCGGCGAGCCACGATTTTGAGTACCTGATCACCGAGCAGGTGGCCGAAGTTATCGTTGAAGTCTTTGAACTTGTCGATATCCATCATGATAAGGCTGTAAGGGATTTGGTTATCGGAATAACTGTGGATATCTCGTTCAAAAGCCCTTCGATTGTTAAGGCCGGTCAGGGCATCCTGGTTTGCTTCTTTTTGGCTTTCGCTCAAGGCTTCCCGTAGCGCGGCAATCTCTTGCTGGGCATTGCTTAGCTGACCTTTAAATGTGCCGGTCGTTAGCTGGATCTGACGGGATTCCCGAATGAGCTCGCGAACAAGTGTCATCGTGTCTTCCAGCGACAGTCCCTCTCTTTCGGCCGACTCCAGTTTGCTGAAGGTATGGCTCAACGCCCCCTGGAATGTCTCGGCATTAGACAGCGTATCTGACATTGTACTGGTTAGTTCCTGCATCATTGCCGTCAGGCTTTGCTTGAGCTGAGCCACGTCCTTATCGGTCTGGCTGGCCAGGTGTTCCTGATACAGGCTGTCACACAGCGTCGGCGTGCAATGCCCTAATGCCTCGATTCCCTGATCAACTGCGTGGTTGAGTGTTGGCTGTTGCTGAGTAGCATAGGTATACCAGAGCGCATAGTTGGTCGGGGTGGTTGGTACTTTGTGTTTGATCATCAGGGGAACCGTTTTTTTCAACGTTTCCGTCGATTCCACAAAGCTGTCTTTGCTCATACTTTGAATTCCATTTTTGTCGCAAATACAAAAGCAAACTGATTGAATGCTGGTAGCATAAAAAAAGCCTTCTAAGGATACCCTAGAAGGCTTTGGATTTTTAGTATGTAACAGGTTATTTCTTTGAATGAAATAGCAAAAATTACATACGTTCTAGTGTATCAATACCTAGCAGATCAAGACCTTGCTTGATAGTGTTAGCTGTCAATAGTGCCAGTTTCAGACGGCTTTGCTTCACCGCTTCCTCAGCATTGAGGATAGGGCAGGCTTCATAGAAGCTAGAGAACTTGCCGGCCAGCTCGAACAGGTAGCTACACATTACGTGAGGGTGACCTTCGCGAGCAACGGTCTGAACGGCTTCTTCGAACTGAAGCAGGGTAGACAGAAGTGCCTGCTCTTTTTCTTCGTTGATCACAACAGGGTGAGTCAGATCAGCGAGCTCAACATCGGCACGCTTGAAGATAGAAGCAACACGTGTGTATGCATACTGCATGTATGGTGCCGTGTTTCCTTCAAAGGCCAGCATGTTGTCCCAGTCGAAAATGTAGTCAGTGGTACGGTGCTTGGAAAGATCTGCGTATTTAACCGCGGCCATCGCTACCGTCTTGGCAATGTTCTCTTTCTCCGCTACATCCAGATCAGGGTTCTTCGCTTCGATTAGCTTCGCTGCGCGCTCTTCTGCTTCGTCAAGAAGATCGGCAAGACGAACGGTACCACCAGCACGAGTCTTGAACGGACGACCGTCTTTACCTAGCATCATACCGAAGGCGTGGTGCTCCAGGGTAACGTCTTCAGGCACATAGCCAGCCTTACGAACAATCGTCCAGGCCTGCATCAGGTGCTGATGCTGACGTGAATCGATGAAGTAAAGCACACGATCAGCGCCCAGCTGCTCGTAACGGTATTTGGCACAGGCGATATCTGTGGTGGTGTATAGGAAGCCGCCATCGCGCTTCTGGATGATAACACCCATTGGCTCGCCGTCTTTGTTCTTGTATTCATCCAGGAAGACAACTTGCGCGCCGTCGTCTTCAACCGCCAGACCTTTTTCTTTCAGGTCAGCAACAATGCCTGGTAGCATGTCGTTGTACATGGATTCGCCCATGACGTTATCACGGGTCAGGGATACATTCAGGCGATCGTAGTTATGCTGGTTTTGGACCATAGTAACGTCAACCAGCTTCTTCCACATTTCAGCGCAGTACTCGTCGCCGCCCTGTAGCTTAACAACGTAGTTACGTGCGCGTTTTGCGAACTCTTCGTCTTCGTCGTAAAGTTTTTTGGATTCGCGGTAGAAGGCTTCAAGGTCGGACAGCTCCATCGACACTTCGCCAGACTCTTGCTGAACACGCTCCAGGTTGGCAATCAGCATACCGAACTGAGTACCCCAGTCACCGATGTGGTTGGCACGCACGACTTTGTGACCCAGGTGCTCAAGGGTACGAACAACAGCATCACCAATGATAGTCGAGCGCAGGTGGCCCACGTGCATTTCTTTGGCAACGTTCGGTGCTGAGTAGTCAACAACAATGGTTTTCTGCTCTTCCTTGGCTACGCCAAGACGTTCGTCAGCCAAAGCTTCTTCCGCACGCTCGGCCAGCCAGGTTTTGCTTAGGAAAATGTTGATGAAGCCAGGGCCTGCGATTTCTACTTTCTCTGCGATACCGTCAAGATCCAGTACGTCGATAACTTTCTGTGCGAACTCGCGAGGGTTAGTGCCAAGCTTTTTGGCAACGCCCATGACACCGTTAGCCTGGTAGTCACCAAACTGTGCCTTTGCAGACTGGCGAACCGCTGCTGGGCTACCTGCTGGTGCGCCTGCGGCTTCTAATGCCTGAGATACTTTATCGTTAATTAGTGCTTGAATGTTCACACGCTTATCCTTTAAATCATTTAGTTCGCCAGCAGTTTCGTTGTACTGGCGAGGCAAAAACGTCACGGTATTCAAGAGCTGCCAGAAGCAAAACCGTCAAAAATAATCACGTAAGCAGGCCACATCAATTGCAGCATAATGAATGCTGGTGGGGATCACATGAGTATTTTTGACGGGACACTCTCTTGGATCAGAGGTGATATCTTGAATACGTACATTGCATTGCCTTAATAATACCCACAAAGTTAGGTGTTTTGGCAACCCGAAAAAGGCATTGTTTGCGATTTTTTTTTCGTTTTGGCTAGAACGTGAAAATTATGCACAAATCAAGCAGCAACAAGGCCTGTCGTCGCCTTGGACGGGGTTTCTATAAACCTAAAACTGTGGATAATTATGCGTTCGTTTCCCGATGTAGTATTAACTGGAGAAAAAACATGCAGAAGCTAATTGATGCCGGTCTTCACCCCGAACAAATGCTGGCAGGGCTGCCTGCTTTTGGTGCGCGTATCGAGTCTCTGGCGCAAGAGATGAATATATCGTTGTCTGGTTACCGGGCTGATCATATTGCATTACGGGTAAATGACCTTGAAGTGGCCAAGGCGCTGCATCAGGCCTGGCTGGAATACGGCGAGGAGTGGTCGAATAATGAAATCAACGGTCGGCCGATTATTGTAATCGGTTTTCACCAGCCGCTTGAGGTAGGGAGCTGGCGTGTAGAGGCACTGGAACTGCCGTATCCGGGCGACAAGAGCTACCCGCAGCAAGGCTGGGAGCATATTGAGTTTGTTATTGCGGCCAAGGCGAACAATACCGATGAGCTTAAAGTCAAACTGGATGAGGCGTTTCCGCTGTTGCCGTGGGATAAACTGGCTGAGAAAAATATTAAGGTAAAGGCCAGCATGCCGTCGGGTGAAAAAGAACGCCTGCCGAATCCAACGTATGCCTTTAAGAAGCAGGGTGTGTGTATCAAGCTACATCCTTGTTCGCTCAAAGATGTGATTGCAAGTGAACAAGGCTAGTTCAGAATGAGCATTGTGTAGCGGGCCAGTTAGCAGCCCGCAACGTAAAAGGTATTTGTTGTTAGAGAATGACGGTGCGGTTTCCGTGTACAAAGACCTTGTCGTCAAGCACCAGGCCAAGTGCCTTGCTCAGAACCGACTTTTCGACATCACGCCCTGATCGGGCCATATCGCCAGCGCTGAAGTTATGATCCACATTGATGACATTCTGAGTAATGATCGGGCCTTCATCTAAATCATTGGTTACAAAGTGGGCAGTCGCCCCGATGATTTTTACCCCGCGATCGAATGCCTGCAGGTACGGCTTGGCACCGATAAAGGCCGGCAGGAAGCTGTGGTGGATATTGATGATTTGGTGCGGGAACTGGGCGACAAAGTTTGGCGTCAGGATCCGCATATACTTGGCCAGTACGACATAGTCGGGACTGTACTGCTTGACTGCCTCAAGCATTTTTTCCTCGTGAGCTTCGCGGCTCAGCCCTTCATGGCAGACATGGTGGAACGGGATATCAAATTTCTCTGTTAGTCCGGCCAGCGTATCGTAGTTGCCGACAACGGCTGCAATCTCAACATCCAGGGTCCCGTCGAAGGCTTTGACAAGAATGTCACCCAGACAGTGCGCTTCCTTCGTGACCATAATGACAATGCGTTTGCGGGCCGAGCTAACCAGACGGCGGTAGCTGCCTTCAGGCAGCGCACGATCGAGATCGAACAGGAAGGTTTCGTCGTTAAATACCCCCTCCAACTCCGTACGCATAAAGAACCGGGTATGGGAGTGATCAACAAATTCATTATTGTGGATAATGTTTAGCTGGTGTTTGTAACAGATGTTGGTGATTTTCGATATTAAACCCATTGCATCTGGGCAATCGGTGAGAAGGGTTTTGGTTTCCATGTGCTTCCTTGAACTACTATATTTATATTTCCGTTCTCTTTTATTTACCGCGTATTTATTTCAGGGTCAAAACAAAATTTCGAATTAGTTTCAATGATAGTTGCCATTTGTACACTAATGAGTTGCATTATCTAGGAGTAAGCTATGTGGTCACAACGGCTGACATATTTTTTGAAAACCCTTTTGCTCGTCCTACCGTTTCTTGGTATCGGCTTTGCCTATGCTGACAGTCATTCCCAGGACACCAAGTCGCTGTATACCCGGCTGGGGGGGCTGCAGCCTATTTCGGTTGTCGTCAGTGATTTTATTGATGTGATAGTGGTCGATGATACCCTTAATGCCAACCCGGCAATTGATGCAGCACGAAAAGTGGTTCCGGCGCCCTACCTGAAATACCAGGTCACGGCGATGGTTTGCAATGCTACCGGCGGTTCGTGTAAATACCAGGGGCGGTCCATGAAAGATGCCCATGGCCACTTGAACATTTCGGAGAAAGACTGGCTGCAGATGGAGGGAGGTCTTGCTGAAAGGGGTACTGGACAAACATGGCGTGCCGGAAAAAGAACAGCAAGAGCTGATGGAAATTGTCGGCTCGACCAAAGGCGATATTGTTACAGCGCCCTAATTAGTATCTCTGGTTGCTGATATTGCAACCAGAGAGCTGCTCGTCTAATACGTTGTCACCCTGAGTATAAATAACCGTAGTCGCAGGCTGGCAAACTTGGCATAATGTTATTTTCCTACTGTATATATAACCAATAAGCTCGTTGGAATGATTGCCAAGTTTTTCGCCTCAGGTGGCGCACTCGACAAAGCCATACCGGGTTTCCAGGCTCGCCAGCCGCAGATTGATATGGCCCAGGCTGTCGATGATGCAATTTGTGAACAGACCCAGCTGGTGGTAGAGGCGGGGACGGGGACCGGCAAGACCTTTGCCTATTTAGTTCCGGCGTTGGTTCGCGGTAAAAAAACCATTATCAGTACCGGCTCGAAGAACCTGCAGGAGCAGCTTTTTCACCGGGATCTGCCTTTGATGGCCGATGCCCTGGGCTTTACCGGGTTGGTCTCCCTGCTGAAGGGACGGGCCAACTACTTGTGCCTCGACCGCTTGAGTCGCCAGATCACCGAAAGTCATGGTACGCATGTCGATCCTACCTTGTTGAGCCAACTGGTGAAGGTCCGCAGCTGGTCTTCGACCACCCACACCGGCGATCTTGGCGAGTGCGAAACGATTGCCGAAGACAGTCCGGTGATCCCGATGATCACTTCAAACAACGACAACTGCATCGGCCGGGAATGCCCGTCCTATGAGGATTGCTTTGTTGTCAAAGCGCGCCGCAAGGCAATGGAAGCGGATGTCGTTGTCGTGAATCACCACCTGTTCCTGGCGGATCTGGCCATCAAGGAAACAGGGTTTGGTGAATTAATTCCTGAAGCAGAAGTCTTTATCTTCGATGAGGCTCACCAGATGCCGGATATTGCCAGTCAGTATTTTGGCCAGAGCCTGACCAGCCGCCAGGTGCAGGAACTGGCAAAAGATGTCGAAATAGGCTATCGCACCGAAGCAAAAGATATGCGTCAGCTGCAGAAAACGGCCGATAGGCTTGCCCAATCAGCTTCGGATTTACGTATTGTGCTGGGCGAACCCGGTTTTCGAGGCAACTGGCGCGAAGCGGTAACCAGCCCGGCGATTCAGCGTGAGCTGACCCGGTTAAATGACGCGCTTGATCTTACCCATGAGGTGCTTAAGCTGGCTCTTGGGCGCAGCCAACTGCTCGATGCGGCTTTCGAACGGGCGACCTTGCTAAAAGCAAAGTTGGCCAGACTTTCCGATACCTCGATCACCGGCTATTCCTACTGGTATGAATGTACGCCGCGTCATTTCAGCCTGAATATCACCCCGCTGTCGGTGGCGGAAAAATTCCGTGAACAGATGCAGTTGCAGCCGGGAGCCTGGATATTTACCTCAGCCACCCTGGCGGTCGATGACGATTTTAGCCATTTCAGCCATCGCCTTGGGTTAGAGCCCAAGCAGCAGTTTGCGCTGGAAAGCCCTTTCGACTATCAGCAGCAGGCCCTGCTGTGCGTGCCCCGTTTTCTCCCCGAGCCCAATAGCTTTGGTATTGCCGACAGGCTGGTGGAGATGCTGGCTCCGGTCATTGAGGCCAACGAGGGCCGCTGCTTCTTCCTGTGTACCTCGCACCAGATGGTCCGTGAGCTGGCAGAAGGGTTTCGGGCGGTACTGGATTTGCCGGTACTGGTTCAGGGAGAAACGACCAAGCAAAAGTTATTGGCGGAATATCTGGAACGTGGCAATGCCTTGTTGGTAGCGACAGGGGCATTTTGGGAAGGCGTCGATGTTAGAGGACAAGCCCTTAGCTGTGTTATCATCGACAAATTGCCCTTTACAGCACCGGATGATCCGTTGCTGAAAGCGCGAATCGAGGATTGTCGCCTGCGTGGCGGGGACCCCTTTTCGCAAGTTCAAATACCCGATGCAGTGATCACCCTGAAACAGGGTGTTGGGCGTCTTATTCGCGATAAGCAGGATAAAGGCGTGTTGGTCATCTGCGATAATCGTTTGGTAACGCGTCCGTATGGCGCGGTATTTTTAAGAAGCTTGCCACCAATTCCGCGTACGCGGGATGTTGATGGTGTCGGGCAGTTTTTGTCTGCAGTGAACGGAAACGCGAGTACTGTTCAGTGCGACGACCAGCATTCAGAGGCTTGAATGAGCACCAAAATCCTTGCAGTCGATACTGCAACCGAAAATTGTTCTGTTGCCCTAATGGTAGGCAACGATGTCATTTCACGTTGTGAGTATGCCCCGCGTGAGCATACGACGAAGGTTCTGCCGATGGTGGATACCGTTCTGGCCGAAGGCGGCCTGAAGCTCAACCAGCTAGACGCACTGGCCTTTGGTCGTGGACCTGGCAGCTTTACCGGTGTCCGTATCGGTATTGGCATCGCTCAGGGATTGGCCTTTGGCGCGGACTTGCCGATGCTTGGCGTCTCGACGTTGGCTGCCATGGCTCAGGGATCCTATCGCCTGCATCAGTCAGAGCAGGTATTGGCGGCCATTGATGCCCGTATGGGTGAGATTTACTGGGGACAGTACCAGCGCCAGGCCGATGGCGACTGGCTAGTCGTTGACAACGAGCTGGTTATTCGCCCTGAAGGGTTGCTTGAGCAGTTCCGCGCTGATAATGGCCCTTGGTTAACAGCTGGTACAGGTTGGGAAAGTTATGCTGAACCTCTCGCTCAGCTGAAGGTCCAAATGGAAAAAGGAACTGTTTTATATCCGGATTCGCAGGATATGGTTCACTTGGCGAAATTTGCGCTGGCTCGAGGCGAGGCCGTTGATGCAGAGCATGCCAGCCCGGTTTACCTACGTGATACGGTCACCTGGAAGAAGCTGCCTGGCCGTGAGTAATAACTAGAATCAGGGTGCCGGGCTTCGAAAGCACAGCACCCCGATCTTAAGTACCGTAATGAGCCCTGTTTGGCTCTTCTGTCGGTCTTTGAAATCAGCTGAAGGATCCACTCTGCCGATAGGTATTGCATTATGGTTTCAATTCAACGTTTACCAACATCAATACACTCCCCGCACAAGCCCCGGGTCAATAAACCGGTACAGGCACCAGTGGCTGCCGAACAGACGGTGGTCGCAAAAGCGGTGGCCAAATCGGTCCGTGATCCGGAGCTGATCCAAGATGCCCATTCCAAAATTCAGTATGACGAACCTGAGGGCAAGAATCGCCAGGCCCTAGATTCCTACATGGGTGTAATGTATCAAAACCGTAAAGAAGAGCTATCCTCTCTGGTTGGTGTCGACGTCTACGTTTAGCCTGTCTGACAATCTGGAAAGTTGACTGGATAATGAGCATTTGTCTAGGAGTATCTGATGTTTAGAGTGCTATTTCTTGGGCTGTTAACGGTCTTTATGGTAGGCTGCGCCAGCGTGCCTGAAAGCTTGCGCACTCAGTCAGAGAGCCCCATCACCGACTTTATGCTTATACGCGATAATCCTGCGATTGCTCAGGATCAGGAAGTGAGACTCGGTGGCGTTATCGCTGCTATCCGCAATGAGAAACGACGTACTCGGATCGAGATAGTCAGCCTGCCGTTGACCAGCGATGGCAGACCCAAGATAGATGCAAAACCGCAGGGGCGCTTTGTCGGATATGCCGAAGGGTTTATCGAACCGTTGGAATACCGTCCCGGTCGATTACTGACCGTGGTCGGCAAAGTCAACGGTCAGGAGCAGGGGACAGTGGGCGAGTTTGACTACCAGTTTCCTGTCGTGGTTATTTCCGGTCGGCAGTTATGGCAGGTCAAGCAGGAGATTCGGATTGACGATTTTGCTCGCTACCATGACTGTATTGGTACACGATGCTCGTTTATGAGCTACGGCGTGGGCTTTACCCGGGGCGAGGTAACGCAACGGGTGACCAAGTAGATTGAGAGTGTTGTGTCGAGTGTAATGTACAATACACACTTCCGGCTGGCGGAGATAACGCTGGCGGGATTGTGTTCATTTCAGCATCTGGGCGAGGTTGTTTCACCTTCATCGCCGCTGACCTACCCGTGTGATCAAAAGCCGATATTACTGTTCTTGCATGGTTGGCAGGATAATGCCGCCAGCTTTGACGCCTTGTTTGTGACGCTGGCCGAAAAGTTTCATCTGATTGCGATTGATTGGCCGGGCCATGGTTATTCTCAGCCTAGGAGCAAGGATAACTATTACCATTTTGTTGATTATATTGATGATCTTAATCAGCTGATGGCCTTGTTGCCAGACCGGGAGGTTTTTCTGGTCGGGCATTCGCTGGGGGCGTTGGTTGCCGGCTGCTATGCGGCTGTCTTTCCGGACAAGGTTGCCGGGGCTGTGCTGATTGAAGGGCTTGCTCCGCTGCACGAGTCGCCGGAGCAGGCGGTACAACGCCTGCGTGACGGGATCGCCAGCAGGCAGCGCTACCGTCGCCGGGCCGAGCGATGGGGAAAGGGCAGGGGAATGTCGTCGTTCCAGGAGGCCTTGCAGTTACGCTGTGTAGTCAACCACCTGTCGGCAGAACAACTTGCCCCTTTGGTGGCAAGAGGCACCTATCAGGACGGCTCGAACTGGTATTGGCGGCATGATCATAAATTGCGCTGTGACTCCTTGTATCGCATGGCCAAAGAGCATGCCAAGACACTGGCGTCGCAGATCCAATGTCCGGTGCTGTCGATTCTTGGTCGGAGCGGATTTGAAGCCCTGCGTCAGCCGGGGGGCGGAAGATATTGGTTGCAGAATGGCTCACAGGTGGTGGTTGGCGGTGCTCACCACTGTCACATTGAAAGCCCGCAGGCGGTTTGTGAACACATAGTGGTATTCACATCAAAATTCAGATAACTGGTCCAATCAGTTGTTGTTAATTATTTGTTAGTTATGTTGTAATGGCGGTAACAAACACTTGTTTGAATTAGTCCCCTACAACAAGCTTTGGGCGATGACGCCAGATAATATAAGGAGAGTGCAAAGTGGATAAGGTTTGGCTTAACCGCTATCCGGAAGATGTACCGGCAGAAATTAACCCGGACATGTACCCGTCTCTGGTAGAGATGTTTGAGCAATCTGTACAGAAGTATGCAGACCAGACAGCCTTTATCAATATGGGGCAGGTCATGACCTTCCGCAAGCTGGAAGAGCGCAGCCGTGCTTTTGCTGCATATTTGCAAAATGAGCTCAAGCTGAAAAAGGGTGACCGTGTCGCAGTGATGATGCCGAACCTGCTGCAGTATCCGATCGCCTTGTTTGGAATTTTGCGTGCCGGTTGTGTGGTGGTTAATGTTAACCCGCTGTATACCCCGCGAGAACTTGAGCATCAGCTAAACGATTCCGGCGCCAAAGCGATTGTTATTGTTTCGAACTTTGCACACACTCTAGAAAACGTGGTGAAAAACACCGGTGTCCAGCACGTTGTCCTGACAAGGCTGGGTGATCAGCTCTCACGGCCGAAAGGTACGCTGGTTAACTTTGTCGTCAAGTACATCAAGAAGATGGTGCCGAAGTACCACCTTCCCCACGCTACCTCGATGCGATCGGCGCTGAGCAAAGGCCGCCGGATGCAGTATGTTAAGCCGTTCATGTCCGGCGACGATACCGCCTTTCTGCAGTATACCGGTGGGACAACCGGTGTCGCCAAAGGGGCGATACTGAGTCACCGCAATATGCTGGCCAATGTGATGCAGGCCAAAGGGGCCTACGGGCCGGTACTGACCGAGGGACGTGAGCTGATTGTGACGGCACTGCCGCTTTATCATGTCTTTGCGCTGACGGTGAACTGTCTGCTGTTTATTGAAATGGGCGGCCGAAATCTACTGATCACCAACCCGCGTGACATTCCGACTTTTGTCAAAGAACTTCAGCGCTACCCGTTTACGGCGATCACCGGGGTAAATACGTTGTTTAATGCCCTTGTGAACAATGAGGACTTCCACGAGCTTGACTTTAGCAACCTGCGCCTGTCGGTGGGCGGTGGCATGGCCGTACAGCGAGCCGTGGCTGACAAGTGGAAGCAGATGACTGGCAACTACTTGCTGGAAGGGTACGGTTTGACGGAATGCTCTCCGCTGGTAGCAGCTTATCCCTATGATCTTGTTGATTACAACGGTTCTATCGGTCTACCGGTACCGTCTACTGATGTGCGTATGGTAGATGACGAAGGCAATGTGCTGGGTAACGATCAAACTGGTGAGCTGCAGGTCCGTGGTCCTCAGGTGATGCAGGGCTACTGGCAGCGTCCGGAGGCGACCAAGGAAGTACTGACGGACGATGGCTGGCTATCAACCGGCGATATCGTTCGCTTTGACGAGGACGGCTTCTTGCATATTGTCGATCGTAAAAAAGACATGATACTGGTCTCGGGTTTTAATGTTTACCCTAACGAAATTGAAGATGTTGTAGCCCTGAACAGCAAGGTTCTGGAAGTGGCCGCGATTGGTCTGCCGCATGAAGTCTCCGGCGAAGTGGTGAAGATTTGCGTGGTCAAGCGGGATCCGAATCTGACCCGCGATGAGCTTCTGATGCATTGCCGCGAGCACCTGACCGGGTATAAAGTACCAAAGGTTGTCGAGTTCCGTGACGAGCTGCCGAAAACCAATGTCGGTAAAATCTTGCGCCGAGCTTTGCGTGAAGAGTCGGATAAGCAGCCGCAAGAAGCATAAGCTGCCAATTCAGGTTACAATGAGATTAATTCGAGTGCCGGCTATAACGCCGGCACTTTCTTTCGGTTAGTCATAGCTGATAAAAAAGGTTTGCTGTGAATTTTGAAATCATAACAACAACTGAGCGGTTGGAAATTGTCTGCGAGCATGCCCGCACCAAGGCGGCAGTCATGCTTGATACGGAATTTGTCCGCACGCGCACTCTGTACCCCAAGCTCGGATTGATCCAGCTGTTTGACGGGGACAGTTTGGCTTTGATTGATCCGCTGGAAATTGACGATCTAGAGCCGCTATGGGCCCTGCTTCGCGACCAGTCAGTCACCAAGGTACTGCATGCCTGCGGCGAGGATCTGGAAGTCTTTCAGCATTACGCTGGCTGCCTGCCGACACCAATGATCGATACCCAGGTGATGGCTGCGTTTCTTGGCTATGGCGTCTCTGCCGGTTTCGGAACCCTGGTTAATGACTTCCTGGGGATAGAGCTGGATAAAGGCGAAGCTCGCACTAACTGGCTGGCTCGTCCGCTATCGGCAAAACAGCTCGATTATGCGGCGGCAGATGTATTTTATCTGTTGCCGCTGTATCAGAAGCTCTCGGCACAGGTTGAAGAGAAAGGATGGCAGGATGCATTGGTGCAGGAGTGTGCTGCGCTGATGTTAAAGCGCATTAAGCCGGTTGATCCCGAGAAAGTGTATCTGGATATCAAGAATGCCTGGCAGCTTGAACCCAAGCAGCTGGCCGTGTTGCAGAAAGTGGCCAAGTGGCGTTTGCTGGAAGCCCGCAAGCGGGACTTAGCCCTGAACTTTATTGTCAAAGAGCTGCACCTGTGGAAGTTGGCGCGCTATAACATTCGCTCCAAGGCCGTTATGGCCAAAGAGGGCTTTGATAATATGGAGATTCAGCGCCATGCCAATCGCCTGTTGAAAATGGTGCATGATGTTGATGATATGCCTCCTCAGCAGTATCCGGAAAAAATCGTTCGGCTTGTTGATCTGGCTGGCTACAAGCAGCTGGTGAAGCGGATAAAGGATGAAGTCGCGAAAGTTGAGAAGGAAACAGGTCTTGCCCCGGAGTTTCTGGCCTCCAAGAAGCAGGTCAACCAGCTGATTTCATGGGCGTGGAAAAAGCAAAGGCCTGACGATGATCGTCCCGATATGCTAAAGAACTGGCGAAAGGAGCTGTTCGAAGCACGTGTGCTCCCTTTGTTGGACAGATAACCGTACGGATATGGCTGGCAGATAAAAAAAAGCCCCGGTTCAGTGACCGGGGCTTTGATTTTGAATAACCGTTATTTTTCTTCTTCCGGCAAGGTGACATTGAGTTCCAGAACAGAGAGATCTTCTTCTTTCTGATCTAGGTTGACACTGACTTGGTCCGGAGTGATCTCAACATATTTGCGGATCACCTCAAGAATATCTTGTTTTAGCTGCGGCAGGTAGCTAGGCGTGCCTTGGTTGGCCGTACGCCTTTCGGCAACGATGATTTGTAGCCTTTCTTTGGCTACGCTCGCCGTTGTTGGTTTCTTGGGGCGGAAGAACTCTAGCAAAGCCATAGTGAATTAGCCTCCAAACAAGCGTTTAAGGAAGCCTTTTTTCTCTTCCTCTAAGAAACGGAACGGGCGTTCTTCACCCATTAGACGGCCGACAGTATCTTCATAGGCCATGCCTGCGTCTGATTCCTTGTCGAAGATAACAGGCTCACCTTTGTTGGAGGCATTAAGTACCGCCTGACTTTCAGGGATCACGCCCAACAGTGGAATGTGTAGTATCTCTTCGACATCACCAACACTGAGCATTTCACCCAATGTCACGCGAGCAGGGTTGTAGCGGGTCAGAAGCAAGTGTGTTTTCACTGGCTCCAGCGAGTTTTCCGCACGGCGCGACTTGGAATCGAGAATACCCAGGATACGGTCGGAATCTCGGACCGAAGAAACTTCCGGGTTCGTAGTGACAATCGCTTCATCGGCGAAATACAGCGCCATCAGCGCACCAGTTTCAATACCTGCCGGCGAGTCACAGATAATAAAGTCGAAGCCCATCTCATCCAGATCATTGAGTACACGCTCAACGCCTTCACGGCTGAGGGCGTCCTTGTCACGTGTCTGGGAGGCCGGCAGCACGAAGAGGTTCTCGACGCGCTTGTCTTTGATCAGCGCCTGGTTGAGGTTGGCTTCACCGTTAATCACATTGACAAAGTCATATACGACACGACGCTCGCAACCCATGATCAGGTCAAGGTTACGCAGGCCGATATCGAAATCAATAACTGCAGTTTTTTTGCCGCTTAAGGCAAGGCCCGATGCGATAGCTGCACTGGAGGTTGTTTTACCAACGCCACCTTTCCCCGAGGTAACAACGATAATACGTGCCATCTATAAATTCCTTATCAAACGTTATAAAGCCAAATGCTCTATGTTTAAATTATTTTCAGCAAGTGAGATAACGACACCTTTACCCCAGAACTCAGCTTCAATTTTATCACTTAGCCAGTAGTTTCCGGCAATGGAAATCAGTTCAGATTGCAAATTTTGACAAAAAATACGCGCCTGTTGCTGGCCGCTGGCCCCGGCAATTGCCCGGCCGCGCATTGTACCGTAGATATGGATACAGCCATCGGCAATAATTTCGGCACCGGCACTGACATGGTTCATGACGACCAAATCACAATTTTTGGCATAGATTTGCTGGCCTGAGCGTACTGGCGTGCGAATAATCCTGGTTGGCTCCATGGCCGTTTCGGCCGCTTTAGTTTGTCGTGCAGCATTCATGATAGCAAACCCGGCGCGCTTTGCCTGACTTTGCAATTGAGTATCTTTACAGCCACTTATCCCTACAGGGATCATTCCTGCCTTTTGCACTTCCGATTTTAACGTACTGAAGTCGATGTTGTTGCCGGCTTGGCTAATGTCGATGACGACAGGTGCAGCGGCGAAGAAATTGGGCGCCTGACTGACTTTTTCTTTTAAGAAGTCTGTCGCCTTTTCGATGTCCCCATCAACAAGATGCAGGGCCGAGAGCGTGAAAGAGCTCCCTTTCAGTTCTGCTGGTTTTGTCATACTCATTTAATGACTGTCGCTTAATTAGCCGTTAAGGCTCGTTATCACATAGATACTTGCATGTTATATTCCCAAGGGTATATCAGCAAGCTATCCTTGCTTTAGCGTTGGAAATTCAGACAAGCGTCCCATCTGTGCCGTCTTAGACTGGCTATTCGAGGGAATGATTTCGCAAAATCGCGGTCTGAATGAGATGAAAGCTTTAACTAACAGGCTATTTTTAATGTTTTGTGCAATCTACAAAAGCCCTAAGAAAGAAAACACATATCTATATATCAATACTAAAGATGACTTCTCCGATGTTCCTGAGAGTCTGATGGCAACCTTTGGTACCCCGCAGTTTGTGATGGTACTTAAGCTTGATAATGGACGTAAATTAGCACTGGCTGATGTGGAGAAGGTAAAAGAAGCTCTGGCGACAGTTGGTTATTACCTTCAGGTTCCACCGCCAGTTACGAATTTGCTTGAGAAATATAAGGCCGACAAAGTCGGAAAAGATGCAAAAGGGTAACTATGCGTAAGAGATTGATGTCGGCCCTGGTGGCCTTAGGTTTAGGGATCTCGTCATCGGCCTTCGCGGCTGATGCAGGGTTTGACGAATATGTACTCGGGCTGAAAGCCGAAGCCCGGGAAAATGGAATTTCAGAGTCGATAATCAACTCTGCTTTTGACGGTATTACATTTACCGAGCGTGCCGTTAAGGCTGATAAAAACCAGCCTGAAAAAAAGTTGACCTTAGATGAATATATCCCCCGGGCAGTCCCTAAATGGAAAGTTAAGCAAGCAAACCAGTTATATCGGAAGCACAAAACGGCATTGGATAAAATTGGTCAGCAGTTGGGCGTACAGCCAAGGTTTATTGTTGCCTTGTGGGGCGTAGAAAGTAATTTCGGTCGTCTGATGGGAAATTACAATGTGATTGAAGCGCTCTCTACATTAGCTTATGAAGGGCGTCGAGAAGCTTTTTTCCGTAGCCAGGTGATGGCGGCGTTAGAAATTTTGGATGCCGGACATATCACCCCAGCTAAGATGAAAGGTTCCTGGGCGGGAGCAATGGGGCAGCCTCAGTTTATGCCGACGTCATTTTTGGCCTATGCAGTCGATGGAAATAATGATGGTCGCATTGATATTTGGAACACGGAAGCAGATGTATTTGCCTCGGCAGCCAATTATCTGAGCAAGTCAGGCTGGGATGATAAATATACCTGGGGACGGCAAGTGAAAATACCGAATGGTATAGATGAGTCACTTCTGGGTATTGAAAAGGATAAAGGCCGCCCTCTGGCAGAATGGCAACAGCTAGGTGTCAGAAGATTAAATGGGCAGCCTTTACCCAAGGCTGATATTAAAGCTTGGCTTATTCAACCCGATGATAATCATGGCAGGGCATACTTGGTATACGGAAATTACCAGACATTGCTAAAGTGGAATCGGTCGCATTATTTTGCGCTCGCTGTCAGCCACCTGGCTGATCAAATTCGATAAGGTCGAAAAGAAAGCCAGACATTATGTCTGGCTTTCTTTTCTCTGATAAAACACGCTGAGTACTATCGCCAGAGTTATTTGTTCTCTGAATGGTATATACCTTCGAAGAGGCGAGATCCCCCTTTTAGCCTGACAGGTATGTCTGCCAAGGCCAGATACAAAAAAGCCTGGAATTATTCCAGGCTTTTGTTCAGCTTATATTCAGCGATTATTTGATTTCGAAATCTTCTAGAGATTTGCCTTCATCAAGTGCTTTCTTCAGTGCACTTGGTGTACGGCCTTGACCTGTCCAAGTCTTTTCTTCGCCGTTTTCATCAAGGAATTTATATTTAGCAGGACGAGCAGCACGTTTTGCTTTAGGAGCTTTGCTTAGTGTTGCTAGTAATTCTTCTGGGTCGATGCCGTCAGCTAGAAGCATTTCACGGTATTGAGCCAGTTTCTCGTTACGCTCATTTTCTTTTGCACGTTCTTCAGCTTCAGCTTCTTCACGTTCAGTAACGACTGTTTGTAGTTTCTCAAGAGCTTCTTGAAGTTGTTCTAGAGTATATTCACGTGAAAGAGCGCGAAGGCTACGTAGGTTTAACAGCGCTTTCATTGCATCAGACATTTTTAATTTCCTGTTGGCCTAAAACTATTTTAAATAATAATAGCAGTCACAAATCAATAATTGCAATAATAATACTTTTAATACCCTGATGCCAAATAAAATATCCACTCTATATTTGAATTTTTTCTAATTGAGTTCAAATAATCTCATTTGTAATAACATCTAATCCATGCTGTTAGTGCAATTAATCAAGAGAAGAGTGGTATTGAGCAGAATAATGAAGTGCGTGCTATTTCATATTATGGCAATATAGAGGCTCGATAGTTGGTTGTTTTTTCAGCATGCAGGCAAGATTATTCACTATTCGTGTTAATTTTTTCACTTGAAGTTGTTGCAAATGAATCGCTATCCCGTAGAATTAGCCATTCCTTGACTAAGGGTAGAGGCGCATTGTCTATAAGTAGCAGGTTGGAGGGTGATTCCAATGATGATCTGCAAAAGGAGCCAATGCCGAAGTAAGTAAGGATTATCACTCCTTCTTGCTGGGGTTGTCACCGAATAGGGGCAACACTGCCATAGTATATAATTACATTAACTATGGAGCGCTACTGTGGGGTCGGAAAAGGTAACATCCTCTTCTTATGCTCTTTTCTCGCGACATTGTCGTGTTCAGCAGTAGATCTCCAACCAAGATCGGTTGTTATAGAGATCATGAACATTGTAGATTTTTCCCATTCTTCTATTTCGCTTCTACCGCCACTGGTGGCGTTAGGCCTAGCGATTTTAACTCGCCGCGTTTTGATTTCATTAGGCGTTGGTGTCCTTCTCGGCTCATTGTTATTGACTGACTTTTCCTTCGGTGAAACGGCAGGATATGTCGGCAGCACAGTGAAGGGACTTTTCATTGATGACGGAGCAATTAATAGCTGGAATATGAGTATTGTCGCCTTCCTTATTTTACTGGGGATGACGACGGCGTTATTGACTCTTTCGGGCGGTACCCGTGCATTTGCCGAGTGGGCGCAGACCAAAATTAAAAGTAAGCGTGGCGCTAAGCTGCTGGCAGCTTTCCTGGGTGTATTCATTTTTGTCGATGACTATTTTAATAGCTTGGCAGTCGGCTCGATTTCTCGCCCGGTAACTGACCGCTTTTATGTGTCTCGTGCAAAACTGGCCTATATCCTTGACTCAACGGCTGCTCCGATGTGTGTGCTGATGCCTGCATCCAGCTGGGGGGCTTATATTATTACCCTGATTGGCGGTATTCTGGTTTCACATGGCATTACTGAGTATTCAGCATTAAGTGCATTTATTCAGCTTGCCCCAATGAACTTCTATGCGGTCTTTGCACTATTAATGGTATTTGTTGTTGCCTGGTTCCAGCTGGATATCGGTGCAATGAAAAAGCATGAACTTCAGGCGAGCCATGGCCATGGTTTTGACGAAGGCGATGACGACAGCCAGGCAAAAGATTTGAATGACGAGCTGGAAATTGAAGAAAGCGACAAGGGACGTGTATCCGATTTGATCATGCCAATCGTTGCCCTGATCTTCGCGACCTTCTTCTTTATGATTTTCACTGGTTACCAGGCGCTGGCTGCCGACGGTCTTGCCTTTAATATTCTGGGCGCGTTTGAAAATACCGATGTTGGTATGTCGCTGGTATACGGCGGTATTGTCGGTCTGCTGGCTGCGCTAGTACCAGTATTGCGTCAGCGTCTGCCAATGGCTGATGTTGCCAGTACGATGTGGATTGGTGCGAAGTCAATGTTTGGTGCCATCCTGATCTTGTTGTTTGCCTGGAGTATCGGTAGCGTGATCAGCGATATGGCAACGGGTAAATACCTTTCGACCTTGGTGCAGGGCAATATCAACCCGATGCTACTTCCGGCAATCCTGTTCCTGCTGGCAGGCCTGATGGCGTTCTCGACCGGTACCTCTTGGGGGACATTCGGTATTATGCTGCCAATCGCCGGTGACCTGGCGGGAGCGACTGAGATTGCTCTGATGTTGCCGATGCTGGGCGCAGTACTGGCTGGTTCGGTGTTTGGCGACCACTGTTCGCCAATCTCGGATACGACAATTCTGTCTTCGACCGGTGCACGCTGTCATCATATTGACCACGTTGCAACGCAGCTGCCATATGCTGTAGCCGTGGCGGTGGTATCGACAGTCGGCTTCCTGGTGCTGGGTTTGACCAGCTCGATGGCTGTGGCATTCATGGCGGCAACAATTACCTTTGTCCTGGTTTGTCTGCTGCTGATGTGGTTGTCCCGTCGCCCTTCAGCGCTGGCCGCTAATATGAAAAGCTAATAGATCCCAGCCTTTGTTTTGATGAAAAGCCTGCAATGTGATTGCAGGCTTTTTTCTTATCTTCCGCTTAGTAATTGTTACCTTTTCATTGATTCTGACGCTTTTAATTCGGTGCTATTTTCTGTAGCATTTCGGCAGTTTTTTTGCGCTTGGACGGGGAGCCTTATGGCCCAGATGTATTTCTATTACTCGGCAATGAATGCGGGTAAGTCGACGACGTTATTGCAGTCATCTTTTAACTATCGTGAGCGTGGAATGACTCCGGTAATTTTTACCGCTGCTATCGATGACCGCTACGGCAAAGGCAAGGTGAGCTCGCGTATCGGGCTACAGGAAGATGCCGAACTGTTTAACTCGAAGGATGATTTGTACTGTAAGCTTCAGGATATTCATGCAACAAATAAAATCGACTGTGTATTAATTGATGAGTGCCAGTTCCTCACCAAAGAGCAGGTATATCAGTTGACCGAGGTGGTGGATAAAATGCATATTCCTGTCTTGTGTTACGGCCTTCGCAGTGATTTCCGTGGTGAATTGTTCGAGGGAAGCAAATACTTGCTGTCATGGGCTGACAAGCTGGTCGAGCTGAAAACAATTTGCCATTGTGGCCGAAAAGCCAATATGGTGATCCGACAGGATGAAACCGGCCGTGCGATTGCCGATGGTGATCAGGTCGAAATTGGCGGTAATGATCGATATGTGTCTGTTTGCCGCAAGCATTATAAAGAAGCGCTTGGCCGCTAATTTCCGGTAGAAACTGGCGGTAGATTCGAAAAAGCCTGAGTCATGGACTCAGGCTTTGTTATTTCTACGCCGCTAACGGAACCCGTTCGGCAGGGCTCCGGTTATCTATAGCTCCGGCTTATTTATGGCGCTCTTGCAGCTTGGCTGTGACATCAGATAAGGAGAGTCCTTGGTCCTGAAGCAAGACGATCAGGTGATAGATCAGATCGGCCGACTCGCAGACTAGCTCCTTCTTGTCACCCGACGTTGCCGCAAGCGCGACTTCAACGCCTTCTTCGCCCACTTTTTGCGAAATACGCTTGGTACCACGGGCGTAGAGGCTGGCGGTGTAGGAGGAGTCAGGATCGGCATCTTTACGAGCAGCCAGAACTTGTTCAAGTTGATGAAGGAACACCAGGGCAGGTTGCTCGTCCTGTCCTTCGATGGCGTTATCGCTGTCAAAACAGGTGGTGGTACCCAGGTGGCAGGTCGGGCCGACAGGATTTACCTTTACCAGCAGGGTATCCTGATCACAGTCTAGCTTGATGCTTTTTAGCTCCAGCACGTTGCCTGAGGTTTCTCCCTTGGTCCACAGGCGGCTCTTGGTACGTGACCAGAAGGTAACCTGCTTGGTTTCCAGAGTTTTATTCAGAGCCTCGTCATTCATATAACCCAGCATCAGCACCTGGCCGCTGGTATTGTCCTGAACAATGGCGGGGACCAATCCGTCTACTTTTTCCCAGTTAATACTTGTTGTTAGGCTCATAGTCGGATCTCCACGTCCTGTTGTTTCAAATACTGCTTAAGTTCACCGATATTGATGACTTGTTTGTGGAAGACAGAAGCGGCTAGGGCACCGTCTACATTGGCTTTGTTGAAGGCGTCGGCAAAGTGAACCATCTCACCGGCACCGCCGGATGCGATAAGCGGGACATGGCACACTTCACGTACCATATTAAGCTGAGTCAGATCATAGCCGTTGCGAACGCCGTCCTGGTTCATCATGTTCAGGACAATCTCGCCGGCACCGCGTCGCTGCACCTCCTGTACCCAGTCGCGCGTTTCCCACTGGGTCGCCTTGGTACGGGCCTCGTCACCGGTAAACTGGTACACCTGATACTTGCCGGTATCGGCATCGAAGTAGGAGTCAATGCCGACAACGATGCACTGCACGCCAAATTTATCGGCCAGTTCGGTGATTAGCGCCGGGTTGGCTAGAGCCGGTGAGTTGATAGAGACTTTATCGGCGCCAAATTGCAGGATGCGGCTGGCATCTTCTGCTGACTTAATGCCGCCGGCGACACAGAACGGGATGTCGATAACCTCGGCTACCCGGGCCACCCAGCTTTTGTCGACCACCCGGCCGTCGCTTGAGGCGGTGATATCATAGAACACCAGCTCGTCAGCCCCTTCTTCGGCGTAGCGCTTGGCAAGCGGTACAATGTCACCGATGATTTCGTGGTTGCGGAACTGAACGCCCTTTACCACCTGTCCGTCACGGACGTCTAAACAAGGAATGATTCGTCTTGCTAGCATACTGTTACTCCTTGTCTGTTAGTTGTTCCAGCACTGAAAAGCTTCTTCAGCGCTGAACTTTCCATCGAGTAGTGCACGACCGACAATCACGCCCGCTACACCACTTCCCTTGAGGGCTTCGATATCTTTCAGGCCGCCGATGCCGCCCGAAGACTGGAACTGCACCTGCGGATACTGGGCACAAAGATCGACATAGAGTTCGACATTTGACCCGGCCAGTGTGCCGTCACGGGAGATATCGGTACACAGTACATGCTTGAGGCCGACGGTGAGGAAGTCATCCAGCAGGGCTTCGATACTGACCCCTGAGTCTTCCTGCCAGCCCGAAATGGCAACATGGCGGTTGCCGTCTTCGTCGATGTTGACGTCGAGCGCCAGAACAATATGTTCCGGGCCATATTTTTCCATCCAGCCTTTAACCAGCTCCGGCTGTTTTACCGCTGTCGAACCAATAACCACACGCTGGGCACCGGCTGCCAGCAGATCAGCGACGTCCTTTTCGGTTCTTACTCCGCCGCCAATCTGAATGTTGGCAGGGGTACTGGCGAGCAACTGGCTGATCAGATCCAGCTGACGTGCCGAGGTGTCTTTGGCCCCGGTCAGATCGACCAGGTGCAGCCAGTCAGCCCCGGCCTGGTTATAAAGCTTGAATTGCTCGGCAGGGTCGATTTTATATTCTGTGACTTGGCCGTAGTCGCCCTGAAAAAGGCGAACAACCTGGCCGTTAATTAAATCAAGTGCGGGAATAATCATCCTAAGTCCTTTTGATGTGTTTTAGCTCGCTAAATTATCAAGTCACATCTCTAAAAAGTTTTTAATAAGCTGGGCACCGGCTTTGCTGGAGCGTTCCGGGTGGAACTGTACGCCATAGTAATTCCCGCTCTGTACCGCAGCAGTAAAAGGTTGCCCATATTCACAGCGGGCGATGGTATAGCCGCCTTGCTCTGCCTCCTCGGCAGAAACCGGCATCGCATAGCTGTGAACAAAATAAAAATAACTACCGGCTGGAATGTCCTTAAACAGCGGGTGTCCTTTTGCCGGAGTGACAGTATTCCAGCCCATGTGCGGCAGCGGTAGCGCGCCAGTCTTCAGCTTTTTGATCGGGGCATCACAAAGAGCAAGACACGGGACGAGCTCGGTACCGCTCTGGCCCTGCTCCTCAGAGAAGGCGCCCAGTAGCTGCATCCCGAGGCAAATACCCAGCAAGGGTTTGTCGACCTGTTTGACAAGCTCGACCAGTTCACGTTGCTCCAGGTTGTTCATCGCTTCGCTGGCGGTGCCGACACCCGGCAAAAACAGCTTGTCAGCCGCCAGTACGATGTCTGGTTCCTTGCTGACGGTGACGCTGTAGCCAAGGCGCTCGATGGCAAACCGGACCGATGAGACATTGGCGCAGCCTGTATCAATAATGACGACTTTCTGGTTCTCGCTGGCCATTACAGTACTCCTTTACTGCTCGGTAGTTCGGTCCCTTCAACCCGGATAGCCTGGCGTAATGTGCGGCCAAACGCCTTGAACAGGCTCTCAACGATGTGGTGATCGTTCTCACCCGTCGAAGACAGGTGCAGGGTACAGGCCAGAGTATCGGTGAGTGAACGGAAGAAGTGCGACACCATCTCCGTCGACAAATCGCCCACTTGTTCGCGACCAAACTCGGCATCGAATTTCAGGAACGGGCGGCCGGAGAGATCCAGCGCGCATTGCGCCAGGCACTCATCCATCGGCAGGCTGAAGCCGAAGCGGCCAATTCCGCGTTTGTCGCCTAAAGCATCTTTCAATGCTTGCCCGAGCGCCAGTGCGGTATCTTCGACACTGTGGTGGTCATCAATGTGCAAGTCTCCCTTGACGGTCAGCTCCATGCGGAAACCGCCGTGGGTAGCAATTTGATCCAGCATGTGATCGAAGAAGCCAAGGCCGGTTTCGATCTTGTTGCCGCCAGCCTCATCAAGGTTAACCTTGACCCGGATATCGGTTTCCTTGGTGGTACGAACGACCTCGGCGATCCTTGGGTTAGTGGTCAGATCTTTAACGATCTGTTGCCAGTTCATGCTTTTCTCGTTTAAGGGATTAGGATTGTACTGGATCCCACGAATGGCCATATTCTCAGCGAGCTGCAGATCGGTCTGGCGATCGCCGATAACCGCCGAGGTGGCGAAGTCCACACGCCCTTGTTGCAGGTACCCTTTAACAAGGCCCAGCTTTGGTTTGCGGCAGCTGCAGTTGTCTTCGTCGAAGTGCGGGCAGATCAGGACATCATCGAATTTGACGCCCTGTGATTCGAAGATTTCCATCATCATGTTGTGCGGCGCATCGAAGTCTGGTTGCGGGTAGCTGTCTGTGCCCAGGCCATCTTGGTTGGTTACCATGACAAGTTTATAACCCGCATCCTGAAGCTGAAGCAGCGCCGGGATCACGAAAGGCTCAAGCTTGAGTTTATCCAGGCGATCAACCTGGAAATCTTCAGGCGGCTCGACAATCAGGGTGCCGTCGCGATCAATAAATAAAATCTTTTCCTTGCTCACAATGTTCTTCCTTTAATGCTTAATTCTGGGTCAGCTGCTCGCGGATAAATGCCAGCGTCTTTTCACATTCATCGCGGTTGCCGATACTGATGCGAATACAGTTTTCAATCGGGGAGCGTCGCAAAATAATGCCATGGTCCCACAAGGCTGCGAACAGGGCGTCTGCATCCGGGAATTTCACCAACAGGTAGTTGCCATAGCCGTCGAAGACAGTGACACCTTCGAGCATGCTCAATCCGGCCTGCAGGTAGGCACGGTTGGCGTTGAGATCGAGCACCTGGAACTTGGTCTTTGCCAACCCGGCAGGTGAAAGAGCCTGTACGGCAATGTCAGTGACAGGAACTGGCACTGGGTAGGGGGCAATGACTTTGAGCAGTAGCTCGATAACTTCCGGATTGGCCAGTGTAAATCCACATCGTAGACCAGCCAGTGCAAAGGCTTTTGACAGGGTACGCAGGATGACCAAGTTCGTGTAGCGATCCAGTAAATCGACCGTGGAGGCTTCCGGGCAGAAATCAATGTAGGCTTCGTCGACCACAACCAGCGCATCGTCTGCCGTCATATCAAGCAGTGCCTCAATATCCTGGCGGTTAAGCAAGTTGCCGGTCGGGTTGTTCGGGCTGCAGACAAAAATCAGCTTTACACCGTTGAGGTTGTCGCGGATGGTGGCGAGATCCAGCTGCCAGTCGGCGGTCAGCGGGACCGTTTTGGCGCTGACATCAAATGTTTCGGCGCTGATCGCATACATGCCATAGGTCGGCGGGCAATACAGGATGCTATCCTGATTGGGCTCACAGAAGGCACGGATCAGAAGCTCAATACCCTCGTCCGCCCCACGGGAAGTGAGCACCTGCTCTTTCTTTATTCCCGCGTAGTCGGCATAGGCCTGGATCAGCTCATCCGGCTGGCAGGTACTGTAGCGATTGAGGCGATCACACTTGATGTTGTATTCATTGGCGAAGGGAGACTCGTTGGCATTGAGCCAGATATCACCGCTGCCACCGAGGCGACGGGCTGACTGATAGGGTGTCAGCTCCCGGACTGTTTTTCTCGCTAGCTTTGAAACTGTCATACCTATGCTTCCTTTGCTGCTGTCTGGACGGCTTGCTGAGTCTGTAGTTTCTCGACCCTGATCGTGACGGCACGTTTGTGGGCATCGAGGCCTTCTGCTTCGGCAATCGTCACCACTGTCGGTGCCAGCTGCTGCAGGCCGTCGGCACTGAGTTCCTGTACGGTCATGCGCTTGGTAAAGTCGGCCAGTCCCAAGCTGGAATAGGTTCGAGTATAGCCATATGTCGGCAATACGTGGTTGGTTCCTGATGCATAGTCACCGACAGATTCCGGTGACCAGTCGCCGAGGAAGATGGAGCCCGCATTGTCTAACAGTGGCACCAGCTCACGCGGATTCCGAGTCTGGACAATCAGGTGCTCGGGACCGTAGTGGTTCGAGATAGCAATACACTGGGTCAGGCTGTCGGCCACAATCAGCAGACTTGATCCGAGTGCCTGGCGGGCAATCTCGGCCCGTGGCAGCTCGGCTAGCTGCTTCTGGATAGCATCGGCAACGCGATCGGCGATACTTGGCTCCGGAGTAACCAGTACAACCTGGGAATCAGGACCGTGTTCGGCCTGGCTGAGCAAATCAGCGGCAATGAAATCTGGGTCTGCCGTTTCGTCGGCAATCACCAGAACCTCAGAAGGGCCAGCAGGCATATCGATTGCCGAGCCGCGGAAGTCGTTGCTGACCTGACGCTTGGCCTCGGTAACAAAGGCATTACCCGGCCCGAAGATTTTATCTACTTTGACTACCGATTCTGTGCCGTAGGCCATTGCGGCAACAGCCTGGGCCCCGCCGACATTGTATATGTCGCTAATGCCGCACAGCTTGGCCACGTACAGAATTTCATCGGCGATAGGCGGTGGCGAGCACAGAACCGCCTGGCGGCAACCGGCAATTTGTGCCGGTACACCGAGCATCAGCACCGTGGATGGTAGCGGCGCACTGCCGCCGGGAATATACAGGCCGACCGTGTTAATCGGACGCGTTACCTGTTCGCATACAACGCCTGGCTGAGTTTCTACCCGCAGCGTCGGTTGCTTTTGTGCTTTGTGGAACGTCGCGATGTTGTCATAGGCCTGCTTGAGGGCCTGCTTCATTTCGTCGCTGAGGCGCTCTGCTGCCGCTTCCACTTCCAGGTTGCTAACCTTGATTGATTCCGGGCGGATCTTGTCGAATTTTTCGGTCAGCTCCAGCAGGGCTTCATCGCCGCGTTGACGGACACCCGCAATCACGTCAGAGACGATCGCCGTGATATTGGCCCCTTCGGTGATCGCCGGACGCTGGAGCAGGGATTCCTGCTGGTTATCGCTTAAAGATTGCCACACAACCGTCTTCATGGCTTACTCCATCATCTTTTCAATTGGCAGGACAAGGATTGAGCTTGCGCCAAGCTCTTTAAGCTGTTCCATGGTTTCCCAGAACAGGTTCTCTGAGCTGACAAGATGGATGGCCACACGGCTTTTATCAGCAGCAAGCGGCAGCACGGTCGGGTCTTCGGCGCCTGGCAGCAGTGCCGTGATTTGGTCCAGGCGATCTGTCGGGGCGTGTAGCATGATGTACTTCGACTCTTTGGCCTGGATAACACCCTGCATTCGGGTAAGAATACGCTCGATGAGTGCTTGTTTGTCTTCGCTGAATTCACCCGTACGCTGGATCAGGACTGCCTTGGAGCGCAGAATAACTTCGACTTCCTTCAGGCCATTGGCCTCGAGGGTCGCGCCGGTTGATACCAGATCACAGATAGCATCGGCCAGGCCTGCTCGAGGTGCGACTTCGACTGAACCGTTTAACATACAAGGGCTGAACTCGACACCTTGCTCGTCCATATAGCGCTTGACCAGCTGTGGGTAGGTGGTAGCAATACGCTTG
Source organism: Photobacterium proteolyticum (assembly GCF_001939735.1). Lineage (GTDB taxonomy): Bacteria > Pseudomonadota > Gammaproteobacteria > Enterobacterales > Vibrionaceae > Photobacterium > Photobacterium proteolyticum. The sequence continues at coordinate 131,007 of NZ_MJIL01000101.1, forward strand.
CCATGCAAGTCTTGCGGGCCGGTATATTGCTCGTCCTTGTCGATGGCAATCGACAGGCGACAACCACCAAAATCAAGTCGGCGCAGTTTGGTGTAGTCGCACGGCTCATTAAGGGCGGCACGTTCAAGACCGACTTCCTCAAGCTCATTTTCACCGATGACACCTAAATCGACCACGCCATCCATGATCAGGCCCGGGATATCATCATCGCGTACCAGCAACAGGTCGATAGGCATGTTTTCAGAGTGTACGACCAGGCGCTCACCCATCAGGTTGAATTTAATGCCGCAGCGTTTGAACAGGTCCTGGCACTCTTTGCTCAGGCGTCCTTTCTTTTGAATCGCGATTCGTAGTCGTTGAGTCTGCATCGTTGTGTTCCCTGTATCGATTATTCTTAAAGCCTGAAAACGAAAAAACCCTCGGAAGTGAGTTCTTCCGAGGGTCTGAATTCTGTTATTTCTAATGACCGCTGGAAGAGTTTTTGTCCGTCTTCCAGAGCGAGGCGTATCCTCCCGAAAGACTAGTCAGGATGATGATGGTGATGTAGGTTTACCATTGGGATACGCATAATTATGTACTCTGTTTAAATCGTTATTAACTCGTTGCTTGCTATTCACACTAACCAAGCTAATTTGATTTTGCAACAGTATTTTTACCGAAATGTTGATTTATTAAAAAAAGGTAAATAAAACAGGTGCAAACGGCTCAGGACCAGTGAGTTATCGAATGGGGTCCCTGAGCAATAAAATGAAATATTTAACATTTGCCGCTAATGGTAGGCATAAAAGCTAAACATAAATATCAAGCAGGCCTTTGGGCGGGCGCTTTTGGGATTGCTCCTTGGGGGGATCCTGCTTGTTGTCTTCGCTTTTGGCTTCGACTTTTTGTTTGCGTTCATCAATCAGTGATGCCTGGGTAACTTTCTTTAGCTGTTTATGAGCGTTCAACGGCAGATTGTTATTGGGGTTTATCATGTCATTGCCTCATTTCTTTAAAGAGTCATGGTCAATTTATCGTCAATGAGGTATTGATATTGAGTGTTTTTTGTTCATCATATCTGTGTTGTTAGACAAAATGTGACCTTGCTCAAACTGTTACGGAGAATCGTGATACTTATTCGGAGAAGCCGATCAGACAACAGTGAAGGGGGAAATCGTCAGTTGGGTAATAGAGTGAATGGGTAAAGAAGGGTTGGAAGGGGTAAAAAGAAGCCCGATAATTCGGGCTTCGAGCTGGGCTTACCTGTTAGCCGCAGCACTTTTTGAATTTTTTGCCGCTACCGCACGGGCATGGGTCATTACGACCGACTTTATCGCTGATAGCCGGTGTTGGTGCCTCAACTGGCTGTTCTTCTGCCGGTTGCGGGTACTCCCCGTCGATATAAAACCACTGGCTTTCCTCACCGACAGGCTCGCGTAGGAAGCGTGACTTTTCTTGCAGGCAAAACTCATCGTCGCCTTCTTGATAATAGGCCTTGAATTCAACATACCCTTCACCGTTTTCGGCAACTTCGCTGCTGATCACTTCCAGGCCCAGCCAGTGAGAATGTACTGATTCGGCAATGGCCTCGCGGTATTGCTCTGCCTCGCAGCTTGGATGATAGGTGGCAACGACAAAGTCAACAAGACCAAGGACATGTGCACTGTACCTGGCGCGCATTAGTTGCTCAGGGTGATGGGCTCGTGATGGTTGTTGATGGATGGGCTGGCAGCAAGTTATTAGTGTTTTCTTGCTGCCGCACGGGCATTGCTGGTCTGGCGTAGACATGGATTAATCAGTCGCTGTATGTTCAAAGTAAGAAGACCATTTTAAAGACTCCAGATACAGTTCTGCAACGTCTGATTCATTGATTTGGAGTTGTTTGCTCAGCAGGCTAACAGCTTCCCACTGGGCTTTGTCATACGCTGTAATTAACTTGAGAATAAGCCCCAGTGGACCGGTTTGGTGCACCAGTGCCTGCTGGACTTGCTTATCCAGAGGAAGCAGGGTGATCACTTCCTCAATCGGCTGGTCGAGCAGGGAGTCCAACAGCGAGAACAGTCCGGTCAGGAAGGCCTGGTTCCCGATGATGTCGGTTCTTGCCAGATTACTCAGGCGCTCGCAGAAATGGGCTCGCTGCAGCGACAGGCTATAGAGTGACTGCGGTTTTTTTTCGGTGGCATGGGCTGTGGCTACGAAGGTAACAAATCGTCTCAGGCGCTCTTCACCGAGATAGACAAGCGCCTGTTTGAACGAGGAGATCGGTTTGGCCCGGGTATATGTCAGGTTGTTGACATGGCGCAGCAGCTTGTAAGACAGCGAGACATCGGTGGCGATGATACTTTCGATGGTGCCAAAGTCGACGTCGGAAAGGGTAATCTCCTTGTACAGGCGCAGCGTGGTCAACGCATAGGGCGTCAGTGTCTTACGCTGCAATAATTCCGGCTTGCTGAAGAAAAAGCCCTGGAAAAGGTCAAAACCTGCCTCGCAGGCTTCGGTGAACTCGTCGTGCGTTTCTACTTTTTCGGCCAGAAACAGGATCTTGTTCGTCTTGTCCTTATGGTGGCGGATAAAAAAGCGGGCCTTGGCAATAGGTACCGTGCGAATATCAAATTTGATGATATGGATATACGGCAGGAAACGCTTCCACTCGGCACTGGGAACGAAGTCATCCAGCGCAAGGGTATAGCCTTTGCTGTTGAGTTCGATCACCGCTTCGAGTAATTCGTCACTGGGATCGCAGGTTTCAAGGATCTCGATAACAAAGCTTTTTTTAGGGAACATCAGCGGGGTGCGCTGAATGAGGCTGGTATAGGGAAAATTGACGAAGGCTTTTTTCCCTGATGTTGCTTCTATGGCCCCCGAGGTAAAGAAATTATCAGCTAACAACCGATTGGTTGCATGTTCGTCACCAACATCCGGAAAACAATTATTAGGGCCATCACGGAACAGCAACTCGTAACCAACGGTTGCTTTGTCTCTGTTTAAAACAGGTTGTCGAGCAAGATATGAGTGCATGAAATCTGACGTAATCTATTGATATTGTAATTAATGAGCCGTCCGGCACCAGAGTTTGCTTGGCAGGCGATAAAACGCTTTATCAGGCTGCCTTAAAGACAAAATACTATAAATGATGATGGTTTCACAGAGTGTATCCAATAGCAAATCACGTCTGTGACCAGTAGCATAGAATTAATCACTAAGTTAATCCACAATATAGTCCCTTTTGAGAAAATTTTGTGCAAAATATGACAGTCTTTACAGTCATACAAGCTGGATTGCTTGTAGGTGGAGGCATTTTTGTTGTCATGCTGCTAAATGCGTGGCGCAAAAATCGTAAGCAGGAAGCGCAAACTAAGATTTTTCCGATTGGCCTTATTGGTGGCTTTGCCAATTTTTGCGATACCCTCGGAGTGGGTAGCTTTGCAATTAAAACGGCCGGGTATAAACAATTCAAGCTCGTTGATGACAAGCTCCTGCCCGGCACCCTGAACAGTCAGGCTGTAGTAGCGACTGTTGCCCAGTCACTGATCTTTTTAACCGCGGTTGATGTTGACGAAGTTACCATGGTTAGCCTGGTCCTGGCTGCCTGTCTTGGGGCGACGGTTGGCGCTCGGCTGGTATCCGGCTGGGATCGCCAGCTGATACGGTTGGCGATGAGTGCGGCGTTGCTGGTGGTTGCCACTCTGATGCTTGCCGGTCAACTGGAGCTGTTCCCGCTTGGCGGATTGGCCCTCGGGCTGAGCGGCTGGAAGCTGGGGGTTGCCATTGCCGGTAACTTCTTGTTCGGGGCGTTGATGACGGTGGGAATTGGCTTGTATGCGCCGTGTATGACGATGGTGTACCTGCTGGGCATGCATCCGTTGGCAGCCTTCCCAATCATGATGTGTTCCTGTGCGTTCTTGACGTTCTTCTCGGCCGGCAGCTTTATCCGAATGAACCGTATTAACAGCCGTGCGGCCTTGGTAGTAGCGATAACCGGACCGATCGGGGTGGTGATTGCGGCATACCTGGTTAAGTCGCTAAATCTGCAGTTGTTAGCCTGGCTGGTGATTGGCGTTGTGCTCTACACCTCGTTCTCTATGTACCGCTCATGGGCAGGTGAACGCGCAAAATTGAGCTCCGCGCACTCACTATCCTAGCCGTTAGAATCAGTCGCAAACACAATAAAAAGGTACGCGATGGCGTACCTTTTGAGTGATGAGCAAAAGGCGAGCGGCCCGGCTGAACCATTAACGCTCAGGGAGACTGGGTAAAGTCGCGCGTTTCCAGTTGGCAGCCGCCAGGTGTGCAGACCAGTACCGAGCCATGATCATACCAGTCACCCAGTACCGTCCTCGATGCAGGCAGGCTGCCGACATTTAGGTGATGGATTGCCGGGCGATGGGTATGGCCGTGGATCATTGCCGTTACCTGGTACTGCGCCATGATCTTTTCCACCTCATCCAGGGTGACATCCATGACATCCTGCGCTTTTTCCTGGTTCGTCATGCTGCTGTTACTGCGCATCTTGTTACCGATTTTCTGTCGGTAGGACAGCGGCAAGCGGAAGAACAACCATTGAATGAATCGGTTATGTACTTTTTTCCGGTAGCGTTGATACTCTTCGTCCAAGGTGCATAGTGTATCGCCATGGAGGATCAACGTCGGCGTACCATACAAGTCGATCACACTATGCTCCGGTAGTAGCTGGACCCCGGTTTCCCGGCTAAATCGCTGCCCGACCAGAAAATCACGATTACCGTGGATGAAGTAGCAGGGGACTCCCGAGTCAGTCAATTGCCTGAAGGCTGACTTGATTTGTTGGTGGAAGGGAGAGTCGTCATCGTCGCCAATCCACATTTCGAATAGATCACCCAACACGTACAGGGCATCGATCCCCGTGGTTTCTTCTTTCATGAAAGTAAGAAAACAGTCGGTGATATCGGTACGCTCGGCACTGAGGTGCAGATCAGAAATAAACAGTGTTGTCATAAGGAAGGGAGGGCGGCCGTAAGGCCACCCTGAGAGTATGGATTACTCTTCGATAGTGACGCTGTTGATGACCACTTCTTCAACAGGTACGTCCTGATGCACATAGCCCCAGTTACCGGTAGAAACCGCTTTGATTTTGTTAACAACGTCCATGCCTTCAACAACTTCTGCAAATACACAGTAGCCCCAGCCGTCAGGTGTTTCTGATTTGAAGTCCAGGAACTTGTTGTCGTTTACATTGATGAAGAACTGCGAGCTTGCAGAATGCGGCTCCATAGTACGCGCCATTGCCAGCGTACCGACTTTGTTGCTTAGGCCGTTGTTCGCTTCATTTTTGATTGGCGCGCGAGTTTCTTTCTCTACCATGCCAGAAGCCATGCCGCCGCCCTGGATCATGAAACCATCGATAACACGGTGGAATAGTGTATCGCTGTAGAAACCGTCACGGCAGTATTGCAGGAAGTTTGCACACGTTTCAGGCGCTTTTTCTGTGTTTAGCTGAATCTTGATGTCACCAAAAGTAGTGTGAAGCGTTACCATGAGCTTGTCCTTTAATGGATGTTTATTGCTTTAAATACCGGATTTTATACCCAAGCTACCTCAAGATGCTAGTTTCCGCGAGAATTACTACCATCATTTTCCTTGAACTGAACCCGCTGGTCTCACTCTGAATACTGCCTATTGAGGTAGCTTGGGTATATAACTAAGGAAAGGCGTCAACATGATCTCTCATCATTCTCCGTCTATGGTGAAATAAGATGATTATTTCACCGAATTTCATGCCAAACCAATAAGTAACCACATTGGTATAACTATAGGTGAACCGTGATGAAAGCGGGAAATCAATTACCCTGCGATTGCGGACTTTCCGGCACAGTGGTTGTTTTCTCTCCCTGGCCGGTATAAACCGCGTCCTGAGCGTATTTTTCCTTGCCTTCATTAGTTATTAGAGGTGTAATTACTCCTCTTAAAGTAACCCCATAAAATGAGTAACTACGAGACATGTTAAAGATCTATAACTCGCTCACTAGACAGAAAGAGGAATTTACACCCATCCAGCCTGGTAAAGTAGGCATGTACGTCTGTGGGGTTACCATTTACGATTTGTGTCACATCGGTCATGGCCGTACTTTTGTTTCGTTCGACGTGGTTTCGCGCTACCTGCGCTATTCCGGTTATGATCTGACCTTTGTACGTAATATCACCGACATCGATGACAAGATCATTAAGCGTGCGGCAGAAAATGGCGAAAGCTGTGATTCGCTGACCGAGCGCCTGATCGGTGAAATGCACGCCGACTTCGATGCGCTGGGCATGAAGCGTCCGGATATTGAGCCTCGTGCTACGGACTATATCGCTGAAATTATTGCCATGTGTGAGCGCCTGATCGAGCGTGGTTTTGCCTACGTTGCCGATAATGGCGATGTGATGTTTGAAGTCAGCAAGTTTGACGAATACGGCAAGCTGTCCAAGCAGGATCTTGAGCAGCTGCAGGCCGGTGCCCGCGTTGATATCGAAACGGCCAAGCGTAGCCCGCTGGATTTCGTGTTGTGGAAAATGTCCAAGCCGGGTGAGCCGACGTGGGAATCGCCATGGGGCGCAGGTCGTCCGGGCTGGCATATTGAATGTTCGGCAATGAACTCGGCGATCCTGGGTGATCACTTTGATATCCACGGTGGCGGTTCTGATCTGCAGTTCCCGCACCATGAAAATGAGATTGCCCAGTCATGCTGTGCAACAGGCTCGCAGTATGTGAATACCTGGATGCACAGTGGCATGGTAATGGTTGATCGCGAGAAGATGTCCAAGTCTCTGGGTAACTTCTTTACCATCCGTGACGTACTGGGTTATTTCGATGCCGAAACCGTACGTTACTTCCTGATGTCCGGTCACTACCGCAGCCAGCTGAACTACAGCGAAGATAACCTGAAGCAGGCTCGCTCAGCCCTTGAGCGCCTGTATACCTCGCTACGCGGTCTGGATGCCGACGCACCAGCAGCTGGCGGCGACGAGTTCGTGACTCGCTTCAAAGAAGCGATGGATGACGATTTCAATACGCCGGAAGCGTATTCTGCACTGTTTGATATGGCACGTGAAATTAATCGCCTGAAATCGGATGATCTCGCTGCGGCATCGGCACTGGGCGCACGTATGCGTGAGCTGGCTGATGTTCTTGGCCTGTTGGCGCAGGAGCCGGAAGCCTTCCTGCAGGGTGGTGCCGGTGAAAGTGATGACGTGGCTGAAATCGAAGCGCTTATCCAACAGCGCCTTGATGCGCGTGCAGCTAAAGACTGGGCGGCAGCCGATGAGGCCCGTGACAAGCTCTTGGCAATGGATATCATCCTTGAAGATGGTCCTCAGGGCACGACATGGCGTCGTAAGTAGTTGTATATAATAACTGCCCAATAGATTGAAAACCGGAGCTTTTTGCTCCGGTTTTTTATGCCTGACGATGAGGCCTGAGCTTGAGAGGAAAGTGCAGGTAGACCTGTATAGATTGACGGACGAGGTAACACATTTCGAACGAGTATGGAAATGGACCCAATATCACTATTCGAAACTATTATGTGGTTATTCGAATGTATCTGATCACGTTTAGAGTAAAAGTTCAGAAATTGTCATCCAATAGTGCTTATTATGATTGCCGTTGTATAAGCCGGTATTGGCTTTGCTTCCCCAGATAAGAGCACCGAACGTTAAGGATTGATAATAATGAAAAAAATATGTCTTGCCGCAGCTATTGCCAGCACTTTGCTTGCTGCTCCTGCTTTCGCTCAATCAGCCCCTGACTCAGACAAGATAGTTGTCGCCCACCGTGGCGCTTCCGGATACCTGCCAGAGCATACTCTACCGGCCAAAGCGATGGCATACGCGATGAAGCCTGACTATATCGAGCAGGATGTGGTCATGACCAAAGATGACCGGTTGGTGGTACTGCATGACCACTACCTGGATCGTGTGACTAATGTGGCCCAGGTCTTCCCTGATCGAGCCCGTGAAGACGGCCGTTATTATGCGATTGATTTTACCTTGCCTGAAATCAAGCAGCTGAGCGTAACCGAAGGCTTTAACATTAAAGACGGCAAACAGGTTCAGGGCTTCCCTGAGCGTTATCCGATGTGGCAGTCGGACTTCAAAGTACCGACTTTCGAAGAAGAGATCGAGATGATCCAGGGCTTGAACAAGTCGCTGGGCTATGACATCGGTATCTACCCAGAAATCAAAGCGCCATGGTTCCACCGCCACGAAGGCAAAGACATCAGTAAAGCGGTGCTGAAGGTGCTTAAAGACTATGGCTACATCAGCAAAGATAGTAATGTCTTCCTCCAGACGTTTGATTTTAATGAACTCAAGCGTATCCATGACGAGCTGATGCCGGCCATGGGAATGGACGTTAAGCTGGTGCAGCTACTGGCCTACACCGACTGGAACGAAACCATGGTCTATGACGGCAAAGGACTGGCCCAGCCATATAGCTATGACTGGATGTTTGCCAAGGGCGGAATGGAAAAAGTGGCCAAGTATGCCGACGGCGTGGGTCCTTGGAAGCCAATGGTGGTATCTGACAAGTCAACCAAAGGAAACATCAAGCTAACTGGTTTGGTGAAAGCCGCTCATGAGCAAGGTATGCAGGTTCACCCTTATACCTTCCGTGCCGATACCGGCCGCATTCCGGCTTATGCCAATGACTTCAACGATATGCTGGATATCTTCTACAATACGGCCAATGTAGACGGTGTCTTTACCGACTTCCCGGACAAGGCCGTGGGCTACTTGTCATCTAAGGGCCGTAAATAAGGATGTGACTGCGGATAAAGGGTCAAACTGGCTCTTTAGTCCAGCAACGGCAAAGGTGAGTCAAGAAAAGGCGATCTAAATGATCGCCTTTTTTTAGGCGTAATTACAATGATTACTCCAAAGCTGTTTGTTCGGGAGTGTCATTAATCCATAAGGTCGAGAAATCACACCAACCTACGTGATTGACCTCGAGTCCCTGGAGCTTGATCGGTGCGGTAATCGAGAAACCCTTGGCGTTCAGGCGACGGATAACCTTGATCTCCTCCAGCCAGTCAAGCAGGCCTACTAGCATATCTAGCGCCTTCTTTTCTACGGGCTGAAGCTGGGTTTCGAGCAGTTTGCTTCGAAAGAGTTGGTATTCGGGCTTTGTCAGAATTGCCTGCCAGTTCATATCGCATTGGAAAAAGTAGCGCAGGCTGGTGATTTTACAGCCTTCTGTCCTTATTGCGCCAAGCAGCACATCTTCGTTGCTGTTGCTATCGTTGATGCAGCGAGAAGAAAAGGTCAGTTCAGAGTCGCTATCCTGCGCCGCCTTGATTTCTTCGGCCTGCTTGCGACCGTCATTATTGTTTTCGACCGCAATGTGGATATTTCCTTTTATCGGCTTATCAGCCGGATTGCCGAGTAGCAGGTTGCCGATGTCAGCGATAACCGGGCTGTCTCGGCATTCCCTATTTGTTGTTAGCATATAGAAGATGCCGCCGCCGGAGCGACTGACGGTGTAGACCGGTTGGTGCTGCTCGAGAAAAATCAGGTGCTCCCGGCATTCTTTCAGATCTTCCCACTCATTGTGAAACCATATTTCGATCACCGGGGCGAGAGCAAGCTGTCCGACATAGCTGGGGTTGCGTTTTAGCCTCAGCATTCTTGTCGATACGACATCGGGGTAGAAAGGTCCGGATCCGACGGGGCCATCTTGCACCGTGGCCGTCTTGATCGTGGCCGAACTCATGATCGAGGCTTCCGGTCTTGCAAGCAGCCGAGGCAGGCACCAGTCAGGATGTGACAACCTGACCGTTAAAGTGGTCGAGGAAATGATATCGATGCCGGTGATGTGACCGTAAAGCTGTTGCCAGAAGGGGCGCCTTGCCAGCCATAACAGACTGGCTTTAATGTCTTTGGCACTCAGTTCGCTCTGATTATGAAAAAAGACGGAAGGGCGCAGATGGAATGTCCATTCATCACCCGTTGAGTTCGACTGCCAGTGATGGGCGAGATCCGGCATGACCTTATCATTTTTATATTGCGTAAGGCGCTGGAAAATTTGCAATATCAAATGGCGTTCGGTGCGCTCGAATGCCAAATGGGGGTGAAGCGATTTTAACTGACGATGAAAAGGGATCCGAATGGCGGACTGGCTTCTGTCGAGAGACGATGCCAGAAAATGTTGAAGCTCGGTAGATAGCTTGCGGTCATTGAAGTCCATAAGCTTGATCGCGGCTTCCGTTTTTCCCTGTGCCATCAACTGGTCAACAAGCTGATAACAGGCATCGGTGGGTTCTATTTTGCACGTTATCTTGGCTCGTTTGCCCCGGCCGGGAGCTGCCTGCCAGTCAATCCAGTCCATATCGGTGAGCTGGTGCAGCAGATTTCGCGCATGGCGTGGTGAACAGAAAACAATTTCGGCTACGTCTGAAAGCTGCGTATCGACACAGCAGGGACCAAAGCGTCTGAAAAGTCGCTCGTAGTTCTCGAGTGCGCGCTTGTAGTTCATTGAGGTGGTGCTTTCCTTATTCCTGTGGACTTGCAGCTGTGAATGCTGCTAGGGGCGATCAAGTTCCCTCTCATCCGCCTGTTTGAATCCAGTATTCTGGGTTGGTTACAAGCGGAAAAATAGAGAAGGAAACGAGCAACAGTTCCGTAAATTGATAATATGCCTGAGACATCAAAATGACAGGCTCGTGACTAGGGATGCTGAGGTAATTCGGCTCCGCATTTTCTACAGTAATTGGCATCGGTTTCATGCCCGCTGGTGGCACAGTTCAGGCAACGAAGAAGATCACGCTGAGTCTTCATTTCCTGACTGAGTTCTGCGGTGATAATACCAGTGGGCACGGCCAGGATGGAGTAACCGAGCAGCATGGTAAAAGCGGCCAGTGTCTTGCCGAGATCCGTCTGCGGAACTATGTCGCCGTAGCCGACGGTGGTGATGGTGACGATAGCCCAGTAGATACTGGTCGGAATGCTGGTAAAGCCGTTATCCGGTCCCTCAATAGCGTAGAGCAATGCACCCAGTACAGTGACAAGGATGGCGACGGTGCTGAAGAAAACCAGGATCTTCCGTTGCGCCATTAGCAGGGATCTAAGCAGGATATTGGAGTCTTTGAGAAAGCGGGCCAGTTTCAGGATCCGGAATATGCGCATGACCCTGATCAACCTTACGATCAATAGATAATTCGATCCCGGGAACAAGAAGGCGATATAGCTCGGCAGGATTGCGATGAGGTCTATAACGCCATAAAAGCTTTTGGCGTATGCCCAAGGGCGCGGCGAGCAGTAGAGCCGGGCGATATATTCGACGGTAAATAACAGGGTAAAAACCCACTCCATGACGAATAGAAGGCTGGAGAACTCTGCCGCCACACCTTCGAGCGACGAGAGGATGAGGACAAGCTCAGAGCACAAGATTGCAAGGATCAGTATAATGTCAAAGTACTGCCCGGCTTTGGTTTGGGTGCCAAAAATAACTTGATAGAATTTTTGCCGAGTGTTGAGCGTAACCATAAAACCCTGAAATGAAAATAGAAGTACTATTAATTAGGATAATGAACATTAAAGGGGGTTACCAGCTAACGGCAAGGAGTACCTCTCCAAAATGAGATGGAGAGGTACAATTGTGCGGAGACTCCGCGGGAAGTGTGTTAGGCGAGACCCGGGAATAAGGCGCGAAGGCCGTTAGCAATGAACTCAATGCCCAGGGCTGCCAGGATCAGACCCATGATACGGGTGATAACATTGATGCCGGTTTGACCCAGAAAGCGAACGATAATTGGGGCTGCGCGGAACAACATCCAACAACAAAAGGCAAATGCCACTATCGTAGCTGCAATTCCCAGCGTACTGGTCATGCCCGGGTAACGTGAGCTATAGACAATTGTCGAGCTGATTGCACCCGGACCGGCCATAAGCGGCATAGCCAGCGGGACGACACCAATTTGCTCGCGGCTAATTGATTCTGATTTTTCCTGCTTATTCTGTTTATCCTCACCCAGCTTACCGCTCATCATCGAGAAGGCGATTGTCAGCAGCAGTAAACCACCGGCAACGCGGAACGAGTCGAGGGAGATACTGAACATATCCAATAAAAACTGCCCGGCAAGCAATGAGACGATAAGGATAACGCTGACGGCGAGACTGGCGGTATAGGCTGTTTTGTTTCTCTCCTCGGTATTCATGTGGCCGGTAAGAGAAACAAAGATAGGCATAATACCGATCGGGTTGACGGCTGCGATCAGACCGACGAAAAACTGTAAGAAAATGGCAATTTCGATTGTTTGCATTGTGGGATCATCTAACAAACGTAAAAAACAAGAAGCTAACTTCCTCCTCTTTAACAGGTTGCCATGTAATATCTGAAGGTGCTTAGAAAAAAGGCGTAAAAAGCAGTGCGTGAAAAGTGCTGCTTTGGGGCCTGAGTTGCGATGATATTAGGCGGCCTCCTGTTATTTGGCGCTACTTTAAGCTAAAGCTTGACGTCAGACCAATTAAAAATAGTTATCTCTACCCTTATTAATAATTATCGGTAAATTATGTGTTACACCCCTGTAAAAAGGCGGTGTTTTGGATTACTCTTTATGGGCAGTCGGCGTGCCACACGCAATGTAATTAAGGTAACTGTATCCTGCTAAACCTGTGATTTGCTTCACATTAAGTGTTTAAAGTGGCCAGTTGTGTATGTTTGTTACGTAATATTTGTTACTTGAAATGTCGCTTTATGAAGTAATTTGATAGAATTTCAATATTGCCGGTCACATTCTGAACGTTTAAGTTCTTGAATTAACATGACGCAGCTCGGATTTTGACAAAAAGTACTCCTATAGGGTTACAAGTGATCTAAATCAATTTTTTTCGGGGTGTGAAAGAATATAATCAGTTTTGAAAGCAATTTACTAAGTATGTGTGTTGTCGGGGCGTTAAAAGCAGGGCTTCCCTGGTAGCGATAAGTCGAAAGAAGCGGCGACAGATTCTTACTAAAAAGTTTTTAATATTAAGTTAGGAGTTAACTATGCCTGTAACAAATATGGCTGAACTAGATGCAATGATTGCACGCGTTAAGAAAGCGCAAGAAGAGTTCGCTACTTACTCTCAGGAGCAAGTAGACAAAATCTTCCGTGCAGCTTCTCTGGCAGCTAACCAAGCTCGTATCCCGCTAGCACAACAAGCGGTTGCCGAGTCTGGTATGGGTATCGTTGAAGATAAAGTAATTAAGAACCACTTCGCATCTGAATTCATCTACAACAAGTATAAAGATGAGCAAACTTGTGGCATTCTTGAAGAAGACGACAACCTGGGTACTATGACTATCGCTGAGCCTGTAGGCATCATCTGCGGTATCGTACCAACGACTAACCCAACTTCTACTGCAATCTTCAAATCTCTAATCTCTCTGAAGACTCGTAACGGTATCATCTTCTCGCCACACCCACGTGCGAAGAACTCTACCAACGACGCCGCTAAACTCGTTCTAGATGCAGCAGTAGCCGCTGGTGCGCCAAAAGACATCATCGGTTGGATCGACCAGCCATCTGTAGAGCTTTCTAACGCGCTAATGAAGCACGACGACATCGCTCTGATCCTTGCAACTGGTGGTCCAGGTATGGTTAAAGCTGCTTACTCTTCAGGTAAGCCAGCAATCGGTGTAGGTGCAGGTAACGTTCCTGTTGTTATCGACGAAACTGCTGACGTAAAACGTGCAGTTGCTTCTATCCTGATGTCTAAGACTTTCGATAACGGTGTTGTATGTGCTTCTGAGCAGGCAGCAATCGTTGTTGACGAAGTATACGACGAAGTGAAAGAGCGCTTCGCTTCTCACAAAGCATACGTACTGAGCAAAGCAGAAGCTGAGAAAGTACGTAAAGTGCTTCTAATCGACGGCGCACTAAACGCGAAAATTGTTGGCCAGCCAGCTGCGGCAATCGCTGAGATGGCAGGTGTTTCAGTTCCAGCTGACACTAAAGTACTTGTTGGTGAAGGTCTGGGTAAAGTGTCTTACGACGACGCATTCGCTCACGAGAAACTATCTCCGACACTTGGCCTGTTCCGTGCCGATAACTTCGAAGACGCTGTTGCTCAGGCTGTGACTATGGTTGAGATCGGCGGTATCGGTCACACATCTGGTCTATACACTAACCAAGATGTAAACGCAGACCGTATCCGTTACTTCGGCGACAAGCTGAAGACAGCTCGTATCCTAATCAACATTCCAACTACTCACGGTGGTATCGGTGACCTGTACAACTTCAACGTTGCACCGTCTCTAACACTAGGCTGTGGTTCTTGGGGTGGTAACTCAATTTCTGAGAACGTAGGTCCTAAGCACCTAATCAACAAGAAAACTGTTGCGAAGCGAGCTGAAAACATGTTGTGGCACAAACTACCTAAGTCTATCTACTTCCGCCGTGGTAGCCTTCCAATCGCTCTTGGCGACCTAGAAGGTAAGAAGCGTGCATTCCTGGTAACTGACCGTTTCCTATTCAACAACGGTTACGCAGATGATGTTGTTCAGCTACTGAAAGCACAGGGTATGGAAGTTCAAACGTTCTTCGACGTTGAAGCTGACCCAACGCTAACAGTTGTTAAGAAAGGTGCAGAAGCAATGCAAAGCTTCCAGCCTGACGTAATCCTGGCTCTAGGTGGCGGTTCACCAATGGATGCTGCGAAGATTATGTGGGTAATGTACGAGCACCCAGAAACAGCATTCGAAGAGCTGGCAATGCGCTTTATGGATATCCGTAAGCGTATCTACAAGTTCCCTAAAATGGGTCAGAAAGCTGAGCTTGTATGTATCACTACCACTTCAGGTACGGGTTCAGAAGTTACTCCATTCGCAGTTGTTACCGACGACGAGACTGGTGCTAAGTACCCACTGGCTGACTACGAGCTAACGCCACAGATGGCTATCGTTGATGCTAACCTGGTTATGAACATGCCTAAGTCTCTGACAGCGTTCGGTGGTTACGATGCAGTAACTCACGCACTGGAAGCTTACGTATCTGTTCTTGCTAACGAATACTCTGACGGTCAGGCTCTGCAAGCGCTTAAGATGCTTAAAGAGTACCTACCTTCAAGCTACGCGAATGGTGCTAACGACCCAATCGCTCGTGAGAAAGTACACAACGCAGCAACTATCGCTGGTGTAGCATTTGCGAACGCATTCCTGGGTGTGTGTCACTCAATGGCTCACAAAATTGGTGCTGAGTTCCACCTACCTCACGGTCTGGCAAACGCGCTGCTTATCTCTAACGTTGTACGTTACAACGCGAACGATAACCCAACTAAACAAACTGCGTTCTCACAGTACGACCGTCCACAGGCACGTCGTCGTTACGCAGAAGTTGCTGACCACCTAGGCCTAAGCCAGGCTGGTGACCGTACTGCTCAGAAGATTGAACGTCTTCTAGCATGGTTGGACGAGCTTAAAGGTGACCTAGACATCCCAATGTCTATCCAGGCAGCAGGTGTTTCTGAGGCTGATTTCAATGCGAAACTGGATGAGCTATCAGTAGAAGCGTTCGATGACCAGTGTACAGGTGCTAACCCTCGTTACCCTCTAATCAGCGAGCTGAAAGAAGTTCTTCTAGCTTCGTACCACGGTACGCCTTACGTTGAAGGTGAGACTTTCGAAGGTACAACTGTAATCAAGAAGAAAGCTGACCAGAAAACAGCTGAAGCGCCAAAAGCTGCAGCAAAGAAAGAGACGGCTAAAGCTTAATCATTGTTTTAGCTAGCGCACTTTAAGCCCGCCATTTTGGCGGGCTTTTTCGTTTTATCACGATAAAGAAGTGCAAATTAGAAACCAAACCTGATGACGGCTATTTCGCTTACCCAACTTCGGCCTCTATCATTCGGCCATTAAAATAGTCGTTGGCGACAATGTATTCGGCGCTTCTGACAATTTCGTACTGGAGTGGCTGGCTGAGTAAGTTACCGAGCGGTGGGTGGTCATCCTCGTGGGCAAAGCTTAATGGAACAACGCCCCCGACCCGGATATTGAACTCTGCCAGTTCTTTGGCCCAGCTCTGGGTCAGCCCCGAAATCATGGCTTTCGAGCCGTTGTTGATGGGCTGATGGGTGTTTATCAGATTCGCCGCCAGATTGACGATGACCCCTTCACAGTGATGTACCCGCATGTAATTGGCGGCCTGTTTGCCAAAAATGAAGAAGGGGGTTGCGCCTTCTGACATGGAGCGGCAAAACTGATCGACAGAGGACGGGCTGAATAAAGTGGGCAGATCTGAGCCGAACCAATAGTTAATCAATACATCAATAGTGCCAAAGCGATGATGGACCCTATCGATGAGGTTGGAAATCGATACTTCATCTTGGCATTCAAGCAAGAAGGGGTGAGAGTTCCCTCCTGCTGCCAGGCAGGCTTGCTGTGTTTGCTGCAAGCGGTCAGCTTCGACATCCACAAGAGCTAGCTTAGCTCCTAATGACGCGAAGTGGAGTGAAATCGCTTTGCCCATTGGGCTGCCAGCGGCAGTGATTACAATGACAGATTGCGCGATATTCATAACTCGTTCTTTCCCCCGTTTGTACCGGATGGTGCGCTGCGTGATAGCAGTTTCTGGGCACTTCGAAAGTCAAAGGTTTTCAATTTGGCCTTGTTAGGATGTCGCGTTAGTTATTGCCAAACTCCCTTAACCCCAAAGTTACGCACTTGGCCGATAAATCGATCATCAAGTAAACGAAAAAGATAATTATATACTGAAGCCTTGGGCGGGGATTAACTGTGAAAAGGCGCCCAATTTGCCCCAAACCGCCACTAAATGTTAGTGAATTGTGAGCAGTGTGCTGCCGGGAAATAACAAAGCTATGATGGTTGTCACGAAAATACGGATACTGTGAGCAACGGGGGAGTTTGGTTGCAATTTAGGCAGTTTGATACATTTCGGCAAAGCGTTTGGCGTGGATCAGTGACAGGTACAAATCCTGTGGCGATGCCTTAATGGTCGCGTCTTCCTTCGGGGGAAGCATCCGGCGTTCATGGCCGGACAGGTTATGATACACCTCCTCCGGCATGCCCTTGGTACCCTGCGGCGGAAAGTTGAGTGCCGTCGGCTGCAATTCGTGGAGCAGACGGGCGTCGGCAAGTCCGCTGGTATGAAAGGCTTTGGCTTGTGCTGCGCCATTATCATAACAGTGCTCGGTAGTGCTTAGCGGCTGTGGATCTTGCAGCTCGAAGTAGGCGCGCAGTTCGGGTTCTGTCTTGCCGGGCTTGGGCAATGCGTCAACCGGGATAGTTTCCAGATGATCCGGCGACAACATGGCGAGCATCAATGCAAAGTCGGCACGGCGGCCACCTTCAACCGCATGGTTGAGGTTGTTGCCGAGCTGCACTTCATTTATGAGCTGCGCTTTGTCTAACGTATGGATCTGCATTGTCTGAGAAAAATAGGTTCCCGGTTTGTAATACTCCTTTATCGGGTTTAATTGTCAGAACTTTAGCAGTATTTTTATTTCGTCTGACCTAGCTCATCGATGGCTGTACGCATTCTGCGCAGCCCTTCATCCAGCGTATCGCTCCGGCAGGCAAAATTGAGTCGCACAAAGCGGGAGTTGCCAAAATCGGCCCCCGGTGACAGCCCGACACCGGCGCTTTCGAAGAATTTGAACGGACTGGTTACCGGTAGCGCCGAGGCATCTATCCAGGCGAGGTAGGTTGCCTCAATCGGGTGAAGCTTGAGATACGGCATCGCATTGATGGCCTGTTCGACTTTTGTCCTCTGATGGCGAAGAAAATCAAGCTGCTGATCGAGCCAGGGCTGACAGTTCTCGTAAGCCGCCTGTGCCGCTGTATAAGCCAGCACATTGACATCCGGAACGATACCGGCCTTGGCCCGGATAAACTGCCTGCGCAGGTCCGGATTTGGGATGATGGCCATCGAAGCGCCCAGACCGGCAATATTGAAGGTCTTGCTCGGTGCGATGAGTGTCACCGAACGCTGGGCAGCATCTTCGTTCAGGCTGGCAAAAGGAATATGCCGGGCGGTTTCATCGAGAATTAAGTCACAGTGAATTTCATCGGAGCAGACATAAAGATCATGTTTCTTAGCAAAGTCAGCCAGTGCTAGCAGTTCATCGCGGCGGTACACCGTCCCACCGGGGTTTAACGGGTTGCAGAGTAACATCAGTTTGGATTCAGGCGTGACCTCCGTCTGCGCTAAGTCTATCCGCCAGCGATTATTTTGCAGGGTAACCGGAGCGACGGATAATGATCGCTTGGCCAATCGTACCGATGACATAAACGGCGGATAAATTGGCTTGGGGCTGATCACGCCCTGGTCAGCTTCGGTCAGGGCTCTGACTGCAAGGTTAAGTCCACAGACCAGCCCCGGCAGGTAGGCAATCCATTCAGGCTCTATATCCCAGTCATAGCATTGCTTCATCCGCTCGACAAGCAGCTCGGTAAGGCGTTCAGGTGCCTGCCCGTAGCCAAAAATACCGTGTTCAACATGCTGGTGCAGCGCGGCTGTAATGGATTCCGGCACGCGAAAGTCACTGTCGGCTACCCACATTGGCAGAATATCCCTGCCTTTGTATTTGTTCCACTTTATGCTGTTGGTGTTGATACGGTCGATAGGTTGCTCGAAGAGCTGGAAAGGGGAGTGCGTCATAGTGAGTCCATTCATGATGCTGTCGGGTGAGTATTATCTTATACCAACTGAGTTAAACGTTTGATTTTTTAGCTGCGTAGTCGTGGATAAGATTGATAAAAAAGCCCTGATGATGAGATCAGGGCTTTCGTTTTTAGCGGTATGCTCAGAAAGTGGACTTGGTGCCAAACTGTTTGGCTGCGTAAGCCACACGCTCTTCCGGCGTCGGCGGGGTATTCGGGGTACCGAGGTTCTCGATGTGATGCAGACGGGGTAGCAAGCCACAGCCGTTGGCAGTCTGGATAGCCAGTCCGGGGCGCGCATTGAGTTCCAGCACCATCGGCCCCTGTATTTTATCCAGCACCATGTCGGTGCCCATGTATCCCAATCCGGCCATCTCCCAGGCGCTGGCAGCAAGGGTTAGCAATTTATGCCAATTAGGAACGGCCAGCTCGCTAAGCAGTTTACCGGTATCCGGGTGGCGCTCGACCGGTTGATCGAACTGTACGGCCCGGATCGCCTTGCCGGTGGCAATATCGATACCGACCCCAACGGCCCCCTGGTGGAGGTTTGCCTTGCCGTCCGAGGCTGCCGTCGAGCAGCGCATCATGGCCATCACCGGATAGCCCTTGAAGACGATAACCCGGACATCGGGCACACCCTCATAGCTGAAACCGTCAAACACGTCATCAAACTGGATCAGGTTCTCGACCATGGCGACGTCATTCTTTCCACCGAGCGAAAAGAGGCCCGCCATGGTGTTGTTGATATGGCGCTCGACATCCTGCTTGTTGATCTCAACACCGGATGGCTTGGTGTAGACGCCATCCTTATGCTTGGTAATCACTAAAATGCCCTTGCCGCCAGAGCCCTGGGCTGGTTTGATCACAAAGCCCGGCCAGTCTTTTACCATGTC
This sequence comes from Photobacterium proteolyticum, assembly GCF_001939735.1. Lineage (GTDB taxonomy): Bacteria > Pseudomonadota > Gammaproteobacteria > Enterobacterales > Vibrionaceae > Photobacterium > Photobacterium proteolyticum. The sequence goes on from NZ_MJIL01000101.1 coordinate 150,489, forward strand.
GTGGATTTTCTTCACATCAACCTGGCTGTCAATAACGCCAATCAGCTCGGGAACGGTCGCTCCCGCCCGCTGGGCGATATGCTTGGTCTTGAGCTTGTCATCCACCAGCGGGTACAGGCTACGGTCGTTGTAGCGGCCGATATAGCTGTGGTTGCGCTGGTTCATGCCCATGATCCCGCGCTCACGTAGCTTGAACGGAGAGGTAAACTGTGAAAATAGAGACATAGTTTAGCTCTCCGCGAGTGGTTTAAAGCGACGAAGCTCACTGAGTCGGTAGCCTGTGTAGTTACCCAGCATCAGGATTAATGCCAGAATAATTAGCTGGATACCAATAAAGTTAAACGTCAGGTGGCGAACCAGGCCGTTAGTCATCGCCAGGTAGACCAGAATTGCGGTAAGCAGTGAGCCGCCACCCTGGATCAGTACTTCCTTGGCACCTTCCTCCTCCCACAGGATCGACATACGCTCGATGGTCCATGACAGGATGATCATCGGGAAGAAGGTTATGGACAAGCCCTCAACCAAGCCGATCTTGAAGGCAACGACGGTAAAGACCGAAATGATCATGATAACCGTAATGATCACTGCGGATATTCGGGCAACCAGCAGCAGGTTGAGTTTCGACAGGTAGCTACGGATAACCAGGCCGGTACCGACAATCAGCAGGAAGCCGAGAATACCGGTGACTAGCTGAGTCTGAACAAAGGCAACCGCAATCAGAACCGGCATAAAGGTACCGGACGTTTTCAGGCCGACGATGATCCGCAGGAAGACGACAATCAGGGCACCGATCGGTACCAGCATGATGGTCTTGAACATCGCCTGTTCTTCAACCGGCAGACTGTGAATGGAGAAGTTCAGCAGATCTTCTGCCTGGACTTTTTCCCGGGTGGCCTGCTGTGGCGTGATGTCCTGGGCGATGATCGAGAAGCTGATATTGGAGTTACGGCCGCCAATGACATCCAGCAATGAGTGACCCTGCTGGTTCCATACCAGGATGTCATCAGGCTTGCCCTCCTGCCCGGTCTGGATATTGAACAGTTGCCATTTGGTACCGTCCCAGACTTCAACCATCGGATTGATACTTTGTCGGCGGCGACCGTCTTCAAGCAGCAGGCCGCCGACAATGCGCGCATGGATGTTTTCCAGCGACAGCAGGTTGATAATGGCCTGCTCGCGGCTCAGGCTGTTGAGCAGCAGCGAGGCATTCTGGTTGGTCTTGTCGTTGAACTGTTTGATGAGTTCGCGGGCGAGGGTGATATTGTCGGCAGACAGGCTGCGCGCCTGGCTAATCAGGGCCGTTGCTGCTGTTTGCTGCGGGTTATCCAGGCTGACAGAGACTGTTGCACCTTTCGGAGGCTCGGCAGAGAAGGTTGCCTGCTGGTCAACCAGCATTTGGGTTTTGTAGTAGAGGATTTGCTTACCGCTGGCTTCACGGATCGACCACTCGGCTCGGCGTCCCATGTCGGTATCAATCAGGGCAACGCCATAGCCTGGTGACGACGTGCTCTCGTCGATGAGGGTAAAGCCCTGCTGGGTTTCCGGGGCCGCCATTGAGACTTTGACCGGATCGCCGATAGCATCAAACTCGATACGCGCTTCCAACTCCCATAACGCGCGCTCTTCACCTGGTGTCCACGGCACACCGTAGACATCATGACGGTACATGCTCAGCGCAGCCCCGGCAATGACGAGCAAGGTGATTAAGAAATAAAACGGAATTCTTGACGTCATGGCATCCTCATCAATTAATTAGTCGTTGTTAGTATTTGTTGCTCATTCATTCCCTGAACGAACTTTTTGCCGACATCAACTAAGGCGATATCTTTGAAGAACTCGCGGCCAAGCAACACCGGGTAGGTCATGTGGCTGCGATCAGCCAGCGTAAACTGGGCTTTTTCGTGCAACTGTCCAAGTTTGACCCAGGCTTCGATAACTGGCCGGCGCTCTGCCTGTTCCGCTGTCGACTGACGAACTTTTACCCAGCGTACAACCGGGGCTTCGACAATTTCGCTATTATCACCGTTTCCTTCAAATGTATGGTTTAGATTGAAACGAGCCCACTCTTTTCCATCACGTTCGAAGATCTGAATATCGATTGCATTGAGAGAGGATGTCGTTGCACCAGTATCGATTCTGGCTTTGAAGAATGATTGTATTGAGTCTAGCCAAACCCATTCTTCCTCGCCCAATATGACTTTACCGTGAGCCACTTTGGTATCAATAACCGGCTCTGCAGCGGCAACGGCTTCCTCTTCTTCAACCATCGTCTCGACTACCGGAGCAACATGTACCGGCGGCCGTGACAATTCTTCTGAAATTGATGATAACTCTTTTTCTAGATTAGCAATATATTCATTTTGTTCATTAATTTGCTGAATCATTGTCGCAAATTGAAAATTAACACGCTCTTCCATCGTATTGATGGCGTTCATTGTTTTTTCATGATTGGCTGATTGCGTGAGAGTGCAGCCGGAAAGTAAAGCAATAGTGAGTAATGGCACACAGCGGCGAAGCATTATGTCTCCTAGAAGTACTTCTTATTTTTCTATAGGCGGCAATATTTTAACGTACAAAAAGGGATGCGAATAGCATCCCTTGTCAATAGTTAGTCAGGATTTCTGGCCACCAGGACCGCCCGTTTGGGGGCTGGGTAGCCTTCTATTGTCAGGCTTGGGTTTTGCGGGTCTAAATATTCAGGAAGTGAATTGTTGGTCATCCAGTCAGTCGACCTTTGCTCGTCGGTTGTGGTGACACATTCGTCGACAATGCGAACGTCCTCAAAACCACATTTCTCCATCCACACCTTGAGTGCTTTTGCCGACGGGAAGAAGTAGACATTGTGCATCTGGGCATAGCGGCCGGTTGGTACCAGGACGTCATTTTCATCGCCCTCGATAACCAGGGTTTCAAGAATAACTTCGCCACCTTTACGCAACTGGTTCTTTAGCTGAATGATATGATCAAGCGGTGAGCGGCGGTGATACAGCACGCCCATGCTGAATACAGTGTCAAAGGCTTTCAGCTCCGGCAGCTGCTCGATGCCGAGCGGTAGCAGAAATGCACGGTTATCCTGGCCCATCAGGCGGCGTATGGCCTCGAACTGGATCAGGAACAGATTAGACGGGTCGATACCCACAGTCAGTTTGGCACCTTCACCCAGCATGCGCCACATGTGGTAGCCGTTGCCGCAGCCGACATCAAGCACCGTCCGCCCTTTTAGTGGCGAGATATGCGGCAGGACGCGATCCCATTTCCAGTCTGAGCGCCATTCGGTGTCAATGTGGATGCCGTGCATGTTGTACGGCCCTTTGCGCCAAGGATGAAGCAGGCGAAGCAGGCTTTCCAGACGTTTCTGTTCGCCATCGGCAATTCCGTCTTCATAACAGACACTGACTTCATTTTTCAGGTCGATGATATCAGGCGTGGCAGTCGGGAATTTTTGCAGTGCGCGCATCCAGCGGCCCATGTCGCCATGCTCGGCCGCTTCCCAGTCACTTAGCTGCTTAGGCAGTGTATTGAGCCAGGGACGCAGTGTTTCATGTTGGGCAATGAGTTGATAAAACTCAGAAAAACTAAACATAGTGGAACGAAATACCTTATTTAATGGCGAACATAGAGCCGAAGTTGAAGCATTGGAACCAGACTTCAGAGCTGCTGAAACCGATATCGGCAAAGCGCTGCTTATGGGTGTCGATGCTATCAGGGCGCATGACATTTTCAATGGCACTGCGCTTTTGGCTGATTTCCAGCTCGCTGTAGCCATTGGCACGTTTGAAATCGTGGTGGAGATCGATCAGCAGCTCGTGGGAGCGCTCATCGTCAAAAATGTACTTTTCAGACAGGATTAGAATGCCACCGGGACGCAGGCCGGCAAAGATTTTTTCCAGCAGTGCCTGACGATCTTCCGGTACCAGAAACTGCAGAGTGAAGTTCAGCACCACGACCGAGGCATCGCTGATGTCAATATCGCGGATATCGGCTTCGATAACTTGTACCGGGGTGTCAGAGCGGTAGGCGTCGATATGCAGACGGCAACGTTCAACCATGGCCGCAGAGTTATCAACGGCAATGATCTCGCAACCTTCCTGGTTGATGTGGCGGCGCATAGATAAGGTTGCGGCACCCAGGGAGCAGCCCAGATCATAGATTTTGGAGTGTGGCTTGGCAAAGCGTTCGGCCAGCATGCCGATTGCAGAGATGATATTGCTGTAGCCAGGTACAGAGCGTTGGATCATATCCGGAAACACTTCAGCAACGCGTTCATCAAATGTGAAATCGCCGAGCTTTTCTATTGGCGCAGCAAAAATGTTGTCGTGGCCTGCCATTCTCACGAACCTCTTATCATGTATAAAGAACTGGGATCCCTAGATTCAATTCGGGCGATCCATCACCGTCTGAAAGGTCGCGTATTGTAGAGAAAATGTGGCCATTTGTCTTTAGTGAATTGCTTCCCCTATCAGAACGACAATATGAACTTGGGTTACATGGCTCAGATTTGCAGTACACGATGTTTTGAAAGAAGGCCCACATTATAGAAATAACCATTTAGCATGATGGAGAGTAATTCATTCCTAGATGGTGTTTAGAATAAAGTAATTCTCAATTTCGTATATTTATTTATTGTGAAAAATAGTGAGGTGAAAGAGGTGGCGGATATGCAATCAAGTGTTTTGTTTTTATCGGTATATATATTATAAGTGATTATAAGGATTTTTATATGACACAGGTTTAGCAATAATCACTTATATCTTTATCATTAATTTGAGGTCCGTCAACTTTATAACTGCTGTCATAATTTTGTTGGTTTTGTTTTCGTAATTAATCGTTACAGTGGATTTGAATGAGTAGTAAAGAAAAGGAAGTTCAATGAAACTACAACAACAATTAATAAGTGGCTTTGGCTTACTAATAGTTCTGTTACTTGCACTGTCTATCTCATCATTCTTTCGGTTTAGTACGACACTGGATGGGTTTGTTGAGTATAGAGGCCTTGCAATATCAAGTGTCTCTTCAGGTCGCATTCAAGCCAATATTTTAGAGGCGCGATTAGCGGCTAGTAAATATATAAAAAATCAGTCAGAAGATCTGAAGCAAGCGATTAACAATCGTATCGATATCGCCATGGGGTTGTTGGACCAGGAGCTGGCGGCTGAGTTGGAGCCGGAGCTACGACGCCGATTCCAGGACATTAAAACGGGAGTCGAGAACTATCAGCAAGGTTTTGATCAAGTAGAAACCCTAATAGAAGAGCGTCATCAAACTGTCGAGAACAGGCTTGATCCTAATGGTTTAACCATGCGGAAAATGCTAACTGATATTGCACACACTGCATATGATGATGGTGATTTAGAAGCGGCCTTCTATTCCGGTGAATTACAGGAAAGTGTCATGTTAGCGCGGCTATATGTGACTAAATATCTGGTAAGTAATGATGCTGCGGATAAAGAAAGAGCATTATTAGAATTTGATAATATTAAACGTCGCGCTGGAGAATTAATTAATCAGATTCAAAACCCCAAGCGAATTGAGTTATTTGGAAGTTTTGAAAAATCCTTTTCTGCTTATCGGGTTGCATTTAACGATACGTCAGACATTATCGAGAAAAGAAATAACTTGGTGGCTGAAGTTTTAGATGTGGTCGGGCGAGAATCGGCTGCCTCAATTGAAGAGATAAAGTTAGAGGCAAAGAAACATCAGGATGAAATTGGCCCCGCTTTACAGAGTGATATTATTAATACCAAGTATATATTAACTATTTTATCTATAGTATCTGTCATTATTGGTTTGTTATCTGCTTTATATATCTACAAAGGCGTGATGCGTGTTGTGGGTGGCGAACCAAGCCAGATAGCAGAAATGGTGAAGAAAGTCTCCGAGGGAGATCTAACCTCTGATTTTACTGTCAGTGGGAAAGAAACCGGTATTTACGCCAATACAATTGCTATGCACCGGGAATTGAAGCGGATAATCGCAGGCTTTCACTCTATTTCTGACAATGTCTCCTCGGCATCGGTCGAGCTGACGGCAGTGATGGCGGAGTCTAAGGCCAATTCGGAGCAGGAGCTTGCTCAGGTGGAGCAGGTGGCAACGGCGGTGAACGAGTTATCCAGTACCGCGGCAGAGGTCAGTGCCAATGCTGCCAGCGCTGAAGAAGCGGCGAATGTGGCGGGAAGAAATGTTGCCGACGGACAGCAAGCCTTGCAGCGTTCGGATAAGATTTCGGAACCAATTAATAGTTCGGTGCAAGAGTCAACACAAATCGTCAATCAGCTCAAAGACTACTCGAATGAAATTGGTAGTGTGGTTGATGTGATTAATGGGATCTCCGAGCAAACAAACCTGTTGGCACTGAATGCGGCTATTGAGGCGGCTCGGGCCGGAGAGCAGGGACGTGGATTTGCTGTGGTAGCTGATGAGGTACGCTCGCTAGCGGCCAAGACGCAGCAGTCGACCATTGATATTCAAGAGATTATTTCCCAGCTTCAAAGTCAGGCTCAAAAAGCGGATGACTTTATGCAGTCCAATGCCGAGCTGATTGCGGAATCGCTGGTTATCACTCAGCAAGTCGGTGAGGCGTTTAGTAGTATTTCCAGCTCCGTCGCCCAGATATCGGAGCTCAATACCTTGGTCGCGACAGCTTCTGAAGAGCAATCAGGTGTGACCAAGGAGATCTCCGAGAACGTTGAAACGACGTCTGAGATTGTCCATCAGAATGTGAGCGGCATTACTCAGAGTTCCCATGCAAGCGAAGAGCTATCGCGTTTGTCCGAAGAGCAGAAGTCGCTATTGGCGTACTTTAAAGTGTAGCGATTGAAGCAAAGTGATTGGTTGTTACTGATAGCGGCGATAACCGCGCTTAATCATCCGAAGAGTTGCCCTTGCCACTGGCAGGGGGGGACTTTGGGGCGGTTGGCTATATTGGACTACAGGTTGTTATGGCTATGTCGATAGCCACAACTCTTTGTTATTCAAGGTTATAGCAAATCAAATTGCGGATTGGCCTCGGTTTTCGGGGGAAGCTTGTGATCCGGTAGCTGGAGTGAACCGGACATTTGCTGCTGTAATTGTGCGTAGAGACGGACGGCCAGCTCCGGAGCATGGTTGTTGTCGGGTGTGTGGATAAAAAGATAGGGCTGCTTGCCATTGTCCAGCCATGCGGGCAGGCGTTTAAGCCAGTTGGCAAAGAACGCATCATTGCTGGGATCGTCAGGATGGCCGATAAACCGGATCATCGGGTTATCGGCTGTCGCAATGGCATGCACCGGAATCTGTGGCTTTTTCTGATGGGCATCAATGACGGCCTCGGAAGTCGGCGGGGCGGCAAAGACCGGGCGGCTATCCATAATAATGCGGTTGGCCTTGTTGTTGACCAGTAGCCGGTTCAGTGCTTTTTCTTCTTCCCCTTTGGCAAAGAAAGCTGGATGGCGGACCTCGACACCACAGGTAAAGTGAGTGGGCAGTTTTTGCAGGAACTTTTCAAGGGCTGGCAGAGCCTGCGGGCCGAAGTGGGCGGGCAGCTGAATTTTCCACAGCCCGACCTTTTCTTCGAGCGGACTCATCACCGTCAGAAAATCTGCCAATAGCTGATCACAATGCATCAGCTGGTTCTGGTGGGTGATGGCAGACGGTAGCTTGAAGGTAAAGCGAAAGTCATCTGGTGTCGTGTCATGCCATTTGCGGACTGTCGTGATGGCCGGCGTTGCGTAGAAGGTGGTATTGCCTTCTACGGTATCAAAGGTCTCTGCATAGCGGGCAAGGCGCTCACCGGTCTTGCAGCCTGTACCATACAGGCTCTGCTGCCAGTGGCTGTGGGACCACATGGCCAAACCAAGACGCAGTGGGCGGGCAGAAAGTACAGGCATAATCAAAACCGTGTATTTGGTTGAAATTGAATCAATGGCTGAGACGTCGAAATGCTGCTAATGATTCATTGTGAATAGTTTGTTTGCGGTAAGTCAATCATCGCCCAAAAGAATAGGGGATTTTTGCTTGATTTCGGGGCGCTATTTTTCCTACAGTGACGTTTTTGCTTTATAATACCTCGTTATTTTTGCCTCTCGGCCAGTGTTAATCCCCTATTTCGGATAAAGATTGAGCATTCTGGGCCGGGATTGAATCAGCCTGTGAAGGAAAGTGACTAGCAAATCTAGTTCACCCACAGGATAGTAAGTAAACAGATCGGGAATTTCATATGCGCACCCAATATTGTGGTCACCTGAACAAGTCCCTAGCAGGACAAACAGTAGAGTTATGCGGCTGGGTTAATCGTCGCCGTGATTTAGGCGGTCTTATCTTCATCGATATGCGAGATCGTGAAGGTATTGTTCAGGTAGTTGTCGACCCGGATATGAAAGACGTATTTGAGGTGGCTAACCACCTGCGCAACGAATTCTGTATCCGCCTTACCGGTGAAGTACGTGTTCGCCCTGAAAGCCAGGTCAACAAAGATATGGCGACGGGTGAAGTAGAAGTCTTGGCTAGCGGCCTGGAAATCATCAACCGTTCAGATGTGTTGCCACTGGATTTTAACCAGAAGAATACTGAAGAGCAGCGCCTGAAGTATCGTTACCTTGATCTTCGTCGTCCGGAAATGAGTGATCGCATCAAGCTGCGCGCTAAAGCGTCTAGCTTTGTTCGTCGTTTCCTTGATGACAACGCATTCCTGGATATCGAAACGCCGGTACTGACCAAAGCGACACCGGAAGGTGCCCGTGACTACCTAGTACCGAGCCGTGTTCATAAAGGCAGCTTCTACGCACTGCCACAGTCTCCGCAGCTATTTAAGCAGCTGCTGATGATGTCTGGCTTTGATCGCTACTACCAGATCGTAAAATGTTTCCGTGATGAAGATCTTCGTGCTGACCGTCAGCCTGAGTTCACCCAGATCGATATCGAAACGTCATTCATGTCTGCCGAGCAGGTACGTGACGTAACTGAGCGTATGATCACTGAAATGTGGCAGGAACTGCTGAATGTAGATTTGGGTACTTTCCCAATTATGCCATTCGAAGAGGCAATGCGTCGCTTCGGCTCAGACAAGCCGGATCTTCGTAACCCGCTGGAGCTGGTAGATGTTGCTGATCTTGTTAAAGACGTTGACTTCAAAGTATTCTCTGGCCCGGCTAACGACGAGAAAGGCCGTGTTGCAGTGATCCGTGTACCTGGCGGTGCTTCTCTGTCTCGTAAGCAAATTGACGAGTACGGTAAGTACGTGGGTATCTACGGTGCCAAAGGTCTGGCATGGATGAAGGTGAACGATCGCGAAGCGGGCTTCGACGGTGTTCAGTCTCCGGTTGCTAAGTTCCTGAGCGAAGATGTGGTTGCGGGCATTCTTGACCGCACCCAGGCGCAGACTGGCGACATCATTCTGTTTGGTGCTGACAAGAAGCGCATTGTTGACGAAGCGATGGGTGCACTTCGCCTGAAACTAGGTACTGATCTTGAGCTGACAGATACGTCTGCATGGGCTCCGCTTTGGGTTGTTGACTTCCCGATGTTCGAGGAAGACGACGAAGGCAACCTGCACGCGATGCACCACCCGTTCACCTCTCCACTAGGCGTTAGCCCTGAAGAGCTGAAGGCAAGCCCTGCAACAACCAACTCAAACGCCTACGATATGGTAATCAACGGTTACGAAGTGGGTGGTGGTTCTGTACGTATCCACAACGCTGAGATGCAGTCGGCGGTATTTGACCTTCTGGGTATTGAAGCCGATGAGCAGAAGCTGAAGTTCGGCTTCCTGCTAGATGCGCTGAAGTTCGGTACACCTCCTCATGCTGGTCTGGCATTCGGTCTTGACCGTCTGGTGATGCTACTGTGCGGTACCGAGAACATCCGTGACGTGATTGCATTCCCTAAAACAACAGCGGCGTCTTGCCTGCTGACAGATGCGCCAAGCCTTGCTAATCCAGCGGCACTTGAAGAGCTGGCTGTGACTGTATCTGTTGCGAAAAAAGAAGAAGCGAACCAGGAATAATTGATTCGCATACTGGCCAGCCTTTGTCACCTTCAGGGGGGGCAGGCTGGCCATATTTATTTTTGTGAAACTTGAAGCCACTTAGGCTACATATACGGAGCGTGTTATGGCAGGTCATAGTAAATTCGCCAACATCAAACACCGTAAAGCAGCACAGGATGCTAAACGCGGTAAGATTTTCACCAAGCTTATTCGTGAAATTGTCGTCGCGGCCAAAGAAGGCGGCGCAGAGCCAGAAAATAACCCGCGTCTGCGTGCCGCAGTCGACAAAGCACTGTCAAACAACATGACGCGCGACACCATTAACCGTGCGGTTAACCGCGGTGCTGGTGGCGAAGGTGACGAAGGCGTCGAAACTGTTATCTACGAAGGCTACGGCCCGGCAGGTACGGCTGTGATGGTTGAGTGTATGACAGACAACCGTAACCGTACGGTTTCAGGTGTGCGTCATGCATTTAGCAAGGCTGGTGGCAACCTTGGTACCGATGGTAGCGTAAGTTACCTGTTCGACAAAAAAGGGGTGATTTCTTACGCTCCGGGTCTGGACGAAGATGCCATTATGGAAGCGGCGCTGGAAGGCGGTGCTGATGATGTCGAAACCAATGATGACGGCTCGATCGATGTCTACACAACGCCGGCTGATTTCGGTGCAGTAAAAGATTCGCTGGATGCTGCGGGTTTTGAAGCGGCCAATGCAGAAGTAACCCTTGTGCCATCCACCAAGGCAGATCTGGATGCTGATACGGCACCTAAGCTGCTACGCCTGATTGACGCGTTGGAAGATCTTGATGACGTTCAGGAAGTCTATCATAACGGTGACATCTCTGATGAGGTTGCAGCGCAGCTTTAAGTTCATAAGAGCTTTAGGCTTGCAGCAGCTTCCTTGCAAAGGAGCGTGACTGAATGTCAGTCATCTTAGGGATTGACCCCGGATCGCGAATTACCGGTTACGGCGTAATTCGGCAAGTCGGGCGACACCTCGAATATCTCGGCAGCGGGTGCATTCGTACCTCTGTCGAAGATATCCCCGGCCGGCTAAAACAGATTTATGCCGGTGTATCAGAAGTTATCACCCAGTTTCAGCCTGATTTTTTTGCCATTGAAGAAGTGTTTATGGGCAAGAATGCCAGTTCGGCACTTAAGCTAGGCCAGGCGCGCGGAAGTGCGATTGTCGCAGCCGTGAATGCCGACCTACCTGTCAGCGAGTATGCGGCACGCTTGATCAAGCAGGCGGTGGTTGGCAGCGGGGGGGCCGATAAAGCTCAGGTACAGCATATGGTGTGCTCAGTGTTGAAGCTGCCGGGTAAACCCCAGGCGGATGCTGCCGATGCCTTGGCTGTTGCAATTTGTCATGCCCATACGCACAAGACATTGATAGCGATGTCTGGTCAGGCACGCGGTGCTCGTCGCGGGCGGTATCGATAATAAGTGCGATAACAATTTGTTATCGATGTACTATCTCAGTTGCATAGTGATATCTTGATCAAAAAAGCAGCCATTGGCTGCTTTTTTCTTTTGTTAATTTATTGTTTCTTGGCATATATTGGTCGGAGGTCATACAAGTGATAATATTATTGATAAGGATGTGATTAATGACCCCACTGGCGATATGGCGAGCCCTGTTCTTGCCGTCTTCGCATAGCTGGCAGGGAGAACACGCCCGCTATGTCGATACTCTTCTTTTTTTCACCCTGCTGTCTTTCTTTGTTGGGTGTTACAGCTTACTTAAATGGTTTAATCACGATCACTCTCTGCTGGTCATGACATCAATGTTGCTTATCGGTTGCGAGCTGATGGCTGGTGTGATTTTACGCCTCGTACGTTCACCAGTTCTGGCCCTGAACGTTGGTTTTTTCGGTATGGTTGTCCATGCGATGAATATTGTCTATCAGAGCGGCGGCATTGTGGTATCGACACAGTCGTTTTGGATGCCGTTGTTGATTGTTGCCTTTTTTCTTGCGGCCAAGCCGGTTATGGCAGCTATTTGGAGCATCGCTGTGGTGATTGTGTCGGCCTGGATGATTGGCCAGCACTTGTCCGGCTATGCATTTCCGCACCTAGAACTGATCGATACGGCAGCGGCTGTTGAAGTGTGGTCAGGCATGCTTATGCCGTTGGTAGTGATTGGGATTGCGCAAGCTTATACCGTTAGGCAGCGGCAGGCTGCGATTCAGTCATCCGAACAGGCTCAGCAGTCTAGTCAGTTGCTTGCCGAGCAGGCCCAGCAGGGGGAACATCAGCTTTCCTCGGTATTGGCACAGGCTACAGATAATGCCACACAGCTTGGCCGGGTTGCCGAGCAGCTAGAACAACAGTCGGGCAGCCTCCATCAGCAAGTGACTGATCTGAATCTAAACTGTGACTCGCAGGCTAGCGCGGCTGAGCAAATGAGCCAGCAGTTGGCGCAGATGACCTCAGGGATAGACGAATCAGACTGTTTTGTCGGTGAGCTGAAAAACCGTAGTGAGACTATTCGTGCCCAGGCCGAGAAAAGCTCTGCCTCGCTGAGTGCGTCTACCGAGGCGATAGCTCAGATTCTGAGCAGTAATGACGAGATTATGTCGGTCGCTGATCTCATCACCTCGGTGGCAGAGCAGACCAACTTGCTGGCGCTTAACGCTGCCATTGAAGCTGCGCGGGCCGGTGATCAGGGACGTGGTTTCGCCGTGGTTGCCGATCAGGTGCGTGAGTTGTCCGCTAAAAGCAACAGCTCGGCTGTCGAGATCCGTGCCTTGCTGGATAAAAGCCGGCAGGAAGTACAGCACGGACAGGCGGTAATAGAGGCCAGCGCCAATGAGCTGTCGGGGATCATCGAACAGGTGGGAAGCATCTCGGGTGATGTGAACAAACTGGCAGACATTATCGGCCATCAGGTCCATGCCCTGAAAGAGCTCAATACGGCCAGCAGCAATGTAGCAAATGGTGTGGTGGAGACCAATCAGGTTTCTGACTTGGTTGCCACGCAGGGCACCCAGTTGGCCGAGTTGGTGGAAACGTTAAAGACACTGGCAGATAGCCTGAATACGGTGGTGTCAGCCAAGCCCCATACGTACTGATATTCTGTCGAGATAACCTGAAAAAAGAGCTGGATATATATCCAGCTCTTTACTATCCTAAAGCCTATTTTGTGAATCAATAAAGAGATGTTGCTGTGATAGGCCGACTACGTGGAACGATTTTAGAAAAACAACCGCCTGAAGTACTGCTTGAAGTAGGTGGTATTGGCTATGAAGTACAGATGCCGATGAGTTGTTTTTATGAACTACCGGAAGTTGGTCAGGAAGCGGTGATCTCCACGCATTTTATCGTTCGAGAAGATGCCCAGCTACTTTATGGCTTTAACAAAAAAAGTGAGCGAGAACTGTTCCGTGAAGTGATAAAAGCCAATGGTGTCGGGCCTAAGCTGGGACTGGCTATTCTGTCGGCGATGACTGCCAGCCAGTTTGTGCTTAGTGTGGAAAATGAAGATATTACGACTCTGGTGAAAATCCCGGGTGTGGGCAAGAAAACCGCCGAACGTCTGGTAGTTGAAATGAAAGATCGTCTGAAAGGCTGGGGCGAGGGTGACTTGTTTACGCCGGCACTTGATTCGGCGGCGTCCAATGCGCCGGTTGAGGATCATTCTGCTGCCCGTGCTGAAGACGAAGCAGTGAGTGCGCTGATTGCGCTGGGATATAAACCTCAGCAGGCATCGAAAGTGGTGTCTCAGGTCGCACAGCCAGATATGTCTAGTGAAGCGATGATCCGCGATGCACTGCGTTCCATGGTTTAAGGTGTAATATTCGATGATTGAAGCAGATCGACTTGTTTCGAATGATTTTCCTGTTAGTCGCGAAGATGACATTATTGACCGCGCGATTCGCCCGAAGCTGCTGGACGATTATCAGGGGCAGGATCATGTCCGTGATCAGATGGAAATCTTTATCAAAGCGGCCAAGCTTCGCGATGAGGCGCTGGATCACCTCTTGATCTTTGGCCCTCCCGGGCTGGGTAAAACAACATTGGCGAACATTGTTGCCAATGAGATGGGCGTGAGTATTCGGACGACATCAGGCCCGGTGTTGGAAAAGGCGGGCGATCTTGCGGCATTGCTGACCAACCTTGAAGAAAACGATGTCCTTTTCATCGATGAGATCCACCGTTTGAGCCCTCAGGTCGAAGAAGTACTATACCCGGCGATGGAAGATTACCAGCTGGATATCATGATTGGCGAGGGCCCGGCAGCACGTTCGATCAAAATTGACTTGCCGCCTTTTACCCTGATCGGCGCGACAACACGTGCTGGCTCGCTGACATCACCGCTGCGTGACCGTTTTGGTATTACCCAGCGTCTCGAGTACTACAAGGTTGACGATCTTAAGGATATTGTACAGCGCAGCTCAAACTGTTTAGGCCTGTCGATGGAAGAGGCCGGGGCGATGGAAGTGGCCATGCGTGCCCGTGGTACGCCTCGTATTGCCAACCGCTTACTGCGACGCGTCCGCGATTATGCAGAGGTGAAAGGGAATGGTCATATCTGTCCGGACATTGCTGCCAAAGCGCTGGATATGCTGGATGTTGACAGCAGTGGCTTTGACTACATGGATCGCAAGTTGCTAATGGCGATTATCGATAAGTTTATGGGTGGGCCCGTCGGTTTGGATAATCTGGCGGCAGCGATTGGTGAAGAAAAAGATACCATTGAAGATGTGCTGGAACCGTATTTGATCCAGCAGGGCTTTTTGCAACGTACTCCCCGCGGGCGCATTGCGACCCAGCGTGCGTACCTGCATTTTGGTTTGGATCTTCCTGAAACCCGTTAACTCTATCCACTAGACTGTCAAAAATAGAAACGAGGCCCGGAGGCCTCGTTTTTTTATTCTCTCTTTTCTGTTACAGCTGGGTGAAGCCTGCCGCACGCATTTTGCTGACGACGTCTGCTTTTTGCTCGTCGGTCAGAGGCTTAAGCGGAAGACGAGGATCACCGGCATCAATATCATGCAGTGCCATTGCCGCTTTGCCAGCCGCGACTCCGCCGTATTGAACGAGTACTCGGATCAGCGCAATAACACTGTCCATATCTTTATAAACAGCTGCCTGATCGCCTTTGGTGAAATCGTCGATGATTTTATGGAACAAAGGGGCGGCATAGTTATAAGTACTACCGACAGCGCCGGTTGCACCAACAGCTAAGGCACCCGGCAAGTGCTCATCAACCCCAAACGGAATATCAAACTTGCCGTTGCAGGCGCGCAGGCAGCGTTGGTACTCGTAAAGATCACCGCTATTAAATTTCAGGCCGTATAGATTCGGAATGCGCGGCTCTGCCTTGATAAGGAACTGCTCCATATCCAGGTTCACCCCGGACATACCCGAGTGATAATAGTAAAAACCTTTGGAAGGGGCAGCCGCGGCCACTTGCGCGCAGTAGTCAACGAGATCATCGACAGAGCCGGGTTTGAAGAAACATGGACCAATGGCAGATGTTGCAAAAATGTCGAGCGTTTCAGCGTGGCGGGTTAATTCCAGGGTATCAACAATACTCAAGGCACCAGTATGGACGGTAATTTTTAGCTTTCCTTCGGCTGCACTTACCCAGCGCTCGGCAATAGCCTTACGCTCCTCAACCGAGCAGTGGATACCTTCACCCGTCGTCCCGCAGATATAGACGCCGTTAACACCATCGCTTATCAGGTGTTGGGCGATTTGATCAATGACGGAGAAGTTAACATTGCCGTCAGCATTAAACGGCGTATGCGGAGCGGCGATAAGGCCTGTGAGTTTTTCCATTGTGTGGCACCTCTAAGCAATGAAGCCAAACTTCATTGTTTGGTTAATATTTGGAGTTTTGGTTTATTCTATGGAGTAAAATTTCATCTGACAATCATGTTCGAAAGTTTTTTTCTACCGTGGCTTAAAAATGTGACACCGCTTACAAAGCCTCATTTTTGCGACAATAGTGGATAAAATAGGTGAGGCAAAGGTGATTGGCTGCATATTTTTTCGATATCTACGGAGTAATACTTCACAATAAATGGAGCTCATGGGAAAATCACTGCAACGAATAAGACTTAGTCGATAGCCAGAGGTAGAAGGATGGTTATGCAACATATTCCGGCAAAAGCAGGGAAAGTGCTTGATATGATGGGCAGCCTGCATGAGAGCCTGACTCCATCGGCAAGACGTATATCCGATTTTGTCTTGGCCAATCCCGCTGAAGTCACCAAGTTGTCCATTGCGGAATTGTCTCACACGGCCAATGTCGGTGAGGCGACGATCATTCGATTTTGCCGCACGCTTGGCTTCAAAGGATTTCAGGACTTTAAGATGGAGCTGGCCATTGAGCTCTCCAGCCACAGCAAAAATGAGAAATCGATTCTTGATACCGATGTCACCCCAGAAGATGATGCTGAGCTGATCGGACAGAAACTGCAGACCACGATAAACAGTGTATTAGCTGAAACACTTAACTTGCTCGATTTTACGACCTTAGAGAAAGTGGCTGAGCAAATTCGCACCTCGCGGGCTGTTTATTTCTTTGGTGTCGGCTCGTCCGGTATTACGGCAGAGGATGCCAAGAATAAATTTATGCGGATTGGCTATAACGTGGATGCACTAACCAATAATCACTTTATGTATATGAAGGCTGCGTTACTGCAGCCCGATGATTTGGCAATAGGTGTGAGCCATTCAGGTAGCTCTGCAGAAACCGCCAAGGCGTTGAAACTGGCGAAAGAAACTGGAGCCAAGACAGTTGCGATAACCCACAATCCGCGCTCGACTATTACTGAGCATGCCGATTGGGTGCTGGTGAACGGTAACCGCCAGGGCAAGCTGCAGGGAGACTCCATTGGTACCAAGATCTCTCAGCTTTTTGTATTGGATTTGGTGTATACGTTGCTGGTCAGAGATGATGTTTCCGGCGCTCAGGTCAAGAAGCTAAAGACAACAAAAGCTCTGGAGTCATAGTAGAAGCACTATATTAGGTGCAAAATTTTACTAGAGCCGTGCCCGGCTATTGATAATTAGCCGGGCTTTAGGTGTATGTGTCAGTTTTGCTCTCGGCTGAGGTTTAGGCTTAGCCTTTCCCAATACTTGCCTTTTCTCACATTTAGCTTTCCCGCCATTTGTTTTTTCTTTAAGCATTATCTCTGCTTGTAGAGTGAAGTCGCTTCTTCATCCCAACTACACTTAACATCCCCTACATTTCTTGTCTGTCAGTCTAAGGTACACCGCTTATCATGAGTGGAGGGTAGCTTTGTAGACACCTATATGGAGTATAACTCCATTGCGATCTGTGCTGATGACGGTAAAGTTTGCGCGTGATCGCGTTTATTGTGAAGTTTTTGGTCAAAAGTGGGCTTGAGATCGCTGTTTTGAGTTAAAGGTGTTGAAGTTTAACTCCGCAGTAAATAAATTGGAGTTAAACTTCATTAGTAAATATTATGCCGGAGTGGTGCTACACATGACTGCCATATCTAAAAACTGCTTTCTTGCCTTGCAACAGGGGTTTGTTGCTTCCTGTCAGCCTGTTGATGATGGGCCGATGGATTCTCCTGAAATTGTGGCTGCAATGGCGCAGGCTGCCGTTGCTGGTGGGGCTGCTGGCCTCAGAATTGAGGGGATCGATAACCTGAAAGCCGTTCGAGCGGCTGTATCCGTACCGATTATTGGGATTGTTAAACGCGATCTTGCAGGTTCCGAGGTTCGCATTACCCCTTATCTTGAAGATATCCGGGCCCTAAAAAGTGCTGGGGCGGACATTATTGCTATTGATGCCACGGAGCGCGAGCGCCCGGTGCCGGTATCCGAGTTGATCAATGAGATCCACCGACTTGGCTGTATGGCAATGGCTGACTGCGCAACATTTGAAGAGGGAGTGCGCTGCCATCAACAAGGTGTAGAGATTATTGGATCGACTTTGTCGGGTTATACCGGTGGTCCGGTTCCCGAGGAGCCTGACTTCGAACTGGTTCGTCGGCTCAAAGAGGTCGGGTGTAATGTGATGGCGGAAGGGCGTTACAACACACCGGTGCTTGCTCGTAAGGCAATAGAAGCAGGAGCTTTTTGTGTGACTGTCGGCTCGGCAATTACACGTATCGAACACATATGTGACTGGTTCCGCTCTGAAGTAGATCTTGGTCGACAGCATGTTTCACAAGCTCAGGCATCGTAGGTGTCGTTATGAAAACATATTTAGCCGTTGACCTGGGTGGAACAAAAATCGCTGCGGCATTGATTCGAAATAATACCATTGTTCGGCGAGAGCAGATAGAAACCCCGTCATCACAATCACCAGCAGCGCTTTCTGATGCTTTGAAAGCCTTGTTGTTACCTCTTTCTCATGAGGCTGACTCCGTCGCGATTGCCTCGACGGGGATCATCGACAACGGGGCTTTGACAGCACTTAATCCGGATAACCTGGGTGGCCTGAATAACTACCCGTTGCAGGACGTTGTTGCTGATATAACGGGGTTGGAGACAGTTGCGATCAATGATGCCCAGGCAGCGGCATGGGCTGAATATAAGGCGCTGTGCCAACCTGCTGAAAATATGGCTTTTATTACTGTATCGACAGGTGTAGGGGCCGGATTGGTCATTGATGGAAAACTACTGGCCGGGCCTCGCGGCGTAGCTGGTCATGCCGGGCATATGCTGGCAGATCCTAATGGGCCGATGTGTGGTTGTGGCCGCAGAGGGTGTGTCGAAAGCGTGGCATCCGGCAGAGCTATCGCACGAGCGGGAGAAGCTTATTTCGCTGCCGGTTGTAGCGGATATGCGGTTTACCAGCAATTTCTGGCGGGCGATGAAAATGCCGAGGCGATTATCCACCGCTCTGCAAAGGCGATAGCCAATTTGATTGCTGATCTGACTATCAGCCTTGATCTTGACGTCGTGACGCTCGGTGGCAGTGTCGGGCTCGCTGAAAACTACCTCGATCTGGTTCAGTCATATTTATCCCAATTGCCTGCAATTTACCAGCCCAGGTTGATCCCGGCAGTAACCGGGGCAGACGCAGGCCTCATCGGCGTCACCCGATGGGCTGAAGCCAATACCTAAAACAGAATAAATGAATCAACTTACCTCAACCTACTTTCATTGACAGGAGTTAAGGCATGGAAATGCATGCATTTGGTACCCTCAATTATATCGTTTTGCTGGTGTATCTCGCCGCCATTATGCTCGTGGGGGTGTATTTTGCGCGTCGCCAAAAGTCAGCGGATGACTACTTCAAGGCGGGGGGCCGTATCCCCGGCTGGGCTGCCGGGATCAGTGTTTTTGCCACAACATTAAGCTCGATCACCTTTATGTCGATCCCGGCCAAGGCCTATACCGGAGACTGGACGTTTCTGATTGGCCAGTACATCGCGATCCTGATTTTGCCGTTCGTGTTTATGTACTATATTCCGTTCTTCCGTAAGCTGAACCTCACCTCGGCCTATGAGTATCTGGAAAAGCGTTTTGATATCAAGATGCGACTGTTTGCCAGCATCTCTTTTATGCTGTTTCACATCGGTCGTATTGCAATCATTACCTACCTGACGGCGCTGGCACTTATCCCTTTCATCGATATCAACCCGCTGACCATTGTCTTCCTGATTGGTGTTCTGTGTATTATTTATACCTTTATGGGCGGGATTGAAGGCGTTATTTGGACCGATGTGATCCAGGGGATAATGCTCTCTGTGGCTGCGGTGATGATTTTTGTCATGATCTGTTTCAATGTCGATGGCGGAATGACCGAGATATTCAGCATGTCAGCACAGGCCGACAAGTACTTCCCGTCGGAAAAGTTTGCCTGGAGCTGGTCTGAAAGTACGATTCCGGTACTGATGATAGGGTTCCTGTTCGCCAGTCTGCAGCAATTCACGGCCAGCCAGGATGTTGTCCAGCGCTACATCGTAACCGATTCCATTGATGAGACAAAAAAGGCCCTGGTGACAAATGCAAAGCTGGTTGCCTGCATCCCGGTATTCTTCTTTGCGGTAGGGGCGGCGCTATACGCCTATTACACTCAAAATCCGTCGTTACTGCCTGAAGACTTTAATACCGGCGGGATCCTGCCTTTCTTCGTCATTTCGCAGATGCCAGCCGGGATTGCCGGGCTTATCATTGCCGCTATTTTTGCCGCATCACAATCAAGTATTTCTAGTAGCCTGAACAGTATCTCGGCCTGTTTCACTTCTGATATCTACAACCGTCTCGGCACGACCAAGACGCCGGAAGAGAATCTGAAGGTAGGGCGAATCGTGACAGTGCTGGCCGGTGTCTTTGGCGTACTGGCATCAACCTATCTCATCATGTCGAATGAAAGCGAACTGTGGGATGCCTTTAACAGCCTGATTGGCTTAATGGGCGGCCCGATGACAGGTCTGTTCATGCTGGGCGTCTTTGTACGCAGAGCCAATGCCAATAGTGCTTTGGCTGGTGTGGTTGCCGCCGTTGCCTCGGTGCTGTGGGTTCGCTCGACAACCGATCTGAACTTCTTCTTCTATGGTGTTATCGGTACCCTGGTGGTGGTCATCGTCGGCTATCTGACTGCGCCACTATTCAAAAACACTCACGCGAAAGAAGAGATTGAAGCCCTTACGATTCAGGGCCAAAACTAACCGCTTGATTTGAATTTCCTCCAATTCCCCCGGAAGGCTTAAGTCTTGATGGCTTAGGTCTTCTCTTTTAGAGAGTCAGACAATGATATTAGGTCATATAGAACAGCCGGAGAGCTATGCCTTTCTTCCTGGTGCAATAAAAAAGAGCCTCGACTATTTACGCGCTACCGACTTACAGGCACTTGAGCCTGGTCGGCATGATATTGATGGCGACAAGATCTTTGCTAATGTGATGGCATTTGAAACTACTAATGCCAATGAGAAACTGGCCGAGGTCCACAAGGAGTATATCGATATCCAGTACTTGATATCAGGTACCGAGCGAATTGGCTTTGGCCTGCCGTCAGCGGCTAATCAGGTAGCCAAAGAATATGATCAAGCGGACGATTACTATCTGGTTGAAGGTATGGAGTGCGAATCTGAAGTGAACCTCGGACCGGATATGTTTGCCATATTTTTCCCGGAAGAACCTCATAAGCCGGGTTGCCGTTGTCAGAGCAGAAGTTCTATCAAGAAAGTGGTGGTCAAGGTACATAAAAGTTTATTGGCCGCCAGTGCATAGGGATAGCCTTTCACCTTCAGTGAGCCGGTTGGACTAAAGTGAGTAGGCATAAAAAAACGAGGCACGATGGCCTCGTTTTTCGTTTTTGCTAATCCCAGAGCATATTAATCGCTTAACGTGTTCCTGTTCCGTTTACATTACGTTGACAATTCACATAGTGGCCTTGAGCCCTTTGAGTTTTGCCAAGTGAGTTAACGGCGATTAATGGGGCGTTTTTAGCCCAATTTAATGATTGCTTTTGTACAACTCGGCAAAGCTTGGTTGGTACAGGGCAATCACTTTTTCAAAAATACGAGCCATAACTACTTCCTCAATCTAAAAACAATTCTGATGGGGAAACAGCTTACAACCCGCCTAAAAGACGTCTTTTACTGTCTGGGCGGCTTAATCTGTTTCTGACGCTGATTATAGATATTTATTTGTCATGCAAAAGCGAGATAAATTCTGTTTTGACATTAATTTTTCTAATCTGAAATATTATGACTATGTTCTCGCATATTAATGTTTTATAGCTTTTATAGAGAGTTGCCTGAGTGATTTATTGATACTGTGATCTCGATAGCCCTGTTTTTTCTAAGCCATTTCTTTGATGAATATGACGATTTAAAACAGATTGTGACCATGTATTAACTGGTCGTTTTTAGTATGAAAGATCGTGTTTTTTTCTATTCACAGAGAGATTTATCTAGTTGTGGCTTTGGTTGATCTAAATCAATTAAAATCGATGTGTATAAATCTTGAGCGGCGTTTCTTGATATTTATCAAAGCAAATTGTGAGATAAATAGATTGAGCGGGGCGGAGAATATCAGTAATATTAGCAATGACTTTATTAGCTGTAGCTTAACAACAAATTAACTAATTTGGCACATGACTGCAACATAGAAAGGAAGCCATTGATTCTTAATAAAATGGCTACCAGGAAGGTGACCTAAATAAGCGGTTTGTAAGCTACATTTTGCTAGCCCAACCATTGGTACACAGTGTAGTACTGTCGTCAGTCAGCCTGGCGAAAAAAGGAGTTCTCAATGTTCACTGATATCGTCGAACTATCGCGGTTACAGTTCGCATTAACTGCGATGTATCACTTTTTGTTCGTCCCCCTGACTCTTGGTATGGCGTTCCTGCTTGCCATCATGGAGTCGGTTTATGTAATGACCGGAAAGCAAATCTACAAGGACATGACTAAGTTCTGGGGTAAGCTTTTCGCCATCAACTTTGCCTTGGGTGTTTCCACGGGTTTAACCATGGAGTTTCAGTTCGGTACGAACTGGGCTTACTACTCCCACTACGTAGGTGATATCTTCGGTGCCCCGCTGGCTATCGAAGCACTTATTGCCTTCTTCCTTGAATCTACTCTTGTCGGCCTGTTCTTCTTCGGCTGGGATCGCCTGTCTAAGCGTCAGCACCTTGCTGTAACTTGGTTGGTGGCTCTTGGTTCCAACTTCTCGGCATTGTGGATCCTTATCGCAAACGGCTGGATGCAGAACCCTGTGGGTGCAGAGTTCAACTTCGAAACCATGCGTATGGAAATGGTGAGTTTTGCCGAAGTGGTGATGAACCCTGTTGCTCAGGTGAAATTTGTTCACACCGTCGCGTCTGGTTATGTCTGTGGTGCGATGTTTATCATGGGTATCAGTGCCTACTACCTGCTGAAAGGCCGAGATATTCCGTTTGCTCGCCGTTCCTTCGCGATTGCCGCTTCTTTCGGTATGGCGTCAATTCTGTCGGTTATCGTGCTGGGTGACGAATCTGGTTATGAGCTGGGTGACGTACAGAAAACCAAGCTGGCTGCTATCGAAGCCGAATGGCACACAGAAGAAGCACCGGCAGCGTTTACGCTATTTGGTGTTCCTAACCAGGAAACCATGGAAACGGACTTCGCGATTAAGATCCCTTATGTGATGGGGATTATCGCTACGCGTTCTTTTGACACCGAAGTGACTGGTCTTCGCGATCTTAAGGCCGAGCACGAAGTGCGTATCCGTAACGGTATGGTGGCCTATGGTCTGTTAGAAAAGCTGCGTGCCGGTGATAAGACACCTGAAAACATTGCAGCCTTCGATGAAGTGAAGCATGACCTGGGTTATGGCCTGCTACTTAAACCGTACGCTGACAATGTAGTTGACGCGACAGAAGCCGATATTGCCCAGGCAGCAGATGATTCAATCCCGACGGTTTGGCCACTATTCTGGAGCTTCCGTATCATGGTGGCTTGTGGCTTTATTATGCTGGGTATCATTGGTGCTGCATTTATTCAGACTTGCCGTCATAAGATCACAGGTAATAAGTGGGTACTAAAAGCAGCACTTTTCGGTATTCCTCTGCCTTGGATTGCTATTGAAGCGGGCTGGTTCGTTGCTGAATATGGTCGTCAGCCTTGGGCGGTGGGTGAAATTCTGCCGGTTTCAATGGCTGTGTCGAACCTTCAGGCCTCTGACATCATTACTTCCATGTTGGCTATTATCGCCTTGTACACCGTGTTCCTGATCGCTGAGATGTACCTGATGATCAAGTTCGCTCGTCTGGGTCCAAGCAGCCTGAAAACAGGTCGTTACCACTTTGAAACAACCGATGCACCGCAAAATGTGGTATCGCGTCAGGTTGAAGCGTAATCAGGGAGAATTAGGCAATGTTTGAATATGAAGTATTGCGATTTATCTGGTGGGTGTTGATCGGTGTGCTATGCATCGGCTTTGCAGTCACGGATGGTTTTGATATGGGTGTTGGTGTTCTGTCACGAATCATTGGTAAAACAGACACTGAGCGCCGAGTAATGATTAACTCGATCGCCCCGCACTGGGACGGTAACCAGGTTTGGCTGATCACCGCAGGTGGTGCGCTATTTGCGGCGTGGCCACTGGTTTATGCAACGGCATTTTCTGGCTTTTATTTTGCCATGATCATCACGTTGGCTGCGCTTTGGCTGCGTCCTATTGGTTTCGATTACCGTTCGAAAATTGAAAACCCACAGTGGCGTGAAACATGGGACAAGGCGATCTTTGTCGGTAGCTTCGTACCACCTGTGATCTTTGGTGTAGCTTTCGGTAACCTGCTGCAGGGTGTTCCGTTCGAGCTAAGCGATCTGTTGATCCCTACTTATACCGGTTCGTTCTTCGCGCTGCTTAACCCGTTCGCACTATTGTGCGGCATCGTGAGCATCCTGATGATCACCACCCAAGGTGCGGCTTACCTGCAGATGAAGACATCTGATGCGATCCGTGAGCGTGCTCGCCGCGTCGCAATGATCACTTCGATCGGTACAGCAGTGTGCTTTGCAATTGCCGGTTTCTGGGCCCAGAGCATTGAAGGTTATGTGATCACCTCTGAAATCATGACCAATGCGCCATCTAACCCTCTGACCAAAGAAGTCATGCGTCAGTCTGGTGCACTATTTGCCAACTTTGATGCCTATCCGTTGTTATGGATTGCGCCGGCACTGGCGGTATTCATGCCATTGCTGACAGTACTGGCTTCACGTGCGAACAGCGGTGCGCTGGCATTTATCACCTCTAGCCTGACAATGGCGGGTGTGATCCTGACAGCAGGCTTTGCGTTATTCCCGTTCATCATGCCTTCAAGCACGGTTCCTAATCACAGCCTGACAATGTGGGATGCGACGTCATCTGAGCTGACGCTGAACATCATGACGGGGGTTGCGGCGGTAATGGTGCCGATTATCCTGGCGTACACCTCATGGTGTTATTACAAAATGTTTGGCCGTCTTGATAACAAATATATCGAAGACAACAAGACTTCACTGTACTAAGGAGACAGACTATGTGGTATTTCGCTTGGATTCTCGGTGTTCTGCTAGCCTGCTCTTTCGGGATCATCAATGCCCTGTGGCTTGAGACAACCGAAAATATGGATGAGAACGGTGAGTAAGGTCGACCACTGGGTGAAGCGTGGCCATCAGTTGCTGGATAACGGGCTATTGCGCCTGTTATCCATGGCACTGTCGATGTCGGCAGCAGGACTGGTGATATGGGAACCCACACTCTTTGCCCAGGCAATTGGTGGATTCGGACCGATGATCTCACCAGCCCTGATATGGGCGACATGTACAGCAATGATTTTCGGTGTGGGTTTCGTCCCGCGCCGTTGGTACTGGCAGGTGTTCTTCACCCCGTATCTGGCATTGCCGATTTTGTCCTATATCATGTGGTTACGTCTGTTTCCTTCGGTGTAATCGCCGAAACAGACAGATAACGATAATTCACACAATGAAACAGCCCATTACAAAACAGTAGTGGGCTGTTTTTTTATACGTCTGTTAGTGTTTGTTGCCTAGATAAGTGTGCAAAATGCATATGCTGACACGAATTATGCAGTGTGAACGGTAACGAAATGACAAGCTTGTCAAAAAATCATCGCTTTTGTGAGTGTTAGTAAATGCGGCGTTTTATAAAGCTGCGCAACTTCGGTATAGTAAGCGATTATTTGAAGATCGGGCGAGTACCTGGCGGGTACTGGCTGTTATGTGATTGCATGGATATCTGATGACCGAAGAAAGTGCCTTTGAGTGGCCAATCACTATTTATTATGAAGATACCGATGTTGGTGGGATTGTTTACCATGCCAACTACCTGAAATTCTTTGAGCGGGCGAGAACGGAACTCTTCCGCAGTCATGATGTCAGTTTACAGGCATTATTTGCACAAAATGTTAGCTTTGTGGTGCGCCATATGGATATTGACTTCCTGAAAGGCGCCAGGCTCGATGAACGGCTGGTGGTCAGGACATGGCCGGTTAAAATACGCCGGGCCTCGATCGAATTTTGTCAGGTTTTAGTTAACAATGCCGGCCAAAACTTGTGCAAAGCGATGGTTCAGGTAGCCTGTGTGCATCCTGAATCCATGAAACCTATTCAGATCCCAGAAAATATTAAGTCGGAGATATCTAAGTGACTGCTGAACTATCGATTTTAGATCTTTTTTTACAGGCCAGCCTGCTTGTTAAGATCGTGATGCTTATCCTGTTAGGTATGTCTGTCATTTCCTGGGCGATGATCATCAAGCGCTCCTCGGTGCTGTCGGATGCCGCCTCCAAAGCGGAACGCTTTGAAGACCGTTTCTGGTCGGGCATTGATTTGTCACAGCTTTACCAGGAAGTGCAGGCAAGAAAAGACAGCCTGACAGGCTCAGAACAGATTTTCCATGCCGGCTTTAAAGAATTCGCTCGCCTGCACCGCAGCAATGGCAAAGTGCCGGAAGCGGTAATGGAAGGAACGGGACGTGCAATGCGTGTTGCCCTGTCTCGTGAAGTGGACGATATGGAAACCAACCTGCCGTTCCTGGCAACGGTGGGTTCAATCAGCCCGTATATCGGCCTGTTCGGTACGGTATGGGGTATTATGCACGCCTTTATTGCGCTGGGCGCGGTAAAACAGGCGACACTGGCTATGGTTGCCCCGGGTATTGCTGAGGCGCTGGTCGCTACGGCAATGGGTTTGTTTGCTGCAATCCCGGCAGTGATGTTCTACAACAAGCTGACCAACCAGGTGTCGAAGCTAGAGCACACCTATGCCACTTTCATGGAAGAGTTCTCAAGTATTCTACACCGCCAGGCATTTGCCGCTGCGCAGGAGTAATAAGCAATGGCTTATCAACCGAAAAAGCGCAAAATGACGGCGGAGATCAACGTCGTACCTTATATCGATGTGATGCTGGTACTGTTGATCATCTTCATGGTAACGGCCCCGTTTGTGACTCAGGGGGTCGATGTCGAGTTGCCGTCTACTCAGACGGCGAAGACCGCAGCTGAGCTGGTCGGTGATGAAAACAGCAATGCACCGATCATTGTTGAAGTCGACCAGGACGGTAATCTGGGTCTGAGCGTCGATAACGGCGACATGCTTCGCGGCCTCAGACTGAATGATCTGCTTACCCGGGTCAGGGCCGAGCTTCAGCTGAATCCAAAATCGACCGTCCTGGTCGGCGGTGACAGCCGTGCTCCTTACTCTTACATTATCGAGACGCTTGATGCACTGAATCAGGCCGGAGTAGGTTCTGTAGGTTTGATGACCGAACCTTTAGAGAAGTAGGCAGGCTTGCGGATGAAAAACAATAATTACAGCGCTGCCGTCATTATATCGTTACTTCTTCATGGTTTATTGTTAGCAGCTTTGTTATGGGGAACGGATTTCACCATGGACAAGCCAAAGACGTCGGGTAATACGATCAAAGCGGTTGTTGTCGACCCGGCGTTGGTTAATCAGCAGGCCAAGCAGATCCGCCAACAACGTGACGCGGCGAAAAAAGCCGAGCAGGATCGCCTGAAGCGACTTGAACAACAGGCTGCAGCGCTTGAACAGCAACGCCAGGCTGAAGAGAACAAGTTGCGCCAGCTGAAAGCCGATAAGCTCAAGGCCGAAAAAGATGCCCGTGCTGCAGAAGCTGAACGCAAACGAGTGGCTGCCGAGCAGAAGAAAGTGGCTGCGGCAAAACGCAAGGCGGAAGAAGAGAAGCGCAAAGCTGACGAAGCGGCCCGCATCTCTCGGGAGAAAGCAGCCCAGGCGGAAGCAGAGCGTAAGAAACAGTTAGCCCAGCAGCGCAAGGCCGAGGAAGCCAAGCGCAAAGCGGAAGAGCAAAAACGTCAGGCGGAAGCCGCTGCTCGTAAGGCAGAAGAAGAACGTCAGGCGAAAATTGCCGCGAAGAAAAAAGCGGAAGAGGAAGCCCGCAAGGCTGAAGCAGAGCGAAAAGCGAAGATCGCAGCGAGGAAGAAAGCCGAAGCTGAAGCTCGCAAGGCAGAAGCAGCCCGTAAGGAAGCCGAGCGTAAAGCGGCGGAAGCCCGCGAGAAGCAGCGACAGCAAGAAGCGGCCCTCAACGATATGTTCGCTGGGTTGGAAGCCGAAACGGAGCAGCGCGGCGGTGCCCGCGGCCAGTTTGTTGCCGATGAAACCCAGCGTTACGGTGCCATCTATACTCAGATGATCCAGCAGAACTTGCTGGTCGATCAGACTTTCATTGGCAAAGAGTGTGTTATTCGCATGCGCCTATCTACTAATGGTCTGGTACTGGATGCATCGAATGATGGTGGTGATGCAGCGCTATGCCGCGCAGCTAAAGCTGCTGTGGTAAAAGTGAGCCAGTTCCCGATGCCGGAAGATCCGACGGTAATCGAGAAGCTTCGTAGTATTAGATTAACAGTAAGCCCACAATGATGAAGGAGTTGTTATGAAACGTTGGATAATGGGCTTGTGTATTGCTCTTCTGAGTTTTAGCCAAATCGCACAAGCAGAATTGGAATTGGTGATCACTGAAGGTATTGATTCTGCCCGTCCGATAGGTGTGGTGCCGTTCCAATGGGAAGGCGAAGGCAAAATGCCGTCGGATATTTCCGCGGTGATTGCATCGGATTTGCGTCGCAGCGGTAAATTCAGCCCGGTCGCGACCAGTAAAATGCCACAGACGCCATATAGCGAAGATCAGGTCGATTATAATGCCTGGACATCGCTAGGGGTTGATGCGCTGGTAACAGGTAAAGTTAGCCTGAATGCCGATGGCAATTATGTGATTAACTACCAGCTGGTAGACGTGGTGCGAGGCCAGTTGACCAGTGGCGAAAGCCGAGGTCTGGAAAATGGCGAGCTGGTATTGACCAAAGATCATGTACTTTATTCTGGTCGTGCTGTTGTGAAAAAGAGCCGCCTGCGTCAGTATGCTCACCGAATTTCTGACATTGTTTATGAAAAGCTGACAGGTGAGAAGGGTGCATTCTTGACTCGCATTGCCTACGTGGTGATTGACGATAAGGCCAAGTATCCGTATCAGTTGCGTATTGCTGACTATGACGGATTTAATGAGCTTTTGGTACTGAAATCACAGCAGCCGCTGATGTCACCGTCATGGTCGCCGGATGGCAGCAAGCTGGCCTATGTCAGCTTTGAAAACAAGCAGGCGCAGATTTTCGTGATGGACATTTACAAGGGTAGCCGCGAGATGGTTGCGTCTTTCCCACGTCACAATGGTTCACCGCGTTTCTCGCCAGATGGCAAAAAACTTGCCATGGTGCTGTCTAAGAGTGGCAGCTTGCAGATCTACATTTTGGATCTGGAAACGAAAAAAATGACCCAAGTTACCCGTGGTCGGGCCAATAATACCGAGGCATTTTGGGATCCAAATGGTCAGTCTATGATCTTTACCTCAGACAGAGGTGGTAAACCCCAGATATATCGAGTAAATTTAGCAGATGGTTCGACCGAACGCCTAACTTGGCAAGGAAGTCAGAATCTGGGTGGTCAATTGACGCCTGATGGACGGTTCCTGGTAATGGTACACAGATCAGACTCTGGGTATAACATTGCCAAACAAGATCTGAAAACAGGTGCGCTTCAAATTTTAACGAAGACATTTTTGGATGAGTCGCCAAGTATTGCACCGAATGGCGGCATGGTGATATACAGCTCAGTTAATGATAAATCCAACGAGCTGTCGTTAGTGTCGATTGACGGGCGCTTTAAGGCACGATTACCTGCGACGAACGGGCGGGTTCGGGCTCCATCCTGGGGGCCGTTCCTCTAACGTTCACCGTAATTAGCGATATAAAAGGAAAAAAATAATGCAACTGAACAAAGTTCTAAAGGGGCTGGCAATTGCGCTGCCAATGATCACTCTTGCTGCGTGTAGTTCAACAGAAAGCACTGATAGCTCAGCTGCGTCTGAGTCAACTACTGGTACAGGTACTACTGCTACTGAGCAAACTACAGTTGCAACACCAGTAGAATCAGGTTCTGCAGCTCTGTCTGAGCAGGAGCTACGCAGCCAGCAGCTACGTCAGGAGCAAACTGTATACTTCAAGTTTGACAATGCTGAAATTCAGTCTGACTACCAGGAAATGCTAACGGCTCACGCTGACTACCTGCGTGACAACACAGCAGTTAAAGTGATTGTTGAAGGTCACGCTGATGAGCGCGGCACGCCAGAGTACAACATTGCACTGGGCGAGCGTCGTGCGGCAGCCGTTGCTAAATACCTTCAGGCTCTAGGTGTTTCTGCAAGCCAAATATCAATTGTCAGCTACGGTGAGGAAAAGCCTTTGGTACTAGGCCACTCTGAAGCTGACTATGCTAAGAACCGTCGTTCGGTTCTAGTTTACTAATTTATAGGTAAACACGATGAACAGTAACAAAATGCGGACCCTCGCGTTGACGTTGCTGGTTGGTGCGGCGACCCAGGTGGTCGCCGCACCTGCTCCTGTTACCGAACTTAACGGAAACAGTGCACAGGGCGGAGATAATAGCCTTGCGCGTTTGGAGCGTATGATTGAGGCGCGAAACCAGGTGCAGATTGATATGCAGCGTCAGCTGGATCAGCTTGCATCTGAAATGGATGAACTGCGCGGTCTTGTCGAGCGCAATAGCTATGACCTGAGTCAGATGCTGGAGCGACAGCGAGAATTGTACCGTGAGGTTGATGCACTTAGCCGCCAGCCTCAGAAAGAAGTCGACGAAACGTCAGATTCCACTCCGGCTTCTACTGAGACGTACACCAGTAACGTGAGTGAAAACGAAGCCTATGAAAGCGCCGTTAACCTGATCCTCAAGGAAAAAGATTATCCTGGTGCGGTCAAGGCATTTCAGGCGTTCTTGTCGGCTTATCCTGAATCTGTATACAAGCCCAATGCCCACTACTGGCTAGGTCAGCTGTACTTTACTCAAAGTCAGCTGAAAGAGGCCGGTGAGCAGTTTACGGCTGTGGCTAGTTTCAGTGACTCTAACAAGCGGGCTGATGCCATGCTGAAGCTTGGCGTTATCGCCGAGAGGAGCAAAAAGCCGGATGAAGCCAAGAAGTATTACCAGCAGGTAATTGAGCTTTACCCGGGCTCGACCAGCTCCCGCCAGGCTGAGAAAAACCTCAAGGCGCTTGCTAAGTAGCCATGGTGCAGCCATTGATAAAGGCCAGTTTTTACTGGCCTTTTTTATATCTGTAACGAAACAGTAACAGTGTGATTGCCAGAAAGGTGATTATTTCGATGTTTGCGGTGTATAATGCTCGGATTAGTAAGGACGAGCTGATAGAGCAATCGAGAAATGAGCCTGACATTTGATCCCTCAGAAATGGTGTATCCGTTTCCACCGAAGCCAACGCCGCTGACTGTTGATGAGCAGCTGGCATACAAAGAGAAAATCAAAGCCCTGTTGAAGGAAAAAGACGCGGTTTTGGTTGCCCATTATTATACTGACCCTGAAATCCAGGCACTGGCCGAAGAGACCGGTGGATTTGTCGGTGACTCTTTGGAAATGGCCAAATTCGGTAACCAGCATCCGGCGAAAACCCTGGTGATTTGTGGTGTTCGTTTTATGGGGGAGTCAGCGAAGATTCTGACGCCTGAAAAGCGCGTACTGATGCCGACGCTTGAAGCTGAGTGTTCTTTGGATCTTGGTTGTCCGGCAGATAAGTTTACCGAATTTTGTGATGCCCACCCTGACCATACTGTAGTTGTCTATGCCAATACCTCTGCAGCAGTGAAAGCACGTGCTGACTGGGTAGTCACATCAAGTATTGCGCTGGAGATTGTCGAGCACCTCGATAGCGAGGGCAAAGACATTATCTGGGGGCCGGACCGCCACCTTGGCTCTTACATCCAGAAGCAAACAGGCGCTGAAATGCTCTTGTGGCAGGGCGAGTGTGTGGTGCATGACGAGTTCTCGTCCAAGGCGCTGCGTGACATGAAGAACCTGTATCCAGATGCGGCTATCTTGGTTCACCCTGAGTCACCGGCATCTGTAGTTGCGCTGGCTGATGCGGTCGGCTCGACGAGCCAGCTGATCAAGGCGGCGAAAACCTTGCCGAACAAGCAGCTGATTGTGGCGACTGATACGGGTATCTTCTTTAAGATGCAGCAGATGGTGCCTGACAAGGAACTGATTGAAGCGCCGACTGCCGGTGCCGGGGCAACCTGCCGTAGCTGTGCCCACTGTCCGTGGATGGCAATGAACGGTCTTCAGGCTATCGAGCAAGGTTTGCGTGAAGGCGGCGAGCAACATGAAATTTTTGTTGATGAGTCACTGCGTGAAAAATCACTTATCCCGTTGAACCGTATGCTGGATTTTGCGGCAGAGCTGCAATTGAAAGTGAAGGGCAACGCGTAATATTATTGCAGAATAATTAAGATGAGAATGGCGACCTTATGGTCGCCATTTTTATCGGCTATAGTTCGACAGTTATTAATACTGGTATCACAAGGATAAACAACAATGAGCCAGACAATGTTAACCGTGGCATTGCCAATTGCCCTCGCATGGATGATGTACTGTGTCGGGCTGACGCTGTCTATCGCTGACTTTAAGCGGGTCGGGCAATATCCGGGCCGGGTACTAATGGGGCTGGTGACCCAGTTGCTAGGGTTACCGTTGCTGGCATACGTCATTATTACCTTGTTTGCGTTGCCAGAGCCGGTGGCGATAGGCCTATGGTTATTGGCACTGGCACCGGGTGGGGCCTCGTCGAACGCAATCACCCACATGAGCGGTGGCGACTCGGCGCTTTCTATCAGTATGACGGCGGTTAGCAGTCTGATCATTCCGTTCAGTCTGCCGCTGATGCTGGTCTTGCTTGTACCGGATGCCCAGCTGATCTTCCCAGTAAAAACGGCGATTTTACAACTTACGGCTGTCACCCTGGTACCAGTGTTGCTGGGCATGGCGACCCGGCATTGGGCGAAGGGGCGCTGGTTTGAAGGTTTTTCCCATTTTGCTGGCCGCTCGGCGCTGGGGGCGCTGTTTTTGACAGTCATGGTGACGGTTGCTGCCAATACTGGCGTTTTTCACCAGCTTTTCTCGGTCGCATCAGTAGCTGCTATTAGTCTGTGTGTTACGGGCATGCTGCTAGGTGCCTTTGTGGCTAAAATGCTGCGTGGTGACAAGGTACTGGCAAAGACACTGGCCATTGAAGTCGGGGTTCAGAATGCCGGGACGGCTATCTTCGTTGCGGTGGTACAGTTGCAACGCCCGGAGTTGGCTCTGACGCCGTTATTGTATGGATTGTTGATGAACTTGCCGGCTTTTGGATTGATCTACGTTTTTCAGCGCCGTAAGTTGGCTAGCGTCTGACAGGTCTTGGAGGGAAGCCTGGGTAGCAGGCTACGAAATGAGATATTAATAGCATTTCGTAGCCAATCATTGTTATTGCTCTTGCACCAGTGCCTGCGCTTTTATTGTCAGGCCGCAAAGCATGGTCGGAACCGATGTGAAGATTTCTTCGAACTGGGCAAGGCCGTCAGCACCTTCCTGAGACAGAGCTTCCATCGCATTTTCAGGATCATAAAGCAGGCTGAAGCATAGCAATACACCACCGAGCAGTGCATTGTCCTCACTGCCTTCCGGCATGATGGTATCCCAGTCGTCACGGGAAAGCTGCCAGCCTTGTAACATACCTTCTGCCAGCTCACGGGTTGCTTCGGTGACCAGCTCCTTGTCATCCAGCGCACAGCCTTCCGGCCATTGCCATTGGCCTGTCAGCAAGTCCTCGCGGCTTTGGTTCCACATATTGACGATTTCATTGGCGTAGGCTTCAAGCTCTTCGTGGCTTTCAAACGGTGAGGTTTCATCGCCTCCCCACAGAAAAGCCAGCCACTCGGCCGGATCAATCAGGTGTGGTGCTGCTGCCATCGCTGTAACAAAACCTCGGGTCTGGGCTTCGGACAGAAGTTGCTCGGCCAGCTGTGGGTTTTTCAGTAACTCACTTAGCGGTGAAGACATAATACAATCTCAGTTCGGTTGTATGTTTTCCCTCTACGCCGACATTGTCTGGCATAAAGTGTTAACAGTAATAGATAGAATGGTTGCAATGCTGGCTATTGTAGCAGCCTGCGGTGCTCAGCACAGCTTAAGTACTCTTTTTATCGTCGTGATGGCCAATACCGTCGTAAAAATAGACACCTGACAGCGTAAATATTGATTTTTATTGACCTTCCACCGCGAGAGCACTATAGTAGCCCTCCGTTGAGAAAATAGCAGCTTGTTCCTATCGCTCAACAACAAGATGGTGAGGTGTCCGAGTGGCTGAAGGAGCACGCCTGGAAAGTGTGTATACGGCAACGTATCGAGGGTTCGAATCCCTCCCTCACCGCCATCAAATTCAGAGAAAACCCGTTGAGTATCAACGGGTTTTTTCGTATCTGGCGCATGTCAAATCACTTTGGTTGACGGGATGCATTGCCCGGCACTTATTCATCCCCCCGTTTTATTTTCCGTAATGCCAGAGGCGATACGGAGAAAAACTCTTTGAAGCAGCGACTGAAATAAGTTGTGGTGACAAATCCGGATGCTGCTGCGATGGTGGCTACAGAGTCATTTGATTGCAGAAGCAACTGTCTGGCATGGGTTAGGCGTAACTCCAGATAATACCGGGAAGGAGACGTTTGCAAGTGGATACGGAACAAGCGTTCCAGCTTACGTCGCGAAGAGCCTATCCAACTGGCCAGTTCATCGATGGAAAGAGGCTCTTCCATATTGCCAGTCATTAATTGTACGGCGTCCTGTAGCATTTGCGGTGTTGACGGTGCAAACACTTCCCGAAATTTTGGCAGTTCGGTGGGCTGGGTAGCACGATCACAGGACAGGATTTCTTTGACGGCATTAACAATCTCTATCCCTTGCAGCTGCTCTATCAGTACTAGCATCATTTCCAGGGAGCTACTCGGACCTGCTGCAGAAATGATCTTATCTTCAATGACATAAGCTAACTCGGTGATCTTGCTGGCAGGAAAGTGTTCTCTGGCGTAGGCATGGTTGTCAGGATGCAGGGCATATCTGACTTCTTTGAGTACGCCGGCGTGGGCCAGAGCAAGCGCACCATTCCATATTCCCCCAAACCTCGCTTTTCGAGCTGCAATCTGGCGCAGTTTACGGGACAGTTTCGGTATCTCTTCAAGTTGGCTTCGGAACCCGCCGCAGACGACCAGTAAATCAATTCTTGTTTCATAAGAAAGTTCATCCAACGTTTGATCCGCCGAGATTTTGATCCCCAAGTCACTGGTAATTTGCGTGCTATCGATCCCGACGGTGGAAAACGTAAACCTCTGTGAGGTCGTTACCAGGTTAGAAGTTACCAGGGTATCGGCGGCACTGGTGAACGACACTAATGAGAAATGCTCCAGCAGCACAAAAACAACATGGAGTGGTGCGGTGTCCGGGCGTTGAGGGGGAAGAAAAGAGCTGTTGGTATCCCGTAGTGCGCCGGTAAATTGTCTCTTCTGGCTCATTGAATAGCTCTTCTTGTTAAGGGTTTGTTGGTGCTTTGTTGGTGGTTAAGGATAAATTAAATGATGAATTTACATCATTTCAAATAATGGCGAAACAGTTATGTTTAAGAGGCTTAAAGCTAATTGATGCCTGATATTAATGGGGTTTGATGTGATTTTGAACGATGGTATTAAGCAGTATTACTATTTTAAGCTGTCGCAAAATTAGCATTTATCGCCGTAAATGGTCACTCGTTCATCGTGTCTGCCTTGTAATATCAATCGTGATTTAACAATTTCTTTACAGGTTTCGCCTGTAAGTATGTTTCACCTGACGGAGTGCAAGGCATGTTTTACAACAATGATCGTATTCAAGGATTTGACAACGAATTGTGGCAGGCGATGCAGGCGGAAGATGTGCGCCAGCAAGACCATATTGAACTTATTGCTTCTGAAAACTACACCAGTAAGCGAGTGATGGAAGCTCAGGGAAGCCAGCTGACAAACAAGTATGCCGAGGGGTACCCGGCAAAACGGTATTACGGTGGTTGCGAGCATGTTGATGAGGTCGAAGAACTGGCTATCGAACGTGCCAAAACTTTGTTTGGTGCAGACTATGTTAATGTCCAGCCGCATTCTGGATCCCAAGCCAATGCTGCCGTGTATATGGCGTTGTTGAATCCGGGCGATACCGTTCTGGGAATGAGCCTGGCCCATGGCGGCCACCTGACTCATGGAGCCAAGGTTAGCTTCTCAGGAAAAATTTATCATTCTGTGCAATACGGCTTGAATGAAGCGACTGGCGAGATTGATTTCGATGAAGTTGCGGCGCTGGCCCGTGAACACCAACCCAAAATGATTGTGGCGGGCTTTTCGGCTTACTCTCGGATCATTGACTGGCAGCGTTTTCGTGATATTGCCGATGAAGTCGGTGCCTATCTGTTCGTCGATATGGCCCATGTTGCCGGGCTGGTAGCAACCGGGCATTATCCAAACCCTATTCCCGTTGCTGATGTGGTTACCACGACTACACACAAAACCCTGCGCGGCCCGCGTGGCGGTCTTATCCTGGCTCGCCGCAATGAAGACTTGGAGAAAAAACTGAACTCTGCTGTTTTCCCTGGCGGACAGGGAGGGCCATTGATGCATGTGATAGCCGCTAAGGCGGTTGCTTTTCGCGAGGCATTGTTGCCCGAATTTACCGACTACCAGGCACAAGTGGTGAAAAACGCCCAGGTTATGGCAGACGGCTTCATTAAACGCGGCTATGACGTCGTTTCCGGTGGCACCGACAATCATCTATTTCTGGTCAGCCTTATTCGTCAGGGCATTACCGGCAAAGATGCCGATGCCGCGCTAGGCCGGGCCCATATCACTGTAAACAAGAATGCCGTGCCCAATGATCCGCAGTCGCCCTTTGTGACCAGCGGGCTCCGTATCGGTACCCCGGCGGTGACATCACGTGGCTTCAAAGAAGAGCAAGTTGCGCTGCTGACTGAGTGGATTTGCGACATTCTTGATGCTCTTCACAACGATGACGTGATCGCAACAGTTCGAAGTCAGGTTGCTTCACTTTGCGCTGAATATCCGGTTTATCGCTGAGCAGAAAGGAAAACGGGCCCTGCTAGCGGGGCCTGATGGAGGATATTGTGATGGCTATCAGTTTGTTTGACATGCTGAAGATCGGTATAGGCCCTTCCAGTTCACACACGGTCGGTCCGATGCGTGCTGCCAGGCGTTTTGCCAGTCAGCTGCGCTCTGAAGGGGGGCTAGCGTGTACCCGGCGGGTCAGCTGCCATTTATACGGTTCACTGGGAGCCACCGGAGTCGGGCATGGCACCGGGCCTGCGGTGTTGATGGGATTGGAAGGCCATGAGCCTGAAACTATCGACCCGGATAGTGTGACTGAGCGGGTGGCGGCGATTTATCACCAAGGTCTGCTGAACCTGGCTGGCGAACAAAAAATTGATTTTTCTGACACCGCTGACTTGCTCTATATCCCGCTTGAAAGCTTGCCGGAACATCCCAACGGCATGCGTTTGAGAGCCTTTTCAGAAGGTGGAGATGTCTTGCTGGATAAAGCCTATTACAGCATTGGTGGTGGGTTCGTATTAGATGAGGAGGAGATCGGGCAGCCTGCTGCCAATGAGCAGAACGAGTGGCCGTATCCGTTTGCTTCAGCTGATGAGCTGCTGTTGCTGTGTAAACAGAATGGGTTGCGGATCTCCGAGCTGATGCTGGAAAACGAAAAGGTACTCCGTCCCGATCACGAGGTTCGTCAGGGCATCCTGGCTTTTTGGCAGGTGATGCAGGGGTGTGTTCAGCGCGGCCTTACCCAGGAGGGGATTTTACCCGGCGGGCTTAAAGTGAAGCGTCGAGCGGCGGCCATGCACCGCAAGCTTATCGAGGAATCAGGCCGTGTGAACAATCATCATCTGGCAGCAATGGACTGGGTCAACCTTTATGCCCTGGCTGTCAACGAAGAAAATGCCGGTGGTGGAAGGATTGTTACGGCACCGACCAACGGGGCCGCAGGCATCATCCCTGCTGTGTTGCACTACTACGTGAATTTCTGCGATGGCGCTGATGAAGAAGGCGTGATCCGTTTCTTGCTGACAGCATCTGCCATTGGGGCACTGATAAAAATGAATGCGTCGATATCCGGGGCAGAAGTTGGCTGCCAGGGCGAGGTGGGGTCGGCTTGTGCGATGGCGGCGGCGGGATTGGCCGAGGTGCTTGGAGCGACGCCTGAGCAGGTGGAAAACGCGGCGGAAATAGGCATGGAGCATAACCTGGGGCTGACCTGCGATCCGATTGGCGGACTGGTACAGGTTCCTTGCATCGAGCGAAATGCCATGGCGGCGGTGAAAGCCATAAACGCCGCGTCTATTGCCATGCGGGGAGACGGTGAACATTTTGTCTCGCTTGACAGTGTGATCCGCACCATGCGCGAAACCGGCAAAGACATGATGGATAAGTACAAGGAAACATCTCGTGGCGGCTTGGCTGTGAATGTGATCGAGTGCTGAGTCAATCCTATTCGGTGCAGGCAAGAGCTATCTGTGCCGCACTAAGGAAGGTGAAAAATGAACAACTATTCTGGATTTGGGCTGTTCAAACATGCCCTGAGCT
This sequence comes from Photobacterium proteolyticum, assembly GCF_001939735.1. Lineage (GTDB taxonomy): Bacteria > Pseudomonadota > Gammaproteobacteria > Enterobacterales > Vibrionaceae > Photobacterium > Photobacterium proteolyticum. The sequence goes on from NZ_MJIL01000101.1 coordinate 188,936, forward strand.
ACCATGAAAACTGGCAGCGGGTGTGGCGCAACCCCACCCCGAAAAAACAGTATGACGTAGTGATTATCGGCGGTGGCGGTCATGGTTTGGCAACCGCATATTATCTGGCAAAAGAACACGGGATCACCAATGTTGCCGTGATTGAAAAAGGGTACTTGGGGGGCGGTAATACAGCCCGTAACACGACCATTGTGCGTTCCAACTATCTGTGGGACGAAGCTGCCCATTTATATGAGCACTCTATGAAGCTCTGGGAAGGCTTATCCCAGGAACTCAATTACAACATGATGTTCAGCCAGCGCGGGGTGTTGAATCTGGGGCATACCCTGCAGGATATGCGGGATATAGAACGCAGGGTGAGTGCTAACCGACTGAACGGAATTGACGGCGAAGTGCTCACCGCTGCCGAAGTGCAGGAGATGGTACCGATTCTCAATTGCTCCCCGGATGCCCGTTACCCTGTACTGGGAGCCAGTTGGCAGGCTCGTGGCGGTACTGCCCGCCATGATGCGGTGGCCTGGGGCTTCGCTCGTGCCGCCGATCAACTGGGGGTTGATTTGATCCAGCAAAATGAAGTTACCGGTATCCGTGTCAGTGGCGGCAAAGTGGAAGGGGTGGAAACCCAGAAAGGGTTTATCGGTGCCCGTAAAGTCGCCTGTGTCGCTGCCGGGAACTCGGGGGAGCTGGCGAAAATTGTGAATATGACCCTGCCGCTCGAGTCACACCCGTTGCAGGCGATGGTGTCGGAACCGCTGAAGCCTTGCCTTGATACTGTGGTGATGTCGAACCATGTCCATGGTTATATGAGCCAGTCAGATAAAGGTGATTTAGTGATCGGTGCCGGGATCGACAGTTACCTGGGGTATGGTCAGCGTGGTTCGTTCCCGGTTATCGAGCATACAATTGCCGCGATTATCGAAATGTTCCCGATTGTCAGCCGGGTTCGCCTGAATCGTCATTGGGGGGGCATTGTTGATACTTGTCCGGATGCCTGTCCGATTATCAGCAAGACCCACATCGACGGCCTTTATTTCAACTGTGGCTGGGGAACTGGTGGATTTAAGGCGACCCCGGGATCGGGCCATGTGTTTGCCCATACGGTTGCCCATGATGAACCGCACCCACTTGCCAAGCCATTCAATATCGACCGCTTTGTTACCGGCCATCTGATTGATGAGCATGGTGCTGCGGGTGTCGCGCACTAATCCAGGGAGGAGAAACGATGTTGCAAATATACTGCCCTTACTGTGGCGAGGCGCGTGAAGAGGAAGAGTTCCACTATGGCGGAGAAGCCCATATTGTGCGACCTGTCGATCCGGAGTTACTCAGTGATGAAGAATGGGGCCATTACCTGTTTCACCGCAAGAACATTAAAGGCCGCCATCAAGAGATGTGGTTCCACGCTGCGGGATGCCGCAAGTTTTTTAATGTCACCCGCAATACGGTGACCTATCAAATCGAGCATGTGTACAAGATAGGCGAGAGTGCACCGGCTGAGAGTGAGGAGGCCCAGGGATGAGCCAGAAAAACCGACTTGATAAAGGCGGGCGGATTGACCGCCGAGCCGCCATGCAATTTACATTTAATGGCCAGCAATATCAGGGCTTTCAGGGCGATACCATCGCATCGGCTCTGCTGGCAAACGGCATCGATGTTGTTGGCCGAAGTTTCAAATACTCGCGTCCACGAGGCATCCTTGGCGCTGGGGCAGAGGAGCCGAATGCCATTTTGCAGGTCGGCAGCAATCAAAGCACGACAATTCCGAATATCCGGGCAACCCAGGCAGAACTTTACCCGAACCTGCAGGCAACGTCAGTGGCCGGCTGGCCCAATGTCGACTTTGACATGATGGAAGCGGTGGGCAAAGTGGGGGGAGCCATGATGCCGCCGGGGTTTTATTACAAAACGTTTATGCAGCCACAGAGCCTGTGGCCGACCTATGAGAAGTATATCCGCAAGGCGGCTGGTTTGGGCAAGGTGCCCGGTACCCCTGATCCCGATACTTACGACAAAATGAACCATCATTGTGAAGTACTGATTGTCGGTGGAGGAGCGGCTGGCCTGGCTGCGGCGCGGACTTTATGCGGCGCTGGCCTGCGGGTGGTACTTGTTGATGAGCAAAATGAGTTTGGCGGGTCGATGCTGTCGACAACCCTGACTCTGGATGGACAACCTGCGACGGCATGGCTAGCGGAAACACTGGAGATGCTGTATGCCGATCCGGACTTTACCTTGTTGCCTCGCACCACGGCTTTCGGCTATTACGATCAGAATTTTGTTGGTGCCGTCGAGAGGCGTACTGATCATTTGGGTGAGAGTCTTCCGGGGGCCCGCCAGCGCCTGCATCGCATCCGGGCTCAAAAGGTGATCCTTGCTACGGGCTCGCTGGAGCGCCCGTTAGTGTTTGCCAATAATGATGTGCCGGGTTGTATGCTGGCCTCCGCTGTGTCTACCTATATTCAGCGTTATGCGGTGGTACCTGGTGACAGGTTGGTGCTGATGACTACCAACGATCACGCCTATCATGCCGCGATTGACTGGCATCGTGCCGGCCGGGAGGTGGTGGCGGTGATCGATACACGCCAGCAAGCGGAAAGCGAGCTACCGACACGGGCCCGTGAACTGGGGATCAAGGTGATCACTGGTCATGCCGTGATAAACGTTCAAGGCAAAAAGCGGGTGAAGGCGGCAGAGATTGCGCCAATCAGTGAGGATGGCAGTAAGCTGACCGGCAAAGTGATGTTGCTTGATTGTGACACGATTGCCAGTTCCGGGGGCTGGAGCCCGGTGGTGCACCTGTCTTGCCACTCAGGTAGCAAGCCGGTCTGGCGCGATGATATTGCCGGGTTCGTACCGGGTGCGACTCTGCAGCAACATCTCAATGCCGGAGGTATCGTCGGAACCTATAAGCTGACCGAGGTGTTGGCGGAAGGGGCGGGAGCCGGATTAACGGTCGGAGAGGCGCTGGGGGGGATGTTGGTTGAGTGTTATTTTTCGACACCGATAGCCAATGATCCCGAAGAAGCCCCGGCAATGGCGCTGTACCATGTGCCGCATACCCGGCCAACCAGTCGGGCGCCAAAGCAATTTGTTGATTTTCAGAATGATGTTACGGCAGCAGGGATTGAGCTGGCCACCCGTGAAGGTTTCGAGTCGATAGAGCACGTCAAGCGTTATACAGCGATGGGTTTTGGCACCGATCAGGGCAAGACCTCGAATATTAATGGAATGGCAATTGCCGCCAAATCGCTGAACCAGACGATTGAACAAACCGGTACGACGATTTTCCGCCCTATGTATACCCCGGTGACTTTCGGGGCTCTGGCTGGGCAGGATGCCGGACACCTGTTTGATCCTGCCCGGTTTACTGCAATGCACCTGTGGCATATTCAGCACGGCGCTACCTTTGAAGATGTTGGGCAGTGGAAGCGACCGTGGTATTTCCCGAAAGAAGGGGAAACCATGCAGCAAACACTTAACCGCGAGTGCCTGGCGACGCGGCAAAGCGTCGGTATCCTTGATGCTTCTACCCTCGGCAAGATAGATATCCAGGGCAAAGATGCCCGGGAGTTTCTTAACCGTGTCTACACCAACCCCTGGAGCAAGTTGGCTCCTGGACGCTGTCGATACGGGATCATGTGTAAAGAAGACGGCATGATCTTCGATGATGGCGTGACATCCTGCATCGATGATAACCATTTCATTATGACCACTACGTCTGGAGGGGCGGCAGCGGTGCTGGAATGGCTGGAACTTTGGCACCAGACGGAGTGGCCCGAGCTTGAGGTCTATTTTGCCAGCGTGACCGATCACTGGTCGACGATGACCGTATCCGGCCCGAACAGCCGCAAATTACTGGAAAAGCTGGTTGATGGCCATGATGTATCGAATGAGGGGTTCCCGTATATGAGCTGGCAGTCCGTCAAGGTTGCCGGTGTCGATGCCCGGGTGTTTCGGATCAGTTTTACCGGCGAGCTATCGTTTGAAATCAATGTTCAGGCCAATTACGGGCTGTATGTCTGGGAGCAGGTAATGGCTGCCGGTAAAGAATTCGATATAACCCCGTATGGCACGGAAACCATGCATATTCTGCGGGCCGAGAAGGGCTTTATTATCGCCGGGCAGGATACGGACGGTTCGGTCTCGCCTCAGGACATGGATATGAACTGGATTGTCGGCAAGAACAAAGCGTTTAGCTATATCGGCAAGCGTTCGTGGGCCCGGCCCGATAACCTGCGAGATGACCGTAAGCAGTTTGTCGGTCTGCTGACGACCGATCCGAAACAAGTGCTGCCGGAGGGAGCACAGGCGGTGCGAGATCCTAATGAGTCGATACCGATGACCATGGTGGGGCATGTCACTTCCAGCTACTACAGTGCCTGCCTTGGCCACTCGATTGCTCTCGGTGTGATTAAAGGTGGTTTGTCCCGTATTGGCGAGAAGGTGTACTTCCCGTTGGCAGATGGCACGACGGTCGAGGCCGAAATAACCAGTTCTGTATTCTATGATCCTAAAGGAGAGCGCCAGAATGTCTGATGTTACAGCTGTCAACGATGTAAAAAGCAAAGTGAAGGTGCACTCTGGAGCGGCTTGGCTGCCACGGGCTGAGTCCCCTTTGCACCATGTTGAAGTGGTGAAGTTGACCCAGCCTTCGCAGCAACCGACTGTAAATATCGAAGAGCTGAAAGGGATGAGCCACCTGGTACTGAGAGGCAATGCTGCCAACGCTGATTTTGTCTCAGGGGCAGAAGCCGTGCTGGGTATCGGATTGCCACTTGTCCCTGGGACTTCAGTGCAGAATGAAGCATTGCGGGTGTACTGGCAGTCTCCCGATGAGTGGCTGATTATTGGTGAGCCGGAGCAAGCTGTCTCAATTGAAACAGCGTTGCGCGAACATCTCAGCGGACATTTTGCGGTGACAGATGTCAGCGGCGGACAGACGCTGGTGTCATTATCCGGCTCTAATGCTGAAAACGTGCTGAAAAAGTCGACTCATTATGATGTGCATATTCGTCACTTTCCCATCAATAAGGTGGTAGGCACGTCATTTGCGAAATCGCAAGTCCAGCTGCGCCGAACCGGTGAACAGGCTTTCGAGCTGATCCTGCGCCGTAGTTTTGCTGACTATCTGTGGATGTGGCTGCTGGATGCCTGTCAGGAGTATGGTGTGGCGTTCCGGCGGTGAGGCTTCTGTAATTGCTTCGGCAGTTTGGATCCCCAGGGAGCATGCTGCCGGACTTGATACTGAATAGGATGAGGATATGAACCAGCAAAGTTTGACTTATATATTGACTGCGAGCTGCCCCGGACGTTCGGGAACCGTGGATGTTGTCACCCGCTTCCTGCGAGAGTTTGGTTGCTATATCACCGAGCTGAATTCCTTTGATGATTCGCTGAATCACCGCTTTTTTATTCGTGCGGTCTTTCGCGTTGAAGATAATGATCCGCTTGACCAAACGGCGTTTTGTACCGACTTTGCCGAACGGGCCAAAGCATTTGATATGGAGTGGGAGCTCACGGCGTCAGACTATCGGCCTAAAGTAGTGATCATGGTATCTAAATACGATCACTGCCTGAATGATCTGCTATATCGCTACCGAACCGGTAATCTTCCGGTTGATATTCGAGCGATAATTTCCAACCACCCCGATCTTCAGTCACTGGCCCAGTGGCATGAGATCCCTTATTACCACTTTCCAATCACCGCCGCTACTAAACCGGAGCAGGAAGCTCAGGTACAAGCGGTACTAGACGAAACCGGGTGCGAGTTGCTGGTACTAGCCCGTTATATGCAGGTACTCTCCCACGAAATGTGCGTTCGCTGGGCAGGAAAGGCGATCAATATCCATCACTCGCTGTTGCCGGGCTTCAAAGGAGCCAAACCCTACCATCAAGCCTACAACAAAGGGGTAAAGCTGGTGGGGGCGACAGCCCATTATGTCAGTGATGATCTCGACGAAGGGCCGATTATTACTCAGGGAATGGAAACAGTAAACCATACCTATTACCCCGCTGATTTGGCCAGAAAAGGGATGGATGTCGAATCCCTGACGCTGGCCCGGGCCATTCAGTATCACGTTGAGAAGCGCGTATTCCTGTTTAACGACAAAACCGTGGTGTTCGAGCGTTCGTGAGCTAACGGTACGTCTCGCCAACAGGTTCGCTGAGAGGATGTAGCGGGCTGTGGCAATCAGCTGTAAACGAAACAACTAAAGGAAAGGGTTGTCAGGCAGGCAGATCTCTGCTGACTGGCATGCCCCGGGTGCTTGCACCTGTTATTCGGCAATAAACTTGAAACAAGGAAGATGAGGTATGACAGAACATAGTCAAAGCGCAAAACCCAGCTTGATGATGGCACTGCTCCCGATAGTGCTAACGTTGTCGATACTGGCAGTCCAGCTGTTTATATTTGATGATTTCACTCCGCATATACCGCTAGTGATAGGTATCGGGCTGACGGCTTTTCTGGCCTGGATGCGGGGCTATCGCTGGCATGATATTGAAGATGGCATGCTGCACACCGTGCGGGTCGCACTGCAGTCGATTGCTATCTTGATGCTTGTCGGGATGATCGTGGGTGTGTGGATAGCCAGCGGCACTGTGCCGATATTGATTTACTACGGCCTGAACACCTTGAGCCCTGAAATATTCTTGGCTGCCAGCATGTTGCTGTGCTCGGTTGTTTCGCTCTCGCTGGGAACGTCCTGGGGAACAGTGAGCACCGTGGGTCTGGCACTGGTTGGGATAGGCGTCGGTTTTGATATTCCGGTTTACTGGACGGCTGGGGCTGTTGTGTCGGGGGCATTCTTCGGTGATAAGATGTCGCCCCTGTCAGACACTACCAACCTTGCCCCAGCCGTTATCGGGGTGGGCCTGTTTGACCATATTAAAAACATGCTGCCCACCACGGTGCCTGCGATGCTTCTGGCTTTTGGTATCTACCTTTTTGTTGGCTTTGATGCCAGCGGTTTACAGTCTACCGATTTTGCCAAGGTGGCGCTGATCACTGAGGGTATTGAAAGCAACTTTACTTTATCTGGCTGGTTGCTACTGCCGCCGCTGCTGGTTTTCGGGTGCTCGTTCGCCCGTTTGCCGACTTTGCCGTCGCTGTTTGTCGGTGTTGTCAGTGGTGCGGTGCTGGCCATTGTCGCCCAAGGTGCAACCCTACATGATGTATTCCGTTACATGCAGAGCGGATATGAGATCAATACAGGGGTATCGGAAATTGATTCGCTTTTAGGGCGGGGCGGTATTCAGTCGATGACCTGGGTGATCACTCTGGTGATGATTTCTCTGGGATTCGGTGGTGCTTTGGAGAGAACCCGCTGCCTCGAAACCATTGTCGAAGCCATTCTCAAGAAAACGCAGTCCTTCGTTCGCCTGCAAAGCTCAGCGATTGGTACCGCAATGGCGACGAACCTGGTTGCCGGCGACCCGTACCTGTCTATTAGCCTGCCAGGGAGAATGTTTGCCCCCGTTTTCACCGAGCGTGGGTATTCGAAGTTGAATCTTTCTCGCGCCGTAGAAGAAGGGGGGACGCTGATTTCGCCGTTGGTACCGTGGAATGCGGGCGGCTCGGTAGTGATCAGTGCGTTGGGGTTGGGTATAGCAGAAGGCAACATAGAAAACCTGCTATATATACCGCTGGCATTTGCCTGCTGGATTTCGCCGTTGCTCAGTATTGTGTATGCAGCGACTAACAAGTTTACTGTGCTGGAACCTTCACCCGGTGAGCCTCAGGTGGAGATAAAATAACAGTTCGACCCTTGATAGCTAACAGTAAGGGGAGCTTAAACGTTTCCCTTGCTGTGCTTGTCCTTGGCCAAAGTTCAGTTTGCTTGCATAGCCTCCGTTTCTAATAGCACTTTAGCCTTCATCTCTTTATATCCCAATGGTTTGTCTTGTCTTACTCTCTGATTTTCAGTTTCATTTGTGTAATTAAATTACACTTAAATGTGCTGAACTTTTGACGTTAATCAGCTGTTATCAAAGGGCTATTGTTGGTACTTATCATAAATGCTGTTGCTTTTAGGTGGAGGGAGAAGTCAATAATATCAACTTAAATCAGGAGTGTAATGAAATCAGGTAGTACCAGAATAAATGTATTCACTTATAGCGTTAAAAAAGTCGTATTGTTGGTTTTTTATTGATATTTTGGGCTTTTAATTCGTTTGGGGGTGTTATATTTTAATAAAATAATATCGATATTAATCAGTTGTTTAGTGTGATTTTCTCTTCGGTGATTAAAGGTGATTGTTTTTTGACCTTGAATTTTTTAGGGTTTAAACTGACTGTTGATGCTAATTCTCTTCTTTCTTTCCTTTAATGCTCGCATTTCAGCTAAAACTGTAAAGTTTAGTGAGTGTTTTGCAGCCTCTTTCTACCAAATTTTAACATGCAGCACGGCAGTGCCGCCTTTGTGGTGATTTGTGCCAATTTGTATGTCAAAAGCAGATGTAAGTTAACCAGATAAATAGATCTTTGGTGATTAATTCTAGTTAAAACCTGTTCTAATACGCAAATCAACTGGTTAAATGCTCTTTATCCAGTGAATGAGTCTTTTAATTCTGTTTTTTCTGGCCTTATTTTCTATTTTTGGAGGTTTGCGGTATGTCTGTTAAAGGTCAATTCAATATGCGTAATGCGGCTGCTGATACATTTGCTATGGTAGTTTTCAGTTTTGTGACTGGCATGTTGATTGAGGTGTTCGTGTCGGGGATGACATTCGAACAATCTTTAGCATCGCGAACCTTATCTATCCCGGTCAATATTGCGATTGCCTGGCCATACGGGCTTTTCCGTGACTTTGTGATTCGCTCAGGTTATCGCTTTTCACCAACCAACGGGATGAAAAGCCTGTCTGATATGGTTGCCTATGTACTGTTTCAATCGCCGGTCTATGCAGGCATTTTGTTTGTTGTTGGGGCTGATTTCGATCAAATCATCACGGCTGTAACCAGTAATGCATTTGTATCTGGCGCACTGGGTGTGGTGTATGGCCTGTTCCTGGATAGCTGCCGCCGTATGTTCCGTGTACCTGGTTATTATCACCAGCAAGCCTAATAGGCCATAACGGCACAGTGTCAAAAAGCTCCTACGGGAGCTTTTTTCGTACCTGGACAGTAGATATTGTTAGTAAACATAATATGCAACCAGTTATGTAACCTGGTGCCGAAATGGAAATACTCCCACATTTAGCAAAATATCCTGAATATCTCAATATGGCAGCGGAACTAGTTGATAGTTTTCAATATTTGAACTTCGTCAAGGTTTTGAGTTATAGCGTATTCGGTTATGCCTTTCTTTCAATATTCCATTAGTTTGTGTGCCTATACTTCAGTATTCCATCTGGGAACATTTTGTATTGAATTTGGCAGCGGGGCTTTATGGAAAGAAGCCGTTTTTTATGGGTACCTGTAGGACTGTCCAGTGTTGCGGCAACTGGGGTACTTCTGGTAGGCGAAGTCAGTGATCTGTCTTGGGTAATTGCTGGCGGACTTATCTTAAGCAGCTATTTTGCTGCGCGTTTTCTGCTCGCGGGCTATGACAGGGCGATGACAGATATTCGTGACAGGCAATGTAACGAGTTGCTGTCTAAACAGCAACATGCTCAGCAAGAGCTAAAACAACTGATTGATTTGTGCTTGCAGATCTTGCCTATCTGGCAGAGGCAACTATGTACCGTCAGGGTGCAAACCGAAACGGAAGTGACAGCTCTGTCGCAGCGTTTTTCTGAAATCATCAATGAATTGGATCAGGCCGTTGCCGAATCACAGAATGTTGCCGGTGGTGGGGCGGATAAAAGCGACAACGGTGTGTTTGCTGTACTTAACGACAGTGAGCTGCGGCTGGGCCAGGTTATCGAATTGCTTCGCTCGGCGATGCAGGCAAAAGAAGAAATGCTGGCTCAGGTTCGTCATTTGGCTAGCTATACCGAAGAACTCGATAATATGGCGGTTGATGTCGCCAAGATTGCCGAGCAGACGAATTTACTGGCCCTGAATGCAGCGATTGAGGCGGCGAGAGCGGGTGAGCAGGGCCGGGGCTTTGCCGTCGTCGCCGGTGAAGTGCGCAAGCTATCGCAGCTCTCCGGTGAAACAGGGAAGCATATCCGAGACAAGGTCCAGCTGATCAATCAGGCCATGGACGATACCGTCAGTATTGCCGAGCAGAGTGCCCGCCAGGATGCTCAGGCTGAAGCGGCATCTGAAGCCAACATAGAATCAATACTGGCGAACTTCAAACAGCTGGCCACCGAGCTCACTGACTCGACCTCATTACTTCAAGATAAAAATCTGGATATTCAGCGCGAGATATCCGGTGTGATCGTGTCGCTGCAGTTTCAGGATCGTGTCAGCCAAATCATTACCCAGGTAGAAAAAAATCTGGACAAGTTGCAGGTAGAAATCACTGACTATGAGTCAGAGCAGCATAGTGATGACGAGGCTCACCGCCTTGATGTGACCAACTGGCTCAATGAAATGAAGCGAGACTATGTTGCCCAGGAGCAACACCATAATCATGAAAAAGGTGAGGCGACGACAGCTTCTTCTAAAGATAGCGAGATAACTTTCTTTTAACCCTCGGAGAGTACTATGGCTAAGACAATTTTGATTTTGGATGATTCGGCGCCGATCCGTCAGGTCGTTGGAATTGCCCTCAGAGGAGCTGGCTATGAGGTGATTGAAGCGAATGATGGTGTTGACGGGCTGGGTAAACTTGACGGCAAGAAGGTGAACCTGATTATTACCGACGTCAATATGCCGAGGATGGACGGGATCACGTTTGTCAAAGAGGTCAAAAAGCTGCCTCGCTATAAGTTTACCCCCATCATTATTCTCACTACCGAGTCGCAGGACCACAAGAAACAGGAGGGAAGGGCCGCGGGAGCCAAAGCCTGGGTGGTCAAGCCTTTCCAGCCTCCTCAGTTGCTTGATGCCGTCTCCAAATTGATATTGCCTTGAGTGGGAACTACCAATGGACATCACGATTGCACAGGAACAAGCGGGTACGCAGTGCAGGCTAAGCCTCAGTGGGGAGATATCTATCTACAATGCCGCCGAGCTAAAGCCTCAACTATTGGCCTGTTTACAGGATGCAGAGTCACTGGCTCTCGATCTTACAGAGGTCTCCGAGCTGGATACCGCCGGTTTGCAGCTGCTATGGCTGTGTCAGCAAGAGGCTGCACTGACAGGCAAGACCTTTGCTATCACCGCTACCAGTGCAGCGGCAATGGAATCCATCGCCTTGCTGCGACTCGAGCCGCCGTTTAACTTACCGCCGATGTAGCCGCCGGGTTTCATTGCCCCATGATCAAGGAGCGAAAATGGAAGAGATGGAACATGCCCAAGAGATGTTTGTCGATGAGAGCCTGGACTTGCTGCAGGAGATGGAATCGGCTTTAAACAAGCTGAAGGCGGCCCCGGAAAACATCGAGATGATCAACTTGGTATTTCGTGTTGCTCATACCATCAAGGGGGCGGCAGGACTGTTTGGTTATGACAACATTGTTGCCTTTACCCACACGGTTGAAAATGTCCTGGAGAAGGTCAGAGGCGGTGAGCGTTTTTGCGACGATACGCTTATTGCTGTGTTGTTAGATTGCCGGGATCATATTGAGAGCTTGATTGAACGGCTTGGCAGTGAGGATTTGTCGGGCGAGCAGGAACTGACACAGCAAGGGCAGGCATTATTGGCGCAATTGTCGGGATCGGCGGATCCTCAGCAAAACTGCAGCGTTAATGATCTTTCATCATTGGGCCAATATACCGAGCATTTGCCGGGATTGGATCACAGTAATATCAACCGAGCAGCATTCAACCCCTATTGGCATTTTTCGTTGCGGTTCGGCGAGGATGTGCTGCGTAACGGTATGGATCCGTTGTCATTTTTACGATATCTCCGCTCCTTGGGAGACATCGTGGAATTGGTTCCCTTGTTTACCTTGCCCGGCAGTAGCCTGATGGATCCCGAGTCCTGTTATCTTGGCCTGGAGCTGCTACTTGATAGTGATGCTGATCAGCCAACTTTGGAGTCGGTGTTTGAGTTTGTTGCCGACGAGTGCCAGATCCATATCATTCCTCCCCATAGTGATCTTCAGCAGTATGTCTCGCTGATAAAGGAGCTTGACCAGGAGGTTGATGAACTCAGTCAGTTGTTTATTCAGTGTGGTGCGCTGACACAAGAAGAATTGGCCTATGTGATGGAGGCACCCCAAACTGACATTATCCAGCCTGCTCAGTCTATGTATAAGCCTGAGTCAGAATCCCAATCACTGTCACAGCAACAACTAGAGCCACAGATACAGCCACAAACGCTACTTCAGTCGGAAGTCGGGGAGCCTGCGCAGCAGTTATTGCCTCAAGAAACAACTTCGAAAAAAACTTCAGCAGGTCTGCCTGATCTCAAGCGCCAGGAGAGCCGCAGCCTCAGGGTTGATGCCCACAAGCTGGATCAGTTGATTAACCTGGTGGGGGAGCTGGTGATTGCCGGTGCCAATACAAGCTTGCTGGCGAAACAAAATGGCGATCCTGAACTGATGGAATCCAGTGCGGCAGTTTCTTTGCTGGTTGAAGAAATCAGAGGGCTGTCGTTGCACCTGAGGATGATACCGATAGACGAGACCTTCAAGCGCTTTCATCGTGTGGTCCGGGAGATCAGCCGGGATTTGGACAAAGATATCCGGCTGACGATTGAAGGTGGTGAGACCGAGTTGGATAAAGGTGTTGTGGAGAAAATCAACGATCCACTGATGCACTTGGTTAGAAATGCGATTGACCACGGTATTGAAGCCAAGGAAGAGAGGCTTGCCAAAGGAAAGCCTGTCACCGGTACGGTGATCCTCCGGGCCTATTACGATTCGGGCAGCATAGTGATTGAAGTGTGTGACGACGGGGGAGGTATCGACCCGGTCAAGGTACGGGCTAAGGCGGTCGAAAATGGGCTTATCAGCGCAGAACAGCCAATGAGCGAGAAAGATATTCTGCGGCTGATATTGGAGGCTGGTCTGACGACCAAAAACGCCGTGAGCGATCTTTCGGGACGAGGGGTCGGCATGGATGTGGTCAAACGTAACATCGAGGCGCTGCAGGGCAGCATCGAGGTTGAGAGCAGGCTGGGTGAGGGTTCTCTGCTGCGCCTTCGTCTTCCTTTGACGCTTTCTATTATCGACGGCTTTGCGGTCGGGGTAGGGGCATCGAGCTATGTTATCCCGCTAGATGCGGTTGTCGAGTGTATCGAGTACAGCGAAGAGCACAGTAAAAACGGTAATTACGTTAATCTGCGGGGGGAAATCCTGCCCTTTATCAACCTGAGGCAGCGATTCAAAGAAAGCTATATTGACGTTAAACAACGCAACATCGTTGTGGTACAGAGCGGCGAGCAAAAAGCCGGGTTCGTCGTCGATCAGTTACAGGGCGAGCTGCAAACCGTTATTAAGCCGCTAAGCAAAATCTTTTCCCATCTTAGCGGGATCAGCGGGTCGACGATCCTTGGCAGTGGCGACGTGGCAATGATCCTGGATGTCCCGGCACTGATCCGGGATGCAGAAACACATTGCTCACCGCGATATATCGGCCATGGCGAGGTAGTGCCTTAGCATGGGATCAAAGCCACAACGGTGTACAGCTCGAAGTCTGAATAAATGGGTATTTAGCCTGGTTGTAGCATATGAAGGGGGGCGCAATGACGCAAAGCCTAACTCTGGCAGAGCCCAGAGGCCAAGAAGATAAGGACGTTGATATTACACATGAGCAACAGCAGTTCCTGACATTTGTTCTGCGGGAGGAGCTGTTTGCTATCAATATCCGTCCCATAAAGGAAATTATCGAGTATGGCCAGCTGACCGTGGTACCCATGGTGCCTGAGTTCGTCCGCGGCGTGATTAATGTACGCGGCAACGTCGTTCCCATTATTGACCTGGCAGTACGTTTTGGCTGGCCGACCACAGAGGTGACCAAGCGCAGCTGTATTGTGATTGTCGAGGTGGAAAGCGAAGGGGAGCGGATCGAAATTGGCGTAGTGGTTGATGCCGTCAGTGAAGTGCTTGATATACCGCTGGCTGATATTGAGCCGGCACCGAGCTTTGGTGCCCGGCTCCGGACTGATTTTATCGAAGGAATGGGCAAAGTGAATGATGAGTTCATTGTGTTGCTCAATGTTGGACGGGTGCTGTCAGTGGAAGAGCTGTCATCGCTAGAGGCACTGCAGGAATAGCCGTTCATATGCGGTTGCTGTTGGTTAGGCTGGCTGCAAAAGCGGGTGATTATTGAATAATTAATAACCGGAATATTAATCCAGGGAGGCGTTATGCTCCGTTTTAGTGACATCAGGATGAGACCTAAGTTGATCGGCCTGTTTTTGCTGGTCAGTCTTATTCCATTGGCTATCGTTGTATTCATTGCCGTAAAAGCGGCTGCCGATGCGTTGACCACAGAGTCTAACCATCAGCTTATCGCTATGCGGGATGTGAAAAAGTCTCAGTTAGAGTCTTATTTTGCGGAGCGTCAGAGTGACTTAGGCGTTTTGATCGATACAGTCGATACGCTACGTACTAATACGCTCAATAAGCTGCATGCAGCAAAAGAGAGTAAGCGTGCCCAGATAGAAGGGCATTTTTCGGCGCTGCAGGATGATATCGTTATTCTGGCGGAAAGCGATGCAGCCTCCGAGGCGTTAATTGGTTTTGACATTGCCTATCGAAATGCTGGTTTGCAAGCCGGTGGTGTTGATTGGCAAGCCGTAGATAGTCAGTACGGGGCATGGCTGACTCGCTATACCGAACACTACGGTTTTTATGATTTGTTTCTGGTGAATGTCGACGGTGAAGTCGTTTATTCAGTGACGCAGGAAGCTGATCTCGGGCAAAACATAAAGTCCGGCCCTTTACGTGACAGCGGTATTGGCCGGTTATTTAGCAAGGCCCAGTCAGGTGTTGCGATTGAAGATTTCTCCCCCTACGCCCCGTCCAATAATCAGCAATCAGCATTCATTGGTGCGCCCGTTATTGTCAACGAGGAGCTGCTAGGGGTGCTTATCATGCAGATCCCGACTGAAGGTATTGATGCCATCATGCATCGGGATGACAATTTGGGTGAAATGGTGGAAACCTATCTGGTCGGGCAATACTCCGGCAGTAATACCTTGCGCAGTAATTTTATCGGCACGGATGGAACAGAGCATCAAATTGGTATGCCTGCCAATGATCTTTTTGTCGAAGAGTCTTTGGCTGGCAAGGTGGTAGACGGTGCCTATACCGATCAGAGCGGTCGGCTTTTGATGGTATCGGCTTCTCCGCTTGAGATATATGGTCTCAACTGGGCGCTGGTATCGGCCATGGATCTGGAGCAGGCGTTCATCAGTATCAAGCCCGGCGAGACAACGGATTTTCTGGCAAATTATAGCCAGAAGTACGGTTACTACGATCTTTTCCTTATCCACCCGGACGGTGAAGTGTTCTATAGCGTGAGCCATGAGGCGGACTATAAGAGCAATATGGTGGATGGAAAATATGCTGATTCCAATCTGGGTCAACTGGTTCGGCAGGTCTTGCAGACGCGGCAGTACGGCCTGGTTGATTTTGCCCCCTATGCACCGAGCAACGATGAGCCGGCCGCCTTTATTGCCCAGCCGTTGATTGAACATGGCGACATTGAGCTGGTGGTGGCTATTCAGTTGCCGCTGGAAGCGGTTAACACCATTATGCAGCAGCGAAGCGGGATGGGTGCGACGGGAGAAACCTACCTGGTGGGTATGGATAAGCGGATGCGATCTGACTCATTCCTTGATCAGGAAGGACGTTCGGTGAAAGCCTCTTTTGCCGGTACGATTGCGCGTAACGGGGTCGACACCCAGGCAAGTAGCGCCGCCTTGGGTGGTGAAACTGGCATTGCCCGGATTCAAGACTATAACGGTAACAATGTACTGTCGGCCTATACCCGGGTCGATGTCGGGGATACTCATTGGGCACTGTTGGCCGAGGTAGATGTCGCCGAGGTGAACGAACCTATCGATAATTTGCTGATGATGGTCGGTATTGTTATTGCTGTGGCGGTTATTCTGATAGTGCTGGTGGCTATGATGGTTGCCTCGACTATTACCCGTCCGTTGGCGACAGCGTTGCAGGTTGCCGATGCCATGGCGAACGGTGATCTCAACAGCAAGATTGAAACCAGCAGCAAAGATGAAACCGGCCAGTTGCTAAGCCGAATGGGGCACATGAGCAACCAGCTGCGCCAGATTGTCGGCGATGTGAACAGCAATGCCAACGGTTTGGCCAGTGCCTCTGAAGAGATCAGCGCGACTGCGCAGTCCCTAAGCCAGGCTGCCAGCGAGCAGGCCGCCAGTGTCGAGGAGACCAGTGCCTCTCAGGAACAAATAGCCGCATCTGTGCAGCAAAATGCCGAAAATGCCAAGGTCACAGACGATCGCGCTACTAAGGCGTCGAGTCAGGCAGCCGAAGGCGGACGGGCAGTCAGTGAAACCGTGGTAGCCATGAAGGAGATTGCCGAGAAAATCAGCATTATTGAAGATATTGCTTATCAGACTAATCTGCTGGCACTGAACGCTGCCATCGAAGCAGCCAGAGCTGGCGAACATGGCAAAGGGTTTGCGGTAGTGGCAGCTGAAGTGCGCAAGCTGGCGGAACGCAGTCAGGTAGCCGCACAGGAGATTAGTAATCAGGCCGGAAGTAGTGTTCAGGTCGCCGAGCAGGCTGGCCACTTGCTTGATGAGATTGTCCCCAGTATTACCAAAACGGCTGAGCTGGTGCAGGAGATAGCGGCAACTTCGGATGAGCAGGCTAGTGGCGTGACCCAGATCAGCGTAGCGATGGGACAAATGGATCAGGTGACTCAACAAAATGCCTCGGCGTCTGAAGAGCTGGCATCGACGGCTGAAGAAATGAGTGCGCAGGCCGAGCAGTTACAACAGCTGATGAGCTTCTTTACCATCAATGAGTCGCCTGCTGTTGCCCCTGCTCCACATACAGCAAATGTGGCTGGAAAACGGACTGTTGTTCCATCCGCGCTCGCTCCGAAAAAGCCGGCCAAGAAACTGGAGAGCAGGCACCAGGAAATCATTGAGGAGGATTTTGAGGCATTTTAGCCGTAGCGAGTACGATTTCTGACACAGATAGCGCCTTGTTATCGTGATGACTATTAGCAAGACCAAGGCGCTTGTCAGGACAATAGGGAAATGATTGTTGTAATGGCGAAAGGGGGGACAACATGGAGTCAAAACATGCAGTCCAGAAACGGTCTGGTGATTTATTCAATCAGAGCGCCATTACAGACTGGGAGTTCGCACGGTTTCGGCAGCTTATCTTTGATTTGGCTGGTATTACCCTTAGTGAACATAAGAAAAACCTGGTTGCTGTCAGGCTGGCAAGTCGGCTCCGATATTATTCTCTAACGAGTTTTGCCGATTATTACCGGATGCTGATAAATGCCCCCCCGGAGGGGGAGCTGCAAACAGTGGTTGATCATCTAACCACCAACGAAACCCACTTTTTCCGGGAGCCTAGACATTTTGGCTTCATTAAGCGGCATATTCTGGACAACACCTCATCGCAGACGCCTTTACGTTGCTGGAGTGCCGTCTGTTCTACGGGCGAGGAGCCGTATAGTTTGGCAATGCTGCTAGCAGAGCATTGTGGTTATACGTCGGACTGGCGTGTACTGGGGTCTGATATTAACTCTAATGTGTTGGAACAGGCGCGTAACGGGTTATATCTAAACTCGAGGCAGGCTGAAATTCCGAGACGGTATTTGCAGAAATACTGTCTGAAAGGGGTGCGCTCCCAGCAGGGGACATTGTTAATCAACAACAAGGTGCGGGAGCATGTTCGTTTTAAACAGATCAACCTCAATACATCGTTGCCAAACGTTGGCTTCTTCGACCTGATATTGCTACGCAATGTGCTTATCTATTTCTCTGCAGAAACCAAGCATGAGGTTGTGTTACGGGTGGTAGAAAAGCTCAAGCCCGGCGGCCATATATTGGTTGGCCATTCAGAAACTATAACGGGGATCAGTGATCGGCTGCGTCTGATAAAGCCCAGTATCTACCAAAAGGTATGATGAGAATCACATCAAGGATGGCATTTTAGGTAGGTCATATGAGAAGAAAAAAAATACAGGTCATGATTGTTGATGACTCGGCTGTGGTGCGCCAGGTTATCTCTTCTGTCTTGAAGACAGACAGCGAGCTCGAGGTGTGTGGCGCTGTTGCCGATCCGCTGTTTGCAATGACGAGGATGCGGATGCAATGGCCGGATGTCATTGTCCTCGATATAGAAATGCCGCGGATGGACGGGATCTCTTTTCTTAAGAAAATCATGGCTGAACGACCGACACCGGTGGTCATTTGCTCGACACTGACTGAGAAAGGAGCGGAAACGACGATGCAGGCAATTTCAGCCGGTGCCGTCGAGATCATCACCAAGCCCAAGGTGGGGTTGAAAGGCTTTCTCCATGACTCGGCAAAGGTATTGATAGGTGCCGTCAAGGCGGCCAGCAAAGCTAATCTCAAGCCGATTCAGGCTGCCTCGGTTAAGGCTTCAAGCCTAAAAGTGAAGCCTAAATTGAGTGCCGACACCATACTCGCTGCCGGCAAGCTCTCGATACTTAAGACTACGGAGCAGGTCGTTGCCATTGGTACCTCGACAGGGGGGACTCAGGCGCTGGAACTGGTATTAAAGGCGTTGCCGCGATTGTCTCCGGGCATTGTTGTTGTGCAGCATATGCCTGAGAAGTTTACGGCGGCCTTTTCTGAGCGGCTGAATAGTTTATGTGAGATCAGCGTCAAGGAAGCCCGGCATAAAATGCGGGTGCTGCCTGGCCAGGCGCTAATCGCGCCCGGGGGAAAGCATATGCTGCTCAAGCGGAGCGGGGCGCAATATTATGTCGAGGTGATTGACGGGCCGTTAGTCAGCCGCCATCGTCCTTCGGTTGATGTGCTGTTTCGTTCGGTGGCCCAGTCGGCAGGGGCCAATGCGCTTGGGATCATTATGACCGGCATGGGGGATGATGGCGTCAAGGGGATGCTCGAGATGCGGCAGGCCGGCGCTTTGACGCTGGCACAGGATGAAGCAAGCTGTGTCGTTTATGGTATGCCCAGGGAGGCCGTAAACCGTGGTGCGGTTGAGCGCAGTCTGCCGCTTGTTGAGGTCCCGCAGGCTATATTGGATTACAGTCAGTAGCAGAGTCATTAAGCCAGCGTCTTATCTTAAATGAGCCGAGCTTAGTGGCTAAGCGGATGAGCTTGTTTCTTCTTGATGGTAACTTCCAACTGAGGATGGGCAATGGAGATATTGTGCTGGATAAACTTGGTTTTTATTCGATTGTGCAGGTCATGAGTCAGGCTCAGCCGGTGAGCGGTTTCTGCCGCGTAGGCTCGGACTTCGAAATTTTGGCTGTCGGCGGTCAGGGTCAGGAAAAAGACTTCAGGCGCCGGGTTATCTAATACCAGGTCGCATTCTTCGGCGGCTTCAAAGAGCAGCTTGGTGACTAACTCGCTGTCAGCGAGATATTTGACGCTGATAGAGATAGTCACTCGGGTAATGGGATCGGACAGCGACCAGTTTATAAACTGCTCGGTCACAAATGCCTTGTTCGGTACAATCACCTCTTTTCGGTCCCAGTCAACAATCGTGGTAGCACGGGTTTTGATTACTGCCACAACGCCGGTCAGCTGGCGGATAGTGACGGTATCTCCGATGCGGATAGGCTTTTCGAACAAAATGATCAGGCCGGAAATAAAGTTGGCGAAGATTTCCTGCATGCCAAAACCCAGCCCGACGCCGAGCGCGGCAACCAGCCATTGCATTTTTGACCAGTCGAAGCCGATAAGCCCCGAGCCAATGATGATCCCGAGGAAAATAGCGACATAGCGGGTTAGCGAAGTAATGGCATAACCAGTTCCCGGCGAGAGATCTAAATGTTGCAGGATCAGCAGCTCCATTGCACCCGGCATGTCGCGGGCAATGATGGCGGTGAGCCAGAAGGCCAGAATAGCAAGCAATAGGCTTTTTAGCGAGATAGCACTGAGCTCGTCGATACCGTCAATGGTACTGGTCACGTCCCAAAGCGTTATGTCTTCAAGAAAGGTAATGGCCTGATAAAAATCTGACCATACGACGGCCACGACAGACAGGTAGATTAATAACAGCAATGAACGTAGCAGGCGTAAAGACTGGGCACTGATTTTTTCAAGATCGACTTCGGGCTCCTCGATTTCAATCTGCATTTCGCTGCTGCTGAAGCTGTCTTCCTTCTCTTCTTTCATTTCGGCTAATCGTTGAGCCAGAATCTCTTGTCGTTTGGCCTTGGCCCGGTCAAAAGCCAGACGTCTTTTCTGAATGAGCATCAGGCGTTTGATCAGGTAGTAAACAAGCAGAGTGACCACCCCAAGAACGGCTGATACTTCAAGCTTGGCCATGACGGACTGGGATGAGGTTAGGTAGCCCTTTAATGCCGTGTAGTTGAGAACCTGAGGGATGATGATCAATGCCCACCAAAATAAATTATGGCCGATGTGGGCTTTGCCCTCGGGCACCTCACCGTATGTCATGGGGATTTTTTCGTGATATAGCCGCCAGAGGAAAAAACTGATAGCGATATTGCTAATAACAAAGGCCAGACGGCCCAGGGTGGCACTGACGTCAATATCACTGTAGAGGTTGGCAAAATCCTGTATCACCATCATGGGAAAGTAAACCCACAATAGCCGCCGATAGTGGGCAAAGCAGCGATGGACAAGGCCGAGATCCCAGCCAAAGTGGCTGATGAACAGGCCATCGCTTCGGACAAGCTCGCGAATAAAGCAGAACACTGCCAGTGCTACCGGGATGGCAAGCGCCTGACCGAGGTGATGAACAAACGGGTATTGCCAGGCTGAGCTGAGCAATACACCGACAAGAGCAACAATAAAGGGAAACGGCCAGGCCAGGATAAAAGACGCACAAACATTTAAGGTACTGAACCGAAATTTATCCTGTGTGACCTTGCCTATCTGCTGGCTGGTGGAGGCAAGGTATTTTTTCCAGTGTTTTCTTATCCAGCTGAGTAAAATGATGATGACGCCAATAAAGCTCATCACAAAAATCAGGGTAGATATATCGACAACAGTGGGAACTTTTATCAGGTTTATCCATTGAAAAGGAGAGAAAAACCATTTTAACTTTTCCCAGGTATTGGTAATCAGGTTTACGCTAAGCGGGTTGGCATTTGGTGCCCAGAACAAGCGTTTGTTCGCCTGGCTTCTCAGGTCATTGAGGTTGGTATTGAGGTTTTCATAGGCAACTTTTAAGGTTGCCTGTTGATAGATAAGGGCATCGGATCTGTCGAGCAACCTGTCTATCAGGGTGAGATTGGTCTCAATCAGTTCCTGTTCCTTTTTTTGCTGATCGGGCGTTAGCTCTTTGGTACGTGGCCGCAGGGCGAGTTCTTTAAGAGAGTCATACTGTTGCTGGTATTCATATTTCTTAATTTGGTTCTGGGCAATGTCCTTATCAAGCGCGTCGATAGGGGGATTCGACGGCAGCCGGTTAAGCCGGGTCCGGAGGTTTTCGCTAAAGGCAGGACTGAGCTTTAGCCACTCGGCCATTGTCTCTAGGTCATCGGCAGTACTGTTCACCGTTTCGGTTTGCTCGGTGGCGGCCTGTTGTTGTTGTTGAACTTGCTCGGTTTTATCCGAGATTGTGGCAAGGTCACGGGTATAGCGTTTGTTTTCTTGTAAAAGACGTTTGAGGGCCTTGGGTTGGTCGTCAAGTTCCTGTGACAGCTCTTCGTTACTCTGGGAGGGCTCGGCGGCATTGGTTCGCATGACACGACTTAGCCTACGTTGCAGGTTGTTGCGGTAGGCCTGACGAGCTTCGATTTTGAGGTTATTGAGCTGGATGCGCTGTTTGGCTAATGTCCGCCGGTTCCCCGCACTGAGCTGTTTGGCCTCAAGGGCGTAAAGCTGGCTGACATAATACTGATGGGCGATTTCCAACAGTAGCAGGGCGTCCTCACTATCAGTCTGCTGCTGTTCATGTTTGAGCTGGCTTTCTGCTTTCTTGATTTTTTCGCGCAGTTGTTCGGATAAATAGGCAAACTCATCAATACCTTGCTCGACAGCTTGCAGTTCGTTTTTATTATTACTTCGGCTTTGCTCAAGCTGCTCTAGCCTTTTGTCCTGTTCGGTAATCTCCTGGGTCAGCTTTTCTTCTTCCCAGTTGCTGAAATCCGGAAATTCGGTAGTAGAAAAAGCCGATATCTGTTCAGCAAGCGCCTGTGTTTGTTCGCTAAAGTTGGTGACCAGCTCACGGTATCTTCGGGTTTGGTTATGAAACTCAATGGTTTTTTCCAGCTGGTTTTTTGCTTCGGTCAAGGAATCAAGGGTCTTGATGACCTCTGGTGTTTGATTTTGCTGGTGAAGGGCTTCTATTTTTTGATCGAGCAGTGTCAGGCGGGACTCATTCTCTTCCTTGACCGCGAAGGTCCAACCCGAGGTGATACTGAATAGGAAGAGTAGGAGTGAAAACCATATTCTCATCACTGATTCCTGTTGCTGGTGAGAAACTGCATAGTGCTTATCTTAGAGAGTGCGATTCTTTGAAGTGTAGCAGCGAATAAAAACAATCGATTGGGCTAAGAATGGAACGAATTGATCCATTCGTCGGCAGTCGTGAATAATTTCAATAAAAGCGCTTGACCCTAAGGCCCTAAGCCATTACATTAGCCGCCGTTGAGACGCACAGCGTCGAACAACAATGTGGTGAGGTGTCCGAGTGGCTGAAGGAGCACGCCTGGAAAGTGTGTATACGGCAACGTATCGAGGGTTCGAATCCCTCCCTCACCGCCATCATCTTTTAAGATGATACAATTCGGAGAGATGGCTGAGTGGTTGAAAGCACCGGTCTTGAAAACCGGCATACGTTTGTAGCGTATCTAGGGTTCAAATCCCTATCTCTCCGCCACTTTAAAAGGAAAAACCGCTGTTTTACAGCGGTTTTTTCGTTTTTATACCTCAAGAATCGACAAATACAAAAAGATGATACAGATGTATTTGTCGAGACCTCCAGACAGCGTGTACTACACGCGTGTAGCAACCCCTCTTTCTCTTCGCTCTATGGGATACNAAAAGGAAAAACCGCTGTTTTACAGCGGTTTTTTCGTTTTTATACCTCAAGAATCGACAAATACAAAAAGATGATACAGATGTATTTGTCGAGACCTCCAGACAGCGTGTACTACACGCGTGTAGCAACCCCTCTTTCTCTTCGCTCTATGGGATACCCAAAGGAGATCCGTTTCTCTTTATTTACTCACGAAAGACGATTGGCATACTTGCGCAATGTCAGGCAGACCAACACTTAAAAACGCCGTTTCCAACCGAGTGATACCGATATACAAGGAACTGCTCCATTCTGGCTTTCTTGCCTATGAGGAACAACGAAAAACAACAAGGTGCTATTCAGCTTATTGACCTCACGCACCGTGGTGATGACCTATGGGCATTATGCTAAACCACTCTCTCCAGAAGAGTTGGTTGATGCCGTGAATCGCTTCAAATTAAGCCTTAATTAGTTCGCTCATCTTTGGCACTGAAACTGTTACTGATGGCGCTTTCAGTGCCAAGTAAAGAGTGTAACGCTATAGCAACCCGCTGCATTCCCGTCATACTTTTGCTGCGCAAAAGATGAACGCGAGCTGCGGGGAAGAGAAAGCTCTCTTAACTCTTTGCCATATGTGCCTTTTAGGTAGGGATGAAAAGGAAAAAATCGGCAAGTATTTATCAGTTTTGCACACGGCTAAGAATTAGTCATAAATTGGTCAATCCTTGCACTTGACTCCATGTATATATGATTAATGTCATTGTTGTTCATGATTAACCAAAATTAAAACAAAAGCTTATATATACTTGCCACCTGAATAAAAGCGTTTTTGTATTTAAAGTACAATTGGCTAAATAATATAATGGACGATTTCAATTATGTTTAAGAAAAAGTTGGTTGGAGTCATATCTGCGCTTACTGCTATGACCGTGCTAACTGCTTGTGGTGGAGGTGACGGCGGCACAACTGCGGGTGGAAATACTGATCCAAATACGCCTAATAATAGCGGCTCAGAAATCATGCCGTACAGCGCCGAGCGCGTAGTGCAAAAAACATACGACTCTCTTGGTGCTGACATTCAGTACGTTAATGAGACTAACGATGAGCGTTGTACTTATAGCGCATTTGTGGGCTCTTGTGAGCACTACAGCTACAAAGATGTTGCGTACAATATTCCTCTCTCAGAGAGGACGAGCATGGATGATATCGCCACAGTAGCCTTTACGCTTCAGGGTTACATTGAAAAGCAAGCAGAGCTTTGGGGTTACGATAGC
Organism: Photobacterium proteolyticum; assembly: GCF_001939735.1. Classification (GTDB taxonomy): domain Bacteria; phylum Pseudomonadota; class Gammaproteobacteria; order Enterobacterales; family Vibrionaceae; genus Photobacterium; species Photobacterium proteolyticum. The sequence continues at coordinate 213,308 of NZ_MJIL01000101.1, forward strand.
ACCACTGACCTATTGTCAGCAGTATCTTTCACGTTCAAGCTATTTGACGAGGAAATTGCAGAGCTAGTCGCTTATGATCTTGACCGTCAAGATGCATTTATGCCGACAGTAATTGATTCTGCCATTCTAGCGGACGCAAAGAATGTTTCATTTGGGGGTAAGACTTGTTCAGAACTGGGCTACGGTGCTTACACGGCAAACCACTGTAAAGCAATTCGTTATCTAGATTCAATCAAGGCGCAGCAACTTGATTGGCAAGTTACAGCAGGCAAAATCCTTCGCTCAGTATCGGTTAAGCATGAAGAAAATGTAAGTTACTTCGATGGCTTGTGTTCAAGCGTAACATCTGCTCAAGTTATGTGTAATTTTCAAGGTAACACTAACGAGTTTATTCTGAATCAGATGACTTCTGTATTTGGTGCAAACAAGTCCGCTCAAATCTATGTTACAGGCTTTAACTACCAAGGCGATCAGGTAAAAGGCAAGTACAACCAAGGTCAAGACATTAACATGCCGAACAACCTTAGCTCATTCCCTGAGTTTGACGCAAAGGTATTCAACCATGAGCTAACTCACATGATGGTGTACACTCAAGCTCTTGAGCTATCACCGCTAATCTTTGACACTCTTGAGACGCGGTTCATGGAAGAAGGTATTCCAGTTGTATTCGCTAAGCAAGAGTTATGGACATGGGCTAAAATGGCAGAACTGGCACAAGGTGGAGTAGACAGCTTGCTTACATCAGGTGATTACACAACTCGCGGCTCTATGGTTAACTATCTTCTAGTAGCTAAGACTACAGCGGAAGCGCAAGCAAAGCATGAAGCACTGGTTAAATTCATTAAGACCATTCGAGTTCATGACAATGTGCCTGATGCGTTCAATAATGCAGGATTCACAAACCACAAGGGTGAAGCGATTACAATTGACTCCTTTGGTGACAATATTGCAGTGTGGATTCAAGAGCTAGCGAACGATCCTCAAGTGCTAAGCTACAAATCACTTGCTTACAATAACTTTAAGTAAGTAGTAATGGAAATAGTGGCTGTGAATTATTCTATATCAAGTGATTGATTCTTAGCCCGATATATGTTTTGTCTGTATCAGACACATGTCAAAATCGACTTTGGATGGCTTGTTTTAACTATTGTAAATAATTAGTTTAATCTTGTGGGCATAGCTTTCAAATCTCTATCTCTCCGCCACATTCTAAAGCCCCAGCAGAAGAGCGCTGGGGCTTTTTCGTTATGTCCTGCTTAGGGTTTTATATTCTGGTTCAGGTGAAACAGGTTGTCGATGGTCATGCCGTGTTTACGTGTAAGCCAGCCAAACCCGCCACCGATCGTAAGTCCAGAAATTCCGGTAGTAGAATTAATACCAACAGGTGTTGCCAGGCCATGTTCCTGTACTGCGGCACCGTGCCCCGCTGTCGGTAGTGATTAACCATTGGGAGTTTAGTCAAAACACCGGACATTAAGTCTTTGGTCAATACTGATATCGATCAAGATATAGCTTCTATTTCAAAAGATATCTTTTTAATGCACCTTTTGTGGTGTAGGATCACTCGTACGATAAAACACTACTTTTTGTAGTTCTATACCACTAGTACGCGAGGCGCATATGGCTAACATCAATACTTATATGACTCAACATCACAGAAGCTGTGACCACCTGTTGGTTGAGGCAGAAGGCCCGCTAGCCGAAGGTAACTGGACGGCATTTAGTCAGGCGTGGAGTCAGTTTGAAGCCGAAACCTTGCACCATTTCGATCTTGAAGAAGACATTCTTTTTCCTGCATTTGAAGCCCAAACAGGCATGACGTCGGGACCGACCATGGTGATGCGTCAGGAACATGCCCAGGTTCGCTCTCTGTTTGAGCAGATGCAGCAAGCCATTAGCGAGCAGGCCACCGAGCGTGCTATGGGAATTGTGGAAAGTACCATGCTGCTTATCCAGCAGCATAATATGAAAGAAGAGCAAATTCTTTACCCGATGTCGGATGCCCATTTGGCTAACAGTGAGGAAATTGTTGCCCAGATGGACGCCAAGCCTAACAACGCAGCGTCCTAATCACGGAGGCAGATCCTATGGATTCTATTATCACTCTGGATGTTAGTGAGCTTGAGCCGCCTCAGCCGATGCATAAGATCTGCCAGACTCTGACCACCTTGCAGCGAGGCCAGTTGCTGCATGTCAGGCACCGGCGAGAACCTGTTCCGCTGTTTGCCATTCTTGCCCAGCAGCAATTTGATTATCGTCATACCGAAGAAGAGGCGGGTAAGCACCATATCTGGATTTGGCACCAGGGTGATGAGCAAGCTTATAACTGCTTGATGAGAAAGAGCGATGAGACTGACCGGGCTTAACTTCGATGATATTCCGCAGCTGGACGTGCCGCTGCGCTTTTACCTTACCGCACCGTTGTTTGCTGTGATTGCCTCACTGATGCTGATTTGGCAAGGTGACGCCATCTGGCTGGGACGTTGGCTGCCTGCTTCTCTGGCGATCACTCACCTTGTAGCGATAGGTATGATGGCAATGATCATGATTGGGTCGTTGTTTCAAATTATGCCGGTATTATGTGGCGCTCCGATCACTATCCCACCTATACCTCTGTTTCTGATGCAGGCAAGTTTAATTCTCGGTACGCTCGCCCTAAGTGCCGGTTTTTTTGGTTTGCCAACGTTTAGCGCTAGCTTTGTCTTATTGGGCCTGAGTTTGGGCTATTTTGTTATTTCACTGCTGGGTGTACTGCTGCGAAAAGCAGGCGGGCAACAGACCAGGGGTCCTATAATGCTTGCCGGGTTGGCACTTGCCGTTGTTGTGCTGGCCGGATTGTTGCTGCTGGCGGGTTACCTGTGGGGTTATTTCCCGTTCGCCGGTAAGAGCCTGACTAACTTTCATGCCAGCACGGGCATTTTTGGCTGGGTCTTGTTGTTGATAATGGCGGTCAGCTTTCAGGTGATCCCGATGTTCCATGTTACGCCTGAGTTTCCAAGGCATTGGCGTATCGCGCTGCCTGGCTTGCTGGTCGTCGGTTTGGCTTCCCTCGCAGTGGCGAGTGTGTTCCAGCTCAGCCTTTATTACAGCACTGCCTTGATAGCGGCCGTAGGGATTCTGTATGCAGTGATCGGATTACATCGACTCCGACAGCGAAAGCGCAAACTTCCGGATACCGTCGTCAGTTATTGGCAATGGGCGTATTCATGCCTGATTTGTGGATGCGTGCTGGTGATTTCCATGCCGTTGATCCCGTTTCATCTTCAGGGCAGGGCAGGGCAGAGGTCTTTATTGCGCTTATTATCGGCATGGGATTTGTCCTTGGGGTGATCCAGGGCATGCTGCTGAAAATTGTCCCGTTCTTGATCACTCTGCACCTTCAGCCTATTGCGATGGCTAACCCTAGTGCCATGATGCTGCTGCCTGATCACTATAGCTTGATCAGTCGGCAACAGATGAAGATCCAGTTTCGGTTATACCTACTGGGATTGTTGAGTATTGTGGGTTCGTTGTGTTTCCCGCAATTAACGGTGAGCCTCGGCCTGATGATGCTGCTTAACTGGTTGTGGATTGGTTATAACATTGCCTCTGCCAGTATCACCTATCGCAACGTACGCCAGGAGATGATGGCGAGCTAAAACTGAATTAGCCCGCCTGATTTATCAAACAGAGTGCTTTCAGGTAGTGGGTTATTGGAGCGGGCCTTAACCGGATGAAATCAGTATCTGTTCATCTAACAGTTGCTGGATTTCAGATATGCAGCTGCCGCAACCCGTTCCGGCCTGTGTATTACGACTTATCGCTTCGACTGAAGATAATCCCTGTTCTTTTATCGCCTGGCAGATGGTGTTTTTTCCTACTTGCTTGCAGGCACACACTGTTTTGCCGCCAGCCAACTTCCCTTCAACTCGCCCAGAAATGAGGCTGCGTTCTACCGATGAATCAATGGGTTCATCTAACAGGTGATTGAGCCAGTCCACATCTTGTTGCTGCAAGTCTGATGCTATCAGGTAGCAGCTTCGCAGGCGCTGTTGCTGAATATTCGCATAGCGGTAAGGCCCGTTTTCTGCGCCGCTGTAGCTGAGCTCTTTGCCGTTTTCGTATTGGCAATAGCGGGCAAGCCGGGGCATTAGTTGCTCAGGGGGCAGAATACTGGCGATGCGATATAAATATCCGTTGCTGACTTTTTGCTGCACCCAGTAGTCAAACTCGCTGATGTCCCGGGGAGTATTTAACAGCAGTATTGCTTCACTACGAAAAGATAACGGTGCGACAGAGGCCGGGGTGAACTTAAATTCAGGCTGGCCCGATAGTGTATCGGTATCCGGGGTTATCAGGCTGCAGACCTTACCGGCACTGGAGGTTGTGTCATTCCAGTGAATTGGGATAAACAACTCTCCCGGCTTTACGTTTTGGGTGATGTCTACCCTGACCGTGGCTTTGCCATATTCACTGGTAACCGCAGCTATCTGGCTGTCATTGAGCCTATAGCGTTTGGCATCCGTGGGGTGGATGGAGACATAGGGCTCTGGGGTATGTTCGCCAAGTCGCGCCGAGAGCCCGGTCCGGGTCATGGTATGCCATTGGTCGCGAATACGACCGGTATTTAAGACTAGCGGATAGTCCTTTCTGGTATGGCTTGCAGGCGGCTGGTACCTGACCGCAACAAACCGGGCCTTACCGGAAGGGGTTGCAAACACGCCGTCGGTAAAGAGTCGCTTGTGGGGAAGGTGTTGCGGCAGCTCCTGGCTGTGGTGATGAAGTTCGCTTTTATCTGCGACGGGCCACTGTTGCGGACTGAGCTGGTGGTATTGCGCTGGCGTTAAGTCAGATAACCCGGACAGGTTAAGAGGGCGCTGATCTGAACCATGGTTCCCTAGCCCTGTCATCTTGCAGTATTCGTGGAAAATATCGGCTTCATGCTGATAGTAAAAAGCATGGCCAAAGCCCATTTTTTTGGCAACCTCGCTGATGATCCACCAGTCGGGTTTGCCTTCGCCGGGGGTTGGCAGTAGTCTGCGCTGGCGGGAGATACGTCGCTCCGAGTTGGTAACCGTACCGGATTTCTCACTCCATCCCTGTGCAGGAAGCAGTACATTGGCGTGGCGGGTAGTATCAGTATCGGCAATACAGTCCGACACAACCACTAATGGACACTTCTCCAGTGCCCGGTTTATTTTTTCGCTGTCGGGCAGACTAACGGCTGGATTGGTGGCCATTACCCAGACAGCTTTGACTTTGCCGCTGTCGATGGCATCAAACATGTCGATAGCTTTCATACCCGGTGCGTTTGACAAGGTGTCGGTTTGCCAGAAATCGCTGATCCGCTGGTGCTGGGTCTCGTTACCAAATTCCATGTGGGCAGCCAGTGTGTTGGCCAGCCCGCCAACTTCCCGTCCACCCATGGCATTGGGTTGGCCAGTGACCGAGAACGGTCCGCTGCCGGGGTTACCAATTCGCCCGGTGGCGAGGTGGCAGTTGAGCAGGCTGTTGACTTTGTCTGTGCCATGCGTTGACTGGTTAACCCCTTGAGAATAGACAGTGACGACCTTTTCAGTATTGCTAAAGAGCTGGTAGAAATCGGTGAGCTGCTGCGGTGATAATCCGGTAATGCATGATAGTGTATTATTGTCCTCAGCATCTTGGCGGGCACCGGCTAAAGCGAGCTCAAAGCCTTCGGTGTGCGCGGTGATATAGTCAGGGTCGAGTTGTCCATGCTCGGCGAGATAGGCCAGCAGGCCGTTAAACAGGGCGACATCGCTGCCCGGCAGAATTGCAAGATGAAGATCGGCGATTTCACAGCTGCTGGTCACTCGGGGATCGATGACAACGACCTGCAAGTTTGGCCGCTCGGCTTTGGCTGTTTTGATCCGCTGAAACAATACCGGGTGGCACCAGGCCAGATTAGATCCGGTCAGAATGATCAGATCTGCCATTTCCAGATCCTCATAGCAACCGGGAACACAGTCAGCACCAAAAGCCCGTTTATGGCCTGCCACACTCGATGACATACAGAGACGGGAGTTGGTGTCGATATTGCTGCTGCCGATAAAGCCTTTCATGAGTTTGTTGGCGACATAATAGTCTTCGGTCAGTAGCTGACCGGAGACATAAAAAGCCACGGCATCGGGGCCATATTCCCTGATGATCGAATTAAATTGTTCGGCAACAAAACCCAGCGCCTGATCCCAGTCACACTCTTCGCCGTTAATTGACGGGCTCAACATGCGTCCCTGATGGGTGACGGTTTCACCCAGTGCCAATCCTTTTGAGCAGAGACGACCATAATTGGCAGGGTGCTCGGCATCCCCGCGGATCTCCAGTCGCCCGTCAGATGTCGGTTTCGCTTCTATACCACAGCCTACGCCACAGTATGCGCAGGTGCTCTTTATCCATCCATTGCTATTTGTTATGCCCAAAGCATCCCTCCTGAGCCCAATAAGCTGTCGTTATCTCAATCCTTTCATCATCTATATATCGTTACAGCAATAACCAAGCCAGCTTCGTCGCTATAGAAGGAAAAGAGGGAATACAAGGAGGGAATAGACGAATATAGGCTTTCCAAATGGAATATTTTTCTGTTTCTACCACTAAAGTGGTAGTTTTGGTGGTGTTTGATATCGGTAATTTTACTAAAGCGATGCATTATTCTGGTGTGTGATGCACTAAATATGTGCGAAGCCCTGACAACCAGGCTATGTACTATCGGAGCAATAGGCGAGGAAATAAATTAAATTTTATTTATAAATCATGTAAATACAGTTTCTTGTTACATGGTTTGAACGGTAGTGGCACCTTCCTTGCTCTGACGAGTACAGAGCAAATAAAGACGTACACGGAAGGTACGTAAGGATGAGAGATGTCACTAATTCCAAAGATTGCAAACAAGACGACAGAGGTTGTCAGTTTCACGTCTGTCGCCGTCAATGAGCCTAGGCAATCTGGCCGTGTGAGTCTGGTGGGAGCAGGCCCCGGCGATCCTGATTTACTGACAGTAAAGGCACTGCGGGTGATCCAGCAGGCTGATGTGATTGTGTATGACCGCTTGGTAAGCAAGGAAATCTGCCAGCTTTTCCCACCATCAACACCAACGATTTATGTCGGCAAGGCGAAAAATCATCACAGTGTGCCTCAGCAGGACATTAATGAACTCCTGATCATCAAGGCCAAACAAGGGTTGAATATCTGTCGCCTGAAAGGCGGCGATGCCTTTGTGTTCGGTCGTGGTGGCGAAGAAATGCTGGAGCTTAGAGAGCAGGGAATCAAGGTCGACTTGGTCCCCGGTATCACTGCGGCGGCCGGTTGTACAAGCTATGCCGGGATCCCGCTTACCCATCGCGGACTCTCGCAGGGTTGCACCTTTGTCACGGCACATGCCGAGAAAGATCTTCAAATCTGCTGGCAGTCGCTGGCCCAGCTTAATCATACCCTGGTGTTTTATATGGGGTTATCCAAAGCCGAGATGATTGCCAGCAGCCTGACTCAGGCTGGTTTGTGTGCCCATACCCCTGTCGCGTTGATTGAAAATGGCTGTTGTCCTCAGCAGCGGGTGATCCGTGGCGAGCTGCATCAGCTAGCCGACTTGGTTACCCGGGAGCAAGTGAAGTCACCCGCCTTGATTGTCGTCGGCAAGGTGGTGGCCTTGGCTGAGCAGTTGCAATGGTTTGCTGAAATGGCCAGCCAGCAGGCGAACAGATTGTCCGCGTAGAAATATTGTCGGTATACAGAATTAGAAACAGTGAGGAAGTTATATGAGTAAGCAGCGTGTTGTGGTGGTCGGCAATGGAATGGTTGGCCACAAGTTTATCGATGATTTGGTACAGCGGGACAAAGACGAACAGTTTGAGGTTATTACTTTTTCTGAGGAGCCGAGACTTGCCTATGACCGGGTTCAGCTCAGCAAATACTTTTCCGGGGCAACAGTGCAAGAGCTGGCACTGACCAATGAAAATTACTACCAGGAGTGCGGAGTCAGTTATGTTCTCAATGAAAAGGTGACAGCCATTGATAGTGAGCAACGCCAGGTGATCACCGCCTCTGGCAGGGTGGAGAGCTATGACAAGCTGGTACTGGCGACAGGATCTTATCCGTTTGTTCCGCCGATCCCGGGCAATGACCAGTCACACTGCCATGTTTATCGGACCATCGAGGATTTGGAGGCAATTGAAACCTCCGGACGTCAAAGCGAGGTGGGCGTGGTAGTTGGAGGCGGGTTGCTGGGGCTGGAGGCCGCCAATGCATTGCAAAGTATGGGATTGAAGACCCATGTGGTTGAGTTTGCGCCGAGACTGATGGCGGTACAGCTTGATGCCGGTGGCGGTAAGTTGCTCGAGCGAAAAATCTCTGAGCTGGGGGTTGAGGTACACACCGAAAAAGCCACTACGGAAATCGTTGCCGGTGAAACTTGCCGCTACCGAATGAATTTTGCCGATGGTAGTTTTCTCGAAACGGACATGATTGTGTTTTCGGCCGGGATCCGGCCGCAGGACGAGCTGGCACGACAGTGCGGGCTGGAGCTTGGCGATCGGGGCGGTATTGTCATCGATGATAGCTGTCAGACCAGCGTGACCGATATCTATGCCATCGGTGAGTGTGCACTGTGGCAGGGGCAGATTTTTGGTCTGGTGGCACCGGGCTACCAGATGGCGAAGGTTGTCGCCTCGCAATTGTGCGAGAAGCCGGGAAGTGAAGCTCAGAATGCGTTTACCGGTGCCGATATGAGCACCAAGCTGAAATTGCTGGGCGTAGATGTAGCCAGTATAGGCGATGCCCACGGTAATACACCGGGCGCGCAGTCGTATACCTTTAATGATGAGATAGAGCAGGTCTATAAGCGGCTGATTGTCTCTCAGGACGGCAAGAAGATCATTGGAGCCGTATTGGTCGGAGATGTCGAGGCATACAGCAGTTTGCTGCAGATGAAGCTCAATGATATGCCGTTGCCGGAAAACCCGGCAGTACTGCTATTGCCAGCGATAGGCGATGAAGAGGGGGCGGCGACCATGGGGGTGGAGGCGTTGCCTGACAGCGCGCAGATCTGTTCTTGTTTTGATGTCACCAAGGCTGATATCAAGCAGGCCGTGGCTGGTGGATGTACTGATATGGCGAGCCTGAAAGGGAGCACCAAGGCATCAACAGGATGTGGTGGTTGTTCGGCGCTGGCCAAGCAGGTGCTTGATGCCGAGCTGGCAAGCCTAGGCTTTGAGATTAATAATCATCTTTGTGAGCACTTTGCCTACTCGCGTCAGGAACTGGCCGATATTGTCCGGGTCAAGCAGATCAAAACCTTTGATCAGTTACTGGATGAGTATGGACAGGGTTTGGGCTGCGATGTGTGTAAACCCACAGTAGGCTCTATTCTGGCTTCATTTTGGAACGACTATGTGCTGGATGAACAGCATATCGGTCTGCAGGATACCAATGATATTTTCCTCGGTAATATGCAAAAAGACGGTACCTATTCGGTCGTGCCTCGGGTCGCTGGTGGGGAAATCACCCCGGATAAGCTGATCGTACTCGGCGAGGTGGCCAAAGAGTTTGACCTGTATACCAAGATCACCGGTGGACAGAGGGTGGACTTGTTTGGGGCACAGCTACATGAACTACCGCTAATCTGGCAAAAGCTGATTGATGCCGGTTTTGAGACCGGCCATGCCTACGGAAAATCGGTGCGAACGGTTAAGTCGTGTGTCGGGAGTACCTGGTGCCGCTACGGAGTGAAGGACAGTGTGGGTTTTGCGATTGAATTGGAAGACCGTTACAAGGGATTACGTGCGCCTCACAAGTTGAAGTTTGCGGTATCGGGTTGTACTCGCGAGTGTGCAGAAGCGCAGTCTAAAGACATCGGTGTGATTGCGACTGAGAACGGCTGGAACCTCTATGTGTGCGGAAATGGCGGTATGCGTCCGCGTCATGCAGATTTGTTTGCGGCTGATCTGGATGACGAAACGCTGGTGACCTATATCGACCGTATTTTGATGTTCTATATTCGGACCGCAGATCGCCTCCAGCGCACGTCGGTATGGCTCGAAAATCTTGAGGGAGGTCTGGACTACCTGCAACGAGTTGTGATTGAAGACAAGCTAGGCATTGTTGCGGAGCTGGAAAGCGAAATGGCGCATAACCTCAGTCAGTACCAGTGTGAGTGGAAGACAACACTGACTTCTCCCGAGAAACTGAAACGCTTCCAGCATTTCGTTAATAGCGAGGCAACAGATAACAAGCTCAGCTACGTCACCGAGAGAGGGCAGCGCCGGCCGAGGAACAAGCTTGAGCAGATTGAAATTGTCGATGTAACCGAATAGGAGCAGGGAATGATGGAACAGGTAATTATAGAGCCGGCCACTCAAGGCTCGGTATTGAAAGAAAAGTGGCAAACTATCTGTAAACACAGCGATCTGGTGAAAAACACCGGCGTATGTGCCCTGGTGGATGACGAGCAGGTGGCTATTTTCTATTGTGGCCGCAGTCAGTCTGTCTATGCTCTGTCAAATTATGATCCAATTGGTGATGCCAACGTGATGTCGAGAGGGATCATCGGTTCAGTTGAAGGTGAGACGGTAGTGGCATCACCGCTCTATAAACAACACTTTAGTTTAACGACTGGTGAATGCCTTGAGGATCCTCAGTTCAGCTTAAAAACCTACCCGGTGCGAGTAGAAGAAGGGGAAATCCAGTTGCAGGTATAATGGGTATTTTTCGGTAAATATTTAAAAATGGAGCTTTTTAGCTCCATTTTTTGTATTGAATTCCTTGGAAGACCTATTTTTAATGGGGTGGCCGTTGGCAAAAAAACACAAAACCCATAATAAAATGAGGGTAATTGCCAGTAAATGGTGCACTCACGCACCAATATTATGATTATTATCTTGTGAGGTTTGCTTTTATTGCGCTTGATGATTTTAAGTTGTTGTAATTGCATGGTTTAGATTTGTGGCATGATAACTGCTAATAACTTATCAGAGAGTCAATAAAGGAATTGAATAATGACAGATACAGGTAAGTTCAACATATTCTCCATGACCGGAAAAATGAAGATCCTTCATTACAGCTGGTTTGCATTTTTTATTACATTTATGGTGTGGTTTAACTTTGCGCCCTTGCTTCAGGCGGTGAAAGAATCGCTTGGCCTGACCACCGCCGAGATTAAGACCCTGCTAATTTTGAATGTCGCCTTTACGATACCGGCTCGGGTTATTATCGGGATGTTAACTGATAAATATGGGCCCCGGATCGTCTATTCGGCGCTGCTGGCAATTTGCTCCATCCCCTGTTTCATGTTTGCTTTTGCTGATAGCTTTGTCCAGGCCGCGATAGCACGTTTTGCCCTCGGGCTTATCGGTGCCGGTTTTGTTGTGGGGATCCGACTGGTGTCGGAATGGTTCCCTCACAATGAACTAGGAACCGCGGAAGGAATATACGGCGGCTGGGGGAACTTTGGTTCTGCAGCGGCTGCTTTTACACTGCCGACCGTCGCTGTGATGTTTGGTGGTGAGGATGGCTGGCGTTACGCGATGGCGATTACTGGTGCCATGAGCCTGATTTTTTCCTATATCTTTTATATCAATGTTACCGATACGCCGAAGGGGGCGACATATTTCAAGCCTAAGAACTTAGGGGCCATGGAAGTAACCTCTAAAGGCGATTTCTTCTTATTGCTGCTAATGAAGTTGCCGATGTATGGTGCCCTGGCGCTATTGGCCTGGAAACTGTCTCCAAGCGGTGTGTCTATGCTTAGCAGTGAGATGGTTAACGGCATTTACGTGTTGCTTACCCTGATTTATTGCTACGAGATCAGCCAGGCTTGGAAGGTCAACAAGACGGTATTCAAAGAACCAGTCCCAGAAATACACCAATATAAATTCAAGCAGGTTGCCATTTTAAATGTGCTCTATTTCGCTACTTTTGGCTCGGAGCTGGCTGTTGTCTCGATGTTGCCGTTGTTTTTCTCAGATACCTTCGAGCTGACTCCGGTAATGGCCGGGATGGTGGCATCTGCCTATGCATTCATGAACCTGATGTCACGACCGGGTGGCGGCTGGATCTCCGACAAGTTTGGCCGTAAGCCAACATTGCTGATTTTAACTGCCGGACTGGCGGCGGGTTATTTCCTGATGGGACAGGTAGATGGAAGCTGGCCAGTGTGGCTGGCAGTCGCAGCGGCTATGGCTTGTTCGTTCTTTGTTCAGTCGGGTGAGGGAGCGGTATTTGCAACAGTGCCTCTGATCAAGCGTCGCATGACAGGTCAGATAGCCGGGATGACAGGGGCGTACGGTAACGTTGGTGCTGTTTGTTATCTCACGATTTTGTCACTGGTGGATTACAGCACCTTTTTCTATGTGATTGCGGCAACGGCAGTGCTCGGATTTGTCACCTTGCTGATGATGGAAGAGCCTTCTGGCCAGATTGCGGAAATCAATGAAGATGGCAGCGTCACCATGATTGATGTAGCCAAAAGCTAGATGCCAAACGTCTAACTAGATGATGGGTAATGTAGTGGTGGCCTTCTTTGAGAGGCTGCCACTCAGTCGTACAAGGATATAACGATGGCAGAGACAATGGATATCTCGCAGGCTGTGGCTGAGGAGTTACAGGTTTCGGTAGGGGGCTTTTCCAGTGCCGGCTGCCGGGAAGCCAACCAAGATGCTTTTGCTGCGAAACATGCGGTGCGCAAAAATGTCGCCAAGTATAAGGGAGTGGTGGCATGCATTGCAGACGGCGTCAGTTGCAGTGATAACGGACAACAGGCTAGCCATACCAGTGTGACTCAGTTTATCGATGACTACTACAGTACACCGAATAGCTGGGGAGTCAGAAAGTCAGCGGCTAAGGTGCTGACCGGGCTGAACAGCTGGTTATATCATCATGGGCTGCAAAGTGATCTGCGACATAACGGGCTGGTGAGTACTTTCAGCAGTGTAATTGTCAAATCCAATACCGCGCATTTGCTTCATGTTGGTGATAGTCGAATTTACCGTTATCGGGCTGGGAAACTTGTTCAGCTCACACAGGATCACAGTCGTAAGCAAGGCGGGCGTAGTCATTTCCTGACCCGGGCGCTGGGGATGGATAGTCGGCTCGATGTGGATTATCAGCAGGAGCCTGTCGAGGTAGACGATGTATTGGTACTGACCACCGACGGCCTGCATGATTGGCTGAGCAAACAAGAGCTAGAAGCACTGCTATCGCGAACGGAGCTGACAGCCGAAGAGTTGGCGCATCTGATCGTGCAGTACGCCATGAAAAATGGCAGTGATGACAACCTTACCTGCCTGCTGGTGAAAATTGACGCGTTGCCGCAAGAGGATCTGCAAGAGGCGAGCAGACAATTGACACAAAGGGTCATTCCACCGGTATTGGCCGAAGGGAATCGGATCGATCAGTATGAAATTCTAAGGGTGTTGTACAGCGGTACCCGGAGCCATGTCTATTTGGCCAAAAGCCATTTTGACAAAAAATGCTATGTACTGAAGGCACCTTCACCGAACTTTGCGGATGATTTTGTCTATTTGCAGGGGTTTGTCCGGGAAGGCTGGGTTGGAAGGCAAATAGATCATCCGTCGGTGATGAAAATCCATCCCTATGCCGATGCATCGCCGTTTTTGTACCATGTCTGTGATTATGTGGAAGGCAAAACACTCAGGCAGTGGATGATTGATAATCCGGCACCGAGCCTAGAGAAAGTACGTCAGGTGGCAGCTGAAATAGTAAAGCCAATTCGTTTTTTTCAGCGAATGGGTATCGTCCACCGCGATTTAAAGCCTGAGAATATTATCCTGACCGAGAATGGCAGGGTAGTGTTAATTGATTTTGGTACGGCACAGGCGGAAGGGTTCGATGAAATTTCCACTGTCATCACTGAGGACGTCCCGGTTGGCGCAACAGACTATATTGCCCCCGAATATTTGGCGGGCGAAAAAGCGACAGCCTATTCAGATTTATTTTCCGTTGGGGTGATTGTATATGAAATGCTGACCGGAAAATTGCCATACCGCTCTCGACATTCTCAGGTATTTGATGGAATAAAGCCTCATTACTATCAATATATTCCAGCGACTAAATACAGATCTGATTTACCGGCATGGCTAAACTTGGTATTAAAAAAAGTCTGCCACCCTTTTCCTGATATACGCTATCAAGTCATTTCTGAATTTATTCAGGATTTATCCACACCTAACCAGAAAATACTTAAAGAGTTGAGAGAGTCACCTTTGATCCAGCGTAACCCATTGCGGTTTTGGAAGATCATGGTGTTGGTACTAGTAATGGTTGTTTGTATAGAAACATACATTATTGCCCTTGGGTAGTGATTGGTTTATTTAAAGTAGGAATGTGTTTTGCGATAGTAATATATTCCAATTATATTCATAGGGGTGATTAATTAACTTTTAAATATCTTTTGCTAATTATTAATATCATGGTTTATTCTGATTGATATAATTGTATTGGGACTATGATTCCATAATATCATCTCGTTTTTTGATAACTGCAAAATTATGCCTATAAATACCCCTGTCAGCTAAAGGCAACTGATTTGAAAAGATCAGGCGCAAAACTACCGACCTAAAGAAAAACAACTATGTTTATATGGTTTTATTTCTATGGCAGCGGAGTTACCTGATAGGAATGAAGTAGACAATACCAAGCTGGATAAGTAGATGATCTATTTTTTATGAGGGAAAATTGCCAAATACAAGGCGGAAGTCGCAGTAACTAGTGGTTCTAATTACAAGACTTCCAACAAAGTAGTTGGTGATTTTAGCCATAAAGAGTGATCAGATATTTATTTAGCTTGGTATAAGCAGTGGCTATTTTGTTTCCCGCTAGCTGGCTTCCCAACCATTCATTAGGAAGCTAATAAAATGAAAAGAATAATGACTCTCTCTTTTGCAGCCAGCTCTGTACTGGCTGCATTGGTGCCTATCCAGGCAAGTGCCCATGGATGGGCAGACTTTCCCAAAGCCCGTCAAGTGATCTGCCAGGAAGATGGCGGCCACTGGGGCGCGCCGGATGGTTCGCAGATCCCTAACGAGGCATGCCGGGCCTCTTTCCAGGAGTCCGGGACGTATCCTGTTGTGCAGGTCAACGAGTTTGCGACTTTGGTAAAGGACTACACCAATATGGATGCGGTAAAGGCCGCGGTGAAGGATGGCCTGATTTGTTCCGGCGGTGACGAGCGAAAAAGCGGTATGAGCGTTGCGTCGCAGTATTGGCAGCGGACCGAGATGCAGTCGGGCGAAACTTTCACCTTGAAATACCGCGCTACAGCGCCGCATAACCCGAGTCATTGGCAGATCTACCTGACAAAGCCTGGCTATAACGCAGCCCATAGTCGCCTTGGCTGGGATGATCTTGAACTGATCCAGGAATTTGGCAACATTGAGAAGGTTAATGTCGATGGTGCCAATTACTACTTCATGAATGTTACCTTGCCAGCCGGGCGAAGCGGGGATGCTACCTTGGTAACCCGCTGGCAGCGTAATGATCCCGCCGGTGAAGGCTTCTATAACTGCAGTGATATTAAATTTGAGGGGGATACGCCGCCGCCAGAGTGGTCGGCAATCGGTTCGTTTGTCAAACCGGGAGTTGTTGCCGATGAAGGCGACGTGGTGTTGTTCCGAATTTTCTCTGCGCAGGGCAACCAGGAGCTAGTGTCTGAGAAGCTGCCGATCACTGCGTCAAATAGCGATGTGAATGCCTGGTCCTATGAACTTGCGCAGCGAGTGAATCAAGAGCACAGCGCCATCACGCAGATCGGTATCGAGCAGGATTCTGGCGATATTGTGTATAGTCCGGAAGACATGTATGCCAACCAAGTCTTTGTGACCAATCCGAATTATAGCTATGCGGTAGATGTTCGCGATGGCGATACTATTGAACCGGCACCTCTAACGGTGATAGGCCTGCAGGATGAATATACCCAGAATGAAGAAGGGCTTGCATATATCAGTGCCGCTGTTGAATCTGAAGGCCGATATCTTATTAACATGAAGCTGCTGGACAGTACGGGTCATCAGCTGTCACTGGCGAGTGACATCGTTGATAACGGTAAGATCGATCTGGCAGTGTTCACCTCCCAGTTGGGGGATTTCACCATTGAGGTATATGCCGCCGAGCAAGATGCTGAACACAAGTTGATCGAAACCAAGTCTGTCACAGTGAAGGTCCCGTCAGGAGGGGGAGATTATGACTATGCCTATCCTGAAGGCATCGGCCAGTATGTCCCGGGTGAAACACTGGTATTGGGGCGCGATGGTAGTACCTATCAATGTCGTCCATTCCCGGAAGGCGGCTGGTGTAACATCGACTCGGCTATCCACTATGAGCCAGGTTTTGGCTCGGCCTGGGAAGACGCCTGGATCCGCCAGTAACGATTGATGATCTTTTAATTAAAGCTATGAGAAAGCGCTGACATGTTTCGGCGCTTTTTTGTGTGCGGATCCTCTCATTTAATGGACTGAATCTATGACGATACGAAAGAGAATGTTTCCATGAGTGAACAATTCTGAGTGCATTTTTAGTGAAAAAGTGATCGAATTCAAAAAAAACAACGCTGACCAGTCACTTTTTTTCATAAATTGTCCGAGATCAAATTGTTGCACATTTTGAAAGTGTTAGATATGTATGCCTAGCCCGAATGGGGTATGCGGGATACTCATTACAGGTAGCTTTTTAATCCGCAAAGAGATTGGCGGTTTAGTTGGTTAAAGTAATTAGTATTTGATAATTATGGAGAATTAGATATGAGCAGTGCATTTTTTATCCCTACAGTTAACCTAATGGGTGCAGACTGCCTAGTTGAAGCGGCTGATGCAATTAAAGCACAAGGCTTTAAAAAAGCACTAATCGTTACCGATAAAATCCTAAGCCAAATCGGTATGGTTAAGCAGGTTGCTGATCTGCTAGCAGAACGTGAAGTTGAATCTGTTGTTTTCGACGGTACACAACCAAACCCAACAATTGGTAATGTTGAAGCGGGTCTTGAGCTGCTAAAAGCGAACGAGTGTGACTTCGTTATCTCTCTAGGTGGTGGTTCTCCACACGACTGTGCCAAGGGTATTGCACTTGTAGCCTCTAACGGCGGCAAGATTGCTGACTACGAAGGTGTTGACCAGTCTGCGAAGCCTCAGCTTCCGCTAATTGCGATCAATACTACAGCTGGTACGGCTTCTGAAATGACTCGTTTCTGCATCATCACTGATGAAGCGCGTCACATCAAGATGGCGATTGTTGACAAGAACACTACACCGCTGATGTCTGTTAACGATCCTAAGCTAATGCTGGCTAAGCCTGCGTCTCTGACTGCGGCAACAGGTATGGATGCACTAACTCACGCTATCGAAGCATATGTGTCTACTGCGGCAACGCCAATTACTGATGCGGTAGCAATTAAAGCAATTGAGCTTATCCAGGCGCACCTACGTACAGCCGTTAAAGATGGCCAGAACCTGGAAGCTCGCGAGCAAATGGCATACGCTCAGTTCATGGCAGGTATGGCATTCAACAACGCATCTCTAGGTTACGTACACGCAATGGCGCACCAGCTAGGCGGTTTCTACGACCTTCCACACGGTGTTTGTAATGCCGTTCTGCTTCCGCATGTACAGCGCTACAATGCACAGGTTTGCCCTGAGCGTCTGCTGGATGTTGCAAAAGCAATGGGCGTGAACGTTGAAGGCATGACAGCTGAGCAGGGTGCAGAAGCGGCACTGGAAGCGATTCAGGTTCTGTCTAAAGACGTAGGTATCCCTGCAGGTCTTACAGAGCTAGGTGCTAAAGCAGAAGACATCTCAGTTCTGGCTGATAATGCGCTGAAAGATGCTTGTGGCTTCACTAACCCTAAACAAGCAACTCACGAAGAGATTTCTGGTATCTACGCTGCAGCAATGTAAGCTGATAGAAAACCAAACTATTCCCAATAAAAAGCGGTCTTCTGACCGCTTTTTTATTTTGGGTTGTAGACAAACAAGACCTCAGCTCATTACTCGCTGGTTATCAGGCAACGAAGATAATGTACGGTAATGCAATAGGCCATCTTTTCCTTGTTGTTTGACCTCGTACATCGCAAAGTCGGCCTGTTTCAGGACTTCAGAGACAGACTTGGCTTCTTTGGGAAATTGGCTGACCCCGATACTGGCCGAAATCGGATGAAATGAACCGGCAAACATGGCTGGCTTTCTGAAGATCTCTGCTAACTGCTCACTGATACAGGAGCTGTTGTCGCCAGTCGGCTGGCAAAGCTCAATAACGGCGAACTCGTCACCGCCCATGCGAGCAGCACAATAATGCTTGCAACGTAGTCTCGATAGTCGTCGGGCAACTTCGATCAGCAATTCATCCCCGGCGTGGTGGCCCATGGTGTCATTGATCCGCTTAAAACCATCCAAATCTATAAGATAAAAATGAAAAGAGGTGTTGGTCTGTCCAAGCTCACAGAGCTTTTGGTTGAGCCAGAGTCGGTTGTGAATACCTGTCAGGGAGTCTTTCATGGCTAACGCATGGTGTGAATTGGACTCTCGAAGAAGAAGATACGTCATAAGCGCCCCCATCAGCAGTGTTGTCAGAAGTAGGTAGCGAATGACAGTTTCAACTTCCGAGATCGCTGTGATCCGATCCCCAAGATCGCCGCTTGATAGCCGGAACTTGTAATTGAGGAAAACTATTAGTTTTTCGTAGTCTTCCCTAAATATTTGCAGTATCGGCTGAGTATCCTGCGGAGAGGAGAGAGCAATAAGGCGAAGCTCGAGGATTTTCACACGCTCAAAATGGCTGTTAATTTCATCAATTGCGCCTTTAAATTGGTCAAAGTGCATGATTTGACTGTTGCTTACAATGGTATTGAAACGACTCCAGAGTATTTCATACTGGATCATCATTTCGTCATGGCTGCTATTCCCGAATTGGTAGTTTTGTAACTGGTAGACAAATTCTGAGTACTCTTTTGTCAGCTGCAGAACGAACCATATCGCTTCATTTTGGCTTTTTGATACGATTTCGGAGTTGTTTTTCAAATGGTTGACAGCAACCAATGTACTGGCAATCAGTAACGGGGTGATGATATATAAAATCATCTTGACCCATTTTTTCTTTGAAATTCTAGAACTGCGTCGGATCATAGCTTATTCCGCTTTGATAGTTTCCAGCTGCCAGACCATTTTAGCCAGGTTTTTTCGTTGGCCGAGCTCTGGATATTTGTCGATAGAAAAAACTAGCCAGTAGGGGCCGTAGTCGCGGATTTTCAGGTATTGGTTGTTTTTCTTAATTGCAATAATCGGTTCGTATTTGCTGATGTGCTTCCAGCTTGATGATGCTGAGTAGTCATTCAGGGCGCTCATTAAAACCTGGGTGGGCTTTAGCTGATAGGCCCTAAGCAGGGTGGTTAGCTTTACACCTTCAAACTCAGCTTGCCCCTTGATCCAGGGAAGGTGTGTTGTCAGGGTGGTTTGCGGCAATTTTTCTAGTTCTGAGCGGTTAAGGGTGACATCAACCTGTTGCCCTGATGAATTCAGGCCCGAGATCGTTAGCGTTGTCTCATAGGCAAGAGATGACGCAGATGCAAAAATGCATAGCAAAATAATGATTAAATCAGTTACAGCTGATGACAACCTAACGGACATCCTGATACCTCATGGTGGTTATCGAAAAAACAGTGCTGACGTATAAACTAAGGCAATGAGTAAGCCTGAGTATTAAATTAGCACTTTATGTACATGTTTTTGTATATTGTAGTCCGGATTCTATAAACAACATGAATGTCATAATGTGATCAGTCACGTCAGTTTTTTGACATTCTAACCGAACTTTTAACGATGTAATCGATTTTTTGTGTCAAAAAGTTCTTTTTTTAGCCGCTTGTAGCAAATCCAGCCCTAAATCTAATGCAAAATTCGGGCTAGAATTTTCATATCTATTTATCACTTGTATCTATTACGTCATTAGTCTACGAGACCTGCTGATAAATAGGGGGATCCTGGTGGCTGCGGCCTAGCCAGTAGCAAATTACCTGCAGCATTCTGTTTTTATCTATCGGTTTGGAAAGAAAATCATCCATTCCGACGGATAAACATTGCCGCCTGTCCGTGTCACTGACGTTGGCTGTCATAGCAACAATGGGAACTTGCTTCTGGGCATTTGTTAATTTGCGTATTTCACTGCAGGCATCAAGCCCGTTCATTTCGGGCATCTGCAAGTCCATCAGTACCAGAGCAAACTTGTTGCTTCTCATCGCCTGAACGGCTTCAAGTCCATTATTGGCTGTATTGACTTGAAACCCATGCTTGGCCAGAAGAGTTTTTGCAATCAACTGATTGGAGGGGCTGTCTTCAACCAGCAATATTGGTAGTGCCTGCTGTTGGAGAGTCGGGACAATAGGTGTGCAATTGCTATTGTCTTTGGTGTTGTCGACGGGCTGGAGTGTTAACTGGAAAGAGAAGGTTGAGCCTTTCCCCAAACTGCTGTTGATGTCGAACTGTCCTCCCATCATAGCGAGGAGCTTGTTACTGATGGCAAGCCCCATGCCGGCTCCGCCATAACGTCTCGAAAAAGACGGATCGCTTTGAACAAACGGATCCAAAATAGCGCCGATCTTTTCTTTATCGATGCCTATTCCGCTATCCTCTACCGTGAAGGTGAGGGTTGTGTTGTCATGTGATTTCTTGCTGGTGACGGCGAGTGAAATTGTTCCGCTTTCAGTGAACTTAATGGCATTTCCCAACAGGTTGGTTAATACCTGGGTGATTTTACCTTCGTCCCCAATGAAACGGGACTGACTTGCCGGATCAGAATGGAATGCCAGTTCGATGCCCCTTTTAGTCGCCTGCTCAGCAAAAAGTGCGATAACATTTTCTACCGTATTTACCGGCGAAAATGCTGCATTATTGACAGCCACTTTATTGGCGTCCAGCTTTGAATAATCAAGTATATCGTTGAGTTGATTTAGCAAGAGCTTGGCGGCATTCTGTGCCGTTGAGGTGAACTGCTTGGCTGTTGTTGATAGCGACTCATCCTTGAGAATATCAAGAGATCCAAGTATGACATTCATTGGGGTTCGGATTTCATGGCTCATGGTTGCAATAAACTCAGTTTTGCTCTTGTTGGCTTCTTCGGCATGTCTCTTTGCTAACTGAAGCTGGCGCTCTTTATCTTTCTGTGCCTTTAGTACCTTCTGAAGCACATTGACGGATTTGTCGAGACGCGCTAACTCTGATAAGTGCTCCGGATCCGGCTTGACGGGCAGAGCAAGCCCGTCAATGGATAGTAACCTTCTGTTGATTCTATTTAATGGTGAAAGCAGGAGGTAATGGGTTAGGAAATAGCAGAAAAAACCAAGCAGCAATAACGAGGCGGCCGAGATAAAACGTATCTGATCGACATGGTGATTGATGTCAGCCAGCAGCCTTTCTTTGCTGAGCGCAAGGGTCATCGAGCCAAAAACCTCACCTTCGAACATGATAGTGCGATGATACTGAGCCGTTAGCGGGTTGTTGCTGCCGGGAGCTTGCCCTGAACTGGCTAAGAGCACTCCAGCCTCATTACTGATAAGGACGTAGATAAGGTCAGGATTATGAGCGGTTGCCTGCTCCAGTATGGTTTCCAGGTGGGGGACATCTTCGGTCAGAACATCCTCTATGGTTGTCGACGATAATGCCTGGAAGTAGCTTTGCAACTGCCTGTCTACCTTGTCTTCGAGGTAATTTCTTTCGTAACCTCGAACAACTTCTCCGGCACAGAAGCTTAGCAACAGCGTGATCAGCGATATCAGAAAGGCATACTTGAACCACAGAGTTAGTGATTTGGTATAGGCAGCCATAAGCCCTCCTACTCAGCAAAGAAACGGTTGTCGGTCATGGCAAGGCGGATCTTTTCATAATCGCTGTCGCTACCGGGAAGGAATCCATTTTTCTTCAGCGCTGTTAACGCTTTGGGGTCGGTCAGCTCAAGCAGGCTTTCTTTCAGGCTGACAGCGATTTTCGGCTCGAGTGTCGAACTGGCAATCCATGGCTTGGTGACATTTTCAAAACGGGCAATAGCACGAAGTGGCGCCCCTTTTTTGACCAGTTTGTTGAAGGTGCTTTCTTTAAGCGCCCCGGCATCGTATTGCTCTGAACCAACTGCTGCCCCGACCTTGTCGTGACGTCCCAGATAGCTGTAGGAATCCAGAGTACTGGCAGTAATGTTGTGGTCGGCCAGATAACTTTGCGACAGGTATCGGCCGATTGTTGAGTTCTCGTCGCCAAATGCAAATGATTTTCCGGCTAGATCCGCGGCAGATTGAATCTTGCTGTCATCGTGCACGCAGATAACGCCGTTAAAGGTTTTTCCGCCGTTGTTGCTCTCTACCGCTAAGATATTAATTTCCGGGTTGTTTTTCTTTGCCAAAATATAGGAACTCGGACCAAACCGTGAGAAGTCGACCCGGCCCTCGACAAGATTGCTGAGCCCCTGCTGGTAGTCTTTTGAAATTTGCATCCTAATTTGCACAGGTTGATTGAGTTTTACTGTCATTTTGGCTTCGAGAGCATTAAGCACAGGACGAAACTGCTTAACCATAGCCGTTGCCTTGTCTGAGGTGTATACCCCAAAGGTCAGCTGAATATCGGATAGTGCAGGGAAGCTAATAAAAGCTAAGGCAATTAGCAGGGAATGGACTTTTTTCATGGTGGCTCTCACTCCTGGATAGACAGTTAGTAAGAGCAATAAACAGACCATGCTGTGCTAAAGGTGAGAATCTGAGGTAGAGAATGCTTGGCTGTGATGTATGTAAAAGTAATACAGCCCTTTATAGCAAAGGGCTGAACATATAGAAAAACTGTTCAATCAGCTTGTTGATCACCGGACGCTTTTCCCATTCACTAAGCTCGATATGGGCGGAGTCCTTGATGTATTCCTGCTGTAACCAGCTCAGTTGCTGGGTGAACTCAGGGTTATCGACAGCCAGGGTGACTTCAAAGTTAAGCCAT
This sequence comes from Photobacterium proteolyticum, assembly GCF_001939735.1. Classification (GTDB taxonomy): domain Bacteria; phylum Pseudomonadota; class Gammaproteobacteria; order Enterobacterales; family Vibrionaceae; genus Photobacterium; species Photobacterium proteolyticum. Next base: position 236,266 of record NZ_MJIL01000101.1, read on the forward strand.
AGACTGCGCATGTCGAGGTTTACGGTACCGATGAGGCAATGATTGTTATCGATCACAACGGACTTGGTATGCAGCAGCCCGCCATGGAAGCGGTGGATGTTGACGCCGGCTGCGAGAAGTTCAGTAAAGAAGGAGCGGCTGGCCCACTCAACCATGATCGAGTCATTTTTGTCGGGAATGACAATGTGAACGCTTATACCACGTTCGGCGGCACTTTCCAGGGCATGGAGCAGGTTCTCGCTCGGGACGAAATACGGCGTGGTGATAACAATACTCTCTTTCGCCTGATAGATGCTCAGCAGCAGTACCTGATGGATAATTTCATCCGGCATTCCGGGACCCGAAGGGATCACCTGGATCATATCAGAGCTGTCTGCTGGCGAGGGGAGCTGACAGGCCGGCAGTGGCGGTAGATAGCGTTCGCCTGTTTCGACTTCCCAGTCCCAGGCCTGGATACAGTTCAGCACAGAGACGGTCGGCCCTGTAACTCGTACCATGACATCAATCCACTGGCCAACACCCGCATCGGTCTTAAAGTACTCGGGATCGACCAGGTTCATCGAACCGGTATAGGCGATATTGTTATCGATAACGACAATTTTCCGGTGCTGGCGGAGATCAAGTCGACGGAGGAACATCCGTAGAGGAGACACCGCCAGTGCAGCGGTGATCTCGATACCTGCATCACGCATTAATTTCGGCCAGTACGAGCGGAAAAAACGCATACTGCCAGCAGCATCGAGCAACACTTTCACTTTGACACCGCGTTTTGCAGCTACGATCAGTGCACTGGCCACTTCGTCAGCCAGACCGCCCGGGTGCCAAATGTAAAATTCGAGATGAATCGCTTCCTTCGCCTGTTGAATATCTTCTATCAGCGAGTGCAAGATTTTATGCGGGGCGTCCTGTAGGGAGAGGCTATTGCCACACAGTGCCGGGATACCGAGCCGGTTTTCACATAAATCGCTGATTGGGCGGGCATGAAGGCTCATTTGCTGTAGCTGGTGGCCGGGGCAGTCATTCAGGCGCTGAAACCAGTCGGCAAAGGGCTGGAACATTTCCAATGCACGTTCAGCCCTTTTTTTACCCAGGTTGAGCTCGCCCACAAGCAGATAAGCAAAGACGCCGCCGATAGGAATGATATAAATGATCATCAACCACGCCAATGACACGCCTACGACGCGGCGCTTAAACACAACCCGCATTGTCACACCAGCGATGATCAGCCAGTAAAAGAAAACGCCGACCCAAGCGAGTATTTGATAAAACTGTTCCATGTGAATGGCTTATCTGATTAATAAAGAGTTATATGCTCTCTATTTTGCATTGAAATAGAAGGAATACCAACGTTATCTTTCCGGCAGAAATATCTGCCAATACTTTTAACAAGAGTGAAACAAAACAGTATAAATTGAACAATAAGTGTGCAGAAAAACGCGTTTGATAGAGAAATGCTAGTGATAGATCAAAAAATAGAATCGCGGGCTTCACATTCTATTCCTAAACTGTTTTACTTGCCAATGTTGACGGTGTGATTGATACTCTTTTAAATGTACACAAAACTTTACACCCGAAATAAGACATAACAAATAGCAGCACAATAATTATCAACTAGTGTAGAGAGCTCGTATGGCAAGTGGATCAAGAGCGCAATTTAGCTCAAGGATAGGTTTTATTTTGGCAGCAGCTGGTTCTGCTGTCGGTTTGGGGAATATTTGGGGCTTCCCGACTCAGGCTGCAAGCAACGGCGGTGCCGTCTTTCTGATGGTTTACCTACTGATGGTGTTCGCACTGGCGTACCCATTGCTAGTGGCAGAACTGACAATTGGCCGCTACGGCAGTGCCAACCCGATTAAGTCATTGCGTTCGGTATGGCCTCAGCAGCGCGGCATTGCCACGTTGCTTGGTGTGGCAGGGATGATAGCGGTTTCGATGATCCTGAGTTTCTACGCCATTGTTGCCGGCTGGTTGTTTGGTTTCCTTGTCGGCCCGATCTTCGAGGCAATTGGCTTGACATCTGCGGCTAACTGGCTGGAATCTTTCAGTGCTTCACGTAACCTGGCCCTGATGGTCTTCTTCATGGTGCTGACTATTCTGGTGGTACGCAACGGGGTAGCAAACGGTATTGAGCGCTGGTCGACCCGATTGATGCCTGTGCTGTTGCTGTTGTTCGTGGTGATGGTGATCTACATCCTGACTCAGGACGGTGCTATCGATGGTCTGAAAATGTATTTGGTGCCGGATTTCTCTCATTTCAGTCCGAGCCTGGTGGTGAGTGCCATGGGACAGGCATTCTTCTCGCTATCGCTGGGCGTCTGCTCAATGATGGTGTACGGCTCATATATTAAAAAAGATGTGAACCTGCCGAAAACTGCGGCGCAGGTTGCCTTGCTTGATACCTCGGTTGCCTTTATTGCCGGCCTGCTCATTCTGCCTGCAATGTTTGTTGCCCAGCATAACGGTGTCGAGATCTACAGCGATACCGGTGCGCTGCTGTCGTCAGATACCCTGGTGTTTAGCGTATTGCCTGCAATGTTCGATACCATGGGAGCGGCGGGTCTGTTCATCGGTGTGCTGTTCTTCGTCTTGATGGTGATTGCGGCCCTGACTTCGTCTATCTCGATGCTTGAAGTACCGGTTGCCTGTGCAACTGAAGAGCTTAATCAGGATCGTAAAATTGCCGTGTGGTGGATTGGCGGCCTGATCACCTTGTTCTCTGGCATTATCGTATTCAACTTTGGTGATATGTTTGGCCTGGTTATCTCCATTACGACAGAATATGCCCAGCCTATCCTGGGCATGTTGTTTGCCCTGCTAGTCGGCTGGGTCTGGAAGCGTGACAAGGTACTGCAGGAGATCAAGGAAGGCTATCCTGAGCTAGAGCAGGGACTGTTCTGGAAAATCTGGCCTTGGTATGTTCGCGTTGTTTGTCCGCTGATGATGCTGTGGGTATTCTTCGCCTGATTTAGGGCTGAAGTACCTTCCTCGATATAGTGACCGTACAAAGCCGCTCGATTGAGCGGCTTTTGTGTGTCAGGCATTTGGGTATATACTCCGCGTCTCGATTTGTCTTGTTCAATGGTATTTGGTTATGTTCACTCTGGTTTATCAGCATCCTGATTTTTTGGTTATCAACAAACATCCGGATGTGAGCGTGCATAAAGATGATAATGAACAGCCCTTGCTGGCTGCCGTGGCCGAGCAAACCGGGGATGAGAAGCTATACCTTATCCATCGCCTTGATAAGATGACCTCCGGGTTGCTGTTACTAGGAAGAAATCAACAGGCGGCCTCGGTGCTGTCGGGCAATTTTGCGCGTCGTGACGTCGAGAAGTTTTATCTGGCTATCGGTACGAAAAAGCCAAAGAAAAAGCAGGGCGTAGTGATTGGCGATATGACCCGCTCCCGCCGTAGCAGCTGGAAGCTTGAAAGCAGCAAAGACAACCCCGCCGTGACGCAATTCTTCTCGACGGCGGGTGGTAACGGGCGTCGGCTGTTTCTGTGCAAGCCCCATACCGGGAAAACCCACCAAATTCGCGTTGCATTACGCAGTGTCGGATCGGGGATTGCCGGGGATATGATTTATGGCTGCGAGGAGGCCGATCGCGGCTATCTTCATGCCTATGCGTTGCGTTTTCCCTATCAGGGCGAGTGGTGTCAGTTTATTTGTGTGCCGGACCGGGGCGAGCTGTGGCAAACCGCAGAAGCCCAGCAGGCCTTGAATGACTGGCAGTCTCCGTGGGAGCTGAGCTGGCCGAAGTTATCCGTCAATAAATAGCAACAGGTTATGTATTGACCACAATTGTTAAAAAAGAGTATTGAAAAAAGGCCTTTAAGGCTTTTTTTTACACATAATCAGTAAAAACATAAATTAAAATCGCCCAACCGGCTGTAACTTGAGCAAACGCAATTAATTTATTGATAAAGATCACATATAATGTCGGCCTAGGAAACGCCTAGACAGAGGATTACAATGCGCCTGACCCGCACCATGTCGCTTCGTATGCGACTGAAGAAGAAAAAGAACAAATCTCGTTTTTGGGGGCTGGCAACATTTCGTCGTAATCGTCTAAAGTTCAAATCCCGCGTTAAACGTCAAAGACAAGTCCGTATCACCGCTGAATACGTCACCCTCGCCAGTCATCGCCTTCCTGATGAAAATACTAAACTCGTTGCTTGATCTCTCTTAATCATTCTTATGTTGTCGCACCTTTGTATAGGCAGGCTGTGCTATCGATAATTGTGTGGAATGGCATGAGGCATTGGTATTAGAATAGCGCCCTCATTTTGATCAAGATTGTAGAGATATGGAAACCACCGCGCTGCCGACCCTAGAACAACACCTGTTAAATGAACTGATGTCACCGCCGACCGAAGTTCGCCGCTTATTTCACGGTCGGGGACGCTGTTGGCAGGGCTTAGAACAGCTGACTGTTGACTGGCTGAGTGGTCAGGTCTTAGTTTCCTTATTTAAGGAGCCATCTGAACCGTTCCTAGCTGCATTGCATAACACTCTGACGACTTTGGTCTCCTCCGAAACCTGGCTGCAAAGCGGGGCGACATCGCTGCTGCTGCAGCATCGCGACCGACAGGGATCACCGATGGAGCTTCTATGGGGCGAAAGCGGTGAGTACCAGGACGTGGTGGAAAATGGGCTGACATTTAAGCTGGATCTGGGGCGTAAGCAAAATAACGGCCTGTTTCTTGACATGCGCTATGGTCGCCGCTGGGTGATGGAGCATGCCGCAGGTAAACGGGTGCTGAATTTGTTCGCCTATACCTGCGGGTTTTCGGTGGCAGCCATCGAGGGTGGCGCCGAACATGTGGTTAACCTCGATATGGCCAAGGCAGCATTGAGCCGCGGCCGTGATAACCATCATCTCAATAAGCATGATCTGAAGAAAGTGAGCTTCCTAGGGCACGAGCTGTTCAAGTCATGGGGCAAAGTCCGCAAACTGGGGCCTTACGACTTGATCATCATTGATCCGCCTTCATTCCAGAAGGGCAGCTTTGCCCTGACCAAGGATTATCAGAAAATCCTCCGGCGTCTGCCCGAACTACTGACAGAAAAAGGCCAGGTCGTCGCCTGTGTGAATGATCCGTCTGTGTCGTCTCAGTTCTTGATTGATGGTATGGCGACAGAAGCGCCGGAGCTGACTTATACCGAGCGCTTGGCCAATCCTCCGGAGTTTAAGGACATTGATCCTGAAGGCGGGCTAAAAGTACTGGTATTCGACAGAAAGTAATTTCAAAAAAATACCGCCAGAGGTTTAACACTGGCGGTATCGATGATTTATAGACCCGAGGAAGGGAATACCTTCGCGAACTATTACGCCACCGGTTATTTCATCAGACCTTGGCAGTATTGGTCATAGACGGGCTGTTCTGCCATGGTGCGGCCACGCATATCCATGATCATTATCTTATAGTTCACGCCTTCGTTAAACAGAGGGATGAGCTCTTCACTGTTGCAGTAATTCACGGCTGCATTTTTGACTGCCTGCGAAGGTGGGATCTTGCCGCCACCACCATATAAAATGGTGATCTCAACCGTTTTCTCGCGTGCTTGTGCTTTCATGATCTGGTATTCACCCACCTTGTCATAGGGGGCTTTGTTGTTGATCAGTGACGCACGACTCTTGGCCAGCGCTTTCGCTGCATCATCTGGGCTTGATGCGCAGCCAGCCAGTGAAAGTAATGCGATGCATATAAGTGTTTTCTTTAACATCAGATAATTAATCTCGATCTATGCGGGTGTGTAATGTTGTGGCCGATTAAGGGAGGACTTTCTTAAATGGCTTAACAATAACGTTGTCATACACACCGGCCTCAATGTAAGGATCGGCGTCTGCCCATGCTTTGGCATCGGCCAAAGAGTTGAACTCAGCAATGACAGTTGAGCCAGTGAAACCGGCTTCGCCCGGATTGTCGCTGTCGATAGCCGGCATTGGACCCGCAACCAACAGGCGCCCTTGTTCTTGAAGCTCTTTCAGGCGGGCAAGGTGTTTTTCGCGAACACTCAGGCGGCGCTCTAAGCTGTTTTCAACATCCTGAGAAAAGATTACATACCACATTCGCTGAATTCTCCCTGTAGCTAAATTAGACCATGCCGCTTCTGTTTGAATAATGAAGGGCTTGGATTGATACTGGAGGGTTATCTTAAAGCAAAAAAAAAGCCCCAACCAGAGGTTAGGGCCAATTGTGAGGACAGCTTTACGCTTTTCGTATCGGGCGAGGGCGTCCTTCGCTATTGATCGCGACATAGTTGAAGGTGGCTTCGCAGACGCGGTAGCGCTCGCCGACACCATCAATGGCAACCGGTTTTACCCAGACTTCCAATGCCACGCTCATCGATGTGTTGCCGATGCGACTGCATTCGCCGTAACAGCAAACAACATCGCCGACGCTGACAGGAGCTTTAAAGGCAATACTTTCGACAGAGACAGTAACAACGCGTCCGCCTGAAATCTCTTTGGCCAGAATGGCACCGGCCAAATCCAGCTGAGACATAATCCAGCCACCAAAAATATCGCCGTTGGCATTGGTGTCTGCAGGCATAGCTAGAGTGCGGAGCAGCAGCTGTCCGCGAGGAATATTATTTTCTGTGGTCATGGTTCGATCTTACAATTATTCAGAATCAGTTTCTTTTGGCATATGGTGGTAAATATAACCGCCGGTGGCAAGGGTGAAAATCAAAGTTAGGGCTAATAGGCCAAAGACTTTAAAGTTTACCCATATATCAAGCGGAAGCTGGAAAGCGATATAGACATTGGCGATGGAACATGTGACGAAAAACAGGATCCAGGCCATATTGATCCGTTTCCATATCAGCTCCGGCAGATTGATTTCGTTACTCAGCATCCCTTTGATTAGTGGCTTGCCCAGGTATTGGCTGACGGCGAGGCCGATAGCAAATAGTACATAGACAATGGTGACCTTCCATTTGATGAAATTGTCATCATGGAGAAACAGGGTCAGCCCGCCAAATACAGCAACCATAGCGAAGGTGATCAGCTGCATTTTCTCTACTTTCTTGTACAGGAACCATGTGAGAGCCACCTGAACCGCCGTTGCCGCAATCAAGGCTCCTGTCGCGACATAAATGTTATGGGTTTTATACAAGATAAAGAAGACAATCAGCGGAATAAAGTCGATCAATTGTTTCATTCAATAGCAGCCTTATTATTGCCAGGTCGTAAGTAACCTGACGAAATGAATCTATAGCTTGCTACTAGTATACCTAATCGCCAGAGGGATAAATATCTGCCGAGTGAATTCTCCCGTATGAATAACGAAAAAGGCCGCTGATAGCTATCAGCGGCCTTTGCTATACAGGCTTAGAGATTATGCGTTCTGTACGTTTTCTTCAGACACCTGGCTAGGCTCTTTGCTGATCATGTCGTCGATAATGACGGCACAGGCAGCATCGCCGGTGATGTTCAGCGCGGTACGGATCATATCGAAGATACGGTCAAGAGCGAACAGTAGCGGCAGACCTTCAATTGGGATACCGGCAGAAAGCAGTACGGCAACCACCAGGAATGACGGGCCCGGTACACCGGCCTGGCCAACAGCACCCAGCGTCGAAGTTACGATAATCGCAAGGTATGCACCCATGCCAAGATCAATGTTGAACATCTGGGCAAAGAAGATAGCAACCAGGCCGTAGTAGATTGCGTTACCGCTCATGTTGATGGTCGCACCCAGCGGCAGGACAAAGGCTGCGGTTGAGTTTTTCACGCCCAGCTCTTCTTCACAGGTTTCCATGGTAACCGGCAGGGTTGCCATTGAAGACGCCGTAGAAAGTGCAACAGCCTGTGGCTTTTTCATTGCCGACAGGAACTTCAGTGGTGATGTTTTGCTGAATGCCTTGATCATCAGCGGGTAGAAAACGAAGCCGTAGACCAGGATCGCAACGACGTAGACCACAAATAGCTTGAATACTACCATCAGGGCACTAAAGCCAAAGGTACCTACGGCATCTGCCATCAGTCCGAATACACCCAGAGGTGCAATCTTCATAACAACATTGATCATCCAAACCATGGCATCAACAATGGAGTTAACACCATTGATCAACGGATCACGGCGATCTTTTTCCAGCTTCGATAAAGCGATACCAAAGAAAAGGCAGAAAACGAGGATTTGTAGAATATTCGCTTCGTTAAGAGACTGGAATACATTCGTCGGGATCATTCCAAGCACGGTCGCCCAGAAAGATGGCAGGTCGCCTTTGTCGGCATAGACATTAGAGAACAAGCCTTCGACACCTGTCAGGTCAACGCCCATTCCCGGCTCAAACACTTCACCCATGAACAGGGCAAGCGCTACGGCAACGGCAGATGTAAAGCCGAAGAAGCCCAATGTTGCAAAGCCAACTTTACCGGCTGAGTGGCTGCTGCCAAGTCCGGCGGCACCGGAAATAATCGCAACGGCAACCAGTGGGATAACAAGCATTTTGATCAAGTGGATAAAAATGCTACCCAGTGGCGCAAACATGCTGGCGGATTGCCCCATCATAGCGCCGACAAGCGTACCTACACACATGGCAATGACGACTTGGACGCCGATATTGCCTAATAGTCCTTTTTCTTTTAACACCTTCGATACCTCTGTTGTGTTTGTTAATTCTGTCTAGGGTTAAGTGTTGTATTTGTTGTAAATGTTAACCCAATATTTTGCGGTTGTGTTTTTACACGCAATTATTCCATTTATCAATCATTGTTTTCGATATTTTGCTTTGCTGTTATCTGGTGTGACAATGTCTGATGACAAAATGGCTACGTGTAACAACTCGGCTACTGTATGCCGGGGAGGGGGGAAGATCTTTGATCTAATACGGGTTTAGCATTGTTAATAACGGAAAATGTGGTGGAATCTTGCACGTAAATGGTGTGTTTGGAGTGAAAAGCCGCACCAAGTGCGGCTTTTTAAGGTGATCATCTTGTTAATGTGGCCTTTTAGAGACGTGTGGCCGTTTTCATACTGCTGATGAACTGACCCATCTGAGTGAGCATTTCATCATCGTGTCCCAGGTTCTGCTCGATAACCTTTACCACGGCGGAGCCTGAGATGGCACCTGCAGCGCCCGCCTCGATGGCTTCTTTTACCTGTGCGGGCTCTGAAATACCAAAACCAAGCAGTGCTGGTGGCGCCTTGTGAACCTTCAGGCTTTCCAGCAGGTGTCCAATAGGCATCCCCGCCTTGGTTTCGGCACCGGTAACACCGGCACGAGACAATAGGTAGGTATAGCCACCACCATACTCGGAAACTGTTTTCAGCGTTTGCTCGTCGGCATTCGGTGGCGCAATGAATATCGGGTGAATGCCGTACTTCTCGGCGGCTGCCCGGAACTCGGCAGACTCCTTGACCGGTACATCAGCGATTAGCACAGAATCAACCCCGGCATCGGCACACTTGCGGTAGAAGTTCTCGATGCCTGCACCGAAGACAAGGTTGGCGTACATCAGCAAGCCAATGGGCAGCTCCGGGTATTTGGCGCGGATCTTGGCCAGAAGCTCAAAACACAGTGCCGGCGTCGTTCCTGATTCCAGTGCCCTGATTGTCGCGCCCTGGATAGTCGGGCCGTCAGCCAGCGGATCCGAGAATGGGATACCCAGCTCTAATGCATCGGCGCCGGACTCGACCAGGGTGTCGATAATCTTCAGCGACTGCTCGGGATTGGGATCGCCGATGGTTACAAAAGGAACAAATGCGCCTTCATGTTTTGCCGCCAGGCGGTCAAATAGTGCTTGATAACGATCCATTACAGCGCTCCCTTTTCTTCAAGAATATCGTGGACTGTGAAAATATCTTTGTCGCCGCGCCCAGACAGGTTGACGACAAGAATCTGTTCTTTTTCTGGTTCTTTCTCAATCATCTGCAGGGCATAAGCCAGTGCATGGGCAGATTCCAGGGCCGGAATAATGCCTTCGTTGCGGGCCAGTGACTGGAAGGCTTCCAGTGCCTCGTCGTCAGTCACCGAACCATAGACCGCGCGGCCGGTAGCGTTCAGGTGAGCATGCTGCGGGCCGACAGACGGGAAATCCAAACCGGCAGAGACCGAGTAGGACTCTTCAACCTGGCCGTGTTCGTCCTGCATCAGTGGGGCTTTCATGCCAAAGAAAATGCCCAGCTTGCCGTGTTTCAGTGGTGCACCGTGCATGTCGGTATCAAGGCCTTTGCCGGCCGGCTCAACACCAATTAGGCCGACTTCTTCATCATCGATAAAATCGGCGAACATCCCGATAGCATTGGAGCCACCGCCGACACAGGCGATAACGGCATCAGGCAGGCGACCTTCTTTGGCCAGGATCTGCGCTTTGGTTTCCTCACCGATAATATGCTGGAACTCGCGGACAATGGTCGGGAACGGGTGCGGACCTGCCGCCGTACCTAACAGGTAGTGAGCTTTGTCGTAGGTTGCAGACCAGTCGCGCATCGCCTCGTTACAGGCATCCTTCAGGGTTGCCGAACCGGAGTGTACCGGGATCACTTCTGCGCCCATCAGCTTCATTCGAAATACGTTCGGGCTCTGGCGCTCAACGTCTTTGGCTCCCATGTATACACGGCATTTTAGTCCCAGCAGGGCGCAGGCCAATGCTGTTGCTACACCGTGCTGACCGGCACCTGTCTCGGCGATGATTTCTTCTTTGCCCATTCGTTTGGCAAGCAGTGCCTGACCCAGCACCTGGTTGGTTTTGTGCGCGCCTCCGTGCAGCAAGTCTTCACGCTTGAGGTAGAGCTTGGTCTTGGTACCTTTGGTCAGGTTCTGACACAGGGTTAGTGCGGTTGGGCGACCGGCGTATTCTTTCAGCAGTGTAATGAACTCTTCTTGAAAGCTTGGGTCTTGCTGGGCCTCGACGAAAGCTGCTTCCAGCTGGTCAAGGGCCGGTACCAAAATCTGGGGAACGTATTGTCCACCAAATTCACCGAAGTAGGCGTCTAGTTTGCTCATAATTTTATTTATCCTTAATACTTTCTGATTGCCGCGAAGGCCGCATTCAATTTTGTCTGATCTTTTTTACCCGGGGCGCTTTCAACACCTGAGTTTAAATCCAATCCCTTGCAGCCCAGCTTGGCTGCCTCACAGGCATTTTCCGGTGTCAGGCCTCCTGCCAGCATGATGTTTTGCTTGTCGGTATCGCTAAGCAGACTCCAGTCAAAGGCGATGCCTGTTCCGCCTGACTGCTGGCCGACCTTGCTGTCGAGCAGGTGTTTGTCGGCCGGCCATCGTTCGAAGTCCGGGACTTCCATACTGATGCCATGGGCTTTCCAAATCTCACAGTCATCGGGAAGGTGAGCCTTTAGCCCCTGGACATATTCCGGAGATTCTTCACCGTGGAGCTGGACGGCTGACAAAGACAGGGTATTGGCAGCCTTGGCTACAGCATCGGGATCAGCATTGCGGAACACGCCGACGTACTTGAGCGGTGCTCCGCTCATTACCATGCGGGCCTGCTCGATATCGACCTGACGTGGCGAGGTGGAAACGAAGATCAGCCCGCCGTAGACAGCACCACTTTGATAGGCGGCGCTGGCATCATCGGCTCGGGTCAGACCGCAGACTTTGTTTTCACCCAGTAGTACCCGGCGCACGGCAAGCTCAAGATTGTCCTCGGCCATCAGGGAACTGCCAATCAGGAAGCCGTTGGCATAGGCGGCAAGATCACGAACCTGCTGGTGGTTGTAGATCCCTGATTCCGAAATGACAATGGTGCCTTCAGGCAGGCGCGGTGCCAGCTCTTTGGTGCGGTTAAGATCAATGCTCAAGTCACGCAGGTTGCGGTTGTTGATCCCGACTACCTTGGCGTTCAGTGCGATAGCCCGCTCCAGTTCGTGTTCATTGCTGACCTCGGTCAGAATGCCCAGGTTCAGTGATTCGGCAACGGCGGCCAGCTCGCGGTATTCGTCATCATTGAGCACCGATAGCATCAGCAAAATGGCATCGGCATTGTAGTAACGCGCCAGATACACCTGATAGGTATCGATCATGAAGTCTTTGCACAGAACGGGCTGCTGTACCTGGTTACGAACCAGTGGAAGAAAGTCAAAATTACCCTGGAAGTACTTCTCATCCGTCAGAACTGAAATGGCACTGGCATGGCCGTTGTAGACCTTGGCAATGTGATCCAGGTTGAAGTCATGGCGGATCAGGCCCTTTGACGGTGAGGCTTTCTTGCACTCAAGAATAAAGGCTGTCTGCTCGCCGGACAGAGCATCGTAAAAGCTCCGGTCACTCGGGGTTAAGCTGTCAATAAAATCGCCAAGTGGCTGCTCCTGTTTGCGCGCTTCCACCCACAGGTGTTTGTCGGCCACAATTTTTGCTAGTACGGTTTCCATGGTTAACCTCGTGCTGCCAGTTTCTCAACCAGCTCAAATGCTTTGCCTGATTGCATCACGTCAATGGCTTGTTGGGTATTGGCTTTTAAATCTTCGTTGCCGAACAGGCGTAGCAGCATAGCAACATTGACTGCAACGGCACCTTGCTGGGCAGCTGTTCCTTTGCCGGTCAGAATATTGGTGATAATAGCTCGGTTCTCTTCCGGCTCACCGCCCTTGATAGCTTCAAGCGGGTAGGTATCAAGGCCAAAGTCTGCCGGAGTCAGGGTGTATTCCTTGATTTCGCCATTGATGATTTCAGCAACTGTCGTCTCGCCGTGGATGGCAACTTCATCCAGCCCGCTGCCGTGAACCACGGCTGCCCGCTTCATGCCCATGGCTGCCATGGTTTCGGCAATCGGGCGTACCAGTGCCTGGTCGTAGACACCCATCAGCTCGATAGTTGGCCGGGCCGGGTTAATGAGCGGACCAAGCACATTGAAGATAGTCCGGGTTTTTAATGTCTGGCGCACCGGCATCGCGTGGCGGACACCGCCGTGATATTCCGGTGCGAACAGAAAGCAGACACCGAGCTCGTCAAGTGCCCCACGGGCATTGTCAGGTGTCATGGCCAAATTAATTCCGAATTTGTCGAGCAGATCGGATGAACCTGACTTGCTCGATACCCCGCGGTTGCCGTGTTTGGCAACCTTAACGCCACAGGCGGCAGCGACAAAAGCCGCAGTGGTCGAGATGTTGATGGTGTTGGCGCCGTCACCACCGGTGCCGACGATATCGGCAAAATCATAGTCCGGGCTAGGGAACGGGTTGGCATTGGCCAGTAGGGCACTGGCGGCACCGGCGATCTCTGCCGGGGTTTCACCTTTGATCTTCAGGGCAGTCAGTATGGCTGACAGCAGGATCGGCTCGACTTCGCCTTTGATGATGGCATCGAACAGGGTATGGCTTTCTTCCTGGCTCAGCGCCTGCTGGTCATATAATTTGTTGGCAATGGTGTAAATGCTTGCATCCATAATCTTATTCTCCCTAAAGCTTTATTTATTCGTTGCCACGCTATGGCTCTCTGGCTTTGACATTACCCAGTTCAGCGTATTGGTAAGCAACTGAGCCCCTTGTGTAGTTAGAATCGACTCAGGGTGGAACTGGTAGCCACACACACGATCCTGATCATTGGTTACTGCCATCACCAGACCGTCGACATCGGCAACGGTTGTCAGGCTGTCCGGTACCTCCGTGGCAACCAGAGAATGGTAGCGGGCAATGGAGAGCGGACTTGGCAAGTCACCAAATACAGTATGGCCACTGTGACGCATCATGGCTGCTTTGCCGTGGACGATATCGCCGGCACCTTCCACCTTGCCGCCGTATGCTTCGACGATAGCCTGGTGACCAAGGCAGATACCAATCATTGGCACTTTGCCGCGAACCCGCTTGATAAGCTCGGGCATACAACCGGCATCGGCTGGCGCACCAGGGCCGGGAGAAAGCACCAGCACCGGGTTGGCTTTTTCAGCCAGCGCCTGTTCCATCTGGTCCGCACTCAGGCTGTTACGGTAGATGGTGACCGGGTAACCCAGCGAGCGAAACTGATCGACCAGGTTGTAGGTAAAGGAATCAAAGTTATCGAGTAGTACAATTTCAGCAGCTGTCATGACTTTGATCCTTATACTGACTGGGTTGGGGCACTGTGTGCCTTGCGGATAGCGGCGATCACAGCCTGCGCCTTGCCACGGGTTTCATCGGCTTCGGCCTGCGGGACAGAGTCATAGACCACACCGGCACCGGCCTGGACACTGGCTACGCCATCTTCGACATAGGCTGAGCGGATCACAATACAGGTGTCCATATCGCCGTGCCCGGTCAGGTAGCCGACAGCACCACCGTAGCTGCCGCGGCGACGTTGCTCAACATCACGGATCAGCTGCATTGCGCGGATTTTCGGTGCACCGGTCAGCGTGCCCATGTTCATGCAGGCCTGATAGGCATGCAGCGCATCGAGATCGCCACGCAATTGACCGACAACACGGGAGACTAGGTGCATCACATGGCTGTAGCGGTCGACTTTGAGCAAGTCGGCTACATAGCGGCTGCCGGGTTCGCTGATCCGGGCCACATCGTTACGGGCCAGATCAACCAGCATCATGTGCTCAGCGTTTTCTTTCATGTCACTGCGCAGTTCAAGCTCAATGCGGCCGTCGAGATCCAGGTTAATGGAGCCGTCCGGATTCTTACCGCGGTGGCGAGTACCGGCAATCGGATAGATTTCCACCTGGTTGCTCTCGGTACAATATTTCAGTGCACTTTCCGGCGAGGCGCCGAACAGGGTGAAATCAGCGTCCTGCAAGTAGAACATATAAGGGCTAGGGTTACCGATTTTCAGCTCTTTGTAGGCCACCAGTGGCGACGGGCACGGCAGCGTGAACTGCCGGGACGGTACGACCTGGAAAACATCGCCATTAATGACGTGCTGTTTGAGATCGACCACGGTCTGGCAGAATGCCTCGTCACTGACGCTGGCAACCGGCTCGCACTGGTCCTGGAACTCAGCTTCTGGCAGCGGTTTCGGCTCCAGACAGGCCTCTTTGATATGCTGCAACCGACGACTTAGCTCAAAATAGCTGGAAGTGTATTGATCGCCGCCAAACAGCGTTGCCTGCAGCTTGCCCCGGCGGCGCTGGTGGTCGATAACCAACAGGGTCTCGGCAATATAGAACAGGTAGTCCGGGCATTTGTTGTCCTCGGCGACGTCCGGCAGCGGCTCGAAACCGGCGACGACGTCATAGGCAAACAGGCCGCCGAGAAATAAGGCTTCCCGCGGGTGGCCAGAGGTATCAAAGGCGTGCTGGATCATGCGCAGCGCGTCAAACGAAGAAGTTTGACGCAGGCGGCTGTCTTCATCGAGCGCGCGCTCGGCACTGGGAAAATCGAGGATCAGGCAGTCGTTTTCACGTCGTCCCTGAATATCGGCAGCCAGTGCCTGCTCAAGGGTCTGCAGGACATTGAGTCCGTTGTCGGTTAATGCTTCCAGCCGGACTTGCTTGCCGCGGCATACAATACGGACCGCAGCATCAATCAGCATCAGGCTTTTCAAATCCTGCTTGGAGTCAATTTCGGCTGACTCCAGCAGTAAGTTATGCGGGCGGTTGCCACAGACGGAATAATACAATTCCGTCGGGTCGGCCACATAGGGTACGTCGAGACTAAGTAGTTCCAGCTCGCCAGTACCTAAAGGGGTCGTATTCACAGCGTTCTCCCTGCCGCTTCTACAAACGGTTTCAACTCTTGCATTAACTGTTCAAACATTGGGCCAGTCAGCGCCTGGTGGCCGTCGGACAAGGCCTCACACGGGTTAAGGTGTGATTCGACAATGATGCCATCAGCGCCAACTGCCGCTGCTGCCCGTGAGAGCGGGATAACCAACTCGCGTACACCGGTGCCGTGGCTTGGATCAACCACGACAGGTAGGTGGGTACGCTGTTTGAGATAGGCAACGGCATTGAGGTCCAATGTATTCCTTGTTGCTGTCTCGTAGGTGCGGATACCACGCTCACACAGGATAATGTTAGGATTTCCTGCGTCATAGATGTATTCCGCGGCCAGTAACAGCTCTTCGATAGTGGCGGAAAGTCCGCGTTTGAGCAAGACCGGTTTTTTACTTTCACCCACAGCTTTTAACAAAGCGTAGTTCTGCATATTGCGGGCACCAATCTGTAGGCAGTCAACATATTCACACATTGTATCGACCTGACCGACTTCCATGACCTCAGACACCGTCGGCAGCCCAAGCTGCTGGTTGGCTTTATGCAGCAGTTTCAGTCCTTCTACCCCCATGCCCTGGAAATCATACGGGCTGGTACGAGGCTTGTAGGCACCGCCGCGAAGTGCCACGGCACCGTGTTGTTTTACGACTTCGGCAACCGCCATCAGTTGTGCTTCGGACTCTACGGAACATGGACCGGCGATAACGGCAAACTTGTTGCCACCAACTGCGGCATTGCCGAAACGCACTACTGTGTCGTGGGCCTGAACTTCACGGCTTACCATTTTGTACTTGGTTAGGATCGGTTTGACGTTCTCGACGCACGGGTAGGCATCCAAGTGTAGCTGTTGCAACACGCGCTCATCACCCAGGGCACCCAGTACGATACGCTCGACACCCGGCATGTAGAGTGGTTTTAGACCAGCAGACTCGATACGGCTGAGGATTTCTTTGGCTTGCTCTTCGGTCGCGTTGGGCTTTAGTACAATAATCATTTCGCTATCTCTTAATCTGTGTCGTGCACTTGCAGGCTGTTGGAAGAGGCTACATTGTGCTGAAAGTCGTAGTCGTCAATTCTGGTATAAAAAGTCGGGGTATAAAAAAGCCCGCAGTAAGCGGGCTTGTGTCTGTTTGGCCGTTAGGCACAGCAAATCACACCACCCGCAGAGGGAAGTGCCACCACCAAGAAAAGAAAGCGCAGAGCTGATGATGAATTTGCTGTAACATGTAAATATCCTGTAATTCTATTACTGGGTAACTGCGTACTAGTAAACTAGTTCATGAAAATAATGTCAAGAAATTTAATTTATGTTGTTTGATTTACATAGCCATACCACAGCATCGGATGGCCGTTTAGTGCCTGAAGAGCTGGTAAGAAGAGCGGTTGAACGACGCGTTGATGTGCTTGCGATCACAGATCACGATACCGTGGCGGGCCTTGAATTGGCACAGCAGGCAATCGATGCAGAAAATCTGCCTCTAACTCTCATCAAAGGTATTGAAATATCGACACTTTGGCGAAATTTTGATATTCACATTGTCGGCTTGAACATAGACCATGAACACCCGGCGATCACGGCCTTGATCGCTGAACAGGCGGCGCGGCGTGAAACTCGGGCTGCGCTGATAGCCGAGCGACTTGAGAAAAACCGTATGCCGGGTGCGCTGGCCGGAGCCAAGGCGCTGGCTGGCGGTGCAACGCTGACGCGGGCGCATTTTGCCCAATGGCTGGTAGAACAAGGTTATGCCAAAAATATGCAGGCGGTGTTCAAAAAGTTCCTGACCCGGAATAACCCGGGCTATGTTCCGCCCAGCTGGTGCTCGATGGCTGAGGCCGTTGAGGCCATTCATGCTGCCGGAGGCCAGGCGGTATTGGCACACCCGGGCCGCTACAAGATGACGGCAAAGTGGTTGAAACGTCTGCTGACGGCGTTCGTTGAAGCCAACGGGGATGCAATGGAGGTTGCACAACCCCAGCAGTCTCAGCAGGAGCGCAGGACGCTTGCTGACTACTCGATAGAATATAACTTGCTCGCTTCGCAAGGTTCTGACTTTCATTATGCCTCTCCATGGACCGAACTTGGGCGCAACCTCTGGTTGCCAAAAGGAGTGACTGAGGTCTGGCAAGAGTGGAATGTTGAAAAGAAGCGGGTTGATGACGAGGTTCCGCAGAGAACGGAACTATCCTAGGAGGAACAATGAGCCAATTTTTTTACGTTCACCCCGAAACACCGCAAAACCGGCTGATTAATCAGTCCGTGGCAATTATTCGCAATGGCGGGGTGATTGTTTACCCGACAGACTCGGGCTATGCCCTGGGCTGCCAGTTGGAAAACAAGCAGGCGCTGGAGCGTATCTGCCAGATCCGTCGTCTTAACGATAAGCACAACTTCACGCTGCTGTGTCGTGATCTGTCCGAGCTGTCGTTGTATGCCCGTGTCGATAACACGGCCTTTCGCCTGCTGCGCAATAATACGCCGGGCGCCTATACGTTTATTTTCAAAGGGACCAAGGAAGTACCGCGTCGCCTGATGAACCCTAAGCGTAAAACCATAGGTATCAGGGTGCCAGACAATGCTATTGCCCTGGCTTTGTTGGATGCGCTGGGTGAGCCGATGATGTCGACCTCGCTGATTCTGCCTGATAGTGATGTCGCCGAGTCTGATCCGGATGAAATCCGCGATAAGCTGGAGCATGCCGTCGATTTAATTATCAATGGCGGTTACCTGGGCGAGCAACCGACAACGGTAATTGACTTCAGTAACGACGAGATGGAAGTGGCACGTGTCGGTGCCGGGGATCCCGCTCCGTTCGAGTAGTCGCTTGATAGATAGGCATCACGTTTCTTATTGGTTGCTTTGGGCGGATCTCCGGACGAAAAAGAAGTCGTTGCCGATGGCTATCTAATCCGTCTTTTCGGTGGTATCTGCATCAAGCTTTTGGCATAATCCACGGTCGCTTTAAGAGGGCTTAGGGCGTGATACCAAGCAGTGTGCGGATACAGCCGAAGAGGCTTGATAAGCGTGCTGCCGGTATATTTGATGATATTTCGACGCCTGTGAAGGCGACAAAGGTTTATCCAAATGAGTGAAAAATTACAGAAGGTGCTGGCTCGTTCAGGCCAAGGTTCCCGTCGCGAGCTTGAATTAATGATTCAAAATGGCCGGGTAAGCATTGATGGCAAGACCGCAAAGCTAGGCGATCGTCTTGAAGACGGTCATGATTCAATTGTTCGCATTGACGGACATAAGATCAATCTAGTTGCACCTTCTGAAGAAGTGTGTCGTGTCCTTGCCTATAACAAACCTGAAGGTGAGTTATGTACGCGCCACGATCCTGATGGTCGTCGTACTGTTTTCGATCGCCTTCCACGCCTGGAGTCGGGCCGTTGGGTGTCCGTTGGCCGTCTGGATGCGAACACGTCAGGTCTGTTGCTTTTCACTACCGATGGTGAACTGGCAAACCGACTGATGCACCCGAGCCATCGCGTTGAGCGTGAGTACATGGTACGTGTCTTCGGTGACGTTAACGAGCAGATGATCAAGAATCTGGTTAACGGTGTTGAACTGGAAGACGGTATGGCACGTTTTGAGGACGTGGTATACGCCGGTGGTGAAGGAATGAACCACACTTTCTACGTTATGCTGACTGAAGGTCGTAACCGTGAGGTTCGTCGTCTGTGGGACTCCCAGGGTGTGACGGTAAGCCGTCTGAAGCGTGTTCGCTACGGTGATATCTTCCTGACCAAGGACATTCCCCGTGGTGGCTGGATGGAGCTTGAACTGAAGGAAGTGAACTACTTGCGTGAAATGGTTGAGCTGAAACCGGAAGAGAACACCATGCTGACGGTTGAAGGCCAGAAGCGTAAGAAAGGCGTTCGTCAGATCCGTCGTGCAGTTCGTCGTCACGAAGAGCGTATCAATGATGATTCGCCGCGTGGTCGACGTGGTCGTCAGGACAAGCGCCGTTCTTCTTCACGTAACAAAGATGCCGAAGCGACTTCGCAAGGCCGACGCAAGCCTTCCGGCAATGCGGCTAACCGCCGTAATCCGCTGAAGAACAAGCCGGCCAAGCCGCGCACGCGCAAATAAGGCGTGATTAGATTTAAAAAAGCAGCCAGTTGGCTGCTTTTTTTATATTGTGCGCCGAGCATGGCGTTGTTCTAGGAGGTGAAAGTCCTCTACGGGCTCAGTCGAGCGAGAACCGTTAGCCTATGC